>CAVPKG010000005.1:0-447684 GCA_963705625.1 uncultured Actinomycetes bacterium
ACCGTGGCGCTCGAGCTCCCGCTTGCACACCGTCCTGCGATCAACGGTGGCGGTCCTTCTGCTGCGACCGTGTCACGCGACGCTGCCGAGTCAGAGATCGAAACCGGCAACAGCGCACATGCGCGGCGAGGAGCTCCGGGCTCGGATTGATGAGGTAGGCCGCTGTTCCAAGGTTGACGGCCTCGACCAGTCGCGCCGAAGCGCGATGAACGCGTGATCGAGCGACACACGCGTGGGCGTCCGCGGATCATCGCCGGTCAGGTCGACGCCGCGCGAGTGGTCGACGTTGTCCCACCCGCACCCGGTTCGGGCTGGTTGGGTAGCAGTACACCGCAGATCTGGTTCGCGGCCTGGAAGGCGGGGTCGTTGCGGTCCAGGCCGCGCAGGCCGCCGTTAGTGGGCACGTTGACGCCGTGGTCTTTCAGGCAGCTCAGGTAGGCCTGGAACTGTGCCGAGTTCTGCTGGCCGAACCCGCCTGCGGGCAGTTTGGCGGCGCAGGCCTTCTGGGCCGCTTGGAACTTCTTCGCGGTTACGCCCTTCGGCAGGTTGGCGGGGACGGAGCCGTTGCCGTTGCCGAAACCGCCGCCGGGTGCGCCGTTCTCACCGGTCGACGGCGGCGTCGACGGCCGCGGGTTCGTCGACAGCTTCACGCCGTGTACTTTCATGCACGATCGGTACTTGGCGAGCGCCTTCTGGCTCGGCGCCGTTGGAGTGGTTGCATCCGCTGCAAAGGCGGAGCCTGCCATCGCGAGCGTGCCGAGCGCGATGGCGACGAGCACGCACGTGCGAAACATGTTGTGCATCACGTCTGCTGTTCCCTCTTACGGCGTTGTCGGAGTCGGCGCGCTGCTGGCGGTAATCGAGGTCGCGGTGACGGTCCCGTCGGAACCGGTCGTGCCGCGCACGACCACGTTGTCGCCGAGCTGGAGCGCGGAAAGCGTGCTCGGTTGCGAGGTCGAGATCGTGGAGCTCGGCGTGGTCGACACCTTCACGGTGTTGCCCTGGGAGTCGACGACATAGATGTTGGTGCCGTCGATGAGCTTGATCTGACCGGTCGTCCCCCCGCCGAAGGCGGCTCCTCCACCCCCGGCTCCTCCACCCCCGGCTCCGGGCGCGGCGCCCGCGCCGCCGAACTGTTGCGCGAGCGCAGCGAAGGACCCCGCACCCCCGGCGGTCGACGAGGAGTTGCCGTGGTCTTTCCCGATCAACACACCCACGAGGAAGCCGGCCGAGATCCCGAACATCACGAACAGCGCGATCGTCAAGCGTGCCGAGCCCCGGGACCGTCCGCGTGATCGGCAGTGTGTCGCGCACGGCGAGGGACTCGTCCTCGACGGACGCGTCGGTCGGCAATGTCGACGTCGTCATGCGTGGGACCTCCTGCTCACTACTCATGGCGCAGCGCGTCGATCGGCCGGAGCGACGCGGCGCGGTTGGCGGGATAGATGCCGAAGAACAAGCCGACGGCGACGGCCACGCCGAAGGCCAGGAACACGGAGTAAGGCGCAACCACCGGTTGGATCCCCACCACCTTGAACCGACTGCCGACGAGGCCGGCCGCGACGCCCAGGAGCCCTCCCACCATGGTGAGCAGCACCGCCTCGATCAGGAATTGCCCGAGGATGCTGCCGCGCTGCGCACCGACCGCCTTGCGGATGCCGATCTCGCGGGTGCGCTCGGTGACGGTGACGAGCATGATGTTCATCACACCGATCCCGCCGACGAGGAGCGAGATCGCCGCAACCGCGCCGAGCAGGGTCGTGAACACGTCGCTCGTGCTGCTCGACGTCGCGAGCAGCGACGCCTGGTTCAATACCCTGAGCGAGGCCGCCTCGGTGGTGGTCAATCGGTTCTCAGCCGTGATCGTGTCGGTGACCTCGGTCGCGGCCTGGTCGGTCACCGTGCTGGAGTCGGCCTGCACGTTGATGCTCGAGAGGTTCACCGAGTTGCCGGTGAGGGTGTCCTGCACCGCGGTGTAGGGCGCGAGGACGATGTCGTCCTGGTCCTGGAACCCGTTCGTCCCCTTCGACTTCAAGACGCCAATCACCGTGTAGTTCGCGTTCCCGAACTTGACGACCTTCCCGATCGGGTCCTCGTTGCCGAACAGGTTCGACACCACGGTCTGGCCGACGACCGCCACGCGACGGTGATCGTCGACATCTTGCTGAGTGAAGAACGAGCCCGCGACCGTGGTGGCGTTGCGGATCTCCGAGTACTCGGGCGAGGTGCCCTCGAATTGTCCGATGCTGCTCGTCGCGCTCTTGTACGCGCCGGTCACCGACTGCGCGGTCACGACCGGCGCGACGTTCTTCACGTCGGGCGCGTTCGTCTCGTCGCGCAGCGCTTTGACGTCGGCGAGGGTCAGCTGGATCTGGCGGCTCTGGGTACCGAGCTGGCTGCGACCACCACCGCCGAATCCGCCGAATCCGCCGCTCGACACGATCAGCGTGTTGGTGCCGAGGTTGTTGAGCTGGTCCTGCACCGCCGTGGAGGAACCCTTGCCGACGGCCACGAGCATGATCACGGCGGCGACGCCGATCAGGATGCCGAGCATCGTGAGCGCCGATCGCATGCGATTCGCGTTCAGACCGTGGGCCGCGATGCGCAGGCTCGTGAAGAAGGTCATCGGGCCGTCAACTCCGCCCGCGTGGACACTGTCGTGTAATCGTCGACCACGAGGCCGTCGCGCAGCACGACGACGCGGTTGGTGTGCGTCGCGATCTCGTTCTCGTGGGTGATGAGCAGCACGGTGCGGCCCTCTTGGTTGAGCCGCACGAACAGCGACATGATGTCGGCGCTCGCGGTCGAGTCGAGGTTGCCCGTGGGCTCGTCGGCGAGGATGATCGCCGGGTTGGTCACGAGCGCACGCGGATCGCGACCCGTTGTTGCTGGCCGCCGGACAGCTCGTTGGGCATGTGCTGCATGCGATCGGAGAGCCCAACCAGCTCGAGCGCGGCCTCCGCGCGGGCGCGCCGTGCCCTTCCTTTTACGCCCGCGTAGACGAGTGGCAACTCGACGTTGGCGAGCGCGGACGTCCGCGGGATCAGATTGAAGCTCTGGAAGACGAACCCGATGAGCAGGTTGCGGATCTGGGCCAGCTCGTACTCATCGAGGTCACGCACGTCGATGCCGTCGAGCACGTAGCGACCCGACGACGGCACGTCCAGACAGCCGACGATGTGCATGAGGGTGCTCTTCCCGCTGCCCGATGCGCCCATGATCGCCACGTGCTCGCCGGGGTCGACGGTGAGCGAGACCCCACGCAGCGCATCCACGACGATCTCGCCGATCTGGTACCGCTTGGTGACGCCGCGCAGCGCGAGCGCCGGGTACGCGACGTCGCTCATCGACCGCCGGCGCCAGCAGGGCCGCCGCCCGCCCCGCCACCCAATCCTCCGCCGAGCCCGCCGCCGAGCCCGCCGCCGGGGAAGCCCGTCCCGCCCCCGGCCCCAGTCCCGGTGCCGCCACCGGTGAAGCTGCCGGTGCTGGTCGACACCACGATCGTCTGGCCGGGAGAGAGTCCGCTGGTGATCTCGGTGAAGCTGTCACCGCGCAGCCCAACGCCCACGACCGTTGGCGTCTGCTTGCCCTTCTTGATCACGGTCACCGAACCCGACGTTCCCCTACCCGTGACCGCGGCGCTCACCACGCGCGTCACGTCGGTCTTCTCGGCGGTCGTCACCGTCGCGGTCGCAGTCATCCCGGGCTTCACATCTGCCGGTGCCTGGTCCAGCGCGATCGTCACGTTGTACGTGACCACGTTGCTCGTGACCGTGGACTCCGAGTCGATGGCAACGACCTTGCCGGCCGTGGTCGTGCCCGTGAGCGCGGAGAACGTGACCGACGCCGGCTGGCCGACCTTCACATTGGCCACATCGCTCTCGCTGAAGCCCGCCTTCACCTGGAGCCCGCCCGAGTCGTCGGTGATCGTGATGAACCCCGACGAGGTGCCCGACGACGACGCGGACGACGACGACGAACCGGCGGCGCCGGTGGCGCCTGTCCCACCGGTGGAGCCGCTCGTACCCGAGCAGCTCGACGATCCAGTGCTCGACGACGACGATCCACCACCGGACACGTTGTCGCCCACAGCGGCGTTGACAGCTGAAACCGTGCCGGCCTGCACCGCGTACAGCGTGGTTTCGTCGTAGGTCTTCTGCGCGCTCGCGACGTTCGACTGGGCCGTCACCACCGACGACTGCGCCGACACGACCGACGACTGTGCCGACGCCAGCGAGGCCGGGTTGCCCTCCTGGGCGGTCTCGAGGCTGATCTGCGCGCTGGTCAGCTGATTCTGCGCGTTCTGGATCGACTGGTAGTCGGCGATCGCCTTCTGGTACTTGTTCGACTGCGCCGACGTGAGCGCCCAGTAGTCGCCGGTCACCTTGGTCCACGCCGCCGGACAGGTTTCGGGATCGGTCGGCGAGCTGGGCTGCGCATCGGGAGCCGGTACCGCGGCGGGTGGGGTCGGAGGAGGCGACATCGACCGACCGCAAGCGGTGTCGGCGGTGTGGTTGTCGGTATCGAACGTGTTGTTGGCCTGGGTCACCAAGTTCTGCTGCACCGTCGAGTCGTTCTGGGCGTTCACCGCCGCGTTCGTGACACCTTGCTCCGCGGTGGCGACGGCGTGCTGCTGCGCCGGCAGGTCGAGCGACTCCTCCACCTGCGTGAGATGCGTCTGCGCCGACGCGAGGTTCGACTGCGCATTGGCGGCACTCGACCGCGCCACGGCGAGGCTCCTCGCCTGCAGCGTGTCGTCGATCTTGGCGAGCGCGTCACCGACTTCGACGTGTTGGCCGACCGAAACGTACACACCCACGAGTTGGCCACCCGATTGGAAGTTCGCGGTCACGCTGCTCGGCGACTGCACGTTTCCGCTCGCCGACACCGTCGACGACACCGTGCCGGTCGTGACCGTGCCCGTGCGGATCGTCGGAGCGGTGCCCGAGTTGCCGGTGAGCGCGACGACCCCGACGACGAGACAGATCACCGCTCCCAGCGCGATCAGGGTGTTCACGAAGAGGCGGCGGCCGCGGAACCGCCCACGGACACCGGGCGTCCGTTCGGCACGGCCGACGAAGTCGTCGCCGTCGGCCGCCGGAAGGAGCACATCGCCCGGCGACTCGTCAAGGACGTGATCGCGGGTCTCCATTTCGCCCCCTCAGAGGTCCACAGGTGCCGTCCGCGCCGCTCGCATCCCGTGCAATGGACTCCTTCGAGACTCTCGAGTGTCGCCACCAGGTGCGGCGGCGTCGTTCGAAGAACACCGTGCCGCCGCCGGCTCAGAACTGACCCCGTGTCACCTGGCAATTGCCAGGGAGTTACAACAATCGCTGGTCCTTGCCGGGACCAGGCCGACGCGGAGGGATGCTTCGGGCAGCTCGACGTCGCCGACGCAGTTGTGTCGGCGAAACGGACGAGTTGTGTCGGGAACCCGTGGTGGGCGAGGGGGGACTTGAACCCCCACATCCTTTCGGACACAGGCACCTGAAGCCTGCGCGTCTGCCAATTCCGCCACTCGCCCGGACGATGCAGCGTACCAGCGAGGTCGCGCGTACATTCCCGGCGTTCGCGCGCGTGCGTGCCCGATTGCAACCGACGCGAACTCGAAGGACACCATGCCCGCGCCCGCGCTGTCCGACCTCGGTCCGCTGGGTCCGCTCGCCGGCACCTCGGAAGGTGATGCCGGAACCGTCGAGCCGACGCCGTAGCACGAGCGGACGACGTTCAACGCGTTCGGTCCCGTCGACAATTGCGCGCGGTGTCTGTTCGGGCTCGACTCCCGCACGCGGCGTGGCGGACCGGCTCCGTGCCGGTACTGAGCAGAGGCGAGGAAGACCCGTTCCACACCGAAGTCGGCTACTGGCTGGGGAAGGCATCGCCGGGCAACACCTTGCGTCACGTCGGCTGACGCGCCCCCAGAATCCCAAGGGGGCACCGGTACACTCCCTTGCCAATGGGACTCCAGGGGTTCGAGCGCAGGCTCGAGCGGCTGGTCGAGGGTACCTTCAACAAGGCCTTCCGCAGCGGGCTCCAGCCCGTCGAGATCGGGCACCGTATGGTCCGCGTGCTCGACGCGGGACGCACCCTCGGAGTGAGCGGGCGCCACGTCGCTCCCAACAACATCGGCGTGTACCTGTCGCCGGCCGACGCCGAGCGCTTCCAGTCGTTCTCCGAGGCGCTCGCCCGCGAGCTCGCCGAAGCCGCCCGTCAGCACGCACGCGACGAGGGCTACCAGTTCCTCGGCCCGGTGACGGTCACGCTCCTGTCCGACGACTCGTTGAAGAAGGGCGACGTTCGACGTGGTGGCCGAGATCGCCGAGGGCGCGGGCGGGCAGGTGGGCTCGCTGGTGCTGACCGACGGGCGCCGGATCCGCCTGGGCGAACACCCCACCGTGCTCGGCCGCAACTCCGACTGCACCGTGCCCCTCGCAGACCCGCGTGCGTCGCGGCACCACGCCGAGATCCGGGCGACCGCCGATGGCTTCCTCATCGTCGACCTCGACTCGATGAACGGCACGAAGGTGAACGGCGTCCTTGTACGCGAGTACGTGCTGCACGACGGTGACGAGATCGCAGTGGGCACGACGGTGATGCGGTTCGAGGCTTCGTAGTGCCCGAGTCGGTCCTCACCATCCTGAAGTTCTGCTTCCTGGCGCTGATCTATCTGTTCCTCTACCGCGTCGTGCGTGTGGTCGTCGCCGAGATGCGGGCGCCGCTGCCGGCCCCTCCCCAGCCGGCGAAGACTGCGACGCAACCAGCCGCGACACGTTCGACTCGCGGTCGCGGACCGGCGCGCCTCCGGATCCTCGAACCCGCTCGCGTCGGGGCGAGACCTTCACCCTTCACGACGAGCTCACCGTCGGACGCGGAGGCGGATGCGGCATCGTGCTCGACGACACCTTCGTGTCGCAGGTGCACGCGCGCGTCTTTCGTCGCGACGGCGACGTGTACGTCGAAGATCTCGGGTTCGCGCAACGGCACGTTGCTGAACGGCCAGCCGGTCGGCGGTGCACAACGCATTCGCCGCGGCGATCGGGTGCAGTTCGGGCACACCGTCACGGAGGCGATGCGCTGACATGCGCGGTCCGACGTGAGACTCGTTGTGGGCGCGGCGACCGACGTCGGCCGCGTCCGCGAAGGCAACGAGGACGGCTACCTCGTCGACGAGCCGATGGGACTCGTGGCCATCGCCGACGGCATGGGCGGACACCGTGCCGGCGAGGTGGCGAGCGCCACCGCGCTCGAGGCGCTGCGCGCCGCGGTGAACCAGGGCCATCCGTTGCGCGAAGCGATGGAGGACGCCAACGAGGCGGTGTTCACGAAGTCGCTCACCGACGAGGAACTCGGCGGGATGGGAACGACGCTCACCGCGGCAACGCTCGCCGCCGGGAACACCCTGCTCGTGGGCCACGTCGGCGACTCGCGCGCCTACCTCCTCCGCGACGGCGAGCTGCGTCAGATCACCACCGACCACAGCCGGGTACAGGAGCTGGTCGACGACGGGCGGCTCACCGCCGACGAGGCTGCGGTGCACCCGATGCGCAACATCGTCACCCGCGCGGTCGGCGTCGACCCGTCGGTCGACGTCGACGTGTACCCGGTGGAGCTCCAACCCGGGGATCGAGTGCTGTTCTGCTCCGACGGTCTCACCGACATGTTGCACGACGACTTCCTCGGCACCGAGCTGCGCCGTGAGGAGGATCCGACGCGTGCGGCCACACAGCTGGTCGACGCCGCCAACAGCGCCGGCGGCGTGGACAACATCACAGTCGTTGTGATCCGCGTCACCGACGAGGAGCCGCTCCGCGGTGACCTCGCGGCGCCCGCGGTTCTGGTGGCCGAAGCCGCCGCGGCGGTGCCACCCGAGCCGGTACCCAAGACGCGCCGCCCCCGGCGGAGCGGGAGCAGGCGCCGGAGCGTCGGCCGAGTGCTGCTGTGGGTGATTCCCGTTCTGGTCATCATCGGCATCGCGATCGGCGCGGTGGCCTGGTACGCGCGGAGCAACTACTACGTCGCCGCCAACCGAGGACGGGTGACGGTGTACAAGGGCGTACCCGGCGGCTTGTTGTGGTGGAACCCCACGATCGACAACCGCACCGACCTGCTCGTGGCCGATCTCGTTCCGGCCGATGCCGCCGCGGTGCACGACCAGCACACGTTCTCCTCACTCGGTGACGCGAACGCGTTCATACGCCGACTCGGCCGCCACGCGGAGAGCGCCACCACCACGACGACGAGCTCGACGACGAGCACGACGACGACCACCACGACCACCACGACCACGACGACGACTGCGCCGGCACCATGAGCCCACGTTCGACCATCGCGAGGAGACAGCTTTCCGTTCGGGCACGGAGCCGTCGCGCCAACGAGCTCGGGCTCGGGCTGATGGCCGTCGTCATCATCGGTGGCGGCTACGTGCTGCTGCTGCTCGCCGACAAGCCCGACGTGCCGCCTGATCTGTGGGTGTTCCTCGCCGCGGTGCTCGGGCTCTACGTGGTCGCGCATCTCGCGGTGCGACGGTTCGCTCCACGTGCGGACCCGACGCTGCTGCCGATCGCCGCGCTGCTCAACGGAATCGGATTCGTCGCGATCTCGCGCCTCGACCGCGACCTCGCGCGCATCCAGGCCGGATGGACCGCGGTTGCCATCGGCGCGTTCGTCGCGACGCTCGTGGTCGTCCGCCACACCCGGACGCTCGAGCGCTACCGCTACACGTTCCTGCTCCTCGGCGTGGCCGCGCTGCTCCTGCCGCTGCTACCCGGCATCGGACGCGAGATCAACGGCGCGCGGCTGTGGGTGCGCGTCGGACCACTGAACTTCCAGCCCGGCGAAGCCGCGAAGGTGCTGCTCGTGATCTTCTTCGCCGCATACCTCGTCGACAAGCGGGAGCTGCTCACGTCGGGTACGCGCAGATTCCTCGGGCTCGCTCTCCCCGACCCGAAGCACCTCGGGCCGTTGTTGCTCGCGTGGGGTTTCTCGATCCTCGTGATGGTCCGTCAGAAGGATCTCGGGTCGTCGCTCCTCTTCTTCGCGGTGTTCGCGACGATGCTCTACATCGCGACCGAACGCGTCGTCGTACCTGCTCGCTGCGTTTGCGATGTTCGTCGCCGGCGCGGTGGTCGCCTACCAGTTCTTCCAGCACGTCCAGGACCGCGTCGGGGCGTGGATCGATCCGTGGTCGGTGGCGCGCACCACCGGATTCCAGATCGTGCAGTCGATGTACGCGCTCGGGAGCGGCGGGTTCGCGGGGACCGGGCTCGGGCTCGGGAGTCCACAGAAGATCCCGAACGCGTCCACCGACTTCGTGTTCTCCGCGATCGGTGAGGAGCTCGGCCTGATCGGCACCGTTGCCGTATGCGTCCTGTTCCTGCTGTTCGTCGGCAGTGGATTCCGCATCGCGGTACAGGCTGAGCGTCCGTTCTCGAAGCTGTTCGCCGCGGGCCTCACCACGATCGTGGGAGTACAGACGTTCGTGATCGTCGGCGGCGTGATCCGTGTGATCCCGCTCACGGGCGTGACACTTCCGTTCATCTCGTACGGAGGTTCGTCGCTCGTCGCCAACTTCGTCATCGTCGCGCTCCTGCTCCGGATCTCCGACGAGACCGTCGCGCGCGTCGAGGAGCCCGGCGCGGTGGCAACCGCGATGATCGGTACCGGCTCCGTGCCACCGCGGGGCCACCGGTGAACCGTTCCATCCGACGCGTCGGCTACGCGATGACCGTCCTGATCATCGTGTTGGTGGGTCAGCTCACCTATCTCCAGGTGGTCGACGCCAACCGGCTCGCCAACGACCCGCACAACGTCCGGAAGTTCCTGCGCGACTTCAATCGGCCTCGCGGCGAGATCCTCACCACCGACGGCCAGATCGTGGCGCAGTCGCTCGAGACCAACGGCGAGCTCAAGTACCACGCGCGTCTACCCGCAGACCGACCTCTTCGCGCAGATCAGCGGCTATCAGTCGTTCGTGTTCGGGAACACCGGCGTCGAGGCGAGCTACGACAGCGTGCTCACGGGGCGGGACACGCAGTTCAAGCTCGCCAACTTCGGCTCGATTCTCGGCAAGCGACACCGGGAACGTCGTGCTCGCGCAGTCACTCACCGCTCAGCAGAGCCGCCGCGACGCGCTCGGCGGCCAGAAGGGCTCGGTGGTCGCCCTCGACATCGCAGACCGGTGAAGTACTGGCGATGTACTCCAACCCCTCGTTCGATCCGAACCCGCTCGCGGGCCACGACACCTCGGCGGTGAACGTCGCGTTCTTCTTGCTCAACAACGACCCGGCGAAGCCCGCACTTGCACGCTCGTACCGCGAGCGCTTCGCACCAGGCTCGACGTTCAAGGTCGTGACGACGGCGGCAGCGCTCGATGCTCGGCATCGCCACGCCCGATCGACAGTTCGACGCCGCGTCGGAGTTCCAGCTCCCGCAGACGGACACCTTCGTGCACAACTTCGGCGGCGCGACCTGCGGCGGTGGATCGCTCACCAGAGAGCTTCATCGAGTCGTGCAACGTGACGTTCGCCCGGCTCGGCTGCGAGATGGGCCAGACCTTCGCGCCGGTCATGAACCACTGCGGCGTCGGATCCGGGGCCGTGTCGATCGCGCCACCGCTCGACCTCGATCCCGGTGCGGCCGGCAGCATCGGCCCGGCGGCGGACGCGCCCGACAGCGCGGTTCGCCCTCGCGGGAATCGGGCAGGGTGATGTCAGTGTCACGCCGTTGGAGATGGCACTGGTCGCGGCGGGCAGTCGCCAATGGTGGCGTGATCATGGAACCGCACGTGGCGCAGGAGATCACCAACGCCGACGGCAAGGTGATCCGGACCATCGATTCGAAACCGTGGACGACGTGCATGACGAAGCCGACCGCGCGACACGCTCACCACGATGATGGTGGAGGACGTCCAGCACGGCACCGCCACCGCCGCGCAGATCGCCGATGTCGCCGTCGCCGGCAAGACCGGGACCGCGCAGACCGGTGTCGAGGGCCAAGCACCGCACGCCTGGTTCATCGCCTTCGCGCCGGCCGAGCATCCTCGTTTCGCGGTGTCCGTGATCGTCGAGAGCGGCAACGAGCTCGGCAACGACGTCACCGGCGGCGCCGTCGCGGCGCCGATCGCCAAGCAGATGCTCGAAACGCTGCTGGCGCCAGTGACTCCGGCCAGGTGTCCCGCTCGCTCCTAGATTGCACAGCACGATGCCGACGGTCGGGCAGCGTTCTCGCGAACCGTTACGAGCTGCGCACCGAGATCGGGCGCGGCGGCATGGCCGACGTGTACCTCGCGCGCGACCGGCTGCTGAACCGTCGCGTCGCGGTGAAGGTGCTCGTCGCCCACGTTCGCGGCCGACCCGTCGTTCGTCGAGCGCTTCCGCCGGGAGGCGCAGGCCGCGGCGAGCCTCAACCACCCGAACATCGTCGCGGTCTACGACTGGGGCCAGGACGACGACACGTCGTTCATCGTGATGGAGTACGTGAACGGCCAGACCTTGCGCGACCTGCTCCGGCAGTACGGCACGGTTCCGCCGATGGAAGCGGCGCGCATCGCGGCCGAGATCGCCGACGCGCTCGCGTTCGCGCACCGCAACGGTGTCGTCCATCGTGACGTGAAGCCCGGCAACGTGCTCATCACGTCCGAGGGCGCGGTGAAGGTCACCGACTTCGGCATCGCGCGCGCCGAGAGCAGCGACGCACTCACCAAGACCGGCGCGGTGCTCGGTACCGCTACCTACTTCTCACCGGAGCAGGCGCAGGGACTCGCGCTCGACGGACGATCCGACGTGTACTCGCTCGGCGTCGTGCTGTACGAGATGGTCACCGGCGTCGCGCCCGTTCACCGCCGACAGTCCGGTGTCGGTCGCGTACAAGCACGTACGCGAGGAGCCGGCGCCGCCGTCGCGGATCAGACCCGGCATCCCGGGCGCGCTCGACCGCATCGTCCTCACCGCGATGGCGAAGGACGTCGCGTTGCGGTACCAGTCGGCCGCGGAGTTGCGCGCCGAACTGCTGCGCTTCGAGCGCGGCCGCCCACTGCTCGGTGGCCCGATAGCTCCGGTCGCACCCGTCACGGCCGCGATCACCCAGGCGTCGACGCCGTCTCCTGCGCCGGCACCGGCTGCATCAGCACCCGCTGCAGCTCCACGGGCACGCACGGCGAGGCGGAAACGGGGGTGGGGCGCCGCGATCACCGTCGTGCATCGCCTTCGGCTTGCTGCTCGCACTGATCGTCACGCTCCTCGTGCAATCCGACTTCGGCGACGAGGGAACCACGACCGGCCACACGCCGATGTCCCGCTGGTGACCGGGCAGTTGTACCCGCAAGCAGAGGCGGCGCTCCTGACACAGGGCTTCAAGGTGGTTCGCAACGACGTCGACAGCGATCAGGCCGCCGACCAGGTGCTCGATCAATCACCCGGGAGTGGACTCAAGCTGCGCAAAGGAGGCACGGTCACCCTCACGGTGAGCAGCGCGACGGTGGCACTGCCCGACATCGTCGGGAAGAGTCGTCAGGAGGCAACCGCCATCCTCGGCGCAAAGCACATCACGCCCGACTGGGTCGAGCAGGACGCGGCCGACAAGGTCCCCGGCACCGTGCTCGAGACCGACCCGGCCAAGGATTCGCCGGATCACGAAGAACTTCGCCTTCGTCACGGTGACCATCGCGAAGCAGCCGCTCGTCACCGTTCCCGACGTCGCGAACCACGACCCGGTCGCGGCCGCGGCGGCGCTCGGCCAAGCCGAGCTCCAAGTCAGCCCGACGCCGAAACCGACGCCGAGCGACACCGTTCCCGTCGGACTCGGTGGTCGGAACCGATCCCCCCGCCGGTCAGCAGGTGCCGCCCGACACCGCGGTGACGCTCCTGATCTCGACCGGACCGGCGAGCGTGCCGGTCCCCAACACCGTGGGACTGACCCGCGCCGACGCCGAGCAGGCACTCACCGGGACTCGGATGCAGCGTGAAGGTCGCGTTCGCAGAACGTGACGCTCGCGAACCGAGGCAAGGTCGTGAGCCAGTCACCGACGGGCGGGACGATCCATTGCGACGCCGACGTCTTCATCACCATCACGGTGGGCGCCTGACCCTCGACGCCTGGTACCGCGAGCACGGCCGCCACGACCTGCCGTGGCGCGCGACGCGTGACCGCTGGGCGGTCCTGGTGTCGGAGATCATGCTCCACCAGACGCAGGTGCCGGGCGAGTCGCCGCGGTCTACGACGACTTCCTCGCGCAGTTCCCCACGCCGGCGGCGATGGCCGACGCGGGGCCGGGCGCGGTGATCACCGCGTGGGGACGCCTCGGCTATCCGCGACGTGCGCGCCGGTTGTGGGAGGCCGCGGTGATCGTCGACTCGCACGGGTGGCCCGCCGACCTCACCGACACTCCCGGGCGTCGGTCGCTACACCGCGGGTGCGGTCGCCGCCGAGGCCGACGACGCCGACGTGCCCGCGATCGACGTGAACATCCGCCGTGTGCTCGAGCGGGTGCGCGGTCGCCGGCTCACGACCACCGAAGCCGAACGCGCAATGGTCGAAGTGGCGCGTCCTCTGCGCGCGCGCGACCGACTGCTCGCGCTGATGGACGTGGGTGCGCTGCTCTGCCGGCCGCGCGGACCCGCGCTGCTCCGAGTGTCCCTTCCGGCGGCGGTGCGCGACACGCGGTCCGCTTGCCGGACGACCGGCGGTCGCGCCAGCCGCCGTTCGCGGGGAGCTTCCGACAGCGGCGGGGACGCGTGATGGCGCGCCTCCGCGAAGGACCGGTGCGCGCGAGCCGACGTGGACACCGACGCACTCGCGTCACTCGTCGACGACGGCCTCGCGGTCGTCGAACGAGGAACCGCTCGTCTGCCTTGACTCGACCATTCGCTCGCTCTCTGCGAGCCGGGATACCCGGCTCGCGGTCGTTCGCTCGCTGGCGAGCGACTCGCTTCGTTCGTCCCCGCGTACGCCGGACGGGCTACACGCGTGCCAGGGCGAGGAAGTTGGCGAGGAGGTCGTGGCCGTGCTCGGTGAGGATCGACTCGGGGTGGAACTGCACACCCTCGATCGGGAGCTCGCGATGGCGTAGTCCCATGACGAGGCCGTCCTCGGACTCCGCGCTCGACCTCGAGCACTGTCGGGCACGGAGTCGCGCTCGACGACGAGCGAGTGGTACCGGGTTGCGGTGAACGGGAGTGGGGAGGCCGCGGAACACGCCCTTGCCGTCGTGTGTGATCTGGGACGTCTTGCCGTGCATCACCTGGGGTGCGCGCACGATCTCGCCGCCGAAGATCTTGCCGATGCACTGGTGTCCGAGGCACACGCCGAGCACGGGGATCCCGGCCGTCGCCGAACACACGGATCGCGTCGTTCGACACACCGGCGTCCTCGGGTGGGTGCCGGGATCGCCCGGTCCGGGCGAGACGAGGACCGCGTCGGGCTCGAGCGCGGCGCAGCGCGTCGACATCCATCGCGTCGTGCCGGTAGACGACGGGCTCGGCACCGAGCTCACCGAGGTACTGGACGAGGTTGTAGACGAACGAGTCGTAGTTGTCGATCACGAGCACGCGCGGCGCCACACGGGCACCGTACCCGGACGGTGGTGGGTGGTCGGAGGGGTTGTCGTCACGTGCGAGGCGAGCGCCCGCGGCGCAGGTATCCTGCGCCGCAGCGAGCCGTGGCCCGAGCGGCCCGGCGCGAAGCGCCAAGAGCGGAGGACAGGTGCCGCAGTCGAAGAGCAAACGCTCGCGCTACACGCCGCCCACGCCCAAGAAGGCGCCGCCGAGCAAGCTGTGGGTGCCGGCCACGATGTTCACGTGCCTGGCCCTCGGCATCGTGGTGATCGGCGGGAACTACCTGCAGCTCCTCCCCGGTGGCGAGGCGAGCAACAACTTCCTGCGTCATCGGGCTCGTGCTCCTGATCTCGGGCTTCATCCTGTCCACATTCTTCCGATAAGGGCAGAACGTCCGAACCTCAACCGTGTGATTTCGCACAGACTTCTCCACAAGCAGTGGAGAAACCCTGCAGCTCGAGATCAAGACCATGTCCTCGCGGCAGTGGCGGGGAGGCTCCGGATCCTCGCCCTGGGCCGCGGTCATCGTCACCTCGGCGCCACACACCGTGCAGCGGAACCTGAGGTTCACCGGCTTGATGTCGTCGGGGTCGGGCTCCGGCGGCGGTGCGACCTTGAACTTGCGCAGCATCGATGCGCCGATCACGTAGATCGTGATCCCCACCGCCAGCGCGAGCACCACGCGCAACACCCACCCGAGCATGCCCGCCCATCGTCGCGCGCGGTCAAACCCGTTCGATGATCGCGGCGTTGGCCATGCCGCCGCCCTCGCACATCGCCTGCAGGCCAAAGCGGCCTCCCGAGCGCTCGAGCTCGTGCAGCAGCGTGGTCATCAGGCGGGCGCCCGAGCACCCGAGCGGGTGACCGAGCGCGATCGCGCCCCCGTTCACGTTGACCCGAGCCGGGTCGGGATGCACCTCTCGCTCCCACGCCAGCACGACACTGGCGAAGGCCTCGTTGATCTCGATCAGATCGACGTCGTCGAGGGCGAGCTTCCCGCGCTCGAGCACCTTGGCGGTGACGGGGATCGGTGCGGTGAGCATGAGGACCGGATCGGACCCGGCCACGGCGAAGGCGTGGAAGCGCGCCCTCGGGACGAGCCCGAGCCGGTTCGCGGCCTCCTCACTCGTCACGAGCACCGCGGCGGCGCCGTCGGTGATCTGCGACGAGTTCCCGGCGGTCACCACGCCCTCGGCCTTGAACGCGGGCTTCAGCGACGCCAGCCGCTCGATCGACGTGTCGCGGCGCACCCCCTCGTCGACGGCAAGCAGCGCTCCGGAGTCCTCGGTCGACGGCACCCCGACGATCTCGCGTTCGAAGCGGCCCTCGTCGATCGCGTGCGCCGCCCGGCGGTGCGACTCGAGCGAATACGCGTCGAGCTCCTCGCGTGAGAGCCCCCACTTCTCTGCGATCAGCTCAGCCGACATACCTTGCGGAACCAGCCCCGGATAGCGCTCGTGAACCAGCGGCCCGAACGGGTCACGACCGGGCAGCAACGACGATCCCATCGGCACCCGGCTCATGCTCTCCACTCCGGCTGCGATGACCACGTCGTACGCGCCGGCCAGCACGCCTTGCGCCGCGAAGTGCAGCGCCTGCTGCGACGAGCCGCACTGCCGGTCGATCGACGTGCCCGGTACCGAATCGGGGAACCCGGCGGCGAGCGCGGCGTTGCGTCCGATGTTCAGCGCCTGGTCACCGACTTGGGAGACGCAGCCCATGATCACGTCGTCGACGAGCGCCGGGATCGAGGCCGTGCCGGTCGACCAGCGCGCGCAGCACGTGCGCGGCGAGGTCGACGGGGTGCCGGCCGGCGAGCGTGCCGTTGCGGCGACCCAGCGGCGTGCGGACGGCATCGACGATCACGGCCGAGCTCATGGCCCGAGCTTGTCATATCCGTGACCAGCAGCCGAACGGACGTGCCGCAGGTAACCTGCTCACGCAGTGAGCCGGGGCCAAGCGGCCCGGCGGGAGCGCCGAGAGCGGGAACGGGTGCGCAACCTCGACAAGTCGCTCGGTGACGGAGGAATGCCCCTGCTCGCGCAGCTCGGACTCTCGTTCGAGCGGTACGGCGAGGGCTGGGCCGAGGCCACGTGGACTCCGACCGAGCTCGCGTGCAACCCCCTCGGCCCCGTGCACGGCGGCGTGTACGCGGTGGTGCACGACGCAGCCATGAACTTCGCGACGAACAGCGCACTCGAGCGCGGCGACCGCGCGGCGACCCTCGACCTCTCGTACCAGACCCGCCGTGCGGCAGCCGCCGGCGACGACGCTGCACGGTGCGCGGAGAGGTCGTCCAGCTCACGCGGTCACGTCGCGTACGTCGAGTCGGTGATCTCGAACCACGACGGTGGCGACGTCGTCTCGCGGCGATGGCCACGTTCGCAGTCCGGAAGGCAAGCCAGTGACGGCGACGGTGCAGGCGGTCGACCGACGGGCGGCGCCAACGGGCGTTGCGTCTCCGGCGCCGTTCACCAAGCGGTTCCGGCACGGGTGGCTCCTGGAAGCCGGGCGCGGGCGCGGTCATCTTCCTCATCTACGACTTCTTTCGCGACCACGTCGTGGGCACGGGTGCCGCCGCGCTCCGGAACGCCAAGCAGGTCGTCGACGATCGAGCGGTTCGTCGGCCTGTACCAGGAGCGCGCCATCCAGCAGGCGTTCTTGTCGGCTCGACTGGTTCATGGCGTTCTGGAACATCTATTACGGCACGATCCACTTCGTGATGCCGGTCGTCGCCCTCGTGTGGCTGTACCGGAAGGCTCCGGCGCGCTACGTGCGATGGCGGAACACGCTGGTGTTCATGCTCGGCATCTCGATCGTCGCGTTCTGGCTGTACCCACTCATGCCTCCGCGCCTGATGCCGACGCACTACGACTTCGTCGACGGTGCATCGCGCTTCTTCAACTTCGGTCCGCAGGTGCACGTTGCGATGGGTCCCAACGGCGAGCCGACCAGAGCGGCGCTGAGTGCGTTCGGCAACCTCTTCGCGGCGATGCCCAGCCTGCACGTCGGGTGGTCCACGTGGTCCGTGCTGGCACTCTGGCCAGCTCGTGCAGCGTCGTTGGGTGCAGGTGCTGCTCGCGCTGTACCCGATCAGCATCCTGTTCTGCATCGTCGTCACCGCCAACCACTGGATTCTCGACGCGGTCGGTGGCTGGGCGGTGCTCGGTCTCGCATACGCGTGCGCGGTGGGCGTCGAGCGAATCCACGGAGCGGCGTCGACGGTGCCGCGGACGTAACCGCGGAGATGCATCTCGCGGTGACACCACACGGCAGCCGTGCGCCCTGGGAGCGGGGGCTCGTGCTCACCGAGCCCCGATCGCCGCTCGGTCCGCGACGCGTTGCACGAGGTCGCGCGTGCCCTCCCCGATCATGTCGCTGCCGTCGATGGTCACCGACAACTCACGTACGCAGAATTCGTGCGCGCGCGACGGAACACGTCGCGCGCCGCGTTTACGCTGCTGATGGCGACCCGAACGAACCGGTCACCGTCGTCGTCGCTCACGGAGTGGACGCGTTGGTCACGATCGTCGGAGTCATCGTCGCGGGACGAATCGCCGCGCCGGTCGACGGCCGGGACCCCGTCGATCGGCTCCGCGCGGTCCACGAAGCAGCGGGGTCGACGCTGACCGTGAGCGACCGGGCGTGTGCAGACGCCGCGCGTGGAGGTTGCCGCGTGGCGAACCGGTTGTGATCGCCGACGGTACGCCGCACCCGACCACGATCGGCGACGCCCGCGATCGACCCTGCGAGCGTCGCCACCCTGTTCTTCACCTCGGGATCCACGGGTACACCGAAGGCAGTCGCCCGGACACACCAGAGCACGGTGTCGACCGCGATTCGCTTCGCGTACTCCCAGGACATGACGCCCGACGATCGCCTCGGCCTCGAGTCCACGTTCGCGTTCAGCGCCGCGTACATGAACGCCTGGAGCGGGTTGCTGAACGGGGTGACGCTGTGCTGCTACGACATCCGGAGCGAGGGCGTGCACGGGATACCCAACTGGGTGGCGGAAAGCGGCGTCACCTTGATGTGGTTCGTACCTTCGGTGCTCCGTGCGCTCGTCGAGGCCGCCCCCGACGCCCGCTTCGACTCGCCCCGAGCCGTCACGCTCGGCGGCGAAGTCGTCTACGGCCGCGACGTCCGGCAGGCGCGCCCGCTCTTCCGAGCCGACACGGTGTTCCGGAACCGGTACGGATCCGCAGAAGCCAGCAGCGTGTGTGAGCGCGTGATCACCCCCGACGACGAACAGAGTGACGGTCCGGTACCGGCCGGGTCGCCGCGGCCGTGGTTGGAACTGCACGTCGTCGACGACGACGGCAACGACGTACGGGCAGGCGAAGCCGGACTACTCGTGGTGATCGACACGAACCTGTCGCTCGGCTACTGGCGCGACCCGGAGCTCACCGCCGAACGCTTCTTCGAACTCTCCGACGGGCTCCGCGGTTTTCGCAGCTACGACCGCGTCCGTCTACGCCCCGACGGCGTGCTCGAGCATCTCGGACGCGCAGACGACCGCGTGAAGGTCCGCGGCGCGATGACGAGCCCGAGCGAGGTCGAGCGCGCGCTCGTCGAGTTCGACGACATCGCGGACGCGGTGGTCGTGACGCTGCCTGCCGGTGACGGCGGCACGCGCCTCGTCGCGTACGTCGTGCCGCTGGGCAGCGCGTCCCCGAGCGGCTGGCAGCTTCGCCGGCTACTCGGAGAACGATTGCGGTCGCACATGGTGCCGAGCGTCGTCGTCGTCCTCGACGCGTTCCCGATCGGCTCGCGGGGCAAGGTCGACCGCGCCGCCCTACCGCCTCCACCAGATCCCACGCTGCGTCCCTACCGCGCACCAACCGGCCGTGAGCGCGAGCTCGCCGGTGTCTACGAGCGGGTACTGGGGATCGACCGGGTCGGTCTCGACGACGACTTCTTCGAGCTCGGTGGCGACTCGCTCGCCGCGATCGAGCTCATGGCCGCGATCGACGAGCACTTCGGCGTGGAGCTCTCCACGTCGGTCTTGCTCGAAGCACCGACAATCGCCCAGCTCGCGCGCCGACTCGTACGCCGCCGTCCACGCGACGCGCCGACCGTCGTGCCCCTGCGACAGTCGGGAACGGGCACCCCGTTCTTCTGCGTCGCGGGTGGCGGCTCACCCGCCACGTCGCTCCGGCCGCTCACCGAGCTCCTCGACGATCGCCCGTGCTATGGCATCCAGGCGCGCGGCCTCGAGGAACGAGCGCGTCCGGACCGGAGCGTGGAAGCGTGCGCGCGCCGCCACCTCGCCGAGATCCGCGCCATCCAGCCCCGCGGGCCCTACGTCATCGCCGGCTTCTCGTTCGGTGGACTGGTCGCGTTCGAGATCGCGTGCCGACTCCAGGATGCCGGAGAGCGCGTCGCGTTGCTCGCGATCATCGACACGGTCGCACCGGGGTACACGCCGACCCCCGCCGCTCGGCGTGCGGAGCGATTGCAGGCCACGCCGTTCGCCACGCTGATCCGTAGGCTTCCCGCGGCGTTCGCCGGAAGGGCGCAACGCGAGGTCGAGCTCGCGACCGCCGGGCTCGTCCGTCGCCGCCTCCGCCAATACCGGGTGTTCTTCCTGCTCGCTCAGCGCATGGCCGCCCGGTACTCGACGAGTCTGCGGTTCGACGGTCCGGCGTTCCTCGTGCGGGCGAGCGTTCCCGACGCTACGACGTCACGACCCGCGGGTGACGACCTCGGCTGGAGCTCACACCTCCTCGGGCCGGTCACCAGCACCGAGGTCACCGGCGCCCACGTCGGGATCATGCGACGGCCGTACGTCAGCGCGCTCGCCGCGGACCTTCGCGACGCGCTCGGCACGCCGGCGCAATAGGCGCGCTCGCCTACAGTCTCGGCACGAAAGGAGGGGAGCATGTCAACCGGGGTTGACCTCGTGCGGTTCGACCTCCCAGTCGCGCCGTGGCAACGCACCGTTCCCGGCGCGGTCTCGTCCAGCGGTTGACGGTGGAAGTCACGCGCCAGGCCTCCGAGGTCGTGCCGTGGCGATGCACGGTCATGCTCCCCGAGGAACGCGATCGCACCCTCCGCGATGCCCTGCACGAGCTCGCGAGCGCCGATCCTGATCGAATCGCGATCAGGGAGAACGACCGGGCTGTCACCTACGCGGAGCTCGCGCGCATGACCGACGCGGTCGCACGAGCGGTGGAGGAACCCCCCGGCTCCGTGGAGGAACCCCCCGGCTCCGTGCCGGAACGGCGTGGCACGCCGGTGACGGTGCTGGTGGGACACGGGGTCGATGCGCTGGTGATGACCTTCGGCGTGATGGCCGGCGGCCGGGTCACGGTGCCGCTCGATGTGAACGATCCCGTCGACCGACTCGCGCTCGTGCACCGTGAGGCCGGCGCCGGCCTCACGGTCACCGACCATGCGCACCGGGCGATCGCCGAGTCGGCGGTCGACGGACCGATCATCCTGCTCGAGGACGTACTGGCGACCGCGTCGCGGGAGGTTCCCCGAGGTTTCCGGCACACGCCCGATCCGCGGGACGTCGCGCTCGTGCTGTTCACGTCGGGTTCCACCGGCACGCCCAAGGGAGTGGTGCGCGACCACGAGACCGTCCTGCGCCACGGCGCCGCCGCGACGTACATGAACGAGATCGTGCCCGGCGACCGCGTCCTGTGCTGGGGATCGTTCGCCAGCACCGCCGCGTACACGCGCGCAATGGGAGCGTTGCTGGGCGGGGCAACGTTGCACTTCTACGACGTCCAGAGTGCGGGGCTGCGCGCCTTCCCGCAGTGGGCGGTGGACAATCGCATCACGGTGGTGCCGCTCGTCCCATCGGTACTCCACGCGTTGACCGACGCGGCAACGGAGCTCGGCGCGCCGCGGATGGAGACGGTCCGACTGGTCACGCTCGGCGGCGAGGCGCTGTACGGGCGAGACGTACGGCGGGCGCGGTCACGCTTCGCAGCGGACGCCGTCTTCCGGAACGGCTACGGCAGCAGCGAGGTTCCGTCCGTGACCGGGTGGGTCGTCACCGATCGTGACGACCACGACGACGAACAGCCGGTGCCGGCCGGGAATCCCCGACCCTGGGCCGAGTTCTGCGTCGTGGGCGAGGACGGCAAGCCGGTGCCCGACGGCGAGCCGGGCTTGATCGACGTCGTCCACGACCACGCCGCGCTCGGCTACTGGCAGGATCCCGCGCTGACGGCCGAGAAGTTCTGGACCCTGCCCGACGGCCGCCGCGGCTTCCACACGGCGGATCGTGGCCGGATACGACCGGACGGCGTCCTCGAGTACCTCGGCCGAGCCGACGACCGCGTGAAGGTACGCGCCGGGATGGTGAGCACGAGCGAGGTCGAGCGCGTGCTCGTGCGGCTCGACGGCGTGGCACGCGCGGCGGTGGTACCGGCACCCGCGCGCGACGGCGGCACGCGCATCGTCGCCTACATCGTGCCGGAGGTCGGCGCGTCGCCGAGCACCTGGCAGCTCCGGCGCGATCTCGCCGCCAAGCTGCCGTCGACGATGGTGCCGAGTGCCATCGTGCTGATGGACTCCCTGCCGCGAGCCGTCCACGGCAAGGTCGACCGGCGCGCGCTCCCGCCGCCGCCCGACGTCACTCGGCACGCCTACCGCCCGCCCGTCGGACGCGAGCAGGTGCTCGCCGACCTCATCGGCAGCGTGCTCGCGGTCGAGCAGGTCGGGCTCGACGACGACTTCTTCGAGCTGGGTGGCGACTCGCTCGCCGCCGTCGAGCTCATGGCTGCGATCGACGAGCAGTTCGGCGTCAACCTCGCACCGGCCACGCTGCTGGACGCGCCTACCCCCGCCCAGCTCGCACCGCTGCTCAACCACCGCCGCCGCGCGCGGCTCCCCGACGGTGGTCGCGCTTCGCGACGGCATCGTCACGCCCTTCTTCTGCGTGGCCGGCGGTGGTTCCCCCGCGACCTCGTTGCGCGCGCTCGCGCATGCGCTGCCCGACCACCGTCCCTTCTACGCGATCCAGGCCCGTGGGCTCGAAGAGCGCGCGCTCCCCGACCGGAGCGTCGAAGCCTGCGCCGCGCCGGCACTTGACCGACATGCGCGCGGTCCAGCCCACCGGCCCGTACCTGCTCGGCGGCCACTCGTTCGGCGGGCTGGTCGCGTTCGAGATGGCGTGTCGGCTGGAGGCAGTTGGGGAGCGCGTCGCGTTGCTCACGATCGTCGACTCCGCCGCACCCGGCTCACTGCCGGCTGGGCCAACGCATGCCCAGGGGATCCAACGGCTGCGCGACGAGCGGTTCGCCGGCAAGGTCGCGCAGCTCGCCGGGTCGGCCATCGGCCGCGTCCAGCTCGAAGCCGAGCTCGCGTCGGCAGGCCTGCTTCGCCGCAAGCTCCGGCAGTACCGCGTGTTCTTTCTGCTCTCGCGCCGGATGACGCGCAAGTACCGACCGCAGTCGACCGTGACCGGACCCCTGCTGCTCGTTCACGCCGCGGTTCCCGACCCCGACATGCGGCGACTGAGTCCCCCCGACTCGGCGTGGACGTCGTTCGCGAGCGGGCCGGTCACCTCGGTCGAGATCGCCGGGACACACACGGGAATCATGCGGCGCCCGCATGTCACCGAGCTCGCCAGCGCGATCGGCGCCGCGCTCGACGCGACTTCCATCTGATCAAGCTCTTCAGCCCGAGCGCGTCCGGCAGGACACGCGGACCATGCCGGCAAACGTAGGCTCGCTGATGTGACGGAGCGCACCCTCGACTACCGACCCTTCGGCCGCGACACGTGGCGCGATCCGTACCCCATCTACCGCCGTTTGCGCGACGAGGACCCTGTGCACCAGACGTCTCGCGGCTATTGGGTCCTCACGCGGTTCCAGCACGTCTTCGACGCCGCGCCGCGACACGGGCACGTTCTCGTCGGCGCATGGGCTCACGTTCGACGACGAAGGGGCCAACCTCGGTGTGCAGACGATGGTGTTCATGGATCCGCCCGAGCACACGCGGTACCGGCGGCTGGTGAGCCGCGGCTTCACGCCGCGCAATGTCGCTGCACTCGAACCCGCGCTGCGCTCCCGGGTGCGCTCGCACGTGCAGGCGCTCCGGGAGGCCGGGAGCGGCGACTTCATCGCGGGACTCGCTCGCCCGATCCCGAGCTGGGTGGTGGCGCACTACCTCGGAGTGCCGGAGCAAGACCGCTTCCGGTTCGACGAGTGGACGCAAGCGATCGTCCAGGCGAGCTACGACGCCGGCATGACCGCGACCGCCGCGGTCGCCGACCTGTCCGACTACTTCGTGGAGCTGGTCGAGGCGAAGCGCCGCTCGCCGGGCGACGACGTCGTCTCCGACCTGATCCGGGCGGACGACGAAGGGCACGGCATCGGGCTCGAGGGCATCCTCGGCATGGCGTTCGTGATGATCGCGGGCGGCAACGACACCACGACGGGGCTGCTCGGCGGCGCGGCCGAGCTGCTCGCCGCGTATCCCGACCAGCGGCAGCGCCTACTCGACGATCCGTCCCTGATCCCGAACGCGGTCGATGAGCTGCTCCGGCTGACCTCACCGGTGCAAGGACTGTGCCGCGTGGCGTTGCACGATGCCGAGATCGGCGGCACCGCGATCGCTTCCGGCGACCGCGTCCTGCTGTGTTATGCGTCGGCCAATCGCGACGAGCGCGAGTTCGGCGACGACGCGGCCGAGCTCGACGTCGGCCGGAGGATCGAGCGGTTCGTCACCTTCAGCGTGGGGTCCCACTTCTGTCTGGGCGCGGCGGCCACTCGGTTACAGGGACGCGTGGTGCTCGAGGAGCTGCTGCGGTCGTGTCCGGCGTTCGTGGTCGACGCCGATGCGGGCGTGTTCGCCGACGGCGGCTTCACCCGTCGCTACGAGTCGCTGCCGTTCGATGCCGGCCCGGCGTAGCCACGCGCGCCACGACCACGACGCCGGAGGCGACGCCGCCCTGCTCGCCGCGAAAGCGGCACTGCGCGAACAGGTGTGGGCCGATCTCGACCAGCCCGGGGTCGCGCGTTTCCCGAAGCCGGTCAACCGCATCCCCAACTTCGTGGGCGCCGAAGCAGCAGCTCGCCGCCTTGCCGAGACCGAAGAGTGGGCGGCGGCCACGACGATGAAGTCGAACCCCGACTCTCCGCAGTGGCCGGTACGGCAGCGCGCACTCGTCGACGGCAAGGTCGTCTACATGGCAGTTCCGCGCCTGGCGGAAGCGGACCCGTTCTTCCTCCTCGACCCCGCGCAGCTCGCCGACGATCCCCGCACCGCGAGCTCGATCAAGGGCGCGGTGCGGAGTGCCCGCACCGTCGACGTCGACGGGCTCGAGCCCGTCGACCTGGTCGTCACCGGGTGCGTCGCGGTCGACGAGGCAGGCGCTCGGCTGGGAAAAGGAGGGGGGTTCAGCGACCTCGAGCTCGCGGTGGCGGCCGAAGCCGGGCTCGTGGACGCGCACACGGTCGTCGTCACCACCGTGCACGAGCTGCAGGTGCTTGCCGCCGGTGCCGTGCCCACCACGGATCACGACATCCACGTCGACGTGGTGGTCACACCCGAACGGGTGCTGCGCTGCCCGCGGCCGCGCGGTTGGCGGCTCCCGACACTGCGCTGGCACGACCTCACGCCGGAGAAGATCGCGGCAATCCCGCTCTTGCAGCGCCTCCAACACTGAAGCAGTCAGTCGACCCCCATGGCGACGTCCCACCACGCGGGATAGAGCGGCGCGGGCGCGGTCGCCGCATCGAGGCGAGCGCGCTCGCCGGGTCCCAGGACCAGCTCTGCTGCACCGAGGTTGTCCTCCAACTGCTCCATGGTGCTCGCGCCGATGATGACCGAGGTCACCGCGGGCCGCGTCAGCAGCCACGCGATCGCCACCTGCGCGCGCGTGACGGCTCGAGCGTCAGCGATGACGCCCACGGCGTCGAGCGCGCGCGCTCCGAGCTCCGGGTCGACGGGCGGGAACGCGAAGCTTGCTCGGCGCCCACCTTCGCGGCGCGCCAGGTACCCACTCGCCAGAGGACTCCACGCGAGGAGTCCGACACGCTCGCGGGCGCACAGGGGCACGATCTCGTGCTCCACATCGCGTCCGACGAGTGAGTAGTAGACCTGCGCCGCGGCGATCGAGGGGCGCCCGCGTGCCCGTTGCCAGCCGATCGCAAACCCCATCTCCGCCGCCGTGAAGTTGCTCACACCGAAGTAGCGCACGAGGCCGCGCTCGACCAGGTCGTCGAGCGCGCGCAGCGTCTCCTCGATCGGCACCGAACGGTCGGGCCGGTGGAGCTGGAACAGGTCGATGTGGTCGGTCCCCAACCGGCGCAGGCTCGCCTCGGCGCACGCGACGACGTTGTCGTACGAGAGCCCCGCCGGCGTGGTGTCGGCCGGGCCGAACCCGGCTTTCGTGGCGACGAGCAACTCGTCACGATGAGCATGCAGGATGGCGGAGAGGATCTCCTCGGATTCGCCGCCCGAGTACACGTCGGCGGTGTCGATGAGGTTCACACCCGCGTCGACGGCCCGCTCGGCCATCGCCCGCGCGAGCCGCTCGTCGACGGTCGAGATCGGCGGCATCCCCGTGCCGAATGTCATCGCGCCGAGCGACAGCTCCGAGACCTCGAGGTCGGCCCATCCGAGCCGGCGGCGCTCCACGGGTGGAGACGATAGGGCTCGAACCTCGCCCCCCGACTCGACCCGGTGCTCAGATTCCCGAGTCTCGTGCCCGTCGCAGGGCCAGCCGGTGAACTGTGGCTGGACGCTGACCACGGTCCGTGTGGGTGTGGGCGTGACCGGTGCCGGGAAGGCGGGGTCGAAGGCGGCAGCGTGATGCCGCAGCAGGATCGGGCGCGAAGCTGAGGGAGGTGGACCTGATGAGACAGCTCTCAAACCCTTCTGAACCACTGGAAGGCTGACCGAACGGTCGAAGCGACGGTGTCGGACCGGCGTGCTTCGCGTGTGGTGGCGCGCGAGACGACGAGTTCAGAACTTGCGGGTGTCATTCGTTTCGTTGATCACGGCGTCGAGGACTTGGAGTGTGTACTCGACGGCCTGGTCGTAGGTCATCGCCGCGCCGGTCTGGAACGCGGCGTCGTAGTGCTCTGGTCCGTAGGTGGCACGCGCGTGCGCAATTGCGGCTCGTTGGTGGGCCAATTCACGTTCGCCTACGCCTGGTCCAACGGTCACGGCGCGATGTTCGGCGGGGAGGCCGGTGCTCGCGATGCCGTCGAAGACGGCTGCTTGTTCAGCGTGGTCGAGGCCGATCAGAATCTCGATCCCCCACCAGACGCCGACGTAGAGGCTGGTGCGCGTGCCGGCCTGGTGGTCTCGCTCGACTCCTTCGCGGAGGTCACGCGCGGCGTGGGGAAGGTCGCCGGTGCGGACGCGCACGCCCGCCGCCTCGACGAGGGCCGCCGCCAACAACATGCTGGAACTGGCAACCTGGCGTGAGAGCGCGATGCTCTCGTCGAATGCGGCGAGCGCCGTGGCGAGGTCGTCGCCGGAGAGGGCAAACCCGTACGCGTAGAGAGCGTTGGCGAGGGCGGTGGGATTGGCGGTTTCCCGTGCGTTGCGGAGCCCAAGCTCGGCTTCGGGGCGGGCGATCGGATCACCCGCCGCCGCGGCGAACACCGCGACCAAGGAATGACCCTGCAGGGCGGCTGACGAACCCGGGTAGTCGCGGTCCAGCCACCGCGCCGCGTCGAGCGCGATCGCCAACGCTCCCTGCGCGTCCCCGAGCATCACTGTGCTGACCGCGAGCGTCTGGTGGGCATCCGCGGGTGCGAGCGCTCCCGGAGGCACGCCATCGCCGATCGCTCGCTGTGCGAGTTCCTGGGCGTGTGGGTAGTTCCCGAGGTCGGCTTGGTGACACGCTGCGCTAGCGATTACCGCGTAGCGCAGCTGGGGTGAGGTGACCTCGACGTGGGGCAGGGCCCGTTCGGCCAACGCCGCTATGCCTGCGGCCGGGTTGGCCGTGGCCTCGTGGGCGAGTGCGCCGATGATGCGTAGCGCGAGGCCGACGTGGTCGGGTTCGGGGCGATCGAGGGCCCACATCACCGCGGCCCGGAGATTGTCGAGCTCCGCGTTCTCCCGCGCCCGCCAGACGAGCTCGTCGGGACCGAGGAGACCAGGCCCGGCATCCTCGGCCCAGAGAGCGAAGTACTCGGCGTGCCGACGCCGCCAGTGGTCGGTGTCGCTGTGCTCGTCGAGGCGTTCCCGTGCGTACTGGCCCAAGGTTTCGAGCATCTGGTACCGAGTCGTGTCCCCCGCGGTGTCCTCGGCCACGATCATCGACTTGGCGACAAGCTCGCTGAGCGCGTCGAGGACGTCCCAGGCTTCGATGCCATCCCCAGTTACGACCGCTTGAGCGGCCGCCGAATCGAAGCCGCCGGCGAAGACACCGAGCCGGTCGAACACGATGCGTTCGGCTTCGGTGAGCAGCGAGTACGACCAATCGACGGTGGCGCGCAAGGTCTGGTGACGTTCGACGGCCTTGCGCCGCCCGCCGGTGAGGAGCCGGAACCGTTCATCGAGCAGGCCGCGGATCTCCGAGGCGGTCATCGACACCACCCGCGCGGCGGCGAGCTCGATCGCCAAAGGGATCCCGTCGAGGCGGCGACAGATCTCCGCGACCGCGGCCGCGTTGGACACATCAAGGGTGAACGACGCGCGGGCCGCTTCGGCGCGTTCGATGAACAAGATCACCGCGTCACTCGACGCGATGTTCGTCCCGGTCGCCTTCGGAACCGGAAGGGACCGGAGCGCCCACACGTGCTCCCCGGCGACCCCGAGGCCTTCGCGGCTCGTGGTCAGAATCCGTACCGCAGGGCATTCCCGCAGGACCTGCCCGGCGAGATCACGCGCCGGGCCGATGAGATGCTCACAATTGTCCAAGACCAACAGCAGCTCCTTGGGTCGCAGGTAGTCGCTGACGCTCTCCGCCCACGACATCCCGAAGCGTTGCGATACTCCGAGCACGGCCGCGACGACCTGGCCCGTCGTCTCGTCGTCGTCGGCCACCGCGAGCTCGCACAGCCACGCCCCGTCCCGGAACCGCGGAAGCACCTCAGCGGCGACCTGAATAGCCAGACGGGATTTCCCGACACCGCCAGTGCCCGTCAGGGTCACCAGGCGCCACTCATCCAGCTCCTTCGCGAGCCCCGCCAGCTCCTCCTCGCGGCCCACGAACGACGTCAACTGCACCGGCAAATTCCCTGGGAGCGCGTCGAGCGAGCGGATCGGCGGGAACTCGCGCGGCAGATCAGGATGGGTCACCTGGAACACCCGCATCGGCTCGGCGAGGTCGCGCAAGCGGTGTGGGCCCAGGTCGATGAAGACGACCGACCCGTCGGGCACCAGCCCGCTCGTAATCGATGACACCACGATCTGGCCGCCGTGCGCGACCGACATCAACCGCGCCGCACGATTCACCGCCGAGCTGTAGTAGTCGCCGTCACGCAACTCGGCTGCACCAGTGTGCACACCCATCCGGACCCGCAGCGGACCCGTCGCCCCCCACGACTCGCCCGCCAACGCCAACTGGGCCGCCACCGCCGCACCCACCGCATCAGACCGACCGCGAACGCGGCATGGAAACCGTCACCCGTCGTCTTCACCACGGTCCCCGACGACGCCTCGATCGCGGACCGCACCAGCTCGTCGTGACGAGCCAACGCCGGCCGCATCGCCTCCGGATGCTCCTCCCACAAGCGCGTCGAACCCTCGAGATCGGTGAACAGGAACGTGACCGTTCCCGACGGCAACTCGCTCACCCCGACCTCCTTCACCCCCCGATCGTGCCCCGAGCGGCAAGTCAATCAGGCAAACCGGACTGCCGTCACCTGGCGTCGAGCCGCACATAACAACGCCGACACCGGGCGCTTCTGGCTACGCCTTACCGGCGATCTGGGCGCCGTCAGGAGCGCGTCAAGGGACGAGGTTCAGCGCGATGCAGTGCCGCTCATGGCGCGCACACGGGGCACCGTCGAGCGGACAACGCGACGTCCGCTGGGCTCCCCAAGTCTTCGCGTCGCTTCACGCGAACGTCGTCAACCTGGATGGAAGCCGCAATGTTGTGCAAAACGCAACGGTGTGGAGACGATGGGACTCGAACCCACGACCCCCTGCTTGCAAAGCAGGTGCTCTAGCCAGCTGAGCTACGTCCCCGGAGGACCAACAAGCGTAGCGCCGAGGCTCCGCGACGGAGTCGAGGCTCTACGATCCTTGCCCGTCATCACCCGGGGTGCGCGCCCCAATCTTCGGGATCGACGTCGGCAACCGACTGGGTGAACGCCCACACGTGACCTGCCGAGGTCGCGGGCCGAGTACTGCCGCTCACCGAACACGTAGGTCTCGACCGGGATCAGGATCTCGGCACCGGATCGCACGGCACGCTCGTAATGGCGGTCGACGTCCTCGACGTCGACCATCAGCGTATGCCCGAGCTCGTCGGGGCGAGGTGCTCGGAACGTCAAACCCGCAGCCGTTCCGTGGCGGTTCCCCCTTGCGTGCGGCGCTACGGCGCTACGTCGATCCGACGGCGCGGCGTGCTCGTCGATGTGGCCCCGTACCACGTCGAGGCTCGCCGCCCAGAACGCGCCGTCGTGCACGTCGACGCCGAACCGTGCTGTGAGCGCCGCCGCGTCGGCCATACCCGTCGTGGACAGGAGCAGGTCGTATCCGTTGCGGAAGCCGGCGGGATCGTCGAGATAGCGCGCGTGGAGACCGATACCGAAGAGAAGCCCGAACGTGTAGGGCCAGTTGTAGAACGGTGTGAAGTAGTGCGGCTTGACCGCCCACATGTATGCATGGCGATGCTCGGGATGAAGGCCGTCGCCGTACGCGCGCTCCTGGGCGTCCAGCATCGTGGCGCACAGTTCCGACACGGAGAGGGCGGTGCGCTGCCGGCGCCGGCACAGCTCGCTCTCGAAGAGGAACCGGCTGTGGATGTCGACGACGACTTGCGTGGCCCCGACGAGGTACGTGTCGAGCAGCGCCAACCGCTCCGTCGGGTCTGTCGTGTGAGTGAGTGCAGTCTCGAACAGCAGCGTCTCGCAGAAGATCGACGCTGTCTCCGCCAGCGCCATCGGCGTGGCGCGTTGGATCGGCGTGCGGTCGGCGAGGGCGACGTTGTGGTAGGCGTGGCCGAGCTCGTGCGCGAGCGTCGCCACCGAGTCGTGACTCCCGTCGAAGTTCATCATCACCCGACTGACGTCGTCACCCACCGACATGCAGTACGCGCCGCCCCGCTTGCCGTCGCGGATCTCGGCGTCGACCCAGGACTCCGAGAACGCGCGGTCAGCCAACGCGGCGAGCTGCGGCGAGTAGCCGTCGAACGCGGCGCGGACGAGCGCGGACGCCTGCGACCATGCGACCTCCCCCGCGTCGCCGAGCGGGGCGAACAGATCCCACCAGGGGAGCCCTTCGTCGTGGCCGAGCACGCGTGCCTTCGTGCGCAGATAGCCGCGAAAACTCGGAAGGGAAGCGACGACCGCGTCCGTCATCGCGTCGAGCGTGGTGCGGTCGACGTTGTTGAAGCGGAGCGCAGGCTCGAGATCGTCGGCGTACTCGCGGCGCTTGTTCAGGACCGCCGAGCGCGCCCTTGGCACCGTTGAGCGCCGCCGCGAGCGGCACCGCTGCGCCCTCCCACGTGGCCAGTTCGCCGTCGTACGCGGCGCGGCGACGCGCACCGTCGGGATGTGTCGCGAGCCCGCGGGCCAACGCCATCGGCACTCGTTCGACCGCACCGTCGTCGAGCGCGATCTCGACGACGAGCTGCGAGGACACGTCGCCGTGGAGGCGCTGCCACGCGAGCACGCCCGACGGCCCGAGCTCGGCGGCGAGTGACTCCTCCGCCTCGCCCATCTGGAACTCGCGCGTCGGTGGCTGCCTTCTCGAGCGCGAACGCGTGCTCGGCCGCGGCGTCGCTGTGGGCCACGAGCTTCCCGACACCGAGCGCGGCCAGCCACGCGCCCAGACGTTTGCTCAGCGGGCCGAGCGCAGCCGTACGGGTCTGCAACTCGACCGTGAGCGCCATCGCGCGTTCGTTCCGGCTGTCGGTCGTGACGAGCCCGTGCAGGTACGCGCTGATCGGCCGCAGCTCGGTTTGGACCTGGTTCGTGGCATTCAGGACGTCGTCGAGCGCGGTGACGTCGGCGTCGGTCGGATCGCGCGGCTCGACGTCCCGGACGCCGAGCTCGTCGTAGAGGGCGCCGAGCCGGTCGACGTTGGCGAAGATGCTCTCGAGCGCGTCGGTGAACGCGCGATCGTCGAGCGAGGGAAAGATCGGCGTGAGGTCCCAGCGCGGCGCGGTTCCGGTCTCAGTCACGAGAGAACTCCACCGGCCGGTACTCAACGGGCCGAAACTCGATCGGAAGGTACGCGACCTCACAGCTGCCCACAGCAGTCTTCAGGCGAACGTCGGGTCCGAGGCGAGGTTGGACCCAGCGGGTGGCCACGGCGCGCAGGACCTCCTGGATCTCCATTCGGGCCAGTGCGGCACCGATGCAGTAATGCCGTCCGATGCCGAACACGAGCTGCGGTTGCGGGAGCCGGCGGGTCACGTCGAAACGATCGGGATCCTCGTACACGTCGGGGTCGCGATGCGCGGCGTCGAGGTATGCAGTCATCAGCGTCCCGGCTGGGACGGCAACCCCGAGCAGCCCCGTGTCGTGTTCGTTGAAGTGCTTGCCGTGGCGGATGACGGGTTCGAAGCGCGCGCATTCTTCGACCGCCCGCTCCACGAAGTCACCGTCGCTCGCGACGAGCTGCCATTGATCAGGATGCTCGCAGAGGAGCCAGACCACGAGACCCATCGAATGCGTGGTGTTGTCGACCGACGCGCTCAGCACCTCGGTGAGGAGCGATCGCGCATCCTCGTGGGTCAGGACTCCGTCCTCGATCCCCCGCACCAGGGCGCTCGTGAAGTCGTCTCCCGGCGCCGGCTGCTTCGATTCGAGGAGGTCGTCGGCGAAGTGCCGCAGGAACCGGAGCGCCTGACGAACGTCGCCCATGACCGCCGGGTCGCCGGAGAACGCCTGCAGCGCGATCGCCGACCAGCGAGCGAGTTCGGGTCCGCGCTCGACGTCGCATCCCACCATCCAGCAGAAGATCGTCGGTGGGATCCGAGTGGCGACGTCGGCCATGAACTCACAGCTACCTGCATCGGCCACCCGGTCGAGGAGCTCGCCCACCAGCTTCGCGGTGTGCTCACGGAGTGTCTCGATCCGCCGCGGAGTGAACCAGGGCATCACGACGCGGCGTAGATCCTGGTGGTCACGGCCTTCCGAGCCGAGCAAGGTCCGAGGACCTTCCACTACACCACCGCCGGGACCGGCATCGGGAGTGGCGCGGCGCATCATCTCGAAGATGCCCGGCCGGAATGCGGGATCGAGCAACAGCGCGTTGCACCCGGCGTACGAGAGCACGCCGAGACCGCTCGGTGTGCGGACGATCCACGACTCCTCGCCGCGCTGCTCGCAACTGCCCGTGGGGATCGGCGGCGAACGCGTCGGTTGTGTGGTCGAGGAACGGCAGCACGGGGCCGCAGCGTATTCGGCCACCCGGAACGGCGGGACGCCTCTCCAGGTCGGGTGGCTTACGCTTGGGCGAGTTCGACGAGACGGGGGAAGCACAATGGCGGATCAGCGACCGGTCATCATCTCGTGCGACGGGCACGCGACGGGGCGTCCCGAGGACTATGTGGCCTATATCGAGCCCGCGTACCGCGACCAGTACGACGAGTTCGTTCGCGTGCTCGAAGCGGCACGAGTCGCGCGAGCCAAGGCCACCGACGAGGACCGCTCGCTGTTCTCCAAGGAGGGCGCCGAAGCATTCGAGGTCGAGACGGGCAACGCGCGGGACGGCGAGTGGAACTCGTCGCTGCGCACCGAGGTGCTCGAGGGTGAAGGCGTGGTCGCCGAAGTGCTGTTCCCCAACGGTGGCGTGCCGTTCGGCGGGTTCGGCGAATCGGCGCAGCACGACCTCCGTGGTGCGGGCAACCGCGCGTACGACCGCTGGTTGCTCGACTTCGCGAACGACACACCGGGCCGGCGAGCCGCGCTCGCGATGCTCACCGTGCACGACCTCGATGCGACGGTCGCCGAGATCAAGTGGGCGCGCGAGAACGGCATGAAGGGTGTGATCATCCCCACCGTTCCGGGTGACGGACTGCCGCCCTACTACGACGAGTGCTACGACCCGCTGTGGGCAGCGTGCCAGGACTACGAGATGCCGGCCCACATCCACGGCGGCAGCGGCACACCGAACTACGGCGACTACGGCGCGGTGAGCATGCTGATCTACGCCACGGAGACCGTGTACTTCGCGCACCGCCCGCTCTGGTTCCTGATCTGGGGCGGTGTGTTCGAACGGTTCCCGCGGCATGAAGTTCGTGTTCACCGAATCGCGCTGCAGACTGGGTGCCGAGCACGCTGACGTATCTCGATGGAATCTACGCGCAACGGTTCTTCAGCCACATCCGCCAGACGGTGAAGCTGAAGCCGAGCGAGTACTGGGATCGGCAGTGCTACGTGGCCGCGTCGTTCATGGGTCCCGACGAGTCGGCGATGCGACACGAGATCGGCCTCGAGAAGCTGATGTGGGGTGCCGACTACCCGCACCTCGAGGGAACGTGGCCGCGCACGCGGAAGTCGCTCGCGCGGTGCTTCCACGGCGTTCCGCTCGACGAAGCACGCGCGATCCTCACCGACAATCCGGCGAAGCTCTACGGGTTCGACGTCGACGCGCTGCAGCCCGTCGCCGATCGCGTGTGCCCCACGGTGCAGGAGCTGACTGGCTAGCCCGGATACGTGGGGCCGTCGACCGCGTTGCTGTCGATGTTGATGGTCACGCCACCCCACGTCTCGCTGTGCCCGCCCTTGAACTGGTGCACGCGCTGGTGGAACACCCACAAGTTGTCCGAGAGTGGGCAGCTCGGGCGAGTTGAACCCGAAGATGTTCGGCGTGTTGTTCCACGCGGCGATCCAGATCGCGTTCGAGTACGGACGTCGCGGTCCGGAGCCCGGCGGCAGAGTCGACGATTCCGGAGCAGAGGCTGCTGTACAACCCGGCGCGGTAGCCGTGGCTCTTGAGCCCGTGGGCCCAGCCGTTGTCGAACGATTGAATCGCCTTCGCGCAACCAGCGTTCTTCGGGTACGACTCGAGGTCGTAGTAGAGCGGGGCCGCCGAACCGATGCCGAGTGAGCCCAGGCGGTCCGCCGCGGCCGCCGCTTCGTTGTATCCGGCCGCGAACGCGCCGAGCACGTCGGCCGGGAGCTTCGTCGTGTTGCTCAGCGAGGTGCACGGCGCCTGCGGCCCGACCCAGATCGGCAACAGCTTCCAACCTTGCGCCCCGCACGGTGGTGATCCACGCCGCGGTGAGGTTGGGTTGCGCGCATCCGCGGTTCGCGCCGCCCACGTAGATGCCGATGCTGGTGAACGGCGACGAGCGCCCACCACTTCTGCATGGCCGTGGACGATGGTGCCGCGCAGGTGTCGAATCCCTGTGGCGTGGCAGGTGCTGCTGGGGGTGGCGGCTTCGGCGCCGGGGGCGGTGCCGGGGGCACGCACGCCACGAGCGCGACGGCCAGCGCGGTCACGAGCAGCGGCAGCGCTCGCTTCACGGTGTGACCGACCGGAAGGTCTGGAGGATCGCCTGCCCCGGCGCCGTCGGCGTTGTAGGAGATCGTGACGGCGACACCCGCGCCCGGCAGCGCGGCGCGGACCTGGTGCTCGTCCGTTGCGCTCGGATCCGTGGAAACCGCGAGCCCGTTCACATCCGTCGGCACCGGCGACGGTGGCACTCACGGTCGAGCCGTCGAGGGGTTCGACGAGCACGGCATCCGACCGGCCGAAGACGTCAGCCGGGCACAGCATGTCCGCACCCGGATGACCCAGGTAGACCGCGTGCACGTCGAACCGCACGCACGTGCTGGGATTGGCCGCGAGGTCGTAGACCGGCCAGTCGCCGGGAACCGTGAACTCGACGCCTGGTAACGCACCGTCTGCGTGACCCGCTGCCGCCGCCGGCTCGGTCTGTCGCTTGCCGTCGCGAGCACTGACGTCGGGACCCGTCGAGCCACAACCGAACGCCGCGACCGCGACGGACGCGGCCAACGCCACGGTGGCCCATCGGATGTTCCTCGTCGAGCGGTACATCCAGCCTCTCCCCAGTCCTGGTCCTGGCTTCGACGCTTCGGCGGTCAGGCGACCGCGACCCCCTCGAACACGGCTGCCTTCACACCCCGTCGCGCGAGTTCGGCAAGAAACGGCACCGGCTTGACCACCGTTCCGAGCCCGAACGCTCCGGGCACGGCTTCACCCAACTCGGGGAGTGCCCCGGCGAGCCATGCCGTCGCGACGCCGAGCACGGTACCTGCCGCGACCGCGGTGCGCTCGATCACCCCGTACACCACCGTTGCCCGCTCACGGCCCCGCCAGCCCCAGACCTCGGCGCGCACCGCTCCGAACCCGGCCGCCGGATCCCGACGGCCCGGGGGCGTGAGGCGCCGGATCACCGGGACACCGAGGCGCACCGTCACTCGTGCCACACCGGGAAACGTGTGCCGCGAGCAACTCGACGCCGGTCGCGACGAGGTCGCACTCGCGCGCACCGACCGGGTCGGGGAACCAGATCAGCTCGGCGCCGCGGTGACGGTCGATCTCGACCGGACGGTTCGCGCCACTCGATACGCGGCTCCCGTTGCGTCCGGCGCGGCGAGACCCGCGCACGCGGGGCCACCCACGCCGAAGCGCGGCGACGTGGACCTCGTCGACGGAGTCGAGCGCGCCGGCGCGTGTCGGACCAGCACGTCGGCAAGGCCAGGCGCGAGCCCGCATCCGGCCACCACGAGCGCGCCCGCGCGCGTGCCGGCTCGTCGAGCGCGAGCAACGCGGTGATCGCGGCGTCGTGGTCCGCGACGGACGCGAACGGCAACCCGCGTTCGACCGCCGCGCGCGCGAAGCGCGGCGTCGGCACCTGCGGGCACCGCTGAGGCGATCGCATCGATCGACGGTGGGAACACCGCCTCGTCGGAGAGCACCCATGGCTCGGCACCGTCGTGCAACGCGTCGGCGACAGCGCGCGCGCGAGCGTCGCTGCGAGCTGCGACCACGACGCGGTCGATCCCAGGAGTGTCGAGCAGTTGACGCGCCGCACGCACGCCGGTCTCGCCGAGACCGGCGACCAACACCGAGGTCACCGGAAGTCGGGTCCCTGCAGCTCCCGCCAACCGCCGCTCGTAGGCGGCACCGGGCCCTTCCCGCGCACCTTCACGACTGCGCTCACCGCGACCGCGATCGCGGCAACCAGGAGGGCGCGCTGGTAGGCCTTCATCAGGAGCGGGAGTCTACCGACCTGCTCCAGACCGCGAACAAGGGGTCCCCCCGATGCCTCGGCGGCGTTCGGCGATCGATGACCGGCTCCGCGAAACCGCCGGACCGGCGGAAGTACTCCGCCACGATCACGCAGTGCTCCTCGTCGGACGACGGCGAGCCAGCCCCGGATCGCCTTGGTCGGAAAACACCGATTCGAGAAGGTGCACACGAATGGGCCGCCGGGTCGGAGCACGCGGGCCACGGCTCGGAACACCTCGATCGGACGAACGAGGTAATCGACCGACACGCAACACACGACCGCGTCGAACGACGTATCCGCGAAGGGCAGCTCGGCCTGTGCGTTGAGGTCGTGCACGACGCGGGCGACTGCCTGCCGGTTCTCGCCCAGCTCCTCGAGGTTCATGCCGAGCGCGGTGAGACGAGCGGGGGTGGTCCTGAAGTGGGACACCCACGAGCTCATGAGGTCGAGCACCTCACCGTGGACCCCCAACTCGTCGTAGAGCGCACCCACCGCGGCGATCGCGTTGGCGTCGATGTGGGTGACGAGGCGTGGCCACGAATAGAAGTCGCCGTCGTCGCTCGGGTCGGTTCGGTCGAAGAACCCGGGCGGGAACGGCTCGTTCATGTGAGATTGGGCAGACTGGTGGCGCGATGTCCCACTATTTCGACGAGCATCCCGACGTCGGCTCCGATCGCGCCACGGTAACGCTTGCCGTGGACGACCGGGTCCTGACGCTGACCACCGACCGTGGCGTGTTCTCACGGGGTCAGGTCGACGCCGGTACCGCGGTGTTGCTGCGGAAGGCGCCGCCGCCCCCTGCCACTGGGCGGCTGCTCGACCTCGGATGCGGGTACGGGCCGATCGCGCTCGTGCTCGCGTCGCAGTCGCTCGCCGCGGACGTCTGGGCCGTCGACGTCAACGAGCGCGCCCTCGAACTGGTCGCTGCGAACGCGGCGGCGAACGAACTCACGAACATCACGGCCGTGGCACCCGACTCGGTGCCCGACGCGGTGACCTTCGACGCGATCTACAGCAACCCACCGGTACGCATCGGCAAGAACGGCGTTGCACGGCCTGCTCACGTCGTGGTTGCCGAGGCTGACCGGTTCCGGTGCGGCGTACCTCGTCGTACAGCGACACCTCGGGGCCGACTCGTTGCACGCATGGCTCAAACAGAAGGCTTCCCAACTCGCCGCATCGCGTCGAGCAAGGGATACCGGGTGTTGGAAGTCCGCCGTTGAGGGTGAACAGTCGGTGAAACAGCTTCGGAGCGTCGAGCAGAAGCGTCTGCACCGCTCGTGGCAGCGCCGTACGGAGCAACGCGTCGCGCTGCTGCTCGACGGGGTGCAAGATCCGTTCAACGTCGGAAGCATCGTTCGCACCGCCGCCGCACTCCGGGTGGAGCACCTCTACCTGTCCACGCACGCGACCACTCCCGCGCACCCCAAGGTCGGGAAGACCGCGCTCGGTACCGAGCGCTACCTCGAGCTGGACGGAGTACGACCGGGTCACCGACGCGGCGGCAGCGGCGCGCGAACAGGGGTTCGTCATCGTGGGCCTGGAGCTCGCCGACGAGTCCGTGCCGTTCTTCGAGCTCGATCTCGCCGATGACGTATGCGTCGCGATCGGGAACGAGAGCCACGGTCTCAACGATGCGGCGCTCGCGTGCTGCGACACCGTCGGCTACATCCCCCAACTCGGCCGGGTCGGTTCGCTCAACGTGGCCGCCGCGACCGCCGATCGCGCTGTACGAGGCCGCGCCGGCAGGGCTGGCAGACGAGTTGATGCACCTCGCCCATCAGGATCCCGCCGAGGTGGTTCGGTACAAGCGCGCCGGGTGGTGGGGCGAAACGACGGTCGGCGACTTACGTCGCCCGGTGGGCGCGCGAGCAGCCGGACTGCCACGGCCTTCGTCGCCGGGAACGACAGGATGTCCTGGGCCGAGTACGACGCGCGCGCGACCCGACTCGGCGGAGCGCTGGTCGCCACCGGGCTGCCGCGTGATGCGCGTGTGGCGGTGCTGCTCCCCGACGGCGTCGCCGTCCACGTCGCGTTCGTCGCCGCCGAGCGCGCCGGGCCTCACGGTGGTCGGCATCGGCCACCGCGCCGGCGACGCCGAGCTCCGCCACCTGCTGACCCCGACCGGCGCCGACGCGATCGTCGTGCTCGGCCGACGACGAGGGTCGCGTGCCGGCTACCGACCGCGCTCACCAGGATCGTCGTCGACTCGTGACGGCCGGTGCGACGGACGCCGGCGCCGAGCGTCGACGAACGCGACGCTGGCCGCGAGGCGCCTGGGCGCCGACGATCTGTTCCTCGTCAACTCCACGTCGGGCACGACCGGGCTGCCCAAGTGCGTGATGCACAACCAGAACCGCTGGATGTACTTCCACCAGCTCGCGGCCGCCGCCGGACGGTTCACGCGCGACGACGTGTTCTTCAGCGCGCTCCCCGCGCCGTTCGGCTTCGGCATCTGGACCGCGCACGTCACGCCCGCCGTGCTCGGGTGCACCGACCGTCGTGCACGAACGCTTCGATGCCGACGAGGCCTTGCGCGCGATCGAGCGCGAGCGGGTCACGCGTGCTCGCGTGCGTGAGCACGCAGTTCCTGATGATGCTGAAGCTCGCCCGCGCTCGAGCGCCACGACCTGTCGCTCGCTGCGATGCATGTTCACCGGCGGCGAGGCGGTGCCCTACGAGCGGGCCGCGCGCTTCGAGGACGTCACCGGTGCGCGCGTGCTGCAGTTCTACGGTTCGAACGAGACCGGTGCGCTGAGCCGCACCACCGATGCGCGACGACCGCGAGCACCGGCTGCACACCGCCGGGCGGGTGATCGCCGAGATGCACGTGCGCCTGCTCGACGACGACGGGCGCGACATCACCGAGCCCGACGTGCCCGGCAACCCGGTCTGCAAGGGGCCCGGCGACGTGCCTCGGCTACCTCGACGACGACCGCGCCAACGACGAGCTGTTCACGCCGCGACGGGTGGATGCGCATCGGCGACCTGTGCACGATCGACGCCGACGGCTACCTGCGCGTGGTCGGGCGCACGTCCGACATCATCATCCGGGGCGGCAAGAACATCAGCGCGCCCGCGGTCGAGGCCGAGGTCGCCGAGCACCCGGCGATCGCGGTCGCCGCGGCGGTCGCGATGCCCGACGAGGTCTTCGGCGAGCGAGTGTGCCTGTACGCCGAGCTGCGCCCGGACGCGGCGCTCGAGCTCGCCGACGTCGTGCAGTTCCTCACGCGAGCGGGCGTGTCGCGCGAGTGGTTCCCCGAACGACTCGTGGTGCTCGACACGCTCCCCCGCGCGTCCGGGCGGCAAGATCGCCAAGGGCGAGACTCCGCGGCCGGAAGGGAAGCTAGATCTGCACCGCGACCGTCAGCCCTCTCTGAATCCAGCCCGGAGGATGATCCGATCCACTACCTCGCACTAGTTGTCGGGACGCTGCTCACACTCACGACCGGCTGGAGCCTGTCGTCGACCCTCGACTCTCGCTTGGAGAGGCTGCTCGCGACGCTCGTGGTTGCCATCGCCCAGATCGTGCTCACGTTGCTGTTTGCGGGGTTGGTGCTCCGCTCTCTGTCGACGGCGACCGTCCTCGTCGTGAATGTCCTCGTCACCGGCGCAGCGATCTCCATCGCGGCGCGCTCCGGCGACCTTCCGGGGCGCGTGCGTGGCGAGTGGGCGGCCATGCGCCAACTCAGGGTGAGGCCCACTTCTCTTCGCCTTCGCGACACCTGGGCGTGGGTGCTGGGCGCGGTCGTCGTCGTCGAAACGGCATACCTCGCCCTCGCCGCGTACGTGCTGCCGCCTGCGACCTGGGACGCCATGACGTATCACCTCGTCGCCGTCGCCTCGTGGATCCGCGGGGACCGGATCCTGATCACGCCACTGCGGCTGTTCGCGAACGTCGATCCGATGAATGGAGAGCTGACCTTTCTCTGGGTGGGATCGCTGACCCGGAGCGACTTGCTGGTCGATGCGCCCCCAGATCGTGTTCGCGATCCTCGGGCGCGATAGCGGTGGCGGCCATCGCGCGCACGGTCGGCGTGTCGAAGCCGGGTGCCGTAGCGGCGGCAAGCCTCTACCTGCTCACGCCGATCGTGCTCGCGCAAGCAACCACCGATTATGTCGACCTCGTGCTGCCCGGGCTGTTCCTCGCCGGGTTCACGTTGCCTCCTGCGTTACGTGCTCGCAGAGCACCAGGGCGATGACGTGGGAGCCGGTCGCGGGCGTCGCCGCATCGTCTATCTGGTCCTCGCAGGCGTCGGCGTGCGGACTGGCGGTTTCTTGGCTCCAAGTCGACCGGTCTGATGTACGGCGCAGTTGCAGTGCTCGTCCTGGTCGGCAACCTCGTCTGGTGGCGACGACGACGAGGACTCTCATGGCGCGGCGTGGCGGTATTCGGCTCGTCGCGTTCGTCTTGCCGCTGGTCGCGTCTGGGGTCGTTCTGGTACGTACGGGCGTGGGTCGAGTACGGCAGTCCCACCTATCCGTACCGCGTCGTGGTAGCCGGCGTCGAAGTGTTCAGCGGCATCGACCAGCCCTCGTCGTTGACCGGCGCCGCCCGAACAGATCCGTAAGTACCCGGGCCCGCTTCGCACACTCGCGTCGTGGGCTCACCTGTCCCAGAGGCTACACGTTACGACCAGCGACTCGCCGGCTTCGGGCCACAATGGCTCCTCTTGGAATTGCCCGCGCTCGTGGTCTTCGCGCTCTACTTGCGCGATGCGACGGCGGCTGCTCTTCTTCAACTTCGTCGTACCGTTCGCGGTGATCGTTGCGCGTTGACTCCGTCAAGTTGGTGGACGCGCCCTGACCGTGGTCCTCGTCGCACCAGGGGTCGTTGCCCTCGTGTTCCTCATCGAGCGGATACGGCAACGCTCGATCGTCCTCCTGCTGCAAGCAGCCACCGTTGTGCTGGTCGTGGCCGGCTGTGTCGCTCTCCGCCAAACGCATCACCGTCCTCCAGCACTCGTTCCCGGCGGCAACCGTGCTCACCGACGCCACCGAACCTCCGAGCCAGCGGACGCTGGGCAAGCTCGTCCTGCCGGAGTACGGATGGACCGACACCGTGCCGCGCAACTCGCGCGTATCGGCGTCGATCCGATCGACGTCCCCGACAACTTCCTGTTCCCGCTCTTCGGCACCGACTTCCGGAACGACGTGATCGCGCTCTCGACTCGAGACCTCACCTCCGATGCTCTGAACACCACGTTGCGGCGCTCACGCATCGACTACTTCGTCACACGCGACGACAGCCCCAGCAACGCGACGACATCGCGAGAGCGAACCCACGAACTCTCGACCTCATCTCGTCGGTCGGCGACCTGCGGGTGTACCGAGTGCGTGTCTAGTCCTTCCGGTTCACATCGGTTTCCAGACCGGGTCGCGCTTCTCACGAAAGGCCTCGCCGGCTTCGGCCATGTTGCCGGTGAAGGTGCCCGAGCACCTGCGTGCGGTTCTCGAGCTCGATCGCGTGCCGCAGGCTCGGCGCGTCGAGGTTCGCGCGCAGGCCGCTGCTTCGTCATCCACACGCCGTACTCGCTGTTTGCCGCGATCAGCGCGCGCCGTCCAGATGCGTGCGCCGCGTCGAGGAGCTCCGTCGCGGAGACCACCTAGCGGTTCACCAGGCCGATGCGCACGGCCTCCTCGGCGCCGAAGTGGCGACCGGTGAGCATCAGCTCCGCCGCGCGCAGTCGGCCCGACGATGCGCGGCAGCAGGTAGCTCGTGCCGACGTCGCACGAGGAGAGCCCCACGCGGATGAACTGCGACAGCGAAAGACGGCGTAGGTGCTGGCGACGCGCACGTCGCAGGCGAGCGCGAGGGCGAGCCCGCCGCAGACCGATCTTCGTCATGTACACGCCGTACTCGCTGTTCGCGATGACACCAGCGGCCAGATCGTGCGCTGCGTCGAGCAGCTCCTCGCGCGCACCAAGCGGTTCACCATGCCGAAGCGTTCGGCTTCCTCGGCGCTCGAAGCGCCGGCCGGTGAGCATCAGCTCCGCCGCATCGCGTCGGGCCGACGATTCGCGGCAGCAGGTAGCTCGTGCCCACGTCGCACGAGGAGAGCCCCACGCGGACGAACCGCGACGCGAAGAACGCGTCGGTGCTGGCGACCCGCAAGTCGCTCACGAGCACAAGCGCCATCCCGCCGCCGACCGCCGCGCCGTGGACCGCGGCGATCACCGGCTGCGGCAACTCGTGGACTGCGAGCATCAGCTCGGCGATGTGCTCCTGGAACATCTGGACGAGCCCCACCGGTCCGCGATCGCGTGCGCTCTCCGGCAGATCGTCGCCACCATCGTTCCGGTCGGGCCCCGAGCCGGACATATCTGCGCCCGAGCAGAAGCCCCGCCCCACGCCGGTGACGATCACCACGCGCGCCTCGCGATCGGTACGGACGTCGGCAAACACCGATTTCAGCTCGCCCACCATCGCGCTCGAGAGCGCGTTGTAGCGCTCCGGGTCGTCGAGCGTGACCACCAACACGCCGTTCTCGTTCTTCCTCGTCGTGACGACGCGTCATCTACCGAACCCGTAGAGGCGCACCGCGTTGCCGGCGAGCAGCTGCTCGCGCTCCTCGTGGGGCACGCCCGACATCGCGGCCTGGATCGAGCGCCACGAGTACGGCCAGTCGGCGCTGATGTGCGGGTAGTCGCTCGACCACAGCATGTTCGCCACGCCGACGTCGTGGCGGCTGCGACACCGAACGTGTCGGTGATGAACGTGAAGTGCACGTTGCGCTCGACGTACACGCTCGGAAGCTCGTCGATCGTGAAGTCGCTCACCGCGTCGAGGCGCTGGTAGTTGTTGTCGATCTGCTCCTTGAAGTACGGCACCCAACCGCAGTCGACCTCGGCGATCACGACGTTCGAGTGCGCGGGAATCGATCGAACACGCCGGCGAAGATCATCTCGACGATGCGGTTCGGCGCGTCGAAGAAGCGGCCGTAGCCGGGCAGCGGTGAACGGTGCGCCGACGGCATCGCCTGCGTGAGCGACACGTGGATCGACAGCGGAATCCCGCGCTCGGCGACGTAGCCGAACACCGCGTCGTCCTCGGGCTCCACGCTCAGCGTGCCGTTCGGATAGCAGCCCATCACGACGCCGCGGATCCCGGGCAGGTCCTGCACGCGCTTCGATCTCCGGCGACCGCGCCGTCGGCACCACGGTTCGGCAGCAGCGCGAGACCGCCGAAGCGATCGGCGTGTACGCCACGTACTCGGCGAGCCAGTCGTTGTACGCGCGCACGAGCGCGTGGTGGAAGTCGGCGTCGGCGTAGGCGAACACCGCTTGACTGAGCCGGGGCGTCGGATACAGCACCTCGGCGTCGACGCCGTCCTCGTCCATCTCCTCGAGCCGGGCGGCCGGGTCGTAGCCGCCGCGGCGGATCTCGTCGAAGCGCTTCCAGCCGGTCATTTGTTCGGGCGGCAGTCCCGCGCACGCGTTCATGCCGAAGTTGATCGGATCGGCGACGCCGTCGAGCACCCACGCGTCGCCCTGCTCGAACGATTCGATGCGCGGCGACGCGGTCGGCGTACCGCTTCGGGACCCGCGTCGTCCACAGGTCGCCCGGCTCGTTCACGTGACTGTCGGCCGAGATCAGCCGGTAGCGGGTGCGCTCACGTTCCGACACGCGCCCGAAACTACTCTCTTGGTTCGCGACGGAGGACCGGGGGCACGAGATGTCGGCAGGGGAATCGGTCGAGCTCCACGAATCGGCGACCTCGCCGCGTCGCTCGGATGGGATCGCAATCACCTGCTGCCGCACGTCGACTTCACGATCCCTGAGGCGATGACCGAGATCGCCTGTCAGATCCCCGACCAGATCGCGATCGATACGCGGCGACGAGCGCGTCACCTACGCCGACGTCGTCGCGCGTTCCAACCAGGTCGCGAACGCGTTCCTCGACCGCGAACCCGATCCCGGCCACGCCCATCGCGCTCGCTGTGCGGTCACGGCGTCACGCCGATCGTCGCCATCTGCGGGGTGCTCCACGCCGGGCTCATCGGCGCGCCGATCGACGCCCGCGAACCCGCGGAGCGCCTCCACCGTCTGATCGACGCGAGCGACGCCCAGCTCGTGGTCACCGCCCGCGAACACGTCGAGATCGCTCGCGACCTGGTCGGCAACGACAAGGTCGTCGTGCTCGACGAGATCGACGGCTACGGCACCGACTACGCCGAGCGTCGAGATGCCCGACGACCATCCGGGCCTCGTGCTGTTCACGTCGGGCTCCACCGGCGTCCCGAAGGGCGTGATCGGCGGCCACCGCGACATCGTGGCGCGCTCGGTCCGCATGGGAGTGCGGAACGAGGTGGGGCTCGGCGAGCGCCACGCGCTCACCACCTCGTTCGGCTTCACCGCGGCCGAGGGCCGCATCTTCGAAGTGTTCATCAACGGCGCGACGTTGTGCACGTACGACCTCCGCACGCGCGGTCCGCGCGAGCTCCCCGACTGGGTGCGTCGGGAGCAGATCGACGTGGTCTCGTTCGTACCGTCCACCCTGCGACATGCTCGCCGACGTCATACCGCCGGGCACCATGGATTGCGTCAAGAAGGTCGGGTTCGGTTCGGAGACGCTGTACTTCCGCGACGTCCGCATCGCCCGCCCGCTCTTCGGCCCGCACACCGTCCTGCGCAACTCCCTCGGTTCGACGGAGGCTGGATCGCTCACCCGCTACGACATTCCCCCCGACGCCGACGGTCAGGAGGGTCCGGTACCCGTGGGCACCGTCGCGCCCGACGTCGAGGTGCGCGTCGTCGACGAAGACGACGAACCGGTACCCGACGGCGACATCGGCCGCATCGTCGTCCTGCGCTGGGGCCGCCTGGCGCTCGGCTACTGGAAGGATCCCGAGCTCACGCGCCGGCACTTCTTCAACGAGCCCGACGGCCGTCGCGGCTTCCGCACACCCGACTCCGGTCGCTGGCGCGAGGACGGGCTGCTCGAGCACGTCGACCGCATGGACTCGCGCGTGAAGGTGCACGGCGCGATGGTCGCGACGAGCGAGGTCGAGGTCGCGCTCATCTCGTTGCCCGACGTCGCCGACGCGGCGGTGATCGCGGTGCCGGGTGACGACGGCGGAACACGACTCGTTGCCTACGTGGTTGCGCGCCGAGGTGCTGCGCTGAGCGCCTGGAAACTCCGGCGCGATCTCGCGGAGCGACCTGTCGAGCACGTCGGTGCCGAACGCGTTCGTCGCGGTCGACGCCCTGCCCCGTACCGTGCGCGACAAGGTCGACCGTGCCGCGCTGCCGCCGCCGCCACCCGCCGTACGGCCGCGCCCCTACCGCGAACCCACCGGCGACGGCCGGGATCTCGCCGCGATCTTCGCCGGCATCCTCGGGCGTCGAGCGGGTCGGCCTCGACGACGACTTCTTCGACCTGGGCGGCGACTCGCTCGGGGTCGTCGAGCTGATCGCCGCGATCGCAGATCGGTTCTCGGTTGACATCCCCGCGTCCACCGTCCTGGAGGCGCCGACGGTCGCGAAGCTGTCGCTGCGCCTGTCACACCGACGGCCGTCCGATGCGTCACCTGTCGTCGCGTTGCGCGACGGACGCGCCCGGTAACCCCTTCTTCTGCGTCACCGGCGGCGGGTCGCCCGCGATCTGCGCTGCGTGCGTCTGTGCGAGGCGATGAGCGATCACAACTTCGCGCGCGATCCAGAGCGCGTGGACTCGAGGAACGCGCGATCCCCGATCACAGCATCCGTGCCGCCGCCCGGCGCAATATCGCCGCGATGCGCGCCGTGCAACCGACCGGGCCCGTACGTCCTCGGCGGCTACTCCTACGGCGGCCTCGTCGCGTTCGAGATGGCGTGCCGGCTGCGCGCGGCGGGAGAGGAGGTCGAGCTGCTCGTCGATCCTCGACACGAGCGCGCCGATCGGCGTGCACAGCGTCATGAACCGCGTCCGCGGCGCGCGGCACGGCACTCCGGGCCGAGCGCCGTCTTCCGGTCGGCTGAGGCGCGCCGTGACTGTCGCCGTGCGCGGCGCGCGGTTCGCGGCGCAAGTCGGCCTACGCGCACGCCGAGCGACGGATCTCGCTCACGAGCGTGGGCTTGGTGCCCCGTCGCGGCTACCACCAGTACAACCTGTTCCTGCGGCTGCAACGCCCGCATGGCGACGCGAGTATCGAGCCGTCGGGCATCTTCGACGGCCCGCTGCTCGTCGTCGCGGGGCGACGTCCTCCGACGGCCGCCCTCTCGGCGTCGACGCGAGACCCGACCCGGGTCGCCGGGCGCTGCCCGACCTCGGGTGGTCCAGCTCGTCACCGGCCCGATCACCGTCGCCGAGGTGCCCGGCGATCACCAGGGCATCATGCGGCAGCCCACGGTCGACCAGGTCGCCGCCCACATGCGAGCGAGGCGCTCGGCTGACTCAGCCGCACCAGATGGGGGAACACGATGGATGATCCGTTCTTCGGGCCGGCGTTCGTCGACGTCGACGAGTGGCGCGACACACCGGTGCGGCACCGCTACGTCCACGGTGGCTTCGAGGGCACCGACACCCGGTTCTCCTTCTACTTCCCACCCGCGGAACAGTGGCAGGGCCGGCTGCTCCAGACACTCGAAGGCGGCAACGGCGGTCACGAGAACACCGCGCAGGGTGGCATCGGGCACGATGGGCGGCATCGCGTTCGCGGTCGCGAGCGGCTGCTACCTCGTGGAGTCCAACCAGGGTCACTTCGGCGACGACATGTGGATCCTGCTCAGCGAGCCCACGGTCGGCGCGTACCGCGCGAGCGCGCAGTCGGCGCGCGTACTCGCTGGGTGATCGCGGACGGAGATGTACGGCTCGGCACCGCACCACGGCTACGTCTTCGGCGGCAGCGGCGGGTCCGCGCGTGTGCCTGCTCTGCCTCGAGACACTGTCCCGACGTGTGGCAGGGCGCGGTGCCGTTCATCATGGGCCACTCCACGTCGTGGTCGTTCGGCTTCTCGGTGCAGGCGCACGCGGCGCGTGTGCTCGGCCCGAAGATGGCCGACGTGATCGACGCGGTCGAGCCGGGTGGGAGCGGCGACGCCGTTCGACGGCCTGAGCACCGAGCAGCGCGAGGCGCTCGCGGCGATGTACCGCGCCGGCTTCCCGCGCGGCGCCGAGTCGTCGTTCGGTACGTCGGGATACGCGGGCACGTTCGCGTCGCACATCTCTGCGCTCGAGAAGCACGACCCCACCTACATCGACGACTTCTGGACCGTGCCCGGCTACATGGGTGCCGACGGGGAGCTCGCGACGAGCCTCATCGAAGAGAAGACGACGGTCACCCGGGTGGTGACGGCAGCCGACCTCGCCGCGCACGGGGGACCCGCGTGGCCGCATGCTCCTGATGTTCTCCGGCTCGGCTGAACGGAGGGGCGGAGACGCCGGCGGGGACACGCCCGTGGGCGTGGTGCTCGACGGGATGGAGCCGTCGGCGATGGTCGGTGCGGCGCATGCAGTTCGTGACCGGCGACGCCGCGGGCCGCAAGCTGTTCTGCACCGGCGCCGTCGGCGACGTGCTGCTCGGCGGTGCCGACATCGGCGAGCGATTCGAGGGCGTGGCAACCGGGCGACGAGGTGCTCGTCGACAACCGCGAGTACCTCGCGTACACCTACTTCCACCGCTACCAGGTCGACGCGCACGCGCCCGAGTACGCGCAGTTCCGCGTCGACGGCCTGCCGTTGTACCCGCAACGCGGACAAGAACTTCGCGCGTTCGGGACTGCTGTCGGGCGGAACGCCACGCGGCGCCTTCGCCGGCAAGATGATCGTCGTGCAGAACGCGCACGACGCCGCGTGTTGGCCGAACGCCGCGATCTCGTACCGCCGCGCGGTCGAGCGCAACCTCGGCGACGCGCTCGGCGACCATTACCGCCTCTGGTTCAACGAGCACGCCGCGCACCTGCCGGCGTCGTTCAACCCCGTCGGCGAGCCGCCGGTACCCACCACCCGGCTGATCGACTACGGCGGGTCGCTCGAACAGGCGCTCCGCGATCTCATGGACGTGGGTCGAGGACGGCACCCCACCGCCGGCCGAGACCGGCTACACGCTCGACGCCGATCAGCGGCTCACGCTCGCGCCGTCGGCCGCCGAGCGCGGCGGCGTGCAACCGGTCGTGCGGGCATCGGCCAACGGAGCCGTCCGCGCCGACGTCGACGGTGGGCGAGCCGGTCACGCTCGCAGTCGACGCCGATACGCCGCCCGGCGGCGGCACGATCATCGGAGTCGAGTGGGACTTCGACGGCACGGGCGCGTTCCCGTTCGCGCACGATGCGCGTCGACGGATCACGCGCGTCGGTGCGTTTCGAGACGATGCACGCGTTCGACAGCGCCGGGCACCTACTTCCCGTCGCGTGCGCGTCACCGCGCACCGAGACGGTGACGTCGACGCGGCACACTGCCGACTGGTGAATCTCGGACGCGTTCGCGTCGTCGTGCGCTGACCGTGGCGCGCCCGCAGCGTCGGCCTGCATTCCTCGGCAACACCGCGATCGCCGGTGTCGGGTTCACCGAGCTGACGAAGGCATCGGGCCGCAGCGTGCTGGATCTCGCCACCGAAGCGTGCGCACGCGCCATCGACGACTCGGGGCTGTCGGCCCACGACGTCGACGGTGTCGCGAGCTTCCGCTTTCTCGAGGACTCGGTGCCGTCACAGGCCGTCGCTACCGCGCTCGGCGTGCCGATCGAGCAATTGGCTGCTCGACCTCAACCTCGGCGGGCAGGCGCCGTGCTACCTCGTCACGCAGGCGGCGATGGCGGTGCACCTCGGTCTCGCTCGTTACGTCGTGGTGTACCGGGCGCTCAACGGCCGCAGCGGCGCCCGCGTCGGTACCAACCGCGCGCCGGGACCCGCGACCGACTTCCGCTACCCGGTCGGCCTCACCGCGTACGCGCACTACATCTCGTTGTGGGCGCGCCGGTTCCTGATCGAGACCGGCCAAACGGAGCAAGATCTCGCGGCGGTCGCTGTCGCGCAGCGCGCCTGGGCCGAGCAGAACGACCGCGCATACTTGCGCGCGCCGCACTCGGTCGAGGCACACCTGGAGGCGCCCTACGTGGCCGAGCCGTTCCGCGTGCCCGACTGCACGATCGAGGTCGACGGAGCGTGCGCCATGGTGGTCACCTCCGTCGATGCGGCGCGCGATCTGGTGCCTCCACCCGTCGTGGTGCAGGGAGCCGCCTACGCCGCCGGGCGCGGCGCGGGCCTCGACATGGGCGACTCGCTGTTCTGGGAAGACCTGTCCCGCAACTACACGTCGTTGCTCGCCGACGACCTGTGGGGTTCGGCCGGGCTCGCGCCGTCCGACGTCGACCTCGCCGAGATCTACGACTGCTTCACGAGCACGGTGCTGATGGGGCTCGAAGGGCTCGGGCTCGCCGAGCGCGGCGGTGCGGGCGACTTCGTGCGGCGCGGCGCGCTGCCGGTGAACACCAATGGAGGTCTGCTCTCCGAGGGCTACCTGCACGGCATGAACACCGTCGCCGAGGCGGTACTGCAACTGCGGGGACGCGGCGGGTCGCGCACCGTGGCAGGTGCGGAGACGTGCGTGGTCACGTCGGGCGCGTTGATGGACGGTTCCGCACTGGTCCTGGCCGTGGACCGGTAGAGGTCGAACGCGTGATCCCTCCGGCCGGCGACGTCGACGCGACCACGTTCTGGTCCGCGCTCGACGAAGGGACGCTGCTGGTGACGGTGTGCGACGCATGTGGCAACCGTTGGCTGCCTCCGCTCGCCACGTGCCCGCGGTGCGCGTCGCGCGACGTTTCGAGCGCGCCGGCGACGGTCACCGGCGCGCTCTACTCGTGGACGGTGATCCATCTGGCTGCCGACCCGGCATACGCGGCGGAGACTCCGTACACCGTGGGGCTCGTCGAGCTCGACGACGGCGCTCGGCTGTACGGACGCGTGGTCGGTGTCGACCATGATGATTTGCGGGACGGCTTGCGACTTCGCGTTCAGATCGCCTCGGTCGGCGGTCAACGGATCTGGCACTTCGGGCCGGAGTGATGATCAGCGACGCACGCGCGCAGCAGTACGTCGAACAAGGCTGGTGGGATGGTTCGACACTCGCGGCGCGCGTGCACCAGTTCGCGCTCGACCAGCCCGAGGCGATCGCCGTCGTCGACGAGACGACCGACTCACGGGTGACCTATGGCCAGTTGTGGGACGACGCGTGCAGGGTTGCGGCGTTTCTCGGCGAGCACGGCGTGTGGCCCGGCGACGTGGTATCGGTGCAGCTCCCCAACTGGTACGAGACGGTGGCGCTCGATCTCGGCGTGCTCGCACGGGGCGCAGTGCTCAACCCGCTCCTGCCGAACTACCGCGCTCGTGAACTGCACCACATCCTCGGCACCGCGCGCACGAAGTTGCTGTTCACGCCGGACGAATTCCGCGGCTTCGACCACGCCACGCTCGGCCGCGAGCTGCACGAGTCGCTCGACACGCTGGGCGGTCACATGGTCGTGCGAGGTCGAGGTGACTTCTGGCAGCACGTGCTCGGGCATTCGTCGAAGCACATCGAGCCGTCGGCCGATCCCGCGGCGCTCTCCGAGGTGATCTTCACCTCCGGTACCGAGGCGACGCCCAAGGGCGTGATGCACACCGAGCACACCACCAACTGCAACGTGCGTTCGGCATACGCGGTCAACGAGCTCACCGCAAACGATGTCGTGTGGGCGCCGAGCCCGATCGGTCACTCGACCGGCCTCAACTTCGGCGTCCGCCTCGCCCTGTACTTCGGGATGAAGCTGGTGCTCCAGGATCGCTGGGACGCGGACCGGGCCGTCGAGCTGATCGAACGAGAGCGCTGCTCGTACACGCTCGCGGCCACAACGTTCCTCACCGACCTCGTGAACGCGGCGCAGCGTTTGGATCGCGACGTGTCGTCGCTCACCCGCTTCGGCTGCGGCGGCGCGCCGGTTCCGCCCGAGATCGTACGCGCGGGCGCCGACGCGGGCATCACCGTGCTCCGCATCTACGGGTTGACCGAAGCGCTGGTCGTGAGCTGGAACCGCGCCGGTTCGCCCCTCGACAAGCGCATGCATACCGACGGGTTGGCGCTCCCCGAGGTGGAGCTCGAGGTGCGGGACTCGGAAGTCATGGTGCGTGGGCCGAACGTGTGCGTCGGTCTGTTCGACGACCCCGAGCGCGAGCGAAACATCTTCACCGAAGACGGCTGGCTGCACACCGGTGACGCCGGTGTGCTCGACAGCGATGGCTACCTCTCGATCGTCGGGCGCAAGAAGGAGATCATCATCCGCGGTGGGCTCAACATCGCGCCGCGAGAGATCGAGGACCTGCTCTGCGAGATGCCCGAGGTACGCGCCGCCGCGGTACTCGGCATGCCCGACGAGCGGCTGGGCGAGATCACCTGCGCGTGCGTGGTCGTCGACCAACCGGTCGAGCTCGCCGATGTCGTCGCGTTCCTCACCGGCCGCAACCTCGCGACCTACAAGCTGCCCCAGATGTTGCGGATCGTGACCGAGCTCCCCACGACACCATCGGGCAAGATTCGCAAGAACGAGCTCCGTGACCAGATCCTCGAGGAGACAGCATGAGCGCGCCGACGGTACAGGTCGAAGACGTCCCGCTTCCCCACGGCGTCGCCCGGGTGCTGACGCTCCAGCGTCCCGACGCGCGCAATCCACTCGACTACGAAACCGTGGCACGCTTGCGCGAGCTCGCGGAAGAGGCCGACGCCGACCCGCTCGCACGCGTGGTGATCGTCACCGGCAGCGGCGCCGCGTTCTCCGCCGGTGGCGACCTGCGCGCCTACATCGAGCTGTATCGGGCCGAGTTCGCATTTCGAGCGTTCCTCGACGAGTTCCGCCTGCTGAATGCTCGTATGGAGCACGGTCGATTCGTGAGCATCGCGATGGTCAACGGTGCGTGCGTGGCCGGCGGGTTGGAGCTTGCGCTGGCCTGCGACCTGATCACCGTGGCCGACGACGCCCCGATCGGCGACGGTCACCTCGCAACCGGCCAGATCGACGGCGCGGGAGGGAGCCAGCGGCTGGTGCGGGCCATCGGCATGCAGCGCGCCACACAGCTCCTGCTCACCGGTCGTCTGTGGACCGGCCAGGAGGCCGCGGCCGCCGGTCTGGCGGTCTTCAGCGCTCCCGGCGTCGAGCTCCGCGAGAAGACGTTGACTCTCGCCGCCGAGCTCGCCGCCCACAGCCCGCTCGCGGTGAAGCACATGAAGACGCTCTTGGGCTACTCCGACCACCTTTCGTTCGAAGATGCCCTCTCCGCCGAGCAGGAGCTGGTGATGGGCTACGCGACGCAATCGCACGACGCGACCGAGGGACTGCTCGCGTTCCTCGAGCGCCGGGCGCCGCGGTACACGGGCACCTGACGCTAGGTCCGCCGAGGCTGAGTACGTCGGTGACTGCGAGTGAGTTGAGCGAGTGAGCACTTCATCGTTGGCCGACAGCTACGAGCGATATGTCGCGGCGATCGACGCGGCTCGTGCCACGATCGATACGTCGCCCTTCGTCCGTGACGACGCAGATCGGACGCTCGGGCGCCAGTTCCTTCGCGCGGTCGTGAACTGGGCCCTCGCCGTCGCGCTCAACCTCGATCCCGAGCACCCGATGATGCAGCTGCTCCCGGACCCAGAGACGCGTCTCGGGTTCAACAACCCCGACAACCTGTACTACGTCGCACGCGTCGCCGACACCGGGACCTATCGAATCTCTGGGCAACGCGGAACGTCGATCGGCTTCCTGGTCCTGGCCCTCCAGGACCTGCCCGGTAACGGCGACGGCTCGGGCGTCACGACGGCGTTCCTGACCGGCGATGATCTCGAGCTCGACGCCGACGGCTCGTACTCGATCACGCTCGGCGCCGAACGACCCGCCGTCGGCAACTGGCTCCCGCTCGCTCCGGGGACCGACAACCTGCTCGTCCGGTTCACGTTCCAGGACTGGACGCGCGAGCGGCGGGGCTCCATTGCGATCGAACGACTCGACGTTGCCGACGCCGGTCGAGCGCGCACGACCCGCAACGCCGCCGCCGCGGTCCTCGAAGACGCGGCGCGGTCGATCGCGCTCCAGGCACAGTTCTACCGGGACCAGGGACTTCTGGTAACCGCGCTCCCCGCGAACACGATGCTCCCACCTCGACAGGCGCGCGGGGCGGGCGTTCATGCCACGCAGTGGAACTCGTCGGGGCCCTTCGATCTCGTGGACGACGAAGCCTTGATCGTGACGGTCAAGGACGCACCGCACGCTCGGTACCACGACATCATGGTCGCTGACCCGTGGCTCAATACCGTCGAGTTCGTCGAGCACCAGGCGGGGCTCAATCGCGCCCAAGCGCGCGTCGATGCCGACGGCTTTCTCCGGTACGTCGTGAGCGCTCACGACCCCGGAGTGCCGAACTGGCTCGATACGACGGGTCAACGTCACGGCGTCATGTTCTCCCGGTGGCAGGACGTCCGCGGCGAATTGACCGCGCAGCACGCTCCTGTCGCACAGGTCCTGAAGCTCCATGAACTGCGAAACGCGTTGCCGGACGAGACCCCGGCCGTGAGCCGGACGGCGCGAGCACGCCAACTTGCGGATCGAGAGCGGCAGGTTCGCGAGCGCTTCCGCGACGCGGATCCCGCGCTCCCGGAGATCGTGCGGCGTCGCGACGCGGTCGAGCGTCTTCTGGGAAGACGTCTCCCGGTGCAGACGATCGATCTCGACGTCATCGACACGAACCCGGGTACCGACGACCGCGTCGGCCGATGAGCGGTACACGGTGACCAGGCCGGGAGAACCATCGGTCGGCGGCCGAGGGCTGGTTCGGGTCTCAAGTACGCCGAGCGGGGAGCCGATCAAAGCAGCGTGGCGGGCAAGACCAGGAGGGTCCTGCCGTGAGCAAGTCCTTCGTGCGCTGTGCCAACCGCGTCGGCGTGGTCGTTGCCGCGCTGCTCGCCCTCTCGCTGTTCGCGCTTCCGTCCGCTTCGGGGGCGGACACCGTGCTCGGGAACGCCGCGAGTCAGTCACAGTTGAACTGCGACGCTGCTGGAAACGGTGGAAGCTTCAGTGTCTTGCAGAACGGCTCCGCCGGACCGAGCTATGCAGTTCCTGCCTGGTTCCTGGGCGGAACGTTGACGTCATGGAGTGTGGCGGCCACGCCGGACGAATCGGAGACGGTTCAGCTCGAAGTGTGGCGCTCTGTCTCGGGTCAATGGACGTTGGTCTTCATCAGCCCTGCGCAGACTCTTGCGGCTGCCACAGGTCTGGGGGGGCCGTTCCCGCTCGTCCCCGCCGTCGCGGTCCAGTCGGACGATGTGCTCGGGCTCGCGGTGACACCGACTCCGGGTCCCAACCCCCCGGCATCCACCGGCGGGGGCTGCATCGTGGACGGCTCCGTGGGCGATGACGTCCTCGCCACGTTCGGCGCCAGCCCGCCCAGCCCGGGTGACACGCCGACCTTCAGTGACCTCGGTACCTACGAAGTCAACGTCGCTGCCACCTTCGTGGCGAATCCGTACAACATCGTGCCCGATCCTGCGAGCGGCATCACGCTGCCACCCAACATGAACCCCTCCTTTCCGCCCGTGAGCGCGCCGGTACCGATCACGCCCGCACACACCCCGGTCGCGCCGGTAGCGAGCACGGTCACCGTCCAGCCACGGTTCACCGGCTGACCGACCGCGTCCGTTCGTACCGGGCGATCCCGTAGACCCCCGCGCCCGAAGCGGGGGTGCCTGGGAGGGCGGGCATTGGCGCTGCTCGGCAACGCCTCGCGCTCGACGCCGGTCCGCTGAGACGCAAGTTCGATTCTCGTCACCCGCTCCCGGTTGCAGTGTCGAGCGGCGCCGTGGGCGTGAACCGCACGGGAAGGTGCTTGATGCCGCCGACGAGCGGAATGCCCATGGTCTCGAGCGGAGTGGGCGCGTCCGTGGCTTCGATGTCGGGCAGTCGGGTGAGGAGTTGCCGGAAGGCAACGGCAACCTCTCGGCGCGCGAGGTGCACGCCGAGACAGAAGTGCGGACCGGGGCCGCCGAATCCCACGTGGGGATTCGGGTCACGCAGCACGTCGAAGCATTCGGGATCGTCGAACACACGCGGATCGCGGTTCGCGACGCCGTAGAGCAGCACGACCTTGTCTCCTTCGACGAACTCGTGTCCCGACAGTGTCACGGTCCGTGTCGCCGTGCGTCGCATGAACGTCACTGGCGACGCGACTCGAACGATCTCTTCCACGGCAGTCGGTGTCACGGCTTCGAGGTTGGTCTGCCAGCGTCGGCGCTGGTCCGGGTTCTGCGACAGCAGGTGCATGCCATGACTGATGGCGGTCCGCGTCGTGTCGTTGCCCGCGACCGCGAGCAGGATGAAGAACGGGGCGATCTCGTGGCGAGCCAGCGTCTCCTCGATCATCCTCGGCATTCACGAGCGCGGAGATGAGATCGTCGGCCGGCTCGGCGCGCCGCAGCTCCGCGAGTTCGTTGACGAGCGACGTGAGCTGCATGCCCGCCCCGAACATGGCGGACATCGGATCCCTGCCCGCGAGCACATCGGGGTCGCCGGCGCCGAGGATGATGTTGGTCGCGTCGAGAACGGTGTCGAATTCGCTGCGCGGGATGCCCATCATGTCGCAGATGACCAGGAGCGGGAACGGTTTCGAGAGCGCTTCGACGAGATCGACCTCGCCGCGTTCACACATCTCGTCGACAACCTCGGCGCAGATCGTCTCGACCGAGTCGAGCACACCCTGGAGCTGTTTGGGGGTGAACGAGCGAGCGACGATTCCCCGCTGTCGCACGTGTCGCGGGTCGTCCATGCTGATGAACGACCCGAAGAACTCCATCGCGTCCGCGGGCATGTCGGGGATCGACACGGCGCCCCGACCCGAGCAGAATTCCTGCGGCCGACGGCTGATCTCGATCACCTCCGCGTACCGGGTCGTGACGAAGAACGACTCTTCGAGACCGACGATCGGGTTCACGAACGTCGCGGGCAGGAACGGCGCGATCTCGCGGAGCTCTGCGAACCGCGCCATGCGATCACCGAGCGGCAGGCGCCAGAAGGCCGGATCCACCAGTTGCGGGTACACCTCGGACACGTCGTCCTCCTCCGAGTAGCAGGTTCGCGGTTCACGTCGACGTCCATCTTCGCCGATCTCCGCGGCGGGGCGCCTCGGACGGAGACTCTATGGACGATCAACCACTCGCGTTCGCTACCGCCGGCCGCCTCGTCACAGCCGAGCCGCTTCGCTACCGTTGCACAGGATCTGAGGGGGGTTCATGAGGGTTCCGCTTCGACCGCGACGTAGCCGTCGCGGGTTCCTGACCACGTTCGTCCTCGCCGTCGCGTTCGCCCTCGTGGCCGCGATGACGTCCGTCGCGGGGGCCAAGCCGCAAGTCGGACCGACGGTACCGGCTGCCGGCGTCGGCACGAAGGCCGCGCTCGACTCCCCGAACTGCGGTCCGGACGGCAAGCTCGCGTACCCGTACCAGCAGCGCGCGCCGTGCACACGTCCGTTGAAGAAGGGTGAGAGCAACGGCGGCGCGACGACGATGGGCGTCGACAAGGACTCCATCAAGGTCGTGCTGTTCATGAGTACGCACGAACAGCAGGAGGCGGCGTGGAACACCATCGGCCAGTCGCCCCCGAAGGACCACGCCACCGGCCAGAACGCGTACACCGAGGATGCATACCGCGACTGGAGCGAGGTATTCGCGCACAGCTTCAACACCTGGGGCCGGAAGATCGAGTTCGAAGTCGTAACGCCCACCGGTCCCGACGAAGCCGCGCAGCACGCCGACGCGCTGACGCTCGCCGAGAAGAAGCCGTTCGCGGTGATCGTGCAGGCGGCCGGCACGGGCCAGGTGTTCGCCAACGATCTCGTGGCCAAGAAGATCCTCGTGTTCTATGCCGGGCCGACCAACGCGCAGGCGGCGAAGCAGGCGCCTTTCCGGTGGCTCTTCGGCACCGACTCGAACGCGGCCGCAGTGAACGGCGTGCAGTTCGCCGCACGCCAACTGAAGGGCGAGACCGCGAAGTGGTCGGGTGACTTCGTGGAGCAAGCAGCGCGTGTTCGGCGCCGTTCACCCCGAGCGCGGCATCGACTGGCAGTTCTTCCAGAGCACCGCCAAGGAGGAAGGCCTCAAGCTCGCGCCCGGCACCGATCTCGTGTACAGCGTGCCGCTCGATACCAGCACCGCCAGCCAGGTCCAGCAGCAGGAGGCGCCGACGCTCGTCGCCAAGCTCAAGGACGCCGGCGTGACGACGGTGCTGCTCTACGCGCCGTACAACATGACCGGCTACCTCTTCAAGGCCGCCGACAGCCTGAGCTACCACCCCGAGTGGGTGTTTCCGGGTTACGGCGTCAGTGACATCGAGATCACCGCGCGCATCAACAACAGTGCGTACCCCGACCAGATGAAGCACGTGTTCGGCATCGGCACGCTGCCGCCGTACGTGAACGGGCTCGAGGACCCGCAGGTGGGCTGGTTCAACTGGTACTGGGGTCCGAACACGGGGGTGTACCAGGCGTTTCCCGTCGCTCCGCTGTACACGCTCTACGCCGGGGTGAGCCTGGCCGGGCCGAAGCTCACGCCGAAGCTCTTCCAGCAGGCGCTGTTCGCGATGCCCGCCAACGGCGGCGCGGCGAGCAATCAGGTGGTGTCCTACATGTTCGGCTACGGGCGCACGTCGGGCCTCCCCTACGACGAGTACTCGACCGTCGGGCTCGACTACGCGGTCATGTGGTGGAGCCCGACCGACACCGGCAAGGGGAAGCTCCTCCTCGACAACGGCACCGGCCGCTTCCGCTACATCGACGGCGCGAAGCGGTACTACGCGGGTCAGTGGAAGAAGGGCGAGCCGAAGCTGTTCGACAAGAGCAACTCGATCGCGCAGTTCGAGTCGCTCCCCGAGTCGGACGCGGTGCCCGACTATCCCTGTGAGGGATGCCCGAGCACGACGAGCTGACAACTGAGGTGGCACGCCGCGGCTGTTTGTTTGTTTGCTTGTGGGGCTAGGTGGAATCGAACCACCGACCTCATCCTTATCAGGGATGCGCTCTAACCGACTGAGCTATAGCCCCGGAAGGTGAGCGAGCGTAGCAGCGTGGCCTAGAGCGCCGACTCGTCTTCCGTGATCGAAATCTCGATCCCGCCGAAGATCTCGGCGAACAGGTTGTAGAACGCGGCGGCGATCACCGTGATCACGATCAGCAGCACCACGATCACCGCGGAGATGAGCAGCGCGCCCCGCAGGATCGCGCCGTCGAGGAACGTGAAGTCCTTCGTTTGCAGGAGATCGCCGAGGAACTTCTCGACGCTCTGGATCACGCCGGCCGCGTCGCCGATCACCCACAACGCGACGAGCGCCACCATCACGACGGCCATGCTGCAGATGTAGAAGCAGACGGATACCTTCAAGACCGACCACAGGTCGACGTGGTTGATCGTCTGCCGGTAGCGACGTTCGGTACTCGGCGTGGGTGCGGCGATGCTCTGCGGACTCGCTCTCGCCGGCGAAGGCGCGGGCCGCGGCGGCGCAGCTCGTTGGAGCGGCGGCTCGAGACCGCGCTGCGGAGCGCGCTCCGGTTCCCGTGCCGGCGAACTCGCTCGCACCGGCGGCCAAACTGCGGGCGCGCTTCGAGTCGGCTGCGACGGGCTGAGGTCGTCGGCGGCGCTACCCATCTTCGAGTTGTCCTTCTCCTGCGTCGGCTTCGAGCACCGGCGCCACTGCGCTCACGGTCTCCCCTGCGGCCAACCGTGCCACACGCACGCCGGTCGCATCACGTCCCTGCGAGGAGATCTCCTTGACCCCCATCCGGATCAGGTTCCCTCCGGAGGAGAACACGAGTATCTCATCGTCGGGGGCAACCGTGAACGCGGCGACCACCGAGCCCCTGGAGGCAGTGATCTTCATACCCCGAACGCCTTGCCCGCCACGCCCCTGGCGGTGGAAGTGGTCGAGGCGGGTGCGCTTGCCATGGCCGCTCGAGCTCACGAACAGCATCACCGTGTCGTCCCGGGCGACGTCACAGCTGACGACGGCATCGTCGCCATTCCTCAGCTTCATGCCGCGGACCCCGGCAGTGGCACGACCCATCGCCCGCACGTCGAACTCCCCGAACCGGATGCTCATGCCGTTGCGCGAGACCATGAGGATGTCGTCGTTCCCACTCGTCTGGACCACCTTGACGAGCTCGTCGCCCTCGTTGAGGTTGATCGCGATCAGCCCGGTTCGGAGCGACGAGTCGTACTCACTCATCCTGGTCTTCTTGACCATGCCGTTGCGAGTCGCGAAGAAGAGATACGCGCCGTCCTCGTACGTTCGAGTGTCGATGACCGCCTCGATGTGCTCGTCGGGACCGAGCGCGATGAGGTTGACGATCGCAGTGCCGCGCGCGGTGCGCTCCTTCATCGGGATCTCGTGGGCGCGCAACCGGTAGACGCGGCCGCGGTTGGAGAAGAACAGGAGGTACGAATGCGCGGTAGTGGTGAGGAGATGCTCGACGTAGTCCTCGTCACGCAAGTTGCCGCCGCGCACACCACGACCACCTCGGCCCTGACGGCGGAACACGTCGGCCGCGACCGTCTTCACGTAGCCCTTGTGCGAGAGCACGACGACGACCTCTTCGTCCTCGATCAGATCGAGGGTGTCGAGGTCGCCGGTGTCGATCGTCAGCTTCGTCTTGCGCTCGTCGGCGTAGGTCTTTCGGACCTCGGCGAGCTCCTTCTTGATCACGGTGTTGAGCTTCGTCTTGCTCTTGAGGATGGACTCCAGATCTTTCATGGTGGCTTGCAGCTCGCCGAGCTCGTCGCGCAGCTTCTGGCCCTCGAGCTGGGTGAGCCGGCGCAGCTGCATGTCGAGGATGTAGTTGGCCTGGACCTCGGAGAACTCGAACGGCGCCGCCATCAGACCCGTCCGGGCGGAGTCGACGTCGGCCGCGCCGCGGATGAGCGCGATGACCGCGTCGATCATGTCGAGCGCCTTCACGAGGCCCTCGACGATGTGCGCTCGTTCCTGCGCCTTCCTCAGGCGGTACTCGGTACGCCGGCGAACGACGTCCCTCTGGTGGGCGACGTACTCCTTGATCGCACTGGAAAGGTCGAGCAGGCGTGGCACGCCGTCGACCAGCGCGAGCATGTGCACCGGGAAGGTCGTCTGCATCGGCGTGTGCTTGTAGAGCTGGTTCAGCACGACCTGGGCGTTGGCGTCGCGTTTGAGCTCGATGACGAGCATGGTGGTATCGCCGGCCGACGCGTTCCGCACATCGCGAATGCCGTCGATGCGTCGCTCGTTGACGAGCTCCGCGATCTTCTGCCCGATGACTTCGACCGACGTCTGGTACGGCAGCTCGGAGACGACGATCCGTGTCTCTCCACGCGCGCCTTCTTCGATCTCCGCGACCGCACGCAGCTTGATGGAACCGCGACCCGTGGTGTACGCGTCGTTGATCCCGCTCCGGCCGAGGATCATCGCGCCCGTGGGGAAGTCGGGCCCCTGCACGATCTTCATGAGGTCTTCGTTGGTTGCGTTCTCGTTGTCGAGGACATAGGTGGCCGCGTCGATCAGTTCGCCGAGATTGTGCGGCGGGATGTTGGTAGCCATCCCCACGGCGATCCCGCCGGCGCCGTTGGCGAGGAGATTCGGGAACCGGGCGGGCAGCACGTCGGGCTGCTCGCGGCTGCCGTCGTAGTTCGGCGACCACGAGACGGTGTCTTCGTCGATCTCGCCGAGCAGCTCCATCGCGAGTTGGGCGAGGCGCGCCTCGGTGTAGCGGGCCGCGCCGGGCCGGTCGTTGGGGTCGGGCGAGCCGAAGTTGCCGTGGCCGTCGATCAGCGGGTACCGGAGCGAGAAGTCTTGCGCCATCCGGGCGAGCGCGTCGTAGATCGCGCTGTCACCATGCGGGTGGTAGTTGCTCATCACATAGCCCACCGCCGACGCCGACTTCTTGTGTTGGCGGTCTGGCCGAATGCCGTCCTCGTACATGCCGTAGAGGATCCGGCGCTGCACCGGCTTGAGGCCGTCGCGCACGTCGGGCAACGCGCGCGCGGTGATCACCGACATCGCGTACTCCAGGAAGGAACGTTCCATCTCCTCCTGGAGCTCGACCGGTTCGATGTTGCCGTCGTTCAGGGTTCCCTGGACGCCGTCGTCGTCAGGCATGGCCATCCTTGCTCTAGCCGCGGCTTACACGTCGAGGAAGCGAACGTCCTTCGCGTTCTCCTGGATGAAGCCCTTGCGCGCTTCGACGTCGTCGCCCATGAGGGTGGAGAAGACCTCGTCGGCGATGGCAGCTTCGTCGACCGACACCCGGAGGAGCGTGCGCGTGGCCGGGTTCATCGTGGTCTCCCCCAGCTCCTGCCAGTCCATCTCCGCGAGACCCTTGAATCGGTTCATCTTGATCTTGTTGCTCTCGTGCGCCGCCTCGAACTCGCGCAGTGCCGCCTCGTCCTTGAGATACGTGCGCTCCTTGCCGATGTCGGCGCGGAACAGCGGCGGCTGCGCGATGTAGATGAACTCGTGCTTCACGATCTCGGGCAGCTGTCGGTAGAAGAACGTGAGCAACAAGGTGCGGATGTGGGATCCGTCGACGTCGGCGTCGGCCATGATCACAATCTTGTGGTAGCGCAGCTTCTCGAGATCGAAGTCGTCACCCACACCGGAGCCGATCGCGGTGATGAGCGACTGGATCTCCTCGTTCTTCAGCATCTTGTCGAGCCGGGCGCGCTCGACGTTGAGGATCTTGCCCCGGATCGGGAGGATCGCCTGCGTGCGAGGATCGCGCGCTCGCTTCGCACTGCCGCCGGCGCTGTCGCCTTCCACGATGAACAGCTCCGACTCGTGGGGGTCGCGTGACGCGCAGTCGGCGAGCTTCCCGGGCATCGTTCCCGAATCGAGGAGCGACTTGCGCCGGGTGAGGTCGCGCGCCTGGCGCGCGCCGCGACGCGCGCGTGCGCGGCCTGCGTGGCTTTCTGGACCGCGAGGCGCGCTTCCGACGGGTTCTCTTCGAGCCAGTCGGCAAGCTTCTCGTTGGTGACCTTCTCCACCAGCGACCGCATTTCGGTGTTGCCGAGCTTGTTCTTCGTCTGGCCTTCGAACTGCGGGTTGGGGAGCTTCACCGAGATGATCGCGGTGAGCCCCTCACGGATGTCCTCGCCCTGCAGGTTCTCCTCTTTGTCCTTGAGGAGACCCTTGCCCTTGGCGTAGCGGTTGACCACGTTGGTGAGGGCCTTCTTGAAGCCCTCCTCGTGCATGCCGCCGTCGGTGGTGGCCACGTTGTTGGCGAAGGAGTGGATGCCCTCGTAGTACCCGGTGTTCCACTGCATCGCGATCTCGATGTCGTGGTTCTCGCCGGTGTCGGCGATGGAGACGACCCGCTTGAACAGGGGCTCCTTCGACGCGTTGAGGTGTTTGACGAAGTCGATGATTCCGCCGGCGTACTTGAAGGTCTGCTCCGTGACGGGATCGACGCGCTCGTCGCGGAAGCGGATCTCGAGCCCCCGGTTGAGGAACGCGGTCTCCCGAACGTGCTCGAGGATCGTCTGCGCGCGGAACTCGGTCTCTTCGAAGATCGTCGCGTCGGGCCAGAACGTGATGGTGGTACCGCGCTTCTTCGATGCCCCGACCCGCGTGAGCTTGCCCTGCGGCTTCCCGCCCTTGGCGTAGTGCTGCTCGAACCGGCCGCCGAGCTGATGGATCTCGAGGTCGAGCCGACTCGACAGCGCGTTCACCACCGACACGCCGACGCCGTGCAGCCCGCCCGAGACCTTGTATCCGCTGCCGCCGAACTTGCCACCGGCGTGCAGCATCGTGAGCGCGATCTCGGCGCCGGTCTTCCCCTTGTACTCGGGGTGAGGATCGGTGGGGATGCCGCGCCCGTTGTCGGTGACGCGACACCCGCCGTCGGCCAGCAACGTGATGTCGATCTTGGTGCACTCACCGGCCATCGCCTCGTCGACGGAGTTGTCGAGCAACTCCCACACGAGGTGGTGCAGGCCCGTCGGGCCGGTGGATCCGATGTACATCCCAGGGCGCTCGCGGACGGGTTCGAGGCCCTTGAGAACGGTGATGTCCTTGGCGTTGTACGCCACGCGCGCGGCACCTCTCGCAACGTTCGGGGAATGGGCCCTCCAGCCGGCGGGTTTCGGGGTAAAACCGCAGGTCAGAGCAGTGATTTCGGCGAACATCAGCTTACCAGAGCACCCCCCGAAAACGGGTGCCAAACGGGAGAAATTCGCGGCTCACGCGGGGCCCGCAGCCGGGTCGACCCGGACCCGAATTCCCCGGATGATCGCGACCCCGACGAGGGCGTTCGCGCGTTCCACGATGTCATCCTCGAGATAGCGCAGCTGACTCGCCCAGAGCGGGCTGTCGACCACGATCGCGGCCGTTCCGTCGCGTACCGCGTCGAGTCGGGCATGCGCGGCGACATCGGCCCCGACCACTTCGCCCCAACGGTCGGCGAGTGCGCGCAGCACGTTGCTCCGGGGCAAGCCGAGCTCGGCCTGCACCCGCGCGAGCGCGTCCGCGATCGAGACCGGATCGCCGGCATGGCGTTCGGGCACCGAGCCGGGTCGCGTCACGCGGCCTCCAGGTGCCCGTCGTCGACCCGGAGGAAGAGCTCGGCGTGCAGTCCCGTCGGCACCGGACCGGCCGTCGTGACCAGGGTCTGCCCGGCGTCGAGATGAGCGAGGAGCGCGGCGGCGCGGTGCTCGTCGAGCTCGCTGAACACGTCGTCGAGGAGCAGGATCGGTGGTGTGCCGATGACCTCCGTGCACAGCCGATGGCCCGCGACGCGCAGTGCCAACGCGAGCGTGCGCTGCTCGCCTTGCGACGCGTGGAGGCGACTGTCGAGCCCGCCGATCTGCAGCCTCCACTCGTCGCGATGCGGCCCGGCGAGGGTGAGCCCCCGCTCCAGCTCCGCCCGACGCCGCTCGTCGAGGGCCCTCAGGAGCGCCGATTCCGCTTCGTCGGCGCTGCTCAGCCAGGCCGACTCGTACTCGGCGCCGACGCCCGGTTCGCCGGCCAGCTCGCCATAGGCCGTCGCCACGAACGGTGTGAGCCGGTCGAGCATCCGCAGGCGTCCACGGGTGAGCTCCGCGCCGGCTCGGGCCAGTTGGGTGTTGAACACGTCGAGCGTGCGCTCGTCGTCGGCGTTCCGGATGCCGTGGCGCAACAGCGCGTTTCGTTGCCGCAAGACGCGCTCGTAGTCGCCACGCACTGCCGCATACCGCGGCGCGGCCGATACGAGCAGGTCGTCGAGGTAGTCGCGCCGGCCGGCTGGTCCGCCTTTCACCAGTTGCAGATCGTCCGGTGCGAACACTGTCACCCGCATCATCTCCGCGCGATCTTGTGCACGCTGCAACACCTGCCGATTCATGCGCACGCGATTTCTACCACTCGCGCGAATCTCGGCTTCGAGAAGTTGCCGCCGTGTGCCGTCGACCACTTCCGCCCGCACAATCGCCGCGTCACAGCCCGTGCGCACCAACGCAGCGTCCGGCACACCACGAAACGACGCGCCAGTCGCGGCCCACGCGACCGCCTCGAGCAGGCTGGTCTTCCCTTGTGCGTTCGCCCCGGAAATGACCGTGACCCCGCCCGTGAGCTCGAGTTCGGCCTCCCGGTAACAACGAAAGTCGGTGAGCCAGAGCCCCACGAGATGCATACGTGATGTTGGCCAGGCTCAGGAAATGCGCACGGGCATGAGCAGGTAGAGGAAGTCGGGGCTGTCCGTTGCCCGCAATACCGCCGGCTTCAGCGGGTCGATCGACTCGAGGACGACTTCGTCGGACGCCGCAGCATCGAGCCCGTCGAGCAGGAACTGCGAGTTGAACGCCACGGTGAGCTCGGTGCCTTCGTACTTCGCCTCGACCGACTCGTGGGCCTCTCCGACGTCTTGCGCGATCGCGGACAGCTCGAGACTCTCGGAGGACTGTGCCAGCCGGATGGGTGCGGTATCACGACTCTGTCCGACCAACCGCACCCGGTTGACCGCCGACTGGAGCGCGTCACGCGCGACGGTGAGTCGGTTCGGGTAACCACTCGGGATGAGCTGCTGGTAGTTCGGGAACTCACCTTCGATCAGCCGTGTGGTGACTTCACTCGTACCGACTCGGAACACCACTTCCCGTTCGCCGAGGACAACGTCGATCTCCCCATCGGCACCGGTGAGCAGTCGCTGCACTTCTGCGAGGCCTTTCGCCGCGACCAACACCTTCTGGCCCTCGGCGAGCATGCTGACGCCTTCGAGATCGCGCAACGCCAAACGGTACGAGTCGGTCGCGACCAAACGCAGGCCACCGGCGGATGCAGTGAGCAATACGCCGGTGAGGATGGGTCGTGCGTCGTCCCTCGACGCTGCCGACACCACTTGTCGGAGTGCCTCGGCGAACGCGCCGGCGGCAACACGTACGCCCGTCTCCGTGGTCTCGGGCAAACGCGGGAACTCCGCGGTCGACAATGTGCGCAACGTGGTCGCGAAACGACCTGCCTCGATGTGCGCGTCGTCGTCCGACAACTCGACCGTGACCGTCCCGTCCTCGAGCTGACGCACGATCTCGGAGAACAACCGCGCGGGGACGACTGCGCTCCCCTCGCCGTCACTGTCGGCCGGCACGCGTACCCGGATCGTGAGCTCCAGGTCGGTACCGACGAACTCGAGCGACCCATCGGACACCGAGACCCGCAGGCCCGACAACACCGGCATCGCTCCCGTACGTGACGCGACCGCGCGCTGTGCGGTGGCGACCGCTTCGGCCAGCGTGTCGCGTTCACAACGAAACTTCACTCGGGCCTCCCAACGAAGACAATTCAAGATCGTTGTTGTCGTAGTAGTAGGTCGTGTGGATTGGGGAAGAACCCCATCGTGGCAGGTCAGGAGCGTTGGGGGCGTGCGCGGTTCTTCCACTGTTGTCCACATACCGAGTCAGCGGTCATGCGGTACTCCGAGGTTCTCCCCAAGTAGGCCGGTGGTTGTCCCCCGTCCTCCACAGCATTATCCACTGCTGCCCAGGCGAATTCGGCGTGATGAGTTCGTTGACCTGGTCGAAGATCACGTGGCGTTCGGTCATTTGCTGCTTGATCTTGTCGACGGCATACATGACCGTCGTGTGATCCCGGCCGCCGAACGCCTCGGCAATCCGCGGGTAGCTGAGGTCGGTGAGCTCTCGCATCACGTACATGCCGATCTGACGGGCCGTGACGAGCGGACGGCGTCGGCTCTTGCCGCAGAGGTCGTCGGGGGTCCAGCCGAACATCTTGGCGGTCTCGTCGAGGATGAGCTGGGGTGTGACGACTCGGGGTGTCGTAGGAGGGAGCAGGTCGGCCAGGACTCGCTGGGCAACCTCTTCGGAGAGCTCGGCCCGATGCAGGCTCGAGTACGCGGCAACCCGGATCAAGGCACCCTCGAGCTCACGGATGTTGTCACTGATGTTCGTGGCGATGAAGGCGAGCACTTCGGGCGGGATCCCCCCGAGATGCTCGGACTCGGCCTTCTTGCGCAGGATGGCGAGGCGGGTCTCGAACTCGGGCGGCTGGACGTCGGTGATCAGGCCCCACTCGAATCGGGTGCGCAGGCGGTCCTCGAGGCTCGCGATCGACTTGGGTGGCCGGTCGGACGAGATGACGATCTGCCCGCCCTCGCCGTGCAGCTGGTTGAAGGTGTGGAAGAACTCCTCCTGGAGCTCCTGGGTGCGCTCGAGGAACTGGATGTCGTCGATCAGGAGCACGTCGAGATCGCGGTAGCGGCGCTTGAACCCGGGCATCGCCTTGGCGCGGATGGCGTCGACGAACTCGTTCATGAACGACTCGGTGGACACGTAGCGAACCCGCTTGTTCCGGAACACGGTGCGGACGTGGTGCCCGATGGCGTGGAGCAGGTGGGTCTTGCCCAGCCCGGCCGGTCCGTAGATGAAGAGCGGGTTGTACGAACGGCCGGGGCTCTCCGCGACGGACAGCGCCGCCGCGTGTGCAAAGCGGTTCGACGCCCCGATCACGAACTGGTCGAACGTGTAGCGCGCGAGCAGCGTGCCCGTCGTCCACGTGCCGTCGCCGCTCGGGACCGGGTCTGGGCCCGTCGGGCCCACCCCCTCGGGATGCGTTCGTAACGGTGGCTCCGCCGACCCGAAGCCGAGCTCGGCATCGGCGATGGGCACGGACTGCGTCTCTCGCGGGTCGGTGTCGACGAGGAGGTCGACACGTACGGTCTCTCCCGTGCGGTCTCGGATCGCATCGGTGAGCATCCCGGTGTAGCTGGAGCGGATGCGGTCGGCGGCGAGCGAGTTGGGCACCCCGAGCACGAGATGCTCGCCGTCGTAGGAAAGTGGTCGGACACCGTTGAACCACATCGCCCATGTGGCCGGCGCGAGCTGCTCCCGCAGCGCGGCTGCCCCTTTCCCCCAAAGCTCTTCGGCCGTCACGAGCCCCGCCCTCCCTCTTTCCACAGGAGCGTCCACAGGTGTGGAGAGCGGTGAGGGACACGACGTTCTCACCGCGTCGGCCGGGTGGAGCCGGAGCTCAACCGGGGAAGTTCGCGACGGCCGGCCGCAGCCCCGCGAGGCGCGGAAACGTAGCACCGGCCCCGAGGCACGACAAGGGGTAGTCGACCTGGGGAAACGGCGCGGCTCGCGTTGCGCTGTCCGGCGTCACCCACCGGTACACTCAGGGGCTCCGCCTCCCGCGCGGATCCCTGCTCCGAGCCCGCGCGCGGTCGCCTCGAGGAGGCCATTTCGTGAAGCGCACGTACCAGCCCAACACTCGCAAGCGCTCGAAGACCCACGGCTTTCGCATCCGCATGCGGACCCGCGGAGGTCGGGCCGTGCTCCGGGCCCGCCGCGCCCGCGGCCGGAAGCGGCTGTCGGCCTGATCTGGCGCGTCCGCGACCGTGCGACCTTCCAGGCCCTCGCCCGGGCTCCCCGTCACCGGGTCGGTCCGGTGTCTCTCCGCTTCTCGAACCGCGGATCCACGGACCCTCCCCGGGTTTCGTACGCCGTCGGTCGTCGCGTGGGCTCCGCGGTCGAGCGCAACCGCGTTCGCCGTCGCCTACGCGCGGCGGTCGCGGCTTCTGCCGACCAACTCGTCGGCGGCGGTGCGTACCTTGTCGAAGCGGAGCGTCCGGTGTTGACGCTGGCGTTCAGCGAGCTGTGTGCATCGCTCGGAATGTTGATCCGCGCGGCGCGGGATGGCCGGGCATGACGACCGTGCGCCCGAGCGACGCACCGTGCGGACGGCCCACCGTGTTGGCCCGGCTCCTGATGTTGCCGGTCCGCGCGTGGCGACTGCTGAGCGTGCATCTCCCGCCGAGGTGCCGATTCCACCCGTCGTGCTCGCAGTATGCCCTCGACGCGCTCGCGCTCCATGGCGCCCGGCGCGGGTCGTGGCTCGCGGTGCGGCGCGTCGCCCGGTGCCACCCCTGGCACCCGGGGGGCCTCGATCCCGTCCCTGAACCGAACGTACGTTCGAGTCACGTCGTTCCCCGATACGTGACGGAAGAGAGCTGATCCGATGGTGCTGGCGGCGAGTGGCTCGATCTTCGACCCGATCTACAACTTCTTCGGCGCGATCCTCGCGTTCTTCTACGGCATCATCCCGAACCTCGGAATCTCGATCATCCTGCTCACGATCGCCGTGATGCTGGCGCTGTTCCCGCTCACCGCCAAGCAAGCCAAGGCGATGATGCACATGCAGCGGGCACAGCCGGAGATCAAGAAACTGCAGGCGAAGTACAAGAACGACAAGCAGAAGCTCAACGAAGAGGTGATGAAGTTCTACCAGGAGAACAAGATCAACCCCCTTGCGGGGTGCTTGCCGCTCCTGGTCCAGATGCCGATTTTCCTCGCGCTGTTCCGAGTGATGCGCGAGCCCTACAAGCACATCCCGAAGAGCTCGGACCTGTACGCGGCGTTCTGCACGGCCGGCGGCCACGTGCACAAGGTCGCGTGCAACGTGCCGAAGCTCGGACTCCCGAGTCCGCAGTACTTCCTCAAGATGGACCTCTCGCTGAGCGCGGTCGGGGTGAGCGGCGGCTTCCTCGACGCCCTCCCCTACTTCATCCTCGTCGGTCTGGTGATCATCACGGCGTTCGCGCAGTCGCGCCAGAGCCGTCGCAACGCACCGAACATGACGTCGCAAATGGCGATGATCAGCACCGTGCTCCCGATCGCCTTCGGCTTGTTCTCCCTGCAGTTCCCCTCCGGCCTGGTGCTCTACTTCCTCATCAGCAACCTGTGGCGCCTCGGGCAGCAGGAGCTGATCATGCGGAAGATCACCGGGCCGATCAAGGCGCAGGGCCCGATCGACGTCAAGGGTGCCGAACGGCCTCGAGCGGCGATCGAGACCGAGGAACCCGCGCCACCCGCGAAGTCACCCAGCGGTTTGCGCAAGCTCTTCCAGCCTGCGCTCCCGAGCGCGGAATCCGCCGGGGAACCCGCGCCCAACGGGGAGGACGTACCCAAGCCGACTGGCAACGGGTCGGCCACGGCACGGTCAGGATCATCGGCGCCGAAGCCCAAGGCGAAGCCCACTCCGTCGAAGAGTGGAGCGGGGAAGTCCACGAGCGGCGGGAGCGCCGGCGGTGGCCAGAGCGGTAGTCAGCAAGCGGCCCGTCGTCGCAACAACAAGAAGCGCAAGCGGCGGTAGCCGCTCCACGAGCAGTTCGCGCTCGTGGCCCGGCGATCGCAAGGCCTGCGGCCACGAGTGCACGAGTGAGAGAGCACGCACGATGGAGTGGGTGGAGACGACTGGGCGCACGGTCGAGGAGGCGCTCGACGCAGCCCTCGACGAACTCGGTGTCGACAACGACGAGGTCGAGTTCGAGATCATGGAGCAGCCCCGTGGCGGGCTGTTCGGCCGTCTCTCCGGGAGCGGGGCCCGGATCCGTGCCCGCGTGAAGCCGCTGTCGCGCGAGAAGCCCGGGGAACGGCAGCGGCGGAACCGGCGGAGCGGCTCCGGCCAGGAACGATCGAGCAAGCCGGAGACGACGGCACCCTCGCCGGCTTCTGGCGCCCGGCGCCGCCGACGCGGTGGAGGCGGGCAACGGCCGGGAGGCGGGTCGGAACGGCCGGTGAGGGCACGTCCCGCTCGAGCATCCGATGACACCAGCAACCAGACGAACAAGGGGACCACGGTGGAAACGACCGAGCCGGAAGTGACGATCGAGGAGCAAGCCGAGGCGGCGGAGGCGTTCACCCAGGGACTGGTGGACGCGTTCGATCTCGGCGCGGATGTCCGCAGTGTGATCGTCGACGAGGGGATCGTGGTCGACGTCACCGGGGACGGCCTGGGACTCCTCGTCGGGCCGCGGGGGGCCACGCTGAACGCGATCGAGGAACTGGTCCGGACCGTCGTCCAGCGCCAGACGGACGGGCACGGCGTGCGGATCAACGTCGACGTCGCGGGGTACCGAGCGAAGCGCCGGGAAGCCCTCGAGCAGTTCACCCGCGGGATCGCCGAGCGGGTGGTCGAGACCGGGCGCCCGCAGGCTCTGGAACCCATGTCGGCGATGGACCGCAAGGTCGTGCACGACACGGCCGCGGAGATCGAGGGTGTCGAGACCGAGTCGCAGGGCGAGGAGCCGAGGCGGCGGGTGGTGCTGGTTCCGGCGTCGGCCGGCGGTGAGTCCGACTGAGCCCGTCGACCAGGGAGCGCTCCTGGTCGAGGTGCTGGAGGACGCCCGGACCCGGGGATACCTCGGACCCGACCCGGTCGAGCGCCATCTGGAGCACAGCGCGAGCCTCGCGGACGCGATCGGCGCCTTCGAGGGCACCTTCCTCGATCTCGGATCGGGGGCCGGCGTGCCCGGCCTCGTGCTCGCCGTGCGATGGCCGCAGGCTCGAGGTGTCCTGCTCGAATCACAGCACCGGCGGTGCGCGTTGCTCGAGACCGCCGTCGTTCGCCTGGGGGTCGAGGCGCGGGTCCGCGTGCGCTGTGGTCGGGCGGAACGACTGGCGCGAGACCAGGAACTCCGGGGCACCGTGGATATCGTCGTGGCTCGGTCCTTCGGGCGACCGGCCGTCACCGCGGAGTGCGCCGTGGGGTTCCTCAAGGCCGGCGGGCGCCTGGTCGTGTCGGAACCGCCAGAGGGCACGACCAGCGAGCGAGAGCGCTGGCCCGTACTCGGGCTCCGTGAACTCGGTCTCGGCCCGGCCGTTCCCGTGCGCTCCGAGGGTGCGGGGGCGGTCGTCATGACTGCGGATGGACCCCCCGATGACCGATGGCCGCGGGGAGACGGCCGACCGACGAAGTCCCCGCTCTGGTAGCCCGGCGGGTACTGTTCCACGTGGAACATCCAAACCCCGAACCGTCGATCGAGGGTCCAGGGATGTTTCACGTGAAACATCCTTGACCCCGACCCCCGGGTAGTCGAGGATTGGCGTTCTCGGGCCTGAACCTCCTGGAAGGTCGATGCCAGACGAACCGATTGACCAGCGACCGAGGCGGCGGCTGTTCGGACGGCGCCGCATCGAATCGGTGGACCAGACGGCCCACATCGACCATGCCACGGTCACCGACAACGGTGAGACCCAATCCGAGCCACCGGGTCCCTCGCCCGCGCTCGATGCAGCGCTCGCGCACGAACGTGAGCCCGAACCGGAAGCGCGCGAGTCCCACCAAGCCGAGGAACCAGAAGCACGAGAGGACGAGGAGGCGATGGCCACCGCCAATCCCCACCCAGTATCCGTCCCGGCATCATCCCCTGAGCCGCCTCCCGACGTCGAGCCACCGGCCGTCATCCCGCCGCCGGCGGTGATCGAGCCGGAGGTGGAGCTCGGGATCGCGGAGCTCGAGATCGTCGATCCGGAGATCGGGGAGCGGATCGAAGCCGTCGTCGTCACGATCGAGGAGCCCGCGCGGGCTCCGCAGCCGGAGGGGGTGACGGGTGGAGCACGAACGCCCGAACCGAGCGCCGCAGCGCTGTCCGACCATGAACACGCCGGCGAGCTGCCGCTTCCTCGCGTCATCGCCATCGCCAATCAGAAGGGTGGAGTCGGCAAGACCACCACCGCAGTGAATCTGGGCGCCGCCCTCGCCGAGGCCGGCTTCCGTGTGTTGGTCGTCGACCTCGATCCTCAGGGCAACGCCTCCACCGGGCTCGGTATCAACCCCCGTGACGTCGAGTCCTCGATCTACGACGTGCTCATGAGCGACGCGCCCGCTCTCGACTGTGTCGAGCCCACGAGCCTCAAGAACCTGTTCGTGCTCCCGGCCACCATCGACCTCGCCGGCGCCGAGATCGAGCTCGTCTCGGCGTTCAGCCGGGAGCTCAAGCTCCGTCGGGCCCTCGACACGGTGCGCTCGGAGTACGACGTGATCCTGATCGACTGCCCGCCGTCGCTCGGGCTCCTCACGGTGAACGGGCTGGCTGCCGCCGACGACGTGATCGTCCCGGTGCAGAGCGAGTACTACGCGCTCGAGGGGCTCGGCCAGCTGCTGAAGAACGTGGCGATGATCCGATCCCTCAACCCGACCCTCGACGTCCGCGGGATCGTGCTCACCATGCACGACTCCCGCACCAAGCTCGCCGAGCAGGTCGAGAGCGAGGTCCGGGAGCACTTCGGCGCGAGGGTGTACAAGACGGTTGTCCCACGGACCGTGCGGCTCTCCGAGGCGCCGTCGTTCGGGCAACCGATCATCGTGTTCGATCCGACGTCGCGCGGCGCGACGGCGTACCGAGAGCTGGCGAAAGAGGTGAGCGGTGGCGCGACGCGGCGGTCTGGGTAAGGGACTCGGTGCGCTCATCCCTCCGGGGACGAGTCTCGACGCCGACACGGATACCGGTGGGGGCCTGGAGGAGCTGCCGACGGCATCGATCCGGCCGAACCGCTTCCAGCCCCGGGACCACTTCGACGAGGAAGCGCTCGGCGCGCTCGCCGACTCGATCCGAGAGGTCGGTGTGCTGCAGCCCATCCTCGTTCGCCCGGTCGACGACGGCTACGAGCTGATCGCCGGGGAGCGCCGCTGGCGTGCGGCGCGACGCGTGGGGCTCCAGATGATCCCCGCGCTCGTCCGCGAGACCGACGACGCCACATCCGTCCAGCACGCGCTGGTCGAGAACCTCCACCGCGACGACCTGAACCCACTGGAGGAAGCGGCCGCGTACCAACAGCTCATCGAGGATTTCGGGTTGACGCACGAAGCGGTCGCCGCGCAGGTGGGGAAGAGCCGAGCGAGCATCACCAACTCGCTGCGTCTCCTGCAGCTCCCTCCGTCGATCCAGAAGCTCGTGCACGAGAGCCAGCTCAACATGGGGCAGGCGCGGGCGCTGCTCGCGACTCCCGATCGAGCGTTCCAGGAGCAGCTCGCTCGCCGCGTCGTGCGCGACGACCTCTCGGTCCGTGCCGTCGAGGACGCGATCCGAGAGCACGACAGCCAACTCTCGACCGTCGCTCGTGATACGGCGACCCCGCCGAGATCCCGGCGCGCGGCTCTCCGGCCGCCGGGACTGCTCGAGCTCGAGGAACTGCTCGGCGATCACCTCGAGACACGCGTGACGATCAGCATGGGCGCGGCTCGGGGCAAAGTGGTCGTGGAGTTCTCGACGCTCGAGGATCTCGAGCGCATCTACCGGCTCATGACCGAGGGAGCGACCACCCCGGCGTCACTATAGTTGCGCGCGCAACCATAGTTTGGTGGAATCACTGGGGGACGCGAGATCTCCCCTCGACGCTACGGGTCGAGGTCGGCCGGCTCCTCGAACCCCCGACGGATCCCCACCACGACGGCGCGGGCGACGTCGCCTCCCGCCGTGACGAGTTGGCCGCGTCCCGCCGATGTCGTCGTGTGCCGCCGGTTCGCACAGCACAGCCGCCATCCTCGTCTCGCGGAGCACGGTGTGGCGGCGCCCGCACAGGTGGGCGGTCGTGGCGAGCACGGCGGCGAGCTCGTCACTCACCGCCTTCGCGACTCGGAACCCCGCCTCCGAGCGGAACTGACCGGATTCGAAGTAACTGCACCGGCAGCCCGGCTCCACGCCGGGTCTCAACCCGAAGAAGAGGTCGGCCTCGTACCGGTTGGCCGCGGCCGCGAGCCCGGAGTCGTCGGCACCGGACGAGTCGAGCACGACGAGAGCACCGGCGTCGAGGAGACCGCGCATGACACGGTCGGCGAGCGCATCGAAACCCGGAGCGACCGCGAGGAACACGCGCCGGCCGGCGATGCGGTGCGGACCGCGCCGCAACGCTTCGCGCTCGCGCACCCACGCCACCGAACCCTCGGCGAGGGTGCCGATGCGGAGCTCGCCGATACGTCCGAGCGCGTCGGCGGTGTCGGGCCCGAAGATGCCGTCGCAACCGATGCCGGCGTTGCGCTGGAACTCGGTGAGCGCACCGGCGGTGTCGGGCCCGAAGATCCCGTCTTCCTTGCCGGCATCGAAGCCGAGCATGTTGAGCCGGCGCTGGAGCTCCGAGACGTCGTCGCCGCGCAGCATCGGGCGGCGCACGTAGAGCATCCGGTCGCCGAGCCGGAACCCGCTCTCGACGAGCGCGGTCCAGGTCTCGCGTCCGCAGATGCCGTCGATCCGCAGTGCACACCGCTCCTGGAACCGGCGCAGTTCGCGTTCGGTCCCCGGGCCGAAGCTGCCCCGCTCTTCGGGTGGCAACTGGTAGCCGAGCGCGAGCAGGCGCCGCTGGAGATCCCGGACCGCCTCACCGCTGTCGCCCGGCCCGAGCACGGCCGGGTCGCTCAAGCGATGAACTCGGCGAGGTCCTGCAGGAGCGCACCCTTGCCCTTCGCGCCCACGATGCGCTTCGCCGGCTGGCCGTCCTTGAAGACGAGCAAGGTGGGGATGCTCATCACCTCGTAGCGACGCGCGATGTCGGGGTTGTCGTCGACGTTGAGCTTGGCGACGGTGAGCTTTCCGCGCTGCTCACCCGCGATCTCCGCGAGGGTCGGAGCGACCATCTTGCACGGTCCGCACCATTCGGCCCAGAAGTCGACGAGCACGGGCGTCTCGGAGCCGCCGACGGTCTCGTCGAAGGTCGAATCGGAGAGAATGACGATGTCCTCGGCCACGGAAGATCCTTTCACTGGGTCGGTGGAGTCTACCGACCGGTCCGGTGAGGTGAACGGCTCGGCGGTACTGCGGATTCCCACGCCGGCTCCCCGTTCAAGGCACGGAGCCGGACCGAGTCAGTGCGCCGCGTGGGCCTGCTCACCGAGCCAGCGTTCGGCCTCGATTGCAGCCATGCAGCCGCTTCCGGCTGCGGTGATCGCCTGCCGGTAGACGTGGTCTTGCACGTCGCCGCACGCGAACACGCCCTCGACCGACGTGCGCGTGGAGTCGGGCGCGGTGACGATGTACCCGTCGTCGTCGAGATCGAGTTGGTCACGGAACAGCGCGGTCGTGGGATCGTGACCGATCGCGACAAAGAGGCCCTGTACGTCGAGGTCCGACTCCGCGCCGGTCACGGTGTCGCGCATTCGTAACGACTCGACCGACCCGTTCCCGAGCACATCGTCGACGACGGCGTTCCACGCGAACTCGATCTTCGGGTTCGCGAACGCGCGGTCCTGCATGATCTTCGACGCGCGCAACTCGTCGCGTCGGTGCACGACGGTGACCTTCGTGGCGAACTTCGTGAGGAACAGCGCTTCCTCGATGGCCGAGTCGCCGCCACCGACGACCGCGATCGGCTTCTCGCGGAAGAAGAAGCCGTCGCACGTCGCGCACGTGGACACACCGTGGCCCAACAGACGTTGTTCGTTGGGAAGCCCCAGCATGCGCGCGGTCGCGCCGGTGCTGATGATGAGCGCTCGGGACCGGTATTCGCGTTCGCCCACCCAGACGCCGAAGGGTGCGGACGAGAGGTCGACGCGATCGGCATCGGCGGTGAGGAACTCCGCGCCGAAACGTTCGGCCTGCTCGCGGAACTTGATCATGAGCTCCGGGCCGAGGATGCCGTCGGGGAAGCCCGGGTAGTTCTCGACGTCGGTGGTGAGCATGAGCTGGCCGCCCGCGCCGATTCCCTCGATCACGATCGGCGCGAGGTTGGCCCGGCCCGCGTAGACCGCGGCGGTGAGGCCGGCCGGGCCCGAACCGACGATGACGAGTTCGTGCACTTCAGACATTCGTGTCCTCCGCCTTGCTGGAGCGCAGTGTCCAGCAGAACGCCCCGCCGATCACGAAGATTCCGCCGAGAATGAGGTACGCGGCCCAGACCTCGCCCGTGAGGATCACGAGAACCCGGAAGAGCGCGATCGTGAGCATGAACACGGCGACGAGCACGAAGAACGCGACGAGGAACCCGAAGACGACGGCGCGCGAAGCCTTCTGGGCCGGGACGACGGCCTTGTCGCGCACGAGACCGACCGCCTGGTCGAGCGCGTCGACTGCGTCGGTTGTCCAGTCGGCCACGGCCGTGCTCCTCGTCTGCTCGAATTCGGGTGCCCGAGCGTACCCGCGCGTCCTCAGTGGAGTGGGCGGACCTCGCACGGGTGGGCGACGACCGCGTTGATCGATCGACTGCCGTCGGGCAGCTCGGTCTGTAGCACGATCGCGTCGCGTGCGCCGAAGCGCCCGGTGGCGATGCCGACGATCGCGCCGTCGGGGAGTTCGCTCGCGCACGATCGTGTGCGCAGCCGCGTCAGCAGCTCCGTGACCCGATCGGACGGCGGCTCGCCGACCGTGGCGGCGGCGGCATCCGACCGCGTGAACGCGCCGCGAAGCCGGTCGAGGTTGGCAGTGACGCCGAGGTCGCCGAAGTCGCCTGCATCGCGCGGCGTGGGAGCGGCCGTGTCGAAGGTGCCCGGCGCGCCGCGCTCGGACTGCGGCACGGGCAACGCCGGCGCCGAGGCGCTTCCCTTCGCCGATCCATTCGACGCGCCCGACGGGGTGGTGACCGAGGGCCGCGCGGCTCGCGGTCGGTGTGGTGCTGTCGCCGTCGCGCGACACGAGGTACGCGATACCGGCAGCGATCACCACGGCGACGATCGCCGCGGCGGCAGCGAGACGACGAGCGCTCCGACGCTCCGGCGCCGTGGCGAAACGGGAAGCTGGCGGTGCGGACGCGCGCATGGCGGTGCCGACCAGCCGCCGGCGGGTGAGCTCGTCGAGCGGCTCGACCTCGAGCAGCCCGGAAAGGCGCTCGTCGCGCGCGTCAGCGTCGTCAGCCATCAGTACTCAGACGTCGGGAAGGGGCTTCGGGGTTCCCGAGCGCGGCGGCGAGGAGCGCACGGCCGCGCGCGATCCGGGAGCGCACGGTGCCCGGCGGGATGTCGAGCACCTCGGCGATCTCGGCGTAGTCGAGGTCGCACAGGTCTCGCAGCACGACTGCAACCCGGAACTCGTCGGGAATCGTGGCGAGGGCAGCGTCCACGTCGAGCCGGTCGCTCACCGAGCTGTCGAGCGCGGGCCCGGGCGCCGCGTGATCCATCGCGCTGACGTCGACGGGGTCGGGCCGGCGTCGTGTGCGTCGTAGCTCGTCGAGCGCGGCGTTCGTCGCGACGCGGTACAGCCAGGTCGTGAACGCGGAACGTCCGTCGAAACGTGTGATGCCGCGCGCGATGGCGATCATCGCTTCCTGTGTCGCGTCGAGTGCGTCCTCGGGATGCGCGAGCACGCGTCGGCACAACGCGTGCACGCGGTCGGCATGGCGGTCGAGCAGTGTCTCCAGCGCGCGGCGGTCGCCACGCGAAGCGCGCGCGGCAAGGTCGGCGTCGTCGTCACGCAAGCTTCGCCTCGGTGATGTCGACGTGCCGCACCGGCTCGGTGCCTGAACGGGGAACCGGCTCCGTGCCTGAACGGGGAACCGGCTCGGTGCCTGAACGGGGAACCGGCTCGGTGCCGGAACGGGGAACCGGCTCGGTGCCGGAACGGGGAGTTGCTGCGCGCGCCATTGCGTTCGAGCTCGTGGTGCGCTGGTCGTCGCGCAGCACGACGAATGCGGTCACCGCGATGGCGATCGCGAGGAGGAACACGATCACAACCCAGACCCAGATGACCCCGCTCCCGCGCCGCCTCACGGGAGGCGCTGTCTTCGGCGGGTGGGGAACGGGGCGCGGCAGTGGCTGCTTCGGGTCGGGGCGAACCGCGGCGAGAGCAGTCCGTGCGTCGGCAGCAGAGGCGAACCGCCGCGCCGGATCGCGCGCGAGGCAGCGATGCACGAGGTCATCGAGCGACCGTGGCACGTTGGGGCGTTGCGCGCGGATCGACGGCGCGGACGTCGTGAGGCGCGCCATCGCAGTGGCTACGTCGGTGTCGCCGCCGAACGGCGGACGCCCGCAGAGCATCTCGTACAGCAGGATGCCGAGCGCGTACACGTCGGTCCGAGCATCGGTCGGCTTCCCGTTCACCTGCTCGGGCGCGAGGTAGCGCGCCGTGCCCATGACCATGCCGGTGCGCGTGAGGTCGTCGGAACCGGTGGCCTTGGCGATGCCGAAGTCCGTCACCTTCACCGGCCCCGCGGGCGGCACGAGCACGTTGGGAGGCTTCACGTCACGGTGCACGATCCCGGCGCGGTGAGCGGCTTCGAGCGCGTCGGCGACCTGTATGCCGATGCGGAGCGCTTCACGGATCGGGAGCCGGCCCTGCTCGCGGAGCAGTTGCCGCACCGTGGGCCCGTTCACCAGTTCCATCACGATGTACGCAGTGCCGTCGTCGTCACCGGTGTCGTAGGTGGCGACGACGTTGGGGTGGTTGAGGCGCGCCGCCGAGATCGCCTCGCGCCGGAACCGCGCGCGTGTGCTCTCGTTCGCCGCGAGGTCTTCGCGGAGGATCTTCACTGCGACACGCCGCGAGAGTACGGGGTCGTCCGCGATCCAGACCGCTGCCATGCCGCCGCGCGCGAGCGGCTCGACGAGGTGGTACCGCCCACCGAGCACGCGCCCCGGAGTGGTCAGAGCACCACCTGGAAGCTCACGCCGATCACTCGAGGGCCGGCATGGGTGCCGATCACCGGACCGACGACGCCGGTGATGATCTCGTCACGCGGGAAGATCGGATCGAGGAGCTCGAGCAACTCCTCGAGATCCGGCGCGTTGCCGTGGAGGACCGCAAGGTGCTCGATCTTGCCCTCACCGGCTATCGCTGCGAGCGCGCGGAGCGCCTTCGATCGTGTGCGCACCTTCTGGACCTCTTCGACAATGCCTTCGCGGATCTCGATGACGGGCTTGATCGACAACATCGAGCCGAGCAGCGCACGCGCGTTTCCGATGCGTCCGCTCTTGCGAATGTGCTCGAGCGTATCCAGGGTTGCGTACAGCTTCGTGCGGTCGCGGCGGTCGACGACTTCCGCGACGATCGATTCCAGCGAGTCGCCGTCGGCCGCGCGGCGCGCCGCGGTGAGGCACAAGTTGCCCTGCCCCATCGACGCGCTCTGTGAGTCGATCACTTGCACCGGGCACTCGGCGGCGACCGCGGCCGCCGCGACCTGCGCCGACTGCATGGTGCCCGAGAGGTGCGACGAGAGGTTGATGCACACGATGCCGGTGGCACCGCGTTCCATGAGGTGGCGGTAGCGCTGCTCGAACGCGCCGGGCGAGGGAGCGGCCGTCTCCGGCAACCCGTCGAAATGTTCGACCCGTTCCCAGAAGTCCGCCACACTCAGCTCGACCTGGTCGACGAACTCCTCGGCACCGAAGCGAATCGTGAGCGGGACGACCTCGATTCCGAGCGCCTCCACGAGTGGTGTCGGCAGGTCGCAGGCGCTGTCGGTGACGATACGGATACCCATGGCCTGATCGTTACACGCACGCGCCCGCGGGAGCGCGCCGGGGGATCAATGATGCGAGCATGCCGAGCTCCGCGACCTTCAGCACCCGGCAGAGGCCAAGGTAGAGAGTGGTGCCGGCGACGACTCCGGTCACGGTTGCCAGGATGGCTTCGCCGGTCGTGGACGAGCCGATCCCACGGGCGATCGCCCAGGTCACGCCCGCAACCGCGAGCGCGGCAAGCACCACCCGTACCCCGGTGGACGCGAGCCGGCGCCCGTCGATGCCATGGAGGTCGCGGTGGAGCACGCCCAGAGTGACGGCCGAGCCGACGAAGTACGCGAGCGAGAACGCCAAGGCCAGCCCCGGGATACCGAGCCATGCGTAGAGCGGGAACGCCAACGCGATGTTCACCGCGTTCTCGACGCAGTTGATCAAGAAGGGCGTGCGCGTGTTGAGGCGGGACGTGAACGCTCGGAGCGCGAAGAGGTACAGCGAGAATGGCAAGAGTCCCACCGCGAAGGCGGCGAGCGTATCGGCGACCTGCACGGCGGCGCTGCCGTTGAACGCGCCGCGCTGCAAGAGTGCAACGACGATCGGACGCGCGAGACCGAGGTACATCGCAACCGCCGGCGCGATCACGAGTGCGGTGAGCCGCAGCCCCCGCGAGAGTTGCGCGCGCAAAGCGTCGAGGTCGTTCGCGCACGGCCACGCTCGCGAGCTCCGGCGCGAACGTCGTCGCGAGTGACACCGCGAGGAGGCCGTGGGGCAGTTGGAAGAACGCGTACGCGGTGATGTAGATGAATGGGCCTCCTCGGGTGCCGTTCCCGAGGATCGTGACGACGAGGAGCGCGATCTGGTTCGCGATGACGTAGCCAACGGTCCAACCCGACACGCGCACGAGCGTGGCGACGGCCGGATGCCGGAACGCGGGTACGTACCGCAGGTGCACGTGCGCGCGGTGCAGCGCGGGGAGCAGTGCGAGCGCCATGACCACGACTCCTGCCGTGGTGCCGAGGCCCATGAGCAGCACGAGCGAGTCGTCGTCGAGCACGCCCCGTATCGAGAGCGACCCGTTGACGACACGCGTTAGTGCGAGAAACACGGTGATGACGACGATGTTGTTCAGGGCGGGAGCGAACGCCGCGGCCGCGAATCGACGCTTTGCATTGAGCATCGCGGTGGCGAGGGTTGCTATCCCGTAGAAGAGCATCTGCGGCATGAACAGGCGCACGAGTTCGGTGGCGAGCTCCTGCTGCTGCGCGCGGTTCGGGCCGTTCACACGCAAGGTGTAGAGATCGACGATCCAGGGCGCGAGCAGCACTCCCGCGACGGTGATCACGAGGAGCACCAGGATCGAGACCGTGAACACGGCAGCGGCGGCGTCTTCGTCGCGCGACTCGAAGTAGCGCACGAACAGCGGCACGAGCGTGGCGGTGAGCACGCCGCCGAGGAGGAGCTCGTAGACGATGTTCGGCGTTTCGTTCGCGTAGCTGTACGTACCGGCGAGCGCGGTGACACCCAGCGCGTACGCGATCGCCGCGATGCGCACGAACCCCGTGAGTCGTGAGAGCGCGGTGCCGAGCGCGACCACCGCGCTCGAGCGCATGACGCGCGACGTATCCCCGTCTCCTGCGGTCGCGAAACGCCGGGTGTCGAAGCCGGGAGCCTCGAATTGGGGCGACTCGAACTGGGGCGCGTCGAGCTGCGGATCGTCGACCGCCAATTCGTCGACCGCCAATTCGTCGGCGGGGGGTCCGTCGACCCGCGGGTCGTCGTTCACGCCGTCTGGCGGCGACGCCGTCGACGGCGGATGTCCCAACCCCACCAGATTGCGAGGAACACCACCGCGCCCACGGTGAGGAACACGCCGACGCCGCTCACGAACGACGACCGCACCGTGACCTCGGAGGTCTGGATGGGCAGCCCGCCGGCCGTCGTCACGGTCATCACCAGTGGGAAGGTGCCCGAGCTCCGTGTCTCGACGGCGATCCTGACGGTCTGGTTCTTTCCGGGCTCGAGCACGATGTCGCGATCGGTGCCGTCGGGGAACACCAGCTTGTCGCTCGCGAGGGACAGGTGGATCGGGACCTCACGGTCGGCGTCGTTCCGGAACGTGAGCGGGATCTGTGCCGTGCTCGCGGTGAGCGTGACCGTGGACCGACCCGGAGGCACCCGAATGAGCGAGAGGAAGTCGCGCCCCGATTGACCGATCGCGTGCAACTGATCGCGCGCGCGACGACGGCCGGCCGGTGTCTCCAGGTTCGCAGAGAGCGAGGAGAGCAAGATGCGGTCGGCACGCTGGACGCGCGCGGATCCGATTCGCCGAAGAGCTGGGCGATTCCCTGGCGGTCTCGGAGCGCGTCGTAATACTGGCTTGCGGTCACCGGCGGCTTCCGCAGCCTGACCGGCGCGAGCGCCCGGACCACCGGGTTGCCGTCGGGCTCGTCGGCGACCGTCGCAGTCGGCGTCTCGGCGAGGAGGGTGTCGACGGTGACGGGACGGAGCAACGGGTTCCCGCGCAACCCGGTGAGCACCGCGTTCACGAACTCGTCGGACGCGTCCCAGCCGTTCGGGTTGGCGAAGGCCACGCCACGCGCGAGGCTCGGCTGCTCGCCCGCGATCACGGTGAGTGCGGCGAGGAGGTGTGCGGCCCGGAGCGCCGGGGGTTCGTCACCCTGCAGAAAGCGCTCGAGACCGGGATCGGTCGCGACGACCGTCACTGGGTCCGTGGCGCTGCCGGGCGCGCGTGCGATGAGCGCCGGGCGGGAGGGCGTGAACCGTCCGGTGTACTGCTCGAGCGCGCTCCCTTCGACCACGAGCCGGGTCCTGAACGCGTTCTGGAGTGCATCGAGCGAGGAGACGTCGAGCGGGCCGGGCATCGCGGTGCTGGGGTCGACGTGGGAGCTGAAGAAGGTCTGGAGCGCGTCGCTGCCGTGGTCGAGTTCCGCGCCGGAGCATGCCCCCGAGCCCGCCGTCGAAGACCGACGGCAGATCGAGGGGCACGAACGGGCCCGCGAGCACCTGGTGGTGTGACAACGCCGAGGCCAACGTCGCCACCCCTGCCGCGATACCGACGTCGTCCTCCGCGAGCGTCGACCATGCGTCGAGGGTCTCCGGGCTCGGGGCGAGCGTGAGGGGAACGTCGGTGTCCGTCCCGATCAGCGTCGCCTGACGGCCGAGGCGGCCGGCGAGACCGAGCTGGCCGACGACGGCGGGATTGGCGTTGCCGTCGAACCCGAACGCGGGGTCGGCAACGAGCGGCCACACCCACGCCACCTCGAGGGGCAACGGCTTCGTGGCCGAGAGGTCGGCGACGATGACGTGCGTGATGAACCCGGCAAGTGTGTGGTCGTCGCCGTCGCGCAGTTGCACCTCGATCGGGTAGACGCCGTTCCCGGAGCGACGAACGTTGAGCTGGCTGAGCTCCACGGGAACGACACGCACCCCGCTCGCGTCGGCCGGGTAGTCGTCGAGGGGAAGCCGCAGCAACGTGAGGGTCTGGCCCAGGGGTGGATTGTTGCCGGTGAGCGTGGCATCGAACGCGCTGCGTGACAGCAACCGATCGTGCACCGTGAGCGTGAGCTGCACACCTTCGGGTACGGCGTTCGTCCGGAGCCGCATCGTGAACGTACCGCCGGCGGGAGTCCACGGATCTTGACCGTCGAGCGTGAGCGACGGTGGCACACCGTTCGTCTGCACGCCCGCCGGTGCGATCCAGGTAACGGTGGCGACCACGAGCACGGCGGTGAGCGCGGCGATCCCGAGCTTGGCTCTCACAGTGAGCGTCCCAACACCGCGAGTCCGGCCGGAAGCACGCTGAAGCCGAACGATTCGTACAACGAGAGCGCGGCGTCGTTCTCGAGCTGAGTGTTCACGAACGCGCGCACCGTGCCGTGACGCCAGAGCCAGTGCATCGCGTCGGCGACCGAGCGCGGTACCCCATCCTTGGCGGTGCGCCTCAGGGTGGACGGCGACTCGCTGGAGGTAGCCCTGACTCCCTGCGCGTCCCGTGATCGCGTAGCCGGTGAGGGTCTCCTTGGCGCGTGTCACGCGAAACTGGTGCACCGGTGTCGCGTCGCAGCGCGTCGCGCAGGCCGAGCGCGCCGAGTCGCCAGAAGGTGTCGAACGCGAGGTCGTCGAGCGCGAGCACGGCCGCGCGGTCGCGGCGAGTGGCCCTGGTCACGGGTCGAGCCGCCACCGGGGGCTCGGCGTCGATCTCGCGGGTCAGGAGATGCAAGCGCTCGCGGACCGTGAAGCGCGCCTTGTACGAACGGCTCCTCTTCGGCCGGTCCCATCGCGCTGGTGAGTACCTCCTCGTATCCCGCTGCGCGTGCCCGCTTGACGCAGGCGCGGACCGCGTCCCCGCTCAGCGGCGCGTCGGGAGCCACCACCAGATGGGCGATGCGGCCGCCGCCGCGCCAGGGGCCCAGCCGCGCCCAGGCGTCCCCGAAGCGCAGGGTCTGCTGTCTCACGGGCACATGCCAGGCTAACCGGAGGCCCCCCTTCAGACGCCGCGCCGACCGGTCGATACCCGCGGTCACATGCTGGATCTCGACCGACTGTTGCGTTTCGCCGTCGAGCAGGGTGCCTCCGACGTACACGTGAAGGTGGGTGCACGTCCGCGCCTGCGCATCGACGGGCGCCTGCGTGAGGCGCCCTTCGACACCGTCGAACCGACCGACGCCGAAGCGTGCGTCGTCGCGATCATGCCGGACGCGCGCGTGGCCGAGTTCCGTACCACCAACGAAGCCGACTTCATGTACGCCATCACCGGACTCGGGCGCTTCCGCGTGAGCGCGTTCCGCCAGCGTGGTTGGGTGGGTCTCGTCCTGCGTCGCGTGTTGCCCGGCATCCCGGGCTTCGAGGCGTTGTCGTTGCCGGCCGCGGTCGCGGATCTTGCCGACGCATCTCATGGGCTCGTGCTCGTGACGGGTCTCGCCGGCTCGGGGAAGACCGCGACGCTCGCCGCCATGGTCGACCACGTGAACAGCACGCGGGAGTGTCACATCGTCACGATCGAGGATCCGGTCGAGGTGTTGCACGCGGACAAGCGCGCAGTGGTCGACCAGCGCGAAGTCGGAACCGACACCCCGAGCGCGCAGTCGGCACTTGTGCACACGCTCCGGCAGGATCCGGACGTGATCATGGTGAGCCAGATTCGCGACTCGGCGTCGGCGTGGGCGGCGCTGCAGGCCGCGGAGACGGGTCACCTCGTGCTGGCAAGCCTCTCGACGGTCAGCGCCGTCGACGCCATCGAGCGTCTGATCGACACGTTTCAGCCTCACCAGCAACGGCAGGCGCGCGCTTCCCTCGCGTTCGCGTTGCGCGGGATCGTGTCGCAGCGGCTGCTGCCCGCGCGCCGGCGGGCGGGGCCGCGTCCCGGCGGTCGAGGTGCTCGTCGTGAACTCGCGCGTGGCGGAACGGATCGCTCAACCGGATCGGCTCGCGGAGCTCGCACGCGAGATGGCCGACGGCGATCTGTACGGAATGCAGACGTTCGACCAGAGCCTTGCGGGTCTCTACGAAGCGGGGCTGGTCACGCGTGCGGATGTGCTCGCGCATGCCGACGAACCGAGCGAGATGCGCTTCGAGCTCGACCGCGCCGACTTCGAACGTGGCGGTGCGCCGACACCTGAGGATCGGGCCCCGCTCTCGCCCCAGGCGCACCACGAACCGGGTGCGCCGCTGCCGCAGCGCGTCCGCGCGAGCTGACTAACCCTCGTCGCCCGCGGCCGCGAACGCGCGCGCGAGCAGCGGTGTGCGTGCTCGGAGCAGTCGATCGACGTCGTCCGAGCGAGCCGCTCCGTGCCCGACGGCGAGCCGGCTCCGTGCCCGAACGGTGAGCCGGCCCGTCGTCGAAGGGCAGCGGGTCCGGGTGCGAGGCGGCGATCCGGGCAAGCGTGACCGCGCGGTTCGAATTCCTCGGTTCCGCGCGGGGCCGTGCGGCCGAGATGACCATCGGTGGGCGATCCTCCCAGAGCCGCGGCGAGCCTGTCCGGCGGTCCTGGAGGTGCCAGCCGCGAGGGGGCGTGAGGGCGTCGGCGTGCCGTGCGCAGAGCACCCCGGCGCCGGGACCTCGATCGGGGTCGAGCGGGTCGAGCCACACGAGGGCGGCGCGCCCGTCGAAGCAGAAGGTCGCGACCGCGAATCCGCCACAGCCCACCCGCGAGCACCGCATCCCCACGGCGCCGACGGTAGCGGAGGGACGGCCGCGCCCGGGGGACGGGTGAGTAGGAAGTATGCGCACGCGTTCGCGGCCGACCGACGAGAATGGCTGCGATGACCACAGTTCCCGCGCGCCTCGAACCGTTGCTCGCACCGGAGTCGCCGGTGCAGCAACTCGCGCGCCGGCTCGTCGACGCGGGGCACGAGTGCCTGCTCGTCGGCGGCAGCGTGCGCGACGCGCTCCTCGATCGCAGCCACGACGACGTCGACCTGACCACGAGCGCGCACCCCGACGTAGTCGAGGCGATCCTCCGTGGTTGGGCCGAGCACGTGTGGCTCCAGGGCCCGCGCTTCGGCACGGTCGGCTGTGTGCGCGAGGGCGTCCGTATGGAGATCACCACCTTCCGCGCGGAGGTCTACAGGCCCGAGAGCCGCAAGCCCGAGGTCGCCTACGCCGACGACGTCGAGACCGACCTCTCGCGCCGCGACTTCACCGTGAACGCGATGGCCATCCGCCTCCCCGAACCCGAACTGGTCGACCCCTACGGGGGTGCCGCCGATCTTGCGGCGCGCCGGCTCCGCACGCCGCTCGAACCCGAGATCTCCTTCCTCGACGACCCGTTACGGATGTTGCGAGCGGCGCGCTTCATCGCCGGTATCGAACTGGTTCCCGAACCCGAGTTGGTACGCGCGGTGGAGGAGTTGCGGCAGCGCCTCGAGATCGTGAGCGCCGAGCGCATCCGCGACGAACTGTCGAAGCTGCTGCTCGTCGACGACCCGAGCGCCGGTCTGTGGTTCCTCGTCGAGACCGGATTGTCCGACGAGTTCCTGCCCGAGCTCCGGTCGATGCGACTCGAACAGGATCCGGTGCACACCCACAAGGACGTGCTCGCGCACACGATCGCCGTAGTGCGGAACACGAAGCCCGAGCTCCGGGTCCGCCTTGCCGCGTTGTTCCACGACGTGGGCAAACCGAAGACGCGGTCGTTCGTGAGCGGCGCGGTCAGCTTCCACCACCACGAAGTGGTGGGTGCGCGCATGGCCGAGGAACGTCTGCGCGCGCTGAAGTACCCGAGCGACGTCGTCGACGACGTGACCAAGCTCGTCTACCTGCACCTTCGTATTCACACGTACGCGATGGGGTGGACGGACAAGGCGGTCCGCCGCTACGTGCGCGACGCCGGCGCCCTGCTCGACGAGCTCAATCACCTCCAACGGTGTGACTGCACCACTCGGAACAAGAATCGGGCGCTGGCGCTCGCGCGGCGTATGGACGAGCTCGAAGCGCGGATCGCCGAGCTCCGCGAACAGGAAGAGCTCGACTCCATCCGCCCGCCGCTCGACGGCCGGCAGGTCATGGCCTTCCTCGGCGTCGAGCCCGGGCGCCTCGTGGGCGAGGCGCTCGACTTCCTGCTGGAAGCTCGGCTCGAGGAGGGTCCGATCCCCGAGGCCGACGCTTACGAACGCCTCGGCGAGTGGGCCCGCGAGCGCGGCATCACCAAGACGTGACGCGCTCCGAGTTGGAGTCGTACGCCTCGCAATGCGAGCCGTGGGTGCGCGACCGGATGCTCCCGTACTGGCGGCGCACCGGCATCGACCCGCGCTATGGGGGCTACCGGCTCCGCGACTATGGCAGCGAGCGGTTCGCGCGCTTCCACCGCTGGCGGGCGCGCCAACGCGCGGCCAAACACCTCGTGTCCCAGTCGCGCCTGGTGTGGACGTTCGCGCACGCGCAGCTCGCGGGTTGGGCCGACCAGTCGGGCGCCGACGTCGACGCCGCCCGCAACGGTTACGCCTTCCTCGCGGATCACTTCTGGGACGCCGAGTACGGCGGCTGGCGGTGGCAGACCACGCGCGAAGGCGATCCGCTCGACGAACGCAAGAGCCTGGGTGGCCAAGTGATGATGCTCCTCGCCCTCGTCGAGTACGTGCGCGCCACGGACGACGGCGACGCGCTGCGCTTCGCCAACGACACGTTCGCGCTGGTCGACACCCACTTTCGCGACGATCAGTGTGGCGGCTGGACCGAGAACCTGTCGCGCGACCTGCACGTGCTCGACGGCGGGTTGCCAATGGTTGACCGGATCGGCGTCAAGAGCGCGAACATCTCGATCCACGTGATGGAGGCGCTCGCCGAGCTCGGCGACCTCACCGGCGATCCGCGAGTACTCCGTTCACTCGGTGAGTCGGTCGACATCATGCGGACACGGTTCCTCAACGACGACCCCGAGCAGTGGGTGAGCTTTCGAGGAGCCGACTGGGCGCTCGTCGACGACCCCGCTGCGCACCTGCATTCGTATGGTCACGCGGTGGAGCACGCCTGGCTCTCGATCCGCGCCGAGCGCGTGCTCGGTCGCGAACCCTCGTGGGAGTACTTCTTCCTGATCGTCGATCACGCGTTGCGTTTCGGCTTCGACCACGAACGGGGCGGTCTCTACACGCGCGGACCGGTCACCGGCCCGGCGATCGACGAGGAGAAGCAATGGTGGGCGCAGGCCGAGATGATCGCGGCCCTCAGCGATGCCTCGGTGCAGTGTCCTGACGGTGGCTACGACGTCGCGTTGCTCGCGCTCGTCGGCTTCGTGGACGCCCACTTCGTGGACCCGGTCGACCGCGTGTGGTTCGAGACCTGCCGCCCGGACGGGACGGTTCTGTCCCGTCGCAAGGCGCACGACTGGCAGTCGAGCTACCACGACGTGCGCGCGCTGGTGAAATTCGGCAACGCGTACGCGCCGCTATCCGCCTGACAGGCCGAACAGGCGTCGGGCCGTGCCGCCGAGGATCGCGGCCTTGTCGGCGTGGGGGAGCGACGACTCGACGATCTGCGGGAGCAGGTGGCTGATGCGACGGCCGACGGGGTGCGAGTAGAGGTCGGTGCCGAACACCACACGCTCGGCGCCGAACGTCGTCGCGAACTCCTCGATGAAGTCGAAGTTGTAACTGAGGCTCGTGTCGAACACGACATTCGGCGCGATCTCGGCGACGTGGAAGCACTGACGTGTCGGCCTCGAAGCCGGAGAACGGGTCGAGTGCGACGATCGTGAGGTCGGGCAAACGCCGCGCGACCGACGCGAGCTTCCACAGCGACTCCTCCGGAGTGTCGTCCATCGCATGGATCAACGGGACGAGCCCGACGGTGCCCATGCGGTCGAGGTACTGCATCGAGCCACTGGCTGTCCATCGACACGCCCTGGAAGCGGGTGTGGAAGCTGAGCGCGACGAGGCCGAGCTCGTTCGCGGCGCGGTCGATCTCGGCGAACGCGTGTGCACCATCGCGCGGCTCCACGATCCCGCAAGCGGCGGGAAACCGGTCGGGCATCGCGTCGCGATACGCGGCGATCTCGTCGTTGACGCGACGGGTGTCGGCGATGCCGTTCGGCCGGAGATAGCCGTGCCCGGGGATCACGAGGGCCTGGTGCACTCCGCCCTCGTCCATGATGCGCAACCGATCGGCGACCTCGATCCGCGCGAATTCGGCGCTACTCGTCGCGGTGTCGTCGAGATCGCCGCCGAGCACGTCGAACGCGCGCCCACGTGGTGGTGCACGTCGAAGACGTCGAAGCCGGTTCCCCGTTCGGGCACCGAGCCGGGCGCGGTCATCGTGACAGCTCCGGCCAGAGCTGCAAGGCGGTGCCGGCCAGCACGAGGTCGCGGTCGCGCTCCGTCAGGTTGGCGCATGCAGCGCGGGCGAGCGCGACGAGGCTTGCGTACGGACGGTCATGCGTCTGGGGATAGTCCGAACCCCACACGAGCCGTTCGGCTCCGAACTCTGCCACGAGCCGGTCGACGATCGCGCCGGCTCCGTGCCCGAACGGCGAGTCGGCCTCACCGTGCTGCTCGGCAGCTTCGAGGAGATGCGAGGTGATCTTGCAGCGCAGATTGGGGTGCCGGGCGAGGCGGAACAGTTCCGCCGCCTTTGGGTACGGAGGGCCTCCGTCGAGCTCCACGAAGCCACAGTGGTCGAGCACCACCGGCTGTTCCGGGAAGTGCTGCATCACGCGCTCGAGGCGGGGCAGGTGCTCGGGCAGGCACGCGACGACAATCCGCAAGCCGAGGTCGGCGCACACCTCCCAGACGGGGAAGGTCACGGGATCGTCGAGCCACGTGGGCTGCGGGTGTTCCAGCGCACCGATCGAGAACAGCCGGACGCCGGTGCAACGAGGCTCCCGCGCCATCTCCTCGAGTTGCGCCGGTGAGCGTGGATCCTCGGCATCGACGATCACGACGCTCACGAAGCGGTCGGGACGCGCCGCCGCCGCGTCGACGACGTACGAGTTGTCGTAGGTGTACGCGCCGAATGCCTGCACCAACACTGCGGTGCCCACGCCGGCGTCCGCGGTGAGCGTGGCGAGCTCTTCCGCGGTACACGGTGTGTCGCGGAACCACTCGGAACCCACACCGGATGGCCGCAGCGGATAGCGCGCTTCGTCACGCGCGATCACATGGGTGTGCGTATCGACGATCATCGTGGGTCAAGAAGAGATGTGGACGTCGAGCCCGTACAACTTGGCCGCGTTGCGCGCGAAGACGCGCTCCTTCTCCTCGGGTTCGAGGTCGTCGCGCTCGGCGAGCACACGCACCGAGTCCGGGAAGATGCAATCCCAATGGCAGTAGTCGGACGCGTAGCAGACGACGTCCGGGCTCACGCCCCGGAGCACGTAGGGAACCATCTGCTCGTCGGACTCGCACGTCACGTAGCAGCTGCCGTCGAGGAAGTAGCGCGACGGCGGGCGGTCGATGAACGGTGCCTGGTCGGGGACGTGCTCCCAGTGTTCGTCGAGTCGCTCGAGCCAGAACGGCAGCCAGCCCGCACCTGCCTCCATGAAACCCACGCGCAACGACGGATGACGGTGGAGCACGCCCCCCACGGTGAAGCTCGTGACGGCGAGCATTGCGCCGACCGGATGTGTGAACGCGTGGACGGTGAGCGTGGTGTCGAGGCGCTCGATCACGAACGCCACCTGGCCCTGCGCCTGCCCACCTCCATGGATGGTGACGGCGACGCCCAGCTTGTCGGCGGTCGCCCACACGATGTCGAACGACGGGTCGTCGAGGTTCTTGTCGAGGATGTGCTGCGCGCACACCATGCCGACGAAGCCGTGCTCGCTGACGCAGCGCTCGAGCTCCTCGGCCGCCACCTCGGGGTCGATCATCGGGAGCTTGGCCACGAACTTGATGCGGTCCGGCGCGTAGGAACCGAACTCCGCGCGGGCATCGTTGAGCGTGCGGCACAGCGCGATGGAGAAGGCCGGGTCGTGGAGCGCGAACTCCTCACCGGTGCCGGGTGGGAAGAGCACCGCGGCGTCGATACCCTCGAGATCCATGTCCTCGATGCGCGCCGCGGGGTCGTACATGCCCTGCCGCATCGACGACGGCGGGCCGAGCTCGAAGTCGTCGTCGGACCACGCGGTCGCGGCCGGATTGCGGGCGTTCACCTGCATCCCGCCGCCGGGAACGTTACGGCCGGTGATGCCGTAGTGGTCCTTCAACGCGCGCACGTACTCGACCATCTGGGCGCGGAACCGGTCAGGGATGCGACGGCGCCAGTCGAGCGGCTCGCCGCCGTGCCCGTCGGCGTCGATGACCTCGAAGCCGTAGCGGCCCATCGCGTCAGTACCCGGCTGACCGGTCGACGACGTTCCGGAGATCCTCGCCGCGCGCGTAACGGCCGAGGTTGTCGGCGAAGAGGTCGAACAGCGTCTCGAGGTAGCGGTCCTGCGATGCCGACGAGTGCGGTGAGATGTAGATGTTCGGCGCACCCCAGAGTGGATCGTCCGGAGGGAGCGGCTCTGCGCGCGGCGACGTCGATGATCGCGGCGGCGAGATGACCTCGCCCGAGAGTGTCGATCAACGCGGCCTCGTCGACGAGCGAACCCGCGCGACGTTGCAGAACACCGCGCCTCGTCGCATCGCCGCGAACGCGGCGGCGTCGAACATGTTCTCGGTGTCGGGCGTCGCCGGCGCGCTGAGCACCACTGCGTCACAGCGCGCGAGCACGTCGTGGAGGGAGCCGGCGCCGAAGAGCTCGTCGCACAGCGAGGACGTGTCTCCCGGCCGGTAGCTGCGCCGGATGCCGATCGTCCGCGCGCCGAGCGCACGCGCGCGCACCGCGACCGCACCGCCGATCGCGCCGAGCCCCACCAGGCCGACGGTGGATCCGTCGAACACGCGCCCGAAGGTTGCCCGCCACTCGTGGTTGCGCTGGAGCTCGTCGAGATCTGAGAACCGCTTCCACACCCCGAGCAGCCGCGCGATCACGAACTCCGCGATCGGGACCGCCGCGACGCCGACCGCGTTCGTGACCAGCACGTCGTCGGCCAGACCCGTCCCCTCGAGATGGTCGATGCCCGCACCGATCGCCTGTACCCAACGAAGGCTCGGGGAAAGCTCGTGGATCCCCTTCGGGAGGTCGAGCGCCATCACCACCTCCGCGTTCCCCCACACCACGCGCCGCTCGTCGGTGAGCTCGTCGTATCGCTCGTGATCGCGCACGTGTTGACCGAACTTCGGGCCGACGTACGGCAGCGCGCGCACTTCGACACCGGGCACGACCGAACGCAGCTGGTCGAGCAGGTCCTCGCGCTCCTGCCACGGATAGGCGACGACCACCGTCCCCGTCAGTCGCGATCGCACCACTTCGCTCCGCCTCCGGCTCGGGTGGCGAGCTTACGACGAGGGACGCAGAGGCTCAGGTGCCTTCCTTGCGGGCGCGCCAGACGACGGTCGAGGGCACCAGCGAGGTTCCCTGCCGCGGCTCGACGAGGGCGTCGACGCGGAAACCGGCGCGTGAGAGGTCGGTGAAGGTCTCGCCGAGGCTGCGCGGGTACACGGTGACCGGCTCACCCCAACGTGTGGTGGTGACCGGTCCGGTGGCGAGGTAGGAGCGCACGACGCGCGCGTCGTCGACGCACAGTGAGAACGGATGCGCGTGCGAGAAGACGAAATGGGCGTTGGGCTTGAGCACGCGCTGCGCCTGCCGGAACACACGGGCGGCGTCGTCGACGGTGTCGACCGCGAACGCGCTGAACACGAGGTCGACCGAGTCGGCGCGCAAGAACGCGAGGTCGGCGAGGTCGCCGACGCGCCAGTCGAGCCGAACTTCGGCTTCCTCGGCGCGCCGCCGGCCACGAGCGAGGCGCGCTTCCGACGTGTCGACGGCGATCACCACCGCGCCTTCCTCGGCGAGCGTGACGGCGGCGTTCCCGTCACCGCATCCGAGATCGAGCACGCGCTTGCCCGCGATGTGGCCGATGAGGCGGAGGTCGTGTTCACCCGGACCGTCGGGGCCGTACATGAGCTCGGCCATCGCTACCCCTCGCCGCGGATGCCGTAGTCCCGAATGAAGGCCTCGACCATCTCGCGCGCTTCCTCGTCGTGGTATTGCACGGCAGGCGACTTCATGAAGTACGCGGACGGGCCCGCGAGTGGCCCGCCGATGCCGTGGTCGAGCGCGAGCTTGCAGCAGCGGACTGCATCGATGATCACCCCCGCCGAGTTCGGCGAGTCCCACACTTCCAGCTTCAGTTCGATGTTGAGCGGCACGTCGCCGAAGTTGCGTCCTTCGAGACGGATGTAGGCCCACTTGCGGTCGTCGAGCCATGGCACGTGGTCCGACGGCCCGATGTGCACGTTGTCCGATTCGATGCCCTGCTCGATCTGGCTCGTGACCGACTGCGTCTTCGACTTCTTCTTCGATTCGAGCCGCGTGCGCTCGAGCATGTTCTTGAAGTCCATGTTGCCGCCGAAGTTGAGCTGGTACGTACGATCGATCGACATGCCGCGGTCTTCCATCAGCCGAGCCAGGACGCGGTGCGTGATGGTGGCGCCGACCTGGCTCTTGATGTCGTCGCCGATGATCGGGATGCCGGCGTCGGTGAAGCGCTGCGCCCAATCGGGATCGCTGGCGATGAACACCGGGATCGCGTTGACGAATCCGACGCCGGCATCGAGGCACGCCTGCGCGTAGTAGCGCTGGGCCGCTTCGGAACCGACCGGTAGGTAGCTCACGAGAACGTCGGCGTGCACGTCGCGCAGTACCTGCGCAACGTCTACCGCCGCCGCAGGCGATTCCTCGATGATCTCTCGGTAGTACTGACCGAGGCCATCGAGGGTGGGTGCGCGCTGCACCTCGATGCCGAGGGTGCCGACGTGCGCGAACTTGATCGTGTTGTTCTGACCGGCGTAGATCGCCTTGCCGAGATCGAGACCGACCTTCTCGGCGTCCACGTCGAAGGCGGCCACGAACTCCACGTCGCCCACGTGGTACGCGCCGAGCACGACGTGCATCAGGCCGGGCACGTCGTCGGCGGGATTGGCGTTGCGGTAATAGTCGACCCCCTGCACCAGGCTGCTCGCGCAGTTCCCGACGCCGGCGATCGCGACACGGACTCGACCACTCATGATGCGGTGGCTCCTCTTGTTCGGCCGTTGGCCGTTCGGTTGTTGTCGGCGATGTCGTCGCGAAGTTCAGCCGCGATGAGCGCCTCGATCCATTCCAGATCTCGTTGGGTGGACTGTGTCCGGTGCTCGAAGAGAGAACGTGAGTAGCGGTCGCCCCGGGTGGAACCCGAGCGCCGCGTGCGCGCGAGGTGACCGGTGAGCTCGGCACGGCGCCGTTCGAGCAGCGCGACCCGCGCCGCGGGCTCGAGGTGGCCGCAGAACACGAGCTTCAATGCGAACGTGCGCTCGTCGTCGGGTGCGTCGTCGGCGAGCAGGAGCGCGTCGAGGCGGGCGTTCCCGCGTTCGGTGATTCGGTACGCCTTGCGCGTGCGACGGCTGGTCTTGCCGGTGTGGCGCTGTCGGGCGACCGCGCGGTCGCCGTCGAGCGAACCGGTGGCGGGGATCGGGGTGAGCGTCAGCCCCGGTTCGACGATCTCGATCGCACCTTCACGTTCGAGCCGGCGCAGCGCCGGGTAGAGCGAGCCGTACGAGATACCCCACATCGAGCCGAGGTTCTCCCCGAGACGCTTGCGCAGCTCGTAGCCGTGGAGCGGCTGTTCCTTCAGGAGTCCGAGGATCGCGAGGTCGAGCACTCCGGGTGTCCATTCGATCGGCCTGATATATCGGATCGATATATCGAAGCGAGTATATCGCGGATGTCCGACCGGCAAACACCGGGGGTGCGGGAGGGGGTTCGAGCATTGGTGGGACACCGGTACACTGCCCGCCGTGCGTCGGCACACCGACTATGCGCTGGCCCGACGGGCCGTGCTCCGTGATCTGCAACGCGGCGCCGTCACCCGCCTCGACGTCTGCGACGCGCACCCCGAGCTCCTGCGTGCGGGCCGCAACGTCGGCGAGGTCGCGCCGTTCGACTGCCCGGTCTGCGGCGAGCGCAACGTGCGGTACGTGTCCTACGTCTACGGCGAGAAGCTCGGCCAGGCCAACGGCCGGTGCATTTCCTACGACGGCGAGCTCGAGAAGCTCGGCACGATGCACGACGAGTTCGCCCGCTATGTGGTCGAGGTCTGCCTCGATTGCCGCTGGAACCACCTCTCGCGACGCGAGCTCCACGGCCGCCGTCACAACGACGCTGCCGAGGCGGCGTCGAACCGGCGACGCGCGGCGCGGAGCTAGAGCGGTTCAGGAGCGAGCGGCCGCGGGCGGGTATCCCGGCTCGTAGTGAGCGAGCCATGTGTCGGAGCGAGCGGCCGCGGGTCGGGTATCCCGGCTCGTAGTGAGCGGCCCATGTGTCGGAGCGAGCGGCCGCGGGTCGGGTATCCCGGCTCGTAGTGAGCGGCCCATGTGTCGGAGCGAGCGGCCGCGGGTCGGGTATCCCGGCTCGGAGTGAGCGGCCCATGTGTCGGAGCGAGCGGCCGCGGGTCGGGTATCCCGGCTCGGAGTGAGCGACCCATGTGTCGGAGCGAGCGGCCGCGGGCGCGCAGGTCGTGTGCCTCCGGCGTCGTGGTAGGGCTAGTCTGCGGCTGCCGCCGGGAGCCGTGGGTGCCCTGGACGGTGGAGGTGCCGAGATGGCCGGATCCCGTCCGACCAGCGCGCCCGACGTTGCCGCCCGGAAGGGCTGCGGCACGCCGCTCGTGATGGTCACCGCGTACGACGCGCCCTCCGCGCGCGTGGTCGACGAAGCAGGGGTCGACATCATCCTCGTGGGCGACACGCTCGCGATGGTGGTGCTCGGGTACGACGACACACTGCACGTCACCACCGAGGACATGGCGCACCACATCGGGGCCGTCGCGCGCGCGAAGCCGAAGGCCCTCGTGGTCGGAGACCTCCCGTGGATGAGCTACCACGTGTCGCGCAAGGAGACGGTCAACAACGCGGCGGCGCTCGTGCGCGCGGGCGCGGGTGCCGTGAAGCTCGAAGGTGGACGCAAGCGGCTCGACTCCGTGCGCGCCATCCTCGACGCCGAGATCCCGGTGATGGGCCACGTGGGGCTCACGCCGCAGTCGATCCATGCGTTCGGCGGCTTCCGCGTGCAGGGCAAGACGCTCGACGCCGCGCGTGAGATCGTCGACGACGCGGTCGCGCTCGCCGACGCCGGTTGCTTCGCAGTGGTGCTCGAGTGCGTCCCCGACGCGGTCGCGCGGCTCGTCACCGATTCGATCCCTGTGCCCACGATCGGCATCGGTGCGGGTCGTCATTGCGACGGCCAGGTGCTCGTGTACCACGACCTGCTCGGCCTGCAGGACTACCTGCGTCCGAAGTTCGTCCGGCGCTACGCCAACCTGCACGGAGCCGCCGTCGCCGCCGTGGCGCAGTTTGCCGACGACGTCCGCGTCGGCAACTTCCCGTCGAGCGACGAGACGTACCACGCGGCTGACGACGTCGCCGAGACGCTGCGCATCAACGACTCCTCGAGCTCCACCGAGACCGCCTCCACGTGACGCGGGAATGAACCTCCGAGTCGTGGCCATCGGGCTGCTGCTCGTGGGCGCGATCGGCATCGTCGTGGCGGTGGCGCTCTTCGCGGGCGACGATGCCGAGAGCCCCGGCTCGCAGGTCGCGTCGCCGCCGCCGCTCGTCATCGGGACGATGCCCGCGTCCTCGTCCTTCGTCGGTCTCACCGAAACGCAGCTGGCGGTGGGCGGGCGGTGCCTGCGAGTCGTGGTCGCCGACGATCGTGACGAGCGCGTGCAGGGGTTGCGTCAACGCCGCGACCTGGGACCGTACGACGGCATGCTGTTCGTCTTCGACGCACCCACCGAGACCGGTTTCACCATGTCGACCGTTCCGGTTCCGCTCGACATCGGCTTCTACTCCGCTGACGGCGCGCCGGTCTCACGTCGTCACATGAAGCCCTGCCCGTACGCTGAAGCGGAGTGTCCTGACTACGAGGCAGGTGGCCCGTTCACGGTCGCGCTCGAGACGCTCGGGGGAAAGCTGCCGTCGGGCGCACTTTCCGGGTGTAGTTGACACACCCCGGCGTTAGGCTCCGTCTCGATAGGTCACGTCGAAGAGGTACTGCTAGCCTGACCCGTTCCGGTTCCTCGCACGTCGGTGAGCCGGGCCTACCGAAATCCTGCGCCCGGAGTCGCGCCGGTCTACCGGCCGGTCATCCGGTCGCCCGCAGTGCTGCTGCGGTCCGAAGGAGGTACAGCCCTTGCGGCCGTACGAGGTCATGTTCATCTTCGACGCGGACCTGGACGAGGAGACGATCCGGTCCGCCGTCGCCCGCTACTCCGAGTTGATCGAGTCGAAGGGCGCCGAGCCCGGCCCGATCGACTTCTGGGGCAAGCGGCGGTTCGCCTACGAGCTCAAGCACCGGTGGGAGGGCTACTACGTGGTCCTCCAGGCCAAGGCCGAGCCCGCGGCGATGGAAGAGCTACACCGGGTGCTCTCCCTGGCTGACGAAGTTCTCCGTCACAAGATCCTCCGCATCCCCGAGCAGGTGTACGGGAAGCTGGCCGGCTCCGTGCCGGAACGGCAAACCGGCTCCGTGCCGGAACGGCAAACCGGCTCCGTGCCGGAACGGCAGGCGCGCCCCGCGCCGGAACCGGCCGTCTCCGAGCCCGAACCGGTCGACTCCGGGCCCGAGCTGGAAGCGGAAGCCAGCGTGACGGACGCATAGGGAGGAAGACCATGGCAGACAGCACCGTCACGATCGTCGGGAACCTCACTCGCGATCCAGAGATCCGCTACACCACCGGAGGCGCAGCGAAGGCGAGCTTCGGCGTCGCCGTGAGCCGCCGGTGGCAGAATCGCCAGTCGCAGGAGTGGGAGGAGCAAACGAGCTTCTTCAACGTCGTCTGCTGGCGCGAGATGGCCGAGAACGTGGCCGAGTCCATCGGAAAGGGCTCGCGTGTCGTCGTCACCGGCCGCCTCGAGCAGCGCAGCTGGGAAACCGAGAACGGCGACAAGCGCAGCGTCGTCGAGATCGTGGCCGACGAAGTGGGCCCGAGCCTGCGCTGGGCCACCGCGAAGGTCAACCGGAACGAGCGCCGAGGCGCCGGCGACAGCGGCTTCGCGGCGGGCGGCGCGGCCAGTGGTGGTGCCGGTGCTGCGAGCGCCGGTGGTGGCGGGGGCAGCGAATCCGACGACGACTTCGGTGAGGAACCGTTCTGATGGCACGAGACAGACGCAGCAACAGCAAGTCTGCGGCCGCCGACCGACGGCGGCCGCAGAAGAAGAAGATCTCGATCCTCAACACCGAGAGTGTCGACTGGATCGACTACAAGGACGTGAACCTGCTCCGGCGGTTCATGTCGGAGCGGGCCAAGATCCGCGCCCGTCGCGTCACCGGCAATTCGGCGCAGCAGCAACGAGCGGTCGCGCGGGCGATCCGCGTCGCGCGCGAGATGGCGTTGCTGCCGTACAGCGTTCGCCAGGTCACCCAACGGAAGGGCGGCCGTCGCGACCGCGGCGACCGCGAGGGTCGTGACGAGTTGCGCGAAGACATGATCCGCGTGTCGCCCCCCGACGCCGATGCCGATGCCGATGCGTTCGCGGTCGAGGAAGCCGATCCCGCCACGGCAGAGCTCCTCGGCCTGAACGGTCCCGGCTCCGATGTCGACGACGTGGAGGCCATCGAGGTCATCGAGGTCGACCTCGACATGGATCCCGACGCCGAGGACGACGAATGAAGATCGTGCTGCGAGAAGACGTCGACACCCTCGGCCGGAAGGGCGACCTCCTCGACGTCGCCGACGGCTACGCCCGCAACTACCTCGTTCCGCGTGGCCTCGCGATCAAGGCCACGAAGGGCGTGGTCGCACAGGCCCAGTCGATGCGGCGCAACCGGGAGGCACGCGAAGTGCGCGACCGCACCGCAGCCCAGGAGCTGGCGGGACGCCTCGACACCGGGCCGGTCACTGTGACCGCGCGTGCGGGTGAGGGCGGCAAGCTGTTCGGGTCGGTCACCTCGGCGGACATCGTCGCGGCCCTGCTCGACCGGACCGGTGTCGAGATCGACCGGCGGGCCGTGTTGCTCGACGATCCGATCCGCGAGCTCGGCGAGGTCGAGGTATCGGTGCGCCTGCATCCCGAGGTCGTGGTGCCGCTCGTGGTTGCCGTCGTCGCGCAGGACTAGCGAAGACAGCGCGGGTTCAGGAGCTGGATCTCCCCTGATCAGGAGCGGACGGCTGCGAGCCGGGTGTCCCGGCTCGCAGTGAGCGACCCAGAGTCGGGGGATGAGTGTCGTACCCCCGTGCTCGGATAGGACGGTGCACAGGATCCGTCCTCCCCAGGCCTGGGGACAACCGGGCCCAAGATCCCCAAGAGAAACCCGGGTTTTGGGGCTAGCGATCCACAGGCGCCGTCCCGCACACTCCGAGGCTCACGCGTCATGAGCGGGGGGGAGGCCGGGTCGGCAGTGGTCCAGACGATCGACGCCGTACGGCGCCCGCAGGCCGGCCGAGTGCCGCCGCACAACCTCGAGGCCGAGGAGTCGCTCCTCGGGGCCATGCTCCTCTCGCGCGACGCGATCACGGCCGCGGTCGAGGCGCGCGTCGACGCCCCCGACTTCTACAAGCCGGCCCACGGCCACATCTACGACGCCATCCAGTCGCTCTACGGTCAGGGTGAACCCGCCGACCCGGTCACCGTGGCCGAGGAGTTGCGCCGCGCCGACCTGCTCGAGTTCGTCGGTGGACGCGCCGCGTTGCTGCAGATCCAGGCATCCACGCCGGCTTCCGCCAATGCCGGCCACTACGCGCGCATCGTCAACGAGCTCGCGTTGCTGCGGCGTCTCATCGCGGTCGCGGGCGACATCTCGGAGATGGGGTACGACTCGCCCGACGACGTCACCGAAACACTCGATCGTGCCGAGTCCCTCGTGTTCGAAGTTGCCGAGCGGCGCGTCGCCGAGACCATGATCGGCATCCAAGACGCGCTCCAGGAGACCCTCGACGACCTCGAGGCACGCTACGGCGACAGCTCGGAGCTGGTCGGCGTGCCCACCGGCTTCAGCGACCTCGACGCGATCCTCCTCGGTTTGCAGAAGTCGAACCTCGTGATCGTCGCAGCGCGGCCGGGCATGGGAAAGACCAGCCTCGCGCTCGGGATGGCCCGCAACGTCGCGACCGTGACCGGTCGGCCCGTCATGTTCTTCTCCATGGAGATGGGCACGATCGAGCTCACGAAGCGCTTGCTCGCCACCGAAGCGCGCGTCGACACGTCGCGGCTCTGGACCGCGCGCCTCGACGACGGCGACTGGTCGCGTCTCGGACACGCCGTCGGCCGGCTCGCGGAAGCGAAGCTCTTCATCGACGACAACCCGCATTGCACGGTCATGGAGATGCGCGCCAAGGCACGCCGGATGCGCGCGCGGCACGGCGATCTCGCTCTCGTCGTCGTCGACTACGTGCAGCTCATGACGCCGAGCTCCACCCGTCGGATGGAGAACCGTCAGGTCGAGGTCTCCGAGATCTCCCGCGGCCTGAAGATCCTGGCCCGCGAACTCGACTGCCCGGTCGTCGCGCTCTCGCAGCTCAACCGGCAGGTCGAGTACCGCCAGGACAAGCGCCCGATGCTCGCCGACCTCCGGGAGTCCGGCGGGCTCGAGCAAGACGCCGACGTCGTGGCGTTCATCTACCGCGACGAGGTCTACAACCAAGACTCCGACGACCGCGGCAAGGCGGAGATCATCGTCGCCAAGCACCGGAACGGGCGTACCGGCAAGGTCGAGCTCGCCTTCCTGCCGCACCGCACTGCCTTCGAAGACATGGCCCGCGACTAACGCTGCTCGACGCGCTGCTTGAGCGCGACGTTCATGGCTTCGAAGCCGGACTTCGTCTGCGCGAGCAGGCGCCCCAGGAACGGCACGAGTGCGCCCCGGAACGTCTCGCGCTGGGTGAACACCGTCGTGCCGTCGGCGGCGGGCTCCATGACGAACTCGTGCTCGCCGTCGAAGATGTGGGGCACGCCGAGCCGACCGAGCCACGCGAACCGGCGGTTCTCGTCGGCCGCGCGCACGCGGGGCTTCATGGTGATGGTCCGGCCGCCGGGCGACCTGAGGTCGACGGCGAGACGTTGCCCGGGTTCCGCCGCACCGGCGATCGATGTGATGAACGGGTTCCACTCCGGGTAATCGGCGAAGTCGGTGAGCACGTCCCACACCTGATCGGTGGGGGCGTCGATGTCGATCGTCGACTCGAGCACTCGCATGGGGTCCTCCCTTTAACGCAACGGCTGTCGTGTTAGTGCAGTATGCACGAGCCGTTCGACAAATGCAACCCCAGTTGCGATAATGGCGCCATGCGACCCGGTGAGCAGCGCCCCGGCGGCCGGAGCGCCCGCACTCGGGCGACCGTGCTGGCGGCGACCGCCGACCTCCTCGCCGAGGTCGGGTACGAGAATCTCACCTACGAGGCGGTCGCCGAGCAGCGCCGGCGTCCACAAGACCACCGTCTACCGGCGGTGGCCCACCAAGCCGGACCTCGTCGCCGACGCATCGCGCGAACGGAGCGAGCAGCTGGTCGAGGTGCCCGACACCGGCGGGCTGGTCAGCGACCTCGTCACGCTTCGCGCGCGCGGTCGCGAACAACATCGGCTCCGAGGTCGGCGGCGCGATGACGAAGACCCTCGTGGCCGCGGCGGCAACGTCACCGTCGATCGCCGAGGCAACGCACGAGTTCTGGGACGAGCGGTTGCGCCTGACCGGCGTGATCGTCGAGCACGCGATTGCACGTGGCGAGCTTCCTGCGGGCACCGACGCAAACCTCGTGATCGAGTCGCTGGTGGGCGCGCTGTACGTACGCCTGCTCCTCACGGGTGAGCCCATCGATTCCGCCGTCGCCGATCAGGTCGCGCCGCGGTCGCCGAGGGGTGGAGCGGGCGCACTTGATCGGGGACCACGCGATCGATGCCGTCGAGCAACTCGTCGAGATCAGGCCACCAGCGTCCTGCCGTGAGGCGCGGGAGCGCGGCCTCGGCGGCGTCCACGTTGGGAACGGGCACCACGCGCGCCGGCGCGGCCTGGTGCAACACGCCGAGATACCAGTGCCGGCGTGTCGGTGCCCAGGCTTCGGCGTCGAGCACGAGGTAGTAGTCGGGGAGCTCGATCGAGCCCGCCGCGCCAGCGCACGAGGGTTTCGCTCACCACGACTTCGAGCTCGCCGATCGGGCCTTCGGAGTCGAAACGACGTACCCACGCGGTTGCGGTCGCGTCGAGCGGGTCGGCGTCGTGCACGAAGTAGGGCGTATGCACCCGGGTCGCGTCGCTCCACGCCGCGACCGCCCGATCGAGCGGTGGATCGTCGGGTTCGGGCACGAGGGTTGCCACGTTCGCGCCACGTCCGAGCCGCTCGACGCACGTGCGCGCCCCATCGCCCACGATCGCGACGACGGTCGTCGAGGTGCGGCGGGCATTCGCGCGCATCGGCGTCAGAACAAGCGCAGGTCGAGCGGCACGCCGGCGCGGAGCTCATCGAGGTCGATCTCCACGCACTCCACACCGCGGCTCTGCGCGAACACGCGCGCCTGGGGCTTGATTCGTGTGGCGACGAAGAGTCCTTTCGTGGGTGCGAGACTCGGGTCGAGGTCGAGCCGTTCCTGGTAGCGCAGGAGCTGTTCCACACCTGCGATCTCGCCGATGCGCTTCACCTCGACCACGATCGCCGCGCCGTCGTCGTCGCGGCACAGAAGGTCGACGGGGCCGATGTCGGTGGGGTACTCGCGACGTACGAGCCGCAGGCCCTCGCGCAGCGCGACCACGCGGCGCGCGATGAGCTCCTGGAGCTCGGCCTCCACGCCGTCTTTCGCGAGACCCGGGTCATCGCCGAGCTCCACCATGTAGTCGTGCACGACGTCGTGCAGCTCGATCGTGAGCCGTTCGCCCCCCGGGTTGACCGCGACGAGCCTGCCGTCATCCTCGCGGATCGTGCACGGCGGGCTCATCCAGTTGAGCGGCTTGTAGGCCTTTGTATCGGCGTGCACGGCGATCGAACCGTCGGCCTTCAGCAGGATGAGTCGCATCGCGCGCGGGAGCCGCGCGTCCAAGCGGCCTTCGTACTCCACCGAGCAGTCCGCGACCAGCACCCGCATTCGGGCGTACGCTACCGGGCCGCATCGCTTCACCCTGGGGGCTGTGGGATGGGTCTGAACGGCACGGCTTATCGGATCCTCGTCGTGTTGCACATCATGTGCGCGATCATCGGGTTCGGCGCCGTGTACTTGAACGCGCTGTATGGACAGCAGATCCGGAAACGCCAGGGCCGTGAGGGCCTCGCCGTCTACGAAGCGAACTTCTTCGTCTCGCGCGTCGGCCAGTACTTCATCTACGGCGTGTTCGTGTTCGGGTTTCTCGCCGTGCTCGCGAGCGACGATTCGTGGAAGTTCGACCAGACGTGGATCTGGCTCGCGATGCTTCTCTACCTCGTCGCGCTCGGAGTGTCGCACGGTGTGCTCCTCCCCGCGGTGAAGCGCATGGGGGCCCTGATGCAGGAGCTGGTCGACGCCGGGTCCGGGCCACCTCCGCCGGCCGGGCCGCCGGCGGGTGCGGCGACCGGACCGCCGCCGCAGGTCGCCGAGCTCGGCACGCTGGGCCAACGGGTCGGTGCGACCGGCGCGTTCCTCGACGTCATGGTCGTCGTGATCGTCTGCCTGATGATCTGGAAGCCCGCCTGACCATGGGTCGCTCCTGATGTTGCGACTGACCCAACCCGACGAGCGACCTGCGCGGGGCGCGCCGTACGATGCTCCTGAGGTGAGCGTCCGCAGCGCAGGTATCCTGCGCCGCAGCGAACCGTGGCCCGAGCGGCCCGGCGCCGCCGGCGTCAAGAGCGGAGTTGGCTGTGAACTACGACGAGATCCTGCGGGAGCTGATCACCGCGATCGGCGCCGCGCTGTTCCTCGCCAACCTCTGGGCCTTGATCCGCCGACCCCTCGACGCCGACCGCGTACGCGCGACGACCGTTGCGCGTGCCCGCCCCGGTAGCCCTGTCCGCGGCCAGGCCAATCCGGCGCAGCGGCGCGAGCTGGCTCAAGCTCCGATCGCGCGCACGATCACCTACATGGTGCTCGGCCTCCTCGTGATGGTGGCCGGGATCGCCTCGCTCACCGCGTAGGCGCGTGGACGACGGTCCGCTCACCGGCCTCCGCGTGGTCGACCTGGCGGTGGCGCGGGCCGGCCCCACGTGCGTGCGCCAACTCGCCGACTTCGGGGCCGACGTCGTCCAGGTGTGTCCACCCACGGGCGCGATCTCGTTCGCATCCGGCGGTTCCGACGGCGCGAACCTGCATCGCAACAAACGTTCGGCGATCATCGATCTCGCCACCGAGCAGGGTCACGCGGTGCTGTTCCGTCTCGTGGAGCACGCCGACGTGCTGGTCGAGAACTTCCGCCCCGCAGTGAAGCACCGGCTGCGCATCGCCCCCGACGAACTCTGGGCGGTGAACCCGCGGCTCGTCTACGCGAGCATCTCCGGCTTCGGTCAGGACGGGCCGTACGCCGACCGTCCCGGCGTGGACCAGATCGCACAGGGGCTCGGCGGGTTGATGAGCGTCACTGGACCTCCGGGCACCGGACCCTCGCGCGTCGGCATCGCGATCTCCGACACCGCGGCCGGCACGATCCTCACGCAAGGCGTGCTGGCGGCACTGATCGCGCGGGATCGCACCGGTCGCGGCCAATGGGTGCACACGTCGCTCCTCGAGGCGATGATCAGCTTCATGGACTTCCAGGCTGCCCGCTGGCTCATCGACCACGACGTGCCGGGCCAGGTCGGCAACCAACATCCGACGGTCGTGCCGATGGGAACGTTCCCGACCGCCGACGGCCACGTCAATGTGGCCGCCATGGGCGACTTCCCCGGCTTCTGCTCGATGATCGGCGCGCCCGAGATCGCCGACGATCCGCGCTTCGCCGACGGCGAATCGCGCCTGGAGCACCGCGACGCGCTCGACGCGCTCATCGGCGAGGCGTTCCGCGCGCGTCCCACCACGGAGTGGGTCGAACTGCTCGCGGAGGTAGTGCCGTGCGGCCCGGTGCTGCGCATCGACGAGGTGTTCCGCGATCCCCAGGTGCGCCACCTCGGGATGACGCGCACGGTCGTGAACCCGTCGGGCGAGGAGATCGAGGTGTTGCGACCACCCCTCACTTTCTCCGAGACTCCGGCGACGGTCCGGCGCGGCCCGCCGTCGGCGGGTGCGCACACCCGGGAAGTCCTCTCGGAGATCGGATACGGCGACGACGAGATCGACGCGCTCCTCGCAGCGGGCGTGGTGGCCACGGAGGCGCGACGCAGGTGAGCGTGACCGAGATCGACACCGGAACGCCGAAGATGCTCGCCCGGATCGAGGACGGCATCGGCTGGATGACCTACAACAACCCGGACCGACACAACGCGATGTCCGTCGAGATGCAGCTCGCGGTTCCGCGCATCCTCGCCACCTTCCGCGACGATCCCGAAGCCCGGGTCGTGGTCGTCACCGGAGCGGGTGACCGCGCGTTCGTGTCGGGCGCCGATATCTCGGAGTTCGGCGAGCGCCGCACGTCGGTCGACGCGCGCGCCGAGTACGACGCATCGATGGCCGACACGTGGCGCGCGTGGCGTGAGCTCGACAAGCCCGCGCTCGCCATGATCCGCGGGTACTGCATCGGCGGCGGGCTGCTCGCCGCGCTGCGAACCGACATCCGGCTCGCCGCCGAGGGAAGCCAGTTCGGCGTGCCGGCGGCGCGCCTCGGCCTGGGCTACGCGTTCGGCGGCGTCGAAGAGCTCGTCGCGCTGGTCGGTCCGTCGTGGACCGCCGAGATCCTCTTCTCGGCGCGACGGTTGTCAGCCGACGAGGCGCTCCGCATCGGACTCGTGAACCGGGTGGTCCCCGCCGACGAGCTCGAGAACGAGGTGCGCTCGCTCGCGCACACGATCGCGTCGAACGCGCCCCTCACCGTACGAGCATGCAAGGTGGCGATCCGCGAGGCGTTGCGCCCGCCCGCGGAGCGCGACCGTGCGCTCGTCGACGAGCTGGTGGAAGCGTGTTTTCGCTCCGACGACTACCTCGAGGGGCAGGCCGCGTTCGCCGACAAGCGGGAACCGCGCTTCCGCGGCGCGTAGTCGACTCAGGTTTCGCGCGGCCCCGAGGTCGCTCGACCTACCCGGCCACCACCACGCGTACGCGTCCGAGGTTCACGAGGCGCCGCTGGGCCGCGTCGAGGTCGCCGTCGCGATGCGCGGTGACGCGGACGCACGGGAAGTAGGTGCCCGGTGCGTCGAAGGTCGTGTCGTGGGTCACCGACATGCGCGTCTGTGTTCCGTCGACCTCGTCCTCGGCCACCGGCCACGTGCCGGTGCCGTCGAAGTCCCACTCGACGGCGACGATCGCCCCGCCGCCCGACGGTGTTGCGATCTCAGCCTCGAGCCGCACCGGCTCTCCTATCCGGACTTCTGCGCGCGTCGTGCCGTTCGCGGTCGCGTGCACGACTGGTTGAACGCCATGACGTTGCGCAGCATCGTCGGGCAGCACGATCCCTCCGTCGTCGGTGTGGGCGACTGTGGTATCGGCCGGCGGCTCCTTGCCGAACTCGACCCAGTCGATCACGTCGCGGATCGCCTGCTGCACGTGGCCCCCGTAGTCGATGAGGCGCGTGCTCGCGACCGGCACGCGGCCGGGTCGCAACGCAGACGACGGTAGGTGCATGGCGTGCTCGGTGAACCACACGCGCACGTCGCGCGGGGACCCGCGTCGGTCGACGAGCAGTCGGCTGAGATTCTCGGCGCCGCATGGCCAGCACTGGCCGTCGTGCAGGTTCTGCACCACGATGCATTTCGCGTCGAACGCGCCGTGGTAGGGCGCGACGAGATAGAGATCGGGTGACCCGGTCGCGCTCGCGCGCTGCGGGTAGATCGGTGCACCGTCCACGGTGAACGTGGCGAACTCCGGGTAGTCCTCGTGCTGGTGCCGCGTGAAGTGCGAGTACGCGAGGAAGTTGCTGTTGTCGAACGCGATCTCGTCGCCGACCTCGACGTTCTCGAAGCCGACGCTCATGTTGCGGCGCCCACCGGCTGCCAGGATCACGTCGTCGCCGCCGCCCAGGCTGATGAGCTCGCGACCCGCCGCCGTCCCGCTCCGCACCGTGAGCCACGCGCCGACGACGTCGCGCGCGAGCACTCCGTCCACAACTACGCCGATCGGCATCTCCGGCGTGACACGCGCGATACCCGCGACGGCGAGGTACTGGTACGGATCCATCGCGTCGACCGCCGGGCTCGTGACGACCTGCGCCGCGGTCAACACGCGACGGACGGCATGCGTCGACTGGATGCGCGCGCTCCGCACGCTCTCCGTGGTGCCGCCGTAGCCCGGTGCCGTCCAGAAGTCGTCGAAGTAGGCAGGGTCGAAGTCCACGAGACCGGGCACGACGCCGTTGAGCGCGATGGAAACCGGGTAGATCTGATCCTCCGCGCCGCGTGGGAAACCGAGCTTGTACACCGCGCCGAGCGCCTCGCGTTGTTCGGTAGTGAGCCCGGCGAATGGGTCGCCGCTCCCACCGGGCGCGGTGGCGTCGATCACCTGCTCGAGTGCGTCACCGAGCACGCGCGCCGCGTTCGCAACCGCTGCGCAGAGCACTTGTTGCGCGACGTGCGGGAGGATGTACACCACCGCACCCTGGTAGAGGTCGGGCGCGTGCTCGAGGATCGCGATCGTGCGGCCGGCGCCGCCGCTCCCGCCCCAGATGTATCCGTGGTGCGGTTCGTCGCCGTACATCTCCGCCGCGACCGTCCGCGCGTGGCGCGCCGTCGCGACGCTCGCGCCGTAGTGATGGATTGCGCGGTCGAGATGTGTCGCATCGGGGCCGGTGTGGCCCTGGTTCGAGACCACGAGATAGCCGCCGTACGCGCACGCGAGCGTGAGGTCGCCCGGTTGTGCGCGTGGCGTCCCGCCGCCGCCGCCCTCGATGTGGTGCAGGAAGCGGCCTTCGTACTGCTCGGCGGGTGGGAAGGAGAGGGAGAACTCCGTTTCGGTGTCCTCGAAGCCGCCCTGCACGTGGCGGTGCCGCACCGGCTCGTCGCGCCACTCGTCGAGCACCACGAACGGGCGGGCGAAGTACGAGACGTCGATCTCGCCCTCCTCTCCAGTGTCCCCGCGATCGAGCCGCGACCGTGAGCGAGCCGGGTCCCTAGGGCTTGGGCGGGGGGGTCGTGGTGGTCGGCGGCTCGGTGGTGGTGGTCGTGGTCGTCGTCGTGTCGGGCGGGACCGTGGTGGTGGTCGTGGTGTCGGGCGGGACGGTGGTGGTGGTCGTGGTCGTCGTGGTTGTCGTGGTCGTGTCGGGTGGGCTCGTGGTACTGGTCGTGTCCGTTTTGGTATCGCCGGGATCTGTCGTCGTGGTCGCCTCGATCGGCCTGTCGGAGATGACCGGGGCCGGGGAACCGCCGTCGACGTAGACGGCGTCACCGAGGGAGACGAGCGACGGGAAGTAGTCCGCGATGTGCATGGGGATGTTGATGCAGCCGAACGACTGGCGCGTCAGCGACACGTGGTCGGCGCCGTGCACCGCGATCCCGCCGACGAAGTAGACGGGGTTGTAGAGCGTCCCGAGGTCGCCGTCCTGCCAGCCATCGATCTTCAAGTAGTAGGCGAAACGCCCTGACGGTGTGTTGGCGATCGAGCACACGTGCCGCGTCGGCGCGGCCTTCGGCGTGTCGTAGCAGTAGGTCACGCCGCTCCCCGTCGAAACCATCGTGACGAGTCGCACTTGCGAATCCTCGTAGAGGGTCATCAGCTGCTTGGTGACGTCGATCTCCGTGCGGTTCGGTTCGGCATTGGGATGGAGCGGTTCGGGGTAGCGGAACGCGGCGATGAAGGCAGCCTCGTCCGGGCCGATACGCCCGGTCACCGGCACGTCCATCAGACGCTGCACGGTGTCGACGGCATAGGTCGTGTCCTCCGTGTACACGCCGTCGATCGAACCGGGATCGAGGTGTACGTCGGCCATGCGCTGCTCGTACGCCTTGACCACGTCGTTCGAGTCACCGGGTCCGAGTCCCCCGGGGGGACCGGCGGGAGCACCGCGGGCGGCGGCTGTTGGAGAGGTCGCACCGTCGCCGGATCGAGTGTGGTGGTCGTGGTGCTCGTCGTGCTCGTCGTCGGTGCGTCGGTGCTCGTCGTCACGCGGGCTTTGCGCTCGGCGCTGCCCGCCGCGAGCCGAGGCGCCACTGTCGTTGAGTGTGCCCACGACGAGGGCGCCGGCCAGCAACGCGAACACCCATGCCCCGATCCGCGGTGAAGCGATCCACGCGCTGATCGGACGGGCCGGATGGTCGGCGGCCGCGTCGAAGGGGCGCGACATCCCGCGGGTGCCGGTGCCCATCCCCGTCCGTCTCGCTCGAAGGCCCAAACCCGGGAAGTCTTGCACGCCTCGGCGGGCACGGTCGGATCATGGGGGGCGGGGCATCCTCCGGCACGGAACGGGGCCGGATGGGCTTCCTGTCCGGGCGATCACCGAAACGGCCGCCCGGCTACGATCCCGCCTCGGACGGCTCGAGAGAACGGCACAAGAGCCATGGTTTCGCGCCAGGATTCGCGCCGTCCCCACGCGGGGGGGGCCGGCGGCCGAAAGTCGCAAGGCCCCTTCGAGCTTCGCTCGCACAGCTCCCTCTCGCCTGGCTCGGAACGCGTTCGGGCAATTATCGGAACTGGTTCACGACGCGCGCGGCCTCAGTAATGCCGATTGGATTCACAGCCTGGTGACGGCATCCCGACCGAGGAGGAGCTTTTCGCTGTAGCCCTCTTCGACGAGCAGTCCGTCCTCCTTCGTGTGACTATCGGGTCCAAGATGTTCGACCCGTTCATGAAGGTGCGCAGCGACGGCCGCGCCCATGGCTTCAGCGCCTTGAGCCGACAGGCAGGCGACCGGCTGGTCTTCTACTACGACGTCGAACAGGGCGACGACGTTCCCGAACTCAACGCTCGATACCTCGCGGACATTCGGGACCTTGGACCCTACGACGGCATCCGGAGTCGGGGTCCAATGGCTGGCAGCAGAGGCGGGACGGGCGTTGGGGCAGTCCCGGGGCGGAAGGGTTGCTTCTATGCGATCAAACGTGCGACGTATTCGAGGAGTCGCAGTGTTGGGGTGCGTCGGGCTGCTCGCAGCGGTCATGACGGGCGGTACGGCGCGTGCCGTGGCGCCGCGGCCTGCGGCGATCCCGACCGCTGGCGGCGAGTTGGTGACCTCCAAGAAGATCCCGACGACGCCGGGCACCATGGAGAACGTCCGGGAGATGTTCACCGTCGACATGGCCGGCCAGTCGACGCCCGACGTGCAGATCACGTTCCGGGACGGGCCCGACAACGGGGCGGCCTTCTCGCCTGACGGCAGCCGGCTGGCGTGGAACTACTACGCGGACAACACCTACTGCTTCGTGGGCAGCGACATCTGGATGATGACGCCCTACGAGCAGTCGTCGTTCACGAACGTCACCGGGCCGGTCGACCCGGCGCCCAGCAGCTTCGAGGGTGGGCCCGCTTGGTCACCGGACGGCAAGAAGGTGGCGTTCGCGGTCCTGCCGTACTACGGGTGCTTCGGATCGTTCCCGGACATGTCCATCGCGATCTACGACTTCGACACCAACACGTGGACAACGGTCGTCACCGACGACGGCCCCGGAACCGCGTTCCTCGGGACGCCGGACTGGTCGCCCGACGGCACGAAGATTGCTTTCTCGCTGCAATACGACGGCGACCTCACGGGCCAGGACATCATGCTCTACGACGTGGCGAGCGGCCCCGCAACGACCAGCACGTTGACGCGGCTCGCACAGCCGGGCACCCAGAACAACCCTGACTGGTCGCCGGACGGATCGAGGCTCGCAGTCGAGACCAACAACAACGGCAGCTCGTCGCTCGGCAACTTCGACATGCTACGCGATGGACCCGCAGACCGGCAGCTTCGACGCGCCGCTGGTGAACAGCCCCTTCGACGAGATCGCGCCGGCCTGGTCGCCGGGGGGCTCGAGGCTGGCGTACGTGTCACCGAAGGGGTACCCGTCAGACGACGGGTACGACACCGACGAATACGAGGTCTTCGTGAAGAACCTCGTCACGGGTGACGACACCCAGCTGACCTTCGACAACGTCAACGACGACTCGCCCGCCTGGCGGCCGATCGCACAGCTCTCGGCACTGAGTGACGCTCACTTGTGGCTCGGGCTGAAGAACAGCGACGACCAGGGCACGAGGTTCGACGTGCAGGTCGAGCTGTTGAAGAACGGCTCGCCGGTCGCCTCCGGCATGACGCGATGCGTCACCGGCGTCACGAGAATCCCGGCGAAGGCTCTCGAGGCGATCGTTCCGTGGGACGACTTCGCCACCGTTGGGCTCGACTTGGGTGACGAGCTGGCCCTCCGGGTCTCGACACGAATCGGTACGAACGCGAGCAACGCCAAGTGCGCCAGTGGCCACAACAGCGCGATCGGACTGCGCGTCGACGACGACGCGACAAGCCGCCAGTCCCGCTTCGACGCCACGTTCCCGGACGACACGAGCTCGGACCTGTACCTGCGTTCCAATGGCAACGTGTGCGGAAACGCCGAGAGCACCGGTGTGACCTCGCGCTCGCTGGATGCGACGGGGCCGAGCGCCACAGCTGCGAAGTGCAAGGACTCGGGCGTCGTGAACTTCGTGGGCGGGAATCCATGGAAGGAAGTCGGGACCTGGACCCTGCCGCCGCTCGCGTAGGTGGAGTGACCACGGACCGAAGTGCCGTGGGTCCCCGAACGAGAAGAGCCTCCCGAGGGTGTGGGTGCGAATCATCCCTCCAACCACCCTCGGGAGGCTCTGATGCACCGTATCGCGAGGGGTTACGCCGCTTGGTCGATGCACGCTGGTTCGAGCGGATCCAGAGTGATCGTCCGCTGCGCACATCGGTGATGAGATGGGCGTCACGACACCGAGAACCCGGTCCCATGTCACTGGCGCAGGGGTGGTCCCATCGAGCTGGCGCACGACACGACCCGATGCCTGGCATTGCTATCGTCCTCCGCCAGGACGGCAAGTGATTTCGCGCCAAGGATTCGCGCCCGTCCCCCGCGGGTGTAGTTCAGAGGCAGAACATCAGCTTCCCAAGCTGAGAACGCGAGTTCGATTCTCGTCACCCGCTCCACCTCAGAGGCCCGTCTCTACGGGGGCCGACCTTCCACCGATGCCTCGTAGCCGGCCCTCGGTGCGAACGGGGTGACGGTCACCGAGTCGAGACACAGGTCAGAAGTTGACGGACCGTGGCTTGACCGCCACGCTCAGTGTCGCGACACTTGACGATGATGACCACAGCCGGACAACGGCCAACAGGGGACACACCTCGAACACGAGCCTCTGGTCAGACGTCGGGCTGGGGGGATGACGACGGATGGAGTGGTCCGCGCAGCTTCGCATGCAGGTGGGAGAGCAACGGACGATCCGCCTCACCGGCTTCTCGAGCGGTGGCTACCGCTGGCAGGCGCACATTGCGTCCCCGAGCGAAGCGGTGAGCGTGTTCGTCAACCCGTCACCGGAACCAACGACTGCGCCTGGGAGTCGCGACGAGCTGCTCACGATCCTCGGGACCGCTGCGGGTCGCGCGACGGTCGACGTCACGTTGACGCGGTCGTGGGAACCAGAACCGGTCGAGCGTCACACCCTCGTCGTCATTGTCGAAGAACCGGCCAGCACGACTCGCTGAGGAGGTCCCCCATGAGCAATCCGGTGAATGGTCTCCGGCCCCGTTCCGTGGAGAGGTACGGCTGGGTGCCGGATGTGCCGGACAACCGCGACCTGCTGTTCAGCGCACCGAATGCCGTGATGGCTGCGCTGCCGCCGCAGGCGGATCTGCGGAACACCTGCCCCGATGTCTACGACCAGGGTCAGTTGGGCAGCTGCACCGCGAACGCGATCGGCGCCGCGTTCGAGTTCGACCAGAAGAAGCAGGGACTCGCGGACTTCATGCCTTCGCGGTTGTTCATCTACTACAACGAGCGCGCGATCGAAGGCACCATCGATTCGGACAGCGGCGCGATGATCCGCGACGGGATGAAGACACTCAACAAGGTCGGGGTCTGTCCCGAGAACGAGTGGCCATACGACATCCCCAAGTTCCGCGACAAGCCGAGCGATCGGTGCTTCGCAGATGCCGCGACGCATCAAGCGCTCGTCTACCGCCGCGTCTTGCAGGACCTGCACCAACTGCAGGGCTGTTTGGCATCGGGGAATCCCGTCGTGTTCGGGTTCAGCGTGTACGAGAGCTTCGAAGGCCAAGACGTCGCCCGCAGCGGCCTCGTCCCGCTCCCGAAGCAAGGCGAGAAGCAGCTCGGCGGTCATGCGGTGCTCGCGGTGGGCTACGACGACACGGACCAGACGTTCTGGGTGCGCAACTCGTGGGGGACCGGCTGGGGTCAATCCGGCTACTGCAAGATGCCCTACGCCTATCTGACCAGCAGTGGTCTCGCGTCGGACTTCTGGGCGCTCTACACCGTCGAGCAGTAGTCCCATCGTGGCCCGTCAGCGGCGCGTGGCGTGACCAACCCGATCGCTACCGCCACCGATCCGGCCTCCACCCCGGTGCTTCGCGCGCGCTTCCAACTTCGGGGCAGACTCGCCGGCGCCGTTCTCCTCGCGTCGGCGCTTCTCGGCGTGCTCGTCACCCCGGCGTACGGTCAGGACGCGGAGAGCCCGACCAGCGGCCAGGCCAAGCTCTCCGTGGTTGGCAGTGACTCCGTCGAGGTACACCTCAGCTCCGGCGGTCAACGCCAGCACGGCACCATGAGCATCCTCGTCGCCAACACCGGCGACGCGTCCACCACCGTGCACGCAGCCGCCTTCTTGGGGAACCGAGCCCGTGGCAGGATCTGCAACGTCGACCAAGTCGACGTCACGATGCCCGGCACCCCGAAGGTGGCGGCGCACAGAGTCACCGAACTCGCGATGGGGTTCTCGTTGCGTGCTGGATGTGCAGGCAGCGCCGGCACCGTCGTGGTGAGCGGCGACCCCGGCGTGGACGCCACCACTGTCGGGTTCACCCTGTCGCGCCAGATCGACGACACGGACTTGTGGAATCCGCTCATGGGCGCGGCCATCGCGACCCTGCTCACCGAGTTGGCCTTGTTCGCCTATCTGTCGCGCCGAGGTCCCCACCGATTCCATTGGGTCAGTGGCCAGGTCGCGGTCGGGCCCGCGTGGTCCTTCAAGGACAGCTGGCTCACCAACGTCGCCGCGGTCGGGGCGCTGCTCGGCACGGTGCTCGGCGCCGGCGACTTCCTCACCGACCTCATCCCGGGCACGTCCACCACGAGGCTGGTCGGCTTGAGCCTCATTGCCGGGGGCATGGTCACCCTCGCACCCGTCGTGTACGCCGCGTTCAGCACATGGTGCGTCCTGCCCGACACACAAGGCCACGACAAACTCCAAGCCGTCGGTACCGGCATCGGGATGTGGGCAGCGGCCGGCGCCACCTTGGGTGGGGTCTACGTCGAGCTTGCCACCATCGGGTTCCTCACCGACGCTGCGGACGCGACCGTCGGCGCCAAACGCCTCGTCTACGTCCTGTTGCTCGCGGGCGCGGTCATCGTCGCGCTCTACGCCATCCGCTGGACCGATGGTGTCACGAACGGTGCCGCGTGGACCCAACCGGACCCGGACAGCCCACCGCAGTTCCAACCAGTCCTGCTCAACAGCACCGGCCTCTAAAGCCGCGCGCCGACGCGAAGTCCGAGACGATCGGGCCTGATGTGCGTTACGCGTCGAGCAGGCTGCGCGCGGAGTTCGAGTTGGAGTTGGCGGGGTGGCGGAGCTTCGACATTGCTTTGGCTTCGATCTGGCGGATGCGCTCGCGAGTGAGGTGGAGGTGTTCGCCGATCCTCTGGAGGGTGCGGGGCTCGGCACCGTCGAGCCCGTAACGCAAGGAGATGATCATCTGCTCCCGCTCGTCGAGAGCGCTGAGCAATGCGGTGATCTCGAGTGGCATCAGCGCCAGCACGGCCGCGTCGGAGGGTGACTGCTGGGAGCGGTCTTCGACGAGGTCACCCAACTCGGTTACCGAATCGTCCCCGAGCGGCTCGGACAGCGACAGGGCGCCAACCGCGAAGCGCATCAAGTCGACAACCTTGGCTTCGGGAAGGTCGAGTGCCTCCGCCAGTTCGGCCCCCGTCGCCGGCCGACCGAACTTCGCCTCGAGGTCTGCGCGTGCGCGCTGGAGCAGGACGAGACTGTCGTTGGCATGAACCGGCAAGCGAATCGTCGCGCGACGTGTTCGCGATGCCACGAGAGATCGCCTGGCGGATCCACCACGTCGCGTACGTCGAGAACTTGAAGCCCTTGCGCCAGTCGAACTTGTCGACGGCGTGGATCAGCCCGAGGTTCCCTTCCTGGATGAGGTCGAGGAGCGGCACCCCCGACGCCTGGTACTTCTTGGCGATCGAGACCACCAGACGCAGGTTGGCCAACACGAACGTGTCGTGCGCCTCCTCGCCCCGCAGCACCGTTCGGCGCAACGTCCGCTGCTCGGTGGGGCTGATCGTGCTCCCCCGCTGGCTCAGCGTGTCGCTCGCCAAGGTTGCCGCCTCGATCTGTTGGGCCAGGCGAACCTCGTCGATCTTGGACAACAACGCGTGCTGCCCGACATCGCTGAGGTAGAGGCGGACCAAGTCCTCGTCATCGTGCTCGGCTCGTCGTTTCGGTATCGCCATGAACTTCTCGCGCGCCTCTCGGTCAAACGAGTGCGACGGGGACGACGCACCTCCGCGGCCGGGCTCTCGTCCGGTTTCTCGATTCAGTAGATCCGGAAGCTCTCCGGAACGTCGCGCAAGGGCCCGGCACTGCGATCGTGCGGTGGTTCCGATCCCGGATCGCACACGATCACCGCTCGGTCCCCCTCGTAGGTGACCCGAAGGCGCCGCGGGCACCCCAGGCACCACTGGACGTCGATCTCGCCCCGGCGCGGGCACACAAGATACCCCTCGCCGTCCTCGTGAAGCTCGACGATTCCCACTCGGCACCCCCGCTTTCTCAGAACGCCGGCTCCTGCAGCCCAGCTTCGTCCGCAGTCGAGACGGCCGAACAGGGTCCATGGTCCCGAAGCCGGCGAGCACAAGTTAGTGGCGTCGCTCCTGCAACGCTCCGCACGTGACGCACTCGACGTGCATGGGCGGCCCTCCAAGAGCCGCGAACCCGAACTTCACCTTCGTTGACGTCTTGTGACGCGGCGTGAACGATCGTCCACCGCAGTTGTCGCAAGTCGGCAGGCCCTTCTTCCGAGCAATCGGCACTCTGAATCCTTCGCATCGCTCGATCGGTGGCGTCGATACTTGGGTCCCGGGCTCAGGCTGCTGCTGTTGCCTCGATGACCTGGGGTTCGCTGCCGTGCGCGATTTCCACTTTGCGGGCCTTGGATTGTTCGGCGACGGGAATCGTGATGGTGAGCACGCCCTGGTCGCAGCGCGCCGCGATCCGATCGGTGTCGAGGCTCTCACCCAACAACAGTTGGCGGCTGAAGGCACCTTGCGGACGCTCGACGACGACGATCTCGTCGCCCTCGGCTCGGGGCCAGGCCCGCTCGCCGGTGATCGTCAGCGTGTTCTGTTCGACGGTCAGGTCGATGGTGTTGGGGTCGACGCCGGGGACATCGAGGTGCACCACGAACGCATCCCCGCGGCGGTAGGCGTCCATCGGCATCTGCCGGGGTCGGGCCGGCCCGGAGAACTCCGCCGCCATCCGGTCGAGCTCGCGGAAAGGATCAAATCGCACCAGCATCTTGCTCGCCTCTCTTCTGGACCCTCGAGCACTGGCCGAGCGGCCGCCGCTCCGAGCCTCCACCCGACGCTACTCGCGCCCCCCAATACTAGCAATCTATTTCCGGATATTCTCAGCTAGTAAACCGGCCGGGCCGAGAGCAGCGATGAGTACGGCGGCGAGGGCTGATCCTCGCGGCTCCCCTGCGCGGACGTCCTCGGGATCCACCGGGCGTGACGGTTGACGACCGGTGTACGTTGTGGATGGAGTCCCGAGAAGGTGACCGAAGGCGGTTTCGCAAGAAGGCGCCGGAGGAAAGTTTCTCGGGGCTTCGCTGTTCACCGCGCGCCGCGCGGTGGTTCACCGCAGCGCGAAGACCATCGTCACGTCGACCGAGACCGACTGGCTGCCGGGTTGTACGGGGACCGACGCGGCCGGGGTGCCGCCGACTGCCGAGGCCGCGAGCGGCGTTACCGTCGTTCCTTCAGTGATGGACTGGATGTCGCCGACTTGGAGGCCGGCGGCGGTCGCCAGGTCTTCAGCGTCCGCTCGTGCTCGTTTCACGGCGTCGGCACGGGCGGCGCTCATGAGCGAGCCGGTGTCCTGGAACGAGAAGCTCACTCCGTCGAGGCGCACGTCGTCGCCGACCTGCTCGGTCGCCGCGTCGATGCTCGGCCCCACCTTGGAGATGTCGCGGATGGACGCGACCACGCTCGTGCTCGCTTCGTACCCGGTGATCTGACCGGCATCGTCCGTAGTGGGCTGCAGTGAGAGCCCCGTCGTCTGCACGTCCTTGTCCGCGACCCCCGAATCCTTGATCACCGCCGTCAGTTTGTCGGCGCGACCACTCATCTCGCTCAGGGCATCCGCTGCCGACTTGGCGCGGCTCGAGACCCCGATGCTGAGCTCCGCGACGTCAGGGATGCCACTCGCCTTTCCATGGCCGGTGACCGTGATCGTCCTGGTCGGCGCGGGCACCGACGTCGGCGTCGTCGGGTCGGTCGCCGCGCCTCCCGAACCGCTGACCCCGACCAGCAGGAACACGAGGCTCGCGCCGGCCGTGGCAGCCGCCAACGAGACAACGATTCGGTTTCTCATGGTGCCCCCAACACTCGACATGCATCATTCGACGACGCAGATCGACGTCGAGTTCCCGATGGCGGGCTGGGCCAGCCGCTTCGGCAGGTCGAGGCCCTGAGGACAGCACCTGCTCCGGATCGCGTTCCGGCTCGAGTAGGCGTTCAAGGGATCAAACGGATCGGCCGACACTCGTCGTGACGGGCTGCGGGAGGCTTCGTCTCCCAGAGGACCCCATGACGACGCGGCGCCACTCATCAGCGATCGGAGCTTTGTTCGTGGCCGCGTCGGTCGCGGCGCTGCTGTCCTTCGCGCCCGCTTCCCTGATGTCGGCGGCTGCCGAAACCGACCCGAACTCGGCGCACGTGGATGACCCCACCTCCGCGCAGGGACGCCTCGACGCCGACCGTGCACTTGCCGCCGCGGCCGATGAGCGCTTGTCGGCCGCCCAGTCCGAGCAGGCCGACCTCGAGGCCGCGATCGCCCGAGGTGAAGCGGTGATCCCCGTGCTCCGCACACGCGCCGATGGATTGCGGGCGATGGTGCGCCAACGCGCGGCTCGCCTCTACATGCGGCTGGCAACGCCGAGGTTGGACGCGGTCGTCGGTACCGACAACGTCGTCGACGCCGCGCGCGCCGCGCACCTCACCGAAGCCGCCGGCGATCACGACCAATCCGCCGCCACGGACCTCGAGAACACCGCACACGAGCTCGAGAGCCGTTTGGTACAGCTCCACCGCGCAGCGCGCCGAACTCGAACGCACCGTTGCCTCGCTCGTGCCGCTGCAAGCGACACTCGAGAACCGGATCGAACACGCGGTGGCGGCCTATCAGGCGGTACGTACCGCGATCGAACCGAGCGGCGAGTCACCCGACGCCGGCATCGGCTCCGGGGATGCCGTGTGGGACACCTTCCGAGAGTGCACGTTCGCCCATGAGTCCGGAGGGAACTACAGAATCGTGTCGCCGGACGGCTTGTATTACGGGGCGTGGCAATTCGCGATCGGCACATGGAACGCGGTCGCTGCCCGCATGGGCCGCGACGACCTCGTGGGGGTGCTCCCATCGCAAGCGTCTCCAGCCGATCAGGACGCGGTTGCTCACGCGCTCTGGCTGGAGTCCGGTAACCGGCCCTGGGGCGGGCGATGTTGAGTGCGCGTCACCCCGTCCATGCTCGTGCTCGCTTCGCGATGTCGCCCGGCGAGCTCTTTCCCGGAAGTCGACGGCTGCGTTGTTCATGGCGGGTCCTGATGTGTTCGCGGTCAGAAAGTTAACGGAACGTGGGTTGACCGCCACGCTCCGTGTCGCCACACTTCGCAGTGGACGACCAATAACCCAGCAGACCGTCGCTTCAGTAACGAGCCGGATCCTGCCGAAGAGATCGCGACGACCAGCGCCGCACGAGCGGGCTGAGCTCGAGCGTCCCGAGGGAGCGTGAAGATGCGTCCTTGCGTGCGACGGCGGCAGCGGTGTCGATCCGGGGGACGCGAGGTCCGCCCTGGACTCGGGCACGTGGGCTGGATCGTGGGTGTCCTGGCGGCGACGTTGGTGGTGAGCGGCGTCTCGCCGTTGCCGGCGTCGGCCGACAGTGCGAGGAACGGCGGCTCGCAGGCGAACGGACAGGCGGGAGGTCCCGGCGAACATCACGGAAGCAACGGCGAGACCGACGTCAGCGTCTGTTCCCGTGCCGTCCCGCCCGGCGTCGCGCATTGTGACGCGCGCCTCCGCACGGACCCGGCCGCGAGAGGTCGTTCCCCGGTCCCGGCCGCGGGAGTGTCCCCGGCGATCGTGCCGGACGGGACTGCGTACGGCCCGGCTGATCTCCAAGCGGCATATCACGCGCCGTCGGCGACCGGAGGCTCCGGGCAGACCGTGGCGATCGTGGATGCCTTCGACGATCCCAATGCCGAGAGCGATCTCGCCGCGTACCGTTCGACCTTCGGGCTCCCCGCGTGTACCACCGCGAACGGATGCTTCCGCAAGGTCAACCAGAGTGGCGGGACGTCGTATCCCGGTGCGGACCACGGATGGGCAGAAGAGATCTCGCTCGACGTGGACATGGTCAGCGCGCTGTGTCCGCTCTGCCACATCGTCCTGGTGGAAGCCAACAGTGCCACGTTGACCGATCTCGGCACGGCCGTGAACGAAGCGGTCGCGTTGGGCGCGAATGCCGTGAGCAACAGCTGGGGCACGAGCGAGTTCAGCTTGGAGACCCTCATCGACAGCTCGTACTTCGACCACCCCGGGGTCGCGATCACCGCCAGCTCGGGTGACAGTGGCTACGGGGTCGACTGGCCGGCCGCCTCGTCGAAGGTGATCGCGGTCGGGGGCACCAGCCTCGTCAGGACCGCCGGGACCTTTTCCGAGACCGCGTGGAGCGGTGGGGGTTCCGGCTGCAGCGCGTACGAGCCGAAGCCGTCCTGGCAGACAGATGCGGGATGCGCCCGCCGCACCGTCGCCGACGTGTCCGCGGTCGCCGATCCGCACACCGGGGTATGGGTGAACGACACCTACGGCGGCGACCCCGGATTCGAGATCTTCGGAGGCACCAGCGTGTCGTCGCCGATCGTCGCCTCGTTCTACGGCCTGGCGAACAACCCCTCGTCCTCCGCGCTGCCCGCGTCCTATCCGTATGCGCACGCCGGCGCCCTCAACGATGTCGTGTCCGGGAACAATGGCAGCTGCGGGGTTTCCTACCTCTGCAACGCGGGAAGCGGCTACGACGGTCCGACGGGCCTGGGAACACCCAACACGGAGGCCGCTTTCACCGCGGCGAGTGATTTCGGGATGAGTGCCGCGCCGTCGTCGTTGAGTGTGCTGCAGGGTTCGTCGGGCTCGACGTCGATCAATACGACGGTCGTGTCGGGGTCGGCGCAGTCGATCGCGTTGTCGGCGAGTGGTGCACCGTCGGGAGTGACCGCGTCGTTCAGTCCGGTTTCGGTGACCGCGGGTTCGTCGTCCACGTTGTCGTTGACGGTGGGTGCGGCGACGGTGCCGGGTACCTATACGGTGACGGTCACGGGCACGGCGGGCTCGGTGATCCATTCCACGTCGGTGGCGCTCACCGTCACGCCGGCGGATGATTTCGGGATGAGTGCCGCGCCGTCGTCGTTGAGTGTGCTGCAGGGTTCGTCGGGCTCGACGTCGATCAATACGACGGTCGTGTCGGGGTCGGCGCAGTCGATCGCGTTGTCGGCGAGTGGTGCACCGTCGGGAGTGACCGCGTCGTTCAGTCCGGTTTCGGTGACCGCGGGTTCGTCGTCCACGTTGTCGTTGACGGTGGGTGCGGCGACGGTGCCGGGTACCTATACGGTGACGGTCACGGGCACGGCGGGCTCGGTGATCCATTCCACGTCGGTGGCGCTCACCGTCACGCCGGCGGATGATTTCGGGATGAGTGCCGCGCCGTCGTCGTTGAGTGTGCTGCAGGGTTCGTCGGGCTCGACGTCGATCAATACGACGGTCGTGTCGGGGTCGGCGCAGTCGATCGCGTTGTCGGCGAGTGGTGCACCGTCGGGAGTGACCGCGTCGTTCAGTCCGGTTTCGGTGACCGCGGGTTCGTCGTCCACGTTGTCGTTGACGGTGGGTGCGGCGACGGTGCCGGGTACCTATACGGTGACGGTCACGGGCACGGCGGGCTCGGTGATCCATTCCACGTCGGTGGCGCTCACCGTCACCATGCCGGCGGGGAGCGGCATCGTGAACGGGGGCTTCGAGACCGGCAACCTCTCCCCCTGGGCGGTCTCAGGCACCGCCTCGATGGGCGGTACCGCGCACGGGGGGACCTACGCGGCCGTCGTCGGGAGCAGTTCGATCACCAACGGCGATTCCTCGATCGCGCAGACCTTCTCCGCACCGGCCGGCGGCGGCACGCTCACGTTCTGGTACAGCGTCCATTGCCCGGACACCGTGACCTACGACTGGGCGACCGCCAGGTTGCGCGACAACACGGCGGGATCGACCACCACACTCCTCGGGCACACCTGCACGAACAACGGCGCGTGGCACCAGGTCAGCGGCGTCCTCGTCGCGGGCCACAGCTACACGATCACCCTGACCAGTCACGACGACAACTACCCGGGCGACCCGACCTTCACCCAATACGACGATGTCGTGCTGGGCGCACCCCCTGGGCCCGGAGTCGTCAACGGTGGATTCGAGACCGGCAACCTCACCGGATGGACGCCGAGCGGCGTCGCCGCCGTGAGAAGCTCGAGCCACAGCGGGAGCTACGCGGCCCAGCTCGGCTCCACGTCTCCGAGTCTCGACTCGTCCATCACGCAGACGTTCACCGCGGCCGGATCGGCAACCAAGCTCGCGTTCTGGTACCTCAACTTCTGCCCCGACACCGTCACCTATGCATGGGCCACCGTGACCCTGCGCGACAACACGACCGCGACGACCACCACGCCGTTGCCGCACACGTGTAGCAGTCTTCCGTTCTGGACCAAGGTCACCGTCAACATCGCCGGAGGGCACAACTACGCGCTGACGCTTGCCAACCACGACGACAACTATCCGCTCGACCCGGTCTTCACGCTCTACGACGACGTCGTCATCCAGTAGACCTCAGCCCGGGAGCGCGCGATCGGCGATCGGGGCACACGATCAGGAACTGCGGTCGTGCTGCATGTCTCCGGCGGCTTGCCAGCGCTGTCCGTCCCACCGGTTCACGTGGCCGCCGTCCGGGCCGCCGCGGTTGCAGTGCCGCACGTCGCCGTCACGAGGCGGACTCGCCTCGAAGGTGGCGAAGCAGCCCTTGGTAACACATGACTCGCGTTTCATGAAATCAAGGTTAGTCGTGAAGGTCGGGCGGCTCGTAGTGCATCATCGGGTTCCCGGCCCCGACGAGGATGAACTCGCAGCCCGCGGGTCCTGCGGTCTCCGGCCCGTAGAACGTGCCGGCGCGAACCCAGCGCACGTCGCCGGGTCGGTAGGTACCCTCGTCGCCGACCCGCATCTCACCGGCGGTGACGATGTAGAAGGTGTCGGCTTCGTGCCAGTGCTGCGCCTCGACGTAGTTCGGGCCTTGGCGCACCTGCATCACCCAGGGTCCGTCGTCCAGGCTGTCGCCGAGGAACTTCATCCACACGTCGGGGAAGCCCTCGACGGGTTGCCACTCCACCTCGTCGAGCGTCGTCTTGCTCCAGTTGGCCACCAGCGGCCTCCTTCTTCGGTCGCCCACCACGAGTCCGGTACCTCTGGAGAGGCTGACCGCGCTGCCGCGCTCGCGCAAGGGGACGAGGAGCTCATGGTGCACCCGGTAGCGGATCGCCGCAGTCGGCGAACCATCGCCAGGTGCCGTCGACGAGCGCGATGTGGATCACGCGCGTCTCCGATTGCCCGCCCTCGAGCTGGGTGACCGTGACCACATTCGTGTTCGGGATGTCACGGGACAGCCCGTCGGACACCCAGGTGTAGACACCGGGTGGGGCCACCGTCAGCGGAGTGAGCTCGATTGGAGTGTGCGGCCCCGCGGCGTAGGCGTCGCAGGCCGCGGCTCCATATCGATCGATGACGGCCGGGTGCATGCGGGCACGAATGAACGCAGTGTCCCCGGTGGTGAGGGCGCCGGCGAGTGCGGTCACGAACTCTTCGGGGGTCTCGGCACGCGGTGCGCCGGGAACCGCGCCGACCGCGATCGTCGTCTGCAGTTCCCCGGCCGGCTCGTCCGCGGGCGGCTGCGTGTCGCGGGTTCCGCTCACAGAGGTCTGGATGCGATAGCCACCGGTGCCGACGGCGTCCTGCGCGACGAGCAGCACCAGGACGTTGTTCCGGATCAGGACGCGGGAGCACGCGTCGCGTCCGTGCAGCGACCAGGCGGCGACACCACGCCGGCGTTGACTCGCGTCGTACGCGACCGCGTAGCGCTGGTTGCCCACCGTGAGGATGTAGCTCACATTCGTGCGCGGCGACAGCGGCACCGGTTGGGCGAACACCGCCGCGACCGCTGCGTACGTGCCGTCGCCGAGGTCGGCGTGGTGTGCCGAGCACACGGTGAGCGCGAGCTGGCCCGGACCGCACGGGAAAGCCCGCTGCCATGCCGCGCCGGCGCCGGCGGTGCTCGGACCGATCGTCGCGCGCCCCGTGGTACGAGACCCTCGCCGGAGCCGCGCGGGTTTGTCGCCGCCCACGTTCGCCACCGGTTGCAGGTTGAACGACAGTCCCGCGCCGTGGATGCCGAAGGCGGTTCCGGCGCGGTCGACAGTCCACGGCCCACCGAGGTCGAGGTTCGCACCCGGGTGGGCGAACGCCGCGAGCGACGGGAACAGCGACGCGGAATCGTTGATCGTGTCGTGCGCGAGCTTGGCCGCGTCATCGGAACCGGGAGCAGGCGTGGGAACCTTCGCGATCGTCGCGTTCCGGTCGCAGCGGAAGCCCGGCAGTGGAGCGTCGATCGCACTACTTGCCGAGATGGCCGTCGGCGCGATCGGAACCGATGGCCCCGACGGGTTGCCGTTGGGGAAGTAGCGGGCGCTCACGATCGAGTGCGTCCTCGGGACGTTGATGGGCACCCGCGCCTCGGCGTAGCCGGCTGCGTCGGCGACGCCCCGTCCGGTTCGGACCTGGTCGTCCGGCGCCCGGAGCGTCACCTCCAGCAACGCCCCGGGCGGGAGGCCGGCGACCGGCACGCCGATGAACGAGAAGCCCACGAAGCCGGTGAGCGGATCCTTCGCCGCCGTGAGCTCTTGCTCGGTCGCGTCGTGCACCGGGCACGGAGTGCCGAACCCGAGTCCGGTCGTCGGGACCGTCACCATGATGGTCGCGTTTTCGAACGGAGTGCCGTCGAACGCGTACGAAGAGCCGAGGCCGGTCAGCTGCTCCTGCGAATACGCGCACTCGGGGGGGATGGCCGCGATGTCGATCTGCGCGCCGGTCGTCTGACTGCCGCACGCGGGGAGGTGTCGGGTGGGCGGTGCGGTCGCGGTCGGTTTCTCCTCCCCGCCGCCGCCGCTCAGCAGCGCGTAGCCGACGCCCCCGGCGACGACCGCGGCCGCCGTGATCCCCACGACCCACTTCGCGATCGGTGGGAAGCACCCTCGTCGTTTGGTCGTGGCGAACGGAGTTTCGACGACGAGCCCGCGGTACTTGGTTGCGCGCGCCCTGGACGCCGGCACCGTGGCCGCGAGTTGTGCGTCGCGTTCCCGGTCGGTGACGGCCGAGTCGGGAGGTCGTGTGTCGCCGATCGACGGTTCCGATCCGGCGGTCGCGACCGGTCGGTCGCCGGCGTCGAGCGCGAGGTAACGCGTGACGACGTCGTCGAGCCTGCCGGCTTCGACCTGTTCGAGGAAGCGCGCGAGGTGTGCGCGCGGATCGCGGCATACGCGTCGCGGTCGCGTAGACGCGATGTGATGCGAAACACGGTCAGTCTCCACGTGGCCGCAACCGCGAAAACCGTGAAACTGGGGCGCACGCGGACTACTTCGATGTCACCGAGCGCGGATGGCGCCGGGATCGGTCCCGCCGTCCCGCCGTCGACCGCGCTCGGGTGCTCGCACGGCAGCGCGCTCGCACCGGACACGATGTCGTCGACCGCCGCGAGATCTCGATGATCGACGCGTGCACCGAGGGCATCGCGGGCCACGTCCCACGACGCCCGGAAGTGGTCCTGCGCGCGGATCCGCCGCCCATCGCACCGGCGCAGGCGGGCGCGTCGACCGGCCGCGAGCAGATCGGTGCCGAACGCGGTGCGGTCGACGTACCAGCCGGCGCGCGCCGACGCCGGGCGCACCGCGACCTCGAGCTGGGGAGGCAGCGATGCGAGCGGGCGGGTGCCGACGATCGCGTCACGACACGCGAGGACGCTGCCGACCGAGTACACGGCGGCAGCGCGGAGCAGCGGACCGTCGACGAACTCGCCGCAGAGCTCGGTGCGGCCGGGTCGTGGGCGCACGATGAGGCCGGGCGAGGTCGCGCGGTCGACGAGCAGCATCAGGCCGGGCGCAAAGGTGCGCGCGCGTACAGCGCGCCGACGCGGCGTGTTGCGCGCGTCGTCGATGCTGACGCTCAGGTGTGACGAGTAGCCCGACAGTGTGTGCGACTCGGGAAGGATCTCCACCAGCTCGGCGCGAGCTGCACGTGCCCAGGCTTCGGTCTCGTGCGCGAAACCCGGCTGGACCGGCACCGGCGGCGTCGCGACTTCGGCTTCGCGACCGTCGACGGTGACCACCACTCCCGACCGACAGCGGCGCGCGTTGGGGTCGGCGGGATCGATGGCAACGCCCTCGACCGGCAGGTTCGGCAGCAGCTCGCGGAAGTCGGCGGGCCATGCCGTGCTCGTGCGCACGGTGAACTCCTGCTCGACCCCGATCAGGCTGCCGGGCTCGTCGATGTGCGCGCCGCCGAGGAGCGCGACGAACCGTTCACGGATCGGGGCCGCGGGATCCACGAGACGCCGGGCGTTCGTCGCCGGACTGCCGGACTATGCCGGTTCCGCCGGCGGCTCGGCCTCCACATCGGTGAGGCCACGGCGCCGCACGGCGCGGTACAGCCGGGCCGTGCTGGTGTACGCGGTCTGGCCGATCCGGTTCACCGCCTCTTCCACCTGCGCGCCCACTGCGTTCAACGCGCGGTCTTGAACCATGCCGAACAGGGTGCCCACCAGCTCCTCGAACGGCCCGACATTGTCGGTCACCGCTTTCTTGAGCCGCCGAGCACTCGCTCGGGCCTCGTCGGCCAGCTCGCCAGTGGGGATCGTGCCTTCGCGGTCGAGCATGGAGAGCGTCACCTCGCTCTGCGCGCTGTGCAGGTCGAGGTCCGCCGCGCCCCGACTCGAAGCGCTCCGCGACGTCTCGTCCCGCGGCGAGGAGCGCGTCGTGGTCGGTGCCGGCACTCGTCAGCCGCTGGGTGGCGTCGGCGCACATCTGCCGGACGTCGAGCTCTCGTCGTGCGTCGTATCGCTGGAACGCGCCGCGTCCCTGTTCGCCCCAGCCCCGCATGATGTTGTATTCGCCGGGCGGGAAGCCCGGTCCGCTGGGGTCGCGCACGCGAGCCAGCGGTTGGATCAGGGACTCGAACCGTCCGGGACCCGAGTCGTAGTAGCAGTCGTCGTACTTCTCGCCCATGCTGTTCCCTCCTGCCTGGTGCGGAGAGCACGGAGTCTCGCGCGAGAGTGAGCCGCTGCCGCAGGACGTCGTCGACGATCGGCTGGTCGGCTGGTCGGGCTACCGGTCGCGCGCTTGCGGCGGATTGTCGGCGAGTGGGATGTCGGGCGCCGACACGTGCTCGGCGACGATCGTCACCGTGACCCGTTCTTGCCCCGGCCGGTCGAACGGATAGCGGTCGACGCCCATGTAGTGGTGCGCGAGGGCGTCGATGAACGTGTGGTCGGGATCGTCCTCCATGCGCGCGCGGCCGCGGATCTCGACGTACCGGTTCGGGTTGTTGCGGTGCGCGACGGCGATCGTGACGCGGTCGTCGTGCAGGAGGTTGCGGTACTTCTTCCGGTCCTTGGTCGTGCTGAAGCGCACGTACTCGCCGTCGAACATGAGCCCAACCGGTGTGACCGACAACCTCCCGTCGGGCCGCACCGTCGCCACGAAACCGGTGGGCTTGTCGGTGAGGATGTCGTGCACGGGCTCGGGAATGGGGAGGCTTTCGACACTCGGCATGCGGATAGCCTCGCTCACGTGGCAACGCCGCGGGCAGCTACCTGGGACCTCGCGCCTGACTCGGTCGGTGTCCTGCCCTCACAGTGGATCGACAAGGCGGTCGCGTCGGGTGTCGTCCGTGCTCCCCACCGCGACCCGGTTCCTCCGAGCAACGTCCAGCCTGCGAGCCTCGACCTTCGACTCGGTGCGAAGGCGTACCGGATCCGAGCCAGCTTCCTGTCCGACAAGGAGACGGTCAGGACCAGGCTGGCGGACTACACGCTCGAGGAGTTCGACTTGACGCGTGGACACGTCCTCGAGCCGAATTGCCCGTACCTGATTCCGCTCGTCGAACGACTCGCACTCCCGAGCTACGTGCGAGCGAAGGCCAACCCCAAGAGTTCGACCGGTCGCCTCGACATCTTCACTCGCGTGATCACGGACCGGAGCCAGGCCTTCGACGAGATCGCGTCGGGGTACAACGGTCCGCTCTACCTCGAGGTCGTGTCACGCACGTTCACCGTCCGCGCCCGCGCGGGACTGTCCCTGAACCAGTTGCGTCTCGTCGTCGGGAAGCCGGGCGTCGAGGACGAGGAGGTCCCGCGGGAGCGGATCTTGTTCAAGAACGACGTCTCCCTGCCCGGCAACCGCGTCGCGAGCGACGAAAAGGGTGTGTACCTCAGCCTCGATCTGGAAGGCGACGCTGACGGCGTCGTCGGTCTGCGCGCGAAGCGGAACAGTCGGCTCCTCGACCTGTCGCTCACCGATGAATACGACGCGCGCGACTTCTGGGAGCCGGTCGTGCGTGAACGCGACGCCCCCCGTGTCGTGCTCGAGCCCGAGGAGTTCTACCTGATGCTCTCCGAGGAGGCGGTGCGGATACCCGCTGACTACGCGGCGGAGATGAGCCCCTACACGTCGAGCGGTGAGCTGCGCACCCACTACGCGGGCTTCTTCGATCCCGGCTTCGGCCAGGACCCCGACAGATCGCTCCGTGGGAGCCGGGCGGCACTCGAGGTCCGCGCCCACGACGTTCCGTTTGCGGTCGAACAAGGGCAACCGGTGTGCCGGCTGACCTTCGAGCGAATGCTCGAAGCCCCCGCCTACTTGTACGGTCAAGAGCTCGGATCGAACTACCAGGCCCAGCGCTTGACGCTGAGCAAGCACTTCCGCTTTCCACGTCGCGACGGCGACCAGCTCAGCTTGTGGGCGACTACCTGAGCGCGCGGCGATGTCTGTGGCGAGTACCCACCGCTGTTGGTCGCGGGCCTCGCCGACGACCATCTCGTGAGCTGCTTCCGCCGCTGACGGCGTCACAGCCCGGGCTGGAACTCCGCGGTGAGAGGCGCGGGAAGCGTTTCGGCGTTCTCGATGGCCTCGACGAGGAGCTCGGCGATGTCCTGGACCTTCACGTCCTCGCCACGCCCCTTCTCCTTCACGCCGTCGTCCATCATCACGTAGCAGAACGGGCATGCGACCGCGATGCGCGCCACGCCGGTGTCGAGCGCCTCCTCGGTGCGCTCGATGTTCACCTTCTTCCCGATGTGTTCCTCCATCCACATCCGCGCGCCGCCTGCGCCGCAGCACATGCCGCGCGTCCCGTTGCGCGGCATCTCGACGACCTCGATGCCGGCGATCGATCCGATCACGTTGCGGGGGGCGAGGTAGACGTCGTTGTGGCGTCCGAGATAACAGCTGTCGTGGTAGGTGACGCGCTCTTCGATCGTCGCTCCCGCGAGCGATAGGCGTCCGTCGGCAACGAGCTGCGCGAGCAGCTGCGAGTGGTGCACGACCTCGTAGTGCCCACCGAGCTGCGGGTACTCGTTCTTCAGCGTGTTGAAGCAGTGCGGGCACTGCGTGATGATCTTCTTGACCGCGAGCCCCTCCAGCGCCTCGACGTTCTGCACCGCGAGCATCTGGAAGATGTACTCGTTGCCCGAACGGCGCGCGGGATCACCGGTACAGAGCTCGCTCGGTCCCAGAATCGCAAAGTCGATGCCCGCGCGCTGCAACAGCTTCGCGACCGCCCGACTGGTCTTCTTGTTTCGGTCGTCGAACGAACCGGCACAGCCGATCCAGTACAGGTATTCGTGGTCGAGCGGACCCGATCCGGCATCGACGATCGCGACGCCCTCGAGCTCGGCCGCCCACTCACCGCGATCGGCCTGGTTCATCCCGTACACGTTCGACGAGTTCTCCATCGCCCGGTAGGTGTTGCCGAGCTCGGTGGGGAAGTCGCTCTCCATGAGTGACTTGTACCGGCGCATGTCGAGGATCTTGTCGAGGATCTCGATGTTCACCGGGCAGATCTCGTCGCATGCCTTGCACGATGTGCACGCCCAGAGCTCTTCCGACGTGACGAGCTCGAACACCGAGTCGGCGGCGACCGTGACGTCGCGCGGTACCCCGACCGGCGGCGAGATCGCCGGATCGCCGGTCTCGGCCATGACCGTGCCGATCTTCAGCACGATCTCGCGCGGATCCAGCGGTTTGCCCGTGGCCTTCGCCGGGCACACCGACGTGCATCGTCCGCACACCGTGCAGGCGTCGGTATCGAGCAGCTGCTTCCAGGTGAAGTCCTCGACGGCGTTGGCGCCGAACGTATCGAGCTGCTCCGTTTCCATCAGGTTGGGCATGGGCTTCATCGCGCCCTTGGGCCGGCCGTTCTCGGAGAGGTACATGTTCATGGGCGACGTGATCATGTGGCGCAGCTTCGTGGTGGGCAGGATCACGAGGAACGCGACGAACGCGAGGAAGTGCACGCTCCAGAACCAACGGTGGACTTCCTGGAGGTCGCTCGCCGACCACGAGTCGATCAGCGACGAGATTGGATAGCCGACGAACGACCACTTCTCGAAGCCGGGCCGGTGGATGAGTGCGATACGGAGCGACTCGGCGAGGAAGCCGGTGACGCCGATCACGAGGAAGGTGCCGAGGATGACCGCGTCCTCGGGGCGCGTCTTGATCTTGATGCGCCACGGGCGCTCGACGTATCGGCGCAGGATTGCCCACACGATGCCGACGAGGAACACCACGCCCCCGAGATCGGCGGCGAACGAATACCCCTGGTACGTCCCGCCGTGCAGGAACTTGAGGTTGTCCGGCAGTTGGTGGTTGATCTCGAGCACGACCGTCGCGACGAACAACCAGATGAACCCGAAGTAGATGAACGAGTGCATCACGCCGGCGGCGGGGTCGCGCAGGAGCGTCCGCATCCAGACGCCGGCGCGGAAGTCGCGGAGACGACGGTGCAGGTTGCGCTTCGTGGTGCGGCGGTCGTCGGGCTTGCCCCGCTCGTAGTTCTGCACCCGCTGGCTCACCAGCCAGCCGCACACGAAGAGCATGACCGCGGAAGTGATGTAGAAGGCCCAGTAGATCGGGTCGGGGATGTTCGCGAAGTCGTCACGCGCGACGTGCGAGTGCTCGGCCCACTCCGTGAGTCGGGGGGCAAGGCCTGACGCGAGCGTGAACAGCGCGAACAGCACGCCGACGATCAGGACGGCGACATGCGGCTTTGGCACCAGGCGACGCACGAGGGGCAAGCTACTCGGGACTTCAGCGACACGCGGCGACCGGAGCGCGTTCACACGTTCTTGGCGTCCTCCGCCCGCAACCGGCGCGCCAGACCGGTGAGCAGCTTCTTGGCGAAGCCGGGCACGTGTTCGAGCAGGTCGTCGAACGCGCGCTGCCCGAGCTTCGCGAGCTCCATGTCGGTCTCCGCGATCACGCTCGCGTTGCGCGGCGCGCGGTCGAGGAGGGCGAGGTCGCCGAAGAACCCACCCGGTCCCAGATCGGCCACCTTCTTTCCATGGCGCTCCACGCGCGCCTGGCCGTCGAGGATCACGAAGAAGTCGGCGCCGGCCGCGCCCTCCGTGACGACGGCCGTACCGGCCGGGATCTTCACGTCCTCCGACTGCTTCGCCACCGCCTGGAGGTCCTTCTTCGAGAGCGCCGAGAAGAGCGGGACCGTCGTCAGATGATCGACGAAGGGATCGGAGCGGGCCATCGACGGAGAATGTACCGACTTTTCACGGTGCACGGGAATGGCGAACCCGGGACGAAAGTTGACAATGTCACACTCAAGGCTTCTAGCATCTGGGCCTACCAAGGTTCTCAGCGCAACCGGCACGGAGCAATCATCAGGAGGCACTCCCCATGCCCAAGGCCGTCGGCATCGACCTCGGCACCACCAACTCGGTCGTCTCGGTTCTCGAGGCGGGCGAACCCGTCGTGATCCCCAACGCGGAGGGGTCACGCACCACTCCCTCGGTCGTCGCCTTCTCCAAGACCGGCGAGGTCCTCGTCGGCGAGGTGGCGAAGCGCCAGGCAATCACCAACCCCGACCGGACCGTCCGCTCGGTGAAGCGCCACATGGGCACGAACTGGTCGATCGACATCGACGGCAAGGCCTACAACGCGCAGGAGATCTCCGCGCGCATCCTCCAGAAGTTGAAGCGCGATGCGGAGTCCTACCTGGGCGACACCGTCACGCAGGCCGTGGTCACGGTCCCCGCGTACTTCGGCGACGCCGAGCGCCAGGCCACCAAGGAGGCCGGGGAGATCGCGGGCCTCGAAGTGCTCCGCATCATCAACGAGCCCACCGCCGCCGCCCTGGCGTACGGCCTCGACAAGGACAACGACCAGACGATCCTCGTGTTCGACCTCGGGGGCGGCACGTTCGACGTGTCGATCCTCGACCTCGGCGAAGGTGTGTTCGAGGTGAAGTCCACCGCGGGCAACACGCACCTCGGTGGTGACGACTGGGACCAACGTGTCATCGACTGGCTCGTGTCGGAGTTCAAGAACGCGCACGGTGTCGACCTGTCGGCCGACAAGATGGCCGTGCAACGGCTCAAGGAAGCGGCGGAGAAGGCCAAGATCGAGCTGTCGTCGCTGCAGGAGACCACGGTCAACCTGCCGTTCATCACGGCGACGAGCGAAGGCCCACTCCACCTCGACCTCACGCTCACGCGCGCGAAGTTCCAGGAACTCACCAGCGACCTCCTCGACTCGTGCCGCGGCCCGTTCGAGCAGGCCATCCGCGACGCGGGTCTCGACAAGAACGACATCAACCGCGTCATCCTCGTCGGTGGTTCCACGCGCATGCCTGCAGTCGCCGACCTCGTGAAGGAGCTCACCGGCAAGGAAGCCGACAAGGGCGTCAACCCCGACGAGGCCGTCGCAGTGGGCGCGTCGCTGCAAGCCGGCGTGCTCAAGGGTGATGTGAAGGACATCCTGCTGCTCGACGTGACACCGTTGTCGCTCGGGATCGAGACCAAGGGTCAGATCATGACCAAGCTCATCGAGCGCAACACCACGATCCCCACCAAGCGTTCGGAGGTGTTCACCACCGCCGACGACAACCAGCCCAGCGTGGAGATCAAGGTGCTCCAGGGCGAGAGCGACATGGCGTACCGCAACAAGTTGCTCGGCACGTTCCAGCTCGTGGGCATTCCGCCCGCGCCGCGCGGCGTTCCGCAGATCGAGGTCACGTTCGACATCGACGCCAACGGCATCGTGCACGTGTCGGCGAAGGATCTCGGTACCGGTCGTGAGCAGGCGATGACCATCACCGGTGGCACCGCCCTCTCGAAGGACGAGATCGAGCGCATGATGAAGGAAGCCGAGGCGCACGCCGAAGAGGACCGTGTGCGGCGTGAGGAAGCCGAGGTTCGGAACAACGCCGACTCCCTCGTCTTCCAGACCGAGAAGCTGCTGAAGGAGCAGGCCGACAAGGTCACGGCCGAGGACCGTGAGAAGGTCGAGTCGGCGCTGAAGGAGCTGAAGGACGCGCTCGCGGGCACCGACATCTCGGCGGTCACACGCGCACACGACGGCCTCAACTCCGTGCTCCAAGACTTCTCGCAGCGTCTCTACCAGGCCGCGGCGGCGCAACAGGCGGCCTCGGGCGGTTCCGGTGACGCGGGCGGCGCCGGGGCATCTGCACCGAGTGACGACGAGGTCGCCGACGCCGAGATCGTCGACGAGCCGGGTGAGCAGAGTGCCTGAGCCGGGCGGCCGCGAGCCGGAAGCCGGCTCCGACGCGTTCGACGACAGCGCCGCGGCCGACGAAGCCGCGGCGGCTGTCGAGTCGGATCTTGCGCTGCTCGAGCACGAGCGGAACGAGCTCGTCGACACGCTGCGGCGCGTGCAAGCCGACTTCGAGAACTACCGCAAGCGCGTCCTGCGCGAGCAGACCGCGCTCGTCGATCGCGCAACTGACCGGCTCGTCGAAGAGCTGCTGCCCGTGCTCGACTCGTTCGAAGGCGCGCTCGGGAGCATCGCCCCCGACACGCCCGAGATGGAGAAGCTGCTCAACGGCATCAGCAGCATCCACGCGCAGCTGATGGGTGTGCTGGAGAAGGCCGGCCTCGAGCCCATTGCCGCCGACGGCACCGCGTTCGATCCGAACGAGCACGACGCGGTGCTCCAGGACGACGGCGCCGGCGAGCCGCGCGTGGCCGAGACCATGCGCAGCGGTTACCGCCTGAAGGGCAAGGTCATCCGCCCTTCGATGGTGAGAGTGACCCGCCAATGAGCGAGCGAGCGAGCACCGGGAGCGAGCGGCCGCGAGCCGGGTATCCCGGCTCGCGGCGAGCGAGCCGATAGACATGGCTCCACAGCGCGAGTGGTTCGAGAAGGACTACTACGAGGTGCTCGGCGTGCCGAGTGGGGCGTCCGAGAAGGACATCGCGCGCGCGTATCGGAAGCTGGCGAAGCAGTACCACCCCGACGCGAACGCGGGGAACAAGGACGCCGAAGAGCGCTTCAAGGAGATCTCCGCCGCACACGACGTGCTCGGTGACACGGAGAAGCGCAAGGAGTACGACGAGGTCCGCGAGATGGTCGCGTCGGGCGTCGGTCCGGGTGGCTTCGGCGGACGCGGTCCCGGTGGCTTCCAGAACATCCGGTTCGAGGACGTCGGTGACATGGGCGGCTTCGGGGACATCCTCGGCAACCTGTTCGGCGCCCGTGGCGGCGCGCGCCAACGCGCTCGCGGTCCCGCGGGCCCACAACGCGGTCACGACCTCGAGACCGAGTTGTACCTCGACTTCCTCGACGCGGTGCACGGCGTCACCACCTCGGTCAGCATCACGTCGGAGGCGCCGTGCTCGGTATGCGGCGGGACCGGCGCGAAGCCGGGCACACTTCCCGACGTGTGCACCACGTGCGGAGGCTCCGGCGCGGTTGCCGTGGATCAGGGACCGTTCTCGTTCTCGCAGGTGTGCCCCACGTGTGGTGGACGCGGCACGATCGTCAAGGACAAGTGCAAGCACTGCAAGGGACGCGGCATCGAGGTGCGTCCGCGCACCGTGAAGGTGCGGGTACCGGCCGGTGTCGACGACGGCCAGCGCATCCGCGTGAAGGGACGCGGCACGCCCGGGCTCAACGGAGGGCCGCCGGGTGACCTCTACGTCGTCGTCCACGTCGCGCCGCACACGATCTTCGGACGCAGCGGCAAGAACGACCTCACGGTGAAGGTGCCGATCACCTTCCCCGAAGCTGCACTCGGCGCGCAGGTGAAGGTGCCCACGCTCGACTCGCCCGTCACCGTGAAGGTCGCACCCGGCACGCAGAGTGGCAAGACGGTGCGCGTGCGTGGCCGGGGGATCCAGCGCGGATCGGGCGATCCCGGCGCGCTGCTCGTCACGTTCGACGTCGTCGTTCCGTCCGAGCTCGACGACGACGCGCGGAAGACCGTCGAGGAGCTCGCCGAGAAGCTGCCCGGCAACCCGCGCGAGTACCTGGGGGTGTGACATGGCCGACGACAGTCGCGATCGAGCGCTCTACATCATCTCCGTCGCCGCGGAGCTCGCGGGGGTGCACCCGCAGACGCTGCGCATCTACGAGCGCAAGGGCCTGATCGAGCCCAGCCGCACCGAGGGCCGCAGCCGGCGCTACTCCGACCGTGACATCGCGCTGCTCCAGCGCATCCAGGAGCTCACGAGCGAAGGCGTGAGCCTGGCCGGCGTCCGCCGCATCCTGGAGCTCGAGGCAGAGCTGGCCACGCTGCGTGAGCAGGTCGCCGGCCTCCACGACGCCCTCGGCCGGGCCCGCGAGGAGCTCCAGGCGGCGGTCCGGGACGTCCACCGGAGCTACCGCCGCGACCTGGTGCCAGTGAGCCGTGCGGTGGTCCGCCCGGCGCGTCGGGGCTGATCGAAGGCCTCGCGAAACCCTCTCCGCGTGCCGTATCCGCGAAGCGGGCCGCCGGAGTCGCCATACTGGTGGTGCGGGCTACGGCGTTCATCGCCGGATTGCATATTCGAGAGAGGGCAACATGCGATCGACGACGTCCCGCATCACGCGCTTCGCCGCGCTGTTCGGTCTGATCTGTGCGCCGCTGGCGTTCCTGGTCGTGCTCGAGACTCCGGTCGGCGCGACGCAAGTGGGGAACGCGGCCGCCTTGCGCACTGCGTACGAGTTGGGCAGTACGACGCAGATCGACCTCACGGGACCGATCACGATCACGGCCCCCAGCGTTGCCGACTGCCCTGAGATGATTCGGAACTCGAACGTCGACCTGGTGATCGACGGCCACGGGTTCACGATCTCGAAGGACCCCAACTGCAACCACCGGATCTTCCGGCAGGACGGCGTGGGCGCGCTCACGTTCCGGAACGTCACTCTCACCGGCGGCAACGAGCCCGGTGGACCCGGTGGCGCCGTGGACTCCCAGGGAACGGTGACCATCGTCGACTCGACCATCACCGCGAACAAGGCCCAGTCGCTGGGCGGCGGCATCTTCTCGGCCACCACGGTCACGGTCACCAACTCGACGGTCAGCAAGAACCATGCCGACGACGCCGGCGGCGGGATCTACTCCGACGCCAACGTCCACGTGTCCGGTTCCACGATCAGCGGGAACGACGCAACGTTCGACGGAGGATGTCAGTGCTCGGGCGGCGGCTTCGTGGCTCTCGGCGGGACCGACGTCACGAACTCCACCATCACCGACAACCACGCAGGCTGCGACGGGCTCTGTGGTGCCGACGGCGGCGGTTTCCTCTCGGAAGGCTCGACCTCGGTCAGCGGGTCCACCGTGTCGAACAACGAGGTCCATTGCAGCTCCGAGTGCGACTCCACCGGCGGTGGGTTCGTCGGCGGAGGGGTCTCGGTCTTCAGTGCCGGCCCGGCCGCTCAGGTCGTCGCCGAGCCCGGCGAGGTCGTCGTCGACCACTCAACGATCAGTGGCAACACCATCGGATCCTGTGACCTGTGCGAAGGCGACGGTGGCGGCTTCTACGCCCACGGTGCAACCGGGGTCAGCGTCAATGCGACCACGTTGAACGACAACACCGCTGCCTTCGGCGGCGGCGCCTTCTCGGTCGGCGGGGCCTGCGGGCCGGGTACCCCGACGGTGGTGGTGAATTCCACGGTGACGGGGAACACGAGCTCCGGCGCGGCGGCGATCGACGTGGCCGGTCCGTGCGACACCCTGACCACGGTCTACGACACGATCGACAGCAACACCTGGGTGTCTCCGGCGAATCTGAGCGTCCAGGCCGTCGCGGACGCGGCGAACATCTCGGCCGAGGTGTACGAATCGTTCGGCACCGTCGTCACCAACCCGATCGGCGCGGTGAACTGCCAGATCTTCGACCCGCCGGTCGGGTCGGACGGCTACAACTTCTCCGACGACGACTCGTGTTTGTTCCTTGCCAGCACCGACACCGAGGCGTCGACGAACGATCCGGTGTTGGGTGCGCTGGCGGACAACGGCGGGGGGACGGACACGCTGTTGCCGCTGGTGGGGAGCCCCTTGATCGACGGGATCCCGACGGCGGCGTGCGGCGACGGCGACAGTGCCGCCGGTTTCGCGGTCACCGTCGACCAGCGCGGCATCACCCGCCCCCAGATCAACGGCTGTGACATCGGCGCCGTGGAAGTGGTGGGTGCCAGCATCCAGGTCACGAAGGTGGTCAGCGGGACGAACGGGCACACGGTGCCGTCGACCGGTTACACCTTCGCCGTGTCCTGCACCGACGGCACGACGGGCACGTTGACCGTGGCCGACGCGACGAACGGTGGGACGTCGGGAGTGATCAAGCAGATCCTGCCGGGTGCGACGTGTTCGGTCACCGAGGCGGCGGTGGTCTACACCAACGCGACCGTCTCCGGTCAGCCGGTCGTCACCTACCTCCCGGTGAACCCCGGGCCGAAGCTGGGCGACGGGCAGCTGGAGACCGTGATCGTCACCAACGACTACGCGTTGGTGAACCTGCTCGGCGCGACGGTGACGCCGGCCCCGGCCCCGGCCCCGGCCCCGATCCCGGAGATCCAGCCGGCGTTCACCGGCTGATCGCCGCTCGGAGCGCGAGTCACCGGAGGACCCGGCGTTTCGACGCCGGGTCCTCTGACGTGCTCGCCCCCCGCCCGTGCTCGTTCCGGCACCGAGCCCCGTTCCCGTTCCGGCACCCAGCCGGGAATAAAGTTGATAGCGTTGTTGTCAACTTTGGAGACCATTGCCGATTCCGAGGTAGTCGTATGCCGCTCGACCCCAACAAGCTGACGCACAAGACGAGCGAAGCGCTGGGTGCCGCCCAGGCGCTCGCGCGGGAGCGCAACCACTCCCAGGTCACGCCCGAGCACCTGCTCGCCGCCCTCGTGTCGCAGCCCGAGAGCGTGGTGCTGCCCGTGCTCGAGCGCGTCGGCGTGTCGAGCAAGGTCGTGCGCGACCGGGTCGACGAGCTGTTGGCGCGGCTCCCCAAGGTCTACGGGCAGACCGCGCAGCAGGCCCAGCTGTCCACCGACGGTTACGCGGTGCTCGAGGCTGCGGATGCCCAGCGCACCGAGCTCGGCGACGACTACCTGTCCACCGAGCACCTCCTGCTCGCGATGACCGACGTCGCCGGCGGAGTCGGTGACCTCCTCCGCAGTCTGGGCGTCACGCGCGACGCGGTGCTGTCCGCCCTGAAGGAGGTGCGCGGCAGCCATCGCGTCACCGAGCGAGAACCCCGAGGAGCAGTACCAGGCACTCGAGCGCTTCGGCCGCGACCTCACCGAGGACGCGCGCAAGGGGAAGCTCGATCCCGTCATCGGGCGCGACGAAGAGATCCGCCGTGTCATTCAGGTGCTGTCGCGTCGCACGAAGAACAACCCGGTGCTCATCGGCGAGCCGGGCGTGGGCAAGACCGCGATCGCCGAAGGTCTCGCGCGCCGCATCGTCGAGGGAGACGTCCCCGAGGGGCTGCGGAACAAGCGCCTGATCGCCCTCGACATCGGCGCGATGGTCGCGGGCTCGAAGTACCGAGGCGAGTTCGAGGACCGGCTGAAGGCCGTCCTCAAGGAGATCGTCGACAGCGAGGGTGAGGTCATCACGTTCGTCGACGAGTTGCACACGATCGTCGGCGCCGGCGGGGCCGAGGGCGCGGTCGACGCCGGCAACATGATCAAGCCGATGCTCGCCCGCGGCGAGTTGCGCATGATCGGCGCGACCACGCTCGACGAGTTCCGCAAGTACGTCGAGAAGGATCCTGCCCTCGAACGCCGGTTCCAGCAGGTGTTCGTGGGCGAGCCGTCGGTGGAAGACACGATCGCGATCCTGCGCGGCCTCAAGGAGCGTTACGAAGTTCACCACGGCGTGCGCATCCAGGACGCGGCGCTGGTAGCGGCCGCGGTGCTCTCGCATCGCTACATCAGTGGCCGCCAGCTCCCCGACAAGGCGATCGACCTCGTCGACGAGGCCGCGTCGCGGCTCCGCATCGAGATCGACTCCATGCCGTTCGAGATCGACGTCGTCGAGCGCCGCATCCGCCAGCTCGAGATCGAGAAGGCTGCGCTCGCGAAGGAGACCGACGAATCGTCGCGGCAGCGCCTCGCGGCGATCGAGGCTGAGCTCGCGGAGCTGGCCGAGGAGCGCGACGCGATGGTCGCGCACTGGCAGAACGAGAAGGACGCCATCGCGGAGATCCGCGAGCTCAAGGAGCGGCTCGAGCAGGCGCGGATGGACGCCGAGAAGGCCGAGCGCGAGGGCGACCTCGAGCAGGCGGCGCAGCTCCGCTACGGCACGATGCGCGAGCTCGAGTCCGAGATCGAGGCCAAGACCGACCGGCTCAACGAGCTCCAATCCGAGCACCAGATGCTGAAGGAAGAGGTCGACGAGGAGGACGTCGCCGAGATCGTCGCCAAGTGGACCGGCATTCCCGTGAGCCGGCTCATGGAGGGCGAGATGGCCAAGCTCGTGCGCATGGAGGACGTCCTCCACGAGCGCGTGATCGGACAGGACGACGCGGTGGTCGCGGTGGCCAACGCGATCCGCCGCTCGCGCGCCGGGCTGTCCGACCCGAACCGACCGATCGGATCGTTCCTGTTCCTCGGTCCCACCGGTGTGGGCAAGACCGAGCTCGCGCGCACGCTCGCCGACTTCCTGTTCGACGACGAGCGCGCCATGGTGCGCATCGACATGTCGGAGTACCAGGAGAAGCACAACGTGTCGCGCCTGGTCGGGGCGCCTCCGGGCTACGTGGGGTACGAGGAGGGCGGCCAGCTCACCGAGGCGGTCCGGCGCCGGCCGTACGCGGTGGTGCTCCTCGACGAGATCGAAAAGGCCCATCCCGACGTGTTCAACGTTCTGCTCCAACTGCTCGACGACGGCCGCCTCACCGACGGCCAGGGCCGCACCGTCGACTTCACCAACACGGTGCTCATCATGACGAGCAATCTCGGTGGTGGCGCCGACGAGCGCACCGTGCTGAACATGGTGCGCAGCCACTTCAAGCCCGAGTTCTTGAACCGAATCGACGAGATCGTGGTGTTCCACCCACTCGACGAGTCCCACATCGAGCGCATCGTCGACATCCAGGTGGACGTGCTGCGGGCACGGCTCGCAGAGCGCGGCCTCGGACTCGAGATCACCGAGCCGGCGCGTGCACACATCGCGAAGGTGGGGTACGACCCCGACTTCGGCGCCCGCCCGCTGAAGCGCGTGCTCCAGCGCGAGGTGAGCGACGCGATCGCGCTCGCGCTGCTGAAGGGCGAGTACGTCGAAGGCGACGTGATCGTGGTCGACGCCACCTCCGACGGCGAGCTCGTCTTCACCGCCACCAACGAACTCGCGTCGACCGAGCCGACATAGCGCGGTTCATCGACGCCGGGTCGTGGGCCGGGGTGGTGGTCAGGTGCGGTCGACGATCACGTAGCCCTTCATGCCGAAGGCGAAGTGACCGGGGAGGTGACAGGCGAACAGCACCTCTCCCGGCGCGTGGAACGCGTACGTCGTGACGCCGGTTTCGTGCGGCGCGATCGAGACCTCGCCGGGCTTGGGTGGGTGCCACGGCTCGTTGCCGTGCTCGTGGCGGGCGTGGACCTCTTTGTCGCCGATGATGAACTCGTGGTCGAGGAAGTCGTGGTTCGAGATCTCGAAGCGCACCTCGGTGTGCGGCACGACGTGGATCCGCGAGGGCGTGAAGTGGCTGTCCTGGACGACGAGCCGCACAGTGACGCTGCCCGGACCGAGCGCGACCGGCCGGTCGTCGCCCGACGCGCCACCCGATCCGGCGACTCCCACGACCGTGTATGTCGCGACCGCGAGCATGAACGCGAGCGCGCCGACGACGGCGACGCGCCGGCTTCCCGTCACCCTCATGACGCGCCCAGTTGCCGTTCGGGCACGGAGCCGGTAGAGCGGCGCCGTACGAGGATCGCACACAACGTGAGGGCGGCCAGCAGCCCGCCGACGATCGCCGTCACCTGCCAGACCGGCATGCCCGTGTCGGCCGGAGCCTTCGGGCCGCCGGGCAGGCCGATACCGACCAGACGCGCCGATGGCAGCACGCCGTCGTGCGTCGAGACCGCGAGGTCGTAGTCGAGGCTCTTCGCGGGCGTGTCGACCCGTAGGTAGGTGAGCCACATGTCGCCGGGCACCCACTTCATGCCCTTGTCGGAGCGGAGATCCGCGAGCAGCGTGTGGGACGCCTGCTCGCTGCGCGCCAGCTCGAGGCCGGTTCCCCCGGATGCCAGGAGCGGACGGTCGTCGGTCAGCAGGAACACGTCGGCGTCGACGACCTGCGCCTTGCCCAACCCGAGCGCGAGGATCTTCAACGGCACCCACGGCTCCTTCGCCGGGATCGTGAGCATGATCGGCGTCCCGTCACCGGTGGTCTGACCCAGCTCCTGCGCGCGCGTCGCGTCGAAGCGCGCGGCCATGAACACCGGACTGCGTCGCGAGTAGAAGTCGAGGACCTCGGGCGCGTCGGGCGTGAGCAGGAACCCGTGGTCGAGCGCCCACTTGCCCACCGCGTTGCCGCCGCCGCGCAACACGGTGATGTCGAGCGCGTCGATCTTGGTCTGGAGGATCACCTCGGCTTTGTCCAGAGCGCCCGAGGCCGCCGCTTGTGGCGTGACGGTCTCGAAGACGGGGGGGCGCACTTCCCGCTCGAGCCGCTGCAGCGTCCAGTCGCCGCCGCGCTCGACCTTCGTCGGCACGCCGGGGAGCGGGACGATCGAGCCCACTTCTTCACCGGTGCCGGTGAACTCGAAGCTGGTGACGTAGCGCTCGATCCCGTCGTGGTGTGCGGCGAGTGTGGTCGTCCGGGTGAGCTGGATGGTGCCGTTCTCGCCGACCAGGCCCCCGCACGCGCCGGCAGGCCCCGCCATCAGCAGCACTGATGTCCCGACGAGCACCAGCAGGAACACAATCCGTCGCATGGCAGTCCCTCCTCTGAGGCGTTGGGACCTTGGACGGCGCGGAACGGCGCTCCGGTTCCCGGGCTGCTCGACTACCCTGCTGTCAACGTGACGGGGGTCGCGTTCCGGGAGACGGGCCAGTGCCAGGCACGGTGATCGTCGGCACCCACTGGGGTGACGAAGGCAAGGGCCGCTTTACCGATTATCTCGCCAAGGAGAGCGCGCTCGTCGTGCGCTACCAGGCGGGCCACAACGCCGGCCACACGATCGTCGTCGACGGCGACGTGTTCAAGCTCCAGCTCGTGCCGAGCGGGATCCTGCATCCCTCTGTCACGCCGGTCATCGGCAACGGCGTGGTGGTCGACCCCAAGGTGCTCATCGACGAGCTCGACATGCTCGCGGCGCGCAACATCGACGTCAGCCAGCTCAAGCTGTCCGGCAATGCGCATCTGATCATGCCGTACCACCAGGAGCTCGACCGCGTCACCGAACGGTTCCTCGGCAAGAACGCGCTCGGCACCACGCGGCGCGGGATCGGGCCTGCCTACGCCGACAAGGCGCTGCGGGTGGGGCTGCGCGTGCAGGATCTCCTCGACCCGAAGATCTTCAGGCAGAAGCTCGAGCTCGCGTTGCGGGAGAAGAACGGCCTGCTCGCGAAGGTCTACAACCGCCTCCCGATGACGGCCGACGAGATCTGCGAGCAGTACCTCGGCATGGCGCCGCGCCTCGAGCCGCTCATCACCGACACCGTCTACCTGCTCCACGAAGCGATCGACGCCGGGCAGCGCGTGCTCTTCGAGGGAGCACAGGCAACGTTCCTCGACCTCGACCACGGCACGTATCCCTACGTCACCTCGTCGAACCCGGTCGCGGGCGCGGTGTGCGCGGGTGCGGGGGTGGGGCCGCGTGCGATCGACCGTGTCGTCGGCATCGTGAAGGCCTACACGAGCCGCGTCGGTGCGGGGCCCTTCCCGAGCGAGCTACCGGAAGGCAGCGCCATCGGCGACGCCATCGTGGAACGCGGCGGTGAGTACGGCACCAACACCGGTCGGCGACGGCGCGTCGGCTGGCTCGACGCGGTGATGCTTCGTCATGCGGTCCGGCTCAACACGTGCAGCGAGATCGCGATCACCAACCTCGATGTGCTGTCGGGCCTCGACGAGCTCAAGGTGTGTGTGGCCTACACGGGGGAAGACGGCACGCGGTACGAACACGTCCCGTACCACCAGTCGGTATTGCACAAGGTCACCCCGGTGCTCGAGACGCTGACCTCCTGGGGTTCCGACATCGAGGGCGCGCGGGTCATCGACGACCTTCCGGCCGCGGCGCGCGACTACGTGCGCTTGGTCGAATCGGTCGCCGGGGTGCCGGTTTCGTTCACCTCCGTCGGCCCCGACCGCGCCCAGACCGTCGTGCTTCCGCGCGTCGCGTGAGCCGCTTCCTCGTCGTCGGAGCGGGCGGGCGTGAGCACGCGCTCGTCTGGGGCTTGCAGCGCTCCGCGAGCGCGACGGAGGTGTTCGCGGCTCCGGGAAATGCCGGCATCGCGCAGTCGGCGCTGTGCTTCCCGGTCGATCCGCTCGATCCGGCCGCCGTCGCGCAGCTTGCCGACGACCTCGGTGTCGACGTCGTGGTGGTCGGCGCGGACCGTCAGCTCGTCAACGGTGTCGCCGACGCCGTGCGCGCACGCGGGATCCTCGCCTTCGGCCCCAACTCCGACGGCGCCCGCCTCGAAGGTTCGAAGACCTGGATGAAGAAGTTGCTCGCGGATGCCGGCGTGCCCACCGCGCGCTACGGGTCGTTCGACGACGAAACGCACGCCGTCGAGTTTCTCCACTCGCTCGCTCCGCCCTACGTGGTGAAGACCGACGGCCTCGCCGAGGGCAAAGGCGTGCTCGTCACCGAATCGCGGTCCGACGCGCACGATGCAGTGCGCGCGTATCTGTCGGGTGAGGCATTCGGTGAGGCGGGCCGCACGCTGGTGATCGAAGAGGGCATGAGCGGCCCGGAGCTGTCACTCCTCGTCGTCTGCAACGGCATCCCCGACGACGCGCGGCCGCTCGCGCCCGCGCAAGACTTCAAGCGCATCGGCGAGGGCGACACTGGCCCGAACACGGGCGGTATGGGCGCGTACTCGCCGGTTCCCGTCGCACCGCCGCAGGTGGTCGACGACGTGATGGAGCGATCCGTGCTCCCCACACTGCGTCAACTCGCCTCGCAGGGCATCGACTACCGCGGCGTGCTCTACGCGCAGATGATGCTCACTGCCGAGGGGCCGAAGGTCATCGAGTACAACGTCCGGTTCGGCGATCCGGAAGCGCAGGTGGTGATCCCGCGATTTGCCGGAGACTTCGCCGCGCTCGTCCGACCGCGCCGCTGCCGGCGAGGGAGAGCTCGACTCCGAGTTCGTCGACGACGCCTGCGTCGCGATCGCGCTCGCCAGCGAAGGCTATCCCGCTTCGCCGCGCACCGGGGACGTCATCCGCGGGCTCGACCACGACGCTGTGAAATCAGTCACCGTGTTCCACGCGGGCACCAAGCGTGACGGTGACGAGTTCGTGACGAATGGCGGCCGCGTGCTCTATGTCAGCGCGTTGGGTGCCACGGTCCGCGAGGCGCGCGAACGGGCGTACCGTGCGGCCGCGCAGATCCGGTGGCGGGGCCTGTACTACCGCCGCGACATCGCGGCGGACGCGTAACCGTGCCCTGCTACCGCACCCGCCGGCGGGCGCGAACTCCGGCGATCACCAGGGAGCACGGGATGCAGCGCAGCGGTCCGTGGTCGCGGGGTGGGGGCACCAGGCACTGGGCGCACCAGGGCTGGCCGCACTCCTCGCACTGCGCAACCGCGTGCTCGGTCCAGTGCTTCGTGCAGTTCGACACCCCAGCCGTCCTCCTGGCCTGTTCGACTCCGCTTCGGCGTCCCGGGCTTCCGCCCACGCCTCCGCTTCGTCTGCTCCTCGCCCCTGGTCGCCCGCGTCACGTGCCGGATCCCGCCAGGCCAACGGACAGCTGGCAGCGTGCTGGGCTCGTAGAGTGTCGGCAGGAGGAAGGGTCCGCTTGATAGACCGCTATGCGCCCCCCGAAATCGCCGACCTGTTCACCGACGAGGCCCGCTTCCGCACGTGGCTGGAGGTGGAGATCCTCGCCTCCGAGGCCTGGGCCAAGCTCGGGGTGGTCCCGCCCGCCGACGCCGCCGCCATCCGCGAGCGGGCCGATTTCGACCTCGAGGCGATCCGTGCCCGCGAGGCGGTCACCGACCACGAGACCGCGGCGTTCGTGGACGTGGTCCAGGAGCGCATCGGCGGGCCGGCCGCGAAGTGGCTGCACTACGGCCTCACGTCGTACGACGTGGTCGACACCGCGATGGCGGTCACGCTCGTACGCGCATGCGATCTCATCCTCGGCGCGGTCGACACGCTCGACGCCGCGATCGTGGCGCGAGCGCGCGAGCACCGCGGCACCCCGATGGCGGGCCGCACGCACGGGATGCATGCGGAGCCGATCACATTCGGGAGCAAGCTCGCGCTCTGGGCGTTGCAGCTCCGCCGTGACCGTGTCCGACTCGTTCGCGCACGCGAATCCGTCGCCGTCGGCAAGGTGTCGGGCGCGGTCGGTTCGTACTCGAACGTCGATCCGCAGGTCGAGGCGTACGTCTGCGAACAGCTCGGGCTCCGGCCCGCACCGTCCACCCAGGTGATCGCGCGCGACCGTCACGCCGAACTCCTCTACGCGTGCGCTTCGCTGGGCTCGTCGATCGAGTCGTTCGCACTCGAAGTCCGGCACCTGCAGCGCACCGAGGTGGGCGAGGTGCAGGAGCCGTTCGCCGCCGGCGCGCAGAAGGGCTCGAGCGCGATGCCGCACAAGCGCAACCCCTGGCGCTCCGAGCAGCTCTGCGGCCTCGCGCGCGTCCTCCGTGGCAACGTGCAAGCCGGGCTCGAGGACATCGCGCTGTGGCACGAGCGGGACATGTCACACTCGTCGGTCGAACGCATCGTGCTCACCGATTCGTTGATTCTCGCTTACTACATGACCGGTCGGTTCCGCGGCATCGTCGAAGGCCTCATCGTGCACCCGGAGCGGATGCGCGAGAACCTCGACGCGTCGCACGGTCTCGTGTTCAGCGAGGCCGTGCTGCTCGCTCTGGTGGAGTCCGGCCTCGCGCGTGACGACGCGTACCGCCTGGTGCAACAAGCCGCGACGCGTACGTGGGAACAGCGGCGCCCGTTCCGTGAGGTGCTCGCAGTCGATCCGGAGATCACCGCGCACCTCTCGGCGGAGCGACTCGACGGCTGTTTCGACCTGACCCGGGCAGTCGCGCACGTGGCGCGAGCGGTGGATGCGCTGGACCAGGCGGCCATACCGTGAGCCATGTCGCGTTGCCCCATCACTACACGGGGAAGGTCCGCGAGCTCTACGAAGTCGGGTACGACCGCATGCTGGTGGTCGCCTCGGACCGCATCTCGGTGTTCGACGTGGTGCTCGGCGACACGATCCCCGACAAGGGCCGTGTGCTCACCGGGCTGTCCGCGTTCTGGTTCGAGGCGACCTCGTCGATCGTGCCGAACCATCTCGTGTCGGCCGACCCCACCGACTTCCCGGAGACCGCAGGCCCCGAGGTCGCGGGCCGGGCGATGCTGGTGCGCGCGGGCGCGCCCGGTGCGGCTCGAGTGTGTCGCGCGCGGCTACTTGTTCGGATCGGCATGGCAGGACTATCAGGAGACCGGTTCCGTGCGGGGCGCGCGATCCCGGCCGGCCTCGCGGAAGCTGAGCGCTTGCCGTCGCCGATCTTCACTCCCACCACGAAGGCGGAGCACGGGCACGATCTGCCGCTCTCCGACTCCGAGGCGGCTGCACTCGTGGGCGACGACCGGTTCGAGCAACTCCGCGACCTCACCGTGCGCGTCTACGAGTTCGGCGCGGAGCTCGCGGTCGGCACGCGGGCTGATCCTCGCCGACACCAAGCTCGAGTTCGGCACCATCGACGACCAGCTCCTCGTGATCGACGAGATGCTCACGCCTGATTCGTCCCGCTACTGGCCCGCCGAGGAGTACACGGTGGGTGTCTCGCCGCCTTCGTTCGACAAGCAGTACGTACGCGACTACTACCTCTCGATGGGCTGGAACCGCGAGCCACCGGCGCCGCCGCTGCCCCCGGCAGTGATCGAAGCGACGCGCTCGAAGTACGTCGAGGCCTACGAGCTCGTCACCGGCGGGAGCTTCGACGAGTGGCACGGAGCCGACGAACCGTGAGCACCTACGAAGCTCGCATCGAGGTGAGCCACCTCCCCGGAGTGCTCGACCCGCAGGGCGCAACGGTCGAGCGGGCCTTGCCGGCCCTCGGCTACCACAACGTGACCGAGGTGGCGATCGCGAAGACGATCCGGGTCGTGCTCGACGCGCCGTCGGCGGAAGCCGCGCACGCCCAGGTCGACGAGATGTGCCGGCGGCTGCTGGCGAACCCGGTGATCGAGCAGTTCACGATCGCGATCGACGAGGTCGCGGCGGCATGAGTGTGCGGGTCGGCGTCGTCCTCTTTCCGGGTACGAACTGCGAGCTCGACGTCGCCTGGGCCGTCGAGGAGCTCGGCGCGCAGGCGGAGATGCTCTGGCACGGCGACGCCACCGTCGGTGGGGTCGACGCGGTCGTGGTGCCGGGCGGGTTCGCGCACGGTGACTACCTGCGCACCGGTGCCATCGCACGCTTCTCGCCGGTGATGGATGCGGTCGCGGACTTCGCGTCGGCAGGCGGACCGGTCGTCGGCATCTGCAACGGGTTCCAGGTACTCACCGAAGCGGGACTGCTTCCCGGCGCGCTCCAGAAGAACGTCGGGCTCACGTTCCTGTGCGAGACGGTGGAGCTTCGCGTCGAGACGAGCGCGTCGGTGCTCACCGGGCTCGCCGTGCCGGGCGACGTGCTCCGTGTGCCGATCAACCACTTCGAGGGCAACTACGTGTGCGATCCCGCGACGCTCCGCCGTCTGCGTGACGAGGACCGCGTCGTGCTGCGCTACGTGCGCAACCCCAACGGAAGCCTCGACGACATCGCCGGGATCGCCAGCGAGGGCGGCAACGTCGTGGGCCTCATGCCGCATCCCGAGCGCGCCAGCAGCACGCTCATCGGCTCCGACGACGGTGTCGTGCTGCTGCGTTCGCTGCTCGCTGCGGCTTCCGACGTTCGGGCCGTCAGCGCGTGATGCCGGCCTTCTTGAGGGTGTCGGCCGACACCCCGAGCTGGCGCCACGCGGCATAGGAGATGCCCTTGCGCTCCGAGTACTTCCCGGCGGTCCGGACGAACGCGTTCTCGAGGGCGGACAGGTCGACCTTGGCGCCGAGCTGCTCGAGCTCGCCCTCGAGGTCCATACGCTCCTGGATCAGCTGGAGCCGCTGGAGTGCCGATGCGTTGGCGAGCTGGGAGTCGATCGCCGACAGGCGCTTCTTGATGGATTCGGGTGTGCGCTTGCGACCACGCCGGGGACGGTTCTTTTCGAGTGCTTCGAGATAGACCTTCACGGCCCTGCCTTCGGCGCGGCCTTGTGCGAGGGCGGCCTTGTGCTCCGCGGTCATCTTCCGCGCGGGCGTTGTGGTGCTCTTCGCCATGTGCTGCTCCCACGAATACGAGAACTCCCTGCCTGATCTTTCACGGTATCAGGGCAGACCCGGACCGCGGCAATTCGTTGGAATCGGATTCTGACAATGCGGAAATAGTGCCGGTGATTAACCTGCAACGTCTCCATCTCTGCAGGCGGCGATGACCACGACGGAGCCCCGACACCTGAAACTCGGCCTCACCGACGACGAGCTCTCCGAGATCGTCGTCTTGCTCGGGCGGGAACCCACCGACCTCGAGCTCGCGATGTACGCGGTGATGTGGTCGGAGCACTGCTCGTACAAGTCGTCGATCGTCTACCGGCGGCGCTTCCCGACCACCGCACCGTGGGTGCTCGTCGGTCCCGGTGAAGGCGCGGGCGTGATCGACGTGGGCGACGGCCTGGCGGTGGCGGTGCGGATCGAGAGCCACAACCACCCGTCCGCGGTGGAACCGTACGAAGGCGCGGCCACTGGCGTGGGAGGGATCATCCGCGACGTCTTCTCGATGGGCGCCCGCCCCATTGCCCTCATGGACCCGCTGCGATTCGGGCCGCTCGACGACGCCCGCACCCGGTATCTCTTCGAGCGCGTCGTGGCCGGCATCAGCGGCTACGGCAACGCGGTGGGCGTACCCACGGTGGGTGGTGAGGTGGTGTTCGACGACTGCTACCGCGACAACCCGCTCGTCAACGTGCTGTGCCTCGGGCTGCTTCCCCGTGAGCGCCTCGTGCTGGCGAAGGCCGAAGGCGAAGGCAACCTGGCCGTTCTGATCGGGTCGTCCACGGGGCGCGACGGCATCGGCGGCGCGAGCGTGCTCGCGTCGGCCGGGTTCGAGGAGGGCTCGGAGGCCAAGCGCCCTTCGGTGCAGGTGGGCGACCCGTTCGAGGAGAAGCGACTCATCGAGGCCACCCTCGAGCTCCTCGACGCCGGCCTCGCCGTCGGTGTGCAGGACCTCGGCGCCGCCGGCATCTCGTGCGCCGCGTCGGAGACCGCGGCGAAGACCGGCGCGGGGATGGACGTCGACCTCGCGCGGGTCGCGAAGCGCGAGCCGGGGATGAACCCCGTCGAGGTCATGACGTCGGAGAGCCAGGAGCGGATGCTCGCGATCGTCACGCCGTCGAGTCTCGACGCGGTGCTCGATGTGTGCGAGCGATGGGAGGTCCGCGCGACGGTCATCGGGCGCGTCACCGACACCGCGCGCTTCCGCGTGTACGACGGCGTGTTCGACGCGCTCGGCGTGCCCGGCGAGAATCCTCCGCCGCCGCGTGGCGACGCGCCCGCCGCGCTCTCTTCCGACCACGAGCCCATCGCCGACGTGCCGGTCGCGAGTCTCGGCGACGGCCCGGTGTATCGCCGACCGCTCGCACCCCCGGGTGACCTCGCAGCGCTCCGGGCGGCCGATCCCGCGCTCGAGCTGGCGCTGCTCGCGCCCGAGGGCGCCGACCTCTCCGGCGAGCTGCTCGCCCTCCTTGCCGTGCCGACGATCGCGGACAAGTCGTGGGTGTACCGCCAGTACGACCATCAGCTGTTCCTGAACACCGTCGTCGGCCCGGGCGGCGATGCCACCGTGCTGCGGCTCAAGGGCACGCGCCGTGGGCTCGCGCTCACGACCGACGGCAATGCTCGGTTCTGCGCGCTCGATCCGCGAACCGGTGCGCGACTCGCCGTGGTCGAGGCTGCTCGCAACCTCGCGTGCGTCGGCGCCGAACCACGCGCGCTCGTGAACTGCCTCAACTTCGGCAACCCCGAACACGAGGCCGTGATGTGGCAGTTCGCCGAGGTCACCGAGGGACTGAGCGAGGCATGTGAGGCACTCGGCATTCCCGTGATCGGGGGCAACGTGAGCTTCTACAACGAATCGCGCGGTCGCGACATCGATCCCACGCCGATCGTCGGTCTCGTCGGTCTCGTCCACGAGCTCGACGTCGGTGCCACCCCCACCCGCGCTCGCACGTGGGATCGCGCATCGTCGTGCTCGGTGACACGCAGGCGGAGTTGGGCGGCTCGGAGTGGGCATCCCTGCACGCGCTACGCGGCGGCGTTCCGCCTGCCGCCGATCTCGGTGCGGCCGTTCTGCTGCACGAGGTGGTCGCCGGGCTGGTGCGCGAACACGCTGTCGACGGCGTTCACGACTGCTCCGAAGGAGGGCTCGCGGTCGCGCTGGCCGAGATGGCGATCGTGGGCGAGTGCGGCGCGTCGGTGACGCTCGCGACCGATCTGGTACCCGCGCTCGCGTGGTTCTCCGAGATCGGCCTCGCGAGTGGTGCTGTCGGTCGGCGCAGACCGGGTCGACGAGGTGGTCACCCGCGCCGCGAGCGCGGGAGTTCCCGCTCTCGACATCGGGATCGCGGAGGGCAACCGCCTCGATCTCTGCTCAATTCGATGTCGCGCTCGCCGACGCGACCAGCGCATGGCGCGACGCGATCCCCCGGGCGCTGGGGCACGTGGAATGACCGCGTCATCGACGATACTGGTGGGGTAATGGATCCGGGAACCGGCCACGCCTGCGGCGTCTTCGGCGTCTACACGCCGGGTCAACGTGTCGCGCAACTCACCTATCACGGCCTCTACGCGCTCCAACACCGGGGTCAGGAGTCGGCGGGCATCGCGGTGAGCGACGGGCAGACGATCACCGTCGTGAAGGACATGGGACTTGTCACCCAGGTGTTCGACGAACGCAACCTCGCCCCGCTCGACGGCCACCTCGCGATCGGCCACGTCCGCTACTCCACCACCGGTTCCAGCAACTGGCGCAACGCGCAGCCGGTCTACCGCGAGGTTGGTGACGCCGGCTTCGCCCTCGGCCACAATGGCAACCTCACCAACACCGCCTCGTTGGCCGAGCAACTCGGGATGCTTCCCGGGATGTTGCCCGGCGGCGGCAGGCTCGACTCGACCACCGACTCGGCGTTGGTTGCGGAGCTGATCGCGGTGGAGTACCCACAGGAGCCGCGCTCGGACGGCCGCGACCTGGCGGCCGCGCTCGAACGTGTGCTCCCGCGCCTCGCGGGTGGCTTTTCGTTCGTGATGATGGACGAAGCGCATCTCATCGGTGTGCGCGACCGCCACGGCATCTGGCCTCTGGTTCTCGGGCGGATCGAGGGCGGCTGGGTGCTCGCGAGCGAGACGTGTGCACTCGACATCGTTGGTGCGCACTTCGTACGGGAGGTCGAACCCGGCGAAGTGCTCGTGATCGACGCGTCGGGCGTGCACTCGAATCGGTTTGCCGACCCCGACCCGAAGCTGTGCCTGTTCGAGTTCGTCTACTTCGCGCGTCCCGACACGATGCTGTATGGCCACAACGCGCATGCGGCGCGCCAACGAATGGGTGAGGAGTTGGCCCGGCAGGCGCCGGTCTCGGCCGACATGGTGATGCCCGTGCCCGAATCCGGCATTCCCGCCGCGCAGGGCTACGCGCGCGCGTCGGGCATTCCATACGGCGACGGTCTCGTGAAGAACCGTTATGTCGGGCGCACCTTCATCCAGCCCGATCAAAAGCAGCGCGAGCAGGGCGTGCGACTCAAGCTCAACCCGCTCGCGGAGAACATCCGTGGGAAGCGGCTCGTGGTGGTCGAAGACTCGATCGTGCGCGGCACGACGCTGCGCCAGCTGGTGGCGATGCTGCGTGAAGCCGGCGCCGCCGAGGTGCACTTCCGTGTGTCGTCGCCGCCCTACAAGTGGCCCTGCTTCTATGGCCTCGACACCGGCCGTCGTTCGGAGCTGCTCGCCGCCGACTTGTCGGTCGGCGAGATCCGCGACCTCATCGGCGTCGACTCGCTCGCCTACCTCGACCTCGACCGCTTGATCGCGGCCACGGGGGCGTCGCCGGGCTCGTTCTGCACCGCCTGCCTGTCGGGCGAGTACCCGATCCCGGTTCCCGAGTTCCCGTCCACCGACGCCGATTCGAAGCTCGTCCTCGAGCTCGAGCTCGAGTCCACGCCCGCGCCCGCCAACGGATGACACGCGTGGCCGCGTGAGCGGCAGGGGAACGAGTGGCCACGAGCCGGGTATCCCGGCTCGTAGCGAGCGAGCCGAGAGTCAGGAACCGCTCACGTACGCCGACGCGGGCGTCGACATCGCTGCGGGCGAGCGCGCGGTCGAGCTCATCAAGGAGCATGTGCGGTCCACGCTGCGGCCCGAGGTGGTGGGCGACATCGGCGGCTTCGGTGGGCTCTTCGCGTACGAGCCACGCGGGATGCGCGATCCGATCCTCGTTTCGTCGACCGACGGCGTCGGCACGAAATCGCTCATCGCGCGGCTCATGGCGAAGTACGACACGATCGGCATCGATCTCGTCGCGGGTTGCGTCGACGACATCGCAGTGCAGGGCGCGGAGCCGCTGTTCTTCCTCGACTACATCTCGATCGGCAAGTTGGTCGAGGAGATCGTCGCCGACATCGTCGCGGGTGTCGCGCACGGGTGCCGCACCGCGGGATGCGCGCTGCTCGGCGGGGAGATGTCGGAGCACGACATCATGGAGCCGGGCGAGTTCGACCTCGTCGGGTTCGCCGTCGGGGTGGTGGAGCGCGGCCGTATCCTGCCGTCCGGCGTACGGCCGGGCGACGTCGTCGTCGGCATGGCCAGTCCGGGGTTGCGCCAGAACGGTTACACGCTGGCCCGCAAGGCGCTGCTCGAGCGGGCGGGCCGTCGCCTCGACGAACCCGCGTGGAAGGGTGCGCACCACTCGCTCGGCGACGAGCTGCTCCGCCCGAGCGTGATCTACTCGCCCGCGATGCGGAAGCTGCGCGAGCGCGTGCCGGTCCACGCGTTCGCCCACATCACCGGTGGTGGTATCCCGGCGAACCTCGCGCGTGTCCTGCCGCAACACTGTGACGCCCACGTCGCGCGCGGAACGTGGGACGAGCCGCGCATCTTCGCCGAGGTGCAGACGCGCCGGGGGCGTCGCGCAGGCCGAAATGGAGCAGGTGTTCAATCTCGGTCTCGGCATGATTGCCGCGGTTGCGGCGGAGGACCGATTGGATACCCTGGACGTCATACGTTCCGCCGGGCACGATGCGTGGTTGGTCGGGGAGATCGTGGAGGGTCGCGGGCGGGTAACGATCACGTCGACGTAGCTCCGACACGGGACGGAAGCTGCTAACCTGCACATTCGGGACTGTTCCCCCCAAAGCCCAGGAGTCCACATGGCGCAGAACGATGCTCCGGAACCCGAGCAGCTGCTGACGCCCTCCGAGGTCGCTGCCATGTTCCGGGTGAACCCCAAGACCGTCACGCGCTGGGCGCGGGCGGGCAAGATCTCGGCGATCCGCACCCTCGGCGGTCACCGGCGCTTCCGGGCATCGGAGATCCGCAAGTTCCTCGACCAGGTCGACGAGTCCACGGAGCTCTGAGGGGCTACTTCCAGGTCGGTCGCTTCCCGGCCAGAGATCGAGTCCGCGGGTCCGCCGTCTCCGGATGCTCGGGGCGCCGGGCATGCAGTTCCGCAGCGTGCCTGCCGTAGCGTGCCGCGAGTGGCGACGACGTCACGCCGTGCGCGAGCACGCTCAGGAGCACGTCGTCGGTGAATCCGAGCGTCAGCTCGTCGCCGCGGGGCATGACGCTCCCGAATGCCCATGCCGCCGACGAACGCGGCCACGAAGCCGTTCCCGTCGGCTTCGATCGCCGCCTCCACCTCGAGACTGAACCCGACCGCCGCCTCGACGGAGAGGCGATCTAGAGGTCGCGTTCGATGAAGAACGCGCCGACGAAATAGACGACACCCAGACCCCAGCAAATCAACGCGGCGGCGAGGGAATGCACGAGTGCCGCGGCGACACCCGCCAACACGAAGATGGCGGCGACCACCAGTGTGAAGCGCTTGTTCGCTCGAGCCTCCGTCCGTTTCGTGGACAGCTCGCGCACGCGCGCGTCGGTCGCGCCCGGTTGAAGGGACCGTGTTCGAGCAGGCAGGCTCGCGAAGCTGCGACCGCGTGGCCGACTCGCCCACCAGCCGGGGAGAGCCTCCGCCTCTTCGCTGTCCTCGGGCACGGCTGCCTCAGCCATCAGCCAGTACCAGGCGGTCGCGATCAAGGTCAGCCAGAGCGCAATCAGGAGTCCTTGATGGACGGCGTCGAGGAAGGCCACGCGGCCCTTGACGCTGCCCCTGAACCCGGTGAGACCGAGGAGCGAACCAGTCGGGTCGTACGCCATTCGCAGCAGGTAGTACGCCACGTTCACGGCCCACGCCAGTGCCGCCGCCACGAGCAACCCCCAGGGCACGCGAGAACGATCGATGCTCAGACACGCGACGATCGCGACTGGGGCGGCGATGCACAGGTACTCGGGATTCGAGACCGCCAGGAGCGCGAACGTCACGAAGAGCAGAGATGCGGCGAGCCGAGTTGCGCCCCTGTCGCGGTCGTTGCGATGCCTGGACCAGGCAAACACGACGCCGACGAGTGCTACGCACGTGACCACGATCGAGATGTGGAGCGCGGTCTCTGGTTCGACCACGTGGTGCAGTACGAGCGTGGACCAGGGCGTCATCGAGAACCCGAGGTTGTTGGTGTCGTAGCTGAGTTGCTGCGACAGCCCGTCGGTACCGCTCAGCAGCCAGGTGATTGCCACCGCCGCGACCAGCGTGGCGGCGGTGGTCGCCCAATCACGAGCGCGCGACGCGCGAGGCGCCGTCAGGAGGAACGCGAGGATCACCGGAACGAGGAGCACCTTGGCCACGAACAAGCCCACGACGAGGAGGGCCAGCGCCGCGGTTCGTCGACGCATGATTGCCAGCGCCACCGCTCCTGCCACGATCGCCGCCGCGATCGGTTCATCCTGGGCTGCGAAGGCGGACGCCGGCCACAACAGCGGTGACGCCGCCCACAACAGGCCGAGGAACACCACACCGGCCGGCATCCGGCGGGCGACCACAACGAGCAGCACGGTCATCCCGACGAGATCCCAGACGACGGAGCCGAGGCGCAATGCCGTGGTGTCGTCTGCACCGAAGGCAATCCACGGGCGTGCTGTCATCCACTCCGCGAAGCCGAGATAGGGCGCGTACTGGGCAACCTCGGGAGACGAGTGGCGGAGGTGCCCAACCGGATCGTCGATCAGCTGCGAGTGGTACACCACATCGTTGACGCTGTCCTCCGGGCCGGCGACGGTCGCGGTGACGACGACGCCGAGACGAATCGCCAACGCCACGCCCAACAGGACGAACACGGTGAGTGCCAACGAGCGGCCGCCCTTCAAGGGGCCGGCCGTCGAAGGCATTCGGTCACGGTACATGGCACGGAAGGCGAACGTGCTGTGTCCGTTGCGTCGCGGACATGCGCTTCAGGCGCACCACGCGACCCTCGTTCGAGGGCTCCGACACGAGCCCCCGCCCGGCGTGCTGGTCGTGGCCGGGACCGGCGTCGATCCGGTGACCCCGCGCTTTTCAGGCGCGTGCTCTGCCGACTGAGCTACCCGGCCGTGTGAGAGCCGAAGCCCTCTCGCGGTCCTGACGGGATTTGAACCCGCGACCTCCGCCTTGACAGGGCGGCGTGCACTCCAAACTGCACTACAGGACCAGATCACGATCATGTTCGATCGCGTGCCCCCAGGGGAGTTCGAATCCCCGTTACCGCCTTGAAAGGGCGGCGTCCTAGGCCACTAGACGATGGGGGCTCGGCTTCCCCTGAGGCAGGGCATCGTAGCAGTGCCGTCAGCTCGGATCCGATGGAACATGGCCGCTGATCGACGGTCGTGCGGCGCGAACGACCGAAGGATCAGACCATCAGGATCAAGCTCGCAGGAGGTCGCACCGGGAAGCGCGCGGTGGTGTAACCCAGGCGCGCGGTGCCGCGCGTCGTCCACCGGGACCGTGTGCCACCATGCATTCGGCCTCGGGGGTTCTCGGGATGGATGCGGCACAACAAGAGGAGCGTCGGGCCGCGCGCTCCCGCCTGCCCACGAAGGTGGTCGTCGTCGCGCTGCTCGGCATCGTCGGGTTCTCGCTGTTCGTCCACCTTCGCGGCCTCACCCACGAGCTGCCTGCGCCGGGCGCCGACGAGCCGTACTTCGTGCTGCCGGCCGCGAGGATGGCGTGGAAGGGTGACCCGAATCCGCAGTGGTTCGGCCATCCGGGCTCCACCGTGATCTACCCGCTCGCCATCGCCTACCGAGCCCGCGAGATCGTGTTCCACGGCGCGCCGATGTTCGGCGAGGCGCCTTCGGTCGCCACGCGGTTCCGTGAGGACCCCTCGAGCTTCTACGAGATCGGCCGGTCGTGGGTGATCCTGCTCAGCGTCGCGACGATCCCGCTGCTCTTCTTCGTCGGACGGCGGGCGTTCGACGATCTGACCGCGCTGATTGCCGCCCTCTGTTGGGCACTCGTCCCACTGGCGGTGAGCTACGGGAGCATCGTCCGCACCGACGCCGCCGGCGCGTGCTTCGGGTTGCTCTCGCTGTGGGCGTGCCTGGTCGCCCTCGACGATCCGCGCCCCCGGCGCTTCGCGTTGGCGGGCGGGGTAATCGGCCTCGCGATCGCGTCGCGTTACTTCATGGTCGCGCTCGTTGCGGTACTCGTGGCGGTGTGGGTGATCGCGCGATACCGAGAACGTGTGCGCGTCACAACACGGTCGGTGTTGATCGGGCTCGGCGCCGCGGTGGCGGTGTTCACGATCACGACGCCCTTCTTCTTCATCGACTGGCACGCGGTGTCGCGGTCGCTCCAGGCGGAGACCGTCGGCACCGTCACCAACGACCGGTCCGGATGGTTCGAGAACCTCGCGTACTACGCCGGTGCGGCGATCCCCGACGCGATCTCCTGGGTGGCTCCGGTGCTCGCCGTCGGAGGCATGGCGATCGCGTACGCGCGGCGCGACACCCGCCGGCTCCTGCTCGCGGGCTTCATCGCGCTGTTCCTCGCGCTCATCAGCCTGTCGTCGTTGCACTGGCAGCGTTGGGCGATCCAGATACTGCCGCTCATCCTGCTCTTCGCCGCGAGCGCAGTCGTGACGTTCGGGCGGTACGCCGCGCGGTCCGTGCGAGCACGCGACGCCGCGCCGGTGGATCGTCGTGGGTGTCGTGGTCGCCGGGACCTTCGCGATCGCGGTGGAGCCGGCGGTGTCTCTGGTCGACTACGCGCGCATGCAGGACCGGCCGTCCACTCGCGAGCTCATGCGAGCCTGGGTCGTCGCCCACGTGCCGGTGGGTACACCGATTGCAACCGAGGTGAAGGGCCCGGAGCTCCGGACCGCGGGCTATCCCGTGCTCGATCGCTTCGACCTGCCGACCGACGGCACACTCGGTGACTACGCCGCGCACGGCTACCACTACCTCATCGTCAACGTGTTCGTGTCGCTCCGCTACCGGATCGATGCGAAGAAGTACCCGCGGCACGCGCGCTTCTACCAGTTCCTCCGCGAGCGTGGTCAGTTGATCGCCGACTTCCGCGACACCGACGCCAGGACCGGGCCGCATCTCAAGCTCTATTTCATGGACCCTGCCATCCTCGCCGCGCCGCACAAGCCGTGGAACGTCGCGGTGACCAGCCGCTCGAAGCACGACAAGCTGACTCGACCCAAGCCGCTCTACCCGGTGGGTGAGGAGATCCTCGGTCGGCCAGGCGCGAGCACCGAGCCCGCCACCCGCGTGAGTGCCGGCTGAGTCGAGCTACGGTCGCCGGGAAGTGACCTGTGGCCCTAGCGGAATCGCCGGCTCGGCCGCATGCTGGCTCCGTGTTGGCCACGGACGCACCCTTCGACATCGGGACCGGTCCCGGCGCGCTGATCATCGACGCAGTGATGCCGTCGTTCGACGTGAGCCTCGCCGAGCACCGAGTGGTGCGCGCCGATCCGCTCACGACGTTCCGGGCGGCCCGCGGGCTCGACGTTCTCAGCGTGCGAACCCCGCTGCTCGATGCCGCGCTGTGGGTGCGCGCACTCCCGAGCCGTCTCACCGGCCGATCGGTCGCTCCACCGCCTCGGCTGGTGCTCGCCGAAGGTGATCGCCTGCCGGGTTGGTCGGTGCTGGGCGAACAGCCCGGGCGCGAGATCGCCTTCGGCGCGGTCGGGAAGTTCTGGCAGCTGAACATCGAATGGCGCGACATCCCGGCGGCGGACTTCGCGAGCTTCGCAGTGCCGGGTTGGGGCAAGATCGCCGCGAATTTCTCCGTGCTCCCGTACGGAGACGACGCGACGTTGCTGACCTACGAATGTCGAACCGCGACCACCGACCCCGACGCAAGGCGTCGCTTCGCGCGGTACTGGTGGCTGATTCGCCCGTTCGTCGCGCACATCTTCACGGCGACCCTCCGTACGATCGGGGACAACGCCGAGGCCGGTCCAGCGTGAGCGCCGATCAGCCGCGGCAGCCCACGCGCCGGGAGTGGTCGTTCCGCCTCGGCCGGATCGCGGGCATCGAGATCCGGGTCCACGTCACGTTCTTCCTGCTCGTGGCGCTCTTCGTGTTCGCGGGAACGCAAGCGGGGAGTCCGGGAGTGGTCAGCTCGCTCTCGTGGCTGGTCGTGATCTTCTCCTGCGTCGTGGTCCACGAGCTCGCGCACTGTGTCGTCGGTCGCGCCCGAGGCGCGGTGGTACACGAGATCGTGCTCCTCCCGATCGGCGGTATCTCCAAGCTCGAGCATCTTCCCGAGACGCCGAGCGACGAGCTCGCGATGGCGATCGCGGGTCCGGCGGCGAGCGTCGGGCTTGCCGCGCTCGGAGGCCTCGCCGCCGTGCTGGTGCAGGAGTCGTTGCTGCCGATCGACCTCTATGGTGGATCGTTCCTCGCGCGCGTCTTCTGGTTCAACCTCATCATCGCGGCGTTCAACTTGCTCCCCGCGTTCCCGCTCGACGGCGGCCGGGTGTTCCGAGCGCTGCTCGAACGTCGGTACGACCTCGAGCGGGCAACGCACATCGCGGCGAGAGTGGGGCGCAGCGTCGCGGTCGTGCTCATCGTCGTCGGCGCCCTCTTCAATCTGTGGCTCACGATCATCGGGGTCTTCGTGTACCTCGGAGCGTCGGCCGAGGAGGCGGCGACGATCGTGCACGTTCGGTTGAAGGGTCACCTCGTTGCCGACGTGATGATGCTCGAGCCGGTGATCGTGGCGCCGACGACCAGCGTCGAGGAGTTGCGTACATTGATCCGCCGGAGCGCGCAGCGCGCGTTCCCGGTGGTCGGGGCACAGGGCTACATAGGTTTGGTCGACGCCCGGTCGATCCAGCTCCACGCGCGCGGGCAGAGCGCCGTTGACCTCGCCGAGCGCGCCGCGCCGGTCGTCTCCGCCACGGACGTCCTCGAGGAGGATCTTCCGCTCGTGGTGAGTGCTCCGGCGCACGCCCTCACGGTGGTCGACCGCGGACGGGTCGTGGGCGTCTTGCGGCTCGAGGACGTGCAGCACCTGGTATCGGACGTCGACGCGCAGGAGCATTCCGACGGGAGCAACGAGGCCCAGTGAACCGGGCTACGAGGCTGGCAGTTCGCTCGGTCTCGTGATCAGCACCGGGCACGGCGCCGCGTGGATCACCGCACCGGCGACGCGGCCGAGGGTGAAACGCGCGCGACCGCTGTGACCGTGGGTGCTCAGCGCGACGATGGACGCGGCGACGTCGTCGGCGAGTTCCAGGATGCCGCTTGCAGGGTGGCGATCGCGGACCACGCGCAAGCCGTCGTCGGCGAGCTCGGCCCGGAAGAACTCGGTCGCGTGCTCGAGCTCGGCGACCGACGCGGACGGGTCCTCGTCGTCTCGCGGGTGGACGATGTGCACGATCACGATCGTCCGGTTGAGTGTCCGTGCCCATTCCCGCGCGGTCGGGAGGATCGCGCTGGACGCGAGCGATCCGTCGTGACAGACGACGATCGGCCCCCCGACGCGCCATTCGGTGTCGGAGTTCGGTCCGACCAGTGTGGTGGGAACCCCGAGCTCACGTACGGCACGTTGAGCCACGCTTCCGAGCACGGCGGTACCGAGCGCGCCGCGTCCATGAGTTGCCATGCAGAGCACGGGCTCCTCCGCGCTGTCGACGCAACCGGCGATCGCGGCGATCGTGTCGTGTTCGCGGAGAAGCTCGGTGCGGACCCGGTCGTAGCCGGTCGCGGCAGCGGCGTCGGGCAACCAGACCGGCAGTTCCGAGGGATCGGGCTGATCCAGGCTCATCGGGGTCGTCACGAGGAGGAGCTCGGCGTCGAACGCGTCCGCGAGCGAGGCCGCGACGGGAAGGGCGCGGAGCGCGAAATCCGAACCGTCGAGCGGAGCGATGACGGTCTTGGGCATGACTCGATCCTTCAGAGGTTGGGCGAGAATCGGGCGCGTCGGTTCACCGCTCCGATCCGCAGCTTGACATCGAGCACCAGGCTGCCCGAACTCGAGGCCACCACCGGGTTGCAGTCGAGCTCGACGACCTCGGGGATCTCCTCGGCGAGCTGACCGACTCGCAGCAGTAGGCCTTCGAGCGCATCGACGTCGACGGGCGACGAGTTGCGGTAGCCGAAGAGCAGGGGCGAGCTACGGAGCGAGCGGACCATCTCGGACGCGTCGACGTCGGTCAACGGCACGATGCGCAGCGCGGTGTCCCGCACGAGCTCGGCGCCGACGCCGCCCATGCCGAAGAGCACGAGGGGTCCGAAGAGCGGATCGTGGGTCACGCCAACGATGAGCTCGACCCCTGGCGCGACCATCGGCTGGAGCAGCGCGTCGCCCATGCGTGCCCCGAGCGCGTCGCGCATCTCCACGAACGCACTGCGCACCGCTTCCGGTGTGTCGAGACCGAGTCGGACACCGCCGACGTCGGTCTTGTGGACCAGTTCCGGTGCCCCAGCCTTGAGGGCCACCGGGAAGCCGAGGTCGCGTGCCCTTTCTGCCGCCTCGTCCGCGGTCGCCGCGCGGCGAGTGGCAACGACCGGTACTCCGTAGGCCGCGAGCAGCGCCGACGCAGTGGGCAGGTCGATCCATCCTCCGCCGGGTTCCTCGGAGAGGTGTTCTCGCACGAGCGCGCGCGCCGTATCCGACTCGATGCCGTCCAGTGCGGGAGTGCGTCCGACGGGGGCCCGCCGCCACTCCGCGAGCTGCACTCCGCGGGCGAGAGCGAACGCCGCCGATTCGGGAAGGGAGAACCTGGGGATCGCGGGTGCGGTGCCTTCTCCGCGCAGCGGACCCGGGGCTGTGTCCCCGCCGAGGAAGCACGCGACGAGCGGTGTGCTCTCGAGCTTCGACGCGACGCGCACGAGCGCGCGCTCGATGTCCTCCGGCCGGCTCACGAGTGGCGAGACGTAGATCACGAGCAGCGCGTCGATCTCGGCGGAAGCGAGCAGCGCGTCGAGTGCCTGTTCGTAGACGGCAGCGGATGCCGACGCGACCAGGTCGACGGGGTTCCGTACGCCGGCACCCGGTGGTGTCGCCGACCGGAGCGTCGACTGCAGGCCGTCGGACAGTTCGGGTACCTCCAGGCCACCGGCGACGCACGCGTCCGCCGCGAGGATGCCGGGCCCACCGCCGTTGCTCACGATCCCGATGCGGCGGCCACGCGGCAGCGGTTGATGCGAGAGCAGCGAGGCGGTGTCGAAGAGCTGCTCGAGGGTGTCGACGCGGACCACGCCCGCCTGGCGAAACAGTTCGTCGACCGCAACATCGGGGTTCGCGAGTGCCGCGGTATGCGAGCTCGCGCCGCGTGCACCGGCGGGAGTACGCCCGCTCTTGACCGCGACGATCGGCTTGCTCCGCGAGATCCGCCGGGCGAGGCGCGAGAACTTGCGCGGGTTCCCGAACGACTCGAGGTAGAGCAGGATCACGTCGGTGTCCGGGTCGCGGGCCCAGTACTGGAGCAGGTCGTTGGCGCTGACGTCGGCCTTGTTGCCGAGCGAAACGAAGGTGGAGACGCCGAGGTCCAGCGATCGCGAACGCGCGAGCAGCTCGATCCCGATTCCCCCCGACTGGGATGCGAAGCCGACGCGTCCGCGGATCGGCGACACCGGCGCGAAGGTCGCGTTCATCATCACCGCCGGATTCGTGTTCGCTACGCCGATGCAGTTCGGGCCCACGACGCGCATGCCGTTGCGGCGCGCCAATTGCACGATCTCGGTCTGAACGTCGTCGTCGCCGAGCTCGGCGAAGCCGCTGGAGATCACGACCAGGCCGCGTACCCCTTTCGCGATGCAGTCTCGCGTCACGGCCTCGACGGCACCTGCGGGTACGGCGACGACCGCGAGGTCGACCGCTTCGGGGATCGCGAGCACGCTCGGATGTGCCTGCACACCCGCGACCGACGCCGCGCTCGGGTTCACCGGGAAGACCGGTCCGGAGAACCTGCTTGCGAGCAGATTGCGCAACACCGCGTTGCCGATCGTTCCGGCCCGGTGACTTGCCCCGATGACTGCGATCGATGCCGGTGACAGGAGCCGAGCGATCGAGAGCGCATCGGCCGTGAGCTCACGCTCGGCGTGGGCTTCCATCCATTCGTCGCCGTGTGCGAGATCGAGCGTGACCTCCGCGACACCGAGCTCAGGTCGGGACCACGTGACCGCGTAGTCCGCGTCGCGGAAGACATGGCGCATCGACTCGTTCTCCGCCAGCACCGTGGCGACGAAGGTGCGGAGCGCCGCGATCGGATGCAACGTCCGCGAGATGCTCGAGCAGGAGCGTCCCGAGGCCGCGGCCCTGCTCGTCGTCCCGCACGGTGAACGCGACCTCGGCGACGTCGTCGAGCTTCCGGTAGTAGTCGGCAACCGCGACGATCCGGTCACCGATCTCTGCAACCAGCGCGAAGTGCCGCTCGTCGATCTCGACCCGCGGCCCGATCTCGCCCGCGAGGGCGGCCGGCGCCGGCGAGAAGAACCGCAGATAGCGCGAGTTGTCCGAGAGGGACTCGTAGAGGTCGCGCAGCGCGTCGGCGTCCCCGGACCCACAGGACGAAGGTGGGCCGACCCGCCGTCGGCGAGTACGACGTCCGCCTCCCACGGGGCCGGCTCGAGATTCATGGAGGGGTACCCATCGTTGGGACCATCGACCCTGGCCGGGGCGCCGCCGTTCGGAGACGCTGGTGGCATGCGGACACGAGCGCGAGCGCTCCGGGACGTCGGATCGCCGAACGCTACCGCGGCACATCTGGTCGAGTCCGTAGGCCTGGTACGGACCTACCGCACCGGTCGGGTCGAGGTGCATGCGCTCAACGGCGTGGACCTGGTCGTCGGCGCCGGCGAGATGGTGTCGATCATGGGGCCGAGCGGGTGCGGCAAGACCACGCTGTTGAACTGTCTCTCCGGACTCGACGACATCGACGGTGGGGATGTGCTCGTCGAGGGGGTGTCGCTCGCGAGCATGTCGGATCGCGAGCGGACCGATTACCGCGCCCGGCACATGGGGTTCGTCTTCCAGTTCTACAACCTCATGCCCGTGCTCAACGCCGTCGAGAACGTGGAACTGCCACTCTTGGTGGCGCGGCGGCCCGCGCGCGAGGCGCGGCGGCGCGCGATCGAAGCGCTCGAGCTCGTCGGTCTCGCCGAACGCGCGGAGCACGTGCCCGACGAGTTGTCGGGCGGTGAGCGGCAGCGCGTCACCATCGCGCGGGCCTTGGTGAACGACCCGACGATCGTCTGGGCCGACGAACCCACCGGAGACCTCGACAGCGAGAGCGCCGACGAGATCACGGCGTTGATGCGCCAGCTCAACATCGAGCGTGGCCTCACGTTCCTGATCGTCACGCATGACATCGGCGTCGGCCGCCAGACCGATCGGATCGTTCGCATGCTCGACGGGCGTGTAGTCGAGGAATCGCACCCGGAGGTGTCCAGAGATGTTCGCGCGCGTCACTCAGCTTGAGATCGACACCGTTCGTACCAGCGTCGAAGAATCGTTGGCGTTGTTCGAAGGTGAGGTGCTTCCCGCGCTGCGAACCCAACCGGGGTACCGCGGCGTCTACGTGCTGTCGACGAACGCCGGGAGCGGCATGTTGATCTCGTTCTGGGAGACCGCCGAGCACGCAGCCGCGGACGCCGAGAGTGGCTTCTACGCCGACGTGCTCTCGAAGTACGTGACGCTCTTCAAGTCGCCGCCCGGGCGGGAGCGATACGAAGTGCGCCTCGTCGATTCGGCGGGCGCCGGCCCCGTGCCCGAACGGCAGGCCGGCAAAGTGACCTGACGTGCAACGCCTGTTCGGGCTCCCGTTGGGCACGCTGGCCACCGCGCTGCTCATCGTGCTCGCGGCCGTGTTGGGAGTCGTCGTCTTCCTCGCGATCCGGAACGTGGTGTTCGCGCGGCTGGCGATGCGGAACGTGACGCGACGACGGGGCCGGTCCGCGCTGATCGTCACCGGGCTCATGCTCGCGACGACGATCATCGCCGCCGCGCTCGCCACGGGCGACACGGTGAGTCACACCATTCGGTCGTCGGTGCTCACCGCACTCGGGTCGACCGACGAGATGGTGCAGGCACAGGGCGCCAAACCAAAGGCCGTCCAGGCCTTCGGACAGGCGACCGGCGTGGGCTACTTCGACCAGGGGATCGCCGAGCGTCTGCAGCGTCGTCTTCGCCGCGAGCCGCTGGTGGACGGGGTGGCGCCTGCGATCATCGAGCCGATCTCGATCCAGGACCTCACCAGCCGGGAGACCGAGCCCACCGTCACGCTGTTCGCGAGCGGGGCTCCGTCCCTCGATACCATCCGCCGGCTCGACGGCACCGCGGTCTCGCTCGCCGACCTCCGGGCCAACGAGGTGTACGTCAACGCGCGGAGCCAGTCGAAGTTCGGTGCGCGGGCCGGTGACCACCTGACGGTGTACGCAGGTGGCAAGCCGATCGACGCCATCGTGCGCGCGGTCGTCCGCTACCACGGAGCCGGAACCGACGGGCCCGCGGTGTTGATGCCCTTGACGCGCGCGCAGGCGATCTTCGGGCAAGCCGGTCGCGTCAACCACGTCCTGATCTCCAACAATGGTGACGAGCTCTCGGGTGCGGCGCACACGGATGCCGTCCGTGCGCTCGTGCGGCCGCTGATCGCGGGCACCGGACTCGCGGTGGATCCGACCAAGCACGACGGCCTCGCGAACGCCGACGACCAGGGTGCCGCGTTCCTGTCGCTCTTCACGACGTTCGGCACGTTTTCGATCGCGGCCGGCATCTTGCTCATCTTCCTCATCTTCGTGATGCTCGCGGCCGAACGGCGTACCGAGATGGGCATCGCCCGTGCAGTGGGAACGCGGCGTGGCCATCTCGTCGAGGGCTTCGTGTTCGAGGGGCTCGCGTACGACGTCGTCGCCGCCGCGGTCGGGGCGGCGCTCGGTCTCGTGGTCGCGTACGCGATGGTCGCCGCGATCGCGGCTGCGCTCTCGGCGACGTCGAGCATCGAGTTGTCGTTCTCCATCGAGCCGCGCAGTGTCGTGGTCGCGTACGCGCTCGGAGTGGTGCTGACTCTTGCCGTCGTGGCCGTGTCCGCCGGGCGTGTGAGCAAGTTGAACATCGTCGCTGCCGTTCGGAACCTCCCTCCCGAGGCGACCGAACGTGGGGGGCGGCGAGCGCGATGGGGCGGCGTCGCGCTCGCCGTACTCGGCGGGGTCTTCGCGCTCGCGGGCGTGTCGGGGAAGCAGGCGACGCCCCTCATGCTCGGGCTCTCCCTCGTCGTGATCGGCCTGGCGTCGATCGGCGCGCTCGTGGGGCGTCGGCGCGCGGGCGGCGTACACGGCCGCGGGCATCGCGGTGGTCGTGCTGATGCTCCTGCCGTTCCACTACTACGGAAGTCTCGTACCGGGTCTGCAGATGGACTTCTCGACGTGGATCGTCGCTGGTCTGCTCGTCGTGCTCGGCGCCGTCTGGGTGATCTCGTACAACGACAAGATGGTGTTGGGCGGGCTCACCAGGGTGCTCGGCCGCGTCCGCGGTCTGGCGCCGATCCTGAAGACGTCGGTTGCGTACCCGCTCCGTGAGCGCTTCCGAACCGGCACCATCCTCGCGATGTTCACGCTCGTGGTGTTCACGCTCGTGGTCGGCGCGACCACGTCGAACGCGTTCACCAGCGCCGGGAACGACAAAGTCGAGTTCGGTGGCGGATTCGACGTGCAGGCGATCGCGTCGCCGGTGAACCCGATCACCGACATGCGGGCCACGATCGCGTCGTCGCCCGATCTGCGCGCCTCGGATTACCCCGTGGTTGCCGCGCAGTCCTACCTCCCGGTGGAGGCTCGCCAGGACCGAGGGGCCGGCTCCGTGCCAGAACGGAGAGCGAGCTTTGCCGACTACCAGGTGCGCGGCCTCGACGACGCATACCTGCGGGGAACGCGCTTCGGGCTCGCCTCGACCGCGCATGGCTACAAGAACGCGCAGGCGGTGTGGCGCGCCGTTCGGCCGAGCCGGGCCTCGCCGTCGTCGACCCGTTCGTCGTGCCGCACCGGAACAACTGGAACTTCGCAGTGCTCCCCGACTTCCAGCTCACCGGCTTCCACGCCGAGGATCCCCACTTCGATCCGGTCGGCGTGACCGTGCGCGATCCCCAGACCGGCACGACTCGCCACCTCAGGGTGATCGGTGTGCTCAAGGACACCGCGAGCTACTCGATGGGGGGCATCCTCACGTCGCAGGCCGCGCTGGCGCGGTTCGGCGACCGCGTGCGGCCGTCGATCTACTACTTCGAGGTCGCTCCCGGTGTGGACGCGACGCAGGCGGCGCGGCGGCTCGAGTCGGCGTTCCTCGACCATGGGCTCGAGGCCAAGTCCGTCGACACACTCCTCGCAGACGTGATCGGCGTGTCGAAGACGTACCAGAACATCATCCTCGGATTCCTCGGTCTCGGGCTGGTGGTCGGCGTCGCCGCGCTCGGTGTGATCAGCGCGCGAGCAGTCGTCGAGCGACGCCAGCACATCGGCGTCCTCGCGCGCGATCGGCTTCCAACGCAGCATGGTGCAGGCGAGCTTCGTGCTGGAAGCATCGTTCCTGGCCCTGACGTCGATCGCGCTCGGCACGCTGCTCGGGCTCGCAGTCTCGTTCAACGTGATCAGCGACGCGGCCCGACAGGCGAGCTGGGCCGGGATCCGGTTCGACGTGCCGTGGCTCACGCTCGCGGTGATCTTCGTCGCGGTGTACGCGGTCGCCGTTGCCACCTCGCTGCTGCCCGCGCGGCGCGCGTCCCGCATCCAGCCCGCATCCGCGCTCCGGTACCAGTGACGATGCCGTGACCGAGACGCGCGTTGCGCCGGAGCATCTCGCCGAGAAGCCGGTGCGCCCCGCATCGGAGCTGGCGCACGACGCCCGGCGTCATCGCAGTCGCGATCACGATCACGTTGGCTCTGCAGTGCCTACGAGCGTTGTTCCCGATTCTCTACACGTATCGTGAGGAGTCCGGGATCACGCGCACCGTGCTGGTCATCGTGGTCGTGTTCACGGTTCCCGCACTCGCTCCCGTCTTCGCACGGCTCGCGGCCGGGCAGAGCGTTTCTGATCGTCGCGGTTGCACTCGGCGGGCTCCGCCTCGTCGTACAGGGCGTGGGTGAGATCACCCTCGCGGCGCCGCACCTCCAGAACGGCTCGACGCCGCGGCTGCACCAGACCCGACTCGCCGAGATCCGCGTCCTCCTTCTCGCGTTGGGCCATCCGCGCCGGACGGTCATCGCGGGCGACCTCAACTCCGATCCCGGTTCACCCGAGCTCCACGCGCTGCTCGGCGCCGGCTTCGAAACGGTGCAACCCACCGAGCACTGCACGCTGAAAACGTCGAACGACAACTGCAGCGACTGGATCTTCGTGACGCCCGACCTCGAGGAGCGTCTCCTTCGTGTGCCCGCGTTCGACGCGTTCGACCACCGGCCGGTGCTCGCCGTCATCGGTTCACGGGCAGGGCGATGATGCCGTCAAAGGGCTGGTACGACGACAGCACGGGGCGACACCGCCTGCGCTACTGGGACGGGCGCGAGTGGACGTCGCAGGCCGTCGATGTCGATCCGCTCGCGATCCCTCCCGGGACCGCTCCTTGCGAGACGGGTGCGGGGTGGGCGTACGATCCCACGGGGCGTTACGGGCTGCGCTACTTCGACGGCACCGCGTGGACATCCCACGTGGTGCTCGACGAGGCCGGCGCCTCCGTGATGGCAACGCCCGGGCCACCGTCACCAATGGTGAGCTGGGGTGCGGTTGCCGCGCGTGAGTCGGGCGCGCGAGAGCGCGCAGAATGCGATGTCGTCCTCGCCTTCCTCGCAGATGCCGCACGCTCGCGGCCATGTCGATCGCAACACCTACGAGGTGCTCGTACGAGACGCGTACCGCAGGCAGGTGGAGCCTCCCGCGACACCGATCCGACCGCGGGTCGAGCGCGCGCCGACTGTTCGTCCCGCAGCGCCGGTGATCCGTCCGGCCGCGGTGCCCACCGCGGTCCCCTCCACAGCCGCGGTTCAAGAACCTCCGAGTTGGGCGCGCGATGTTCGCGAGTGGCTCGCACAAGCTGCGCAGACGGCGCGATCCGATCTCGCGGTGCACGGTCTCGCGTATCTCGGCGTCGCGCTCCTGTTCGTCGGTCTGGTGGGGTTCGTCGTCTTCGCGTTCGGCGAGGTGTCGACGTCCCTTCGTCCCGTCGCCGAGCTGTTGATCCCGTTCGCGGTGCTCGGGGCTGCCTGGTTCCTCGACCGGCGCGGGTCGCCGCGCGGTCGGCGGCGCGCTCGAGCTGTTGGGCGGAGCGCTCGTGCCGGTCGTCGTGATCGCGTCCTTCGTGGACGGCGCCGATGTCCCCCCCGACCTGCACGGCGGTGGCCTCGAGGTGGTGCTCGCCGCCGCGATGGGTGTGGTCGCCGTGGCGTACGCGGTCCGAGTGGCGCGCCACCCCGAGTCCGTGTTGCGGTTCCTGGTCGGTCCGGTCGTGTGGGTGGGTGTCGCGATGGCCGCGCACGCCACGAACCCCGGGTTCTCCGGGGGTCGCGACGTCGCTCGACCACAGGCGTGGCCGATGGCGATCACCGTCTGCGCGATCGCCGTCACCGCCCTCCTCGCTCGCCGCTCGCGCGGAGGTGTGCTGGCCGACGCGACGGACACGGTGATCCTGCCCGGGTTCGGCGTCGTCGTCGTCCTCGAAGCGGTCGCGGTGGCGGCTCACGGTTGGACGCCGGGCCCGACGCTCGTCACCGGGCTCGCGGCGCTCGTCGTGTTCGAGTTGGAGGCGCATCGTCTCGGGACGGCCGCAACCACCGTGCTCCAGGCCGTCGCGCTCGGAGCGGCACTCGTTGCGATCGGTCCGGATGCCGGGTGGGCCTGGGCGGCCGCGGTTGCGGTTCCCGCGTTCCTGCTCCTCGGCGAGTGGTGGACGGTCCGGCGCCCCTGCATGCTCACCGTGCCGGTCACCGGCGTGGCAGTCGGCATCGGCCTGCTGTCCTGCTGGGACCTGCCCTGGCCACCCGTGGTCGCGTTCGGCATCGCGTCGGTGTGGGCACACGGGCGCCGCCTTCGCCCCGGGCCGTGGAGCGAGGCCCGCCCCGACCTGCTCGCAGCCGTGCTCCCGTTCGGGTTCGCGGCGGCGTGCTTCGTCGCGTTCCCACACGGTGTGGGCGCAGTGGTGCTGGCCGCCGGGCTCGCGGCCGGTGCGCTGGCGGTGCGCGCCACGACGGCTCGGGACGATCCGTTCTGGTCACGTTGGATCCCGGTGGCTGCGGTCGTCCTGCTCACCGGGATCACGGTCGAGCTCGCGCGAGTGGGGCCGATCCTCCCGGCGTGCGCGGCTGCCCTCACCGGCCTCGCGGCGATCCTGTCCACCGGACCCGTCCCCGCGCGGGTCTGGATCGCCGCCGCGGCCTGGGCAGGCGCCGCTGCCCTCGCGTTCGACGCGAGCGGCGTTGCGCTCGGCACGGCTGCGCTCGCGTTCGCGTTCGCAGGCGTCGCGCTCGTGGCGGTGCCGATGTTCGTCCGAGGATCCGCCGTCGGTGATGTCGCAGTGGTGGGGCACGCTGCCACGGTCGGTGCGGCGATCGCCGCGTCCACCGTCGGCGGGTGGACCGCGGTCGGCGCGCTCGCGCTGTGTACCGCCGGGTGGATCATCACGACGACCGCGCAGGAGACGCGCGGGTCGCCTGTCGTCGACGTGCTCGAGCGCGGGCTCGCAGACGTCGCGCCCGGCGTGCCCGCGAGCGTCGCGCTCCTCCTGCTTCCGCTCACGGCTTGGGCCGTCTTGGTCGAGGCGGGCGCACTCGCGCGCGGATCGCCGTGGGCGGCCGTCGTCCCCGCGGTGTTCGCGTTCTTCGACGCGGTGCTGGCCCGCGCCGCGCACGACCGCGTCCGACTTTCGACGATCGCAGCCTGGGTCGGCTTCCTGCTCGTGGCGGGCGCGACCGTCGCAGCCGGTGCGATGGCAGGGGTGGACGACGCAGCCGTCGTCGCGATCGTCGCCGCGATCGCGGTCGCAGTGGTCGGGGTGATCCCGGCCGAGCGACGCGACGCGGTGATGTCGTGGGTCGCTTGGGCCGAGAGCGGCGTCGTCGTGGTCTGGGGTTCGATCGTGGCAGGCGTCGCGACTGATCACCTACAGGTACCCGTCCTCGCGTGGGGTGGCGTGCTCACCGTGTACGCGTTGGCATCCGACGTGCGGACCGCGGGTCCACGCACTCGGGGCGAGATCCTGCGCGACGGACGGTTCACGGCGCCGCTCGTGCTCGGTGTGGCCGGCGTGATCGTCGCCGTGACTCGGGCCGTGGCCGTGGGGCCGGGCTCGCTCGGTTGGTGGGCGCTGGCGTTGGCGGGCCTCACACTTCTCTGGGCGCTGGAGCTCCACGAACCGTGGGTCCTGTACGCCTCGTGCTCGTTCGCCACGGCCGCGGTCGCGCTGCTCCTGCCGTGGCGTCCGCCCGGTGAACCGTGGGGCCTGCTCGTCACCGCGTTCGTGCTCGTGGCAATCGCGGAGGTTGTCACTCGAGCGGGCCTGAACGTGCCGGCTCCGTGCCCGAACGGGAAGCCGGCTCCGTGCCCGAACGGGAAGCCGGCTCCGTGCCCGAACGGGAAGCCGGCCCCTGGGACGCGTGGGCGCTCCCCCCCTTCGTGGTCGCCAACGGCGTCGCCGCCGCGACCCTCGTGTGCGCCGAGGCCACCTCGACACCGGTGGGCGTGTACCTGGGCGTTGCCGCATGGTCGCTCGCGGTCGCGTGGTTCCGGCGTGCGTGGCCGTGGGCCGTCGTCGGCGTCGCGCTCGTCGACGTGGGCGTGGGACGCGCGGGTCCCGGTTGGCTCGCGCTCGCGCTCGCGGTCACCGCGATCCTCGCGACGCTCGCCGCAATTCGCGCCTCGGGCGTCGGGCGCCTCGCACTGCAGGTTTCCGGCGCCGCGGCGGCCGGTGGCGCGTGGGTCGCGTGCGCGTGGTCGCTCGGCGCGACCCGTGAGACCGTGGTGGCGGTGAGCGGGCTCGCCGCGGGCGCCGTGACCTTCGGCTCGGCTTTGGCGCTGCGAGCGCGCGTGCTGACGCGCGACTGGGTGACAGTCTGGGCCGGCCTCGGCGTGGTGGGGCTCGGCGTTGCCGGAGGCTTCGCGTCCGAGCTCGACTCGTCGACGGCAGGGCTGGCGGTCGCGGGCGGCGTCGCGTTCGTGGCCGGTGCGAGTGCCATCGCGGCGTCGCCTTCGGGCGAGGCATGGATGCGCGAAGCCTCCTCGTTCCTGCTCGTCGCAGCCGCGGTGATCGCAGCGTCGAGCATCGACCTCGGCGCAGCCGCGATCGTCGCGGTGGCGAGCGGGGCCGGGATCGTGGCAGTGCTCGCCGCGGCCGCGCTCACCGCTCGCCGGCCGGCGTTCCGTTCGGGTACAGAGCCGGCCTCGCCGTGGCTCCGACCGGCGGTGCTCCTCGCCGGGCTCGCGTCGGTCATCGCAGTCGGGGCTGCGTGTACCGAGCTTCCCGGGCGCGAGCTCCTGGTTCCGGCCCTCGCGGTCGCCGGCCTCGAAGCCGCGGTCCTCGGGCTCGCGCTTCGCCGCTTCGAAGTGCTGGCGGCATCTCCGGTGCTCTTGTGCGCGTCGTGGCTCGCTTTCGCATCCGAGGCCCTGACCGGCGAACCGCAGTGGTTCACGGTTCCGATCGGGATCACCGTGCTGGCGGTCGAGGGACTCGCCGGTGCCGCCATTCGCGCACGAGGCGGGCACCCGGCGATGGATGTGCTCCGTGCCCTGGACTATGTGGGGATGGCGTTCGTCGTCGGCGCCGCGCTCGCTCAGACCGTCGTGGAGGGTCCGGTGTACGGCCTGATCGGGGCTGCGCTCGGCGCGGCGCTCGCGGCGTGGGGTGCCGCGACCCGGGTGCGGCGCCGCGCGATCTTCGGCGCCGGCTCGATTGCGCTGTCACTGCTTCTCATGCTCGCGGTGCCGCTCGCCGACCTCGTGCCGCGACTCGAAGGTGCGGCGCTGTGGGCAACGGTGGCCGCGCTCGGCCTCGTCGCGATCGTGATCGCCGCGCTGCTCGAGCAGGGGAGGCGGCGAATCCGTACCACGGTCGCCCGCATCGAGGAGCTCACCCACGACTGGGAGTAGCGCGCGCTCGGGTTCAGTGCGCCTCGGGTCGTGAACCGCCGAACGTGGGTGGCCTCGCCAACTCGCCGATCGCGTGGCGGAGCAGGATGCATGCATGATCTCGGGCCGCACTGGGCGGATGCGATCGCAGATCGGCCAGTGCGAGCTCGAGCGGAAGCGAACGGCCGTTCGCGAGCCGCACGAGGTGCCGGCTCCCCTCCGAGAGCGACACCCCCGGGTCACGGCCGAGCTCGAGCGCACGCCTGCACAATGAGGGCCACACGGCCGGAGTATCGGGGATTGCGTCGAGACGCATCGGAGATCTCCTGCTCACACGACGAGAGCGGCGTCGGTTGCACCAGGATGCGCTCGGCGGAGGCCGCCGCCCTAGGGCCGAAGGTCCCGAGCTTCGAACCCAGCACGCTCGGCTGTGACCAACGCCTCTAGAGACGCCGCACGCGAGGGGTGCACGCTGGACGCGAAGTCAAGAGGGTGAGACCCAGAGGAGGTACCGATGACACAGGTCGAGAAGGCGGAGAACGGGTCGCCGAAGCAAGAGGTTGCGATTCCGGAGCGCGCACAGATGGACTGGGTCGACCGTATGTTCGGCGACTGGCCGTGGCCACGGCCGCGGTTCGTACCGGCCGCGTGGCGATCGTTCGCGGATGTCGAGATGCTCCGGGTCGAGGAGTTCGTCGACGGCAACGACATCGTGGTCCGCGCCGAGCTGCCGGGGATCGATCCCGACAAGGACGTGGAGATCACGGTGAGCGATCACACGCTTCGCCTGCGTGCCGAGCGGCGAGAGGAGAGCAAGACCGACGAGAAGGGGAGCTATCGCAGTGAGTTCCGCTACGGCAGCTTCTCCCGTGTCGTCTCGTTGCCCGCGGGCGCGTCGGAGAAGGACGTGAAGGCCAGCTACAAGGACGGCATCCTCGAGGTGCGTGTTCCCTTCGACAAGCAGCAGGCCGAGGCGAAGCGGGTGAAGATCAAGCGGGGTTGACCGGTCCCGGCGGCTCGGGGATGATCACGACGGGTCGGCGTGCGTGCTGGGCGATCTGTGTGCTGGTACTCCCGAGCAGCAGTCCGGGGAAGCCGCCCAGCCCGCGGCTCCCGACGACGAGGAGATCCGCGTGGGCGTCGTCCGCCGCGTCGAGCAACGCCGTTACCGGATTCCCTTCCCGCAGTTCCCCGCGGTACGGAACGCCGGCGTCGCGGATCGGTGCGCACCAGGACCGTTCGAGTTCGTCGGCGATCTCGTCGCGGTGGAGGTCGGACGCGACCAACGCGCCCGACGCGGTGCGATGAAGGAGGCCGAGCGCGTGTACCACGACGACCTCGGCACCGACCGCGCGCGCCAAGTCCGCGGTCCAGGCGGTAGCCCGCCGCGCGTGCTCGGAACCGTCGACGCCCACGATGATGCGTCCGATCTCCACGTCGTTCTCCTTCAGCCGATGTGTGCTCGGAGCCGGGCGACGAGTGCCACGACCTCGCTGCCCGGTCCGCCCGACGTCGGCCGTTCCGTGTCGACGCGCGCCCCGGCCATCGCGGCCACGGTTGCCGTCACCGACGCGCGCAGCGCGTCGAGGTCGTAGCCGCCTTCGAGGAATGCGAGGAACCGGCCCGGTTGGGGCACGAAGGACAGGACGCGCTGGGTGAGGGTGGCGTAGTCGCCGGCGCTCCATGCGAGATCGGCCAGCGGATCCCGGCGATGCGCGTCGAAGCCGGCCGAGACGAGCACCCACGTGGGTGAGAACCGCTCGACTGCCGGCGCCACGACCTCGTCGAACGCGCCGAGCGCGACATCACCGGTTGCTCCCGGAGGAAGCGGGAAGTTGATGGTGAGTCCCGGCGCGTCCGGCGCCACCCGTGTCCGACGCCGGGCCGGTACCGGGATAGGCGGGGGACTGGTGCGTGGAGACGTAGAGCACCCGCGGGTCGTTCCAGAAGATGTCCTGGGTCCCGTTCCCGTGGTGCACGTCCCAGTCGACGATCAGCACGCGCTCGTCGTGCCCGTGAGCTCGGCGGCCGCGACGGCGATGTTGTTGAGCAGACAGAAACCCTGGCCGCGAGCTCGGGTTGCGTGATGCCCGGGCGGGCGCACCGCGACAAAGGCGGTCGAGGCCTCGCCGCGGCGAAGCGCATCGATCGCGGTCAGGCCACTGCCCGCCGCGAGCAGCGCGGTGTCGAACGAGCCCGCCGACACCGGGGTGTCGGGGTCGAGATCACCCCCGCCTGCGGCAGCGAATTGCTCGACCGCATCGAGGTACGCCGCGTCGTGGACGTGGACGAGCTCGCCGCGGCCGGCGATCCTGCCGGTCGTCCACGTCACGTCCTCTCCGAGGCCGGCGTCCTCGACGCCGTGAACCACCGCATCGATGCGCGACCGCTGTTCCGGATGCCCGCGTCCGGTCTCGTGCCGATCGTGGTCGCCGAGCGTCGTCACCAGTACCCGACGTGTCATGTGACCTCCGGCCCTGTTCCCGCGACGGTTTCCACGCGCACGATGACCGTGTCGAGTCGAGCGTGGCTCGTGATCCGGTTCTGAGGAGGGTCGATGGCGTGGCGATTCCGTGACCGGGCTGAGGCGGGCGCCGCACTCGCCCAGCTGCTTGTCCAATTCCGAGACGAGGATCCGGTCGTGCTGGCGCTCCCGCGGGGTGGTGTCCCGGTCGCGTTCGAGGTCGCGCGCGCGCTCGACGCGCCGCTCGACGTGATCGTCGTCCGCAAGCTCGGCGTGCCGTTCCAGCCCGAGCTCGGCATGGGCGCGATCGGCGAAGACGGCGTGCGGGTGCTCGACCGACGACATCGTCCGCCTCGCCCGGGTGACCGCCGACGAGATCGCGGCGGTCGAAGCCCGTGAGCGCGCCGAGCTGCGAACGCCGGGTTCGGCTCTACCGGGGCGCGCGGCCGATGATCCCGCTCGAGGGCCGCACGGTGATCGTCGTCGACGACGGCATCGCGACCGGCGGTACCGCTCGCGCCGCGCTGCGCATCGCGCGTGCGCACGGTGCCCGCCGGGTCGATGCTCGCGGTTCCGGTGGCGGCACCCGACACCGTGCGCGAGCTGGCCGACGTCGCCGATGCGATCGTCGCGGTGGAGACGCCGAGCCCGTTCCTCGCGATCGGCGAGTGGTACGAGCAGTTCAACCAGACGACGGACGACGAGGTCCGGGCGTTGCTCGGCGCCGCGGCCGCGGCGGACGTCGCGACCGCGACGACCCGATCGACACCGCGCGCAGCGACGAGCGCGCTCTTCGACGGCGAGGTGACGATCGGAACCGACGGGATCCGGCTCCCGGGCCACCTCACGGTCCCGCCTCGGTGCTCGGGGTCTCGTGCTGTTCGCGCACGGCAGCGGGAGCAGCCGGCACAGCCCGCGCAACCAGTTCGTGGCGCGTCACCTTCAGGCGGCCGGGCTCGCAACGCTGCTGTTCGACCTGCTCTCGCCCGACGAGGCGCTCGATCGCGCCAACGTGTTCGACGTCGAGCTGCTCGCCGTCCGGCTCCTCGCGGCGACGCGGTGGGCTCGGAACCAGCCGCCGTGCGCCGGACTCGGCGCTCGGCTACTTCGGTGCCAGCACCGGCGCGGCCGCGGCGCTCTGGGCGGCTGCCGAAGACCCGTCGATCCGGGCGGTCGTGTCGCGCGGGGGACGGCCCGACCTCGCCGCACCGCGCCTCGGCGCGGTGCGACGCCCCCACGCTGCTGATCGTCGGCGGCGACGACACCGTCGTGCTCGGACTCAACGAGGAGGCCGCGATGCGGCTGTCGCTGCGAGCACCGGATCGAGATCGTGCCGCGGCGCGACCCATCTGTTCGAGGAGCCCGGCGCGCTCGAGGTCGTCGCGGGTCGCGCGCAAGCATGGTTCCTCAGATATCTGTCGCCCCTCCCGGCGGAGGCCGGTCGGCTACGCGCGACCCAGTGACGGGGTCGGCCGGCACGCTCCATTCGACGACCGTCCCCCCATCGGGCCGGGAGCGTACGTCGCACCGGCCCCCCAGCCGCACCCGCGATCGGTCATGTTGCGGATGCCGTGGCCGCGCCCGCCGACGCCCTGGGGGATGCCGAGGCCGTCGTCGCGCGACGCGCATCACCACCTGAGCGCCGGCTGCGATCGTCACGTCGACCGATCCTGCACCCGCGTGCCGGGCCACGTTCGACAGGGCCTCCCGCAACGTCGGCAACAGGTGCGCGGCGACCTCGTCGGTGAGCGTCTCGACCGGTCCGTCGAAGCGCACCCGGGGCTCGAACCCGAGGACGGCGCGCTCGTCGGACACGACGCGCAGGATCTCGGCTCGCCATCCGTCGGCGTCGGCGCCGAGGGTCTGCAGCCCGAAGATGGCGGCCCGAATCTCGCGGATCGTCGCGTCGAGGTCGTCCACGACGGTGGCGACGCGTTGGGCGACGTCGGGCTCCTTGATGCGGGACCACACCCCCTGGAGCGTCATTCCCGACGCGAACAACTGCTGGATCACGATGTCGTGGAGGTCCCGGGCGATGCGCTCGTGGTCCTCGAGGAGGTGGAGATCCTGCTCGGCCTCGCGGAGGCGACGTTCCGTCTCGAGGCGCTCGCTCACGTCGCGCACCGCGGCGACGACCATCGTCTGGCCGTTCGTGGTCACCGGGCTGAGGCTGATCTCCACCGGGAACTCGGTGCCGTCCTTGCGCCGGCCGAGCAGCGAGATGCCCGCCCCCATCGGGCGGGTGCGCGGCTCGTCCCGGTAGCGAGTGCGGTGGGCACGATGGACCGGGCGGAAACGCTCGGGCAGGAGGTCGTCCACCGATCTGCCGAGGAGCTCGGCGCGGTCGTACCCGAACAGCGCTTCGATCTGCCGGTTCGCGACGAGGATCCGTCCCCATCCGTCGGTCATCACGATGCCGTCCGGCGCGGCGTCGACGAGGCTCCAGGCGACATCGTCGCCGAGCTCGACGCCGGCCTCGCGTGACACAGCTGTGGACCTTTCATCGCGACGGTGGGTCACGAAGGGTACTGCCCGGCCCGTTCGGCACCGGCCGGTCACCGCGATGGACGTTCTCCTCTGTCGCCGGGGGCGCTCGCGTGTCACGCTCGACACGATGGACGAGGCGCCGGCACCCGCAGAAGTGCGTGAGACCCACGTCTCCGTGTTGTTCTTCGTGGGGGATCGCGTCTACAAGCTCAAGAAGCCCGTGACCCTCGACTTCCTGGACTTCTCCACCCGCGAGGAGCGGGAGCGCGCCTGCTGGCGCGAGCTCGAGCTGAACCGGCGCCTCGCTCCCGACGTGTACCTCGATGTACTCGACGTCGTCGGCAGCGACGGCGAGCTGCGTGACCATCTCCTCGTGATGCGGCGGATGCCCGAGGCGCGTCGGCTCTCGACGCTCGTGCAGGAAGGGCGCGCCGACGACTGTCTCCGCGAGGTTGGCGCGGATGGTCGCGGCATTTCATGCTCGCGCCACCACCTCAGAAGAGATCGCCGCCGCCGGTTCGCCCGAGCAGGTCCGCGGGAACTGGGAGTCGAGCTTCGCGACGATGCAGCCGTTCGTGGGTCCGGTGCTCGACCCGACCGTTGCCGGGCACGTCGAGGAGCTCGCGCGGCGGTACCTCGCGGGCCGTGATCGGCTGTTCGTCGCGCGCATCGCCGACGGCAAGGTCCGCGACGGCCACGGAGATCTTCTCGCCGACGATGTGTTCTGCCTCGATGACGGTCCGCGGGTCCTCGACTGCATCGAGTTCGACGACCGACTCCGGTACGGTGACGTGCTCGCAGATGTCGCATTTCTCGCGATGGACCTCGAGCGGGTCGGCGACCGATCGTGCGGGACTCGGTTCCTCGCCTGGTACCGGGAATTCGCCGCCGAGAACTACCCCCCGACGCTGGCGCACCATTACATCGCGTACCGCGCCCACGTCCGCGCGAAGGTCGCATGCCTGCGGAGCGCGCAGGGCGACGCGGCTGCAGAGGCGACCGCCCAGCGGCTGCTCTCGCTGGCTGGCTCCCACCTCGACGCGGGGCGCGTCACGCTGGCGCTCGTGGGTGGGCTGCCCGGGACGGGCAAGTCGACGCTCGCGACCGCGCTCGCGGATCGCCTCGGGTGGACGGTGTTGCGGTCCGACGAGCTCCGCAAGGACCTCGCCGGTCTCGGACACACCGCGCGCACGGGTGCCTCGTACCGCGAGGGGATCTACACGGCCGGCGTCACCGAGGCCACCTACGACGCGCTGCTGCAACGTGCTCGATCGCTGCTCGAGTCGGGCGAGCCGACCATCCTCGATGCCTCGTGGTCCGACGCGCAGTGGCGCGCGCGCGCTGCCGACGTCGCGCGCGACACGAGCAGTGACCTGATCCAACTGCGTTGCGACGTCGACGCCGGGGTGGCTGCGCAGCGCCTTGTCGAACGGGAGCGGGCGGGTCACGATCCTTCGGACGCCTCGGGTGTGGTCGCGGCCCGGATGGCGGTCGAGTTCGATCCCTGGCCTGGAGCGCACGTGATCGACACCGCACCCTCCGTGGAATCCGTGGTCGAAGCCGCCCGGGCCGCCGCGGGCCGCGGCCACGAACCCGCGCCGCCCGGAGCGTGAGGGACCTTCGGCCCTGCCCAGACCCCTGAACCCTGCGGCACACTCGGTCGTATGGGGAAGTACCAGAGCGTGCTCGACGACACGAGAGAGCCCACCGCGTCGCTCCGGGCCGAAGCATCCGACGCGTGGGCCGGGTTCTCCTCGATGCACAGTGCGGCGATGGCCGACGGCGAGATCTCGGCGCGGATGAAGGAGTTGATCGCGCTCTGCATCAGCGTCGTCAAGGGCTGCGAAGGCTGCATCGCGCACCACGCGCGGCGCGCGGCGCGCCTCGGGCGCGACGCGCGCCGAGGTCGCCGAGATCCTCTCGGTCGCGCTGCTCATGGACGGCGGGCCCGCGACCGTCTACGGGCCGCGTGCCTGGGAGGCATTCCTCGAGTTCGACACGGCTCGGGCGATGCCCGACGTGGCCTGACCGAGCGCCACGATGGCGGAGCGCACGATCGTGCTGGGAGTGGACGGATCGGTCGGGTCCGAGGCGGCGACGCGTTGGTCCGCCGAGATGGCGCCCCTGCTCGACGCCAAGGTGCTGGCGGTGCACGCGTTGCCTCCCCTGATGTTCCTCGTGCCGCCCACGCCGAGGGGCGCTGCTGCGTACGCCGACGAGGACGCGATGAGATGCAGGCTCGCGTCGGCACTCGAGGAGTGGTGTGCACCGCTCCGAGCACGTGGGATCGAGTACGAGTCACGACTGGTCGACGGGCTCGCGGCCGAGACACTCATGCGGATCGCCGGGGAAGTGCACGGCGACCTCGTGGTCGTCGGGCGGCGGGGGCACGGTGGATTCTCGGAGATGGTCCTGGGAAGCGTGCCGCACACCTTGAGCCACCACTGTGACGTACCGGTTGTGATCGTCCCCGTGATCGAGTCGCGCGTCTAATGAGAGGGGTCCTTGGGCGGAGGCTCGAGGCGCGCGGCGAAGACGGCAGCTTGTGTGCGACGCTCCATGCCGAGCTTGGTGAGCAGGTTCGACACGTAGTTCTTGACCGTCTTCTCCGCGAGGTGGATCTCCTCCGCGATCTGACGGTTCGTGAGGCCCTCGGCGATCAGCGCGAGGATCCGGCGCTCCTGGTTGGTGAGCCGAGCGATCCGTTCGTCCTCGTGCGACCCCCGCTGGAATCGCGCGAGCACGCGATCTTTGACCGCGGGATCGAGCAGCGACTGGCCGGCCGCGACGCGCCGGATCGCGTCCACGATGTCGGTGCCTCGGATCTGCTTCAGCAGGTAACCGGACGCACCCGCGACGATGGCCTGGAGCAACGCTTCGTCGTCGGAGAACGACGTGAGCATGATGCAGGCGACTTCCGGCTGACGCGAGCGGATCTCCCGACACACCTCGACGCCGTCTCCATCGGGAAGCCGCACGTCGAGGATCGCCACGTTCGGGTCGCGTCGGCGGGATCCTCGACAGCGCCTGCTCCGCGGTGCCCGCCTCGCCCACCACCTCCATGTCGTCCTCGGCGTCGAGGAGCTCGCGAACACCGCGTCGGACGATCTCGTGGTCGTCGAGGAGAAAGACCCGGATGGGATCGGACGTCACCGGCCGAGCGTACCGAGCCTGGTCATCGAGTGAGGTCGTGCCGGTCGAAGACGGCCACGACCCCGATCGTGAGTGCCACGCAGAGCACGAGAAGGAGCGTGTAATTGCCAACCGGGAGACCGTGACGCAGCGGCTGGGTGCCGTTGGCGTGGTACAGGGGAGACAGGACCCGCAGGGGCTGTATCCACGAGACCAGGCCCGCGAGCCCCACGATCAGATACGACGCGGCGAACACCGCGGTACCGGCACCGATTGCGAACGTCCGGCTGCCGGTTGTGGCGCCCGCGAGCAGTGCGATCAATCCGACCGCCAGGGCCGCGAGCGCGGCGCCGATCGATGCAATCACGATGCGGTCGATTCCGACGTTCAGGTCCGCAAATGCGCCGACAGCGAGCAACGACACCGAGACGACGGCTGCGAGCCCGGCGATCGTGACGGCCAGCCCGGCGATCTTCTCGAGCACGACGCGTCCCCTCGTGATCGGATTCGCGAGCAGCAGATCCATGCAACCGGATTCCTCCTCGCCCGGGAGCGTCGCCGCCGCATATCCGATCGCGCAGATCGCGAGCAGCGCGGGTACCACGAGCGAGAAGAGCTCGACGTTCAGGTACCCGGCACCGGTGGACACGTCGAACGCGCCCGTGCCCCCGAAGAACGCCTTGAGCTCCTCGGGGTAGCTCCGCACCGCACGCTGCAGATCTGAGTTCTGTACCGCGGGGTACACGCTGGTCATCAGCGCGACGTACGCGCCCGTCCCCAACGCCCATCCGACGAAACCACGCCGGCGGTCGCGGACTGCTCGTTCAGCGACCAGCAGCGCCACGGTCGACCTCCGGAGTCTCGTAGAAGCGCAAGAACATGTCGTCGAGGTCGGGAGGCGCGCTCGTGAAGTCGACCACCCGGTGCCGCGCCGCCTGCTTGACGAGCGCGTCCGCGGTCCCAGTGAGATGGCAGTGCAGCGTGAACCCGTGGACCTCGACATCGCTCACGCCGGGGAGCGCGCCGAACTCCGCCGCGTCGATCATCTCGTCGAAGCGGATCGTCACCTCGCGCACCGCGCGTTCACGCAGTGTCGCGACATCCTCGATCGTCACGAGCCGTCCTTCGCGAACGATCGCGACGCGATCGCAGAGATGCTGCACCTCGTCGAGAAGATGCGACGAGAGGAACACCGTCGTGCCTTCGGCGGTGACGTCGCGGACGAGCTGCCCGAACTCGTGCTGGAGCAAGGGGTCCAGACCCGAGGTGGGCTCGTCGAGGACGAGGAGCTCGGGACGGTGCATGAAGGCCTGCACCAGCGTGATCTTCTGCCGGTTGCCCCTCGACAGCGTGCGGATCGGCCGGCCCAGCTCGAGGTCGAAGCGCTCCGACGAGCTCGTCGAGCCGACGCGCGTCGACGCCACCGCGCAGTTCGGCCGAGCCAGTCGAGGAGCTGCGAGGCGGTCAGTCGTTCGTACAGCGCGGGCTCTCCGGGCACGTATCCGACGCGTCGTTTGATCGCAACTGCATCGCGACGGGAGTCGAGCCCGAGCACGACGAGCGCTCCCACGGGTGGGGCGGAGGAAGTCCATGAGCACGCGGATCGTGGTGGTCTTCCCGGCGCCGTTCGGACCGAGGAACCCGAAGACCGTCGCGGCCGGCACCGAGAGATCCAGGTCGACGATGCCGCGGGCGGACCCGTACGACTTCGTCAGGGTCTCGGTCTCGATGGCGTCGATGACGCACCTCCGTCAGCAGCTGGTCACCAGCATGATCGTCGGCGGCCCCGCGGGCCATGGCCGTTGGTCCCGACCTGAGCCGCCGGTCGGGGCGGGGACCTTCGGCCCTATCGCGCTCGGGGTCGTCACGTCAGGATTCGGGTAGCGAAGGAACTCGGAGTGTCGGGAACAATGTTGGTCTACGACTTCATGCCAGTGGGAACACCATTCGAGGGCGCAGCCCGGTGGATACGGGCAGTGTCGGCCGAAACGCTCTCGGCTGCCGCCGCAGTCGCCTTCGAGTGCCCGGAACCGAACGGTCGGGTGGAGCACGGCAAGGTCCGGAGCCGCCGCGACGCGCTGGTGCTCGACTTCCACTGGGCCGCGTCGCCATCGGCTCCGGCACCGTTCGATCGCTTCGAAGGGGAGCTCCAGTTCGCACCGCTCACGGATGGTCGCTCCCATCTGAGCGTCAGCGCGAGCTATGAACCGTTCCGCGGGGCGAACATGCCCGGCGAACGATCGCGACTGCAACGTGAGGCCGAGGCGCGCGTGCGCGAGTTCCTCGTGATCATCGCCGCGTCGGTACCCATGGTGGAGGAGCCGTCGCCGTGAGCGCGGATGCTCCATTCGGTCCCGGCACCCCACTCGGTGCGCTCGCGCTCCCGGTTGCCGCGGTCGTGCCCGAGGACGCGACGTTGCGAGAAGTCGCGGCGCTCATGGTGGCGACCGAGAGCTCGGCGGTGCTCGTCGGGGACGCTCGCGGCATCGTGACGGAGCGCGACATCCTGCGCGCGACGGCGCGCGGCGTTCCGTGTGACTCGCCGGCACGTGAGTACGCGACCGACGATCCGCTGCTCGTCCCCGACTCCTGCCGCGCGATCGACGCGTTGCACGCCATGTTGGAGTATGGCGTTCGCAACCTGGTCGTCGTCCCGGAGGTTCCGGGAGGAACCGCCCGCATCCTGCACATCGCACGAGCGGCGGCCGTCGTGCTCGAGGGCACCGGCCTGCCGCCGTGGCTCTCCGGTCTCCGCCTCGCGCTCCACGTCGAAATGCCCTGACCGGATGTGACGTTGGCCCCTGTCGGGTCCGCCGTGCTGGAGTGATGCTCGAACCCTCGAGCAGGAGGTCACGATGCCCAAGACCGTGCTGGTGCCCCTCGACGGTACGACCGCGGCGATGCGCGCGATCCCGATCGCGGTCGTCCTGGCCGACCGATTCGATGCCGACGTCCGCCTGATCGCGGCGCAGGTCCCGGGGGAGGCGATCCGCACGGACTGGCTCGATGACACGTTGGCCCACACACACTCGCAGGGCGCGCGAGCCGAGGCGGTATGGAGCACGTCGGTCGCCGACGCGGTGCGTGCGCTCGCCGACGACGCGAACGACCCGATCGTGTGCATGGCCACCCATGCGCGGACGAGGCTCGGGCACGCCCTGTTCGGGAGTGTCGCGGAGGACGTCGTACGCGCGCTCACGATCCCGGCCGTGCTCGCGGGGCCCAAGTGTCGCGAGTCGTGGCCTGCCGAAGGCCCGTTGCTGGTCTGCCTCGACGGATCCGAGGCGGCAGACACGATCATCCCGATCGCAGACGTTTGGGCGGTCGCGCTCGGCACGAGGGTGGTCCTCCTCCACGTCTTCCACCCGCTCGACGTGGAGACCGCCACCAAGCCGGCTGCGGTGGTGGGTCCTGCGGCCGAGCGGCTTGCCGCCCACGTCGAGGTCGACATGCGAGTGGTCCGGGGCCGGCACCCGGCCGGCACGATCATCGGAGCTCGTCGAGGAGGTCGAGCCTGCGCTCGTCGCGCTCGCGACGCACGGGCGCACCGGTTTCGCACCGCGTCGCGTTGGGGAGCGTCGCCACGGAAGTCGTTCGCCGGAGCCCGTGCCCCGCGCTCGTTGTACGCCCAACGGGCTTGTCCCAGAACGTACCGCCGCAGAACGCGACCGAGGTCTGACATGCGTGCCCTGCAACTCATCGGATGGGGCAAGGAAGCGAGAGCACGTTGCGCGGCCGCGCCGTGATCGTGCCGTGACCGACGCGTGGCTCGAGTCGCTCACGTTCGACGAGTGCCTGGCGCGGCTCCAAGAGCACCAGGTGGGGCGCATCGCGCTCGTCTCCGGCGGGTTCCCGGTCGTGCTCCCCGTGAACTACCGGCTGGTCGCGCTGCCGGGCAAGAACTGGATCGCCATCCGGACACGCCCGGGACACGTGATCGAGCGCGCCGGGATGAACGTTGCGTTCGAGATCGACGAGATCGATCCGGAGCGTCGTGAGGGATGGTCGGTGGTGGTGCGCGGGACCTTGCACCATGTCGATCCCGACGCTGCCGACTTCAGGAATCGCTTCGACCCCGACCCGTGGGTCCTCCGCGACCGTGACGCCTGGATGGTGATCGAGGCGTTCCAGATCACCGGCCGTCGGCTCCTGGACCCGGGCCTCGACTGGGGTTTCGAACTCCCGGGCGACGTCTGACGCGGACGCACCGTCACGCGTCGCGGCGATGCCGGACGAAGGCGGTGCGGCCGAGGGCGAGCGCAACGGTGCAGGCCACCAGGATCGCGAGGCTCTGCGGGTCGTCACGTGCGAGCTCCACGACGAGCGTCGCCGAGCGCGGCAACGCACGCGATGCCACCGACCAACGCGAAGACACGGTCGACGCGGCGCGGGGCCATGGTCGCCTGGAGGTAGTTCACGATCGAGTACACCGCGAGGAACGCGGCCGAGCCGAACGCGATGACCGCCGTGATCCCGGGCAACATTGCCATCGCCGCGCCCACGATCGAGATGAACGCCAACGCGACGATCGGGAGACCGCGCGTGTTCCGGCCGAGCCGCGCGGGCAGCTCCCCGGCACCGCTCGCGTCGCGCACGAGGCGCGCCGCCGAGAACAGGGTGGCGTTGATCGCCGATCCGGTTGCGAACACGGCCCCGGTGATCGCGACCCACCGACCGATACCACCGAGCGCGGCCTGGCCGACGGCGATGAACGCCACCTCCTTGCGCGCGACGATCGCGTGATCGCTGACGAGCATCTGCGCGCCGAGTGTCACCGACACGTAGACCGCTGCGACGATCGCGACCGATAGGTACAGCGACGCGGGGCAGGGTGCGTTCGGGCCTCGTCATGTCATCGCGGTCGTAGGAGATGAGCTCGAAACCCTCGTACGCGAAGAACACCGTCGCGGCGCCGAGGAACATCCCTCCGACGCCGTTTTCGAGGAGCGGCGAGAGTCGATCGGGTGAGAACTGCGCGATTCCGATGAACGCGATCCCGAACAGGATCACCAGCTTCGTCAGCACGATCAGGTCTTCGGTGAGGCTCGACAGCCTCACCCCGCGCATGTTGATGGCGAAGAAGGCCGCGATCACGCCGATCGAGAGAAGCCGCGCGATCCACGTGGGGGCGTCGAGCGCGTTGGCCGCGTAGCGACCGAAGGTGAACGAGTACACCGCCATCGCGACCATGTATCCGAAGACGAGGAGCCACAAGAGGACGCCGGCCAGTTGCGGGTGTCCCTGCTCGCGGAGATGGTCGAACGGGCCGCCGGAGCGCCCCGACCGTCGCGGTGACCCCCGCGTACGAACGGGCCGTCACTCCCGCGACCAGCGCACCGAGCACGAAGCAACCGAACGCGAGATGCCCGGCGAGGGTGATCGCCACCCCGAGCACGCTGAAGATCCCGCCACCGATCATGCCGCCGACCGCCATGGCGGTTGCGTCCCACGTGTCGAGCTTCCGATCGCGCGTGCGCCGGTCGGCGGTCTTCGGGTGGTAGGGGCCCTCGCTCAGAGTGGGTAGTTCTCCGCGATCACACGCGCCTGCCCGAGCGAGCGCGTTCACGTCGCGGGCGAAGTGCTCGACCGCGTCCCAATCGGTGTACTCGTAGTCGTGGCTCATGTCGGTGTCGCCGCCCTCGCGCTTCACGATCGCCCGCATGACGTGACGTTTGAACCAGCCGTATTGCGTGTACACGAGCGCGCCGGCGAAGAGTCCGACGATCGCGGGGTCGAAGCCGGTCTTCTCGACGAGCTCGTGCACCAGGCCTTGCGCGGTAGCCGTGTGCTCTTCGTCGGGATTCGCCGAGGTCATGCTCACCTGGAACAGGGCGCAGGGCATCGCGTGCAGCGCTGCCGCATGTTCCTTCAGGTAGTGCGTGAGCTGACGGCTGTGGTGCACCGCGTGGATCGAATCTCCGACGACGACCGCGTCGTACCCGGCGGGTGGCGGTGCTGCCTCGACGGCACAGACGTCGACGGCGGTCCCTGCGCCGCGGAGCACCTCCGCGACCCGATCGGCGATCCGCGCCGTCTGGCCTTCGGACGTGTGGAACACCACCAGGATCTTCGGCTCCACCGTGAGTCCCCCTGCTCGTGTGCAGTGCACTCTGGACTGCGGGCCGCCCTCCGCGCCAGGTCGGAAGTCCTGCCCCACGAAGTGACTTCCGCCCCTGGTGGCCGGAGGCGATGCCGGGGACACTGCGGGCATGCCGCGCGAGCCAAACGACCGAGTCGGGGGTGATGGCACTGGACCGGGCGGCACGGCCTGTCACCGGTGCGCCCGACGACTACGACGCGCTCCTCGAACTCGTCGGCACGAGGCGCTTCGTGCTGATCGGCGAGGCGTCGCACGGCACTCACGAGTTCTACCGGGAGCGGGCGCGCATCACCCGCCGGCTGATCGACGAGTGCGGCTTCACCGCGGTGGCGGTCGAGGCCGACTGGCCCGACGCGTATCGAGTCAATCGCTACGTCATGGGGCTCTCGCACGACGCCGACGCCGACACCGCGCTGTCGGACTTCCGTCGCTTCCCCACGTGGATGTGGCGCAACCGTGACGTCGCTGCAGTTCGTCGAGTGGATGCGCGCGCGCAACGACGCGCACGCGCATCCCGCGACCAAGGCGCGGTTCTACGGCCTCGACCTCTACAGCCTCCGCGCTTCGATCGAGGCGGTCATCCGATACCTGGACCGCGTCGATCCCGCCGAAGCCGCGGCGGGCCCGCGAGCGATACAGCTGCTTCGACCACGTCGGGGGTGAGGGCCAGGCCTACGGGTACGCGCTCGCGTACCAGGGCGCGCCTCCCGTGCGAGAACGAGGTGGTCGCGCAACTGCTGGAGCTGCGCAGCCGGTCGAGCGCCTACCTGCGCCGCGACGGTTGGGTCGCCGAAGACGAGCTGTTCTTCGCCGAGCAGAACGCGCGTGTCGTGCGCGACGCCGAGGAGTACTACCAGCAGATGTACCGCGCCGAGGTCTCCTCGTGGAACCTGCGCGACCGGCACATGGCGGGCACACTCGACGCGCTCGTCGAGCATCTCGACCGACCGCTCGGGCGCGCGAAGGTCGTGGTGTGGGAGCACAACTCGCACGTCGGCGACGCGCGGGCGACGGCGATGAGCGCGCGCGGTGAGCTCAACGTCGGGCAGCTCGCGCGCCAGCGCTACGGAACCGAGTGCCTCCTCGTCGGGTTCACCACGTACGACGGTCGGGTCACTGCCGCGCCGAACTGGGGCGACGCCACCCGAGCGCAAGCACGTGCGACCCGCGCTCCGCGGGAGTCACGAGGCGCTCCTCCACGAGGTCGGCGGCGCCGGGCTTCTGGCTCGCCACGCGCGAACCTGCCGTCGCGCGAGAGCCTGAACCAGGTCGAGGCTCGAACGCGCGATCGGCGTGATCTATCGGCCGGAGACCGAGCGCCAGAGCCACTACTTCGGAGCCCGCCTCGCCGATCAGTTCGACGCCGTCATCCACCTCGATCGCACCAGGGCGCTCGAGCCACTCGAGCGCAGTGCCCTGTGGGATCGCGGCGAGCCACCCGAGACGTTCCCGTCCGGCATCTGAACGCGTCCGCTCCGCTCATCGACCGACGGGCGCACCTGCGAGCGCGACGACCACGCCGAGCACTCCGGACCCGAGGAGCGCGGCGACGACGCTCTTGCGGAGCGCGAGGAGCCAGACGGCGGCAAGCGCGAGGATGGCGAATTGCCACGGTTCGGCGAGCGCCCACGCGAGCGGGATGGCCGCTCCCGTGATCGCGCCAATGGCCGCGGCGCCGGCGCCGGTGAGAAACGCCTGCACGCCGCGGCTTTCCCGCAACCGGTCGAAGTGGGGACCGCCGCCGATGACGAAGACGAACGACGGCGCGAAGGCGATGCATGCCGCGAGCAGGCCACCGCCGACGCCCGCGGCGGCGTAGCCGACGACCGCGACGGTCAGCACGACGGGGCCGGGCGTGATCTGTCCCAGCGCGACCGCGTTCAAGAAGGCCGCGTTCGTCATCCAGTGGTACGCGTCGACCGCGTCGTGCTGCATGAGCGGGACGATCACGAACCCGCCGCCGTACGAGAGTGCTCCGACCTTCAGAGCGACCCATGCGAGCGCACCGAGACCGCCGACCGCCGCGCTCGCCAGCGTGACCGAGGCCGGGAACATGCCGCCCGGGCCGCGAGGTCCCGGACGCGCACGTCCCGACGTGATCGTCTCGGTCAGGCCGCACACCGAGGAGGATCAGCACGAGGTACGGGCCGACGGTCGCCGCCGCCGCACCGCCCAGCAGCAGGTAGCAGACCCACCGCGTCCGGGTACTGGCGCGGCCGGCGGCTCGGTGCCAGCTGGCGGGCATGAGTCGGATCGCGGCGTGCAGGGCGACCGCGGGCACCGCTGCGCCGGCCCCGGCCGCCGCGCCCCGGACCCAGAGCGGCGGACTCGAGGCCAGGAACAGCGCGGCGAGCGCGAGGATCACGACGAGGCCCGGAACGATGAAACACAGTCCGCCGAGTACCGCACCCACGGGTCCGCCGAGCCGCCACGCGCAGAAGATGGCCAACTGGGTCGACGCCGGTCCAGGGAGCAGGTTCGTCGCCGCGACCCCGTCCTCGAACTCGCGTGCCGACAGCCACGCGCGGTCGTCGACGCACAGCTTCCGCAGCGAGCGCGATGTGCACCGGCGGTCCGCCGAAGCCAGTGCAGCCGATCCGGCCCCACTCGCGCCCGATCGTGATCAGGCCGACGCGGGGGACCGCGGGGTCGCTCACCCGGCGGGCGGCGTCCCGCCGTACGGCTCGCCCCACCGGTCCTGGTACACGACGTCCTCGATCGGGCCGCGCCGCACGCGGCTGAAGCCGCGGTCCGGGTACCCGATCGGCACGATCGCCGAGCGCGGTGACGTGTTCGGGCAACCCGAAGATCGCGTCGACCTCGGCGGCGTACATCGTGTGGCGCGTGGTGAGCGTCGCACCCAAGCCGAGCGCTCGGGCGGCGAGCAGGATGTTCTGGACCGCCGGATACAGCGACGCGCCGGTCGCCGCGTTCGGACGTCCGCCGTGATCGATGCACGCGACGATCCACACCGGTGCCTCGTGGAAGTGCTCGGTGAGATGCTCCACGCCCTTGTGCTGGCGCGCGTACTGCGCGCCGGTCATGCCCGGTGGTGGCGACGCGGACGTGTACATCTGCGACACCGCTTCGAACGCCCTCGCGTAGTACTGCTGCACGTCGGCCTTGATCGCGGGCTCGGTGACCACGATGAAGCCCCACGTCTGACGGTTGCCCCCGTTGGGCGCGGCGACGGCCGCTTCGAGGATCTGCCGGATCAGCTCGGGTGGCACCGGATCCGGCTTGAGCCACCGCATCGCCCGAGCCGTGTGCATCACCTCGAAGACGCCGAGTTCCTCATCGCCCACCGCGCGGACGATAGCGGCGCGCCGCGCTCAGCCGCCCTTCACCATGGGTCGCTCACTACGGGCCGCGGGATACCCGGCCCGTAGACGTTCGCTCCTATGCCGGCTTGGTGAGCTTGAGGATGGGCGTCGGGTGCTCGGGTTCCGGTGTTCCCTTCACGATCGGCTCGATCCAGCTCACGACGGTCCCGTCGTTGTAGGTCTGCACCGCCTTGAAGACGAGCCGATTCCCTTTCGACGGCAGCGTGCCGGCGAGGATGCTGAACAGCATGTACTGGTCGGGGCCGTACCCGCCCACGGTCGCAGTCCACGTCACCTTCGAGACCGCCTCGGTGACTTGTCCGTCGTCAGTCGTGATGGGCTTCGGCAGCTTCGTGCTCACCACCGTGACCGTCCATCCGGCGATCGCTTGCGCGTGGACGCCGAGTATCGGGTTGCCGGTCGGGAAGTCGATCTCCAGCTGCGTCGTGCTGGCGGTGGTCGTGCTCTCGTTCGGCACGGCGAAGCCGACGATCACGTCGCTCGCACCCTTCGGCAGAGAACCGGGTTGCAGCGTGACGTGGGCCCAGGCGGCGGTCGCGGGGAGCAGGATCGCTACCGCGACGAGCACGGCCGATTGCACCAGACGACGTTTGAGCATGAGGAGCGCTCCTTCGTGGGCGGGACGACAAGCTAAGAGTCGGTGGAACCGGCGAAAAGGTTCCGCTTCGGCGGTCGACACGATGATGGGGACTGCCCGGCGACGATCGGGAAGACTTCTTCGGATGACGACCGACGCGATCGCTGCGAACGGCCTGACCAAGCGCTACGGGGACACCCTCGCGCTGGATCGTCTCGACGTTCGCGTTTCGGCGGGTGAGGTCTACGGGTTCCTGGGGCCGAACGGCTCGGGCAAGACCACGACCATCCGTTGCCTGCTCGGCCTCCACCGGCCGACGGCGGGTTCGGCTGCGTTGTTCGGCATCGACGGATGGCGCGACCCCGTGGCCGCGCATCGTCGGGTCGCGTATGTCGCGGGGGAGCCTGCGCTGTGGCCGTCGCTGACCACGGAGGAGACGCTCGATTTTCTCGGTCGGGTGCGCGGTGGTGTCGACACCGCGTACCGGACCGTGCTCCTCGATCGATTCCTCGTGGAAGCGACGAAGAAGGTGCGGGCGCTCTCGAAGGGCAATCGCCAGAAGGTCCAGCTCGTGCACGCCTTCTCGACCCGCGCCGACCTCTTGGTGCTCGACGAGCCGACGAGTGGCCTCGACCCCCTGATGGAAGTCACGTTTCGCGAAACGGTGCACGAGGCGAAAGCACGCGGGCAGACCGTGTTCCTCTCGTCCCACATCTTGAGCGAGGTCGAGGCTCTCTGCGATCGGGTCGGGATCCTGCGCGAGGGACGGCTCGTCGATGAAGGCACTCTCGAGCAGCTCCGTCATCTCCATGCGCAGACGATCGACGTGACCTTCAGCGCCGCGGCGCCGGATCTCGGCTCGTTCGACCGCGTCACCGCGACCCCGCTCGGCGCGAACGCGATGCGGTTCGAGGTCACCGGTGATGTCGGCCCGTTGCTCGACCACCTCGCGGGTCACGACGTCATCGCCATTACGGCGCGTGAGCCCTCACTCGAAGAGGTGTTCCTGCACCACTACGGCGCTCGCGATGGCCGGCCCGGGTAGCGCGGTCGCGCGCCGCGTCGCCGGTGACGCGCGGCACGCGTGCCCTTTCGTTCAGCGTGTTGTTCTTCGCGGTGGTGTGGGCGAACGTGGCCGGCTACAAGAGCACGTACCCGCACCTCGAAGACCGCGTGAAGCTCGTCAGCAGCTTTGCCGACAACAAAGCCGCGCGAATGCTCTACGGCGCGGGGCACGATCTGGTGACGGTCGGCGGCTACACGGCGTGGCGCGCCGGTGGGTTACTCGCCTTGTTTGCCGGGCTGTTCGGCATCTTCGCGGCGGCACGCGCCATGCGGGGCGAGGAGGACGCCGGCCGAACCGAGCTCGTGCTCGTCGGCGCGCTCACGCGGACCGGGGCGTTCCTGGCAACCCTCGCCGGCATTGCCGTGACCCTCGCCGGGTTGTGGATCGCGACGATGTCGGGCGCACTCGTGGGGGGATTGCCGCTGCGCGGCTCCTGTTACTTCGCGCTGGCGCTGCTCGCGGTCGCAATGGTCTATGTGGCCATCGGCGCCGTCGCGAACCAGGTCTTCCCCACTCGCCGCGGAGCACTGGGCTTCGCAGCCGGCGTTCTCGGCGCCGATTTCTTGTTGCGGATCGTGGCCGACACCACCGACCACTTCTTCATCCACTGGTTCATGCCGCTCGGCTGGGCGGAGGAGATGCGCGCCTTCTCGGGGAGCCGGGCATTCGTTCTCGTGCTGCCGATCGCGTCGACGCTGGTCTTCCTTGTCGTGGCCGGCATCCTGCACGCCAGACGCGACCTCGGCGGTGCCTATGTTGCACCGCACGACACCGCCGCGGCTCGCACGGGCCTGTTGTCGTCGCCGTTCGCGCTCGCGGTGCGCCTGGATCGGGTAACGATTGCGAGCTGGGTCTTCTCGGTCACGGCCTTCGCGTTCGTGATCGGCACGATAGCGAAGAGCGTCGAGAAACTGGATCTGCCGCAGAGCGTGCGCGACCAGATCCACAAGCTCGGCGGCATCGACATCACTCGTGCGAAGGGCTACGTCGGCCTCACTTTCGTGATCTTCGTGTTCGCGATCGGGTTGTTCGTGTGCGGGCAGCTGGCGGCCGCGCGCGACGAGGAGGCCACGCACCGCCTGGAGACGCTGTTCGCGCTGCCGTACGGGCGGGTGCGCTGGCTGCAGGGCCGCATCATGCTGATCGTCCTTGCGACCGCGGCGTGCGCGATGGCCGCAGGTGCGGCCGTCGGCTTCGGTGTGCTCGTGACCGGTGGGCACATGACGTTCGTCCAAGGGCTCCAAGCGGGCGTCAACGTACTGCCACCCGAGCTGCTGTTCATCGGCGCCGGTGTGTTCTTCTTGGCGTTTGTGCCACGCTTCGGTGTGGGCTTCCTCTATGCCCTCGTGGTCATCGCGTTCGTGTGGGAGCTCTTCGGCGCGCTCCTCAGTTTCCCGGACTGGCTCCTCGACCTGTCGCCGTATCACCATGTCGCACCCGCGCCCGCCAAACCGATTGCGGTGGTGGCAGCGATCATGATGATCGCGATCGGTGTCAGCCGCGACATTGGTGGGAGCCGCCCGGTTCCGCCGTCGCGATCTCGTGGGCGAGTGATCATCCTGGGCAGGCACGGCGTGCGCCGTCCTCGTGACGGACACGCTGAACGCGCCCCGCCTGCCCATGGGGCGCGGGTGTTCGCCCGGTTCGCGTTCACTTGCTGTTCGGTCGACGTTGTTGCCTGCCCTTCTGTGAGGCCTTCCGAAGAGCAGTTCGCTCTGCTCTCACCCCTTAGTTGGATCTGGGGCGAGTCCGACAGGGCCGCAGACGGAAATTCTTCTGCTTCTGCCATTCCTGGCCCCCGAATGGGTAGACGCTCGCGACAACCGTCACCGACATAACCGCCAAAGCCGACCCAACCCACCGACAGGATCGACTTCAAAGAAACGCCAGTCGAGGTGCGTCGCTCTCAACCGGACGCGGGTTCGTCGTGCACTCAACCGGGCGAGGCTGCTCAATGCATCCCTGCCGGTTCTGGCGCTCGTGAGAACGTGGGTCGAGGCGTCGTTCTGTGCGCGTCACTGGACCGGCGTCTTGGGCCAGCCTTGCCTTGAAGCCGGCAGTTGCGTCCGTGGCTGCGTTGGTTGGAGGTGTGGGAGCCTTGGAAGTGATGATGGACCGGGGAGTCGGGTCGTGGATAGAGCGGCGAGCACGAATCGCGCCTGATCAGCCCGCGCTGATCCACGGTGAGGGGCGCTGCACTTACGGTGAGCTCGCGAACCGGGTTCGCCGCCTCGCGCACGGGTTCAGCGAGCTCGGCGTCCGGAGGGGAGACCGTGTCGGCTGGCTTGGCGCCAACCATCCGGCGTTCCTCGAGGTCTTGTTCGCGACCGCGAAGCTCGGTGCCGTCATGGCACCGGTCAATCATCGGCTCGACCACGCCGTCATCACCGATGTGCTGATGGGATACTCGCCCACGGTCGTCGTGGTGGAGCAGACGGCGGCTGGCGTTTCGCTTCCGCCGGGCGTGGGGTCCCGTGTGGTCGTCGGTACGGCGACGGGCGCGGAGATCGACTATGAGCACCTCGTCGCGGAGTCCGCCGACGATCCCTTCAACCAGGTCATCGGACTCGACGATGTGTGCATGCTCCCGCATACCTCTGGTACCACGGGGACACCGAAAGGGGTGATGCTGACGCACGGCAACATCACCTGGAACGTCATCAACCTCCTCTCGGTGGTCGATTTCCGCAGCGACGACGTGACGATCGCGATCACGCCGTTCTTCCGAACTGGTGGCACCGGCGTGAACGTGCTGCCGGTCCTGTTCACAGGCGGGACGGTCATCATCCCCGAGGCGCCTGACCCGGACGAGATCCTGCGGCTGATCGAGGAGCGGCGCGTCACCATCGGATTCGGGAATCCGGATCTGCTCGAGGCGCTCACCCGGTCGCCGGGTTGGCCCACCGCCGACTTCTCGAGCGTCCGCTGCTACATCACCGGTGGCGCACCCGTCCCGGAGCGCCTCATCCGGACATTCATGCAACGAGGTGTCACATTCCTGCAAGGGTACGGGCTCTCCGAGGCCGCGCCATTGGTGTTGCTCCTCGATCCAGCAAGCGCGCTCCGCAAGGTCGGGTCCGCTGGCAAGCCGCCGCTGTTCGTCGACATCCGGACTGTCCGACCCGACGGCACCGCCTGTGAGCCGAACGAGACGGGCGAGCTGCTCGTGAGCGGCCCCAACGTGACGGCCGGCTACTGGGACCGCGCCGACGCCACCCGAGACGCGATCGATGAGTACGGGTGGCTGCGCACGGGAGACGCCGCGCGGATCGACGACGAGGGATTCGTCTGGATCGTCGATCGCGTCGACGATGCATACGAGGTGTCGGGCCACATCGTGTACCCGGGCGATGTCGAGCGCGTGCTCGCAGAGCATCCCGCGGTCGCCGACGCCGGCGTCGTGCCACACGACGGAAACGGCAAGGGCTTCGTCGTACTCGCAGCCGGCAAGGCGGTGAGCGAAGATGAGTTGCTCGAGTTCTGCCGGGCGCGCCTCGCAGCGCACGAGGTGCCGTCATCGGTCACATTCCTGGACCGGTTGCCGCGGAGCTCCGTCGGCAAATTGCTTCGGCACGAGCTCGCTCCGCTCGCCGTATCCGATCCCCCGAGAGACCTGGGGTGAAGGACCACTCGTCGATCTGACGATGTCGGTGAACAGGAAAGCCTTGAGCACGCGACCACGTGGAACGCGTGGCGCTCACCGATGAGCGGCTCGAGAGCCAGGACCGGTCAGCAGCTCCCGTAATGCGCACCGAACGCGCGATCACAAGGACAAAGTCCGACACGACGGCACACACATATATCGGCATCACATCACGCGCACGCGGAGCCGCCGCTCACGCGGTCGGTGATCTGTGCGTCGTCGACGGTGGCATTACTCACCCCCTCACTGGGCAATCCGTATCCCCCGCCGTGGGTCAGGAGGGTTGCCGAGATCGTTCTTGCCCATAAACGAAGCCGGGCTTATGGTCGCCGCGGGAAGCGCGGTCCCGTGCTGTCCAGGAAGGGGAGTTCGGTGTCCTTGTACGACGAACTGGGTGGCGATGCGGCTATTGATGCAGCGCTGGACGCCTTCTATGTGAAGATCCTCGCAGATCCCCGAGTGAACGGGTACTTCGACGGCGTCGACATGGTGAGGCTCAAGGGCCATGCCAAAGCGTTCCTCACGATGGCGTTTGGTGGACCGAGCCACTACATGGGCCGCGACCTCACTAGCGCGCATGAGCGTCCGCGGTCGATGGGGCTCGATGACGATGCCGTCGACGTGTTCCTCGGACATTTTCGCGAGGTGCTCGAGGAGTTCGGGGTTCCCGAGGCAAATATCACCGCGGCGATGGAGATCGCCGAGGGCGGTCGAAGTGCTGTGCTCGCCCGCTGACCTCTACTGGGAACCCGGGACGACAAGATTCGCGAACACGTACACGGGCACCTACAAGCAATGGTTGTAGGCCCGACGTGCGGGCGCGACACGTCTAGCCCCGCCCAGATCTGCGATCACGCGCACGCCATCGAGCGCAGAACATGCGCCCCGAATGTTCATCGAACCGCCGTCATTGGGAGCGCAGATCGGCATCTCTGACTGCGTGCTCTCGAGCTGGGCGTTCTCGAATACGTCCGACCTTGTTGATCTGTACGCGTGAGGTCGTGGCGTAACGAGCGCCGAGCGAATCGGTGCGGGCGCACGGAGTTTCGGTCTCGGGTTCGTCGCATGTCGTCTACAGGTCGCCTAGGGCGACGTGGCCGTCGGATTCGTACTGGCGGGGTTGACGCGGAAGCTGCCTTGGGCGTTGGTGCCCTGGTCTCCTTTCGCGACGACGTTGTAGGTACCCGCTGCGTCGGTGACCGAACTCTGGTAAGTGGCCGTGACCGCGCCGTCGGCTCCGGTCTTGTGCGGCGGCCCGGTATACGTCTTGTCGGGGGAGTCGATCTCGAAGGTGACGGTCTCCGAGGGCTGCGCGCCGGTCAACTTGAGATCGAAGCTCTCGCCCGCTTGTCCGGCGGGGGGCGTGATCACGAGCCGGACCGGCGTGACCGGCGGGATGTGCAGGATCTGTCCCTCGACGAGGTGGTCGGGGTCGACGCCAGGGTTCGCGGCCACGATGGCTGCGACGGGGACGCCGAAGTGTTTGGCGATGGCCGTCATGGTGTCTCCCCGCACCACCTGGTAGGTGGTCGGCGGGGCAGTGGTGGTCGTGGCGGCGGTAGTCGGCGGGATCGTGGTCTTGGGGAGACCCGATCGTTGGGGGTCGCCGAGTAGCGCCTCGAGGGTGTGCCAGTCGGCGGTCCCGCAACCATCACTGCGAGTGACCGTGAGGTTGACGCGCTGGCCCTCGACGGTGCCGGTGATGTGCGCGCTTTGGGGCCCGCCGTACACCTGGCTGCAGAGTCGTCGGCTTCGCTGGCCGGCCGCGACCTGCTGGAGGGCACCGCGATGAACCAGCGCGCACGCTGGACCCGCGGCATCCCGCAAGAACCCCGTAGCGTGGGCTGTCGCCCCATCACAGACCAGCGTCGCCTGCGACGGACTCAACACCGCAGCGCCAGTACCGGTCTCCCTCGCAATTGTGGGCTCCGTGACCGCGGTCGGTCCCGAGCCGCCGCACCCCGCGGTCAGGCTGACTCCCAGCACAACCACCAGCACACGCCACACGGCTCACGGTATGCCCATCAATGGTCCCTGAGATCGCGGGCGCGGATTGCCGACGCCGCCGGGACGCACCGATCTGCCTCGGGCGCGATTTGTTGGTTGTGCAGTTCATGGCTCTGGGATTGTCGACGTCCGGGCGCGCTGGTCCCGACTTCGGTCTTCAACGCTGTGGAGCTCCAACCTTCGGTGACACCGCCGGTCGTCCTGCAATCCCAACCCGCGCTCAAGTTCGGGAACAAGCCCGGCGTGTTGTACCTCAGCGCCGAGCCCTGCCCGCTATGCGCCGCCGAGCGTTGGGCGTTCATCGCCGCGACGTCACGATTCGGCAAATGGTCCAGGCTCGGGGCCGCCCAGTCGGCGAGCGACGTCTACCCGAACACCCAGTCGTTCACGTTCCTGCGGTCGTCTTTCTCGAGCCCCTACATCAAGATCAACACCAAGGAGCTGCTCGGCACCCGCCAGCTCCCCGACGGTAGCTACGAACCGTTGCAGCAACCGACGGCACAAGAGAAGGCTCTCGTCGACCAGTACGACACGGCCGAGTACTTCCCCGACAATGCGGGCAGCCTTCCGTTCTTGGACTTCGGCAATCAGTTCGTGTTGGCCGAGCCGAGCTACGACCCGGCCGTGCTCGCGGGACTGAGCCGGGAGCAGATCGCTGCTGATCTGAAGGACCCGACGAAGCCGACCACCAAGGCAGTCGTGGCCACGGCCAACTACCTCACGGCCGCCATCTGCGCGATCGACGGCCAACGTCCCGCGTCGGTGTGCAAGAGCGTGGGCGTCACCCACGCTGCGCAGTTCGCCAACGTCGGACTTCAGACGGGCGGCGCGTGCACCGCGCCGCCGAGGAAGCAACCGGTCTGTGCGGCTACCGGCTCGTCGGGCAAGGGCTAGCCCGAAGACACGCCTCGGGAGCACCACCATGCTGGCGCTGAACCGGCGATCTCGGCAGGCTCAGTCGTCGGAAGCCCGCGACCAGCGAAGCCTCCCGACTGTCGATCTCGCGCACACGCACAGAGCGCAGAACACGCGCCCCGCATGTTCACCGAACCGGCATGCCAGGCCGCCCCGAACGGCACGACTGCGTGCCCTCCGAGCCGTCTTCAGTTACGCCCGACCTTGTCGATCTGTACGCGTGAGGCCGTGACAGGACGAGCGCGCAGGGCATTATGTGCGTCGCGCTTCGCTGCACTGGCGCGAGGGACTTAGGAGTTGCGATGGTTGACTCTGGCGGCCGGATGATCAAGGCGGCGGACATCGCCGCCGTTGAGCACACGCCTGGAGGATCGCTTCGATCTGTTCAGCAGGCGGACCACGGCCTCGGCGCGTTCTCTGTAGTGATGAGTGACAACCCGCCTGGTCAAGGTGCGATCGAGCACCGTCATTCGTGCGGTGAAGTGTTCGTGGTCTACGAGGGGCGCGGGATCTACACAGTCGGCGAGCAGGTGATCGTTGCCGAGCCAGGCGATCTTGTCATTGTTCCGGCGAACACCTGGCACTCCTTCCGGAGCGACGGCGATACCCGCCTCCGTCATGTCGCGGTATTCGACAGCGGTCGCATCGACATCGAGATTCCGTCCGCGACGTAAACCTCACCCGCCCCGAACTGCCGATCTCGCGAACACGCTCCGAGCACAGAACAACGCACCGAACGCGCGTTGAACTGCCGCTGCGGGGAGCACCGAATGGCACATCCGCGTGCCCCCGCGCCGGGGGTGGCGGGAGACGTCCCACCTTGTCGATCTGTACGCGTGAAGTCGTGGCAGAACGAGCGCCATTCAGGGCATTCGGAGCGGCCCGCCGGGAGTCGCTTCGTCGATCGGATGGCTGGTGGCATTGGGTAGCTGCCGTCGATGAGGGGGGCGTCGGGTCCGCAGAAGCGCGTGCTGCGAATCGGAAGCCGCCGTCTGGTGCGGGCAGCCAGTTGCGTGCCTGGTCGGGGTCGTTCGGCTTGTCGCGCTGGGTGTACACGGTGAGTTGTCCGTTGTCGACGTGCAGTTCACCGCGGTCAAGCATGTAGCTGTTGAGCGAGTAGCGGTTGATCTCGTTGACGACGAAGTAGCCGTCGCTGTCGTAGATCGGGAGTTCCCAGTGGTTGCGCACGGGCGGCAGGTCGTCAGGGTCGAAGGTCATGGTGTAGCGGTGAGCGTGGCCCTCGAGCGGGTTGCCAGCGCCGTCCTTGAACAAGAACGCGGCGGTGTGGGAGTGCGGACCGGCACCACCCCAGCCGAACCCAGCGGCGATCGCACGCCGCAGGAAGTTGGTTAACCGCAGCTCTAGGTAGAATCGGAACGGTGGGACTAAGGAAGAGAAACGGGCATGAAGAAGAGCGGGTCGCAGAAAAGCAAGTCTCCTTCTCAGCTGATAGACGCGAGAATCAATGAGCTAGGCGACTGGCGGGGCAAGGTGCTCAGCCGGCTCCGTACCTTGGTCAAGGAAGCCGATCCCGAAGTCGTCGAGGAGTGGAAGTGGAGAGGGGTTCCGGTGTGGTCGCACGACGGATTGATCTGCACAGGCGAGACTTACAAGAACGTCGTGAAGATGACCTTCGCCAAAGGGGCGGCTCTGAAGGATCCTTCGGGCCTCTTCAACTCCAGTCTTGACGGGAACACAAGGCGTGCCATCGACTTCCACGAGGGCGAGAAGATTGACGAGGAGGCCTTGAAGACTCTCGTTCGCGCCGCCGTGACCCTGAACAAGTCCACAGCCCAGAGCTAATCCACGGAATGGGGCGGCGGTTGCGCGTCAGGACGCATCGTCCACGCCGACCGGGGCGACGATTCCGGACCGCTCCGAACTGCCGATCGCTCGCATGACGGCTCCCGGGCATTCTGTGTCCGTGTCGCGTCGCCGACGCGCCGATCAACCGGCCGGGGATGTGCAGTGCGCGTTCTGTGGCGTCGCATCGGTTCCCGGTCCCGTCATACACCCCGCGACGAACGCGCCGACCAACAGCAACGCGAGCCAGCGCCGCCCCACGTCCACGGCGGAAGCTTGGCAGAATAGAACGGAACTTCGTCGCGCGGTGAGCTACAGACGCGGCGGTCCCGCGCGGAGCCGCGACCGTAGTGCATGAGGTCGACGTACCGAGAAGGTGCTCACGGATCTAGAGGGAACGAGCTCTAGAGCACGTTCTCGAACGATGGCGGCCTCTAGTGCTAGGCGGCGAGCCGCTCGACCATGAGCGCATGCAATCGTTGTGAGATCTCGGGTACTTCGGCGAGGAGGCCGGCGAACTCTCGTTGGCTCGCGACTCACGCGTGGACTGGTGTTTGGGCGATGAGGGTGGCGGTGCGGGGTCGTGCGCCGAGCAGCGCGATTTCGCCGAGTGGGGATCCGGGGCCTCTCGTCGCGACGAGGTCGCCGCTTCGGACGACTTCGACGCGGCCTTCGAGCACGATGAAGAACTCGGCTCCGACGCTGCCTTGGCGTGCGAGGACGTGACCAGCGGGGAGGTCGAGTGGGGTTGAGAGCTGTGCTGCGAGGCGGAGCTGTTTCCTCGAGAGGTCCGCGAAGAGCGGCACTCGCGTGAGTTCATGGTCGGTGGGGGCGGTACGGAACATACCTGGAGCTCCTGGTCTTGTGGGATTGAACCGCGCGAGTGTCGGCGGCGAATGTGACAAGGGGATCAACTTCGGGCGACAACGCCACATCGTCAGCGTGAACGGCTGGTTGCGCTCCACCTCGCTCGCCTGAGGTCTTCGGACGCGATCGAGAACTCCTTGATCCCGAAGGTGAGTAACGCTGGGGAGGCGAGTTGAGGATTCTAGGGGGGCCCGCCCCATCCTCACTGGGCATTATGCGCGCCGCCGTCGCGTCCATGGCCTCGGAGGGTCGACGTCGGATAGTCCGTTGTGTTCTCGAGCTCGGTTGGACGGTCGAGGCGACCGCGGAACGGTTCCAGGTCGATGCCAAGACGGTGCGGAAGTGGCGGGATCGCTTCCGCGCTGAAGGCAAGGCCGGGTTGGTGGATCGATCGAGCCGGCCGAAGCGTTCACCGAACCGGACTTCGAGGCGGTGTCGCCGTCGAGTGCTCGCGTTGCGGCGCAAGCGGCGCAAGCGGCGCTGGGGCGCGGACCGGATCGCGTTCGAAGTCGGTGTGGCAGCGTCGACAGTGCAACGCATCTTGCACGCGCACGGTTGCGGTCGGCTCGATCGGGGGGACCGCGCCACCGACACCGAACCAGTGACGCGCTATGAGCGTGAACGGCCGGGTGACCTGATCCACGTCGACGTCAAGAAGATCGCCGCGATCCCTCCCGGCGACGGGTGGCGGACCCGCGGACGCGGCGACGAGGGAGAACACGCCCGGGACCGACACGCCGGCTACCGCTACATCCACACCGCGCTCGACGACCGCACCCGGATCGTCTTCTCGGAGATCCTCGACGACGAGCAATCCGCCACCGCGGCCGCGTCTTGGTGTCGTGCGAGCCGATGGTTCAACGAGATCGGCACTCGCCACCGAGCAAGCACGTGAACTCGGACTTCTCGACCTTGAGGGACCGGGGTCGTGGACGCATCCCGACCTTTCCCGGATGCTGTATGCGGACGGGAAGGTCATCACGCCGCTGTGGCGGGCGAAGCCTGGTGATGAGCGGGTCGACCGATCAACCCGGTGAGATCGTGTCGCGGCGAAGTGAGCCCGACGCGGGACTGCATTTCGAAGGCACCGGTGAAGCCGTCTGGGGAACGAAGTTCGTGCTCGTCGCGGTGCGCAGCGAACATGAACACGGTCGCATCCTCCTCGACGTCGAGTGGGTCGCCACCCCCGGCGGCGAGGCCGCGACGGCGCTGGACTGTTTCACCCGCCTCACGCCGTTGGTGCCGGGCGCCCAAGGGGTGATCTACGACGGTGCGTTCGCGGCGTGCATCACCAGCATCCGCTACGCGAGCTCGGCCTGTTGCCCGTGAACGGTGTCACCGCCAGGGAAGGCGGCGGTAGTCGTACCCTTCGACCGTGGTAGCCGGCGCCGCGAACCCAAAGCGTGCTGATCGAACACAAGACCGTTGCCCTCGGCGATGGGACCAGCCGACAGGTCGCGCTCTATACCTGTGACGGGGCGATCGGGATCGGCCCGGCCCATCCCACCCGGCGACTCGGACTTCGAACAGCTCTCGCCCGCCGAACACGACGCTGAAAGCATCAACCGTCACCTCGAAGACACCATGTGGCTCGGCCTCACCGCACCGTCAGCCCGATTGCAGCTGCAATCGACGCCGATCCCGCCCCGCCACGCCCATTCTTCGACCTAACCTCGCCTCGGCACGGAGTTTTCGACCACCTTTTCTCCATGCCCCGGGCCGCTAGCTCAGTTGGTAGAGCATCGGACTTTTAATCCGCTGGTCCAGGGTTCGAGTCCCTGGCGGCCCACTTCGTTGTGGTTTGCCCGACATTGCGGCTTCCCTGGATCGCCTTCCCGATCTGATCTGAGCTGGGTGAGGCGCGCGCGCAGAAGCGACGACCGCTCGGTCACGAGAACGTCGAGGCATCGTTCGTCTGGGACGCGGCGACGTCGAAGGAACGTTGCCGTTGCACTCCACCTGCGCCGCCGCCGACCACCTGGATTCGTGAAGCAGTGTCGTGACACTCGTTCTGTTTGCCTGGTTTACTTCGGGGTGTGGAGGGTCGGAGAGGGGAGGGGATGGGGGAGCTGCCCTCGGGGACGGTCACCTTCTTGTTCACGGATCTGGAGGCCTCGACGCGTCTGTGGGAGGAGTTCCCGGACGCGATGCACGGTGTGCTCGCGGACCACGACGAGATCCTCCGGGAGACGGTCGAGGCGCACGGTGGTCATGTCGTGAAGATGCGCGGCGACGGCGTGCACGCGGCGTTCTCGACCGCGGACGCGGCGATCGTCGCGGCGATCGCCGCCCAGCTCGCGCTGGAGCGCCACGCGTGGGGCGTGACGGGTCCGCTGCGGGTTCGGGTCGGGATCCACACCGGGTCCGCGACGGTGCGCGACGGCGACTACTTCGGCGCGGCCTTGAACCGGGCGGCTCGGCTGATGGACGTCGCGCACGGTGGCCAGGTCGTGTGTTCCCAGGCGACCGCGGACCTCGCCCGCGACGCGCTGCCGGAAGGAGTGGGTCTGGGCGACCTGGGCGAGCACCGCCTGCGTGACCTGAGCCGCGCGGAGCGCGTGTTCCAGGTGAACGCGCCGACGTTGCGCGGCGAGTTCGCGCCGCTGAGGTCGCTGGACGCGTTCCCCGGGAACCTGCCGCTGCAGGTGAGCTCGTTCATCGGACGCGAGCGCGAGATCGCGCGCACGATCGACGCGCTGGAGTCGACGCGTGTCGTGACGCTCACCGGCGTGGGTGGGGTGGGCAAGACCCGTCTCGCGCAGCAGGTGGCCGCCGAGGTGCTGCCGCGGTTCCGGGAAGGGGCGTGGCTGGTGGAGCTGGCGCCCATCCGCGACCCCGACGGTGTGGTGGACGCGTTCGCCGCGCTGTTCGGCGTTACGGCCTCGGCGGGCGAGCCGCTCGAAGCCGCGTTGGTGGAGTTCCTCCGTTCGAAGCACCTCCTGCTGGTCGTCGACAACTGCGAGCACGTCCTCGAGGCGGTCGCCGATCTCGTGGAGTCGATCGAGCGTTCCTGCGTCGGGGTGGTGGTGCTGGCGACCAGCCGCGAAGGGCTGGCGCTGGAGGGCGAGCAGATCCTCGCGGTCCCGTCGCTCGGCGCGCCGGGCGGCAACGCCGATCTGGAGACCATCGCGCAGTCCGACGCGGTCAGGCTCTTCGTCGAGCGCGCTCGCGCGGCAGACGCCGAATTCACCCTCGACACCGACAACGCCGACGCGGTGGTGAAGGTGTGCCGCCGCCTCGACGGAGTGCCGCTCGCAATCGAGCTGGCCGCGGCTCGTGTGACCATGATGAGCCTCCCCGAGCTGGCCAGTGCGCTCGACCGGAGATTCGAGGTGCTCGCCGGTGGGCGACGCCGCGGCATCGAGCGCCACCAGACGCTCCGGGCGACGATCGACTGGTCCTACGACCTCCTCAGCGAAGCGCAGCGCCGGCTGCTGGCGCGACTCTCGGTCTTCGCCGGTGGCTGTACACGCGAGGCGGCCGAGGCCGTGTGCGCGGGCGAACCGGTCGCGGCGTCCGCGGTGTTTGCGCTGCTCTCCGACCTGGTTGCCCGGTCGCTGGTGGTCGTGGAACGTGGCGACGCCGGCACGCGCTACCGGCTGTTGGAGACGATCCGCCAGTACGGCGAGGAACGCCTCGCCGAGCTCGACGAGACGACGCCTCTGCGTGACCGCCACGCCCATTACTTCGTCGAGCGCGGGCGGATCATCAGCGAGGGCCTGCAGGGACCGGCGCAGATCGACTGGGCCAAGTCGCTCTCGGCCGACAACGACGACTTCCACGCCGCGATGGCGCAGGCCGTCGACACCCAGGACGTCGACCTCGCCGTCGGGCTCCTCGCGTGCACCGCCCGGGGCTTTCTGGTCGGCTACCAACTGCGCCTGGCGGCCGATCCGGTGCTCGCGTTGCCCGGCGTCGAGCGTCACCGTGGCTATCCCGTCGCGCTCATGGTCGCGGCCTGGGAGGCCGCGGATCGCGGTGAGCTCGATGTCGCGCAACGACGCTGCGAAGAGGCGATCAACGCCGAGCGCTCGATGGGCGTTCCCGCCGAGACCGTGATGCCCCTCGACGTGCAGGTTTGCAGCATCGGGACCCGTGTCGCGACGGCGACCGGTGCGTGGTCCGAGGTCGCCCGCATCTCCCTGGAGGGTGCCGAACGCTCCCGGGCCCACGGGCTGCTCCACAGCGCCGCCAGCAATCTCAGCGCGGCGGCGAACGCGATGTCGCTCAGCGGCGACCGCGACTCCCGCGATCCCGATCGCGACCGAGGCGCTGGAACTGGCGCGCGCGACCGGTGCGCCCCTGTCGATCGCATACTCCCTCTACGGGCTCGCGCAAGCGCTTGCCGACGACGCCCCAGGACGTGCGCGCGCGTTGCTCGACGAGGCGCTCCACGTCAACTCCGCGATCGGCTACGACAGCTACGAGCTCGTCGGAATGACGCTCGTCGCGGCGCGCCTCGGCGACCGGCGGCTCACGGCGAACCTCGCAAGCCGTTCGATCCGTTACCTCCACTGGATCAACGAGCGACCCATGCTCGGCGGCATCCTGAACGTGTCTGCCCGTGTGCTCGCTGACACCGACCCCGAAGCCGCGGCGGTGGTCCAGGGTGCGGCCCGTACCCTCGCGCTCGGCATCACCACACCCGACCGAGTCGACAACGCCTCGGGGAGCACGGACTCGCGGGCCGGCCTCATCTCCGACGTCCGGCGGGAAACGACCGGCCGCGTTCGTGACACTCTCGGCGATGACCGCCTCCGCGAGCTGCGCGACCGGGCGCGGCCATGGACCGAGACGACGCCGTCGCCTACGCGCTCTCGTGCCTGGACAACTACCTCGCCGCGCGGGCGACTGACTACACCGAACTGCCAGGGGAAGTCGACTCAGCACTTCCACGCCGGCACTTGCCCGGCCCCCGCCTCGAGGTGCTGGATCAGCTATTGCTTCCTGCCGGACTTCGGGCGAGTGTGGTCTCGCAGCAGCTGCGTGCAGGCCGTGTCGCCGAACCACTGCTCGAACTGCTCGGGCGTCCAGCCGCGCCTGCCGACCAGCAGCAGCCACAGGTCAGGGTGGTTCAGCGTCCAGAGGATGTCGGCCGCTCGAGTGACATCGAGGCCAATCCTCAGTGCCTTCTTGCGATGCAGTGCTTCCACGATCGAGCGCTGGTTGTCGTAGAAGTCGGATTGGATGAGGCTCCACAGCGCCGCGATGTCGACGTCGATGGAAGCTGCGTTGCGGATCACCTCCAGCACCGCCACGATGCGCAGCTTGACCACGCGTGAGTTGCGGGCGTTCAGGCGCAGCTGACGCTCGGGGTCCGGCTCTTCGATGACTTCTCGATACCAGGGCCGCTCGGCGACTGCTGCCTCCTCTTCATCGCCCTTCAGGTGCAGGTCCCAGAGCGCGCGCAGCACGCCGCTCTTGGTCGCGAAGGCGACGTAGACCGTCTTGATTGCCACCCCGGCCTCGGCCGCGATCGCCTCCATCGTCGTCGCCGCGTAGCCCTGGCGCACGAAGAGCCGCTGCGCAGCTTCGAGGATTTCTGAACGGGTCGCGGCCGCCTGCTCTTGCCGACGCGGGGAGTTGTACCGACGCTTGGGCTTGACACGCTCAGCCATTTCAATATTCTAGGGCAGAATTCATTACTCGCTGCAAGTATCGAACTGAACCCAACCGAGGGGGAGTCGTGTCAATGGAGAACACAGGCATCGTCGAGCCGGCCGATGAGATCAGCGCCCATCTCCGCGGCATGTGGGCCGCGGTCGCCCCCCGTTGGGGCGAGCATGCGGAGTTCGTCGACACCCGCGGCGCGCCCGTGACGGCCAAGATGCTCGAGCTGACCGCGCCCCGACCGGGCGAGCGTGTACTCGAGTTGGCGTGCGGTCCTGGGAGCGTTGGGATCGCGGCCGCGGAGCGCGTCGCCCCCGGAGGCGAGGTCGTCCTGTCCGATGCGGTCTCGGAGATGACGTCGATCGCGGCGGCGCGCGCCACGCGCTCGGGCTGACCAACGTGAGCACCTGCGTGTTGGACCTCGAGTGGATCGAGCAGCCCGACAGCTCCTACGACGTTGTGCTCTGCCGAGAGGGCCTCATGTTCGCGTCCGACCCCGCCCGCGCCGCCCGCGAAATCCGCCGCGTCCTGCGACCGGGTGGACGGGTCGCGCTCGCGGTTTGGGGACCGCGCGACCGCAACCCCTGGCTCGCCATCGTGTTCGAAGCACTGAGCGCCGTGGTCGGCGCACCGATACCTCCTCCCGGCATTCCGGGCCCGTTCTCGCTCGATGATCCGGACCAGCTGTCGGCCCTCCTCTCCGACGCCGAGTTCGCCGACGTCGCCGTCACCGAGCTCGAAGTCCCTCTCCGCGCCGACTCGTTCGAGGAATGGTGGACGCGCACGATCGCACTCGCCGGACCGATCGCGAACATCCTCGCCTCGCTCCCCGCAGACGCCTCGCAGGCACTTCGCGCCCGGCTCCAGGAAGCGGTCAGTACGTACGAAACACCAACTGGGCTCGAGCTTCCGGGAAGCGCCCTGCTCGCCTCCGGCCGTCGCGCATAGAGAGCTCACCCGCTGGCGGTTGCCCCCGAACCGCGTCGCTCGAAGGGATGACCGCACGCCTCGCACAACTCGACGAGATCGACGCCGGATCAACGCCCGGATGACCGAGCCCGCGCGTCAAGATGTGTCGATGAACGTACGCCCGCGCGCACCTCGCGACGCCGAGGCATGTGACGACGTGCTGGCCGAGATCACATGGCTCACGGTTCGGAACGGCTGCCGCCGCGGCGGGATGCGCGCGTTCTACGCGCGCGTCGGCTTCCTTCCGGTCAAGGAAGTGCAGCTCCGCGACTGGAACCGCGACTCCGCGATCCTCCTGGCACGCGTGCTCACGCCGGAACTGCGGCGAGATCCTCCGCGGTGAGCTGCCAGGCCCCGGCCGCCGCGTTCGGCGCGCACTTGCTCGGGGGTCGTCGCGCCGCAGATGACGCTCCCCACTCCTTCCTGCGCCGCGAGCCACGCGACTGCGAGCTCGAGCACCGGATGCCCGCGCGCCTCGGCGAATTCGGCAAGCGCCTCGACCCGATCGAAGTTGTCGTCGTTCGCGACGGAGGCGAAGTGCGACATGAACGCGAACCGCGAGCCCTCGGGGAATTCCTCGCCGCGCCGGTACTTGCCGGTGAGCATCCCGGACGCGAGCGGGAAGTAGGGGACGATACCGACGCCCATGCGCCGCGCCGCCGGCACGACCTGGGTTTCCGCGCCACGCGCCAGCAGGTTCCATTCGATCTGGGTCGCGACGAAGCGGGCGAACGACCGCGCCTCCGCCACGGCGGCCGCGGTCTCGAGCTGCTCGGCCGACACGTTCGACGACGCGAGGTGCAAGCACCTTGCCGTCCTTCACCAGGTCGTGGAGGGCTTGGAGCGCCTCGTCGACCGGAGCTTCGGGATCCGGGTAGTGCTGGTAGTAGAGGTCGATCCGGTCGGTGCCCAGGCGACGGAGGCTCGACTCGCACGCGTCGTGGATGCGCCGCCGCAGCCCGCCCGGCTCGTACGCCTCGTCCGATGGCCGGGGTGAGAACTTGGTCGCGATCACGACGCCGTCGCGGCGGCCCGCGAGCGCGGCCGCCGAGGAACTCCTCGGACCGTCCGCCGCCGTACATCTCCGCAGTGTCGAAGTGCGTGATGCCGGCGTCGAGCGCGGCGTGCACCACGTCGCGACGACGCGTCCTCGTCGATCTTCATCCCGAAGTTGTTGCAGCCGAGGCCCACTACGGACACCGACGGACCGTCGCCACCCGAGCTTGCGAGTCTCCATGCGTGCATAGTGCGTCGGTCTCGCGGGTGTCCGCAAGGCGAGTGCCTGTTGTGGCGCGTCGCCACGAGACGGATGGCCAGATCTTGGCAACTTCCGGGCGAGGGGCGATCAGACGCGGTCGCGGACCCCGAGGGTGAGCGTACCCACGTAACCGTCGCCGGTTTTCGCAAGGTCGAGTGTCGACCGGATGCCGCCACCCGCGTAGATGTCGTCCTGGGTGTTGGTGGTGCGCGGGCCGGAACGGGTGTTGTAGGGCGAGGTCGCGTAGACGGCGTCGTTCACCTTCTCGTCGAAGAAGAGCTGTGTGGTGTGCACCTCGTTCCCACCTCTGTGCGCCTTCAGGTGGATGTGCACGGCGCGTCCCTGGTACCAGCCGGGGTAGAGCGTGTGGAAGGTGACCGTGCCGTTGCCGTCCGCGTTCTGGACGCCGCGCAGGAAGGTCTTGTTCGACGAGGTCGACCCGAAGCCGGAGTAGTTGCCGGTCGCGTCGGCGTGCCAGACCTCGACCGACGCGCCCGGCACCGGCTGACAGGTGTCGGCATCGACAACGGTGAGGTCGAGCCGGAGCGGCATGCCGGGCTTGCCTTCCGTGATGTCGCTGCGAACCGCTTCGCCGTCGATGTAGTAGGGGCCTTCGGTCATCTCCGGCGTGAGCACGCACGACGCCGTTGACGTGGAGCCTGATGCACCGGAGGTCGACGTTTCCGGCGACCCCGATCCCGGCGATCCCGACGAGCCGGTCGACTGGTGGCGCGACGACGCGGCCGAGTCCGACGAACCGCCACCACACGCGGCGGCAACCGCGACCAGCGCGGCGGCACCGAGCAACCCGAGCGCCTCGCGCCGGGAGACGGACGAATGCACGGCGCCATGATGGCAGCGGAACCTGTCGAGCGCGCTGTGCGCGACCGATAGCGTGGGCGCGTAGCACGCACAGTCGGGGGAGCGGTGACGGATCGGGTGCGCTACCGCACGTTCATGTTCGACAACGCTCGTTGGGACGGCTTCGAGTTTCGTGACGACGACATCGTCATCAGCACGTCTCCGAAGTGCGGTACGACCTGGACGCAGATGCTGTGCGCGCTCCTGATCTTCCAGGATTCGCACTTCGATCGTCCGCTCAGCCGAGATCTCGCCGTGGCTCGACCAGCAGACCCGCAGACTCGACACCGTGCTCGCGACCCTCGACGCGCAGCAGCACCGTCGCTTCATCAAGACGCACACACCGCTTCGACGGTCTTCCCGATCGACGACCGAGTGACCTACCTCTGCGTCGGCAGAGATCCACGCGACGTCTTCATCTCGATGGATCATCACTGGGCGAAACATGGACATGGACGCGGTGCGGCGCGCTCGCGAGCACGCGGTCGGGCAGTGCCGACGCCGACGAGCTCCTGTCCCGGTCGTCCATGGTGAATCGTCCCGACGATCCGCTCGTGAGCGTTTCCGCACGTGGGTCGACAACGACCTGCCGCCCGAGCAGGTGTCTTCGAGTCTGCGAGCGGTCCTTCACCACGTGGACACGTTCTGGGTCGCAGCGCGAACGCGACAACGTCGCGCTCTTCCACTACTCGGATCTCGAAGCCGATCTCGTCGCCGAGATGCAACGACTCGCCGCGGTGCTCAACATCGACATCTCCGCCGAGCGCGTGCGCGAGCTCGCCGTCGCCGCCGGCTTCGACGAGATGAAGAATCGTGCCGGACGAGCTCGCGCCCAATGTCGACATCGGGATCTGGCGTGACAGCGAACGACTTCTTCCACCAGGGCGCAGCGGTCAGTGGCGCGCGCTGCTCGCCGACGACGACCTCGCGCACTACGACGCGCGGGTGCGCGAGCTCGCCGCACCCGGAGCTCGCGCAGTGGATTGCACCACGGCGCTCGACGGAGTAGCTGAGCGCGGTGCGGTTCGTGATGTACGGGGCGGGCGCGATCGGCGGAGTGGTCGGCGCGCGGCTGCACCAACACGGTCACGAGGTGGTGTTCATCGCCCGCGGCGCGCACTACGAGGCGATCCGACGTCCGGCCTGCGCGTCGACTCGCCCGAGGGGCTGGTCACGCTCCCGGTCGACGTCGTCGACGCTCCCGACGAAGGTCGACTTCCGCGCCGGCGACGTCGTGGTGCTCGGCGATGAAGAGCCAGGACACCGAACGACGCACTCGACCGCGCTCGCGGCCGTCGCCCCGTCATCGACGCCGGTCGTCTGCATGCAGAACGGCGTCGCCAACGAGCGCGCCGCGCTCCGCTACTTCGCGCCCGTGTACGGCGTGTGCGTCGTCTGCCCGGCCGTCCATCTCGAAGCCGGGCCTCGTGGAGGCCTACGCGACCGGCACCACGGGCTCTTCGACATCGGTCGTTTCCCGAACGGGCACGGACGAGCTCGCGGAGCGCATCGCCGCCGCGCTCGACTCGTCGACCTGCGAGTCCGTCGCGCGCCCCGACATCATGCGGTGGAAGTACCGCAAGCTCATCAACAACCTGAGCAACGCGATCGACGCGCTGTGCGGGCCCGACGATCGCGATCGGCGCGCTGAGCGCTCGCAGTGCCGGGACGAGGCGATGCGTGCCTCGACGGCCGCCGGGATCGAGTTCGTCTCCATGGAGGAAGACTCGGGAGCGGCGGGGGACGATGCTGCAGTGGGGCAGCGCGGCCTCCCGGTCGCGACCGGGCGCGTCGATGTGGCAGAGCCTGGCGCGGGGCGTCTCGATCGAAGCCGACTACCTCAACGGCGAGATCGTGCTCCTGGGCCGGCTGCACGGCGTCCCCACGCCGGTCAACGCGGCGCTGCTCGATCTGGTCAAGCAGGCCGCCCGCGAGGGGATCACCGCCGGGGTCCCTTTCCGTCGACGAAGTGATCCGCCAGGTCTCCGCCGGCGAACAAGGCTCGTCCGCAGCGGTTGCGGACCGCGACTCCGGAGGAGGGTGGCGTCATGGACTCGATCGTGATGATCAACAAGGTGCTCGGTGAGACGTCCCGGATCGTCGACGGGATCGAGCCCGTCGCAGCTCGACAACCCGACACCGTGCGACGATTGGACGGTGCGTGACGTGCTGAACCACATCACCGGCGGCGCCGACATGTTCGCGATCGCCGCCGCCGAGGGGAAGGTGCCCGACGAGAAGCTCGGCCAGCTCATGGGCGGCGACAACCTCGGCGACGACTACAAGGGCTCGTTCAAGGCCGCCTCGGCGCGGGCCATCGAAGGCGTTCGAGCCCGCGGGCATCGCTCGACAAGATGATCACGCTCCCGTTCGGCGAGATGCCGGCCGGCGTCGGCGGTGAACATCGCGATCTTCGACGTGACCACGCACACGTGGGACCTGGCCAAGGGGACGGGTCAGAGCACCGATCTCGACCCCGAGGTGCTCGGTGCCGCGCTCGACATCGCGCAGCAGATGCTGTCCGACGACTTCCGCGCGCTCGGGCATGTTCGGCGCGCCGGTCGTCGGTGCCCGACGACGCGCCCGTTGCAGGATCGCCTCGCCGGCTTCACCGGTCGCACGCCCTGACCACTTGCTTACGAGAGCTACGCGAGCGCGGCGGCGGGCGCGACGGCGTCACGACCGAGGGCCGCGGCGACCGCGGCGTTCGTGACGCGTCCGGCCGCGGTGTTCACGCCCGCGGCGAGCTCGGGATCGTCGCGTGCCGCGCGCGGCGACGCCCACGCGTCGCGAGCGCGAGCGCGTACGGCAGGGTCGCGTTGGTCAACGCGTACGTCGACGTGTGCGGCACCGCGCCGGGGATGTTGCCGACGGCGTAGTGCAACACGTCGTGGCGCTCGAAGACGGGATCGGCGTGCGACGTCTCGTGGATGTCCTCGACCGAGCCGCCCTGGTCGATCGCGCAGTCGACGATCACCGATCCCGGAGCGCATCGAGCGCACCATCGCGTCGGTGACGACGACCGGCGCGCGGCCACCGGGCACGAGCACCGCGCCGATCACGAGGTCGGCTTCGGCGACCGCGCGGTCGACGGCGAGGCGGTTGCTCGCGAGCGTCATGATGCGACCCTTGTGGATCTGGTCGACCCAGCGCAGCCGGTCGAGGTTGCGGTCGAAGAGCAGGACCTCGGCCTCCATGCCCTGCGCGATCCACGCCGCGTTCCATCCCACGTTGCCGGCGCCGATCACGACGACGCGCGCCGGACGCACCCCGGGTGCACCGCCGAGCAGCACGCCCCGTCCGCCGTTCGCGCGCTCGAGGAAGTGCGCGCCCACTTGCGGCGCCATCCGGCCGGCGACCTCGCTCATCGGCGCGAGCAGCGGGAGCGCGCCCGAGTCGAGCTGCACCGTCTCGTACGCGACTGCCACGACGTCGTGGGTGAGCAGCGCGTCGGCGACCTCCGGGTACGCGGCGAGATGGAGGTAGGTGAAGAGCACCAGACCGGGCCGGAGGTAGGCGAACTCCTCGGGCTGCGGCTCCTTGACCTTCAGCACGAGGTCGGCGCGCGCCCACACGTCGGCCGCGTTCGCCACCAGCTCGGCGCCCGCGGCGCGGTAGTCGTCGTCGGCGAGCGACGAGCCGGCGCCCGCGCCCGCTTCGACGAGCACGGGCACGCCGTGGACGGTGAGCTCGTGCACGCCGTCGGGGGTGATCGCGACGCGGTTCTCGCCGCCCTTGAGCTCGCGTGGCACACCGACGGTGAGTGGTTTGCTCATCCCCGTCAGTTCACTCTGACACGGAGCCGTGCCGCGAGTTGCGCCGGCGCGGTGACCACGTCGAGATCCGCTCGCTCGACGAGGAACTCGCGGTTGCGGGCGTGCAGCGGGTCGTCGCCGAAGCGGTTCAGCGCCACGATCAGCGGGAAGTCGTCGAACGCTGGCCGCGGACAGACGCACCGCGTTGATGGTGCCGAGCCCGGCGTCGGCGACCAGGACGACGAGGTCCGGGCGGATCGCGCGTGCGAAGTCGACGTTGTCGCCGTCGGCGGCGATCGGTGAGCGCGGCCCGCCGACGCCTTCGACGAGCCCGACCGCGACGCCCGGCGGCCAGACGAGCTCGGCCGCGAGGTCGTCGACGGTGAACGGCGGCGAGCCCCAGCTCGTCCGCCGCCATCGGCGGTGCCCACGGGAGGCGGTAGGTGCGGTGCGCGGGGCACACCGTGTCGCGGGTCTTCGCGCGGTGGCGGCGGCGAGCACGTCGGCGTCGCGTCGCTCACCGGGTGCCGACGACTGCACCGGCTTGCGCGCCGCGACGGCAACGCCGTCCGACGCGCAGCTGTCCGGCGACCGCGGCCGTCCACCACGTCTTGCCGACCTCGGTGCCCGTGCCCGCGACGAACACGAGCACGCTCGGGCCTCGTCATGCGGGGAAGTGCTCGCGCGAGCGCGCACGCGAGCCGGTCGACCTGCTCGGCGGTGTGCGCGGCCGACAGCGTCACCCGCAGCCGCGACGTGCCCGGCGGCACCGTCGGCGGCCGGATCGCGGTGACGAGGAGCCCCGCGTCGAGCAGCGCGGCGGCGACGTCGAGCGCGCGCTGCTCGCCGCCGCAGACATACGGCACGATCGGCGAGGGGTGGCCCGGCCGGAGGCGGTCGACGTTGGCGCGCAGGCGTGCGCGCAGCTCGTCGCCCTCGGGCGATCGCACGACGGCGAGCGCCGCGAGCGCGGCGGCGGTGTCGGCCGGGGTCGACGCGGTGGTGAAGATGTACGAGCGGGCGCGGTTCACGAGCAGATCGGTGTAGCGCGCGGGCCCGGCGACGAATCCGCCGAGCGCGCCGAGGGTCTTCGACAGCGTGCCGACGCGCAGGAGAGCCTCGCAGCTTTCGACCGGCGGCCCGAGCACCGCATGAGCTTCGTCGAGCACGAGCAGCGCACCATGGCGCGCGCACAGTGTCGAGCAAATCGTCGACCGGCGCGACGTCGCCGTCCATCGAGAACACCGTCTCCGAGACGACGAGCGCGCGCCGGTTGCCTCGGGACGTCGGAGGAGCTCGTCGAGGTGCGCGACGTCGCCGTGGCGGTAGACGGCGAGCGGTGCCCCGGAGAGCCGGCGGCCGTCGATGATCGACGCGTGGTTCAGCTCGTCGGAGCACACCAGCACGTCGGGACCGGCGAACGTGGTGAGCACGCCGAGGTTGGCGGCGAAGCCGGTGGTGAACAGCACGGCGCGCTCGGTGCCCTTCCACTCGGCGAGCGCGGCTTCGAGCTCCGAGTGCACCGGCCGCGAGCCCACGATGAGGCGCGCCGAACCCGAACCGGTACCCCAGCGGTCGAGCGCGTCGTGCGCGGCGGCGACCACCGCGGGATGCTGGGTGAGGCCGAGGTAGTCGTTCGACGCGAACGACACCACGAGCCGTCCGTCACCGAGCACGCCTTCGGGGCCGTGGGCGTCGAGGTCGCGCGGGACGCGCCACTGCCCCGCGTCGTGGATCCGCTTCGCCTCGTGCGTCGGCCCAGTCGTCCCAGCTCACGGCGGCCCGCGCGGTGCTCACGCACACCTCGTCGAGCGCGTCGGCGAGGACGTGCACGATGCGGTGCAGCTCGGGCGACGTGATCGTGAGCGGTGGCATGAGCACCACGACGTCGCCGAGCGGGCGCAGCAGCACGCCGCGTTCGACCGCCGCCGCGCACACGCGCCGCCCCCAGCGCAGGTCGTCGCCACCTGGCGCGAGCTCCACGCCACCCATGAGCCCGCAGAGGCGCACCTCCTGCGACCGACGGGTGTGGCGCGATGCGGTCGTCGAGCAATCCGCGCAGCTCGTCGGAGCGGGCGCGCACGTTCTCGAGCACGTCCCACGCTTCGAGGAGCTCGAGATGACGCAGCGCGACCGCGGCCGCGAGCGCGTTCCCCGAGTACGAGTGCCCGTGGTAGAGCGTGCGCTCGCCGAGGTCGGCGCCGAGGAACGCGTCGAACACGCGCGCCGCTCGCAACCGTCGCCGACATCGGCAGGTAGCCGCCGGTGATGCCCTTGCCGAGCACGAGCAGGTCGGGTCGCAGGTCGCACTGCTCCGATGCGAACAACGTGCCGGTGCGGCCGAAGCCGGTGGCGACCTCGTCGCAGATCAGCAGCACGTCGTGTGCGCGGCAGGCGGCGCCGAGCGCGGCGAGGCCGTCGGGGTCGGCGAGCTGCATGCCGGCCGCGCCCTGCACGAGCGGCTCGACGATCACCGCGGCCAGTTCGCGGCGCGTGTGCTGCCACCATCGCGACCGCGGTCTCGAAGCACTGCGCGGTCCGAGAACGCCGGCGCGCGCAGCACGGGAAAGCGGAGCGGGTCGAACACGTCGGTGCCGAATCCGCCGTCGCCCACGGAGAGCGCGCCGATCGTGTCGCCGTGGTACGCGCCGCCGAACGCGAGGAAGCGGTGTGCGGGCACCGACGCCGCGGTTCACCCAGAACTGGAACGCGATCTTCAGCGCCTGCTCGACGGCCGACGCGCCGTCGGACGCGAAGAGGACGTGCGGGTCGTCGACCGGCACGACGCTCGCGAGCGCCTCCGCGAGCTCGACTACGACGCGGTTGCCGTTGCCGAGCATCGTGGAGTGCGCGCCCCGATCGAGCTGGGCGCGCACCGCGTCGTCGAGCTCGGGCACGCGATGACCGAGCGTGTTCACCCAGAGCGACGAGATCGCGTCGAGGTAGCGACGGCCGTCGACGTCGATGAGCTCGTGTCCTTCGGCGCGCTCGACGACGATCGGCGCGTTGTCCGCGTACGACGACATCTGCGTGAAGCCGTGCCACACGCTCGCGGCGTCACGGGCGATCCAGTCGCCTCCCATGCCTACGCCGACACGGAATCGGCCCCGAGGTCACGCAATGCAGCGCGGATCTTCTCTGCCGCGGCCTCGAGCGATCCCTCGGGAGGGTTGGGGTCGGCCCTCGCGAACGAGAGCTCGCCGGCCGAGTCGAACGGCACGACGTGGAGGTGCACGTGCGGCACCTCGTCACCCACGATCATCACGCCGATCCGGCGCGCGTCGAGGCCGCGGTCCTGTGCCTGGCCGATGGTCTGCGCCACCCGGAACAGGTGCGCGGCGAGCTCGGGGTCGAGGTCGATCCAGTGGTCGATCTCGGCGCGCGGGACCACGAGCGTGTGGCCGGGATGCATCGGGTTGATCGACAGGAACGCGACACACTGCGGGTCACGCCACACGAACACGCCCGGCAACTCGCCCTCGATGATCCGCGTGAAGATCGTCGGCACAGGCCTATGAGGCTACCGACCCATCGTCATGAGGCCTCAGGGGGGTTCCGGCGAAGAGGGCAGCACGCCCAGGATGCCTCCACCGAGTTGAGCGTGATTCTCATTCTGAGGGTCCGGCCGTCTCCGACGCCACGGGATGGCCACAATGTTCCTGTGACCGCCGGTTCCCATGCCCATGCGGGCCCCCACGATCACTCGGACGCGATGCGGCGCACGGCCGCCAAGAGTGTGGGGCGGCTGTGGTTCGCCTTCGTGCTCACGGTGGTGTTCGTGGTCGTCGAGGTGGTCACGGCGTTCGTGGCCGACTCGCTGGCGTTGTTCTCCGACGCCGCGCACATGGCCACTGACGCGGTGAGCATCGCGCTCACGCTCGGCGCGATCGTCGTCGCCAACCGCGCCCGCCGCGACGGGATGCGTACGTTCGGGCTGTTCCGCCTGGAGATCCTCGCCGCGCTGATCAACGCGATGCTCCTGTTCGCGAGCGCGATCTACGTGCTCGTGGAGGCGGCGCTGCGTCTCGCACGCGACGACCTCGCCGTGAGGGCCGGCCCGATGCTCGTCGTCGCGACCATGGGCCTCCTGGTGAATGTCGTGGTGTTCCTGTTGTTGCGGACGGGCGCACGCGACAACCTCGCGATGGAGAGTGCGTACACGGACGCGATCGCCGACGCGGCGGGCTCGGTAGGCGTGATGGTCGCCGCGGTCGTCGTGTTGACCGCCGGATGGGACCCCATCGACCCGATCGTTGCCGCGTTGATCGCCATCTGGATCCTCCCGCGGGCATGGGGTCTCGGATCGCGCGCGATTCGGGTGCTGCTCCAGGTCGCGCCCGAATACGTCGATCTCGACGAGATCCGCGACGAGCTACTCGCAGTGCCGGGTGTCGTCGACGTGCACGATCTCCACGTCTGGACGCTCACGTCGGAGATGGAAGTGGCGACCGCGCACGTGATGGTCGGCGCCGATGCGGACTCGCACGCGGTGCTCGACCAGGCCCGCGTGCTGCTCGAACGCCACGACATCGCGGACGCGACGATTCAGGTGGAACCGGACGACCACGAGGGGTGCGCCGAGCTCAACTGGTGACCTGACTACTCGCTCGCTCACTGCGAGCCGGGATACCCGGCTCGCGGCCGTTCGCTCGCTGGCGAGCGACTTGGCTCGCTCCGCTCGCCGCCGCCGCACTACTCGCTCGCGCACTGCGAGCCGGGAAACCCGGCTCGCGGCCGTTCGCTCCTGATGATGGGTCGCTCACTGCGAGCCGGGATACCCGGCTCGCCGCCGTTCGCTCGCTGGCGAGCGACTTGGCTCGCTTCGCTCGCCGGCGCCGCACTACTCGCTCGCTCACTGCGAGCCGGGATACCCGCCGCCGCACTACTCGCTCGCGGGCGCGCACTCGCTGGCGAGCGAGCTGCGCTCCTCCGTCGCTTCGCTGACCGCGTATGCAGGACTCGAATTCTGACGCGGTCTCGTCGGCGGGCGGGTCGGCGCGCGCGAGGGGCTGGCGCAATCGCAACGCGGCGGCGGCGGCCAGGCCCGCGCCGAGGCCCAGGTCGAAGGTCACGAGGAGCCTCGCCACCAGCGTCGGGAAGGTCGTGGGAACGAGGGAATGGCCGAGCGTCGACACGTCGGCAAGGCCTCCGGCCACGAAGAGGAAGATGGCGGCGATGAGCACCAACGGCATCGCCGACTCGGTGTCGCGCCGCCACATCCACGCAAGCGCGAACACGCCGAGCGCGATGCCCGCGAGGGAGTACGCGCTCTCGCCGAGCTTGGACGCGGTGGTGGCGGTCGTTGCGTTCCAGAGTCCCATCACGTGCGCCAGTTCGCTCAGCACGAGAAGTGCCAGCGCGGCCGCGAAGGCGCCGCGCCAGATACGCGTCCGTGTGAGCAGCACGACGCCGAGCGCGATTGCCATCGCGAGCGCGACGTACGGCCAGGGGGAGGGTGGCGGCACCCACACGAGCTCGCCCGAAGCACGGATCTTGCGGCCCTGGGTGCGGAGCTCGACGGTCCATCGATCGACGACGCGACGCACCGAAGGGTCGCGCTGCACGCTCGGCGGATCGTCCGTTCCCATGAAGTGCACGCGGTGGTCGTGCCACGTTGTAGTCGTGCTCGAGGACACCTTGTGCCATGCCGGCGCCGCACTCGAATTCGCTCGCTTCGGCGGCTTGCTCGTCGGGATGTTCGAACGGTTCAGATACGTGGCCGGTGAGCGGGAATTCTCGAAGACACCCCGCGGTCCGACTCTGAGGTAGGGCTCGCCGTCGTAGCCCAGCACGATCACGTCGTGCGGGGTGTCGTTGGTGAGCTGCAGTCGGTCGCCCAGATCGACCACCGTGAGCTCGACGCCGGGGACCTGCGGGGCGACGCGGAGAAGTTTGGTCTCGTAGTTCCGGGGCTGCACGCCGCCCACTCCGTGCGCGTACGCCGGTGCCGCGGTCACCGCGATCACGCCGGCGATGGTCAGCGCCGCGATCGCGAGCGCCCGAAACCGGCGCGCCACGTGTCGAACCCTCACCCGGTCTCCGTCGCCTCGACCTCGGCGACGAGGCGTTCGCGTGCGCGCGCGACGCGGGATCGAATGGTGCCGACTGGTACGTCGCAGATCTCCGCCGCCTCGGCGTACGAGCACCCGACGACCTGCGTGAGCACGAACGCGACACGCTGGTCGCGGTCGAGGCCGTCGATCAGCGCCTGAAGAGAGTACGCACCGGCCTCGTCCGTGCCGCCCTCGCCGGTCCGCGCTCGTTCGCTCTGGACCCGCTCGGCGACCCGCCGGCGGCGCACCGCGCCGCGGATCGAGTCGGCGCACGCCCGGCGAGCGATCGAGAGCAGCCAGGTGCGGGCGCTCGAATCGCCCCGGAACGCGGGCAGCGCCCGCCACGCGCGCACGAACGTCTCCTGGGTGACGTCGTCGACCTCGTTGGCTCCCACGAGGTGCGAGCGCGAGCCGCCAGACGTCGGCCTGACTCGCTCGGATCGCCTGGTAGCAGCGCGGTGCGGTCGCCGTCCCGGGCATCGAGCCACAGGCGCGTGAGCTCGTCCACTCCCGGCCGACGATACTGGTGGAACTCCGGTGCCCCCGTAAGCGACTGACCCGGCATGAGCTGCACTCAAATTCGTCACGCCATCTCCGCCCGTCTCGACGGTGAGGACCCCGGCGTCGAGCCCGTCGGCGATCGATGCCCACCTCGATACGTGCGCGCCATGCCGGGAGTTCGCCGCGTCGGCCGAGCGCCTCCATCGCACGAGCCGGCTCGCACCGGCGCCCCAGGTTCCCGACCTCACGCCGGCGATTCTCGCCGCGATCGGCGACGACGCGGACGCGCGGCCGGGCACGACACCCAGCTCGCGCTCCGGTGGATCCTCGCGGCGCTCGCGTTCGTACAGATCGGTGTGGCCGTGCCTGCCCTGCTCCTCGGATCCGACGCCGGACTCCCGGTGCACACCGCTCGGCACCTCGGTTCGTTCGACATCGCCGTCGCGGTCGGGTTCCTGTTCGCCGCGTGGCGTCCGTCGCGGATCCCCGGCCTGCTCCCGGTCGTGGCCGCACTGGTGGCGTGCCTCGTCGGGTCGTCGTTGCTCGACGTGTTCGCGGGCAACACCGGGGCGCTCGGTGAAGCGCACCATGCCACCGACTTCGCCGGGCTCGCGGTGCTCTGGCTGCTGAGCCGCGGGGTTGCGCACTCGAGCAGTCACGCCACGACCGGAGCTCGCGTGACGGCGAAGCGCGTCCTCGCGCTCGGCGCGCTCGTCCTCGCGCTGCTCGTCGCAGGCGCAACGCCCGCGTTCGCGCACGCGACGCTGCTCACCACGGAACCGCAACCCGGCGGCAAGTTCGACAAGTCGCCGCCGGCGGTCTCGTTACGCTTCAACGAGCCGGTCGAGGTCTCGCTCGGCGGGATCCGGCTCTTCGACGGCGCCGGCAAGCGAGTCGACGTCGGCGCGCCCGAGCACCCGAACGGCGACGGCAGCCGCGTGCAGTCGTCGATCCCGAAGCTCGACGACGGTACGTACGTCGTCACCTGGCGGGTCATCTCCGCGGACTCCCACCCGGTGCAGGGCGCGTTCACGTTCCAGGTCGGCGCGAAGGGATCGGTGAAGAACGCCGAACGCGCTCGCGAAGCGGCTCCTCTCGAACCAGGGTGGGAGCACCATCGTCGGCGTCGTGTACGCGATCGACCGCGTCGCGATCTTCGCGACGCTCGCGTTGCTGATCGGCGGGATCGTGTTCCTGTCGGTGGTGTTCCCCGCCGGTCGCGATTCCCGGCGGGCGCGGATGCATCGTGTGGGGAGGGTGGATCGGCGCGGGCGTCGCCACGATTGCCGGTATCGCGCTCGAAGGCATGTACGCCGCGGCGCTGCCGCTCACCAAGGTCTTCGACCCCTCGGTGTTCGGCGACGTGCTCGACACGCGCTACGGGCGTGTGTCGTTGGTACGTCTCGGCTACTGCTCGCTGCTCGCGTACCCGTTGCTCCGCATGCTGCTCTCCCGCCGCCCGGCGGCGGAGCACCCGTTGCCGAAGTGGTGGTTGGCGCTGCGGGCCTGCTCTGCGTCGGCCTCTCGCTCACGCCCGGGCTCGCGGGGCACGCGGGCGCTGGCGAGTACACCGGGCTCGCGATCCCGGCCGACGCGATCCACGTGCTCGCGATGGCCTGCTGGCTCGGCGGGCTCGTGTTGCTGCTTCGCCGTCGTGCTCGTCGCGCACCGATCCGGACGAGTTGCGGCAAGGGATCGAGCGCTACTCCGCGCTCGCACTCGGGTTCGATCGTCGCGCTGGTCGTCACCGGCGGCGTTCCAGGCATGGCGCCAGGTCGGCAGCTTCAACGCGCTGCGCGACACCGACTACGGGAAGCTGCTGATCGCGAAGCTCGTCGCGTTCGCCGCGCTGATCGTCGCGGCCGCGTTCAGCCGCGAGGTCGTGAACCGGCGTTTCCGCATGCCGCCGCACCGACGACGCGGCGGACGACGCGCCCGACACCGAAGAAGGCGGCGCGGCCGAAGCCGACCTGCCGATCGACGTCCCCGCAGTGCCGGTGGCGGTGGGCGCCGGCGGGTCCGGGCGGGCCCGTCCGACCTCGGGCCTCCGTCGCTCGCGATGGCCAGGGCCACGAACGGCTCGGGTCGGAACGGCGGTCACGTCGCCGCCGACGACTCGACGACGAATGGGAGGCGGACGACGACGAGACCGAGGTGCGTCGACTCCGACGGTCGGTGTTCGCGGAATTGGTCATCGCCGTCGTCGTGCTCGCGATCACCGCGCTGCTCGTGAACGCGGCGCCCGCACGATCCGTCCAGACCGCAGCCGATCTCGATGACGCTCAAGTCGAATCAGGTGTGGGTCGACGTCGTCATCGCGCCCGGAGTCGCCGGCGGCAACGACATCCACCTCACCGCGCTGCCCGTGGGCGACACGATCACCAACGTCGCAGAACATGACCGTGCAACTCACCCGCCCCGGCGCCGATCTCCCGCCGTTCGACGTGCCGCTCGACGAAGTTCGGTCCCGGCCACTACATCGCGTCGCTGTACGACATCCCGTATCCCGGCGAGTGGCAGATGACGATCCGTGTGCGTCTCGGGACGACCGACGAAGCCGTCGTCACCGGCAAGTTCACGTTGCGCTGACGTGCCCTCGTCGACGTCGCCACCAACTTCTTCCTGGTCCTCACGCTGGTTGCCGACGCGGTCGTCGTGGCGGCGGTGGTACTCGGCATTGCCGCGCTCGTCTCCCGGCGCGCGCGGGAAGCGTGGTTCGCGGTCGCCGCGTTCGTCGGGCCGCAGGCCATGCTCGTCGCGTGGATCGTGGCGATCGTCACCACGCTCGGGCAGCTTGTACTACTCGTTGCACGTGGGCTTCGTTCCGTGCGAGCTCTGCTGGTACCAGCGCATCGTGATGTACCCGCTCGTCGTGGTGCTCGGCGTCGGCTGGCTGCGACGTGACCGGAAGGCCTGGATCACGGCGTTGCCGTTCGTCGTGGTGGGCGCGCCGCTGTCGCTCTACCACTGGCTGGTCGAGCGCGTTCCGAGCTTCGCCGAGGGCTCGTCGTGCTCGGTGGTCGCACCGTGCACCGCGCCCTACTTCGAGAAGCTCGGCTTCGTCACCCTCGCGTGGATGTGCATGAGCAGCTTCCTGCTCATCGGCACGATGCTCGCGCTCTTCGTTGCCGCACAGCGCGCACAGGCGCGCGCGGTGCGCGGACCGCCGGTACGGTGACCCGACACCAGTGACGCGAGGAGCCAGTCGTGCATCGAACCAGAAGGCAAGGTGAACCGCAGCGCAGCAGAAGCGCACAGGGCTCGTGCTGGCGGCGCGGGAATCGCTCGCCTCGTGCATGGTGCTCGCACGGCGCCGCAATCGCACGTGGTTGACCTCGGGGGCGTGGCGGCGGATCGACGGCTCCGCCGACCGTGGCAACGTCGGCAGCGATCCAGCACCGGCGAAGTCGACCGGCCACGAGACCGGCGCGGTCACCGTCGAGGGCAAACCGCTCCCGCAGGTACACCGGCGCCGGCACGAGCACCGACAGCGCGATCGGTGACACGATCCCGACGCTCACCGGCGTGTCGTTCGACGGCGGGCCCGTCACCATCGGGCCCACCGGCAGGCCACAAGTGGTGATGTTCGTCGCGCACTGGTGCCCGCACTGTCAGGCGGAGGTGCCGCGGATCGTCGACGCTCGCGAAGGACGGGGCCTTCAACGGGATCGACGTCGTCGACGGTCGCGACCGCCACGAACGCCAGGCTTACCCGAACTACCCGCCCGTCGGCCTGGTTGCAGCGAGAGACACTGGCCGTTCCCCGTCATGGTCGACAGCCCGCAGCTGACCGCAGCGAGTCGCGTACGGGCTTCCCGCCTATCCGTACTTCGTGTTCGCCGACGCGCGACGGAAAGGTCGTCGGACGCGCCGACGGTGAGATCGCCCCGGCCGACCTGCAGAAGATCCTGACCGCACTCGCTGCCGGCAAGCCCCTCCCCGATCGCCGGCGCCAGCTCCAGCGCTCGTCAGAGCGAATTCAGCACATGCGGCGACGAGTCGAGCGCAGCGAGCGAGTTGCTCGCCAGGAGCGAACGGCCGCGAGCCGGGTATCCCGGCTCGCAGTGAGCGACGAATTGCAGCCGCAGCGCTTGCAGACGCCGACGAGGTCGACGCGGTGACGCTGTGTGCGGAAGCCCGTCGTGCGGGTGATCGCCGCCGCGGCCGCCGCCACCGAACGTTCGAGCCCTGCTGACGCGGGAACGTCCTCCACGCGTCCGCACGACGCGCAGATGAGATGGTGGTGATGACCGGTGAGGTCCTCGGCCAGCTCCCAGCGCGCGAAGTCGTCGGCACCGACGACGCGATGCACGATGCCCGGCTTCCTCGAGGACGACGAGGTTGCGGTACACCGAGCTCTGCGCGAGCTCGCTACGACTGGCGAGGATCTCCGGGATCGTGAGCGGCCGAGGCGCGGTCGTGAACGTGTCGACGAGCGCCTCGCGGTTGGCGGTGAGCCGTTGTCCCACACTGTGGAGGCGCGTGGTCGCCGCTTCACGAACGTCGTCGGGACTCGCCGTCATCGGCGAGCGATTGTACCGGCGGCCACTACGGTCGGCTCCGTGGATCCAACCGAGCGATTCACCGATGTCCTGCAGCGCGCCGAGTCGGACATCGCGCTCGACGAGGCGTGCTTCCTCATCGCCGCGCACGCGCGTCCCGATGTCGACGTCGACGTGCGCTGCCGGCAGCTCGATGCGCTCGCCTCGTCACTCGATGCCCGCGACCCCGATGCGCTCGCGCACACGCTGTTCGCCGAACTCGGTTTCGCCGGCAACACGGTCGACTACGGCGACCCCGAACAACTCGTACCTCGACGCCGTGCTCGACCGCCGACTGGGCATCCCGATCACGCTGTCGGTCCTGATGATCGAGGTTGGTCGTCGACTCGGCGTCGCAGTCCATGGCGTCGGGATGCCCGGACACTTCCTCGTCGGCGCAGGACCGAGTCGAGTGGTACGACCCCTTCAACGGCGGCATCCGCCTCGACGACGAGGGATGCGCCGAACGCTTCTCGGAGATCCAGACGCGGCACCCCGTTCCATCGCGACTATCCTCGCGCCGGTCGGTCCGCTCGCGATCCTCGACCGGATGCTGGCCAATCTCCAGCACTCGTTGATCGAGCGCGCATCCGGCGCGGGCAGCGTGGCCCACGCGACTTCGCCTCCGGATCCCCGGTATCTCCCCGGCGCAGCGCGCCGAGCTGGCCGCGTTGCTCGGAAGCCTCGGGCAGTTCTCCGAAGCCGCGATCGAGCTCGACACGGTCGCTCGGGAGATGCCCGGTCCGGGTTCGGAGCAAGCTGCGCAGGCGGCTGCTCGATTCCGAGCGCGCGCCAACTGATGACGGTCGGCCGGTAGCGTTTCGGATGTGGCGTCGAAGGCATTCCCGATGTTCCCACTGGAGCACGTGTTGTTCCCGAACGCCCCGCTGCCATTCCACGTCTTCGAGCCGCGGTACCGGGAGCTGACCGAGCACGTGTCTGCGTGGCGACGGTCGCTTCGGCGTCGTGCTGATCTCGCGTGGATCCGACGTCGGCGGCGGAGACTCGCGATTCTCGGTCGGAACGGTCGCGCGCATCGTCGAGGCTGCGCGTACGCCCGACGGTCGGTATCTCCTCGCGACGGTCGGTAGTCGAACGGCTCCGCGTGCGGCGTTGGCTCCCCGACGATCCGTATCCCCGCGCCGAGATCGAGGTGGTCGTCGAGCCCAAGCGAATTGCCCGCCCGCGCCACCGAGCAGCGCGCCGAGGTGGAGAGGCGGCTCGAGCGCGTGCTCGCGTTCTGGGCGGAGCTCGGACAACCTGCACCGAGCGTCGATGCCGTGCAGCTCGACGCCGATCCGATACGCGCGTCGTTCGAAGCGGCGGCGATGGCACCGATCGGTCCGCTCGACGCGCAGCGGCTGATCGAGATCGACGATCCGTGTGATCGGTTCGAGCAGCTCGAGGCGCTGCTCGACGACGAGGTCGAGTTGTTGCAGATGCGCCTCGCCGAAGGCTGAGTCCGACCGAGCTCGCCGGCCTGAGCCGCGCAGGTAGCCTGCGCCCCGTGGAGAACGAAGAGGCTCGGGAACGGTTGCAGGCCGAACGTGCGCGGGTCGAGGGTTGGTCCACGAACTGCGGGAAGGGCTCGGCTCCGAGGGCGACGACAGCTCCGAGCTCGCGGACTACGACCAGCACCCTGCCGACACCGCCTCCGACACGTTCGAGCGTGAGAAGGACCTCTCGATCCTCGAGCAGCTCGAGGCCGAGCTCGCCGAGCTCCAGGCCGCGCTCGAGCGGATCGACAGCGGCACGTACGGGAGTCGACGAGGTCACCGGCGAGCCCATCGATCCCGCGCGGCTCGACGCGTTGCCCACTGCGCGTACCAACGTCGATCAGGAAGCGCAGCTGAGCGTCCGGCTCCGGCTGTTCGCCCAGGCGCGCGAGGCGGCAGGGCGCGCCGACGACCGTTACGAGGTCGCGACGCTCGGGGAGCTGCTCGACGCCGCGCGTGCGCGATACGGGAACCAGTTCGTCGCGGTGCTCGACAACGCCCGCGTGTGGGTCAACGGCGACGAACCCGACGATGGCGATGCCACCGCTCTGTCCGACGGTGACGAAGTGGCCGTCCTTCCGCCCGTGAGTGGGGGATAGCCCGACTACGGGCGGGGGTGAGCGCGTCGACGCGTCACGAGCGCCGGCACCGCCGCGATCGCCGTGTAGATCAAGATCGCGACGGCGATCGCGATCAGCCATTCGATGAGGGTCGACACGGTGCTGTCGACGTGGTCCTCGCCGGCGCCGAGTGCGTCGACGAAATCGCGCACGTAGGGCATGAGCAACACCGCCACGACCACGGCGATCACCGCGACGCCGACCGTGTCAAGGCCTTCGTCATCGACGCGGTGTCACCGTTCGGGCACGACCGCGACCAGGGCCGCGACCGCCTTGTAGGCCGCTTCGGCAGGGCCGAGCTCGTCGGGGCGCAGGAGGTTCGCCATGATGCGGAGCACCCACTCCATCAGCGGGCGCGACTGCATCCCCACACGCGTGAGCTCGCGCATCACCGCCGGGTTGCCGATCGCACGCACGAAGAGGCGCGCCACCTTCCAATAGAGCGCGTACGCCTCGTCGAGCTGCTCGCGTGTACTGCGCGAGCGCGAGACCGTCGCCCGACGTGATCGCGTCCGACGACCGCGCCGGCGGCGAATCGCCCGGTTTCGTACGCGACCGAGATGCCCTCGCCGTTGAACGGATTCACCGATCCCGCGGCATCACCGACCACGAGCCAGGTGGGGCCGACGCTGGGCGACGCCGAGCCACCCGTCGGCAGCATCCCGCCGGTGGGCGCGCCGCACGACGTCTCGGGTGAGATCCCCCAGCGCGTCGGGCGCGGTGGCGACGAACGCGTCCATCAGCGAGCTGGTGTTGATCGACTTCCAACCCGCGAACGTCGACAGCAAGCCGACGCCCACGTTCACGGTGCCGTCGCCTACCGGGAAGACCCAGCCGTAGCCGGGCAGGTTCCGGCCCTCGCGGTCGTGCAGGTCGAGATGGCTCTCGATCCAGGGCTCGTCGTGGAAGGGGCTCGTGAAGTAGCCGCGGATCGCCATGCCGAGCGGGTACGTGCGGTCGCGCACGGTGCCGATCGCGCGCCCGAAACGGGAGTTCGCGCCGTCGGCGACCACGACGTACTTCGCGCGGACGGGCTCGGTCGTGCCGTCGTGCTTGATCGCCGCGCCGGTGACGAGTCCGTCCTCGATCAGCGGTGCGACCGCCTCGGCTCCCGACCACAGGGTGGCGCCCACCTTCACCGCCCGCTCGGCCACCATCTCGTCGAGGTCGCGGCGCCGAACCACATATCCGTACGAAGGGAAGTCCGGATGTTCGGGCCAGCGCAGCTCCAGGGTCACACCGTGTGCGATCGACCGCAGGCCGTCGAAGCGCAGGAACTGCTCGAGCGGTTCGGCGAGGCCCATGTCGTGGAGTTGGCGGACGGCCCGCGGCGTGAGCCCGTCGCCGCAGGTCTTCTCGCGGGGAAAGCGCTTCTTGTCGACCACGAGGACGCGGTGTCCGGCGTCGGCGAGCCAGTGCGCGGCGGCCGCTCCCGACGGGACCCGCGCCCACGACCAACACGTCCCACGTCGGCGTCGTCATCGCCGACACGCTTGTGCGCTTGTGATCCCGCGACCCGCGTGCCGGCGGCGCGCGGCGACGATTGCATGCACGCATCGTCGCACGCTGTCGCCGCGCGCGCGCCGCACCGACGATCGGCACCCACGACCCCTCGATGGGTCATGGGTTCCGATAGCGTGATAGGAAGCTGTCGAAACCTCCGCAGCGCCCCGGAACCGGAGGACCAGGCGCAAGATGCCCAACCTCATCCCGGACTGGTTGCCATGGATGCGCCCTGCTGGTCGGCTGATCTTGGCGTGCGTCTTCATGGCGATCGGCCTGGGGATCGCCTTCTTTCTGTACAAGCGGCCGAAGCCGGACCGGCCCGCGACCTGGTCGGAGTGCATGGCCGGCGCGGTCGGCGTGTTCGCGCTGATGACGCTCGCGCTACGCCGTGATCCCGCACGAGTGCATCACGTTCTCCGACAAGTACTTGCAGTGGGACACCACGAAGTTCGTGTTCCGCAGCAGCCAGGACATCTTCTTCCTCCCGGTGCACTGGCCGTTCACGATGGACAAGAAGGCGGTCCGCGACATCATCGTCGTCGTCATCTATGTGGTGTTCTTCGGTCTCAACCTCAGTCTTGTTCTCGGATTGGCAGAAGCGCGGCACCGACCCGCCGCGCGGCCGCCGGAGCCAAGCCGCGTACGTCGCGCTTCGGGCGTCCGTTGCGGCGCGACCGGTCGACGCCCTCGCCCGTGACGAGCTCGGTGTCCGGGAACGGTGACACCTGATGGCCCGCACCGACGCCAACCCACCGATGCCCGACTTCGCCGTCGACTACGAGCTCCAGGAAGTCGACGCCGTCGTACCTCACGAGCGCGGTCAAGCCGAAGCAGTTCCTCCACATCGACCAGGCCGAGTGCATCCTCTGCGAGGGGTGCGTCGACATCTGCCCGTGGAAGTGCATCCACATGGTGTCGGTGAGCGCGATCTCCGATGCGGTGAACACCGAGCAACCCGGCGAAGATCCACGCGACCACGTCGCGTTCATCGTCGACGAAGACATCTGCACGCGGTGCGCGCTCTGCGTCGACCGCTGCCCAACCGGAGTGATCATCCTCGGCAAGCTCCAGCCCGACATCGCCGAGGGTGACCTGCATGCACGCACCGCGCGTCACGGCTACGCGTACGGCGTGCGCTTCTAGAGGTTCGAGGAGACAGGTTCGTGGCCAACGGCAACGGGAGCAACGGAAGCGGGAAGAGTCTCGCCAAGGTGCTCGACAACGTCGACGACAAGGTCCGCGGCTCGCAGGCGTGGACCGCGATCTTCCGGCCGGGGTCGGTGTTCCGTCGCGGCTACACCGACAGTCCCCGCAACCGCTCCTACGTGATCATGAACAACGTGCTGTACCACCTTCACCCGGTGAAGGTGAAGCGGCACGCGGTGAAGGTGTCGTACACGCTGTGCCTCGGCGGCCTGTCGTTCTTCCTGTTCATCCTGCTCACGGTCACCGGCATCTTCTTGATGTTCTTCTACCGGCCCACCGCGGCCGCCGCGTGGCCGACGGTCCGCGAGCTCGAGACCGCCGTCACGTTCGGATCGCTCGTGCGCAACATGCACCGTTGGGCCGCGCACCTCATGGTGCTCACGGTGTTCCTGCACATGAGCCGGGTCTTCTACCACGGCGCCTACAAGGCGCCCCGCGAGTTCAACTGGGTGATCGGCGTGATCCTGCTCACGCTCACGCTGCTGCTGTCGTTCACCGGCTACCTGCTGCCGTGGGACCAGCTCGCGCTCTGGGCCGTCACCGTCGGCACGAACATGATGGGTTACACACCGGTGTTCGGCTACGTCGGTGAAATATGTCTTGTTGGGGTCGAGGGAGATCAGTAACGAGACGCTCCTTCGGTGGTACGTCCTCCACGTGCTGTTGTTGCCGTTCGTGATCGTGATCTTCATGGCGGTGCACTTCTGGCGCGTCCGGAAGGACGGCGGCGTCTCGGGTCCGTTGTAGGAGTGCTGCGATGACCGAGATCCCCGAACACCTGCTGCAACGCAGCAAGGAGCGCCGCAAGGCGCTCGGCCTCCCCGTGCCGGGGGAGGAGGAGGGCGCGGCCGAGGCCGCGCCCGCCGAGGCCGCGCCGATCGAAGTCGGCCGAGGTGGCCGAGGCTCCCGCCGCCGCGCCCGTGGCGGCCGCGGCCGCGCACCCGAGCCGATCGGCGACGTCGAGCTTCCCGGGAGGCGGCCGCATCCCCGCGCACCTGCTCCAGCGCAGCCGCGACCGGCGGGTCGCGCTCGGGCTCGACGTACCCGGCGCGCCCGGCTGGCGGGGCTGCCCGGGGCCGAAGTCCCGGCCGCGGCCGGCGCCGCCCGTGCCGCGACCGCCACCGCCACGCTCCCGGCGCCCACGGTCACCGGCCCCGGGCGGTCACACGCAGCGGCTGCTCACGGTCGTCAAGTCCGGCTCGATCCAGGAGACGCGCGCCGAGGCCGCAGGACAAGGTGCACACGTGGCCGCACCTGCTTGGTGGTCGAGTTCGCGTCGCTGCTGATCGTCACCGCCGGCGCTCACCATCTTCTCGGCCGTCGTGCGCGCGCCGTTGCTGCAGCTCGCCGACTTCAACAAGACACCGAACCCGTCGAAGGCGCCGTGGTACTTCCTCGGCCTCCAGGAACTGCTCACGATGTTCCACCCGATGATCGCGGGCGTGACCATCCCGGGCATGGGGCTCTTCCTGCTCATGGTGGCGCCGTTCGTCGACAAGAACCCCTCGCACAAGCCCAAGGACCGCAAGTTCGCGATCGCGATCTTCACGATCTTCGTGATGCTCTGGGCGGTACTCGTCATCATCGGTTCGTTCTTCCGGGGACCCGGCTTCAACTTCGTGTTCCCCTGGAACGACGGCATCTTCTTCGAGCTGTAGGAGCAGACGTTGGGCATCGCCCTCCTCATCGTCGGGTTGTTGGTGTTGGCGGTGGTCGCCGTGCTCGTCACCGCGCCGCCAGCGCTCGACCACCGGACGCCTCAGCCGGGAGACGCGCAAGAGCGACCGCTCGACCGTGCCCGAGGCAGCTCGCGCCCGAAGGAGACGAGTCGGTCGAGGAGGAGACCGACGAAGCCCGCGCCCGCGCCGACGAGGCCCGACGCGCCATCGAGTCGGGCGCGACCGATCGGCGAGGAGCTCGAGCCGTCGGCGGCGAAGACGCCGGTGATGTACGAGCCGGTCGACGAGGACGAGCTCGGCGTCACCCGGCGGCAGTTCTTCAACCGTTCGATCCTCGCCGGCAGCGGCATCGGGCTCGGGCGCGTTCGGGGTGGCGTCACTCGCCTTCCTCTGGCCGTCGGGCGGCGCCGCTTCCCAAGTGAAGGTCAACGTGGGATCCGAGGCCGACGCCAAGACCGCGTTCGACAGCAAGATCCCGTTCTACAACGCCAGCGCCAAGACCTACATCGTCGCCTACCCCAAGGCCGACCTCCCGAAGGCCAAGAAGGTCTACAACCCGTCTGATCTTCGCCGGGATGGAGCAGGGCTACGTCGCGCTCTACCAGAAGTGCGTGCACCTCGGTTGCCGCGTGCCGTGGTGCGAGAGCTCGCAGTGGTTCGAGTGCCCGTGCCACGGCTCGAAGTACAACCGGGTCGGCGAGAAGCAGGGTGGCCCGGCGCCGCGTGGGCTCGACCGCTTCCCGCTCGAGGTCTCGGGCGGCAACATCATCGTCGACACCGGCAACCTCCAGATCGGGCCCGCCGATCGGCACCAACACCACGGGTCAGAGCCCGGAGGGCGCGCCCTGTGTCTACGACGCCGATCGTGACCGCGGCGCGGTGATCGGAACGCACCGTGAGTTTCCGCACCACGCTGATCCTCATCAACCTCGTCGCGGTCGGCGGCCTGCTCGTCTTCATCGCCTACCGCGTCGTCAGCCTGCGGCGGAACCCGGAGCCGGAGGAGCCCGAGAACCTCACGCCGTTCTTCGACGACGACGTGCTCGAAGGCCCGCACCTCGAGCGCGTGCTCGGCGTCTCGCTCGTCGCGCTCGTGGTCGCCGTCGTCGCGCTCGTCGGCTACTTCCTCTGGGAGCCGTTCCGCGAGGCCGACGCGACGTCGAGCGCTTCAAGGATCGCTCGGTCGCGCGCGGCGAGCTCCTCTTCGCCGGTCCCGCCTCGCCGGCGTTCGACAACACGAAGTCGCTCAACTGTGCGCGCTGCCACGGCGACAACGCGCAGGGCGGCACGGCCACGCAGGTGATCAAGAGCACCGACCCGCGTTGCGACCTCAAGCAGAAGGTCGACGAAGCGCTCGCCGAGAGCCAGCCCTACTGCCTGCCCGCAGCAGGTGACCTGGGCGGCACCCGAACCTCACGCTCGCGCCGCTGCGGTACTCGCGCGCGCAGCTCACGCAGATCATCACCTACGGGCGCCCGGGCACACCCATGCCCGCGTGGGGCGTGATGAGCGGCAAGGGCGCGCTCAACGAGCAGAGCATCCAGGACCTCGTGAACTACCTCTACAGCATCGCCACCACGCCCGACAAGGCCCAGGCGGGCGCGGCGAAGGATGCCGCGGCGATGCGCAAGACGCTCGACGAGCGACGAGGTGCAAGCGGCGGCCGACGAAGTGGGTCACCGACTCGGCCGCCGGGCTGGCCCAGGCACAAGCCGAGCTTGCCGCGCTCCCCGGCGACGCGACCGCGGAACAGAGCAGCACCGCCAACGGCGTCGTCGAGCTCGCGCGCGGAACAGGCCGACGTGGCGCGTCGCGTGGCAGACAGACCACGCAGTCACGCGACCGACGGCGAGGTCCTCTTCATGAACAACTGCGCGCGCTGCCACACCCGCGGTTGGTCGTACTTCGATCCCGCCGATCCCGAGGGCAACCCAGCGCCGGGTCCGATGGGCGGCGGCGCGTACGGGCCCAACCTCACCGGACGGTGACGTCGACCAGCAGTTCCCGTCGCCGCTCTACGACGCCGACTTGTTCGGCTGGATCTCCGCGGGCGTGCCCGCCTTCGAGGCGTACGGCACCCGCGGCATCTCGTCGGGCCGCATGCCACACTTCGGCGCGGTGCTCACGAAGGACCAGATCGACGCCATCATGGAATACGAGCGGAGCCTGTAGGTCACGACGTGTCGCTCACCCTCGCCTCCGAGCTCCTCCACAAGGGGCTGTGGTACCCGACGATCCTCGGCGTCCTCGTCGTCGTCGCCGGCATCGGGCTCTTCTGCGGCTCGATCTACGTGCTGCTCGGCACCAACCTCGGCGCCCGCCTCGGCTTCCTCGTCGCGTTCACCGGGCTCATGGGCTTCATGGTGATCCTCAGCGTTGCTCTGGTGCACCACCGCGTCGCCGCTCAACACGATCAAGGGGCGGATCCCGCAGTGGAAGGTGCAGCAGGTCGTCAGTCGACCTCGAGCAAGTCCAAGATCGACGGCGGTGCACGGCATCCAGAAGAAGGCGAACCACGTCGACCCCACCGAGGCCGCGAACGTGAAGGCGGCGGTCGACGCGGTGCTCGTGCCCAAGGAAGCCACGCCCACCGAGCCGCTCGGGCCCGCACGACAACGACTTCGCGATCCCCGCGTTCACCGACGTCACGAAGTACATGATCGTCAACACCTACGAGGTCGGCGGCAGCAATCCGCAGTTCTGGAAGCTGCAGTTCACCCACGACCCGCTGTACGCGGTGGCCCAGTTCTGCCAGGTGAAGGTCGCGCCGGCCGACCGGCCCAGCGTGCTGCCGCCGATCCCGCCCGAGTGCGACCCCAACGGCGAAACGGGCTTCGTCGTCCTGCAGCCGCGATCTCGGGTCGCTGCGGGTGCCGCCGTTCGTCGCCTTCTGCATGTTCTCGATCCTGTTCGTGCTCGGCCTGCTGATGCTCCACTGGCGCGAGCGGGACGAGATGGAGGCCGAGGCGAAGAAGCAGGAGCAGCAGCAAGCCCGAATCCCGTCCGACTCCCGTTCCGGCAAAGGTGTGACCATGCTGCGTCGACTTCGCTTCGCCGATCCCGCTCGCCGTGTGCACGATCTCCGCGTTGCTGCTGCTCGCCGCGCCCGCCGGCGCGCAGCAGCTCGTCGACGCCGGCAAGGAGGGCGACGGTTCCGGTGGGCTCGCGTTCGTGCTGTTCGCCGTGATGGTCTTCATCTGCGGCGGCGCGATGTTCTTCATGGATCACGTGCGCCGCAGCCGCCTGCGCGAAGACGAGGACTCGCAGCAGTAGCGCCGCTCGACATCTGCCGCCGCGATTCACTGTCCCGTGAGCTCCGCTGAGCGAGACAATCGGGACACTGAATCCCGGGCGACGAGCTCTACGCGGCGGTGGCGGCTTCGGACGCGGCGTTGACGATCAGCTCGAGCTCGGCGTCGGTGTGGGCGAGGCTCACGAACATGGTCTCGTAGCCACTCGGCGGGAGGAACACGCCCCGGTCGAGCATGCCGTGGAAGAACCGCGCGTAGCGCGGCGTGGTCGGCGGCTTGGGCGTCGGCGTAGTCGTGGACCGGCGCGTCGGCGAAGAAGAGCCCGGTGAGCGTGCCGACTTGCACCACCTGCGCCTTCGTGTCGGCGCTCGCGAACGCGCGCGCGCAGACCGTCGGCGAAGCGCGTGGCGCGCCCGGTGAGATCGGCGTAGGCGTCGTCGTCGAGGAGCGACAGCACCGCGAGCCCGGCGGCGGTGGCGAGCGGGTTCCCCGACAGCGTGCCCGCTTGGTACACGGGCCCGAGCGGTGCGAGCTCGTCCATGACGTCGGCGCGCCCGCCGAGCGCGGCGAGCGGGAACCCGCCACCGACGACCTTGCCGAACATCGAGAGATCGGGCGTGATGCCGTAGAAGCCCTGCGCGCCGGCCAGCCCGAGCCGGAACCCGGTGATCACCTCGTCGAACACGAGGAGCGCGCCGACGGCGGTGCAGCGGTCGCGCAGTCGCTGGAGGAAGCCGTCGGCGGGTGGCACCAGCCCCATGTTCGCGGCGACCGGTTCGACGATCACCGCGGCGAGATCGGAGCCGAACTGCGCGAACGCGTCGTCGAGCGCGGCGTCGTCGTTGTAGGGGACGACGATCGTGTCGGCGACGGTTCCCTCGGTGACGCCCGCCGAGCCGGGCAACCCGAGCGTGGCGACGCCGCTCCCGGCGGCGACGAGGAGCGCGTCGACGTGGCCGTGGTAGCAGCCCGCGAACTTCAGGATCTTCGAGCGCCCGGTCGCGCCGCGCGCCAGGCGCACCGCGGTCATCGCGGCCTCGGTGCCCGACGACACCAGGCGGACCTTCTCGACCGAGGGCACCCGTGCCACGATCGCCTCGGCGAGCTCCACCTCGCGGGCGGTCGGCGCGCCGTACGACGTGCCCGCGGCGGCCGCGCGCTGCACCGCCTCGACGACCTTCGGGTGCGCGTGCCCGAGGATCGACGCACCCCACGACTGCACGAGGTCGACGTAGCGGCGGCCGTCGGTGTCGATCGAGGTACGCACCCTCGGCCCGGTCGACGAAGAACGGCTCGCCGCCGACCGACGCGAACGAGCGGACCGGCGAGTCGACGCCGCCCGGGATCGCCGCGAGCGCCCGCTCGTAGAGCGAGCTCACGAGAGTCGTTCGGCGATCTCGCGCGCGAGGTACGTGAGCACGAAGTCGGCGCCGGCGCGCTTCATCGCCACCAGCACCTCGGCGGCAACCGCGTCGCCGTCGAGCCAGCCCTGCTGCGCGGCGGCCTTGAGCATCGCGTACTCGCCGCTCACGTGGTACGCCGCGACCGGTACGTCGAAGTTGTCGCGCAGCGCGCGCACGATGTCGAGATACGGAAGCGCCGGCTTCACCATGACCATGTCGGCGCCCTCGGCGACGTCGAGCGCGGCTTCGTCGAGCGCCTCGCGCGCGTTGGGCGGATCCATCTGGTAGCCGCGCCGGTCGCCGAACTGCGGCGCGCACTCGGCCGCGTCGCGGAACGGGCCGTAGAGCGCCGACGCGTACTTCACGGCGTAGGCGAGGATGGCGGTGTCGGTGTGGCCGGCGTCGTCGAGCGCGCCGCGGATCGCGCCGACCTGACCGTCCATCATCCCGGACGGCGCGATGACGTCGGCACCCGCGTCGGCCTGCGCGATCGCGATCGCTCGCGTAGCGCTCGAGGGTCGCGTCGTTGTCGACCTCGCCGTCGCTCGGTGAGGAGGCCGCAGTGCCCGTGGTCGGTGTACTCGTCGAGGCAGTCGTCGGCCATGAGCACGAGCTCGTCGCCGACCTCGTCGCGCAGGTTGCGCAGCGCGACCTGCACGACGCCGTCGGCGGCGTCGGCGCCCGACCCGGTCGCGTCCTTCGTCGGCGGGAACGCCGAAGAGGATCACCCCGGGGACGCCGAGGTCGGCGAGCGTCCGCACTTCCTTGCGCAGGCTCTCCTGCGTGTGCTGCACGACGCCCGGCATCGAGACGACCGGCTCCGGCGCGTCGATGCCTTCCTTCACGAACAGCGGCGCGACGAGGTCGTCGACCGAGACGCGTGCCTCGGCGACGAGACGGCGCAACGCCGGGGTGCGGCGGAGTCGCCGCATCCGCCGCTCGGGAAAGGTCACGGAGCCTCACGCGCCGGCCTTCGACGTGCTGCTGGAGCTCGGACGCGGGTCGATGCTCGAATCGCCGCTCCTGCGTGGCTTCGCCATCACCCTCGACGAGGTGTTCGATCGCTGATCAGCGCGACAGGCGCGCCGAGATGCGTCGACGAGGCCGTCGATGGTGTGCGGGTCGGCCTCGGCGTCGACCCGGAGGCCGCGGTCGCGCGCGGTCGCCGACGTGACCGGGCCGATCGAGACCACGAGCGGCTGCGGATCGGGCACGGCGCCGAGGAGGTCGCAGAGGTTGTCGACCGTCGACGACGACGTGAACGTGATCGCATCGACGCGCCCGTCGCGCACCCGCGTCACCGCGTCGGCGTCGGGCTCGGCGCTGCACCGTTCGGTACACGGGGAGCACGTCGACGGTGTAGCCGCGCTCGGTCGAGGCCTCGGGCAGCACGTCGCGGGCCTGCTCGGCACGCGCGAGGAGCACGCGCGCTCCCGCGCCGCTCGGGTTCGGGAACGCGTCGAGCAGCGCTTCGGCGACGAACCGCTCGGGCACGAGATCGGCGACGATCCCGCGCGCGGCAACGCGCGCTCGGTTCCCGGCCCGATCACCGCGATGCGCACGCGCGCGAGCGCACGCGCGTCGAGCCCGGCGGGATGCGAGCCCGCGCGTCGAAGAACGCGTCCACGCCGTTCGCCGACGTGAACACCAACCACTCGTAGCTCGAGAGGTCGGGGAGCGCGACGTCGACGGGTTCGATCGCGATCGTCGGGCAGCTCGATCACCTCGGCGCCGAGCGCACTCGAGGCGCGCCCGCAGCTCGCTCGCCTGCTCGCGTGCGCGCGTGACGACGACCGAGCGCCCGAACAGCGGTCGGTTCTCGAACCACGCCAGAGTTCGAGCGCGGCGACGTCGCCGACGACGATCGCGCTCGGCGCTGCGCACACCGGCGTCGGCGATCGTCGCGAGCGTGGCGCGCACCGTGTCTCTGGTCGGGGCGCGTGCCGTTGCGCACCGCCGCGACCGGTGTGGCCGGGTCGCGGCCGCCGTCGATCAGCCGCCGCGGCGATCTCGCCGATGTTGCCCGCGCCCATGAGGATCACGAGCGTGCCGCCGGCGCGCGCGAGCGCTGTCCCAGTCGACGTCGGTGTGACCCTTCGCCGGGTCCTCGTGACCGGTGACGACGGTGAAGTGCGTCGACACGCCGCGGTGCGTCACCGGGATGCCGGCGTACGCCGGCGCGCCGATCGCGCTCGTGATGCCCGGCACGACCTCGAACGGCACGCCCGCCGCGGCGAGCGCCTCGGCTTCCTCGCCGCCGCGGCCGAACACGAACGGGTCGCCGCCCTTCAGGCGCACGACGGTCGCGCCGGCGCGCCCCGCTCGACGAGCAGCGCGTTGATCTCGTCCTGGGTGAGCTCGACCGCGGCCCGGCGCCTTCGCCGCCGAGATCAGCTCGCACGCCGCGGGCGCGAGGTCGAGCAGCGCAGGTGCGACGCGAGCCGGTCGTACACGACGACGTCGGCGCGCGCGAGCACCTCGGCGCCGCGCACCGTGATGAGGCCCGGATCGCCGGGCCCCGCGCCGACGAGGTAGACGGTCACGGGCCGAGCAACTCCCGCCCGCCGTGCTCGAGGATCGCGGTGCGCGACCTGCGACGCCCGCCTGTCACCGGATCGGACGCTCTGCGCGTGCGCCGCGCACGACCACGCTCCCGTCGAGCGCGGCGAGCAACGCGTCGATCGTCACATGCATCGACGCGTGCGACGGTCGCGAACGCCGCGCACGGCAGCGAGCACCCGCCGCCGAGCTCCGCGAGGAACGCGCGCTCGGCGCGCGACCGCGGCGTGAGCGTCGGCGTCGTCGATCGCGGCGAGCCGCTCCAGCGTCGGCGGCATCGTCGGCGCGGCACTCGACCGCGAGCGCACCCTGCCCGACCATCGGGAGCATCAGGCGTCGTGTCGAGCCGCTCGGTGATGCGGTCGCCGAGCCCGAGGCGATCGAGGCCCGCCGCCGCGAGCGACGATGGCGTCGTGCTGCGGACGCCTTCTGCGAGCCGGGTGTCGACGTTGCCGCGCAACTCCGCGAACGTGAGGTCGGGCACGAGCCGCCGCGAGTTGCGCGCGCCGTCGCACCGAACCGGTGGCGACCCGCGCACCCGCCGGCAAGCGCGTCGAACGTCGAGCCGACGAGCGCGTCACGCGCGTCGGCGCGTTCGGGCACCGCCGCGAGCACGAGGCCCTCGGGGGTGATCGGCGGGCAGGTCCTTGGCCGAGTGCTCCGCGAGGTCGGCGCGCCCGTCGAGCACCGCCTGCTGCACTTCCTTGACGAACATGCCGGTACCGCCGAGCTCGTGGATCGGCACGTCGGTGCGCTGGTCGCCGGTCGTCGTCACGATCACCAGCTCGACGTCGCCGCCGAGCAGCTCGACCACCCGCTCGGCCTGCCATCGCGCCAACGCGCTCCGCGCGTCGCGACCGGAGCGATCCGCCGCGCGGCATCAGTCGTCGTGGTCGGCGGGAGGCTCCGGCAGATCGAACAGCTCGGCCAGCGCGTCGGCGTAGAGCTCTCCACGCGCCGTGCCGGCGGCGTCCTTCACGCGGATCGTCGGCTCGTGCAGCAGCTTGTTGACGACGCCCTGCGTGATCGCGTCGATCGACCTCGCGCGCGGCGGGGTCGAGCGCTGCGAGCTTCGATCGGTATCGCTCGAGCTCGAGCGTGCGGAGCTCTTCGGCCCGGGCGCGCAGCGCGGTGACGAGCGGTGCAACCTCCCGCGCCGACCGGTCGAGCCGGTGACGGTCGAGCTCCTCGGCGATGAGGTCGCGCACCTTGCCGATCTCCTGGCGGCGCTGTGCCAGCGAGTGCTCGCCGAGCGCGCGCAGGTCGTCGATGTCGAGGAGGTCGACACCGAACACCTCGCCCGCCCCCGGATCGATGTTGCGGGGCACGCCCACGTCGACGACGAGCAGCGCGCGACCGCCGCGGCGCTCCATCACCTGTTCGACCTGGCTGCGTTCCATGAGCAGGTCGGTGGCGCCGGTGGACACGAGCAGCACGTCGCACTCGACGAGCGCGGCCGGCACCTCGTCGAGGGAGATCGAACGCCCGCCGACCCGGCGCGCGAGTTCCTCGCCGCGCGACAGCGTGCGGTTGGCGACGACGATCTCGAGCACGCCGGCGCCGGCGAGGGCGAGCGCCATGCCCTCACCCATCTCGCCCGCGCCGAGCACGAGCACGCGCGATCGTCGAGCGTGCCGAGGCGGCTGTTCGCCAGCGACACCGCAGCCGACGACACCGACACCGCGTGCCGGCCGATCGCGGTCTCGGTACGGGCGCGCTTGCCGACTTCGATCGCGTGGCGGAACGTGCGGGAGAGCAACGGCCCGCTCGCTTCCTCGCGCTCCGCCGCCTGCCACGCCTCGCGCACCTGGCCGAGGATCTCGCCCTCGCCGATGATCATCGAGTCGAGACCGGCGGCGACACCGAACAGGTGCGCGACCGCGGCGTCGTCGTGGTAGGCGTAGAGCAGGTCGGAGAACTCGTCGGGATCGACGCCCGAGACGTCGGAGAGGAAGTCGCGCACGTCTTGCATCGCGGGATGGAAGAGCGTGGCGTGGGCGTAGACCTCGGTGCGATTGCACGTGGAGAGCAGCACGACCTCGGCGAGGTGCTCGCACCGGCCGAGCGACTCGCAGCGCCTTCGGGAGCGCCGCCGGCGCGACCGCCAGGCGCTCGAGGAGCTCGACCGGCACCGTGCGGTGGTTCAGTCCGACTACGACCAGAGACATGCGCGCAGCGTCTCCTTGGCTTCATCGACACGTCCGGCGCGGATCGATTCGAGCATGCCGGAATCGAGCGCCTGTCGCCAATCAGCGTCCTCGGACGAACGCCCCGATGCCCGAGCTCTTCCCGGGCTTCGGAGAGAAGGTCGAGCAGGGTCGCGTACTCGGGGCCGAGCTCGTCCTCGAAGCGAGCCTTGAGCCACGACGGCCAGCGCCGGGCTGCGGCCGCCGGTGCCGATCGGTGACGACGAGGTCGCCGCTCCGGACGACCGACATCAAGGTGAACGAGCAGTTCGCGGGATCGTCAGCGGAGTTCACCCAGACGTGGCGGTCCTCGGCCGCGGCGAACACGGCGTGGTCGACGGCGGGATCGCCGGTGGCGGTGGTCGCGAGCCACGCGCCGTCGAGGTCGGCGCGGCTCGAACGCGCGGTCGACGAGCTCGAGCTCGCCCGGCGTCGGCCCAGCCGCGTACTTCGGCGGCTCGCATCGGGCGCGACGACGTGCACGTCGGCTCCCGCGTCGAGGAGCGCCGCGATCTTCCGGGCCGCGATGCGACCGGCGCCGACGACGACGCACCGGCGCCCGTCGACGACCAGGTTCACCGGGTAGCCCGTGATCGCGGCGCGGCCGTTCATCGGGCGCGAACGCGAGCGCCGTTCCCGTCGCGGGCTCCCGCGGCCTGGCGTCGCTGCTGGTAGAAGGACAGGATCTGGAGCTCGATCGCGAGGTCGACCTTGCGCAGCGACACGCCCGGCGGCGCGGCGACGACCGTCGGGCGCGAAGTTGAGGATCGACGTGACACCGGCGTCGACGAGACGATCGGCCACTTCCTGGGCCGCGGGCGCGGGAGTTGCGATGATGCCGATGGCGACACCTGCGTTCGCGTGCGAGCACGGGCAGGTCGCTCGAGCGCGTCGATCGCGAGGTCGCCGACGACGCTGCCGACCTTGTCCGGGTCGGCGTCGAAGAGCGCCACGACGCGGAAGCCGCGGGCGCCGAAGCCGCGGTAGTTGGCGAGCGCCTGGCCGAGGTTGCCGACGCCGACGATCGCGACCGGCCAGTCGTGGGTGAGGCCGAGCTCGCGGGAGATCTCGTGGAGCAGGTACTCGACGTCGTAGCCCACGCCCCGGGTGCCGTAGGAGCCGAGGTACGACAGGTCCTTGCGGACCTTGGCGGCGTTGACCCCTGCCAGCTCGGCCAGGCGCTCCGACGACACCGTGCCGATCTCGGCGTCAGCGGTCTCGAGGAGCGCCCGGTAGTAGAGCGGCAGGCGGGCGACGGTCGCCTCCGGGATGCGCCGAGCGTCGGGAATGACTGCCTCCTCGGCGGCCGGGTGGTCCCCGGCCTCGGCACCAGGGTACCGACCTTGTGCATCTTTTCTCGAAGTTTGCGCGCCGCTGCCTATCCACCAGCTGCGGGCTCGGAGGCTGACTGGTGGTCGGCATTGGCCTTCGTGGCGACGGCGGTGTCGTCGCTGTTCGCGCAGGCGATGCTCGTCCGCTACACCCAGGGACCATCGGCCACAAGACGGGGCCTGGGCACTCGCCCTCGGGATGTTCGCCCTCGCCTCGGTCGCCCTGGCGACCGGGCACCGCCACCGGCTGGGACAACGGCACCTTCCGGGTCTTCTACCTGTTCGGGGCGGTCCTCGACGTGCCCTGGCTCGCCCTCGGCACCGTCTACCTCCTCGCGTCGCACGGCGGATCGCGCACCGGACCCGACTCGGTCCTGCTCGTCTTCTCCGGCTTCGCCGCGGGCGTGCTGGTCAGCGCCCCGATGGAGTCCGTGCACGGCACGGCCATCCCGGTCGGCAAGGACGTGTTCGGTGCGCTTCCCCGGGTGCTCGCCGCGGTCGGCAGCGGTGTCGGCGCGATGGTGATCATCGGCGGCGCGTCTTCTCGGCGGCCCGGTTTGCGAGGGACCGGAGCGCCCCGGGGCACGCCCGTCTCGCCGGCGCGAACATCCTCATCGCGCTCGGCACCCTCGTGCTCTCGAGCGGGGGACTCGTGCAGGGCGCGGTCGGCCACGACGAGGCGTTCACCGCGAGCCTGGCGGTCGGGATCACCGTGATCTACGCGCGGGTTCCTCTTCGCCGCCACGCGAGGTGGTGACGCCCGGGTGCTTCAGGCCAGTCACCAGGGTAAAATCTCACCCAGAGTGGTCGAATTTCCTCAAGCCCGCCCGAGCCGACGGCCGATCTGGCACAACGCGAGCGTCCCCCGGGGGGAAGCTCGAACGCAATCCGGTACGCGGGTGCGGGCGGCGTGGACATCGGGCTTACCGATGTTCGCGAAGCCTCCCAGCCCGCCCCAAGCCCGCCTGCACTCGCGTCACCGGACCATGACTCCTCGCTCGCTCGCCGTTCGCCGCGAGGCGCGCGTCGAGTCCCGGTCGGGGCGCTGGCGGACGCACGGCGAGCGGGAGCGAGCCGAGTTGCTCGCCAGGAGCGAACGTCCGCGGCGCAGGTACCCTGCGCCGCAGCGAGCGAGCGCGTACTAAGGCCCGAGACGGAGGAAGAACTGGGCCACGGCGGCGGCGAAGATGAGGGCCAGGAGCACGATGATCGCGATCGTCGTGCCTCGCCTCATCGGCCGGTCCTCGGGTGGTCGATGGTGAGCGAGAGGCTGGCGCCCTCCGGCACCAGCGTGACCGCGCTTCCGGCCTGGAGCCGAGCGCCGCCGCGGCCGACTCACGGTCGAGGGCGAGCGACAACAGGCCGTAGGAGTCGACGAGCACCACGAGCTCCGACGGCTTGGCGTCGGCGTAGGTGTGCACCCATCGCGCAGCCCGCACCTCACGCGGGAGCCGCACCTCGACCCGCCCACCGGGCGCGGTCCCCGCGGCCTCGAGCGCGTCGGGGTCCACGTTGAGCTGACAGTTCCCGAACCGGTCGACCCACCACACCTCGGCGACGATCGCACCGCCCGTCTTGCAGCTCGGGCAGCGCCGACGAGGCCGGGCACGAGGCCCGCCGGCGTCGACTTCGGGCCCGAGGTCCGTCGAGCTCGGCGCCCGCCGCGAGGTGCCCGGCCGCCGGCGCGAGGATGTCGCGGCCGGCGAACGTCGGGCCGGGCGCCGGGAGCTGGTAGTCGGGATTCGTCAGCTCGACGACCCGCGTGGCGCCGCCGACCATCGCGACCGCCGGCGCGAGCAGGCCGTTGTCGGGCCCGAGGAGCACGCCGCCCTCGACCTCGACGCCGAGGAGCCGGCGGTCGGTGCCGACGCCCGGGTCGACGACGGCGACGACGATGGATCCCTCGGGCAGGTACTGCACCGCTCGCACGAGCAGGAGCGCACCGGCGCGCACGTCGTGGGCGGGGATGTCGTGGGCGAGGTCGATGATCCTCGACGTCGGGGGCGATCCCGAGCATCACGGCCTTGCACACGCCGACGAACTCGTCGGCGAGGCCGTAGTCGGAAGGAACGCGATGAGCACTGAGCGCTCGAGGCTACGCGCGTGCGTCGAACGACCGCGCGTCGTGACCTGCGGAGGCGGGCTCGACGAGTGGCGGCGCGGACGTGCGCGCGCGTGTCAACCGGCCTGCGTGTAGCGCGAGCCGAGGTACGTGTCGACGTCGACGTCGCGCACCCGGAACGACCGCCCGACGCGCACCGCGGGCAGTTCGCCCGACTTGATGATCCGGTAGACCGTCATCGTCGAGACCCGCATCAGATCCGCGACTTCCTGCACTGTCAGGAACCGCGCCGTGGCGAAAGACTGCGCCACTGGCTCACCCCTTCCATTCCCGTCCCGCTTTCCGCCGTGGGGAGCGTAGGCCCATGCGGCCGGTGTTGCAAAAGACGGCCTACGGGCCCGATGCGTGGCTGGGCGGTGACCCGCGGGACGGACGAGGTTCGGGACGCAACAGGATCGGGCACCGGCGCCTGCGACCGCTTCCGTCCAGCAGCTCCAGGAGCGGGGCGTAGGCGTGCGGGGGCGCGGTGCTCGTCGAGCGGGACGACCCGGACCGCCATGCCCCGCCAGGCGGCGACGGCCAGCGCGACCGCGTCGAGGTCGGCGAACGCGACCACCTCGAGCCCGACGCCCGCCGCGGCGCCGGCGAAGCGCGCGGTCGGCCACGACGAGGTCGGGCCGGGGCAGCAGGAAGAGCCAGCTCGTCGGCCGCGGCACGTCGAGTCGTCGGCGAGCAGGCTCTCGCCGTCGGTGACCATGGCGACGCCGTCGACCCACCAGATCCGGCGGCCTCGCGCGTCGATCGGGCCCGACTGCGCCGCGCTCGAGCACGTCGCCGCCGGCTGCCGACGCGGCGCCGGCCAGCGCGTGATGGAGACCGAGCAGCGACGCGGGGCGCCCGGTTGCGAACGCGAGTCGCCCACCGCCGCGTGCGACTTCGAGCACCCGCGTGCACGCGGCGGTGAAGCCGTCGACGGTGCGCGCCGGATCGATCCGGCACGCGGGCCGTCGCCGTCCCAACCGAAGATCAACTCCGCGGCGGCCGCGGCGTGGTCGCATGGTGAGCGTCGGCGAACGGCGAGAGCCCGAGGTGTGGCGCCGGCGTCGCCGCGCACGAGCGCGCGCATCACGTTCGGACGACGTCGTCGCGCGCGAAGCGGCGCTGCGCCCGGCGACGTGCGCGTCCTTGAGGCGCTCGCGCCGCGACGGCGGCTTCGGCGGTGCCGGCGCGCGGTCGCGGACGGGGTCGGGAAGCTTCGGCGGCAGCCGCGACTTCGGCCGCCGCGTCACGAACTTCCTCACCGAGCTCTCGCGACCGCAGGGTCGCCGCCTCGACCGCGTCGAGGATCGCGGCGCGGACGCCGTGCGCTTCGAGCACTTGGAGCCCGGCCGCGGTCGTGCCACCCGGTGACGTCACCGCGGCGCGCAACGCCTCCGGGCTCTCGCCGCGTCTCGTCGAGCAGCGTCGCGGCGCCGAGCAGCGTCTGGCGGACGAGCGCCGCCGCGATGGCGCGCGGCAGGCCGACGAGCACGCCGGCTTCGATCATCGCCTCGGCGACGAGGAACACGTACGCCGGACCGGAGCCGGAGAGTCCGGTGACCGCGTCGAGGTGCGCCTCGGGCACGCGCACGACGATCCCGACCGCGCCGAGCACCCGCTCGGCGAGCTCGAGGTGTGGTTCGTCGGCCCGCGTTCCGGCGGCGATCGCGGCCGCGCCCTTGCCGACGAGCGCACCCGTGTTGGGCATCGCGCGCACGACGGGCCGGTCGCCGGCGCCGGCCTCGAGCGTCGGCGAGCGTGACCCCGGCCGCGATCGACAGGACGAGCGCGTGCTCGGGGAGGATCGGGCGCACAGGCTTCGAGCGCGCCGGCGACGTCGCCCGGCTTGACCGCGATCACGACGACATCGGCGTCGGCCGCCGCCCAGGCGGGGCTCGGGACGACGCGCACTCCGGGGAACCGCTCCTCGAGCACGCGCCGGCGCTCGGCGTCGATCTCGGCGATCGCGAGCTGTCGCGCGTCCCAGCCGGCGTCGAGCAGCCCCGCGCGAGCGCCTCGCCCATTCGGCCGCCGCCGAGCAGAGCAAGGTTCATCTGATCAGGGTAAACCGTCATCACGTGCGCACGGGTGATCGCGACCTGCGGATGGCGATGAACGGAGCGCGTGAGGGCCCGAGGAACCCTCGAGTCGCCCCGCACTTCCCCGAACGGGATGACGCTCCTGCACCTCGGGCCCAGCACACTCCGGCGCCCGTCGGCGCCGCTGTCGGCAATCTAACGCTACTTGTCGTTCTCCTGCAAGGGGCGCCACGCGGGGACCGTACGCGAGGCGCACGACGGGCTGGAACCAGCGCTCGACGAGCTCGTAGAGCACGCCGATGATGCGGTCGAGCTCGGCGACCGTGAGGTGCTCGAGCGCGACGCGGCCGACGAGGTAGAGGTCGCCGTCGGGGCCGATCGAGAAGCGCGCGCCGTACATCGTGTGGTTGCGCCGCAGCAGGAACTCGTAGAGCTCGAGATGGTTCGCCGGGCGGGTCGGGCAGGAAGTACACCTCGTAGCGCAGCGTGCGCTGGTGCAGGTCGAAGTAGATCGTGGTCGCGTCGCGCCCGTCGCAGGTGAAGCGCACGTACCAACGCCGGAGCTCGGGGTCGTACTCGACGTGCTGGACGTACGGCTCGCCGGCGACCGGGCCCTCGAGGTGCGCGGCGATCAGCGCGTGCGCGTCCTCGCTCGATGCGTCGAGGGTGGTCGTCGGCCTGCACGACGGTCAGGTGCACTGCACGAGCGCGCGGGCGGCGAGGTCGGCGTAGAGACGGCGAAGCCGCGCCGCGGCGATGCTCCAGCGGTAGCCGGCCGCGCGCTCGACGGCGCGCTCGCCCATCGGGCCCGCATCGCCGCGCAGGATGCGGTCGATCGGCGCCGCGAAGTCGACCGGGTCGCGGCCGTCGACGAGGTAGCCGGTGCGCCGTCGTCGACGACGAAGCGCAGCCCGCCGACGTTCGCGGCGACGACCGGCGTGCCGCACGCGGCGGCCTCGAGCGCGACGAGGCCGAACGACTCGGTGCGCGACGGCACGATGCAGACGTCGGCCGCGCGGTAGTAGGTCGCGAGCTCCTCGTGCGGCTGCGGCGGGACGAAGCGCACGCGCTCCTCGAGCCCGAGATCCTCGACCAGGCGGTGCACGACGCGCGAGCTCGGCTTCACCCTCGGGCCGCTCGGACCGCCGACGACGAGGAGCGTGGCGCGCGGCGTCTCGAGCTCGGCGAGCGCCTCGACCGCGAGGTCGACGCCCTTGAGCGGCTGGATCCGACCGACGAACAGCAGCACCGGACCGGTCGTCGAGGCGGAGCGCACGGCGGGCGCCGGCCCGGTCGCCCGGCGAGAACGAGCGTGGTCGACGCCCGGCGGGACGATCTCGACGCGCTCGGGATCGGCGCCGTAGTAGCGCACGAGCTGGTCGCGCTCCTCGTCGGTCGCCGCGACCACGAGATCGGCGCACGCACGACCTCGGCCTCGACCCGCGGTCGCAACGTGACCTCGTCGTCGAGGCCGGCCGCGGCCCGCACCCGGTCGAGCGAGTGGAACGTGGTGACGAGCGGCAGGTCGAGCTCGTGCTTCAGCCGGTGACCGACCGCACCCGAGACCCAGTAGTTCGCGTGCAGCAACGTCGTAGTCGGTGCCGCAGCGTTCGAGCTGGGCACGTGCGGCTTCGCTGAACGGAGCGACGAGCTCCGGGAACATGTGCCGCGGAACCGGCGCGCACGGCCCGGCCGTCGATGTGCACGACCCGGTAGCCCGGGCTCGACCACGACGACCGGTGGTTGCTCCGGGTGCTCGCGACGGGTGAGCACGTCGACCGCCGACACCGGCACGCGCGAGCGCCGACGCAAGCGCGTGGACGTAGACGTTCATGCCGCCGCCGTCGCCGCTCCCCGGCTGCGCCAGCGGCGACGTGTGCACGCTCAGCATGGCCACCCGCTGCATATCGCCGACAATCCTACTGGCGCACCGTCGAAGCTCCCGAGCGCCCGGGTGTCGCGAGCTATTGGGTGTTGAGGAGCACGCCGAGGCGGAGGTCGATGCGGTCGATCACGCGTGTGCAGGCGAGCGGCGCTCCGCACGACACCTCGCGCTCGAGTGAGCGGAGCCGGTCGATGGCGTCGACGAGCCCGTCGTCGGAGAGGATCGGCAGGTTGGCGAGCAGGCCGTCGAACTCTTCGAGCTCGGGAGCCCACTCGCTCTCTTGTGCGGGTGCCATCTGGAGCGGGAGGTGGCTCGTCGCCGGGTGCGGCACGCGGACCCGTCGTCGGCGAGGATCTGTGGGCAGCGCGCGGATCAGGTCTTCCATCGACTCGCCGCGCTCGCGGCGCCCGATCTCGGCTTCGAGGATGTCGATGCGAGCCTGCGTGAGGCGCCGCACGTACGACACCTCGGTCTCGAGCTCGAGGCACTCGGCGTGCATGAGCCGGAGCTCGTCGACCGGCGCGCGCGTCGAGGTCGTCGACGTAGCTCGGGTCGAGCACCCTGGCGGTGCGGACGTGCTCGTTCGACTCATTCGGCGGTGCCTCCTCTGGAGCAACGGTACTCAGCGACCTCGTCGCGTCGCGGTCGACGTTGCCGGCTCAGCAGCCTGCCGATTTGAGCGTGGGATACGGATCGATGCGCGAGCCGTTGTCGCCGCCGATCCGGATCTCGAAGTGGAGGTGCGGACCCGTCGCGTTGCCGGTCATGCCGGTGAGGGCGATCACCTCGCCCTGTGACACCGAGCGTGCGCCGCCCGACGAACTGCGAAAGGTGCGCGTAGAAGTACGTGTTCCCGTCGTTCGCGCAGCAGGTACGCAGTGTTGCCGCCGGCGCCCTCGTTGGCGACGTAGCGCACGGTGCCGGCCTTCACCGCGATCGCCTGGGTGCCGATCGGGACGAAGAGGTCGTTGCCGGGATGGCCGCGCGGTCCGCCGTAGTCGTCGGTGTACGCGGCGCCGAACACCGGGCACATGAACGACCCGCCGCCCGGGTTCGCGACGATCTGACCCGGCGGCTGAGGTTCGCGGTCGGTCGCCGCGACCGGCTGAGCTGCTCGCAACGCGGCGCGCTCCGTTCGTTCGAGCTCCGCCTTGCCGCGCGGCCTCCTGCGCCGCCGCGATCTCGCGGTCGTACTGCGCCTGGAGCGCGGCGGTCGCGGCTTGCACGTCGGCGAGCGCGGCCTCGAACTCGGTCGTTGCGCGCGTCGAGCCGGTCCTTGATCGCTGCGTTGCTTGGCTCTCCTCGTCGCGCAGATGCCGACGTCTGGTCGCGCAGGTCGCTGTTGATCGCCGCGAGTCGCTTGACGGCGGTGTTGTCCTTCTGGTTCGCCTGGTCGATGAGGGTCTTCCCACGCGCCGCCGACAGCGGGTCGTCGGTGCCGACGACGACGTCGATGTCGTTCCCGGCGTGCGTGTAGGCGTAGAGCGCTCGCTTGCGAACGATGTCGTGCAACGCGGCGGCGCGCGCCTTGAGGTCGCTGATCGTCTGCTCGACCTCCGCGATGTGGTCTTCGGTCTCCTGCAGCTTGACCTCGGCGTCGTGCGCCGCAGCTCTCGCGTCATTGGCCGCTGCGCGCGCGTCGGCGAGCTGTTGCTTCGCGGCTTCGAGGTCGTCGGCGGTGGACGCGGAAGCGGAAAGTACCGGGAGCAGTGCCAGGGTCGCGGCGACGACGATGGTGAGCGAACGGCGAAAGGCAGGCATAAGCAAGCAGGCGTGGCCCGGAGTTGCGGTGACGCTAGCAGGAACCCCCTCGGCGACCGTCGGAGCCCCGCGACCGCCTGCACGCACGCGACGTGTGCGCTGTCCGAGCGGTCGGACGACTGCTGCGCGTGGCCGGCTGCAAGCAGGCACCGCCTGGGACGGTTCGGATAGCCTGCGCTCCGACGGCGAACGCCGCCGAGTCGAGCGGAATATCCCGGTCCGAGGGGTGTGGAACAAGGCGTGCGGGACTACCTGCCCATCCTCACGATGATCATCCTGGTGCTTGCTCTTCGCGTCGCTGTCGTTCGCGGCGTCGAAGCTGCTCGGTCCCCGCCGGCCGACGTCGGCGAAGGAAGCACCGTACGAGTGCGGCATCGTGCCGGAGTACGAACCCGCCGAACGCTTCCCGGTGAAGTTCTACCTGGTGGCGATGGCGTTCATCGTGCTCGACGTCGAGATCATCTTCCTCTATCCGTTCACGACGATCTTCCGGCAGTTCGCTCCGCCGCGTACGGCCTGATCATCATGGGCGTCTTCCTGCTCGTGCTGCTCGTGCCCTTCGCGTACCTGCTGTCCACCGGCGCGCTCGACTGGGGCCCGGTCAAGCAGGTCGTCGCGCGTGCCGGAACCACGATCCTGCGCGCGGTCGGCATGCCCGGTCGCGACGGCCTCGACCCGCGGAGGTCGTACCGCCGGACGCGCCCGAGAAGGCCGCGTAGATGGGCCTCGAGTCGATCGAAGCCAACTTCCTGACCGTTCGGGTCGAGGATCTCGTGAAGTGGGCACGCCGCAACTCGATCTGGCCCGCGACGTTCGGCCTCGCGTGTTGCGCGATCGAGATGATGGGCGCCGGCGCCGCGCACTACGACCTGTCGCGCTGGGGAATGGAGATCTTCCGCGCGAGTCCGCGGCAGGCCGACCTCATGATCGTCGCCGGTCGCGTGAGCCAGAAGATGGCACCGGTGCTCCGCCAGGTGTACGACCAGATGGTGGAGCCCAAGTGGGTCATCTCGATGGGCGTGTGCGCGAGCACCGGCGGGATGTTCAACAACTACGCGATCGTGCAGGGCGTCGACCAGATCGTGCCGGTCGACGTGTACGTGCCCGGATGCCCGCCGGGTCCCGAGACGCTCATGCACGGGATCCTCACCCTGTACGACCAGATCAAGTCGGGCGAGATCATGCGGCGCCGGGCCGGGACCGAGAGCGGGGGCGCCCGCATCGAGGTCGACCAGCGTCGACGGCGTTTCCGTCCAAGGGTGAACGACCGCGACCGGCCCGATGCCTGACGACGACGACGCCACTCGTGAAGAGTTCACGAGCCCGAACCACCCGCTGACGAGGTCGCCGCGGCGGTGCGTCGAGCGGTTCCCCGGGGCGGTGTTCGTCGACTCACACGGCCAGACCGTCGTCTACGTCGGCGTCGAGCAGTGGCACGACGTCGCGCTGTTCTTGCGTGACGACGAGCGCTTCACGCAGTGTGTCGACTTGGCCGCCGTCGACCATCTCGTCGACGCCGAGCGCGCGTCGTGCCGGCCGGAGTCGCGGCCGAGCGCTACGAGGTGGTCGCGAACTTCCTCTCGCATCCGCGGAACCGGCGCATCCGCGCGATCTGCGAGGTGCCCGCCGAGCGAGCCCGAGGTCGCGACGCATCGTCGACGTGTATCCGGGCGTCGCCTTCGCGGAGCGCGAGGTCTTCGACCTCTTCGGCATCAAGTTCGCCGGCCACGACGATCTCGCGCGCATCCTGATGCCCGACGACTGGATCGGTCATCCCCTGCGCAAGGACGACGCGCCGTCACGCGTGCCCGTCACCTTCAAGGAAGATCCGAGTCCCAGATGATGAACGCTGCGCGCCGATGAGCTGACGACGCTCGACGCGAGCCGCTGCGGATCGCCGCGAAGCGAGAGCGACGAGCGACGAGGCGGCTCGAGGCGCAGACCGACGAGGGCGCGCAGGAGCTGCGTCCGCTCACGGGTGAGGCGCGAGCGCGCGAGGTCGTGCTGACGGGCGGGCCGTGGCCCGACGTCGACGACACGATGATCATCAACATGGGTCCGCAGCACCCGTCGACGCATGGCGTGCTGCGGATCATGATGGAGCTCGACGGCGAGACGGTGCTGCGCGCGAAGCCGGTCGTCGGCTACCTGCACACCGGTATGGAGAAGACCGGCGAGGAGCTCACGTACGTGCAGGGCGGCGACGAACGTCACGCGGATGGACTACGCGTCGCCGCTCTCGAACGAGCTGGTGTTCTCGATCGGCGGTCGAGCGGCTGCTCGATCTCGAGCTGCCGCCGCGCGCGACGTGGATCCGCATGCTGATGGTCGAGCTCAACCGGATGTCGTCGCACCTCTTGTTCCAGGCGACGAACGGCATGGACCTCGGCGCGGTGTCGATGATGATCTACGGCTGGCGCGAACGCGAGTTCACGCTGCGGTTGCTCGAGAGCATCACCGGGTTGCGGATGAACCACAACTACATCCGGCCCGGCGGCGTCGCAGCCGACCTCCCCGACGGCTGGGAGGAGGACACGCTCGAGGTGTGCGAGCTCGTCGAGCGCGGGGTCAGCGAGTACAACGAGTTGCTGACCGACAACCCGATCTGGCGCGAGCGCACCGTCGGTGTCGGCGTGATCACCACCGACGAGGCGCTCGCGCTCGGCGCGACCGGCCCGATCCTGCGCTCGACCGGCTTCGCGTGGGACCTCCGCCGGGCGCAGCCCTACCTCGCGTACGACGACGTCGACTTCGACGTGATCTACACCGAGAACGGCGACGTCTTCGATCGCTACCAGATCCGCCTCTACGAGATCCTCGAGTCGATCAAGATCGTGAAGCAGTGCGTCGAGCGCATGCCGGCCGGCGACTACCGCGTGCAGGACCGCAAGATCACTCCGCCGCCGCGCGCGCGCATCGACGAGTCGATGGAAGCACTCATCCATCATTTCAAGCTGTTCACGGAAGGCTTCCGCGTGCCGCCGGGCGAGACGTACGTCGCCGTCGAGTCACCACGCGGTGAGATCGGTTGCTACCTCGTGTCCGACGGCACGTCGAAGCCGGTGCGTCTCCACATCCGCGGGCCGTCGTTCTACAACCTGCAGTCGATGGACGCGATGGTTCCGGGCTCGATGTTCGCGGACGCGGTCGCGATCGTGTCGAGCATCGACCCCATCATGGGAGAGGTCGACCGCTGATGTCGTTCACTCCCGCGAATCTCGAGAAGGCACGCGAGATCATCGCCCGCTATCCGCACAAGAAGTCGGCGACGCTGCCGCTGCTGCACCTCGCGCAGGACCAGGACGGCTGGGTCACGCCGGAAGCCATGGAGGAGGTCGCCGAGCTCCTCGACCTCACGCCGGCGCTCGTGCTCGGGTACGTGCTCCTTCTACACGATGTTCAAGCGCGAGCCGGTCGGGAAGCTGATCGTCTCGGTGTGCACGAACGTGAGCTGCCTCGTGAACCGTGGCCCGGAGCTGCTCGACCATCTCGAGCGCCGCTACGCCGACGATCCCGACGTCACCGTGGAAGAGGTGGAGTGCATCGCCGCGTGCGACCTCGCGCCGGTCATCCAGGTGAACTACGAGTTCCACGGGCCGCTCACGCCCGATTCCGCCGTCACGATCATCGACGAGTACAAGAGCGGCGCGCGTGTGGCGCGCACGATCTTCGGGATCGCCGAGGCTTGACGGTGGTACGGGGAGACACGAGTCGTCACGAAGTTCCTCCGCGATCACCCCGACGACTCGTGGACCATCGAGGCCTCGCTCGCGAACGGCACCTACGCGACGCTCGACACGCTGTTCGACCAGGCGCCCGAAGACATCGTCAAGCAGGTCGATGGACTCCGGTCTGCGCGGACGCGGGGGCGCGGGGTTCGGCACCGGCCAGAAGTGGTCGTTCCTGCCCAAGGACATCTTCCCGCGCTACCTCGCGGTGAACGGCGACGAAGGCGAGCCGTCGACCTTCAAGGACCACATGCTCATCGAGGGCGATCCCCATCAGCTCATCGAGGGGATCGTGATCACGTCGTACGCGATCCAGGCCCATCACGCGTTCGTCTACCTCCGCGGCGAGTTCGCGCTGGGAGCCGAGCGGCTCGGTCAGGCGCTGGCCGACGCGTACGCCCGCGGCTTCGTCGGCAAGAACATCAAAGGTTCGGGCTACGACCTCGAGATCATCCTGCACCGCGGCGCCGGCTGCTACATCGCGGGCGACGAGACCGGGTCTGCTCTCGAGCCTCGAAGGCGAACGCGCGATGCCGCGCATCAAGCCACCGTTTCCCGCGGTGCAGGGCGTCTACGCCGCGCCCACGATCGTGAACAACATCGAGACACTGTCGACCGTCCCGCACATCATGCGCAACGGCGCGGAGTGGTACGCGGCGATGGGCGTGAATCGTTCGAAGGGCACGCGCCTCTTCTCGGTATCGGGCCAGGTCGAGCGGCCCGGGCAACTACGAGGTCGAGCTCGGCATCACCTTCCGCGACCTGATCGAGGGTCTCGCCGGCGGCGTGCGCGGCGGCAAGAAGCTCGGGTTCTTCATCCCGGGCGGCGCGTCGTCACCGTGGTTGCTCGAGGAGCATCTCGACGCACCGCTCGACATGGACTACGTCCAGAGCGAGCTGAGCGCGACCACGATGCTCGGCTCCGGAGCGTTGATGGTCTACGACGAGACTGTCGACCCGCTGCTCGTCGCGTGGCGCATCGCGAAGTTCTTCGCGCACGAGTCGTGCGGGAAGTGCACGCCGTGCCGCGAGGGTTCGGGATGGCTCGAGAAGGTGCTGTACCGGATGCTGCACGGTTACGGGCGCCCCGAAGACCTCGACCTCATGCTCGGGTTCGGCAACAACCTCGCGCCCGGTCTCGGCTGGCCGCCCGGGCATGACAACGATCTGCCAGCTCGGTCCGAGCACGATGTCGCCGGTCGTGAGCCTCAACCGTTTCTGGCGCGACGAGATCATCGAGCGCATGTCCGCCGACACCGCCCGCCGCAACTCGCTGAAGGTGACTGCAGCCGTATGACCACCAACGCCGTACCGATGAGTCACAGTGGCCGTCGGACTATCGCTACGTGATCCCGGTGGCACCGGGACCCGACCTCGTCACGATCACGATCGACGGCGTGGAGGTGCAGGCACCGCGAGGCGAGCTGCTGATCAGCGCCGCGCAGCAGCACGGCACCTATATCCCGCGCTTCTGCTGGCACGAGCGCATGAAGCCGGTCGGGATGTGTCGGATGTGTCTCGTCGAGGTCGAAGGGATGCGCGGGCTCCAGATCTCGTGCGCGACCCCGATCGTCGACGGCATGACCGTGCGCACGCAGAGCGAGGTGGTGAAGAACGCGCAGGACGGCGTGCTCGAGTTCCTGCTCATCAATCACCCGCTCGACTGCCCGGTGTGCGACCGCGGCGGTGAGTGCCCGCTCCAGGATCAGACGCTCGCGTTCGGGCCCGGCGAGTCGCGCTTCGTCGAGGAGAAGCGTCACTTCGAGAAGCCGATCGCGATCAGCGATCTCGTGCTCCTCGACCGCGAGCGCTGCATCCAGTGTGGCCGGTGCACGCGTTTCGCCGCGGAGGTCGCCGGCGATCCCCTGATCGACTTCGGTGGGCGCGGCGCAGACACCGAAGTGATCACGTACCCCGACGAGAAGTTCTCGTCGTACTTCTCCGGCAACACCGTCCAGATCTGCCCGGTCGGCGCGCTCACCGCGCAGCGCGTACCGATTCCGCGCCCGGCCGTGGGACCTCCAGACCGTCGAGACGTCGTGCCAGACGTGTGCGGTCGGCTGCCGGGGCGCGCTCCAGAGCACCTCGAACCGGATCGTGCGTCTGCTCGGCGTCGACTCGGAGCCGGTGAACCAGGGCTGGCTGTGCGACAAGGGCCGCTACGGCTACGAGTGGGTGCACTCGCCCGACCGCGTGCGTTCGCCGATGGTGCGCACGCGAGAGCGGTCTCGGCGACGTGTCGTGGCCCGAGGCGCTCGACGCCGCGACCGGCAGGCTTGCGCCACGCGCTCGACGGCCGGGTCCGTCGTCGATCGCGGTGCTCGGCGGTGCACGCGGCACGAACGAGGACGCGTTCGTGTGGGCGCGCTCGCCAAGGACGTGCTCGGCACCGACAACGTCGACGCGCAACTCGGTGACGGCTTGCCGGCCGAGGTCGTGCTCGGCCTCCCACGCGCGGTGATCTCCGACCTCGATCGGGCTCGCGGCATCGTGCTCCTCGGTCCCGATCTCAAGGAAGAGCTGCCGGTGTTGCACCTGCGGGTGCGTCGCGCCGCGGTCGACCTCGATGTTCCCGTCGTCGAGATCGCGCCCCGCGCCACCGGACTCACGCGCGAGGCGTCGGCGGTGCTGCGCCACGCGCCGGGTGAAGCCGCGACGATCGCCGCGCAGCTGGCTCGCGCGCTTGCGGGCGACGGCACCGCGTCGGGTGACGGTCAGATCGAACGCGCGGTCGCTGCACTCGACGGTCGCGAGGGTGATCTGATCGTGGTGCTCGGCCGGCAGTCGCTCGCCGAGTCCGCCGACGCCGTCGTCGCGGCCGCGGCCGCGCTCGCCGGAGCTTCCCCGACGTGAAGTTCCTCTCGGCACTGCGCCGCGGCAACGTCCACGGCGCCCTCGACATGGGCCTCACGCCCGGCTTCGCGCCGGGTCGCGTCGTGGTCGAGGGCGAGCGTGGGCTCGACGCCGCCGGCATCCTCACCGCGGCCGCTGCCGGGCGAGATCGACACGCTGGTGTTGCTCGGTGCCGACCTGCTGTCCGATTTCCCCGATCGCGTCGCTCGGTTCGCACGGCGCTCGACGAGGTGCGCTTCGTGATCGCCGTCGGCGCGTTCGCCTCCGATGTCTCCGAACGCGCCAACGTGCTTCCTCCCCACGTCGGTGTGGGGTGAGAAGAACGGCAGCACCACGAACCTCGAGGGCCGTGTGATGCGGCTCGCGCGTCTGGTCACCCCCGAGGGCACGACGATGGACGACTGGCGCATCGCCGCCGAGCTCGCGCTGCGGTTCGGTACCGACTTCGGGCTCGAGACCGTCGAGGACGTGCAGGACGAGATCGCACGCGTGGCGCCCGCGTACGCGGGTGTCGACGCGGCGTTGCTCGAACCACGCACGCGACGGAGCCGTCGTGCCGATCGCGCGAGCATCCCGACGAGATCGTCTTCCACCCGCGTCGCCGGTGTCTCGGCGGGTGTGTCGTGGGAACCGATCCGGCCGACGCCGCCGCGTCCGACCCGGAGGCCGCGACGACGACGGCCGCGACGCCCGGTCCGCAGCGGCGGTTCCGCTCGCCCGACCTCTACCGCTGGGATCGGGATGCCCCGACCCCGGTCACGGTCCCGCCGGACGCGTACAGTCTCCGCCTCGTGGCTGCCCGCACGCTCTACGACGCCGGTCGCACCGTGTCGTCGAGTCCGTCGCTCGCCTCGCTCGCGCCCGGGGCCGCCCTCGTGGTGCATCCGAACGATCTGTCACGCGTCGGGGTCACTGCCGAGGGCGACACCGTCCGCGTCACCAGCGCACGCGGCACGCGTCGAGGTGCCGGTGCACACCGATACCGCGGTCGCGCCCGGCACCTGCTTCATGCCGTTCGCGCAGGATGACGTCGGTCGGCCCGAACGATCTCGTCGACGTGACCAGCGTCGGTCACCGAGCTCCGCGTCGAGACGACTCGATGAAGCGATACCGGGCGATGAGGTGCGACGGGTGACCGGCTTCGCGACCTCCGATCCGCTCTTCTCGGACGGCGTCGATCTCACGGTCGTGCTTATCGTGATCGGCAAGACGATCGCGGTGTTCGTGCTCGTGCTGCTGTCGGTGCTCATGTACATCTGGTTCCTGCGCAAGGTCATCGCGCGCATGCAGAACCGCATCGGGCCCGACCGCGCGGGCCCGTTCGGGCTGCTCCAGACGCTGGCCGACGGCATCAAGCTGTTCTTCAAGGAACAGTCGGTGCCCACCACGGCCGACCGGAAGATCTTCTTCCTCGCGCCGTACCTGTCGCTGCTGCCCGCGTTCCTCGCGTTCGCCGTCGTGCCGATCGGCGGTGTCGTGACGATCGCCGGGCACGAGACGTTCCTCCAGCTCGCCGACCTTCCCGCTCGGCGATTCTGTGGCTCATCGCGATGTCGGGTCTCGGCCTCTACGGCGTGCTGCTCGCCGGCTGGTCGTCGGGGTCGAAGTATCCGTTGCTCGGCTCGGTGCGCGCCTCGGCGCAGCTCCTCAGCTACGAAGCGGCGTTCTCGCTCGCGATCGTCGGTGTGCTCGTCCAGGCGAACACGCTCTCCACGCGTGGAATCGTCGTCGAAGCAGGGTTGGCACGGCATCGAGTCGATCTTCAACGGCGACTGGTACTGGTTGCCCGCGATCGTCGCGCTCGTTGGTGTTCCTGATCGCCGCCGTCGCCGAGACGAACCACCCGCCGTTCGATCTCGTGGAGGCCGAGCAGGAGCTCACCGGCGGATTCTTCACCGAGTACACGGGCATCCGGTTCGCGATCTTCTACCTCGCCGAGTTCATGAACCTCATCACGATGTCGCGCGATCGCGGTGACGCTCTTCTTCGGAGGTCCGTCCGGTCCGAGCCTCGGCTTCCTCGCCGCGAACGGCTGGTTCAACGCGTGGGTGATGCCGGTGTTCTGGTTCATGTTCAAGGTGATCGTGCTGCTGTTCTGCACGGTCTGGGTGCGCGCCTCGGTGCCACGGCTGCGTTACGACCAGCTCATGGCGCTCGGATGGAAGTTCCTCATCGAGATCGCGCTTCTCTGGGTGATGATCTCCGGCGTCGTCGTGGTCGCGAAGGACCAGGGCTGGTCGATGTGGATCGTCCTGCCCGCGGCGATCATCGGTGCGGTGATCGTCGGCGGCACCCTGTACGCGTCGGTCCCCAAGCAGCACCGAGCTGTTCGAGGAAATCAAGTGAGGCGCGGCGAGCGAGCGGAGCGAGTGAGCTCGCCGGAGCAGCGAGCGGCCGCGAGCCGGGTATCCCGGCTCGCAGTGAGCGCGACCACGGAGAGGAGATCAAGTAGGCGCTGATGGGCTGGTTCAGCGGGTTCGCGGTCACGCTGCGCCAGATCCGGCGCGGCAAGGTCACCGAGCGCTTCCCCTTCGAGAAGCGGCCGAAGCCCGAGCGCTTCCACGGCCGTCACGTCCTCAATCGCTACGAGGACGGCATGGAGAAGTGCATCGGCTGCGAGCTCTGCGCGGGCGTCTGCCCGGCGCGGTGCATCTACGTGCGCGGCGCCGACAACCCACCCGACGCGCCGGTCTCGCCGGGCGAGCGGTACGGCTTCGTCTACGAGATCAACTACCTCCGTTGCATCCACTGCGACCTCTGTGTCGAGGCGTGTCCCACCGAGGCGATCACCGAGACGAAGCTCTTCGAGTTCTCGTTCTCGAACCGCGAGGACGCGATCTACACGAAGGAGGAGCTGCTCGTCGGTGACGACGGCCGCGCACGTCGCCAGCCGTGGGAGCTCTGGATGGGCGAGCGAGGACGACGACACGAGCGCGTGGATGCGCGCGACGGCACCGTCGGGACAGGCGATCTACGAAGGCCGCGTGGGCTGGTCGGGCGAGCTCGGGTTCGGCGTCCGTGCGCCCGAGGTCGGACAGTCCGCGACCCTGCCTCCCGGCGATCTCACGCCGCCGCCCGAAGAGCCTGTCGGCAGCGCGAGACGAAGAGGGTGGACACCTGCCGTGACCGCGGTGATCTTCTTCATCTTCGCGGCGCTCGCGCTCGCGGGCGCGCTCGGAGTCGTGCTCGCGCGAAACCCGGTGCACTCGGCGCTGTTCCTCGTCGTGACGCTCGTGAGCGTCGCCGTCTTCTTCGTCCAGGAGCAGGCGCAGCTGCTCGCGGTGGTGCAGATCGTCGTGTACGCGGGCGCGATCGTCGTGCTGTTCCTGTTCGTGATCATGCTGCTCGGCGTCGACCGCGAGGAGTCGCTGCGCGACCCGATCCCGTTCCAACGTCCGGCCGCGATCGCGCTCGGTGTGATCCTGCTCGGCGAGGTGCTCTTCCTCGCCGGTCACCAGTGGGCCACGGGCAAGACCGCCGACTCGCTCCACAACATCAAGGGTGGCGCGACCGATCTCGGCGGCAACGTCGAGCGTGTCGCGCGAGTGTTGTTCACCGATTTCCTCTGGCCGTTCGAGATCACCTCCGCGTTGCTCGTGATCGCGGTCGTCGGGAGCGTGGTGCTCGCCCGCCGCAGCGGACAACCCGCCGAGGACCCAGAGCGAGGACTCGCGGCAGACGGAAAGCGAAGCGGGGGGAGCGAGCGGCCGCGAGCCGGGTATCCCGGCTCGCAGCGAGCGAGCCGGTAGTGAGGTTCCTCGTGACGATCACGTCCACCTACTACTTGGTGCTCGCAGCGAGGCATCTTCACGATCGGCGCGGTCGGACTCCTGGTTCGGCGCAACGTGATCGTGATGTTCATGTGCGTCGAGCTGATGCTCAACGCCGTCAACCTCACCTTCGTGTCGTTCGCCCGTGAGCTGAACGACATCCGCGGGCAGGTCCTCGTCTTCTTCACACTCGTGGTCGCCGCGGCTGAGGTCGCGGTCGGACTCGGCATCATCGTCGCGATCTTCCGGCGCCGGCGCGGCGCCACTGCCGACGACCTCGACCTCCTCAGGGACGGCGCCCCGTGAGCGAGACGCGACATCCTCGATCTCGTCTGGATCGTCCCGGCGCTCCCGCTCCTCGGCGCGTCGGTGCTGCTGCTCTTCGGCAAGCGCATCGGCGAACCTCTCGCCGGCTGGATCGCCACCGGACTCATGGCGACTCGCGTTCCTGTGGTCGATCGTCACCTTCGTCGCGATGATCCAGCTGCCCGCGGACGCACGCGTCAACGTGGTGACCCTCTACACGTGGCTGCCGGCCGGTCAGCTTCACGTGAACATGGGCTTCTACGCGGACCCGCTGTCGGTCACGTGGATCCTGCTCGTCACCGGCGTCGGCTCGCTGATCCACCTGTACTCCATCGGCTACATGCACGGCGACCCGCGTTACAGCCGGTTCTTCGCGTACCTCAACCTGTTCGCGGCGTCGATGCTCGATCCTCGTCCTCGGATCGAGCTTCCTCGTCACGTTCCTCGGGTGGGAGGGCGTCGGGCTGTGCTCGTACCTCCTCGTGTCGTTCTGGTTCGAGCGCAACTCCGCCGCCGTCGCCGGGAAGAAGGCGTTCGTCACCAACCGCGTGGGCGACGTCGGCTTCCTGCTCGCGATGTTCCTGATCTTCGCGTCGTACCGCACACTCGACTACACCGCGCTCGGCGTCGGCGCGAAGGTCGTCTCGTCGGGCACGGCCACCGCCATCGGCACTCCTGCTGCTCGCGGCCGCGATCGGGAAGAGCGCGCAGATCCCGCTGCACCTCTGGCTGCCCGACGCGATGGAAGGCCCCACGCCGGTGTCGGCGCTGATCCACGCGGCGACCATGGTGACCGCCGGCGTCTTCTTGTTGTGCCGCGCACACGCGTTCCTCGACGTCAGCCCCGACGCCATGACCGTCGTCGCGTGGGTCGGGGGCATCACGGCCCTGCTCGCCGGGACGGTCGCGATCATGCAGCCCGACATCAAGCGCGTGCTCGCGTACTCCACGATCAGCCAACTCGGTTACATGTTCCTCGCCGTCGGCATCGGCGCGTACAGCGCCGCGGTGTTCATGGTGATCTGCCACGCCTTCTACAAGGGCTGTCTGTTCCTCGGCGCCGGCTCGGTGATCCACGGGAACCACGACAACCAGGACATGCGGATCATGGGCCGGTTCCGGAAGTTCCTGCCGTACACCGCGTTCGGAATGGTCGTGGCCTGGCTCGCGATCGCGGGCCTCCCGCCGCTGTCGGGCTTCTTCTCGAAGGACGAGATCATCAGCACGGCCTTCATCGACGACGACTACGGGCTCTGGATCGTCGCGCTCGTCGCCGCGGTGTTCACCGGCTTCTACATGACGCGGTTGATCTTCCTGACGTTCTACGGCAATGAGCGCTGGCAGCCAGTCGACACCGGCCGAGGAAGCCGCGCAGGGTGAGGTGGCGCACGCGGTGCTGGTCGACGACCTCGCCGACAGCGACCCGTCGCCGACCGTCTCGTACGGCACGCCCGTCGTGGCTCCCCACAACGAGCATCCACCGCACGAGTCGCCGTGGATCATGGTGATCCCGATCCTGGCGCTCGCCGGACTCGCCGCGGTCGCGGGCTTCCTCAACATGCCGTTCAAGAGCACCGAGTGGTTCGACGACTGGCTCGAACCGTCGTTCCGCCGGGTTCCGGTCGCCGACCCGTCGTCGTTCGTCCAGGGCCTCGACGCTCGAAGTGGTGTCGGTGGTGCTGGCGCTCATCGGCATCACGATCGCCTACCGGCTCTACCGCAGGGGTCTGGCACGCGCCGCCGAAGAACCGCTCGACGCGAAACTCGGCGCCGATCGCACCGGTCCTCGGGCACGCGTACTACTTCGACGACAGCGGTCTCCGAAGCTCGTCGGCGGCCCGGGCCGCGGCTTCGCGAACTTGCTCGATCGGGTGGTCGACCAGAAGATCATCGACGGGACGGTCGACGGCATCGGCGGTCTCGTCAAGCGCGCGGCGCTCGGGCTCCGACACGTGCAGGACGGTCTCGTCCGTCGGTACGCGCTCGGGATCGCGTTCGGCGCGGTCGCGCTCCTCCTCTATCTCGTCGTGCGGGCCGGGTAGCGATGGGCGACTTCCCGATCCTGTCGGTGATCATCGCCGTCCCGTTCGCGGGCGCGCTGATCACGATGTTCATGCCCGCGCGCCGTCCGGAGATCGCGAAGGCGATCGGTTACGCGACCACGATCATCACGTTCGGCTTCGCGGCGTGGCTGCTCTGGAACTTCAGCACGAAGACCGTGCGGATTCCAGTTCGAGCAGAACCGGCCGTGGATTCCCGCGCTCGGTGTCCGCTACATCGTCGGGGTCGACGGCATCAGCATCTTCATGGTCGCGGTGACCGCGTTGCTGTTCCCGCTCGGATTGCTGGCGTCGGAGAAGTACATCCAGCACCGAGTGAAGGCCTACGTCGCATGGTTCCTGCTCCTCGAGGGCGCGATCATGGGCATCTTCCTCTCGCTCGACCTGATCCTCTTCTTCGTGTTCTGGGAACTGATGCTCGTTCCCATGTACTTCCTCATCCAGGGTTGGGGAAGCGAGCGTCGCGAGTACGCGGCGATGAAGTTCTTCCTGTACACGACGTTCGGGTCGGCGTTCCTCCTCGCGTCGACGCTCGCGCTCGCGTTCATCCACCAGGCCGACACCGGGATCGCTCACCTTCGACTTCAAGGTCCTGGCCGACTGGAACGGGCTGTCCGGGCACCACCGAAGTCGTGCTGTTCCTCGGCTTCCTGGCTGCCTTCGCGATCAAGGCGCCGCTGTTCCCGTTCCACACGTGGTTGCCGCTCGTGCACACGGAGGCGCCGACCGCCGGTTCGGTGGTGCTGGCCGGCGTGATCCTGAAGATGGGCGCGTACGGCCTGCTCCGGTTCTCGTTCGAGCTGTTCCCGCAGGCGTCGGTCGATCTCGCGCCGGTCCTGCTCGTGCTCGCGGTGATCGGCATCATCTACGGCGCCATCGTCGCGACGATGCAAACCGACTTGAAACGCGTGATCGCGTACTCGTCGGTCGCGCACATGGGCTTCGTGGTGCTCGGCATCTTCTCGCTCACCGTCATCGGCATCGACGGCGCCGTCTTCACGATGCTGAGCCACCCGCTCACCACCGGCGCGCTGTTCCTCGTGGTCGGCATGCTCTACGAGCGACGACACACGCGCGAGATCAGCGAGTTCCGCGGCATCTGGAAGGTCGACACCGATCCTCGGCGGGTTCTTCCTCATCGCCCTGTTCGCCGGCATCGGCTTACCCGGCTTCTCCGGGTTCATCGGCGAGTTCCTGTCGCTGCTCGGGACGTTCGTCTTCGATCGTCCGTACGCGATCGTCGCGACGTTCGGCGTGATCTTCGCCGCGGTGTACTCGCTGTGGGCCTTCCAGCGCGATCGTTCACCGGCAAGCCGCAGGGCGAGAACACCAAGATGCGCGACGTCAACCTGCGCGAGGTCATCGTCGTTGCGCCGCTGCTCGCGCTGAGCTTGTTCCTCGGCCTCTACCCGAAGGCCGCGCTCGACCGGATCCAGCCGTCGGTCAAGCGGGCCGTGTCCAACCTCGAGCGCAAGAGCGACTATCGCGAGCCGCAAGCCGACCGGCGATCGCGACGGTCATCGAGGGCGACGGATCGGAAGGGCGAGAAGTGATCGCCGTCGTCAACGACATCGTCACGCCGCACGTCGACTGGCTCGCCATCGCGCCCGAGCTCTCGCTCGCGGGCGCCGCGGTGCTCATCGTGCTGCTCCGCGCGCGTCATCCGGCGACGCCCGGGCGCCACGATCGCTGGGTTCGTCGCTCGCGGCGGCCGGCGTGCTCGCAGCCGGCGGAACGCTCGCCTGGCAGTGGATCCACGTCCGTGACGACGGTCCGATCAGCACGATGGCGGGCATGGTGCGCGTCGACGGCTTCGGCGTGTACCTCGGGATCCTCGTCGTCATCGCGACCGCGCTCGCGCTGCTGGTGTCCGTCGCCTACCTGCGTCGCGAGCAACTCGAAGCGCCCGAGTACCTCGCGCTGATGCTCTTCTCCGGCCTCGGCATGGTCATCATGACCACCGCGAACAACCTGATCGTCGTGTTCCTCGCGCTCGAGGTGCTGTCGATTCCGTTGTACGTGCTCGCCGCATTCGACCGCCGCCGGCTGAGCTCGCAGGAAGCCGGCATCAAGTACTTCGTGCTCGGCGCGTTCTCGTCGGCGATCTTCCTGTACGGGATCGCGCTCGTCGTACGGCGCGACCGGTACCACCTCGCTCACCGGGATCTCGCAGTTCCTCGCGCAGCAACACCCTGTTCGAGACCGGGCACGCTGGTGGCCGGGTTCGCGCTGCTGCTCGTCGGCCTCGGCTTCAAGGTCGCGGCGGTGCCGTTCCATACCTGGACGCCCGACGTGTACCAAGGCGCGCCCACTCCGGTCACGCGCTTCATGGCGTCCGCGACGAAGACGGCCGGGTTCGCGGCGCTCCTCCGCGTGTTCCTGGTCGCGTTCCCGCTCTATCGCACCGACTGGCGCCCCGCGGTGTGGGTGCTCACCGTGCTCACGCTCGCGGTCGGCAGCGTCGGCGCCGCGCTGCAGACCGACGTGAAGCGCCTGCTCGCGTACTCGTCGATCGCGCACGCCGGATACGTGCTCATGGGCTTCGACGCCGCCACGCCGCGCGGGCGTGAAGCCTCGCTCTTCTACCTCTTCGTCTACACGTTCATGGTCGTCGGGTCGTTCGCGGTGGTCAGTCGTGATCTCGATGAAGGGCGACGACGACCACTCGATCGACGGCTACCGCAGCCTTGCGTTCCGACGACCGGTGCTCGGCAGCCTCCTCATCTTCTTCCTGCTCGCGCAGGCGGGCATCCCGCTCACGGGTGGTTTCATCGCCAAGTTGGAGGTGTTCGACGCCGCGAGCCAGGCGCGGGAGTACGCGCTCGTCGCGATCGGCGCCGTGGCCACGGTGATCGCCGCGTTCGCGTACCTGCGGGTCGCGCTCGCGGTCGCGAGGCCCGAAACCGACGAAGAAGCCGCGGACGCAGAGGCCTCGCGTGTGCCCTTCGGCCAGCGGGTCGACGTGTGGACCGGCGTGGTGCTCGCCGTCACCGCGGCGATGACCTCGATCCTCGGCATCGTGCCGTCCGTCTTCGTCGACTGGGCCCGCCACGCCAGCCTGATGCTGTGAGACCACACCGACGTCATGCGCGCGACGGAGCGAGCGGATGCGAGCGGAGGAACTCGCCAGCGAGCGAGCGGCCGCGGCGCAGGTATCCTGCGCCGCAGCGAGCGAGCGAATCAACCGGTGCGGCGCCACCACGGGCGACGCAGGTTGAGCCGCTTGCGCTTGGCGATCTCGGCGTCGTCGAGCGCTCGCTCGGCGATCCGGTACGAATCGCTCGATCAGCCTCTCGGGATCGGAGAAGTCCGTGACCTCGCGGTCGTCGATCGGTCCCTGACAGCACGACCACGTCGACGCTCTCCGGCACGCTCCGCAGCTCCACCTCGAAGCGCTGCTTGCGGCTGATCGCGAACGCGCGGATCGCAACGTCGATCGGCGATCGCAGCGAGCGGTTCGAGGAGCTCGCCCCCGATGTTGAGCACGTAGACGCGGTCGACGGGACCGGCCAGCGCGTGCGAGAGCGGCACCGTGTCGACCACGGCGCCGTCGACCGAGCACGCGCCCGTCGTGGCGGATCGGTGGGAACAGGCCCGGGAGCGCCGTACTCGCGAGCAGCGCAGGCTCGAGCGGTCCGGCCGCGAACACCACCTCTTCGCCGGTGTCGAGGTCGCAGGCCACCACCCGCAACGGCACTCGGAGCTCGTCGAAGGTCGCCGGGGTGTCGCCGTTCGCGATCGATCGCTCGCAAACCGTCGTTGTCGAAGAGGTGGTCGTCGCGGGTGAGCAGGTTCCACGCACGCGACAGACGACCGCCGGGGAACACTTCGTCGCCGCGGAGCGACGGCCCAGGTCTCGGCCAGGCGCTCCACCCCCGCGAGGTTCGGCATCGTCGCGATCACCGAGGCGTTGCACGCGCCCGGCCGACGTCCCGACGAGCACGTCGGGAACGATGCCGCGCTCGAGGAGCGCCTTCAGCATCCCCACCTGGCAGACGGCCTGGTTGCCGCCGCCGGCGAGCACGAAGGCAGTGCGCGGCGGTCGTCCGCACGCGGCGCCGGAGCTGGCTGATCGAGCGTGCTCACCGGTCGCTTCGTCCCTCTCTGTGCACGTCGATTCTCGACGCTCTCCCGATGCTCGCGCGTGTCGTGCACGGTTTGTCCGACGCGGAAAGGCCGGAGCTATGCTGCGGCCCGAAATCAACCCCCACGACCCACACCTCATTCCGGCGGAGGGGGCGGGAGGCCCACGCGTGAGTGAGTTCTACCGGAATTATCTCGCGGTGGCGGTCTTCATCGGGGCCGCCCTCTTGATGGTGGGGGCGATGCTCGGGGTCGGCCGGTTGCTGCGCCCGACCCGCGCCCCAACCGGGAAAGCTCCTGCCCTACGAGGCGGGATCCGACCCCGTCCTGGGCTTCGGCCAGTCGAACGTCCGCTACTACGTGTACGCCCTGCTCTTCGTGATGTTCGACGTGGAGGCCGTGTTCATCTTTCCGTGGGCGGTGCGCCTCGAGAGCCTCGGTGTGTTCGGCCTGATCGAGATGTTCGTCTTCGTCGTCGTGCTCGCGCTCGGGCTCGTCTACGCGTGGCGCAAGGGGGTGCTGCGGTGGGCCTAGTCGAGAAGGGCACCCTCTCGAAGCCCGCGCTCAAGCCCCTTACCTGGCTCCTCAACTACAGCCGGAAGTACTCGCTGTGGATGTTCCAGTGGGGCCTTGCCTGCTGCGCCATCGAGATGGGTGCCGCGCTGGCGAGTCCGCGCTACGACGTCATGCGCCTCGGCGTGATCCCGTTCCCCGCCAGCCCGCGCCAGGCCGACCTCATCTGCGTCTCGGGCACCGTCACCGACAAGATGGCGCCCGCCGTGAAGCGGCTGTACGAGCAGATGCCCGACCCGAAGTACGTCATCTCCATGGGGTCGTGCGCGAACTGCGGCGGTCCGTACTGGGACTCGTACTCGGTCACCAAGGGGATCGACCAGGTCATCCCCGTCGACGTCTACGTTCCCGGATGCCCTCCTCGACCCGAGGCGCTCATCCAGGGGATCGTGCTGCTCCAGGAGCGCATCCAGAACGAGGGCATCGGCAATCACGAGCTCGAGCAGCGCTGGCGCGGGGAGCCGATCGTCGTTGACTGACGTGACCGGCACCGAACCCGAGCCGAGGACGACGCACCGGCCGTCGAACGCGGCCGTCGTCGAAGAACCGGCCGACCCGCACGCGCTCGACGCCGGCCACGCCGACCTGCTCGCGCGCCTCGAGGCCGAGCTCGGCGACGCGGTCGTCGAGCACGAGCCGCGCTTCGGCGACCCGGTCGTCCGCGTGCGCCGCGACGCGTGGCGCCGCGCCGCGGAGTTCGCGAAGTCGAAGCTCGACTGCGACTACCTCTCGTTCATCTCCGGGATCGACTGGAGCCCTGCGCCGCGGGAGGGCGACGAGGACAGCAGCGACACGTCGTCCCCGGTGCAGCCCCAGGAGGTCACGTACGGCGCGGCCGGATCCGAGGGTCGTTTCCAGGTGTTCGCGCACGTGCAGTCCACGTCGCGCCACTGGGGTCTCACGCTGAAGGTCGACGTCGACGAAGAGGGGCTGCTCGCGGAGTCGTGGGTACCCGTGTATGCGGGCGCCGACTGGCACGAGCGCGAATGCTGGGAGATGTTCGGGATCGTCTTCGACGGTCATCCGGCGCTGCGGCACCTCTATCTGCCGTCCGAGTTCGAGGGTCACCCGTTGCGCAAGGACTTCGCGCTCCTCTCGCGTGTCGTGAAGCCGTGGCCCGGCCTCGTCGACGTCGAGCCGATGCCCGAGAGAGGAAGCGGCCGAGAGAAGAGGCTGCCGAAGCCGAGTCCGAGGTCGAATCATGAGCACCACCGACGCTTCCGGAGATCGAGATCGACCCGCGCATCTACCGGCATCTCGCCGACGCGCAGGTCAACGTCGAGCTCGACACCGGCGACATGATTCTCAACCTCGGACCGCAGCATCCGGCGACGCACGGAACGCTCCGGATCGTCGTCCGCCTCGACGGCGAGCGCGTGATCTGCGGCCGACCCGATGATCGGTTACATGCACCGCGGCTACGAGAAGCTCACCGAGTTCCGCACGTACCCGCAGATCACCACGCTCATCAATCGCATCGACTGGTTGTCGAGCTTCGCCAACGAAGTGCCGTTCATCGACGCGGCCGAGCAGCTCATGGGCATCCAGGCTCCGCCGCGCGCGCAGTACATCCGCACGATCGCTCACCGAGCTGAGCCGTATCGCCACGTTCCTCCTGTTCCTCGGCGAGATGGGACTCCAGGTGGGCGCGCTCACGCCTGCGTTCTACGGGTTCCGCGACCGTGAGCACATCCTCAACCTCATCGAAGCGGCAACGGGCGGCCGCTTCCACCCCAACTTCAACCGGATCGGCGGGCTGAAGGACGACCTCCCCTGGGGCTGGGTCAACGACACCCGCACCGCGATGAAGACCGTCCTCGACGCGTGCGACACGTTCGAGGACCTCGTCGCCGGCAACGAGATCTTCGAGGCGCGCACCCGCTCGATCGGCATCATCCCGGCCGAGCTCGGGGCGGCGTACGGCGTGTCGGGCTCCAACCTGCGCGCGTCGGGAGTCGACTGGGATCTCCGCCGCGACGGCAAGCCGTACCTCGTGTACCCCGAGCTCGACTTCCGCGTCTGGACGCATCCCGACGGCGACTCGTACGCGCGCTACTGGGTGCGGCTCCAGGAGACGCGCGAGTCGGCGCGCATGGTGCTCCAGCTTCTCGACAAGCTGCCGAGCGGCCCGATCATGGCCAAGGTGCCGCTCATCATCAAGGTGCCGCGCGGGCGAGATCTGGGTGGAGACCGAGAACCCGCTCGGCCAGATGGGCTACTACGTGGTGTCGCGGGGCGCGACGGGACCGTTCCGCGTGAAGATCCGTTCGGCGTCGTTCAGCAACGTGTCGATCCTGCCGTGGCTCCTCCGCGGCGTGTTCGTCGCCGACGTCATCACGATCCTCGGCTCGCTCTACTTCATCCTCGGGGACATCGACCGGTGATGACGCTGGCTCTGGACATCGGGTGGGGAACCACGCTCGCGCTCAAGACGATCATCATCCTCATGCTCGTGCCCGCAGGCGCGTTGATCCTCGGCTACACGTTCCTGCTGAAGGTGATGAGCCACATGCAGAGCCGGCTCGGGCCCATGGACCCCGGCGGGTTCCACGGGTGGTTCCAGCTGATCGGTGACGGCATCAAGTTCATCCAGAAGGAAGACGTCATGCCGGACCGAGGCCGATCGGCGGGTGTTCGCGTTCGCGCCCGCGGTCGTCGTGATCTCCACGTTCCTCGTGTTCCTGGTGATCCCCGCCGGTCCCGATGTCATCGTCAAGGATCTCAACGTGGGCGTGTTCTACGCGCTCGCGGTATCGAGCCTGTCGGTGATCGGCGTGCTCATGGCCGGCTGGGCGAGCGCGAACAAGTTCGCGCTGCTCGGTGCGCTGCGGGCAGCGGCGCAGCTCATCGCCTACGAGCTTCCGCTGTTGCTCGCCGTGGTGGGTGTCGTCATCCAGGCAGGCACGATGAGCCTGCAGGGAATCGTGTTCGAGCAGAGCACGGGATCGATCTTCGGCTGGGACGGGATCGGCTCCCCGTTCATCCTCACGCAGTTCATCGGGTTCGGGCTCTTCCTCATCGCGTCGCAGGCGGAGCTCACGCAGACGCCGTTCGACATGCCGGTGGCGGAGAGCGAGCTCGTCGCCGGATACATGGTGGAGTACACCGGCTTCCGCTTCCTGTTCTTCTTCATCGGAGAGTTCGGCACCGCGTTCGCGTTCGCAGCGATCTCGGCCACGCTGTTCCTCGGCGGCTGGGCGCTTCCCGCATCGTGGGGCATCTCCATCGGTGTGATGCGCTTCCTCGGCCCCGCAGTGCTCTTCACCAAGATCATGGCGGTCGCGTTCCTCATGTTCTGGGTGCGGTTCACGTACCCGCGTCTGCGCGAAGACCAGCTCCAGGCGCTCGCATGGAAGGTCCTCATCCCGCTCGGCTTGGCCAACGTCCTCGTCACCGGCATCTTCAAGGTCGCTTTCTGATGCGTAGCGCTCTGTGCGGACGGCGGAGCGAGCCCATGATGAAGGTCGCCTTCCGATGAAGAAGCCGAAGCTCCCCGGGCTGATCGGTGGGTTGGGCATCACGCTCAAGACGATGCTGAAGCCGGCGGTCACGGTGCAGTACCCCCACGAGCGCGAAGACCCGCCCACGCGCGCGCGCGGGGTCATCGCGCTGAAGGAAGAGAACTGCACGGTCTGCATGCTCTGCGCGCGCCAGTGCCCCGACTGGTGCATCTACATCGAGGGCCACAAGGAGAAGCGCCCACCGCGCCGCGAAGGAGGACGTGAGCGAAGCGTGAGCGTGCTCGACCGCTTCGACATCGACTACGCGCTCTGTATGTACTGCGGGATCTGCGTCGAGGTCTGCCCGTTCGACGCGCTCTTCTGGAGCCCCGAGTACGAGTACTCCGAGTGGAGCATCGCGCAAGCTCCTCCACGACAAGCAGACGCTCGGCGAGTGGATGGAGTCCGTTCCCGAGCCCGAGCCGCTCGAGATCGGCGCGGAGGCCAAACGATGAGCGGTCCCGTTGGTTGGCGTGTCAGGGAGACCCGCTGCCGCGGGCGAGCGCAGCGGAGCGAAGTCGAGCGCGACAGCCGCACGAGCGACCGCGGCGCAGGTACCCTGCGCCGCAGCGAGTGAGGCCATAGTGCTGGCGCAGAACGTGGCGTTCTACGTCCTCGCGGTGGCGATGGCCGTCGCCGCGATCGGGGTCGTGCGTTCACAGAACGTCGTGCACGCGGCGCTGTATCTCGTCGTGGTGTTGGCGGGCGCGGCCGCGCAGTACATCCTCGTCGCCGCCGAGTTCGTCGCGTGGGTGCAGGTGCTCATCTACATCGGCGCCATCGTCATCCTGTTCCTGTTCGGGATCATGCTCACGCGTGCGCCGATGCGGAACCAGGGGGGCAGCCTCGACAACGCGCAGCGCGATCGCGTCGGCCGTCGTCTCGCTCGTTCGTGTTCGGCGTGATCACCGCGCTCCTCGTCGACGCGTACGGCGGCAAGGAGATCAAGCTGAAGGACAGCTCGTCGTCATCGGGAACAGCAACACGGTCGGGTCGTCCATCTTCCGCGACTACCTGGTGCCCTTCGAGGTCGTGTCGATGCTGCTCCTCGCCGCGCTGGTCGGCGCCGTCGTGATCGCGCGGAGGGACTGAGCGGTGGGCCTCAACCAGTTCCTGATCCTGAGCGCGTTCCTGTTCTGCACCGGTATCTACGGGGTGCTGGCACGGAAGAACGCGGTGCTCGTGCTCATGAGCATCGAGCTGATGCTGAACGCAGTGAACATCAACCTGGTCGCGTTCTCGGCGTTCCGGGCCAACGTGGCCGGCCAGGTGTTCGCGCTGTTCGTCATCACGATCGCGGCAGCCGAAGTCGGCGTCGGCCTGGCGATCGTGCTGCTCATCTACCGCAACGAACACACATCCGATCTCGACGAAGTCGACCAGTTGAAGGGCTGACCGCTCCGTGCTCGACTACGCCTGGATCATCCCCGCGCTTCCCGCGGTCTCGTTCCTCCTGATTCTCTTCTTCGGGAAGCGGATGCCGCTGCGCGGCGCCGAGATCGGCATCGGCGCCGTCGGTGCGTCGTTCGTGCTGTCGGTGGTCGCGGTCTTCCAGTGGATCGACCGCGTCGACAACGCCACCGGCCACAGCGAGGGCCTTCGGGCACTCGGGCGCGGGCTGTTCGCCGGCACAGGGCCACGGCGAGGTTGTCGTGCAGCCGGTCGTCCACTCGATCACGTGGTGGCAGAACGGCCTGGTCAAGTTCGACCGTGGGCACACGGGTCGACGGCCTCGTGGTGATGATGCTCTTCGTCGTCACGCTGATCTCGCTGCTCGTGCACGTCTACTCGGTCGCGTACATGCGAGACGAAGTCCGCTTCACCGAGTACTACTCGATGCTCAGCCTCTTCACCGCGTCGATGCTCCTGCTCGTCGTGGCCGACAACACACTCGTGATGCTCGTCGGGCTGGGAAGGCGTCGGCCTCTGCTCGTTCGCGCTGATCGGACACTTCTGGGAGGAGCAGGAGAACTCCAACGCCGCGCTGAAGGCGTTCCTCACGACCCGCACCGGCGACATCGGGCTGATGATCGGCATCATCATCATGTTCTTCGCCGCGGGTACGTTCAGCATCAGCGGGACGAACGCGTACGCGCTGAGCAAGGGCGCCGACCACTCGCTCCTGCTCGCCGGCGCGATCTGCCTCTTCATCGGGATCATCGGCAAGAGCGGCCAGTTCCCGCTCCACACCTGGCTCCCCGACGCGATGGCCGGGCCAACTCCCGTCTCGGCACTGATCCACGCCGCGACGATGGTGGTGGCCGGCGTGTACCTCGGCGCGCGGCTCTATCCCGGTGTTCTTCAAGGGCTTCTCGATCGCCGCCGGCGGCGTGAACTTCATGGCGCTCATCGGCGGGATCACGATCATCATCGGCGCGCTGCTCGCGTTCGTGCAACGCGACATCAAGAAGGTGCTCGCGTACTCCACGATCAGTCAGATCGGCTACATGGTGCATGGCGCTCGGCGTTGGTGCCTGGACCGCCGCGGTGTTCCACCTCTTCACGCACGCGTTCTTCAAGGCGCTGCTCTTCCTCGGCGCCGGGTCGGTGAGCTTCTCGGGCTCGCACCACTCGTTCGACATGAAGAGCGACATGGGTGGGCTGCGAAAACCCATGCCGATCACGTTCTGGACGTTCATGATCGGCTCGTTCGCGCTCGCCGGCATCTTCCCGTTCGCCGGGTTCTGGTCGAAGGACGAGATCCTCGTCACCGCGGGCGCGAGCGGCTACGACGCGTTCATGGTCGTCGGCCTCATCGGCGCGTTCCTCACCGCCGCCTACATGACGCGCTGCATCTACCTCACGTTCTTCGGCGAGTACCGCGGGCACGGGCATCCGCACGAGTCGGAGCCGCTGATCACCGTGCCCGCTCGTCATCCTCGTCCTTCTTCTCGATCGTCGCCGGCTTCATCAACGCCGCGCCACTCGGCTCGAGAAGTTCAAGGACTGGATCGAGCCCACGGTCACGTTCCCGGCGCTGGTACATCGCCGACGTTCGACTATCCGAAGGCCGTCATCTCGGTGTCCGTCGCGGCGCTCGGCATCGGGATCGCCGCGTACTTCTGGTTCCAACGCGAGGAGCTCGGCCCGCTCAAGGGACTCACGCAGCGCAACGCGCTCGCACGGGCCGGGTACACGTTCCTCGAGAAGAAGTACTACCTCGACGTGCTCTACGAGAACGTCATCGTCACCGGCGATCAAGGACCCGATCGCGCGTGGCGATCTACTGGTTCGACCAGCACGTGATCGACAAGTTCGTGAACGCACTCGGTTCCGGCGCGCGCCGCCTCGGAATCTTCACCTACGACGTCGTCGACCAGAAGGTGGTCGACGGCGCGGTCAACGAGATCGCCGAAGCCACCGGCGAGACCGGCGGTCTCCTGCGCTACGTCCAATCCGGCCGCGTGCAGCGCTACGCGTTGCTCCTGTTCGCGGCGGTGGGGCTGCTCAGCCTCGCTCTGCTCATCGCCAACAGCTAGCTCACTAGGGGAATCGATTCGATGAACTGGTTCGACGACTGGGCACTGACGCTGGCGGTCTTCATCCCCGCCGTCGGCATGGCGATCGTGCTGCTCATCCCCCGGGCGCAGGAAGAGCTGATCAAGATCGTCACGCTGCTCACGTCGCTCGCCACACTCGGCGTGGGCATCGCGATCCTGGCGCGCTTCGACTTCGACGGTCGCGGGCTGCAGTTCAACGTGAACGAGCCGTGGATCGACGTGATCCACAGCCGCTACCACCTCGGCATCGACGGGATCTCGCTCCCGCTGCTCCTCCTGTCGATGTTCATCACGGTCTTGTGCGTCATCTACTCGTGGAACCACTTCCCCGAGCCGCACAACCCGAAGGCGTTCCTCGCGCTCGTCCTCTTGCTCGAGGTCGGGATGAACGGCACGTTCGTGGCCGAGGACCTGATCCTCTTCTTCATCTTCTTCGAGATCGTCCTGCTCCCGATGTTCTTCATGATCGGCGTGTGGGGCGGGCCGAACCGCGAGTACGCGTCGATCAAGTTCTTCCTGTTCACGCTGTTCGGCTCGGCGATGATGCTGCTCTCGTTCCTGGCGCTGTTCTTCCTGTCGAAGGTGCACACCTTCGACATCGTCGTCCTCACGCAACTGCACGGCGCCGGCATCGTGCACAGCACGCAGGTGTTGCTGTTCGCGGGGCTCTTCCTCGGCTTCGCGATCAAGGTGCCGATGTGGCCGTTCCACACCTGGCTTCCCGACGCCCACACCGAGGCGCCCACCGTCGGGTTCGGTGCTGCTGGCCGCGATCCTCCTGAAGCTCGGCGCGTACGGATTCATCCGCATCGCGCTCCCGATCCTTCCCGGAGGCCGCGCAGACCTGGGCGCCCTGGATCGGGCTGCTCGCGGTGATCGGCATCATCTACGGCGCGCTGGGCTGTCTCGCGCAACGAGATATGAAGCGCTTGATCGCGTTCTCCTCGATCGCGCACATGGGCTTCGTGATGCTCGGCATCGCGACGCTCACCGACTTCGGCATCAATGCCGCGGTGTTCGGGATGGTCGCGCACGGGCTCATCACCGGGATGCTCTTCTTCCTCGCGGGGTCGATCCAGGAGCGCTACAACACGCGCGAGCTCAGCCGGCTCGGCGGCCTGCTCACGCAGGCGCCGCATCTCGGTTGGATCCTCGGGTTCTGCGCGATGGCGTCGCTCGGTCTTCCCGGCCTCGCCGGGTTCTGGGGCGAGTTCCCGGCGATCCTCTCGGCGTACGACCCCACGAACCCGAACGGTCTGTGGGGTGGGAGCTCCGGCACGCTCTGGACGTTCCGCGTCTACATGGTGATCGCGGCGATCGGGACCGTCCTCGCCGCCGGGATACCTGCTCTGGATGTTCCAGCGCGTCGCGTTCGGCAAGGTGCACGCCGAGTTCGCCGATCTCCACGTGCACGACGTGCACGGCCCCGAGTGGATCGCGTGGATCCCGTTGCTCGCGCCTGATCGTCGTGCTCGGCTTCTACCCGAACCTCCTGTTCAAGATCACGGATCCCGCGGTCACGCAGCATCGTCATCGGCAGTCGAAGGGCATCTAGGTGAATCCCACCGTCGACTTCCACGCGCTCGCGCCCGAGATCGTCCTCACCGCGGCGATCCTCGTCGTGCTCGTGGCCGACCTGATCTGGCCGGAGCGGTCACGCTGGACGTCGTCGCGGATCGCGTCGATCGGCGTGCTCGCCGCACTGGTTCCCGTGATCACGCTCGCCGTTCGACGGCATCGCGCTGCCACGCGAGCTGTTCGGCGGAGCGTTCGTCGTCGACAACTACGCGCTCGCGCTCGAGGGCTTCTTCCTCGTCGTCGCGTACGTCTCGCTGCTCATGTCGGCCGACTACATCGGCGAGGGCGACTACTACCAGGGCGAGTTCTACTTCCTGCTGCTCACTTCGGTGCTCGGCATGCTCGTCATGGCTTCGGCGCGCGACTCGATCTCGATCTTCGTCGCGCTCGAGACGATCACGATTCCCACGTTCGTGCTCGCCGGATGGCGCAAGCACGACGAAGGCTCGAACGAGGCGGCGATCAAGTACTTCCTGATCGGTGTGCTGTCGACGGCGATCATGTTGTACGGCATGTCGCTCGTCTACGGCGAGACCGGCTCCACGTTGTTGAGCGAGATCAACGCGTACGTGAGCGATCCGCGGCACGCGAGACCACGCCGCTCTTCGCGGTGGCGATCTTCCTCACGCTCGGGGGCTTCGCGTTCAAGGTGAGCGCGGTCCCGTTCCACTTCTGGACCCCGGACACGTACCAGGGCGCGCCCACTCCGGTCACCGCGTTCCTGTCGGTCGCCTCGAAGGCCGGTGGCTTCGTCGCGATGCTCACCATCGTGGCGTTCGGCTTCTTCCCGTCGCCCGACTCGTGGCAGCCCACACTCTGGATCCTGGCCGCGGCGTCGATGATCTACGGCAACCTCGTCGCGCTGCGCCAGACCAACATCGTGCGCATGCTGGCGTACTCGTCGATCGCGCAGGGCGGCTTCATCCTCGTGCCGCTCGCGGTCTCCGGCGACAATCAGGCCGCGGTGGCGTCGTTCGAAGCGGTCGTGATCTACATCCTCATCTACGGCGCGATGAACCTCGGCGCGTTCGCGGTGGTGATCGCGGTCGCACGCCGTACGCGCTCCGGCGAGATCGAGTCGTACTCCGGGCTCGGACAGACCGTCTCCGGGCCTTGCGGTCGCGATGACACTGTTTCTCTTGTCGCTCGCCGGGATACCGCCGACTGCCGGCTGGTTCGCCAAGTTCGTGATGTTCCGCGCCGTCTTCGACGCCAACACACCGAGCGCGATCGTGCTCGGTGTGATCGCAGCCGTCGCGTCGGTGATCGCGTTCTTCTACTACGCGGCGGTCGTACGCAGGATGTGGTTCCACGACCCGGTGCCCGAGTACGCCGATGTCACGCCTTCTCGGGCGATTCCGGCCGCGCTCACCGTCGCGATCGGGCTCACGGCCGCGGTCGTGGTGGTCGTCGGCGTCTACCCGCAGTTCTTCGCGCACATCGGGGAGCTCGCGTTCCCCGTCACCTGATGCTTCGCTCGCTCACTGCGAGCCGGGATACCCGGCTCGCGGACGTTCGCTCCTGATTACTCGTCGCTCGCTGCGGCGCAGGGTACCTGCGCCGCGGACGCTCGCTCCTGGCGAGCGACTCGCATCGCTCGTCGCCGCGTGCGCCGGGCGTGATTCCTGACTCGCTCACTGCGAGCGCGGGATACCCGGCTCGCGGACGTTCGCTCCTGATGCCGGGTCGCTCGCTGCGGCGCAGGGTACCTGCGCCGCGGACGCTCGCTCCTGGCGAGCGACTCGCATCGCTCGTCGCCGGCGTGCGCTCGGGCGTGATTCGCTGACCGCATTACTCGTCGCTCGCTGCGGCGCAGGGTACCTGCGCCGCGGACGCTCGCTCCTGGCGAGCGACTCGCATCGCTCGTCGCCGCGTGCGCCGGGCGTGATTCCTGACTCGCTCACTGCGAGCGGGGATCGCCGCGCTCGCTCCGCGACGCTCGATCGCTCGTCGCCGTGGCGGGCGGACTCCGACTCGCTCCTGCGAGCGGGGCGGCTCGTACGCCGCTGCTGATCCGTCGCTCGCTGCGGCGCAGGGTACCTGCGCCGCGGACGCTCGCTCCTGGCGAGCGACTCGCTTCGCTCGTCGCCGCGTGCGCCGGCCCTGATTGCTACGGTTTCCTCCGATGAGTTCTGCGCTCGCGGCACGGATCGCCGAGCGCATCCATCGGGAAGGGCCCATTCCCTTCGACGCGTTCGTCGACGATGCGTTGTACGGCGACGGCGGCTTCTTCACCCGAGCAAAGGGAGCCGGCCGCCGCGGTCGCGACTTCGTCACGAGCCCCGAGGTGGGCACCCTGTTCGGCGTGCTCGTCGCACGTGCTTTCGACGGCTTCTGGGACGAGCAGCACGCACCCGACCCGTTTCTCGTCGTGGAAGCGGGCGCAGGGAGGGGGCGGCTCGCGGCCGATGTGCTCGCGTCGCAGCCGAGGTGCGGTCACTGCGCTGCGGTACGTGCTCGTCGAGCGCTCCGAAGCGCTGCGCGCGGAGCAGCGTGAGCTGCTCGTTCTCGAACCCTTCGAGGACGTGCTCGGGCCGGTGATCCCCGACGGCGACGGCCCACCCGCGCCCGTCGCCGACGTGGGGCCGATCGCCACTTCGCTGGGTGAGCTGCCCGCGGTGCCGCTGACTGGCGTGGTGCTGGCGAACGAGTTGCTCGACAACCTCCCGTTCCGCATCGTCGAACGCAGCGCTGACGGTTGGTCGGAGGTGCGCGTCGGCGTCGGGGAAGACGGATTCGAGGAAGACGTGATTCGCGCGGCGCCCGAGCTCACAACCGAGGCCGATCACGTCGCATCGGGCCCGGTGCCCGTCGGGGCCAGGTTGCCGGTGCCCACAGGCGCGCGCGACTGGTTGCTCGAGTGTGCGGCAGTACTGCGCGGCACGTTGCTCGTCGTCGACTACGTGGCATCCGCGGGCGAACTCGTGGAGCGCGGCCAAGAGGGTTGGCTGCGTACTTACCGCGAGCACCAGCGAGGAGACTCACCGCTCGTCGCGCCGGGCGAACAGGACATCACGGCCGACATCCCGCTCGAGTATCTCGTCCATGCCGCGAGCGGCGCCGGCTTCACACTGGAGCGCGAGTGCATGCAGGCGGAGTGGTTGCGCGAGCTCGGCGTCGATGAGCTCGTCGCCGATGCACGCGCGCAGTGGGACGCTCGCGCCCACGTCGGCGACCTCGAGGCGGTTCGGCATCGCAGCCGGGTCACCGAAGCCGCTGCGCTCCTCGACCCGTCCGGCCTCGGCGCGCACCGGGTGCTCGTGTTCAGGGCGGGCTGACCCGCAGAGGCCCCGGATAGCCTGACCGCGCTCGCTACAGATGGGGTGACGCATGGCAGACACGATCGAGTCCCTGCTCGCCGAGGGTCGCACGTTCCCGCCGCCGGCGTCGTTCAAGAAGGACGCGCTCGTCGTCGACGCCGAGATCTACGACGAGGCGAACGTCGACTACGAGGGCTTCTGGGCGCGGCAGGCGGCGCGAGCTCCTCGACTGGTACGAGAAGTGGGACACGATCCTCGAGTGGGACCTCCCGTTCGCGAAGTGGTTCGTCGGCGGGAAGCTCAACGCGTCGTACAACTGTCTCGACCGCCACGTCGAGGCCGGTCACGGCGACCAGGTCGCGTACCACTGGGAGGGCGAGCCGGGCGACACGCGCACCATCACCTACGCGGAGCTGCTCGACGACGTGTGCCGGCTCGCCAACGCGCTGAAGGAGCTCGGCGTCCGGAAGGGCGACCGCGTCAACATCTACCTCGGCATGGTGCCCGAGCTGCCGATGGCGCTGCTCGCGTGCTCGCGCATCGGCGCGCCGCACTCGGTCGTGTTCGGCGGCTTCTCGGCCGACTCGCTGCGCGACCGCATCCAGGACGCCGAGGCGAAGGTGCTCATCACGGGCGACGGCGCATGGCGGCGTGGCGAGCATCGTGCCGCTGAAGGAGACGGCCGACGCCGCGGTCGGCGAGTGCCCGTCGATCGAGAAGGTGCTGGTGCTGCGGCGCACCGAACACGACGTCCCGATGACCGAGGGACGCGACGTGTGGTGGCACGACCTCGTGCCGCGGCAGTCGAGCCGACTGCGAGCCCGAGCACATGGACTCCGAGGACCTGCTCTATCTCCTCTACACGAGCGGCACCACCGCGAAGCCCAAGGGCATCATGCACACCACCGGCGGCTACCTCACGCAGGTCGCGTGGACGCACAAGCACGTCTTCGACCTGCAGCCCCGACACCGACGTCTACTGGTGCTCGGCCGACGTCGGCTGGGTCACCGGGCACTCGTACATCGTCTACGGCCCGCTCGCGAACCGGGCGACGAGCGTGCTCTACGAGGGAACGCCCGACTTCCCGGAGAAGGACCGGCTCTGGCAGATCATCGAGCAGTACAAGGTCACGATCCTCTACACCGCGCCGACCGCGATCCGTACGTTCATGAAGTGGGGGTCGGAGTACCCGGAGTCGCGCGACCTGTCGTCGTTGCGTTTGCTCGGCACCGTCGGTGAGCCGATCAACCCCGAGGCGTGGGTCTGGTACTGGCAGCACATCGGCGGCGAGCGCTGCCCGGTCGTCGACACGTGGTGGCAGACCGAGACCGGCGCCATCATGATCAGCCCGTTGCCCGGCGCGACCACGCTGAAGCCCGGGAGCGCGACGTTCCCGCTCCCCGGCGTCGGTGCCGACATCGTGAGCAATGCCGGCGAATCCGTGGGGATCCCCGGTGGCGGCTATCTCGGTGCTCACGCGACCGTGGCCGGCGATGCTGCGCGGCATCTGGGGCGACCCGGAGCGCTACCGCGACACGTACTGGGCTCGCTTCGAGGGCCGGTACTTCGCGGGCGACGGCGCGAAGCGCGACGACGACGGCTACTTCTGGCTGCTCGGCCGGGTCGACGACGTGATGCTCGTGTCGGGGCACAACATCTCGACCGCCGAGGTCGAGCACGCGCTCGTCGGGCATCCCGCGGTCGCCGAGGCCGCGGTCGTCGGCACGAAGGACGACACCACCGGTCAGGCGATCAGCGCGTTCGTGATCCTCCGCGGCGGCATCGAGCCGAGCGACGCGCTCGTCGCCGAGCTGCGCGACCACGTCGGCCACACCATCGGCCCGATCGCCAAGCCGAAGAAGATCCTCTTCACCGACGATCTCCCGAAGACCAGGTCGGGCAAGATCATGCGTCGCCTGCTGCGCGACGTGGCCGAGGACCAGGCGCTCGGCGACACCACCACGCTCGCCGACCCGTCCGTCGTCGAAGGCATCAAGTCGCGCTACCTCGCGACGGCACCGCCGACGAAGATTGACGACCTCCGAAGTACGCCCCTGAGCACTGGACCTGGCACGACGGCGCCGGTCGCGCCCGGGCCCGGAGCGATCGTCGACCTCGACGGCGTGCTGTCCGACGCGGCGAGCCGTCAGCACTACCTCGAGCGGCCGCGCCGCGACTGGGACGCGTTCTTCGAGGCCTGCGGCGACGACCAGGTCATCGAGGAGGTGCAAGGTGCTCCTCGACCTGCTCGACCCCGAGTTGCGGGTCCTGCTCCTCACGGCGCGCCCGGAGCGGGTGCACCACCTCACCGAGGCGTGGTTGCGCCGGTACAGGATCCGTTGGGACCTGCTCGTGATGCGCCCCTGGGGCGACTACGACTTCGCCCGCGACTTCAAGCAGGCTTCGGTGTGGGACCTCCGCCGGTACGGCTTCGACCTGCGTCTCGCGATCGAGGACGACCGCCGCAACGTCGAGATGTTCCGCTCCGAGGGCGTCCCCTGCATCTACTTCCACTCCGGCTACTACGACTGACAAGCAAGCTGCCGTGCCGGGAACGGCGGGGCGGCGCGTAGCGTTGCAGGGGTAACCGGGGTCTCCCCGACCCCGAAGAGGTGAATCGAAGATGAGAAACGCAGTGAAGACGGCCGTCTTGCTGGCAGCTGCTCGGCGCCCTGTTCATGGGCATCGGCGCGCTTCTCGGCGGTTCGACCGGGCTCCTGATCGGGCTCGCGTTCGGCATCCTGTTCTGCGGAGGCTCCTACTGGTTCAGCGACAAGCTCGCGATCAAGGCGGCGCGGCCGCAGCCGGTCACCCGCGAGGAGCTGCCGCAGGTCTACGAGATCGTCGAGGAGCTCACGAGCAAGGCCGGCATGCCGATGCCCAAGATCTACGTGTCCGCCGAAGCCCAGCCCAACGCGTTCGCCACCGGGCGCAGTCCCGACCACGCCGCGGTCTGCGTCACACAGGGGCATCCTGCAGGTCCTCGACCGCGACGAGCTCCGTGGCGTTCTCGCCCACGAGCTCTCGCACGTGAAGAACCGCGACATCCTCATCGGATCGGTCGCTGCCGCGGTCGCCCTCGGCATCACGTTCGTCGCGCGGATCGCGTTCTGGGGCGCCCTGTTCGGAGGCGGCGACGGCGATCGCGGCAACGCGTTCGGCGCGCTGCTGATGATGATCCTCGCTCCGATCGCCGCCGGTTTGCTGCAGATGGCGCTCTCGCGGTCGCGCGAGTACCAGGCCGACGCGAGCGGCGCGTACCTGCTGCACGACGGCGAGTCCCTCGCGCGTGCGCTCGAGAAGATCGAGGCGTACGCGAAGCAGGTGCCGATGAACGTCAGCCCGCGCAGGCCACCGCGTACATCATCAACCCGCTCACCGGCCGCAAGGTCGAGTTCGCCAACCTGTTCAGCACGCACCCGCCCACCGCCGAGCGCATCGCCCGGCTCCGCAGCGGCCAGTACTGACCGACCGGCCCTGCGCCGTCAATCGCGGAAGTTGGTGAACTGCAAGCGCGATGTCGAAGTCGTGGTCGCGCATGCGCCTGGATCGCGGCCTGGAGGTCGTCGCGCTTCTTGCCGCTGACCCGGAGCTGGTCGCCCTGGACCTGGTGCTGGACGCCCTTGAGGTTGAGACCCTTGAGGAACTTCCCGATCTCGCGTGCCTTCTCCGACGAGATCCCCATGTTGAGGGTGACGGTCTGACGGACGGTGCCCTTCGCGGCTTCCTCCACCTTCCCGTACGACAGCGCCTTCAACGAGACCTGACGGCGCACGAGCTTCTCCTCGAGCACCTGTGTGAGCGCCTTGAGTCGCGCGTCGCTCTCGGTGTGGAGCTCGATCGACTTCTCGCCGAGCTCGATCGTGCTGCCGGTGTTCTTGAAGTCGAAGCGGGTGCCGACCTCGCGCTTCGCCTGGTCGACGGCGTTCCGCACCTCCTGCATGTCGAGCTCGGACACCACGTCGAAAGTGGGCATGACCCCTCCTGACAACTCGCCCACCCGCTGCGGCGCATGTGAGCGAACGGCTGCGGGCCGGGTACCCCGGTCTGCAGTGAGCGAACCATCGTGAGGGTACCTGCGCCGCGGGCGCTCGCTCGCTGGCGAGCGACTCGACTCGCTCCGCTCGCTCGTCGCCGCGAGCGACGGGCGTGATTGCTCACATGTGGGCGCAGGATCGGGGCTGGTACTGTTCGCCCCCCTGGGTCGGTACCCGAGTGGCCAAAGGGAGCAGTCTGTAAAACTGCTGGGAAACCTACGTTGGTTCGAATCCAACCCGGCCCACTGGCCCGCTCCGGCGGGCCTCCTTTCTTTTCCGTGACGTTCCAGCCCACATTCGGACTTTCGACGCTCCCTGATCTGGTCGATACTGGTGGGCATGACGGGAGGCCTGGGGAGGGTCGCGCTCCGCGGTTGTGCTGCTCCTCCTCGCGACTCCACTGGCTCTCGTGGCCTGCGCCGGCACCGGGTACCACTACGTCAAGAGCTCCGAAGAACAAGACCTACTTCAAGGTTCCCGACAGCTGGAAGCTCTACGACCAGGACTCCGTGCTCGACGCCCTGAAGGGGTCGCTCACCGACTGACGAGATCCCGCAACGCCGCGACACCACCTGGACCACGGTGTTCGACGCCAGCCCCGACCCGTCGCTGAACCATCTCGCGAGCAGCCGCCCGAGCTATCCGCTCGGCCAAGCGCGTCATCCGGCCGCTCTCACCCGACGCGGCTGACGCCGCGTCCCTCCAGTCGCTGCGCAACATCTTCTTCGACGTCGACGACGCCCTGCAGGCCGGGAACGCGCACGTGTCGACCTACGAGCCTCGTCGAGCTCGACGGCGGATTCCACGGTTCGCACCTCGTTGCGCGTGTCGACGAGAAGTCCAGCTCATCACCTTCAATCAGATCGCCCTCTTCGACCAGGCGACGTCGAAGGTGTACGCGATCAGCATCTTCTGCACCACCGAGTGTTACGACAAGTTCGAGTCGAAGATCGACAGCGTCATCAAATCGTGGACGGTGAAGGACAAGTGACATGACACAGGTGGCGACTGAGTTCGAGAGCCGTCCGCGAGGAGCGAACGCGTCGACGCGCAAACCGATGCCGTTCTGGAACCGCATCAAGTTCTTGTTCTGGGGCGGTGCGCTCTTCGCGTTCTTCTTCGCGGCCGAGATGGCCGACAACCCGATGCTCCCCGCGTCCGAGGCGTTCAACAAGACGCTACGGGGGAAGTGGTGGCTCCTCGCCCTGATGGGCCTGGAGCTCATCCGCCAGATCCATTACCTGATCTGCGAGCACAGCGCTTCGTATTACCAGTTCTGGCGGGACAAGGTGTTCGCGGGCTGGAACGCGAGCATCTCGAGGATCGACCCGTGGAAACGCCACCAGACCGCGCGTACGATCAAGATCGTCACGATCCTCGTGGTGCTCAACCTCGTGCTCGCGTGGATCTTCGACACCAACTTCTTCCGTGCGCCCTACGAGCTCCTCAGCTTCGTCGTCGACGCAACACCCACAGCCCTCCAGTTGGTGCTGTTCCTCACGTTCTGGATCGGATTCCAGTTCGGTCTCATCATCTGGTTCGCGACACGTGGCGGCGTCGAGACCTTCTACCCCGACGACATCAACACTCGCTTCTCCGACGTCTGGGGTCAGGATCCGGTGCTCGAGAAGGTGAAGGAGAACCTCATCTTCCTCGACAACCCGAAGATGATCGAGGACAAGGGCGGTTACGTGCCGAGCGGCCTGCTCCTGTGGGGCCCGCCGGGTACGGGGAAGACACTCATGGCCGAGGCGATGGCCGGCGAGACGGGCAAGCCGTTCGTGAACATCGACGCCAGCCAGCTCAACACCATGGGCATGGGCGTCATCAAGGTGAAGATGCTGTTCCGGCGCCTGCGCCGTCTCGCGTTGCGCTATGGGGGCGTGGTGGCGTTCTTCGACGAGGCCGACGCGCTCGGCAGCCGCGGTGACCTCGCGGGTCAAGCGCCGCGCGCGTCAGGACTCGTTGTTCGCGGGCATGTGCTCGTGCGGCGGATTCGGCTACCTGTCCGACGTCACGCGCCAGCACCTCATGGACGGCGCGATCGGCGCGGACACCGACCAGGACCCGCCGACTGGCCCCGACACCACGGCGCTCGCGCTTCTTCATGGGAATGGGCGGTGGCGGCATGGGCGGGTCGGTGCTGCCCGTACTGCTCACCGAGCTGTCGGGTCTCAACAAGCCGCGCGGCCTCATCAACCGCTACGTGCGGAAGATGCTCGGGCTCAAGTCGAAGCCGCCGCCGAAGTACCGCATGCTGATCATGATGGCCACGAACATGCCGCAGTCGCTCGACCAGGCGCTGCTGCGTCCTGGCCGCATCGACCGCATCTATCGGGTGGGGTACCCGACGAAGGCCAGGGTCGTGTCCGCACGTACGAGGGGTACCTCGCCAAGGTCAAGCACGACCTCACTCCGGAACAGGTCGACCGGCTCTCGCCACATGACCCCGTACGCGACCGGCGCGTCGATCAAGGACCTCGTCAACGAGGCGCTCATCAACGCGATCCAGGACGACCGCGACACGATCACGTGGACCGACGTGCTCGACGCAAAGCACCTCAAGAGCCTGGGCCTCACGCGCGACCAGGAGTTGATCGCCGTCGACCGCCACGGCGTCGCGGTGCACGAAGCGTGTCACGCAGTGGTGGCGTACCGTGTCCGTAAGCACCTCGAGATCGACATGGCCACGATCCACCCCGGCACCGACTACCTCGGGCTCGTCGCATCCGTCCCGATCGAGGACCGCCAGAAGCTCTTCAAGACGGAGTTCGAGTCCGACATCATGGTGCGCCTCGCGTCGCTCGCCGGCGAGCGCATCTTCTTCGCCGGCGACAGCGCTTCGGGTGTGTCCGGAGACCTCGAGCAGGCAACCGAGATCGCGATCCTCATGGAGGGTTTCTGGGGCATGGGCTCCACCATCGCGTCGCACGCGATCATCCAGCGTGCCGGTGTCCACGGCGGTGGCCCCACGCAGAAGCCGGGCGATCTCAACAAGGAGTTCCTCAGCGGGAGCATGGGACAGCGCGTCGAGGACAACCTCAACCGCCTACTGCGGCGCACGCACACGTTGATCGAGCCGAGCGCGACACGATCCTCCGTGTGGCCCACGCACTCGAGGAGCAGAAGACACTGGCCGGCGAAGACGTAGTGGCAGTCATCGAGCAGAGGATGGGCACGGTCGTCGACGGCGCCGTCTACCTCGACCCTGAATTCATCGGCGAGATCGACCGCTACCACGAACGAATGCTCCTTGCGCACCAGGAGGGCATGCAGCGCGTGGAGTTCGAGCCGCCCGAGCGGCGAGCGCTCCGAACGGCTGTCGAGCCCGTTTCCGTGAACGGGAGCGGGAACGGCCAGACACCCGTTGCTCCCGCCGAACACTCGGAGAACGGTTCCACCCAGCCGGCGTTCGTCGACCACCGGGGCGAGGCGATCATCGGCCCGGGAACGAGCCAGCTGCTCAAAGCCAACAACGAATCCGAAGACGACGAGGCCGAGTAAGCGATACGGGTACCCCGGCTCGCAGAGAGCGAGCGATCAGAGAAGGCGCTGCATCTCCACGACGTCGAGCCAGCGGCCGAACTTGCGGCCGACCTCGCGCTCGGTGCCCACGAGTTCGAACCCGCACGCGACGTGCAGCGCGATCGACGCGTCGTTGCTCCCGGCGATGCGCGCGATCACGGAATGGAACCCGTGCAACTCGGCGAGGCGGAGCAGCTCCTCGAGGACCATCCGCCCGATGCCGCGACCCTGGTAGTCGGCGAGCAGGTACACCGAGTTCTCGACCGTGGTGGCATAGGCAGGTCGCGCCCGGAACGGCGACAACGAGCCGAAGCCCACCACGTGCTCGCGCGCCGTCCTCACCGCGGCGACCGCAACCACCGCGGGATGACCACCGGAGTGCTCGTCGATCCACTGCACCTGTTCGTCGAGGGTGCGCGGCACCATGTCGAAGAGCGCGGTCGACTCGGCGACGTAGTGGTTGTAGATGGCCCGTATCCCGGCCGCGTCGCGCCGCTCGACGAGACGGATCCGGACGCTCATCGTCGCACGGTACCGCGGCCCGGTTTCCGGCCGAGCGAGCGTGCGCGGCGCAGGTATCCTGCGCCGCAGCGAGCGACCCGTGATCGGGTTCGGGCGCGGAGCCGGATTGCTAACCTTGCCGTTCCCGCCCCCTTAGCTCAGTTGGTAGAGCACTTCCATGGTAAGGAAGGGGTCTACGGTTCAAGTCCGTAAGGGGGCTCAGCCGAGCGAGCGCCCGCGGCGCAGGTATCCTGCGCCGCAGCGAGTGAGGCCAGAGTCAGGCGGTGTAGCTCAGTTGGCAGAGCACGCGGCTCATAATCGCGGCGTCGCGGGTTCGAGTCCCGCCACCGCTACCACGCCGAACCGGGAGCAGACGAGCAATGGCAAGTGACAAGCGAGTGAAGGTGACGCTGGCCTGCGAGGAGTGCAAGCGGCGGAACTACATCACGGTCAAGAACAAGACCAACGACCGTGAGCGCATCGAGATGAAGAAGTACTGCCGCTTCGACCGCAAGCACACGCTCCACCGGGAAACCCGCTGAACATTGGGCGTCCTCGGGTCGCGTAACCCGCGGGCACGGGCGTGAGTCGGACATGACCACGCACGAACAGCCGCGAGAACGAGACGAGCTTGCCCGCCTGGTCCTGGCCGCCCGCGAGGGCGATCGCCCGGCATTCGACGAACTGGTCCGCCGGACCTATGTCGATACCTACACGCTCGCTCTCCGCCTCACGGCCCACGAGGAGGATGCACGCGACGTGGTGCAAGAGTCGTACCTACGTGCTTGGAAGGGCTTGCCGCGATTCCGTGGCGACGCGCAATTCAGCACGTGGATGTACCGCATCACCGCCAACACGGCGTACACGGCCGTCAAGCGCCGTCGCCGTCACCGCACCGAGTCACTCGACGCGATGTTGGAAGACCCGATCGAGCTCCGCCCCGACGCGCAGCCCGAAGGCGCGGCGGAATCGGCCGCGCTGCTCGAGCGGCTGTCGGTCGGGCTCGAGGAGCTACCACCCAAGCTGCGCGTCCTCGTCGTGTTGAAAGACGTGTACGGACTGTCGCACGAGGAGATCGCCGAGGAGCTCGGCATCTCGGTGCCCGCGGCCAAGGTTCGTCTCCATCGCGGGCGCAAGCGACTCCGCGACCTTCTCTACGACGACGATTCCAAGAACGACGGTAGGTGGGCACATGCAGTGTGACGACGTCGCCAAGCTTCTCCCCGCGGCGGTCGAGCACGGCGCCGCCGTGGAGCTCTCCGTACAGCGGCACATCGAGAGCTGCCTGCGGTGTCAGGCCGAGCTCGCCCGCTATCGGCGCATGTTGCGCGGGCTCCAACTGCTGCGCACCCGCTACCTCGAGCCCACGCCCGGGCTGCTCGCGCAGACACTTGCCGCGATCGAGGCGGCGGGCGAGCGTCAGGCCGTCCATTCGATTCTCTCGGGTCGCCGCCTCGCGTACGTCGGCGCCATCGGCGGTGCGGCGTTCGCCGCGACCGCGGCAACGGCGGCGATGCTCGTGCACCGCTCGCGGCGGCGCGCGGTCCCGTCGCCAGCTGACGTTGCGCCCGGCACGGGCGGCCGACGACACTGGTTTCGTGAGCACGGTTGGCGGCGACCGCGGTCACGCGGCCGGCGACACGTCCGCCGGCCGTGGCAGCGCGCGTTGAACATCGCGGTCACGCTGGTGCTCACCGTCTTCTGGTGGAACCTCTACCGCCCCCAACTCGTCGGCGGCCCGGCCACGTACGCCATGGTGTCGGGCACGTCGATGGAGTCGACCCTCGAAGACGGCGATCTCGTGATCACGCGGGAGCACGGCTCGTACCACCTCGGCGAGGTCATCGCCTACCGGGTGCCGGCCGGCGATCCCGCACGCCGGTCTCCGGGTGATCCACCGCATCGTGGGCGGATCGGCCGCCGACGGCTACATCACGCGTGGCGACAACCGCTCCAGCGCCGACCCGTGGCGGCCCGGCCCCGGTGACGTGATCGGCAGCGTCGCGCTCCGGATCCCCTACGCCGGATCGGTCCTGGGCGTGCTCCGGGAACCACCCGTCTTCGCCTGGTTCGTGGGCTCGATCGTGCTCGTGTCGCTCTGGAGCGCTCGCCGCCGTCGACGCTCCGAACCGGTCCCCGCGTAGACATCCGCCTCGGGCGACCCCGGATGCCGCTGCTATCCTCGACTGTTTCGGCCCGACCAAAACGGCCGGAGGGCAGTAGCTCAATTGGTAGAGCACCGGTCTCCAAAACCGGCGGTTGCGGGTTCGAGTCCCTCCTGCCCTGCAGTGAACACGAACAGGACGGCTGCGCCGTGTCGATGAATCGTCAGACCAAGCGCATGATGCAGAAGCAAGGCCGGACAAGCCGGGCCAGCCGCAGCAGCGCCGGACACAGCCGGCGCCGGTTCAGCGCGACAAGGTCGGGCCCCGCGAGTACTTCTCCGAGGTCAAGGGCGAGCTCCGCAAGGTCGCCTGGCCCACCCGCAAGGAAGTTGTCAACTCCACGATCATCGTGCTCATCGCGGTCATCGTGATGACGGCGCTCATCTTCGGCTTCGACTACGTGTCGTCGAAGTTCGTGCTCTTCCTCTTCGACTGACGGCCATGGACGACTTCGAGACATCCTTGGACGATCCCTTCCGCGAGCGACGCGCCCGGCGACGACGATCGTCCGTCGACACAGCGACTCGACACGGCGAGACGACCGACGCGCCGGAGCAGAGTCCTCGCTCCCCGACTGGGCGACGATCTCCGCAGCCGTGCGAGGCCGACGAGATCGAGATCGACATCGAGATCCTCCGTGTCGACGGCGCAGGCGGCGACGACGCCGAGGAGCATCGTCGAGATCGTGGAACCGGCCGGCTCCCTCGACCTCGCGAGCGCAGAGCTGCTCGCGGTCGTCGACGGAGGACTCGAAGAGCGAACTCGATGACGAGACTCGACGACGCGCCGCGCGAGCCGAGCCCCTACGACCGGCCCGGCGACTGGTTCGTCGTGCACACCTACGCGGGCTACGAGAACAAGGTGAAGCAGAACCTCGCGAGCCGCGTGAAGTCGATGAACGTCGAGGAGCAGATCTACGAGGTCGTCATCCCGATGGAAGACGTCATCGAGTTCAAGGGTGGCCGCAAGGTCGTCGTGCAGAAGAAGGTGTTCCCCGGCTACCTGCTCGTGCGCATGGCGCTCGACGACGACTCCTGGTACGTCGTGCGCAACACGCCCGGTGTCACGGCCTTCGTCGGCAACGCGTCACGGCCCACTCCGCTGTCGCGGAAGGAGGTCGAGTCGATCCTCGGCGTCGGCAAGGAAGAGCCCGGCCAGGAGCGGAAGGTGCGCCCGCGCCTCGAGTTCGAAGTGGGCGAGCAGGTGCGCGTGGTCACCGGTCCGTTCGCCGACTTCAACGGCGCGATCTCCGACATCGACGTCGCCCGTTCGAAGCTCACGGTGCTCGTGAACATCTTCGGTCGTGAGACCCCCGTCGAGCTCGAGCTCGGCCAAGTCGCAAAGCTGTAGAGATGATGCGGACGCGGCGCCCGCAGACGAGCGGAGCGAGCGAAGGGCGCTCGCCAGCGAGCGAACGACCGCGAGCCGGGTATCCCGGCTCGCAGAGAGCGAGCGAATAGAGATGGCCAAGAAGAGGCTCGCGGCCATCGTGAAGATCCAGATCCCGGCCGGGCAGGCAACGCCCGCGCCGCCGGTCGGCACCGCGCTCGGCCCGCACGGGATCAACATCATGGACTTCTGCAAGGCCTACAACGCGGCCACCGAGAGCCAGCGCGGGCTCGTCATCCCGGCCGAGATCTCGATCTACGAGGACCGGTCGTTCACGTTCGTCACCAAGACGCCGCCCACGACGTTCCTGCTCCGGCAGGCCGCGGGCGTCGAGAAGGGCGCGGCAGAACCCGCGCACCGAGAAGGTCGGGAAGGTCACGCGCGCGCAGGTGCGCCAGATCGCCGAGACCAAGATGCCCGACCTCAACGCCATCGACCTCGAGGGCGCGATGCTCGCAGGTTGCGGGCACCGCGCGGTCGATGGGAATCGAGATCGGCGACTAGCGAGTGCGTAACGGAGCGGCGAGCGTCCCGAGGGCGGCGGCAGGTATCCTGCCGTCGAGCGAGCGCGACAGGAATGAAGGCGCACGATGACGAAGCACGGCAAGAAGCTCACCGACGCGACGCGACGTTACGACCGCGAGCGGCTGTATCCGGCCACCGAGGCACTCGACCTCGTGAAGTCACTGGCCACCCACAAGTTCGACGAGACCGTCGAGGCCGCGTTCCGGCTCGGCGTCGATCCCCGCAAGGCCGACCAGATGATCCGCGGGACGGTGTCGCTGCCCAAGGGCACCGGCAAGGACGTGCGGGTGGCCGTCTTCGCCGAGGGTGACGCGGCACGCGAGGCCGAGGAAGCGGGTGCCGACGTCGTCGGGTCCGACGACCTCGTCGCGCAGATCGAGAAGGGCTTCCTCGACTTCGACGTCGCCATCGCCACTCCCGACATGATGCCGAAGGTCGGAAAGCTCGGCCGCACGCTCGGGCCGCGCAACCTCATGCCGAACCCGAAGGCCGGCACGGTCAGCAACGAAGTCGGGAAGACCGTCGGCGAGTTCAAGGCGGGCAAGGTCGAGTACCGCACCGACCGCTACGGGAACGTGCACGTGCCGATCGGCAAGGCGAGCTTCGACGCCGAGGATCTGCTGACCAACTACCAGGCCGTGCTCGACGAGGTGCTTCGCGCCAAGCCGGCGTCGTCGAAGGGCCGCTACCTCAAGGGCGTCGCCCTGTCGTCGAGCATGGGCCCGGGTGTGCGCGTCGACCCGACGGTCCTCCGCGACGAGCTCGCTCAGTCCTCGGGGTGAACCCGCCGCTAGGGTGCTTTCCCACAACTGAATCTGCCGCAGACCTCCGGTCTCTCTCGAGGTAATGGATCCGTCACAAGTTGGGGTCCACCGGACGAGGCGCCCTGTTCGACGGGACGTTTCGCGTATCTGCGGCGTCCCGTTTTTCGTTGCCGGCGGCGAGCGGCGACGAGCCGGTAACCGGTTCGAGCGAGCGACGATGCGATGGAGAGCTGAGATGGCGAGACCCGAGAAAGTCGCGGTGGTCGAGGAGATCCGCACGAAGCTGCGCGGAAGCCGACGCGGCCGTCCTCACCGAATACCGCGGGCTCACCGTTCCCGAGCTCGCAGAGCTGCGGGCGTCGCTGCGCGGGGCCGGCACCGAGTACAAGGTGTTCAAGAACACGCTGGCGCGCCGAGCGGTCGCCGAGACTCGGCCTCGACGGTGTCGCGTCGATGTTCGAGGGCCCCGTCGCAATCGCCTTCGTGCGGGGCGACGCGGCCGGCGCGGCCAAGGCACTGCGCGACTTCGGGCGCAACAACCCGGCGCTCGTGCTCAAGGGTGGCCTCCTCGGCACCGCGGATCATCACGCCGGTCGAGATCGAAGCACTCGCCGAGCTGCCCTCCCGCGACGTGCTCCTCGCGCAGGTCGCCGGCGTGTTCCAGGCGCCGCTCACCAAGGCCGCCGGTCTCTTCCAGGCGTTCACGAGGAACTTCGCCTACGGCGTGAAGGCGCTCATCGACCAGCGCGGCGGCGTTCCCGAAGAGGCAGTGCCGGAAGCCGAAGCCGCCGAAGCCGAAGCGCCCGCCGCCGAAGCGACCGAGACCGAGTCCGAGACGCACCCGAGCCCGAAGCGTCAGACGCCGAGGCGCCGAGCGCCGACGAGACCGAACCCGAACCCGAATCGGCTGAGTCCGAGTAACAGGAGAACCAGCGACATGGCGACCATGACCACCGAAGAGCTGCTCGACGTCTTCAAGAACATGACCGTGCTCGAGCTCAACGAGCTTCCTCAAGGCGTTCGAGGAAGAGTTCGGCGTCACCGCCGCTGCACCCGTGGCCGTTGCCGCGGTCGCCGCTGCGGGCGGCGGCGAGGCCGCCGCGCCCGAGGAGAAGGACGAGTTCGACGTCATCCTCGCCGCGGCGGGCGACAAGAAGATCCAGGTCATCAAGGAGGTGCGGTCCATCGTGTCGGGGCTCGGTCTCAAAGAGGCCAAGGACCTCGTCGACAGCGCGCCGAAGCCGGTGCTCGAGAAGGTCAGCCAAGGAAGACGCCGAGAAGGCCAAGGCCAAGCTCGAAGAGGCCGGCGCCCTCGTCGAAATCAAGTAGCCGGGAGCGCGTCCGCACTCGCGTCGCGGCGTGTTCTGACGCTGGCTCTCCGCGGGCCGCGTGCGGGACGACGCCCGGCTGTTCTCGGCAGCGGGCTAGCTCGCGCGAGCCCCGCCGGTCCTCCTTCGTCGGACCGGGCCCTCCGGGCCGGGTCTCGCACGACGCCCGCAACCACCTCGAACAGGGGCGTCATCCCGCACGCTCGACACTCAAATGGTGCCTGCGAGGTGTCTGTCGATGCTTTTGACTGCCGGTCGTGAGCATCCGTGAGGCTACCGACAGGGATGGCCCGACGCTTGACGCGCTGCTGACGGTGCTGTACCCGGATTACCAGGAGGGTTCGCTCCGTCCGAGCCGTGTCCGGTCGGGTACCCGAACCTTCGTTGCCGAAGCCGAGGACGGTTCGGTCGTAGGCCTGCTGGTCGGAGCGTTCGTCGATCAGGGGATAGCCCATGAGTCATGCGGGTATCTGGAAGAGCTCGTCGTCGAGGCAGACGAACCGCGGCGAGGGCATCGGCGAAGCGCCTGGTCGACGCTTGCAAGGGCTGGCTTCGGGACGAGGGAGTCGTGCTCGGCTTCGTGTCGACGATGCCGGACGGGCCACAAGGCTGCTACGAACGCTGTGGCTTCCAACGCTGTATCGGCCCGTGGCTGGTCTGGTCCGAGCTCCCACTCTCGAGCTGACGCCGCGCCGCGTTCTTCAGCGCGGTCGCGTGGACAAGGTCGAGCGGGTGGCCGGACGCCCCTGTTCGAAGCGGTTGCGGGCGTCGGTCGAGACCCGGCCCGGAGGGCCCGGTCCGACGGAGGAGGACCGGCAGGGGCTCGACCGAGGTAACCCGCTGCTGAGAACAGCAAGCCGTCCGGCCACCCGCGGCCCGCCCCGAGCCCGAGTGAGGACCCGGCAATGCCTTGACCCGCGAGGGGTCTTGCCGTATCCTCTCCCGCAGGCCAGGCCCCTCGGGGTCTGCTCTTTGGCGTCCTTGCAGCGCCGCGGTAGCGCGTTAGCATGCATTCAGTCGTGTCTGCCCGGCCGTGCCCACGTTGACCTCTTCTACCTGGTCCGCGCGCGCCTTCTCGACGAAGGAGTGACGTTGGCTTCTGTCGCGTCCCGCGAACGTCTGTCCTTTTCCCGCCTCCACGAAGTGCTCGAGCTGCCCGATCTGATCGCGGTGCAGCGTGTGTCGTTCGAATGGTTCCTCGAACAGGGTGTCGCCGAGGTCCTCGCCGACATCTCGCCGATCGAGGACTTCACCGGTCAGCTCAAGCTCGAGCTGTCGGACCACATCTTCGACCCGCCCAAGTACTCCGAGGACGACTGTCGCGCGCGCGACATGACGTACGCGCGCCCGCTCTTCGTCACCGCGCGCTTCATGAACGCCCAGACGGGTGAGATCAAGGAGCAGACCGTCTTCATGGGCGACTTCCCCATGATGACGGAGCGCGGCACCTTCATCATCAACGGCACCGAGCGCATCGTGGTGTCGCAGTTGGTGCGGTCGCCGGGCGTCTACTTCGGGATCAACCCCGACAAGACGTCGCCGGAGAAGGACATCGTCGACGCGAAGATGATCCCCGGCCGCGGCGCGTGGCTCGAGTTCGAGGTCGACAAGAAGGACGTCGTCTACGTCCGCATCGACCGCAAGCGCAAGCAGCCCGTCACCGTGCTGCTCAAGGCGCTCGGCTTCGGCGAGAGCGAGGAGGAACTGCTCAACCTGATCCTCGACGCGCAGGGCAACCCCTACGACTCGATGCGCAACACGCTCGAGAAGGACCACACCGAAGACGCCGACGCGGCGTTCATCGACATCTACCGCAAGCTGCGCCCGGGCGAGCCGCCCACGCCCGACTCCGCCCGCGCCCTGCTCGAGAACCTCTTCTTCAACCCGAAGCGCTACGACATGGCCAAGGTCGGCCGGCACAAGGTGTCGAAGAAGCTGCGCGACGAGTACGGCAAGCTGCCGCTCAAGCGCCTCGACCTCACGGTGCCGAACGCCGACCCGGAGGCCGGCCCGGTCGACTACCAGCTCTCGAAGGCCGACATCCTCGCCACGGTGTCGTACCTCGTGAAGCTGCACAACAACGACCCCGACTACTACCCCGACGACATCGACCACTTCGGCAACCGCCGGGTGCGTTCCGTGGGCGAGCTGATCCAGAACCAGGTGCGGGTCGGACTCTCGCGGATGGAGCGGGTCGTGCGCGAGCGCATGACCACCCAGGACGTCGAGGCGATCACGCCGCAGACGCTCATCAACATCCGGCCGGTCGTCGCGGCGATCAAGGAGTTCTTCGGGTCCAGCCAGCTCAGCCAGTTCATGGACCAGACGAACCCGCTCGCGGGCCTCACCCACAAGCGCCGGCTCTCGGCGCTCGGGCCCGGGGGTCTGTCGCGTGAGCGCGCCGGGTTCGAGGTGCGCGACGTGCACCCGAGCCACTACGGCCGGATGTGCCCGATCGAGACACCGGAAGGCCCGAACATCGGTCTCATCGGCTACCTCTCCACCTACGCGCGGATCAACCGCTTCGGTTTCATCGAGACGCCCTACCGCAAGGTGGTGAACGGCGTCGCCACGGAGCAGATCGAGTACCTCGCGGCCGACGACGAAGACCGTTACGTCATCGCGCAGGCGAACGCCGTGGTCGACGAGCACGGGCGCTTCCTCGACGAGAAGGTGCTCGTGCGGGAGCGTCGCGGCGAGGTCGCGTACGTCACCCCGCAAGAGGTCGACTACATGGACGTCTCGCCGAAGCAGATCGTGTCGGTCGCGACGTCGCTGATCCCGTTCCTCGAGCACGACGACGCCAACCGTGCGCTGATGGGCGCCAACATGCAGCGCCAGGCGGTCCCGCTCCTGCGCCCGACCGCGCCGTTCATCGGCACCGGCGTCGAGGGTCGCGCGGCCCGCGACGCCGGCGACGTGATCCTCGCCAAGGGCGACGGCACGGTCACCGACGTCAGCGGCGAGGCGATCGTCGTCGACTACGAGGGCAAGCAGGGCCGCACCACGTACCGGCTCTCGAAGTTCCGCCGGTCGAACCAGGGCACGTGCATCAACCAGAAGCCGCGCGTCGAGATCGGTGACACCGTCACCGACGGCTCCGTCCTCGCCGACGGCCCGTCCACGCACGAGGGCGAGCTCGCGCTCGGCAAGAACCTCCTCGTGGCGTTCATGCCCTGGAAGGGCCACAACTACGAGGACGCGATCGTCATCTCCGAGCGCCTCGTGAAGGACGACGTGCTCACGTCGATCCACATCGAGGAGCACGAGACCGACGCCCGCGACACCAAGCTCGGTGCCGAGGAGATCACGCGCGACATCCCGAACCTGTCCGAAGACATCCTCAAGGACCTCGACGAGCGCGGCATCATCCGCGTCGGCGCCGAGGTCGGTCCCGGCGACATCCTCGTCGGCAAGGTCACGCCCAAGGGCGAGACCGAGCTCACGCCGGAGGAGCGCCTGCTGCGCGCGATCTTCGGCGAGAAGGCGCGCGAGGTGCGTGACACGTCGCTGAAGGTGCCGCACGGTGAAGTCGGCAAGGTGATCGACGTGCGGGTGTTCTCCCGGGAAGACGGCCACGAGCTGCCGCCCGGCGTGAACCAGCTCGTGCGTGTCTACGTCGGCCAGAAGCGCAAGATCAGCGAGGGCGACAAGCTCGCCGGCCGTCACGGCAACAAGGGCGTGATCGCGAAGATCCTGCCCGTCGAAGACATGCCGTACCTCGCCGACGGCACGCCCGTCGACATCGTGCTCAACCCGCTCGGTGTCCCGTCCCGCATGAACGTCGGCCAGGTGCTCGAGGCGCACCTCGGCTACGCGGCCCGCCACGGCTGGGAAGGCCAGCGCGTCGCGCCGGTGGACCAGCACAAGACGCGCACGGTCACCGAGCCCGCGGTGTGGGTGTCGAGCCCCGTGTTCGACGGTGCGCACTGGGACGAGGTCGAGCAGTCGAGCGGGAGGGCACGATCGAGCAGCTCTTCGAGAAGATGCACCCCGATGGCGCGAACGGCTACGGCCGGCTGGTCGACGCCGACGGCAAGGCCACGCTCTACGACGGCCGCACCGGTGAGGCGTACGACCGCCCGGTCACCGTCGGGTTCGTCTACATCCTGAAGCTCGCCCACCTGGTCGACGACAAGATCCACGCTCGTTCGACCGGCCCGTACTCGATGATCACGCAGCAGCCGCTCGGTGGCAAGGCGCAGTTCGGCGGCCAGCGGTTCGGCGAGATGGAGGTGTGGGCGCTCGAGGCCTACGGCGCGGCGTACGCGCTGCAGGAGATCCTCACGATCAAGTCCGACGACGTGCTCGGCCGCGTGAAGGTGTACGAGGCGATCGTCAAGGGCGACAACATCCCCGAGCCCGGCATTCCCGAGAGCTTCAAGGTGCTCATCAAGGAGATGCAGGCGCTCTGCCTCAACGTCCGCGTGATGAACGCGGAGGGCGAGGAGGTCGAGATCCGTGAGCTCGACGAGGACGCCTTCCGCACCACCGAATCGCTCGGTATCGACCTGTCGAGGCCCGAACGGGGCACCGACGAGGAAGACGAGCGCCGCCGGCGAACAACAGCCCGCGTTCCGATAGCCCAACGACCAACCGCGTCAGCAACGGATCGAGACGACGAACGCAGACGACACGACGACGACAGAAGACGAAGGCGAGGGAACCAGTGCTCGACGTGAACGACTCTGCCCAGCTCTCCATCGCGCTCGCGACCGCGGACCAGATCCGCACGTGGTCGAACGGCGAGGTCAAGAAGCCCGAGACGATCAACTACCGCACGCTCAAGCCCGAGAAGGACGGCTTGTTCTGCGAGAAGATCTTCGGTCCCACCAAGGACTGGGAGTGCTACTGCGGCAAGTACAAGCGCGTCCGGTTCAAGGGCATCATCTGTGAGCGCTGTGGCGTCGAGGTGACGCGCCAGAAGGTGCGCCGCGAGCGCATGGGCCACATCGAGCTGGCCGCGCCCGTCACGCACATCTGGTACTTCAAGGGCGTCCCGAGCCGTCTCGGCTACCTCCTCGACATCGCGCCGAAGAGCCTCGAGAAGGTCATCTACTTCGCCGCGCACATCATCACGTGGGTCGACGAAGAGCGTCGTCACAAGGACCTCGCGCAGCTCGAGGGCGACATCAAGGCCGAGATGGCCGACGTCGAGAAGGAGCGCGAGCTCGCGCTCCGCACGCGCGACGAGGAGTACGAGGCCGAGCTCGCGGAGATGGAGGACCGCGACGCCAAGAAGAACGAGCTGGAGCGGGCCGAGAAGGCGCGCAACAAGGACTTCGAGGACATCCGCGCCCGCACCGACGCCGAGCTCGAGTTCCTCAAGACGGTGTGGGACACGTTCCGCGGTCTCTCGCCGAAGCAGCTCGTCGACGACGAGCGCGTGTGGCGCGAGCTCCAGGACCGCTACGAGGAGTACTTCGCCGGCGGCATGGGCGCCGAGGCGATCAAGGACCTCATCTCCCGCATCGACATGGAGTTCGAGGAGGTCAACCTCAAGGAGATCATCGCGACCGCCAAGGGCCAGCGGAAGGCCAAGGGCATCAAGCGACTCAAGGTGATCTCGGCGTTCAACCGCGTCGACGACGACGGCCGCAAGATCAACTCGCCGATGGGCATGGTGCTCGACGCGGTGCCGGTGATCCCGCCCGACCTGCGCCCGATGGTGCAGCTCGACGGTGGCCGCTTCGCCACGTCCGACCTCAACGACCTCTACCGCCGCGTCATCAACCGCAACAACCGGCTGAAGCGGCTCCTCGACCTCGGCGCGCCCGAGATCATCATCAACAACGAGAAGCGCATGCTCCAGGAGGCCGTCGACGCGCTGTTCGACAACGGCCGCCGCGGCCGCCCGGTCACGGGTCCCGGCAACCGCGCGCTGAAGTCGCTCTCCGACATGCTGAAGGGCAAGCAGGGCCGGTTCCGCCAGAACCTGCTCGGCAAGCGCGTCGACTACTCGGGCCGTTCGGTCATCGTGGTCGGCCCGCAGCTCAAGCTCCAGCAGTGCGGTCTGCCCAAGCAGATGGCGCTCGAGCTGTTCAAGCCGTTCGTGATGAAGCGGCTCGTCGACCTCGAGTTCGCGCAGAACATCAAGTCCGCGAAGCGGATGGTGGAGCGCGCCCGCCCGCAGGTGTGGGACGTGCTCGAAGAGGTCATCAAGGAGCACCCGGTGTTCCTGAACCGCGCCCCGACGCTCCACCGTCTCGGTATCCAGGCGTTCGAGCCGGTGCTCGTCGAGGGCAAGGCGATCCAGATCCACCCGCTCGTGTGCACGGCGTTCAACGCCGACTTCGACGGCGACCAGATGGCCGTGCACCTTCCGCTGTCGGCGGAGGCGCAGGCCGAGGCGCGCATCCTGATGCTGTCGGCGCACAACATCCTGTCGCCGGCGCACGGTCGTCCGATCACGGTGCCGACCCAGGACATGATCATCGGCGCCTACTACCTCACCGAGGAGGTCGACGGGTGCTCGCCGGCGAGGGACGCGCGTTCGCGTCGCTCGACGAGGCGATCCTCGCGCACGACGAGCGGCTGATCCCCCGCGATCCCCGAGTTCCCGCCCCGGTCGACTCCGACGTCGACGTCGACGGCGTCTCGCTGCACGCCAAGATCAAGGTGCGGATGCCCGCCGGCCGCTTCCCCGAGGACGCAGTTCCCGATGCGCGACGACGAGCACCCCGACTCGATCGTGCTGCGCGCGCAACGGCAGCAACGGCGACCGCAGCGTTCTCGTGGAGACCACGCTCGGGCGTCTCATGTTCAACGAGGCGTTCCCGCCCGACTTCCCGTTCCACGACGACGCCGGTGCGCAAGCGCGACCTCACCGAGCTGGCGAGCAAGCTCGTCGAGCTCTACCCGCGGGCGGTCGTCGCCGAGAGCCTCGACAAGCTGAAGGATCTCGGCTTCGAGTACGCGCACGCGCTCGGCGCTCACGATCTCGATCTCCGACGTGCAGGACGCCGGCGATCAAGGCGTCGCTGCTCGAGCAGTTCGAGGACGAGGCCGACAAGGTCGAGACGCAGTTCGACCGCGGCATCATCACCGACGACGAGCGTCGCCAGAAGGAGATCGAGGTCTGGACCGAGGCCACGTTCCAGGTCCGTGACGCGGTGCAGGAGGAGATGCACGCCGAGAAGTTCAACCCGATCGACATGATGGTGGGCTCGGGTGCTCGTGGCGACCTGCTGCAGGTGCAGCAGATCGCCGGTATGCGCGGCCTGGTGGCCAACCCGCGGGGCGAGATCATCCCGCGGCCGATCAAGTCGAGCTTCCGCGAGGGTCTCTCGGTCCTCGAGTACTTCATCTCCACGCACGGCGCACGCAAGGGTCTCGCCGACACCGCGCTGCGTACCGCCGACTCCGGCTACCTCACGCGCCGTCTCGTCGATGTCGCGCAGGAGCTCATCGTCCGCGAGGACGACTGCGAGAGCCCGCGCGGCATCTGGGTGGAGAACGTCACCGACGATCCCGAGAACCTGCGGATGCTCGAGACCAAGCTGCTCGGCCGGTGCCTCGTCGACGACATGACGCTCGCCGACGGCACCGTGCTGCCGCGCAACACCGAGGTCGAAGGAAGCCGAGCTGCGCGCGCTGGCGTCCGATCCGGGTGTCACACGTGTGCGGGTGCGTTCCGTGCTCACGTGCGAGTCGCTCAAGGGTGTGTGCGCGGCGTGCTACGGCACGATGCTCGCGACCAACAAGCTCGTCGACCAGGGTGAGGCGATCGGCATCATCGCCGCCCAGTCGATCGGCGAGCCGGGCACGCAGCTCACCATGCGCACGTTCCACACCGGCGGCGTCGCCGGTGAGGACATCACGCACGGTCTGCCTCGCGTCGTCGAGCTGTTCGAGGCCCGCACGCCGAAGGGCGCGGCGGTGATGGCCGGGATCTCGGGCGTCGTGCGCATCGGCGAGAACGAGAAGGGCGAGCGTGTGCTCACCGTCGTTCGCCGACGACGGCACCGAGGAGCCGCACGTCGTCACCCGTCGCACCCACCTCTTCCCGGGGATCGCCGACGGTGTCGAGGTCGTGGCCGGGCAGCAGCTCACCGGCGACTCGAAGACGCCGATCGACCCGAAGAAGATCCTCGAGGTCAAGGGCATCCGCGAGACCCAGCAGTACCTCAGCGACGAGGTGCAGAAGGTGTACCGCGAGCAGGGCGTGTCGATCCACGACAAGCACATCGAGGTGATCGTGCGCCAGATGCTGCGCCGCGTCGGGGTGTCGGAGCCGGGCGACTCGAAGTACCTGCCCGGGCCAGAAGGCCGACGCCCGCGAGTTCGCCGACATCAACCGGCGCCTCGTGGCCGACGGCAAGCAGCCGGCCGAAGGTCGTCCGGAGCTGATGGGGATCACCAAGGCGTCGCTCGCCACCGACTCGTGGCTGTCGGCGGCGTCGTTCCAGGAGACCACCCGCGTGCTCACCGAGGCTGCGATCGAAGGTCGCGTCGACGGCCTGGTCGGGTCTCAAGGAGAACGTGATCATCGGCAAGCTCATCCCGGCCGGCACCGGGATGAGCCGCTACCGCGACATCGCCACGCACGCTCCCGACTACGAGCCGCTGCCGTTCTACTCGTCCGACACGGATGCCGACGGCGACCTCGACCTCGCGGCGTGGCTCGCCGACACGAGCGCGACGACACTCGACGAAGACGTGGCCGCGTTCGCCGCCGTGGCGTCCGTGCCGGAAGCCGGGCGCGGCGCCGTGACCGACGCGGAGATCGTCGAGATCGTCGAAGCGGTCGTGGCGGACGTCGACTCTGCTCCCGTCGTGGAGGCATTCACGATCGAGGCGGTCGGGTCGGACGGCTCGACCGACGCGGACGACCTCGGGGACGCGGCCCTGTAGATTCGCTCGCTCTCTGCGAGCCGGGATACCCGGCTCGCGGTTCAAGGGTTTGCTGCTGGTGACCGACAACTCAGTGGGGTGAGCTGGGGCCTGTGACCGGGGACACCAATGGCGATGCAGCTGGTCGAGTTCGAACAACGGGCGGACGGGTCCGAGGCGCCCGTCGGCCGGGTCACTCGAACGGCCGCCCGCAGCGACTCCGGCCGCTGGCTGGATCGACACCTGCTCACGATCGTCGCGGCCGTAGCCGCGGCTCCCGCGTTGCGCCAACCGACGATCTGGTTCTTGGGATGCGCGACGGTCTCACTCGCGCTGCTCAGTGTCGACTCGGTACGCGGACAGGCCACGAACAAGGGCACCGCCGACGTCGTGGTCGTGCCTGCCCGCGTCGCAGGTCGACTGGTGCTCGGTGCCGTCAACCCGGTGAACTGGCTCAAGGCGCTCGCAGGCGCCGCGGTGGCCTTGACGATCGGCGCGCTCGCCGCTGCGCTTGCGGCGGCCGCCCGGTGGCTGACCGCCCACGGTACCGACGGGATCCTCACGGCCATGCGCATGGGCGCCTGGGCACACACGCCGGCCTGGGCGACGACCGTGGGCTGCTTCCTCCTGCTCCGCGGCGTCGGGAGTACGCGGGACCGTCGCGCCACGGCGGTGCGAAGCGTCTTCAGCCCGCTTCCCGAGACCGTGGTGGCCGGCGCGATCTTCTGTGTCGTCGTCGCGGGCGCGTCGCTCGCGCTCGCCGGCCCGCGCGTCGACGTTGCCACCTTCCACGGGTCGGACGGGCTCGCGTTCGTGCCGGTCGGCCTCCGCACGACGGTCGACGGTCTCCGCGACGACGTCGTTGCCGACGAGCTCGACGCACTCACCGGCTGCCTGGACGGCCGTCAGAAAGGTCTCTGGACAGCTCGCTACTCGGCGGGGAACCCGCTCGGCGACGCTGACGTCGCCACGCTCACCGCCGACCCGGCACGGCCGCCGAGACAGAGTTCGCTCGCGGCTGCGGCGTTGGCGGCAACCAACCAGCTCGCGCCCTGGGTGGAGGTCGTCGAAGTGAACGTCGGCGAGCAGGTGATGCTCGTCGTCGACCGGCGCGGCTTGGCTCACGACGAACCGCTCACCGACGCCGCGCTGCTCAGGAGTCACGCGGTGGGGGCACCCGAATGGCTGCGAGTCGTCGCGCCGAGCGTCGATGCCCACGCCGTGCTCACGTGCTCGGCCCAGACCCCCTTGTAATACGCGCCGAGCTCCTCAGACGGCGTCCCAGACCATCGAGCTGCCTTCCTTGCCGGTGAGGAGGTCCGCCGGCGCGCGCTTGTCGATGTGGCCGATGAGTCCGTTGTAGATGCCGTAGCCCACGAGCTCCTGGAGCCGGCGCGGGAACGTGCGCACCAGAGTCGGCGAGAGGCCCAGTTGCTGGTTCTCCTGCTGGCGGATGTAGCCGGCGCAGTAGTTCATGGCGATGCCCACGCGCCGCGCGCCCGTGCGGTTGGCGCCGCCGCCGTGCCAGAGGCTCCCGTGCCAGATGAGCACGCTGCCGCGATCCATTTCGGCGGCGACGCTCTCGTCGTGACGCCCGTAGTCCGGCGAACGGTCCGCGAGGTGAGATCCCGGGACGATTCGGGTCGCGCCGTTGGCCTCACGGAAGTCGCTGAGCGCCCACATCGAGTTGCAGACCGTCGGCGGATGGGGCTTCGGGATCGGGATCAGCATGTCGTCGGCGTGGATGGGCTGAGCCGTCTCGCCGGGGCCGATGTTCACGGAGGAGAGCGAGGAGATCAGGCAGCCCGGGTCGAGCACGCCTTCGACGATGGGCAGCACCGACTCGTGGATCGGCACCTGCTGCCACACCCGACCGTGGGCAAGGAGGTTGTACACGCGGAGCGTGTTCGCGCCCTCGAAGCTGTTCGTGGAGGGGGCAACATCGAGCTCGTGCTCGAGTCGGGCCAGGTCGACCGCCAACTCGTCCGCCAGCGGAGCTTCGATCGCGCCCTCGACGATCGTGTAGCCGTCCTGCCTGATCTGCTCGACGTGCTCGGCAACCGCGGCCGGATCCATCGTCCGAAACGCTACTGGCGAGCGTGGAGCAGGAACTCCACCGCGCCGTGCGCGCCGCGGGTGGGTGACTCCATCTCGGCGAGCACCCGCCAGCCGGCGTCCTCGGCACCGCGCCGAGCCGCGGCGACGGCCGCCTCGAACTGCCCGCCCTCGTCGGGCGGGGTGGCGAGCCCGAGCTCGAACATCGGCTTGACCAGGGCGATCAGGTCGACATCCGGTGTCAGCTGCACCCGCCGGAGCTCGGGGATCGCACGGCCGAGCGAGAGATACGAGAGGTCGAGGGTCACCAGCTCGACGGCGTCGGGCACGAGGGCCGTGGTGAGCGCACCCAGATTCGTGCGCTCGAGGTTCACGACGCGTGGATTCTGGCGCAATTCGCCGCGGAGCTGTCCGTACCCCGCGTCGACTGCGTAGACCCGCGCCGCGCCGTGCGCGAGCAGGACCGTGGTGAAGCCGCCGGCGGCGGCGCCCGCATCGAGCGCGGTCCTCCCCTCGACACGGACGTCGAACCCGCTGATCGCTGCCTCGAGCTTCGCCGTCCCGCGGAGCACCGCCTCGGGCTGCACCGTGATCGGCGCCGACTCGGCTACCCGTGCCCGAGGATTCAGCATGGGCTTCCCGCCGAGCAGTACCCGCCCCGCCTCGATCGCCTCGCCGGCATCCTCGATCTCGGGATGCCGGGCGACGACTGCCTCCGAGAGGGGCACCATCCGCGGTTGCCTGCGCTTCACCAACCCGGGTGACGCTACTTGCGCCGACGGCGCTTCGACCCGCTATCCTGACGGGTCGGCCTGGCGTCGTCCCCCTGTCGCCGGTCCATCCGTTGTCCCTCGATTCGAATTTCGGTTCTTCCACGCGCGAACAGCACCCACGAGGACCCAGCTTGCCCACCATCCAGCAACTCGTCCGCAAGGGACGCAGCAGCAGCCGCGAGAAGTCGAAGACGCCCGCGCTCAAGGGCTCACCGCAGCGCCGGGGCGTGTGCACGCGTGTGTTCACCCACACGCCGAAGAAGCCCAACTCGGCGTTGCGCAAGGTGGCGCGGGTACGCCTCACCACCGGCGTCGAGGTCACTGCGTACATCCCGGGCGTCGGGCACAACCTCCAGGAGCACTCGATCGTGCTCGTGCGCGGTGGACGGGTCCGCGACCTTCCGGGGGTTCGCTACAAGATCGTGCGCGGCGCGCTCGACGCGAGCGGCGTCGCCGGCCGCCGGCAGGCGCGCAGCCAGTACGGCGCGAAGAGGGACGCCTGAGGTGAGCGTCCGCGAGCCGGGTAACCCGGCGAGCAGCGAACCGAGGCCCGAACGGCCCGGCGCCGTAGGCGCCGAGAGTGGGAGGTAGGGATGCCGCGCAAGGGACCCGCTGCACGTCGCGATCTCATGCCCGACCCGGTGCACCGATCGGTCGTGGTCACGCAGTTCGTCAACAAGATCCTGCAGCGCGGCAAGCGCTCGATCGCCGAGAAGATCGTCTACGACGCGCTCGCCGACATCGAGAAGAAGACCGGCAGCGACCCGGTCGCGACACTGAAGCGAGCGGTCGAGAACGTTCGCCCGGCACTCGAGGTGAAGAGCCGTCGTGTCGGCGGTGCCACGTACCAGGTGCCGGTCGAGGTGCGTCCCCGGCGCGCAACCACGCTCGCGGTTCGCTGGATCGTGGGCTACGCACGGCAGCGCCGTGAGAAGACGATGGCGGAGCGGCTCGGCAACGAGCTGATGGACGCCAGCAACGGGATCGGGGCGTCGATCAAGCGCAAGGACGACATGCAGAAGATGGCCGAGTCGAACAAGGCGTTCGCGCACTACCGGTGGTGATGCCTTTGACTCGGTTCCTCGTGTCCTCGCCGGCTTCGCTAGCGCCGCGCCGGGCCCGGCTCGGACGCCGGCCGGCCACGGCACGGACCGGGCGCCCTTGCTCCGGCCGAGCCCCTGCCGGTTTCCGCCTACGGCGAGAACCGGGCTCTCCGAGCCGGGGCTCGTCCGACGGGCGCCACCGGCCGAGCGGCGCCCAACTGGGTCCTGCGCCTCGCCGCTTGTTTCAGGCGGCAAATGGAACGGACGAGGGTATTCGGGCGTTCATACTGGAAAGTTCGCATCGCAGCGCATTCGGGGGAGAGAGAAGAAAGTCAGAAATGGCAGTTGAAGCAACGCAGGTGAAGACGAAGGGGGGCCCGGTGTTCCGGGAGGTTCCCCTCGCGCGGGTGCGGAACATCGGAATCATGGCGCACATCGACGCGGGCAAGACCACGACGACCGAGCGGATCCTCTATTACACGGGCAAGACCTACAAGATCGGTGAGGTCCACGAGGGCGCCGCGGTCATGGACTGGATGCCGCAGGAGCAGGAGCGGGGCATCACGATCACGTCCGCCGCCACCACCTGCCGGTGGCGCGACACGTGGATCAACATCATCGACACGCCCGGCCACGTCGACTTCACCGTCGAGGTGGAGCGGTCGCTGCGCGTTCTCGACGGCGCGGTTGCGGTGTTCGACGCGGTCGCGGGCGTCGAGCCCCAGACCGAGACGGTGTGGCGCCAGGCCAACAAGTACCACGTGCCACGCATGTGCTTCATCAACAAGATGGACCGTGTCGGCGCCGATTTCTTCCGCTGCGTCGAGATGATCACGGACCGCCTCGACGCGACGGTGGCGCTGACGCAGCTTCCCGATCGGCGCCGAGAGCGACTTCCGCGGTGTCATCGACCTGCTCGGGATGCGGGCGCTCGTGTGGGAAGACGGCATGGGCGAGAGCTACGACCAGATCGAGATTCCGGCCGACCTCCGGGCCGACGCCGAGCACTGGCGTCACGAGCTCGTCGACGTGGTGAGCCAGTTCGACGAGAACGTGCTCGAGAAGTACGTCGGCGACGAGGAGATCACCGCCGACGATCTCCGTCAAGCGGTGCGTTCGGCCACCATCGCCGGAGACGTCGTGCCGGTGCTGTGCGGCACCGCGTTCAAGAACAAGGGTGTCCAGCCGCTCCTCGATGCCGTCGTCGACTACCTCCCGAGCCCGGTCGACGTGGCCGCGATCACCGGGATCCAACCCGGCAAGGACGAACACGAGATCGTGCGGGAGCCGTCCGACGACGAGCCCTTCGCCGCGCTCGCGTTCAAGATCATGAGCGATCCGTACGTCGGGAAGCTCACCTACTTCCGGGTGTACTCGGGCAAGCTCTCGGCCGGGAGCCAGGTGCTCAACGCCACCAAGGACCGCAAGGAGCGGGTCGGGCGCATCCTCCAGATGCACGCGAACCACCGGGAGGACAAGGAAGCCGTCTTCGCGGGTGACATCGTCGCCGTCGTCGGCCTCAAGAACACCACCACCGGTGACACGCTGTGCGACCCGACTCACCCGATCGTGCTCGAGCGCATGGACTTCCCGGAGCCCGTGATCTCCGTCGCCATCGAGCCGAAGACCAAGGTCGACCAGGACAAGCTCGGCAAGGCGCTGGGCGCGCTGTCGGAGGAGGATCCCACCTTCCAGGTGCGCACCGACGAGGAGACCGGTCAGACCATCATCGCCGGCATGGGCGAGCTCCACCTCGACGTCCTCGTCGATCGCATGGTGCGCGAGTTCTCGGTCGCAGCCAACGTCGGCAAGCCGCAGGTCGCGTACCGCGAGACGATCACGATCCCGGTCGAGAAGGTCGAGGAGCGCTACGTGCGACAGACCGGCGGCCGCGGCCAATACGGCCACGTCGTGATCTCGCTCGAGCCGACCGGCCCGGGCGGCGGTTACGAGTTCGTCGACAAGATCACGGGCGGCGTGATCCCCCGCGAGTACATCCCTGCCGTCGACGCCGGTATGCAGGAGGCGCTCGAGGGCGGGGTCCTCGCGGGCTATCCGCTCGTCGACATTCGGGCGATCCTCACCTACGGCTCCTACCACGACGTCGACTCGAGCGAGATGGCGTTCAAGATCGCCGGATCGATGGCGCTGAAGAAGGCGTGTCCGGCAGGCTCGCCCAGTGCTCCTCGAGCCGATCATGGCCGTCGAGGTCGTCACGCCCGAGGACTACATGGGTGACGTGATCGGCGACCTCTCCTCACGCCGCGGTCGCGTCGAGGGGATGGAGCAGCGCGGCACGTCCCATGTGGTGCGTTCTCAGGTCCCGCTGGCCGAGATGTTCGGCTACGCTACGGACCTTCGTTCGCGCACCCAGGGTCGCGCGACCTACACGATGCAATTCGACTCGTACCAGCAGGTGCCCGAGTCGATCGCCGAGGAGATCATCAAGAGAGTACGCGGCGAGTAGCCGCGCACCGATCCGAGAGCCGGATACAAGATCAGGAGCAAGAGGAACAGTCATGGCCAAGGCGAAGTTCGAGCGGAACAAGCCGCACCTCAACATCGGCACGATCGGTCACATCGACCACGGGAAGACCACGCTCACGGCCGCGATCACGAAGGTGCTGTCGGAGTCCGACCCCGAGCACAACACGTTCTCCGCGTTCGATGACATCGACAAGGCGCCGGAGGAGAAGGCCCGCGGCATCACGATCGCCATCACGCACGTCGAGTACGAGACCGCCGAACCGCCACTACGCGCACGTCGACTGTCCCGGCCACGCCGACTACATCAAGAACATGATCACCGGTGCTGCGCAGATGGACGGCGCGATCCTCGTGGTCGCCGCTACCGACGGCCCGATGCCCCAGACTCGTGAGCACGTGCTGCTCGCCCGCCAGGTGGGTGTGCCGTCGATCGTCGTCGCGCTCAACAAGGCCGACATGGTCGACGACGAGGAGATCCTCGAGCTCGTGGAGCTCGAGGTACGCGAGCTGCTCAACGAGTACGAGTTCCCCGGTGACGACACGCCGATCGTGCGCGTCTCCGCGCTGAAGGCGCTCGAAGGCGACGCCGAGTGGGGCTCGAAGATCGTCGAGCTCATGGAAGCGGTCGATACCTACATTCCGGAGCCCGAGCGCGCCATCAACCTGCCGTTCCTGATGCCGATCGAGGACGTCTTCTCGATCACCGGTCGCGGCACCGTGGTCACCGGCCGTGTCGAGCGTGGCATGGTCAAGACCGGTGAGGAGATCGAGATCGTCGGCCTCCGTCCCACCACGAAGACGGTGTGCACGGGCGTCGAGATGTTCCGCAAGATCCTCGACGAGGGTCGCGCCGGCGACAACATCGGCGCCCTGCTCCGCGGCACGAAGAAGGAAGACGTCGAGCGCGGCCAGGTGCTGTCGAAGCCGGGCGCGATCACGCCGCACACTCAGTTCAACGCTCAGGTGTACGTGCTCACCAAGGAAGAGGGTGGGCGGCACACGCCGTTCTTCGCGAACTACCACCCGCAGTTCTACTTCCGCACCACCGACGTCACCGGCAGCATCGCCCTGCAGGAGGGCGTCGAGATGGTGATGCCCGGCGACAACACCGAAATGGTGGTGGAGCTCCAGAAGCCGATCGCCATGGACGAGGGCCTGCGCTTCGCCATCCGCGAGGGTGGCCGCACCGTCGGCTCGGGCGTCGTCATCAGCGTCATCAAGTAGTCCCAGAGCAACCGGATCCGAGAGACGAGAGCCATGGCAGATTCCAAGGGTCAGAAGATCCGGATCCGGCTGAAGGCCTACGACCACGAGATCGTCGACCAGTCGACGAAGAAGATCGTGGAGACGGTCGTCCGGACTCAGGCGAAGGTGCGCGGTCCCGTGCCGCTCCCCACCGAGATCCGGCGCTTCTGCGTCGTGCGCTCTCCCCACGTCGACAAGGACTCTCGCGAGCACTTCGAGATGCGGATCCACAAGCGCCTGCTCGACATCGTGGAACCCACCAGCAAGACGGTGGAATCGCTCCAGCGCCTCGACCTGCCCGCCGGCGTCAGCATCGAGATCAAGATCCAGGCCAGCTGATTCGCTCGTTCGTTGCGGCGCAGGGTACCTGCGCCGCGGGCACTCACCGGCCGGCGAGCTCCTCGCCTTGCTCGTCGCCGCGTGCGCGTTGGCATTCGGGCGAGAGGGGCGTGTAGTCTTTCCGGGCTTGCCGATCGCTCTTCACCGCCTGATCGGCATCTGACCGGACCAGTTCACCAACCAACCGAAGTCCGCGCAGGCTGCCGCCCCCCGATCATGGGATCGGGAGCGCAGGACCGCACGGCACAACCGATCAACGCTCCGCCGGGACTTGCCGGGCGGAGCGTTCGCGTGAGCCGAAAGAGAAACGCACTAGAGATGGCCGCGAAAGGCATTCTCGGGCGCAAGCTCGGCATGACCCAGATCTGGGACGACCAGAACCGCGTCGTTCCGGTGACGGTGATCGAGGCCGGGCCATGCCGCGTCGTCCAGCTGAAGACGCCCGAGCGCGACGGCTACGCCGCGGTGCAGCTCGCCTTCGGCGCCACGAAGCAGCAACGGCTCTCGAAGCCCGAGCTCGGGCACCTGAAGAAGGCCGACGCTCCCGCGTCACGCCATCTCGCCGAGCTCCGCGTCGACGACCTCTCCGGCTTCGAGGTGGGGCAGGTGCTCGGTGCCGAAGTCTTCGAGTCGGGTGAGCGTGTCGACGTCACCGGTATCAGCAAGGGCAAGGGCTTCACCGGAGCGATGCAACGGCACAACTTCAAGGGTCAGGGTGCGAGCCACGGCAATCACAAGAAGCACCGGTCGCCCGGCTCGATCGGAGCGTGCGCAACGCCCGCGCGTGTCTTCAAGGGCATGAAGATGGCCGGACAGCACGGCAACACGCGGATCACGACGCTGAACCTCGAAGTGGTCGAGGGCGACGCCGAGCGCGGCTTGCTGCTCGTCAAGGGGGCGGTGCCCGGACCCGCCGGCGGGCTCGTGTTCGTCCGCAACGCGGTGAAGGCGCCCGCGAAGCACGGCGAGTCGGGGAGCGCGGAATGAAGTTCGAGGTGAAGTCCGCGGCGGGCGCCGGAGCCGGCTCGGTGGACGCTCCCGACCAGCTCTTCGGCATCACGCCCAACGTGGCCGTGATGCACCAGGTGGTCACCGCGCAGCTCGCAGCCGCCCGCGCCGGCACGCACAGCACGAAGACGCGGGCGGAAGTGGCCGGCGGCGGCGCGAAGCCTTGGCGGCAGAAGGGCACGGGTCGTGCTCGCCAGGGCTCGATCCGCTCGCCGCAGTGGAGAGGTGGCGGGATCGCCCACGGGCCCAAGCCGCGCAATTACCGGCAGCGCACGCCCAAGAAGATGATCCGGCTCGCCCTCCGCTCGGCGATGTCCGACCGCGCGGCCGAGGGCAAGGTACTCGTGGTCGACGACTGGGGGATGAGCGAGCCCCGCACGAAGGACGCGCTCGAGGTGCTCGGCGCGCTCGGTCTCCGGACCAAGGGCGAGCGCGACGACCGCGTGTTGATCGTGCTCGACAACACCGAAGACGTGGTGTGGAAGTCGTTTCGCAATCTCGGCGACCGGGTGAAGCTCGTGCTACCTCGCGAGCTCAACGCCTACGACGTCCTCGTCAGCGACTGGCTCGTCTTCAGCAAGGCCACCCTCGAAGCGGCGATCGCGCACTACGGCTCGTCGACCGAGCCCGAAGCGGCCAGGGAGAACGAAGTGGCCAGTGACAACGAAGCCGGTGCGAAATGACGGCAAAGCACCCGCGCGACATCCTCATCCGTCCGGTTGTTTCGGAGAAGTCCTACGCCGCGTTCGACGCGAACGTCTACACGTTCCTCGTCGCGCCCGATGCCAACAAGATCGAGATCAAGAACGCGGTCGAGTCGATCTTCGGAGTACGCGTCACGAACGTGAACACGCTCACTCGCAAAGGGAAGCGCAAGCGGAACCGTCGCACCGGCACCTATGGCCAGCGCGCGTCCACCAAGCGCGCCGTCGTGTCGCTCGCCGCCGGCGACCGTATCGAGATCTTCGGGAGCTGACGACGATGCCCGTTCGCAAACGCAAGCCCACGAGCCCCGGTCGGCGCTTCCAGACGGTCTCCGACTTCGCGGAGATCACGCGCGACCGTCCGGAGAAGTCGCTCACGAAGCCGAAGCCGCGTACGGGTGGTCGCAACTCGTACGGCCGCATGACATCTCGTCACCGCGGCGGCGGCCACAAGCGCAAGTTCCGCATCATCGACTTCCGCCGCGACAAGGACGGTGTGCCCGCGAAGGTCGCGTCGATCGAGTACGACCCCAACCGCAACGCGCGCATCGCGCTCCTCAACTACCTCGACGGCGAGAAGCGATACATCCTCGCCCCGAACGGTTTGGAGGTGGGCGACATGCTGCAGAGCGGCCAGGGCTCGGAGATCCGGCCCGGCAACGCCCTACCGCTGCGCTACATCCCGGTGGGGACCACCGTGCACAACGTGGAGCTCAAGCCGGGGGCCGGGGGCAAGCTCGGGCGCGGCGCCGGAACCAGCATCCAACTCGTGGCGAAGGAGGGTTCCTTCGCCACGCTGCGGCTTCCGTCGACGGAGATGCGGAGGGTGTCGATCGATTGCCGAGGCACCGTGGGTTCGGTCGGCAACGCCGAGGCCGGTTTGGTGAAGATCGGGAAGGCGGGGCGTAATCGCTGGCAGGGCAAGCGCCCGCACGTGCGCGGCGTCGCGATGAACCCCGTCGACCACCCGCTCGGCGGAGGCGAGGGCAAGAGCTCCGGTGGCCGCCACCCGGTGTCGCCCTGGGGCAAGCCCGAGGGTCGCACCCGCAAGAAGGGAAAGAAGTCCGATGAGCTCATCATCCGCCGCCGTCGTGGCCGCGGCGCCCGGAGGTAACCGATGCCGCGCAGCCTGAAGAAGGGCCCCTTCGTCGACGACCATCTCCAGAAGAAGGTCGACGCCATGAACGATTCCGGCGACCGCAAGGTGATCAAGACGTGGTCACGGCGCTCCACGATCACACCCGACATGGTGGGCCACACGATCGCGGTCCACGATGGCCGCAAGCACGTGCCCGTGTACATCACGGAAGCGATGGTCGGACACAAGCTCGGCGAGTTCGCGCCGACGCGGACGTTCCGGTACCACGCCGGCCAAGAGCGATCGAGTCGACGCTGATGCCCGAGACCACCGCCCGCCTGCGATACCACCGCGCGTCGCCGTCCAAAGTGCGACAGGTACTGCGCCTCATCGTCGGCGCGGACGCGAATGAAGCGCGAGAGATCCTACGGTTCTGCGAGCGCGGACCTTCCGAGCCCGTGATGAAGCTGCTCGACTCGGCGATCGCGAACGCCGAGCACAACGACAGCGTGCCCGAGGATGAGCTCTTCGTGCTGCGGGCGTTCGCCGACGAGGGCCCCACACTCAAGCGGGGGCGTCCGCGCGCACGCGGCCGCTACGGACGGATCAAGAAGCGCACGAGCCACATCACGATCGTCGTGGCCCGCTACGACGACGACGCGCTCGAGCGCCGCCGCCAGCGTGAGGCCGCCGTGGCCGCGCCCTCGCGTATCAGCCGCCGGCGACGGGTCGCCGAGAGCCGACGCCGCTCGCGCGCCGTCGCCGGGGAGCACGACCACGACCACGAGGATCACGACCACGAGGATCACGACCACGAGGCGGAGGAAGCCTTCGACGAGGTCGACGAGGTCGAGGAACCTGACGAGCTCGCGGACTCCGAGACCGACGAAACCTCCGAATCGGAGGGAGACAAGTAATGGGACAAAAGGTCAACCCGTACGGGTTCCGGCTGGGGATCACCACCGACTGGAAGTCGCGGTGGTTCGCCGAGGACGCCGAGTACCGCGACCAGCTCATCGAGGACTGGAGGATCCGCGACTATCTGCGGAGTCAGCTCGAGCGCGCCGCGGTCGGACGTGTCGAGATCGAGCGGACGCGTGACCGTCTACGCGTCGACGTCTACACCGCGCGCCCGGGGATCGTGATCGGCCGGCGTGGCGCGGAGGCGGACCGTTTGCGCGCCGGGCTCCTCAAGATCACGGGCAACCCGAAGATCCACTTCAACATTCAGGAGATCGCCAAGCCCGAGCTCGACGCCACGCTGATCGCGCAGGGTGTCGCCGACCAGCTCACCGGGCGCGTCTCGTTCCGGCGGGCCATGAAGCGCGCGCTGCAGACCGCGATGAAGGCCGGCGCCCAGGGGATCCGGGTGCAGTGCAGCGGGCGCCTGGGTGGCGCGGAGATGTCGCGCCGAGAGTCGTACCGAGAGGGACGCGTTCCGCTCCACACGCTCCGCGCCGACATCGACTACGGCGACGCGGAGGCCAAGACGACGTTCGGCCGGATCGGCGTGAAGGTCTGGATCTACAAGGGCGAGATCCTCCCCTACAAGTCCGCCGCCGAGGACAAGATCCGCAAGGAGGCCGCGATGGCGGTCGGCGACACGTCGGGCCAGGGGCCGACGCGCCGCGTGGTCAGTGCGGGGGGTGGCCGCCGCCGACCCGCCGCGGAGGCCACGCAGGTCGACGGTGAGACCGAGGAGCTCACGGAAGAGGCGAGCCCGCTCGTGAAGGAAGCCGACCCCGAACTCGAACGACTCCTCGCCGAAGAGGAAGAGATCGAGCGCCGCACCCGTCAGCACCACGAGGCGCCGAAGTTCCACGGAGACGAGGACTAGTCATGTTGATGCCGCGGAAGGTCCGTCACCGCAAGACGCAGCGCGGGCGCATGTCGGGCGTTGCGAAGGGCGGTACGCGGGTCACCTTCGGCGACTACGGGATCCAGGCGCTCGAACCGGGCTGGATCACGAACCGTCAGATCGAAGCAGCTCGAATCGCGATGACCCGGTACATCCGCCGTGGAGGGAAGGTATGGATCAACATCTTTCCCGACAAGCCGGTGACGCAGAAGCCCGCCGAGACGCGGATGGGGTCCGGAAAGGGCAACCCCGAGCACTGGGTGGCGGTGGTGAAGCCGGGACGCGTGATGTTCGAGCTGTCGGGCGTGCCCGAGCCCACGGCGCGCGAGGCCATGCGCCTTGCCATGCACAAGCTGCCGATCAAGTCGCGCTTCGTCGTGCGTCAGGACGAGACGTGACACGGAACGCAGTGGAGCAGTTCGGACGCGCGCGGTACTCGGGAACGGAGCGAACCGATGACGCAGGCGAAGCTCCTGCGCGAGCTGAACGACACCGAGTTGGAGCACCGGCTCGGAGAGACGAAGGAAGAGCTGTTCAATCTGCGCTTCCAGAACGCCACCGGCCAGCTCGACAACATCGCGCGCCTCCCCCAGGTTCGCCGTGAAATTGCCCGCATCGAGACACTGCTGCGCGAGCGCGAGATCGCCGCTGCCGAGCAGCACGCAGGTCAGTAGAGGAGTTGGCGGTGGCCGAGGAAACGCCGAACCGAATGTCGCAACGCAAGCTCCGTGAGGGCATCGTCGTGTCGACGAAGATGGACAAGACCGTGGTCGTTGCGGTCGTCGATCGCGTGCGCCATCGGCGCTACGGCAAGACGATGCAGCGCACGAGCCACCTGTACGCGCACGACGAGGCCAACGACGCGCACGAGGGCGACCGGGTCCGACTCGCGGAGACCCGCCCGATGTCGCGGCTCAAGCGCTGGCGCGTCGTAGAAGTCTTGGAGCGCGCGCGATGAGTCAGCCCGACGCGATAATCGACGCGAGAGAGCGAAGAATCCGGTGATCCAGCAAGAGTCTCGCCTTCGGGTGGCTGACAACTCAGGTGCGCGCGAAGTCCTCTGCATCAAGGTGCTCGGGGGTACGCGGCGTCGGTACGCGAGCATCGGCGACATCTTCGTGGCAACGGTCAAGGAAGCCGTTCCCGGCGCGGCCGTGAAGAAGGGTGATGTCGTGAAGTGCGTCGTGGTGCGCACCAAGAAGGAGAAGCGCCGTCCCGACGGTAGCTACATCCGGTTCGACGAGAACGCGGCGGTGCTCATCAACGAGCAGATGCAGCCCCGAGGCACGCGCATCTTCGGTCCCGTCGGCCGTGAGCTCCGGGACCGTCGATTCATGCGCATCGTGTCGCTGGCACCGGAGGTGCTCTGATGAAGATGCGGCTGAAGAAGGGCGACCGGGTCCAGGTGATCCAGGGCAAGGACATCGGCAAGGTCGGTGAAGTCGCGCACGTCTTCCCCGAGCGCAACATGGTCGTTGTCGAGAGCTCCGAGCTGATCAACGTCGCGAAGAAGCACCAGAAGCCCACTCGGGCGACCATGCAGGGCGGCATCCAGGACAAGGCCATGCCGATCCACGTCTCGAACTTGATGATCCTCTGCAGCAAGGACGGCCCGGTGAAGGTGGGCTACCGCACCGGCGAAGACGGCCAGAAGGTTCGTGTGTGCCGCAAGTGTGGAGCGGTGCTGTGACGCGGGCAGAGGCGCGTCCCGTGCCCGCGGCTCAAGGAGCGTTACCTCACGGAGCTGCGACCCGCGCTCCAGCAGGAGCTCGCGCTCGGCAACGTGATGCAGGTGCCGCGCCTCGAGAAGATCGTGCTCAATTGCGGCGTCGGGCGGGCCACGCAGACGCAGTCGTTGCTCGACGGCGCCGTCACGGACCTCGGTGTGATCACCGGGCAGAAGGCGCAGGTGACGCGGGCGCGCAAGTCGATCGCCGGCTTCAAGCTCCGTGAAGGCAACGCTATCGGCGCGAAGGTCACGTTGCGCGGCGATCGTATGTGGGAGTTCTACGACCGTCTCGTCAGTGTCGCGATCCCCCGCATCCGCGACTTCCGCGGCATGAACCCGATGTCCTTCGACGGTCGAGGTAACTACACGTTCGGGGTCACCGAGCAGCTGATCTTCCCCGAGATCGACTACGACAAGATCGACTCGGTCCGCGGGATGGACATCACGATCGTCACGACCGCGGCCACCGACGACGAAGGTCGGGTCCTCCTCCGAAGCCTCGGCTTCCCCTTCCGCCGCGACGAGCCCCAGTGATGCGGCGAATCCATGACATGAACTTGACCGACACGCGGATGACGAAGCGACCGGTAGGGAGCGGAGGAGTCTCGCCAGCGAGCGAACGGCCGCGAGCCGGGTATCCCGGCTCGCAGAGAGCGAGCGAATGATATGGCGAAGAAGGCACTCGTGCAGAAGCAACAGCGGAAGCCGAAGTTCAAGGTGCGCGCGTATACGCGCTGCCGCCGATGCGGACGCGCGCGCTCCGTGTACAAGCGCTTCGGGCTCTGCCGTGTCTGTTTGCGCGAGATGGTCCATGCCGGCGAGGTGCCCGGCGTGACGAAGGCATCGTGGTGATGGAGCGGGAGACGATGCAGCCGAACGTCGTCGGGGAGGTCGCGCCGCGATGATGACCGACCCCATCGCCGACATGCTCACGCGTATCCGGAACGCCAACACCGCGTTTCACGACGACGTCGTGATGCCGTCCTCGAAGCTCAAGGAAGCGCTGGCGCGGATCCTCGAGCGCGAGGGTTACATCACGGGCTTCGCAGTGGAGAAGGACACGACGCGGCCGGGCCAGCAACTCAAGATTCTGATGAAGTACACCCCGGATCGGAAGCGCACCATCTCGGGCCTCAGGCGCATTTCGAAGCCGGGATTGCGTGTCTACTCGAAGGCCGAGACGGTGCCGCGCGTCCTCGGCGGCATGGGCATCTCGATCCTGTCGACCAATCAAGGACTCATGACCGACCGCGAAGCGCGGGAGCGCCGCGTGGGCGGCGAAATCCTCTGTCAGGTGTGGTGACGAGATGTCTCGTATCGGCAAGATGCCAATTCCGGTTCCGAGCGGCGTCGACGTCACGGTCGACGGCTGTCACGTCACGGTCAAGGGACCGAAGGGAACGCTCGAGCACGACGCGCCGGAGACGATCACGATCTCGCGCGAAGGCGACGAGCTCATCGTGACGCGCCCGGACGACGAGCGCGAGAACCGGGCGCTTCACGGGCTCACGCGATCGCTCGTCGCCAACATGGTCACTGGTGTGTCCGAAGGCTTCGTCCGCGAGCTCGAGATCGTCGGTGTGGGATACCGAGCGGCAGCCGCCGGTCCTCAACGACTCGAGATCCAGGTGGGGTACTCGCATCCGGTGCACGTCGACGCGCCCGACGGAATCGAGTTCGAAGTACCGGCGCCGACGCGAATCACGGTGCGCGGCTTCGACAAGCAGCTTGTGGGGCAGGTTGCTGCCGACATTCGCAAGATCCGCAAGCCGGAGCCCTACAAGGGTAAGGGCATCCGCTACGCCAATGAGCACGTGCTGCGCAAAGCCGGCAAGTCGGCGAAGTAGCCAAGCGCCTTGGTTATCGGGACGAGGAAGAGCACGATGCACAACCGTCAGGTCGCACGAGAACGTCGCCATCGGCGTGTCCGCAAGAAGGTGCGCGGCACTCCCGAGCGTCCACGCCTCGCGGTGTTCCGCTCGAACAAACATGTGTATGCGCAGGTCATCGACGACGTGCACGGTTGCACGCTCGCGGCTGCGTCCACGAAGGAGAAGGGGTTCACCGGAGCGACCTCCACGGTCGAAGCGGCGAAGCAGGTCGGGAAGCTCGTGGGGGAACGCGCGAAGGCGGCCGGCATCGACACCGTCGTGCTCGATCGCGGCGGCTTCAAGTACCACGGTCGCGTTGCGGGCGTCGCCGACGCCGCGCGCGAGGCCGGACTCAAGGTCTAAGCGGCGAGCGGAGAGTAAGAGAGGATTTCGATGGCCGACGGTCAACTCGAAGAGCGTGTGATCGCGATCAACCGCGTCGCCAAGGTCGTGAAGGGCGGGCGACGGTTCTCCTTCACTGCGCTCGTCGTCGTCGGCGACGGCGTCGGCAACGTCGGCCTCGGTTACGGGAAGGCGAAGGAAGTGCCGGCGGCGATCCAGAAGGGCATGGAGGAGGCGCGCAAGAACCTCTTTGCCGTCCCACTCGCCGGCGACACGATCACGCACCAGATCATCGGCGAGCACGATGCCGCCCGCGTCTTGCTCAAGCCGGCGGCGCCCGGCACCGGCGTCATCGCGGGCGGCGCGGCGCGTGCCATCCTCGAGGCGGCGGGAGTGCAGGACGTTCTGGCCAAGTCGCTCGGCTCGTCGAATGCCATCAACGTGTCCCGGGCCACCATCAACGGCTTGCGGGAGCTCCGTCGGCCCGACGAGGTCGCGAAGCTCCGCGGAAAGTCGCCCGAGGAAGTCAGCACCAAAGGCATGCTGCGCGCCTATAACGAGCGCAACGCGCGCAAGGTCGAGCCCACGGAGGTGGCGTGACCATGACGTCACTCCGCATCACCCAAGTCCGTTCGTCGATCGGCAGCAAGCCGAAGCAGCGCGGCACCTTGCGCGCGCTCGGACTGCGCCGGATCAACCACACGGTCGAGCACCCCGACAAGCCCGAAGTGCGCGGCATGCTCGCGCGGGTACCCCACCTCGTACGTGTCGAAGAGGTTCCCTCATGACCGCGGGAGCGAAGCCACGATGAAGGTTCACGATCTGAAGCCGCCGCCCGGCTCGAAGAAGGCTCCGCGGCGGGTCGGGCGCGGAATCGCCGGCAAGGGCGGGAAGACCGCCGGCCGCGGCATGAAGGGCACGGGCGCGCGCGACAACGTCTCACCGCGCTTCGAGGGGGGTCAGACACCGCTCCACCGGCGTACCCCGAAGGCCAAGGGTTTCCGGAACCCGTTCCGGGTCGAGTACGTCGTCGTGAACCTCGACACGCTCGAGGCCCTCGATGTCGGCAGCGACATCGACCCGGGCGTGTTGCGCGCGCACGGGCTCGTCGCCAAGCGTGGCCTGGTCAAGATCCTCGGCCGGGGCGAGCTCACGCGGGCCCTGACGGTGCGTGCCCACGCCTTCTCGCAAGGTGCAATCCGGGCCATCGAGGCCGCAGGCGGACGGGTCGAGACGATCCCGGCGCCGTGGGGCGACCGCCGCCCACCGGCTCGCGGAAACGCGTTGAGCAACCGGTAAGCTGCGGTACCCCGTCCCGGAGAGGAGGTCGCGCCCCGATGTTGTCCCGGCTGCGGAACATGTTCCGGGTGCCCGACCTGCGCAACAAGATCCTCTTCACGATCTTGATGATCGCGGTCTACCGCCTGGGCGCCCACCTGCCGGTTCCCTACGTCAACTTCGGCGCGATCAAAGACCTCCAGAGCCAGGCGAACAACAGCGGAGTCGTCGGATTCCTCGACCTCTTCTCCGGCGGCGCGATCACGAACGTCGCCATCTTCTTCCTCGGGATCATGCCGTACATCACGGCGTCGATCATCATGCAGCTGCTGCAGGTGGTGATCCCGAAGCTCGAGCAGTGGCAGCAGGAGGGCCAGGTCGGGCAGAAGAAGATCACCCAGTGGACCCGCTACGTCACCATCGGCCTCGCTCTCATCCAGTCGACGGGCTTCGTGTTCGCGCTCCATCAGGGCAAGGGTGGCCTGCTCGGCTTCGCCGGCTTCCAGGGCACCGACATGATCCCCAACTTCGACGCCGCTCGTGCGGCATTGATCGTGCTCACGTGGACGGCCGGCACCGCGGTCGTCATGTGGCTCGGCGAGCTCATCACCCAGCGCGGCATCGGCAACGGCATGTCGATCCTGATCTTCGCCTCGGTGGTGTCGCGGCTGCCGGCCCAGGGCTCGGCCATCTATACGGAGGGCAGCAAGTTCCAGTTCTTCACGATCATCGGGATCGGCATCGCCATGATCGTCGGCATCGTCTTCGTCGAGTCCGGCCAGCGCCGAATCCCCGTGCAGTTCGCCAAACGTGTCGTCGGCCGCCGCATGTACGGCGGCCAGAGCACCTACATCCCGCTGAAGGTCAACCAGTCGGGCGTGATCCCGGTGATCTTCGCGAGCTCGATCCTCGCGTTCCCCGCGCTGATCGCCTCGGCGCTCGGCAACAACGCGATCGGCTTGCAGCAGTGGATCAACGACAACCTGGTGAACAACCACGGCTGGTGGTACATCACCTTCTACACGTTGCTGATCATCTTCTTCGCGTACTTCTACACCGCGATCGCGTTCAACCCGCAGCAGCAGGCCGACATCATCCGCAAGCAGGGTGGCTTCATCCCCGGCATCCGCCCCGGGCCGCCGACCGAGCGGTACCTGGCGAAGGTGCTCAACCGCATCACGCTGCCGGGCTCGCTGTTCCTGGCCACGATCGCGGTCGTGCCGCTCCTGGTGTTCGCGCTCTGGGACATCCGTCAGTTCCCGTTCGGCGGCACGGCGTTGCTCATCACGGTCGGTGTCGCGCTCGAGACGATGAAGCAGATCGACAGCCAGCTCATGATGCGCAACTACGAAGGGTTCCTGGCCTGACCTCATGAGCACGCAAGGCCCCCGCCTCGTGCTGCTCGGCAAGCAGGGAGCCGGCAAGGGCACCCAAGCCGCGCGCCTCGCCGAGCACTACGGCGTCGAGCACCTGTCGACCGGCGACCTGTTCCGCGCCTCAGCCGCGGCGGGTACCGCCGCGGGTCTCGAGGCGAAGCGCTACATGGACGCAGGCGAGCTCGTCCCCGACGAGATCGTCATCGGGTGGTCGACGAGCGCTTCACCGGGCGACTCCGCTCGACCACGGCTTCATCCTCGACGGCTTCCCCCGCACGCTGCCTCAGGCCGAGGAGCTCGAGGTCGTGCTCGCCGGACACCCGCTCGACGCCGTGCTCAACCTCGAGGTGCCGACCGAGATCGTCCTCGACCGCATCGCCGGCCGCCGGGTGTGCGAGAACTGCGGCGCCAACTACCACGTGAACATGCCGCCCGCGGAGAACTGGACGTGCGACATCTGCGGCGGCCAGGTCGTCCAGCGCGACGACGACACCGAGGAAGCCGTACAGCGGCGGCTCGAGCTCTACGAGCACGAGACGGTGCCGATCATCGACGTACGACCGACTCGGCCAGCTCGTCGTGGTCGACGGCGTGGGCGACGGCGACGAAGTGTTCGAGCGGTTGCTGAAGGAGATCGACGAGCGCTTCGACCTCACCACACGGTGATCACGCGCAAGAACCGCGAGCAGATCGCGCTGATGCGGCGGGCCGGGAGGGTCGTCGCCGAGATGCACGAGGTCTGCATCCGCGCCGCCAAGCCGGGCGCGACGACCGCCGACCTCGACCGCGTCGCCCGCGAGGTGCTCGAACGCCGGGGCGCGCGGTCGAACTTCCTCGGCTACCACGGGTTCCCCGCGGTCGTGTGCACCTCGCCGAACGACGTGATCGTGCACGGCATCCCGAGCGACACCGTCGTGCTCGACGAGGGCGACATCCTGTCGATCGACTGCGGGGCGATCATCGAGGGCTGGCACGCCGACGCGGCCATCACGGTCCCGGTCGGCGAGGTCGACGACGAGTCGAAGCGGCTCATCGAGGTCACCCGAGGCTCGCTCGAGGCCGCGATCGACCAGGTGGTCGCAGGCAACCAGCTCGGTGACGTCGGTGCCGCGGTCGAGGGCATGGCGGAGGCGGCGGGGTTCATCGTGGTGCGCGAGTACGTCGGTCACGGGATCGGCACCGCCATGCACGAGGACCCGCAGATCCCCAACTACGGCCCCCCGGGCGGGGCATGCGGCTCGAGGAGGGGCACGTGCTCGCCATCGAGCCGATGGTCAACGCCGGCGGCCCCGAGACCGAGGTGCTCGACGACGGCTGGACGGTCGTCACCCCCGACGGCTCCCGCTCCGCCCACTTCGAGCACACCATCGCCGTCACCGACCACGGTCCCGAGGTGTTGACGCTGCCCTGGTAGTGGCGGTGCTGACCGGTCTGGTCCGAATCGTCTGATTGCTGGAAAGGGAGCCGGTCGAGTATCCTTGCCGGTCGACTCCCGGTGGGTTCGCGCGCCTTGTTCGGCGCGCCAGACGTGAGGTAGGTGGCGACGCTCTGGCCAAGCCCAAGGACGACACGATCCTGGTCGAGGGAACGGTGGTCGAGCCGTTGCCCAACGCCATGTTCCGTGTCGAGCTCGAGAACGGGCACAAGGTGCTCGCGCACATCTCCGGGAAGATGCGGATGCACTACATCCGGATCCTGCCCGGCGACCGGGTGCAGGTCGAGCTCACGCCCTACGACCTCAGCCGCGGCCGCATCACGTACCGCTACAAGTAGACGAGAGAGAGCACGATGAAGGTCCGACCGTCGGTCAAGAAGATGTGCGAGAAGTGCAAGGTGATCCGCCGCCACGGGCCGTGCGGGTCATCTGCGTCAACCCGCGCCACAAGCAGCGCCAGGGTTAGGGAGTAGGGAGGAAGCCTTGGCTCGTATCGCCGGTGTCGACATTCCCCGCGAGAAGCGGCTCGAGATCTCGCTCACCTACATCTTCGGCGTCGGCCGCACCACCTCGCAGCAGGTCTGCGACGCGACGTGAACATCTCGCGCGACACCCGCGTGCGCGACCTCACCGACGAAGAGGTCGCGCAGCTGCGCACCTACATCGACCCGAACCTCAAGGTCGAGGGTGACCTGCGCCGCGAGATCGCCGCCAACATCAAGCGCAAGATGGAGATCGGCAGCTACGAGGGCCTGCGCCACCGCCGCGGTCTCCCGGTCCACGGCCAGCGCACCCGCACGAACGCGCGCACCCGCAAGGGCCCGAAGAAGACGGTCGCCGGCAAGAAGCGCGCCCGCAAGTAACGCACGAGCGAGCGGAGCGAAGCAGCATGGCAAAGCCGGCAGCCGGCGGTCGACGCCCGAAGCGGCGAGAGCGCAAGAACGTCACCTACGGGACGGCGCACATCAAGTCGTCGTTCAACAACACGATCATCACGTTCACCGACCAGCAGGGCAACACGATCGCCTGGGCGTCGTCGGGCAACGTCGGCTTCAAGGGCTCGCGCAAGAGCACGCCGTTCGCCGCGCAGCTCGCGGCCGAGACCGCGGCGCGCCGCGCGATGGAGCACGGCGTGCGCAAGGTCGACGTGGTGGTGAAGGGCCCGGGCTCCGGTCGCGAGACCGCGATCCGCACCATCCAGAACACCGGCATCGAGGTCGTCGGCATCAAGGACGTCACGCCGATCCCGCACAACGGTTGCCGCCCGCCCAAGCGGCGGAGGGTCTGAGATGGCGCGCTACACGGGAGCCGTCTGCCGGCTCTGCCGGCGCGAGCGGATGAAGCTGTTCCTCAAGGGCGCGAAGTGCGACACGATGCGCTGCCCGGTCGAGCGCAAGCCCTACCCGCCCGGCCAGCACGGCCGCGGCCGCATCCGCGACAGCGAGTACCTGCTCCAGCTGCGTGAGAAGCAGAAGGCGCGCCGCATCTACGGCGTGCTCGAGAAGCAGTTCCGCAACATGTACGCCGAGGCGTCACGCCAGTCGGGCATCACCGGCGAGAACCTGCTGCGGATGCTCGAGCTGCGGCTCGACAACGTCGTGTTCCGCGCCGGCTTCGCCGCCAGCCGCAACCAGGCCCGCCAGTTCGTGCGCCACGGGCACGTGATCGTGAACGGCAAGCGGGTCACGATCCCGTCGTACCAGGTGAGGAAGGGCGACGTCGTCGAGATGACGCCCAAGGCGCAGAAGATGATCGTGCTCCGCCACAACATCGACACGATCGACCGCGCCGTCCCGATGTGGCTCGACGCCGAACCGTCGAACCACAAGGCGACCGTGCGCGACCTGCCGCTGCGCGAGCAGATCGACGTGCCCGTGCGCGAGCAGCTCATCGTCGAGCTCTACTCCAAGTAAGTCCCCCCGCACGGTCGCCAGCCAGCGACCAGATCACGACCAGATCAGAGGCGATGCACCATGCTCATCATCCAGCGTCCCCAAGTCGAGGCCGGCGAGCCGGAGGGCAACCTCCAGCAGTTCACGATCGCCCCGCTCGAGCCCGGCTTCGGCCACACGCTCGGCAACAGCCTGCGCCGCACGCTGCTGTCGTCGATCCCGGGCGCCGCCGTCACGCAGGTGCGTTTCGACGAGGCGCTCCACGAGTTCGACGTCATCCCGGGCGTGAAGGAAGACGTCACCGACCTCATCCTGAACCTCAAGGACCTCGTGCTGCGGTGCTCGTCGGACGAGCCGGTCACGCTGCGCCTCGACGAGCGCGGCCCGGGCGACGTCACCGCCGGCGACATCCAGACCACCGCCGACGTCGAGATCCTCAACCCCGAGCTCCACCTCGCGACCGTCAACGCCAAGGGCCGCCTCGCCATCGACCTCACGGTCGAGCAGGGCCGCGGCTACCTGTCGGCGGAGCGCAACAAGCGCACGTCGACGATCGGGGTCATCCCGGTCGACGCGATCTTCTCGCCGGTGCGACGGGTGGCGTTCTCGGTCGAGCCGACCCGCGTCGAGCAGGCGACGAACTACGACAAGCTCACGCTCGAGATCGAGACCGACGGTTCGATCTCGCCGCGCGACGCGCTCGCGTCGGCCGGCGACACGCTGCGCAACCTCGTCGCCCTGGTCGCCGATCTCACCGACGAGCCCCGCGGGCTCGAGCTCGGCGAGGTGGCGCCGTCGACCGTCTCGCCCGACCTCGACCTCCCGATCGAGGAGCTCGAGCTGTCGGAGCGGCCGCGCAACTGCCTCAAGCGGGCGCGGGTCGACACCATCGGCCAGCTCGTGCAGAAGACCGAGGACGACCTCCTCGCGATCACGAACTTCGGTTCGAAGTCGCTCGAAGAGGTCATCCAGAAGCTCGACGAGCGCGGCCTGTCGCTGCGGGTCAAGGAGTAGGGACCATGCCGACGCCGAAGAAGGGCCCGCGCTTCGGGCGCGACCCTGCCCACCAGCGGCTGATCATGGCGAACCTCGCCGCGCATCTCTTCGAGGCCGGCCACATCGTCACCACGGTCCCCAGGCGAAGGCGCTGCGCCCGTACGCCGAGCAGCTCATCACCAAGGCCAAGCACGGCGGCGTGCACCAGCGACGCCAGGTGATCGCGAAGATCCACGACCAGGACGTCACGCACAAGCTCTTCGCCGAGATCGCGCCGCGCTACGCCGACCGCAGCGGTGGCTACCTGCGCATCCTCAAGCTGGGCCCGCGCCCCGGCGACAACGCGCCCATGGCGCGCATCGAATTGGTGTGAGCCAACTCCCGCTCGGGTTTCCGCCGCGGCGAGCGAGCGGAGCGGAGCGGATCCGAGCGAGCACAGCCGAGCAAGCGAGTGAGTCGCGAACGCTGAAGCTCGTCGTCGCGTACGACGGCACGGACTTCCACGGCTTCGCCGCGCAACCCGAGCAGCGCACCGTCGAGGGCGTGCTGGTCGAGGCCCTCGCCCGCGTGGTGCGGAACGCCCCTCAGCTGTCGTGCGCCGGACGCACCGATGCCGGCGTGCACGCGTGGGGCCAGGTCGTGAGCCTCAGGGTCGATTCCACAGTCGATCCTGGCGCCGTACGCCGCGCGGTCAACCGACAGCTCGCGCCCGAGGTCGTGGTGCGGGCCGCCGAGCTCGTCGACGCCGAGTTCGACGCCCGTCATTCGGCGCGGTGGCGGGCGTACCGCTACACGATCGTCAACCGCGACGTGCCCGATCCGTTCCGGTCGCGGTACGCGTGGTGGGTGCCGGAGCCCCTCGACCTGTCGCGGCTGCGGCTCGCGGCCGATCCGTTCCTCGGCGAGCACGACTTCGCGAGGTTCTGCCGCAAGGGTCCGGAAGGGTCGACGACGGTGCGCCGGGTGCTCGCGTCGGAGTGGCACGACGAGGGCGACGGCGTGCTGCGCTACGAGATCCGCGCCACCGCGTTCTGCTGGCAGATGGTGCGGTCGATCGTCGGCACGCTCGTCGACGTCGGGATCGGCAAGATCCGCCCGGGCGAGATCCTGGCGATCCTGCGCGGCGCGCGACCGTGCCGTCGCGGGGCGACTGGCTCCGCCCAACGGCCTGTGCCTCTGGGAAGTCGGCTACGAGCTGGGTAGCGTGACGTCGTGACGACGGCAGCTCCGGACGCGAAGCGGATCGAGCGCATCCAGGACATGTACGCCGACGAGCTGGCCGGCGGCACGCTGTTCCGGGGCCTCGCCGAGTACGCCGACGAGCAGCGGCGCGAGCGTGTTCCTCCAGCTCGCCGAAGCCGAGGAGCGTCACGCCGAGCACTGGTCTCGGCTCCTGCGCGAAGCCGGCGTGGAGCCACGGCGCCCGCGGGTGCCGTTCCGCGTGCGGGCACTCTGCTTCCTCGCGCGTCATCTCGGCACCGAGGCCGTGCTTCCGCTGATGCTGCGCACCGAGGCGGCCGAGGCCGACCGCTACCGCGACGAGGCCGAGGCAACCGACACGATGGCGCAGCAGGAGGCCGCGGCCGGCCGCACGATCGCGGCGATGCAGGGGATCCCCACCGGCGGTCGCATCGCTCGTTCCGAGGGCCGCCACCGCGCGGGCATCGGCGGCGCGCTGCGGGCGACCGTGTTCGGCATCAACGACGGCCTGGTGTCGAACTTCTCGCTGGTCATGGGGGTGGCCGGCGGTACGAGCACGAACAGCTTCGTGATCCTCGCGGGTGTGGCCGGGCTGGTCGCCGGCGCGTTCTCGATGGCGTCGGGCGAGTGGATCTCGATCCGATCGCAACGCGAGCTCTACGAGAACGAGCTCCGGATCGAGCAGGAGGAGCTGCGCGCGTTCCCCGAGGAGGAACGCGAGGAACTCGAGCTGATCTACCGGGCGAAGGGCATCGCGCCCGATGCCGCCGAGGCGCTCGTCGACGAACATCATGCGCCGGTCCGACGTCGCCTCGACACCCTGGCCCGTGAGGAGCTCGGACTCGACCCAGCCAAGCTCGGTTCACCGTGGGTCGCGGCGGTCTCGTCGTTCCTCGCGTTCGCGCTCGGCGCGGCGATACCTGCTGGTCCCGTTCCTGTTCGGGAGCGGTACCGCGGCCACGGTCGCCGCCGCGGTCGTGTCGGTGGTCGCGCTCTTCGCCGCCGGCGCCGCAACGTCGATCTTCACCGGCCGCCACGCCGGCCGGTCCGGCCTGCGCATGGCGCTCATCGGCGCTGCCGTCGCGCTCGTCACGTTCTTCATCGGCAAGGCCGTCGGCACGAGCGTGTAGACCCGCTTGCCGGAGGGAGTGCTCAGGAGGCGCAGGGGTGAATTGTCGTGAGTGTGGGAGCCCGTTGGCAGCCGACACGCGGTTCTGCCCGAGGTGCGGCACCGCGGTGACGCAGCCCACACCCGAAGCTGCTGCGCCGTTCGTGCCACCGCCCCCTCCGCCCGCCTCAGCCCCGCCGCCCATGTCCCGCCCGGCGCCTCCGGGCACGAGCGTGCCGCCACCACCCGCTCCACCCCCGCCGGTACCGAGCTACCCGCCGCCGGCGTACGGGTACGTCCAACCCACCAGGACCAACGGCATGGCGATCGCCTCCATGGTGCTGGGGATCCTCTGGCTCTATTGGATCGGTTCGATCCTGGCCCTCATCTTCGGATACGTCGCCAAGCGGCAGATCGACGAGTCGGGCGGCATGCAGGGCGGTCGTGGGATGGCGGTCGCCGGCATCGTGCTCGGTTGGGTCGGGATCGGGCTCCTCGCGATCGTCATCGTCGCGGTGGCGGCAAATGCGGTTGAGTGTCGTCACGTTGACCGCGCCGACTACTCCTCGATGCCGTCACCCAGGTAGATGAACCCGTAGCCCTCGTCGCGGAAGCGGAATGCCCGCGTCGCGCAACACCGACGTCCCAGTCGCCGGTGACGCCGGGTCGGTCTGTTGCATGCCGTGGTCGGCGACGAGCACGAACGCCGTCGTCGTCGAACACTCCGGCGCGCTCGACCGCCGTGAGCACCTCGCCGATACGGGCGTCGGTGTCGCGTACCGACGCCTCGGCGATCTCCGAGTGCGGTCCGCCCTCGTGGAACGCGGAGTCGGTGAGCGTGAAGTTGCACCACATGAACCGCGGCGGCGGGTACGTGGTGCCGCGGTACTCGCCGCTCCAGATGCCGACGGCCTGCTCGACGCCCATGTGGTCGACGACGCTCGACCACGAGTAGTCCTTCGACGGTCGCACGAAACGTTCGGTGACGTGCGGCAGACCGTCGGGCGACTTCGGGCATCGGCGGTACCTCGCCTCGGCGGAAGAAGTCGAACGTGGAGTAGTCGGCGCCGATGTCGCACGGCTCGTTGACCGACGCGGTGAACGCGTCGGGCCACGTGCGGTGCACTGCGTGGTGCAGCGACTCCACGCCGTCGACCAGGTGCTGCATCGACCACGGCCACGTCGCCTGTGAGTTGGTGATCACCTGCTCGCCGTCGCTTCCGGTCGTACCACGCGTTGTGGAGGATGCCGTGGTGCCCGGGGTACGCGGCCGGTGATGATCGAGGTGTGGTTGGCGAGCGTGACCGTCGGCATGCCGGAGATCGCGCCCCACTCGTACGCGGTGCCCATCTCGATGAGGCGGGCGACGTTCGGTGCCTCGCCGGAAGCGGCCATCTCGTAGAGCACGTTCGGGTTCGCGCCGTCGAGCAGGAAGCCGACCACGTGTCGCGGCGGTTCGCACGTCTCGTCGATCACGTCGGTGCGCACCTCGCCGTCTTGACCGGCGAGGTACGTGTGGTCGGGACGCGGCGTGACTCCGAGCAGCTCGGCGATCGTGGGCGCGACGTCGACGAGGCGAGCGGCGCGTGGCACGATCCCGTCGTTGCGGACGCCCTTCCCCGCGATCACGAACGGCGCCCGCGCCTGCAGCGATGCCGAGCGAGCCGTGCTCGCCGAGGTGACCGCCCTGGTCCTCCCAGTTGTGCGCGCGCCGTGTGGACGACGCACAGGTCGGGCGACGCCGGGTGGTCGAAGAGCTGAGCGGTCTGTTCGTAGGCGAACGGGTAGGAGTTGTCGCTCCGGCTCGGATGGGGGTCGGCGAGCTCGGCAGCGAGACCCGCGAGGCGGGAGGGCGACTGGTCGGCGAACGGGATCGTGGCCCTCGGTCTCGATCGTCTCGAAGGTGTTCGGAGCCGTGCGCCGGAAGCTCACCTGGCCGTCGGCGCTCGCGGCCTCGAAGGTCTCCGGCCCGGTGCGCTGGAGCACCATGTCGACGATGGGTGACAGCTCCGGGTCGAGCAGCACCTCGAGCGCCTTTCCCCGAAATGCCTCGGTCACGGCGACCCACGTTAGGAGCGAGCGGCCACGAGCCGGGTATCCCGGCTCGTGGGCGAGCGACCCTTGTGTAGGCCGGTTCGGAGCCCCGATTGCCCGAACCGGCGTCCGGCGGCTAAATTGCCCAGTCCCCTCGATACGGCGAGAACGGTTCTGTGCCCACCTTCACTCCAAAGCCTGCCGACATCACACGCGCCTGGCATGTCGTCGATGCCGACGGCCTGGTGCTCGGACGCGTCGCGACCGCAGGTTGCCACGCTGCTCCGGGGGAAGCACAAGCCGATCTGGGCGCCGCACGTCGACTGCGGCGACCACGTCATCGTCGTGAACGCCGCCAAGCTCGACCTCAGCGCCCGCAAGGTCGCCGACAAGCGGTACTACCGCCACTCGGGCTATCCCGGCGGTCTCACTGCCGAGTCACTCGAGCACCTGCTCGCACGAGATCCCGAGCGGGTCGTGCGGCTGGCGGTGAAGGGCATGCTGCCCAAGGGTCGGCTGGGCCGCCGGATGATCAAGAAGCTGAAGGTCTACGCGGGTCCCACGCATCCTCATGCGGCGCAGCAGCCGCAGCCGTTCGCGCTCACGTCAAAGCGCGCCGTCTAGCAGTTCAGGAGTTCTCGGTGTCGAATCCTCTCGTCCAGAGCACCGGTCGTCGCAAGGAAGCGGTCGCCCGGGTGCGGCTGCGTCCCGGGTCAGGCGTCATCACCGTCAACGGCCGGTCCTTCGAGCAGTACTTCCCGATTCTCACCCACCGCGTGGTTGCCATCGAGCCGCTGCGGCTCACCCAGACGGCCGATGTGTACGACGTCGACGCCACGCTCGACGGCGGCGGTGTGAGCGGGCAGGCCGGTGCGCTGCGGCTCGGCATCGCGCGCGCGTTGGTCTTCCTCGACGACGAGGCGCGGCCCCAGCTCAAGAAGGCGGGTCTTCTCAAGCGCGACGCGCGTGAGAAGGAGCGGCGCAAGTACGGCCTCAAGAAGGCCCGAAAGGCTCCGCAGTATTCGAAGCGCTGAGCGCTTCCGCCACCGTGCGCTCATGACTCTGCGTTTCGGCACGGACGGCGTGCGTGGGGTCGCGAACTCCGAGCTCACCGTCGAGCTCGTCACGGCACTCGGCCGTGCCGCGGTGCGCGTCCTCGGCAGCGAACAGCCCGTTGTGGTGGGCCGCGACACCAGGCGTTCCGGACCCATGCTCGAAGCTGCGCTCGTGGCCGGGATCTGTTCCGAAGGTGCCGACGTCGTGCTGGCCGGGGTGCTGCCGACGCCCGGTGTCGCGTACCTCGCACGGGAGCGCGCCGCCGTCGGCGGCCGTGATCTCCGCGAGCCACAACTCCTACGAGGACAACGGCATCAAGCTCTTCGCGCCCGGCGGACGCAAGATCCCCGAACCGCTCGAAGCGCGTGTCGAACACGAGCTCGCCGAGCTCGCGGCGACGATGCCCGGTCCGGGTCCGGCCGGTGCCGGCGTCGGCGTTGCGTCCGAGCATCGCGGCGCGCTCGACGACTACGTCGCGCACCTGGTCGACTCGCTCGAGGGTCGTCGCCTCGACGGCATGCACGTCGTGGTCGACTGTGGCAACGGCGCTGCGTTTCGCGCCGCTCCGTCGGCGCTGCGAGCGCTGGGTGCCGAGGTCGACGTGCTCCACGCCGCGCCAAACGGCTCGAACATCAACGAGGCGTGCGGCTCCACGCACCCCGAGGAGCTGCAAGACGTCGTCGTCGCCGCGGGGGCGGGGATCGGTTTGGCGTTCGACGGCGACGCCGACCGCGTGATCGCGGTCGACGAACGCGGCGAGCTCGTCGACGGCGATCAGATGCTCGCGATCGCGGCGATCGACCTCCACGACCGTGGATTGCTTCGTGGCGACGCAGTGGTCACCACCGTGATGTCCAACCACGGGCTGCAGCGCGCGCTCGACCCGTACGGCATCGAGCTCGTTCGAACCCCCGTCGGGGACCGCAACGTGCTCGACGAGCTCGAGCGGCGCGACTTCGTGCTCGGCGGCGAGCAGTCGGGTCACGTGATCAACCTGCTGCACGCGACAACCGGCGACGGCGCACTCACGGGGATCCTGCTCCTCGATGCGATGGCGCGCCGCCATCGCGAGCTCTCGGAGCTCGCGGCCGTGATGACCCGTGTGCCCCAGGTCCTCCGAAACGTCCCCATCGACGATGCTGACGCGCTCAAAGGCGACAAGGTGTTCTGGAGCCGTGTCCGGGGGATCGAGACCGAGCTGGGCGACGATGGTCGGGTACTGGTCCGGTTGTCGGGCACCGAACCGCTCGTGCGGGTCATGGTGGAGAGCACCGACCTCGATGCCGCCGAGATGGCGGCAGACCGTCTCGTGGCGCTCATCGAGCACGTGGCGCGCCGTCCTCGCGCCGAGGAGCCCTAATCATGGGTCGCTCGCTACGAATCGGGATACCCGATTCGCTCACGCTCGCTCCTAAAATTCGAGTGATATGTGCGGCATCGTCGGCGTCGTGAGGCGCCGCGCCCGGCGCACGGCCCCCGATCCCGCGGTGCTCGCCCGGGAGCTCGCCGGCGGTCGTGATGCCCTCGAATCGAACGCCCGGATCGTGGACCGGCTCGGCGCGGCCGCCGCCGTCGTCGAAGCCGTCGACGCCGCGCTCCGGGGTGCTCCGGGCGTCGTCGCCCTGTTGGGCGCGCCGGTGGTCGCGGCTCGGCTCGCCGATGAGATCGCCGAGCTGTGGCAGCGCCTCGACGCCATCGAGGCAGACCTCGACCTCGGCGGGGCGTCCGCGATGGGCGCAACCGAGATCGAGCTGGTCAATTCGGCGTTGATCCGTGCGCGCGACGCGGTGTGGGCCGTCCGGCAGGAGCGCCTGCCGATGGCCGCCGCGGTCGCCGCGTTCGACCCGCCGTCGCCCTCGGCCGTCGAGGCCTACCTTTCGATCCAGGTCGGGCTCTCGTCGCTCGATCGGCTCGAGGTCCGCGGGCGCGATTCTGCGGGTCTGCACGTGTTCGTTCGGGGGCACACGCTCGATCTCGACGATACCGACGTACGCGGGCTGCTCGACGCCCGAACGCGCGATCCCCTCTTCGGCTCGCGCTCGATCCGTGTCACCCCGCACTGTCTGTCGTTCGTGTACAAGGCCGCCGCGGAGATCGGCGAGCTCGGCGACAACACCGCCGTGCTGCGCGGTGCCATCCAGAGCGACGAATTGCTCCGGCGCGCGGTCACGGCCGACACCGCCGAGGCGGTCGTGCTCGGTCACACTCGCTGGGCCAGCGTCGGGAGCATCTCGGAAGCGAACGCGCACCCGTTGAACAACGAGGAACCCCACCACGCGGACGCCCCCTACGTGATCGGTGTGCTCAACGGCGACGTCGACAACTTTGCCGACCTCACCGCGATCGAGGGTCTCGCCTTCGCGCCCGAGATCACCACCGACGCGAAGGTCATCCCCGCGCTGATCTCGCGTCGCGTCGCGGCCGGCGTCGCGCCCGACGAAGCGTTCCGCGCGACCGTTGCCTCGTTCGAGGGCTCGCTCGCGATCGGTGCCCAGCTCGACGCGGCTCCCGAGGAGCTGTTCCTCTCGCTACGGGGGAGCGGTCAGGCGCTCTACGTGGGACTCGCCGAGGATGCCTTCGTCGTCGCGAGCGAGCCGTACGGCCTCGTCGAGGAGACGTCCGCGTACGTGCGGATGGACGGCGAGACTCCCGCCGATCCCGACCACGCATCGGCCACGCGCGGTCAGGTAGTGGTCCTCGACGCCGAGCACGCCGGCACGATCGAAGGAATTCGGCGGATCGCGTTCGACGGCACCGTCCTCCCGGTCGCGAGCGACGAGGTGAAGCATGCGGAGATCACCACGCGCGACATCGACCGTGGCGACTTCGCGCACTTCCTGCTGAAGGAGTTGTCGGAGTCGCCGTCGTCGTTTCGCAAGACCTTGCGCGGTCGCATCGTCGAGCACGACGACGGCCGGCTCGGTGTGACGCTCGGTCCCGAGACCCTTCCACAGGATCTCCGCGACCGCCTGCGCGCGGGCGGGATCCGCCGGGTCGTGGCGATCGGTCAGGGCACCGCGGCCATCGCCGCCCAGGGTGTGGCGGCCACGCTCTCGACGCTCGTCGGCTCGCACCTGCGGGCGGATGCGATGGCGGCCACCGAGTTCTCGGGCTTCGACCTCACCGACGACATGTCGGACACGCTCGTCATCGCGATCAGCCAGAGCGGTACGACCACCGACACGAACCGTACGGTCGACCTCGCGCGCGCGGGACGCGGTGGTCGTCGCGATCGTGAACCGGCGCAACAGCGATCTTGTCGACAAGGTCGACGGTGTGCTCTACACGTCCGACGGGCGCGACCTCGAGATGGCGGTTCCGTCGACGAAGGCGTTCTACGCGCAGATCGCCGCCGGCTACCTGCTCGCGCTCGCGCTGGCGGCCGAGCTCGGTGACCTCGACGAGACCAGGGAGCACGAACTCCTGTCCGAGCTGCGGCTGCTGCCCGACGCGATGCAAGAGGTGCTCGCGCAGCGCGAGTCGATCGCCGGGATCGCGCTGCGCCATGTTCCTTCCCGCCGGTACTGGACCGTCGTCGGCAACGGACTCAACCGGATCGCCGCCAACGAGTTGCGCATCAAGCTCTCGGAGCTGTGCTACCGGTCGATCTCGTCCGACATCGCCGAGGACAAGAAGCACATCGACCTCTGCACCGAGCCGCTGATCCTCGTGTGCGCGGTCGGTCTCCAAGGCTCGAACGTCGACGACGTCGCCAAGGAGGTCGCGTACCACCGGGCGCATCGCGCCGCACCGATCGTGATCACCACCCGTGGCGAAGACCGCTTCTCGAGCGCAGCCGAGACGATCGAAGTCCCGCCGGTGCACCCCGATCTCGGATTCGTGCTCTCGGCGATGGCGGGGCACCTCTTCGGCTACGAGGCCGCGCTCGTCATCGACGCGTCGGCGCGCCCGCTCCGCGAGGCGCGCGCCATGATCCAAGAAGCCGCGGTCGCCGGTGATCTCACGTCCTTGGCTCGTGACCTCGGCGCGCCTGCGGGCGTGTTCCTCGACGATCTGCGGGCCGGTTCATACGACGGCAACCTCACTGCGGCCACCGCCGTCCGGCTGGCTTCGCTGCTCCGCTATGCAACCGGCATCATGCCGCTCGACCTCTACGAGGTCGACCACGGCAAGGTCGGCACCCCCGTCGTCGTCGCCGACGACCTCACTGCGGCGCTCACCGACGGGATCGATGAGCTCACCCGCACGATCGACACGATCAAGCACCAGGCGAAGACGGTCACCGTCGGCATCTCGCGCGCCGACGAGGAGCTGCTGCAGGTGCCGCTCGTCCGGGAAGTGCTCGCCGCGGGAACGGCTCGCGACGCGCTGAGCTACCGCGCGCTGCGCACGCTCGTCGCACTCGATCCTGCGGTCGAACGCGTCACCGCGTGGACCCGCTACCGTGTCGAGGGCGACCTCGCAGGCGACGCGGCAACCATCCACGTCGTCGACAGCACCGCCGGCTTCCCTTCGCTCACCGCGACCGACGCCACGTTGCGCGGCACGAAGCACCGGGTGGCTACCCAGCGTGAGGTCACGGTTGCACGCGGGCGCGACGGACGCACGCTCGTCTTCGTGCCCGAGATCAAGGGCAACGAGACGGTGGGCATGACGCTGCTGCACGCCGACTTCGCGCCGACGCTCTCGCCCGATGTCGCGCGCGGCGTGCTCCAGGGCTACCAGGGTCGCTACGGCGCGTTGAAGGACGCCGTCACCGAGACCGTGCCGGAGTTCGACGACGCAGTGCTCGGCGAGTTCGACCTCTTCGACTTGCTGACCGAGCCGGTCTACGTCCTGGCCCGTCGCTGGCCGCGCACGTGAGCATCGTGGGGCTCGGTACCGATCTGGTCGAGGTCGCGCGGTTCCGCGCATCGATGCAGCGAACCGTGACACTCGCCGATCGGTTGTTCAGCGACGACGAACGTGCGTACGCGTCGGAGCAGCACGATCCGGCGAAGAGCCTGGCGGCGCGCTTCGCGGCGAAGGAGGCGGTGATGAAGGCGCTCGGCGTGGGCTTGGGCGACTTCGACTTTCGCGACGTCGAGGTCGTCCGGCACGAGAGTGGTGCCCCGTCGCTCGAAGTGCGCGGCCGCGCGCGTGAGCTCGCACGCGAGCGAGGTGTGACCGAGTGGCTAGTCTCGCTCAGCCACACCGAGTCCACCGCGATGGCAGTCGTGATCGCGGTGGCGGAGCAAGGCTGAGCGGTGCAACCGATCGTCACGCCGGAGGCGATGGCCCGCGCCGACAAGCGCACGATCGCCTCGGGCACGCCCGTCAGTGTGCTCATGGAACGGGCGGGACGTGCCGTGGCATGGGAGGCGCGCCGCGCTGCCGATGGGTGCTACGGGCGGCGCGCGGTCGTGGTGTGCGGCAAGGGCAACAACGGTGGTGACGGCTTGATCGCGGCCGCCGCGCTCGAGAGCTGGGGCATGCGCGCGCATGTCGTCGAGCTCGCGGCCGGAGTGGATCGTCACGCCCTCGCGTGCGCGCTGCACGCGCGCCGACCTCGCGATCGACGCGATGTACGGCACCGGCTTTCGCGGCGCGCTGGAGGGCGACGCCGCCTGGTTCGTGGACGAGCTCTCGACGTGGGGCGGGCCGGTGATCGCGGTCGACATCCCGTCGGGCGTCGACGGTCTCACCGGCGCGGTGCACGGCACCGCGGTGCGCGCGAGGAGCACGGTGACGTTCGAGGCCCGCAAGCCCGGTCTCGTGTTCGAGCCCGGGCGATCGCACGCCGGGAGCATCACCGTCGCCCACATCGGCATCGACCTCGGCGACGACGGCGTGGGCGTGCCCCCCATCGCGTTGTTCGAGGCGAACGATGTCGCGCGGGCACTCCCGCCGCGTGCACCCACCGCGCACAAGTGGTCCGCAGGCGTGATGGTCGTCGGCGGTTCGGGCGGTATGACGGGCGCGCCGATGTTCGTGAGCCACGCGGCGATGCGCGCGGGCGCGGGAATCGTGTGGTGTGGTCTACCGGGCGACGACGCGGCGCACCGTGCTGCCGGCACCGAGGTGATCACGCGCGCGCTTCCCGCCACACCCGACGGGGCGCTCGCCCCTCTGGCCGCCGACGCGGTCCTCGCCGAGATCTCGCGGTTTCGTGCACTCGCGGTCGGCCCCGGTCTCGGATCCGATCCGGCCATGCGCCAGGCGGTCTGCACGCTCGTGGCCGAGGCCCGGGTGCCACTCGTGCTCGATGCCGACGGACTCAACGCCATGAACCGCGAACTCGAGCCACTGCGCGCCCGCCAGACACTCGGTATGCCCACCGTGCTCACGCCTCACGACGGCGAGTACGCGCGCCTCGCGGGCGAACCGGTGGGGGATGATCGCATCGCGGCGGCCACGCGGCTCGCCGATCGGAGCGGCGCGGTCGTGTTGTTGAAGGGTCCGGGAACCGTGATCGCGGAGCCCGGCTCCGGCCGCGTCGCGCTGAACGGCACGGGGAGCTCCGCGCTCGCCACCGCGGGTTCGGGCGACGTGCTCACCGGAGTGATCGTGGCCTTTCTCGCACGGGACACACCCGCGTTCGAAGCCGCCGCGTGCGCCGCGTGGGTGCACGGCCGTGCGGCCGATGCCGTGGCCGAGACGAGAGGCGAGTCCGGCGTGGTCGCCGGTGATCTGCTCCCCGCGATTGCATCCGTGCTCCGGGATCTGGCTCTCCACCACCTGGAAGTGGAGCGTTGATGCCGGAAGCCACCGTGAGCTCGATCATGACGAGTGACGTCATCACGCTGTCGTCCGATCAAACCGTGCCCGAAGCCGCCGACCTGCTCGCCGAGTGTCACATCGGCGCGGCGCCGGTCGTCGACGGCGGAAGGCTCGTCGGGCTGCTCCGCGACGAGGACCTCATCGTGTCCGAGGCCAAGCTGCACGTCCCCACGGTTATCGAATTCCTGGGTGCCGATCTCGTCTGGCCGAAGTCCGAGAAGCGGTGGGAGGCCGAGCTCAAGAAGGCGGCGGCATCGACCGTTGCCGACGTCATGACCACCGACGTCCCCAGCATCGCTCCCGGCGACACCGTCGAGGCGGCGGCGACGCTGATGCACGATCGGAACGCGAGTCACGTCTGCGTGGTGGACGGCACCCGTCTCGTGGGGATCGTCGCGCGTGGCGACCTCGTGCGATTCCTCGCGGCTACCACATGACCGGCAGCCAGATGAATGTAGCCAGATGAACGTAGCCAGATGAACGTAGCCAGATGAACGTAGGGGGAGCGCTCAAGCGCACCGGGATTGCCGCGGGTGTCACTGCCGGCATCGGCGGCGCGGTCTATGCGGGCCAACGCGCGCTCGCCGCCCGGCTGCGCCACCAGGCAGACCCCGACGCCGCCGATCCGCTGATCCCGTCGTTCGACGAGGCGATCCGAATCGACTGCCACGACGCCGGGAGCCTCTACGTCATCACGCGAGGCGACGGTCCGCCGGTTCTGTTCGCGCACGGCGTCACGCTGTCGTCGCGCGTGTGGGCGAAGCAGTTCCACTCGTTCCCGGAGGCCGGCTTCCGCGCCATCGCGTTCGACGGGCGGGGTCACGGCGAGTCGACGGTTGGTGAGAGCGGCCATTCGATCGACAATCTCGCCGAAGACGTGCGGAGTGTCGTCGAGCATCTCGACCTGCGCGACGCCATACTCGTGGGCCACTCCATGGGCGGCATGGCGGTGCAGGCGTTCGTGACTGGTCATCCCGAGGTCGCGCTCGATCGTGTGGCAGGGATCGTGCTGATGTCGACCGCCGCACGGGCGGTCACCAGCGACGCTCGTCGCCTGCGGGGTGGCCTCGAGCGGATGACGAGCGCGGTCCCGAATGTCGGCGCGATCATGCGTCAGCGCAACTTCGGACTGCTGGTGGCACGCATGGGATTCGGCGACTCGCCCCACCCGAGCCATGTCGAGGTCACGCGCCAGATGCTCGCCGAGTGCTCCCGCGAGACCCTTCGCGACGCGTCGCGCGCGATGCTGTCGCTCGATCTCACTCCCCGCCTTCCGTCGATCACCCTCCCCACACTCGTCTTGGTCGGTACGGCAGACATGCTCACTCCTCCTCGCGACGCCCGCCAGATCGCGTCGTTGATACCCAACGCAGATCTCGTCGAATTCACCGGCGCGGGGCACATGCTCATGTACGAGCGCGCGACGGAGGTCGACCAACTCGTGATCGACTTCGCGCGAATGCTCCCGCGAGACCCCGACCCGGAGCGGTCGCGCGGCGGCGCAGTGATCACCGACGTGCCCGGCGTGCACGTCGGTCACTGGACCGGCGACGCGACCGGCGTGACCGTGGTCGTGTTCCCGCCCGGTACCGTCGCTTCGTGCGAGATCCGCGGTGGCGCACCCGCAACCCGCGAGACCGCGCTCCTCGAACCACACCGGACCGTCGAGCATGTGGACGCGATCGTGTTGTCGGGCGGGTCGGCGTTCGGGCTCGCCGCGGCCGACGGCGTGATGCGGGCCCTGGCCGAGGCTGGTCGCGGGTTCATGACACGGGGCGGGCCGGTGCCGCTCGTTCCGGCGGCCGCGATCTTCGACCTGGCCACGTCGGGCGGCGTCACGCCTGGTCCGGAGGAGGGCCGCGCTGCCCTGGCGGCGGCCTTACGAGAGCCGGTTCCCCGTTCCGGCACGGAGCCTGTTCCCCGTTCAGGCACGGAGCCTGTTCCCCGTTCAGGCACGGAGCCTGTTCCCCGTTCCGGCACGGAGCCTGTTCCCCGTTCAGGCACGGAGCCTGTTCCCGTTCGGCACGGAGCCGGCTCCGGCGCTCGAGATCGGGCACGTGGGCGCGGGTCGTGGCGCCACGATCGGCAAATGGCGCGGCGGAGAGTATGCGGTGCCCGGGGGCCTCGGCTCGGCGAGCGCACACGATGGCGATGCCGTGGTCGGCGCGCTGGTCGTCGTGAACGCCGTCGGTGACGTGCTGGGTGGGGACGGCCGGGTGCTCGCCGGTTCCACCGCGCCCGACGACGCGCCGGCGTTCCCGGCGGTGCGCCCCTTCGAACAGGAGACGTCGAGCGGCGGCAACACCACGCTGGCGATCGTCGCCACCAACGCGCGTTGTACGAAGCTCGAGTGCCGGTTGCTCGCCGAAAGCGCGCACCACGGCCTCGCCCGGGCGATTCACCCGTCCCATACCCGCCACGACGGCGACATCGCGTTCGCAGCCGCGACCGGCGCGGTCGAGGCGAACATCGACCGGTTGCGCCTCCTGGCCACAGAGGTCACGGCGGCTGCGGTGCGTTCCGCGGTCGCGTAACATTCGTGGCACCCTCACGCGCGCAGAACTCGAGTGACCGCCGTGTCTTTGATCGAACCGCCGTCCGAACCTCTGGCGTTCGCATCGTTCGCAGATCTCGAACGCATCGCGCTCGCGTGTACCAAGTGCCCGCTGGCCGAGACCCGCACCCAGGTGGTGTTCGGCGCCGGCGATCCCGAGGCCGACTTGCTGTTCGTGGGCGAGGGTCCGGGGGAGCAGGAGGATCGCGACGGCATCCCGTTCGTCGGCCGTGCCGGTCGTCTGCTCACGAGCCTCATCGAGGGTATCGGCCTCGATCGCGACGTCGTGTACATCGCGAACGTCGTCAAGTGCCGGCCACCGGGAAACCGCGATCCGCTCACGCAGGAGATCGAGAGCTGCCGTCCCTACCTCGAGGCGCAGATCGATTTCATCGATCCTTCCGTGGTCGTGACGCTCGGAAACTTCGCGACCAAGCTCCTCCTCGACACCAAAGAGGGCATCACGAAATTCCACGGGCGCGAGTTCCCGTTCCGCGATCACGCGGTGCTGATGCCCACGCTCCATCCCGCGGCGGTGTTGCGGAACGGTGGCGCGGCGCTCGCGCAGGCGCGCGGCGACTTCGTGCGGGTGAAGCGAGCGCTCGCACGGGTGTCGGCCGGATGAACGTGCTCGCCGCGCACACGCACTCGTCGGCGGAGACGCTTTCGTTGGCAGCACGGGTCGGCACGATTCTGCGCGCCGGCGATGTCGTCGCCCTGGTCGGCGACCTCGGCGTCGGGAAGACCGTGTTCGCGAAGGGGATCGCCCGCCGCGCTCGGTATCGACGAAGAGGTCGTGAGCCCGACGTTTACGCTCGTACGCGAGTACGAGGCGCCGCTGCCGCTCGTGCACGTCGACGTGTATCGCCTCGACCACCTCCAGGAGCTCCACGACGTCGGTTTCGACGAGCTCGTCGGCGGCCCGTCGGTCACCGTGGTCGAATGGGGAGATCGCGTCGCGCGCGCTGCTCCCGGCCGAGCGCCTCGACGTCCGGTTGACCCAAGGCGACGACGACGACGACCGCGTCGTCGTATTCGAGCCTGCCGGGCGCTCGTGGGCGGTCCGCCGCGACGCGCTCGAGGCGCTCGTCGCCGACGATCACACGGGGAGCGAGTGACGTGCTGCTGCTCGGGATCGACACCGCCACGACGCGGGTGTCCGTCGCGATCGCCGACGGTGGCGAGGTCCTCGGCGTGGTGTCGCTCGCGGGCGGGCGACGGCACGTCGAGCAGCTTGCGCCCGCGATCCGGTACTTGTGCGAGGAGCTCGACGTGTCGCTCGGGCAGCTCGCGGCGGTTGCCGTCGACGTCGGGCCCGGGCTGTTCACAGGACTCCGCGTGGGCGTGACCACGGCGAAGGTCATGGCGCAAGCGCTGCGAGTGCCGGTCGTCGGCATCCCGAGCCTGGACTTGGTGGCGTATCCGCTGCGGTATGCGAACCGCCTCGTTGTGGCAGTACTCGACGCGCGCCGGCGCGAGGTGTTCTCGGCGGCGTACCGGCCGGTGCCGGGCGGTCTGCAACGAGTATCCGACTACGAGGTCCGAGCGCCCGCCGAGCTCGTCGCCGAGCTCGAGTCCGGCACCGACGAGCTCCTGCTCGCGGGCGACGGTGTCGCTGCCTACCGCGACCAGTTCGCTTCGCTCGACCATGCCGAGCTTGCGGGCGCCGACCATGCCACGCCGAGCGCGGCCGCGCTCGTCGAGCTCGCGGCAGCACGCGTCGAGCGCGAGGACTTCCAGTTGCCCGGCGACCTCCGGCCGCTCTACCTCCGCACGAGCGACGCCGAGATCCACTGGGAGCGCGAGCACGTTGGAGCGAGGAAGTAGTGGCTGCGCAGCCGGAACACGTCGAACCCATCGTGCACATCACAGGCGATGCGGCGTCGGCACGTGCGGTCGGTGCTGAAGATCGAGCAAGCAGGTGTACCCGCGACCGTGGAGCACGTCGTTGTTCCTCTCGGAGCTCGCACTGCGGTCCACCCGTGCGTACTTCGTGGCGCGGATCGGTCGCGAGCTGGTCGGGTACGCGGGGCTCATGATGACGGTCGACGACGGCCACGTCACCACGATCGCCGTCGATCCGAAGTGGCACCGCAACAAGATCGGGACGCGTCTCTTGCTCGTGCTTGCGCGTGAGGCGGTCGCACGCGGCGCGACGAGCCTCACGCTCGAGGTTCGGATGACGAACCGCGGCGCGCAGGAGCTCTACCGGCGCTTCGGGTTCGGACCGGTCGGCGTGCGCAAGAACTACTACCAGGAGGTCAACGAGGACGCCCTCGTGATGTGGGCGCACGAAGTCGATCGTCCGGAGTACTCCGAGCTGCTCGACGCGATCGAGCGCGGACTTCCGGGTGAGACGCTGCTGGAGGATGGGCGCGCCTGATGCGCATCCTGGGAATCGAGACATCGTGTGACGAGACGGCCGCGGCGGTCGTCGAAGACGGACGCATCGTGTGTTCGTCGGTCGTGTCGAGCCAGGTCGACCTCCACGCGCGCTTCGGCGGTGTGGTTCCGGAGATCGCGAGCCGCGCGCACGTCGAGCTGATCACCGACGTGATCGAGGAGGCCCTCATCGAGGTCGGGGATGGAGCTCGCGCGCGCTCGACGCGGTCGCCGCGTGTCACGGACCGGGTCTCGCCGGCGCGTTGCTCGTCGGCGTGAGCGCGGCGAAGGCGCTCGCGCTCACCGCAGATCTTCCCTACGTCGGCGTCAACCACCTCGAGGCGCACCTGTACGCGGCGTGGCTCGAGGACCCGACCTGGAGCCGCCGCTCGTGGTGCTCATCGTGTCGGGCGGCCACACGATGCTCGTGGTCATGGAGGACCATGGCCGCTATCGCGTCGCGGGCCAGACCGTCGACGACGCCGCGGGCGAGGCGTTCGACAAGGTCGCCCGGTTCCTCGGGCTCGGCTATCCGGGCGGACCCGCGATCGACCGGCTCGCCGCCGACCGGGGATCCGTGCCGCGATCCGCTTTCCCCGCGCGATGCCGGGCGAGCCCGACCTGTCGTTCGCGGGTCTCAAGACCGCGGTGGTCAACCACGTACGCCGGTCACCCGGATGATCGCGTTGCCGACGTCGCGGCGTCGTTCCAGGAAGCCGTCGTCGACCAACTCGTCGACAAGCTGTTCGCCGTCGCCGACGAGGCGGAAGTGGGCACCGTGGCGATCGGGGGTGGGGTGGCCGCGAACTCCGCGCTGCGCGGCGCGCGTCGCCGAGCTCGCCGCCAGCACCGGCCGCCGGGCGTTCCTCGTGCCACTCGAGCTCTGCACCGACAACGGGGCGATGATCGCGGCGACGGCGTGGTGGCGGCTCCTCGCCGACGGCCCCAGCCCGCTCGACGCCGGCATCGACCCCAATCTCCGCCTGTAGGCCGCCAGATTCACGTGCGGCAAGTTGCCGGTCCGGGTGGGGGGCTGGTACCTTGATTTAGCACTCGCATACTCCGAGTGCTAACGAGATCGCATCCCAACGCCGCGTCACGCCCAGCTGAGGCACCAGGAGGCCCACGCATGAACCTGCAACCGCTCGAGGACCGGATCGTCGTCCGCGCCGGCGAGGCCGAGGAGACGACCGTCAGCGGCCTCGTCATCCCCGACACCGCCAAGGAGAAGCCCCAGCAGGGCGAGGTCCTGGCCGTGGGCCCGGGCCGCCGCTCCGAGCAGACCGGCGAGCTCATCCCGGTCGACGTCGCCGTCGGCGACACCGTCCTCTACTCCAAGTACGGCGGCACCGAGGTCACCGTCGACGGCGAAGACCTCCTGGTGCTCTCGAGCCGCGACGTGCTCGCCAAGATCGCGTCCGGGAAGAAGAAGTAGCCAGAGGAGGCCGCCAGCGCATCCCGCGTCCACCTGCGGCACACGCTGGGGGTCCGTCGCCCTGGGCCCAGGTTCCGTCAGCCCAGCGGGTCCTGTCGTTGCACGACGTCCGGGCCCGTTGCGCCGACCTCCCTCCTCCGCGGCCCGGGCCCACGCTCGAGCCCGACACCCGCGACGCCGCGGTGCTGCTCCCGATCTTCGAGCAGACCGGCGAGGCGCGGCTCGTGCTCACGCGGCGGCCCGACACCATGCCGAACCACCAGGGCGAGGTCGCGTTCCCCGGCGGCAAGATCGACCCTCGCGTCGACGCCACGCCGCGCGACGCCACGCTGCGCGAGGCCGAGGAGGAGATCGGCCTCGCCCGCCACGCCGTCGACGTGATCGGCGAGCTCGACACGATGCACACGGTCTCGGGTCCCTTCCTGATCGCTCCGTTCGTCGGGTTGATCGGAGTGCCGCCGGCGCTCGTTCCCGATCCCCACGAGGTCGAGCGCGTCTTCGACGTCTCGCTCTCGACCCTGCTCAGCGGTGACGTTCACAGCCAGGAGCAATGGGATCTCTTCGGCTCCGAGCGCACGATGCACTTCTTCGAGCTCGAAGACGAGACCATCTGGGGCGCCACCGCGCGCATCTTGGCTGGGTTCCTCGCACACCTCATGGGTACCCCGCTGTTCGACTAGCCCCAGCGCTGGCAAGGGGCTGCGGACCCCGGGCGGTAGGCTCTCTTCTTTGCGGAGGTGGTAGGTGGAAGTCGAGATCGGCATCGGCAAGTCCGGTCGGCGGGCCTATGGCCTCGACGACATCGCGATCGTCCCCAGCCGGCGAACGCGCGATCCCGGTGACATCGACATCTCGTGGGAGCTCGACGCGTTCCGTTTCGAGTTGCCGGTCATCGCGGCCGCGATGGACGGCGTGGTGTCGCCCCGGATCGCAATCGAGATCGGCGAGCTCGGCGGGCTTGCGTGCCTCAACCTCGAAGGCCTGTGGACCCGCTACGAGGATCCGGAACCGCTCTTCGAGGAGATCGCCGAGCTGTCGGCGGAGAAGGCCACCCGCCGCATGCAGGAGATCTATTCCGAGCCGATGAAGGCCGAGCTCATCGGTCAGCGCATCCGCGAGATCAAGCAAGCGGGCGTCGTCGCGTGCCGCGTCACTCACGCCGCAGCGCGTCGAGCGTTACGCCAAGCACGTGCTCGACGCCGAGCTCGACATCCTCGTGATCCAGGGCACGGTCGTCTCCGCCGAGCACGTGTCGAAGACCGCCGAACCGTTGAATCTGAAGAAGTTCATCCGTGAGTTCGACATCCCGGTCATCGTGGGCGGCTGCGCGTCCTACTCCACCGCGCTGCACCTCATGCGCACGGGCGCGGTGGGTGTGCTCGTGGGTGTCGGTCCGGGGCACGCGTGCACGACGCGCGGTGTGCTCGGCATCGGCGTGCCGCAGGCCACCGCGATCGCCGACGCCGCGGGTGCTCGGATCCGCCACCTCGACGAAACCGGCGTGTACGTGCATGTCATCGCCGATGGCGGCATGCGTACCGGCGGCGACATCGCCAAGGCCATCGCGTGCGGCGCCGATTCCGTGATGATCGGCTCGCCACTTGCCGCCGCGTACGAAGCCCCCGGCCGCGGCTACCACTGGGGCATGGCCACGTTCCATGCCGATCTGCCGCGTGGCGCGCGTGTGAACGCCGGCCGGCGCGGCAACGCTCGCGGAGATCCTCACCGGCCCCGCGCACGACAACGACGGCACGCTCAACCTGTTCGGCGCGCTCCGCACGTCGATGGCCACCACGGGCTACGAGACGCTCAAGGAATTCCAGAAGGCCGAAGTGATGGTCGCGCCCTCGCTGCAAACCGAGGGCAAGGCGCTCCAGCGCGCGCAGGGCGTTGGCATGGGTCGGTGAACCGGGCGCGGGAGCGAGCGACCCATGATGACGGCCGCTGACTCGTTCGACACGGTCCTCGTCGTCGACTTCGGGGCGCAGTACGCACAGCTGATCGCGCGGCGGGTGCGCGAGGCGCACGTGTACTCCGAGATCGTGCCGCGGTCGATGCCGCTCGCCGAGATGCTGGCGCGCCGCCCGAAGGGAATCATCCTCTCCGGCGGTCCTGCGTCCGTGCACGTCGAGGACGCACCGCGCGATCGACCCTGCGGTGTACGACGCCGGAGTGCCGGTGCTCGGCATCTGTTACGGCGCGCAGCTCGTCGCGCAGCAGCTCGGCGGCACCGTGCAGCGCACCGGTAGCGGGGAGTACGGGCGTACCGAGCTCAGGAGAACGGATCGCAGCGCGGTGCTGTTCGACGGCCTGCCCGTGGAGCAGGTCGTGTGGATGAGTCACGGTGATGCCATCGTGAGCGCACCGGAGGGCTTCGTCGTCACCGCCTCCACGCCCGGCGCGCCGGTCGCCGCGCTCGAGCACCGCGAGCGTGGCGTGTACGGCGTGCAGTTCCACCCCGAGGTCGCGCACACCGAGCGCGGACAGGAGGTACTCAAGCGGTTCCTGTTCGACGTGTGCGACTGCCGGCCCACGTGGACCAACACGTCGATCATCGAGCAGGCCGTCGACGAAGTGCGCGTCGCAGGTCGGGTCCGAACGCGTGATCTGCGGGCTCTCCGGCGGCGTCGACTCCGCAGTGGCCGCGGCGCTGGTGCACAAGGCCATCGGCGACCAGCTCATCTGCGTGTTCGTCGACACCGGCTTGCTCCGGCTCGACGAGGCGGAGCAGGTGGAGGAGACCTTCCGCCGGCAGTTCGCAGTCGATCTCGTGCACGTGAAGGCGGGCGATCGCTTCCTGGGCGCGCTCGACGACGTGATCGAGCCCGAGCAGAAGCGCAAGATCATCGGCGAGACATTCATCCGGGTGTTCGAAGAAGCCGCGCGCGACCTCGCGGCAGACGGCGCGGACGCGGTTCCTCGTGCAGGGCACGCTCTACCCCGACATCGTCGAGTCGGGGGGCGACGACAACGCCACCATCAAGTCGCACCACAACGTGGGTGGCCTCCCGGAAGACATGAACTTCGAGCTGGTCGAACCGCTCCGCCACCTCTTCAAGGACGAAGTGCGCGCAATCGGCGAGGAGCTCGGCCTGCCCGAGGAGATCGTGTGGCGTCAGCCGTTCCCCGGCCCCGGGCTCGCGGTGCGGATCATCGGTACGATCACTCCGGAGCGGCTCGAGATCCTGCGCAACGCCGACGCGATCGTGATCGAGGAGATCCGGCGCGCCGGCCTGTATCGCGACATCTGGCAGAGCTTCGCGGTGCTGCCCGCGGTGCGTACCGTCGGTGTCATGGGCGACGGCCGCACCTACGAATACCCGATCATCATCCGCGCGGTCACGTCCGAAGACGCCATGACCGCCGACTGGGCCCGGCTTCCCGCCGACGTGCTCGAGCGGATGGCATCGCGGATCATCAACGAGGTGCCCGGCGTGAACCGGGTCGCCTACGACATCACCAGCAAGCCACCCGGCACCATCGAATGGGAATGATTCCGCGAATGGGAGTGACCTCATGGACCTCAACGAGCTGAACGCAACGGCACGCGCGCTCGTCGCACCCGGCAAGGGCATCCTCGCCGCCGACGAGAGCGGCGGAACGATCAAGAAGCGCTTCGACTCGATCGGCGTCGAGTCCACCGAGACGAATCGCCGCGACTACCGCGAGATGCTGTTCAGCACCGAGGGCGCGGGCGACTACATCAGCGGCGTGATCCTCTACGACGAGACGATCCGGCAATCCGCCGGCGACGGGACCCGGCTCGTGAAACTGCTGCAGGACCAGGGGATCATCCCGGGTATCAAGGTCGACACCGGAGCGAAGGCGCTCGCCTTCTCCGAGGGTGAGACCGTCACCGAAGGTCTCGACGGATTGCGGGAGCGGCTGGCCGAGTACCACGACCTCGGCGCCCGCTTCGCGAAGTGGCGCGCCACCTACAGCGTGGGTGACGGCCGCCCGAGCGACTACTGCGTCGACGTGAACGCGCACACGCTGGCGCGTTACGCCGCGCTGTGCCAGGAAGCGGGCATCGTTCCGATCGTGGAACCCGAGGTGCTGATGGAAGGCGAGCACACCCTCGACGAGTCGTTCCTCGCCACCGAGCGCGCCCAGGCCGCGATGTTCTCCGCGCTGCTCCAACAGAATGTCGAGTTCGAGGGCATCCTCCTCAAGCCGAACATGGTGCTGCCGGGGTACGACTGCACGACCCAGGCGTCCGACGAGGTGATCGCAGAGGCGACGCTCCGTTGCTTCCGCATCACCGTTCCTGCTGCGGTGCCCGGCATCGTCTTCCTATCGGGCGGCCAGTCCGACGAGGAGGCCACCGCGCGCCTGAACGCGATGAACAAGCTCGGTCCCGCACCCGTGGCAGCTCAGCTTCTCCTACGGACGCGCGCTGCAGGCTCCGGCGCTGAAGGCATGGAAGGGCGCGGCCGCCAACGTCGACGCCGGTCGCGCCGCGTTCCTCCATCGTGCCCGCATGAACAGCCTGGCGCGCTCGGGCAGCTACACGCCCGACATGGAGAAGACAGCCGCGTAGTCGATGCGCGCGCTGGTGCAGCGCGTCACCCGAAGCGCGCGTCCGGATCGACGGCTCGGTCGTGGGCGAGATCGGCGTGGGTCTGTGTGTGCTGGTCGGCGTGACCCACGACGACGACGACGCAGTCGCGCGCGCAAGCTCGCCGACAAGGTCTGGAACCTCCGCGTGTTCCCCGACGACGACGGGCACGATGAACGTTTCGGTCGCGGACGCGAGCGGCGCAGGTCCTCGTCGTCAGCCAGTTCACGCTCTACGGCGAACATCGAGCGCGGCCGTCGCCCGTCGTGGGTCGACGCCGCCCGGCCGGAGCAGGCCGAGCCGCTCGTCGACGCGTTCGCCGACGCGCTGCGTGAGTTCGGCGCGACCGTCGCCACCGGGCGGTTCGGCGCCGACATGCAGGTCGAGCTGGTCAACGACGGCCCGGTGACGCTCCTGCTCGAAGTCGGTCGGTGAGCGCCTCGTCGGTCAACGCTCAGACATCGTCGGGTGCTGATCCGGACACCCCGAACACCGTACGGTCCCCGGTACGATGCACCGGTGACCACGGACACCGACGCGCTGCTCGCGGGCCTGAACCCGGTGCAGCGCGAGGCGGCGTCGCGCGCCCGACGGTCCGATCCTCGTCGTCGCGGGCGCCGGCATCGGGCAAGACGCGGGTGCTCACGCACCGGGTCGCGTATCCTCGTCGCCGAGCAGCGCGTGCTCGCCGTTCGGTCTGCTCGCGATCACGTTCACCAACAAGGCCGCGGGCGAGATGAAGGAGCGGGTCGCCGACGCTCGTCGGCCCGGTCGCCCGCCGCATGTGGGTGTCGCACGTTCCACTCCGCGTGCGCGCGCATCCTCCGGCGCGAGGCCGCGCGTGCTCGGCTACCGCTCGTCGTTCTCGATCTACGACCAGTCCGACGCCGTCCGCCTCACCGACTACGTGCGGCGCGACCTCAACCTCGACCCGAAGCGCTTCCCGGCCCGCCAGCTCCACGCGCGCATCTCGGCGCTGAAGAACGAGCTCGTCCGCCCGAGCAGACGCCGGCGACCGCGCCGTTCACGCCCGCCCGAGCGGCGCGTCGCCGAGGTCTACACGCGAGTACCAGCGCCGCCTCGCTCGAGGCGTCGGCCGTCGACTTCGACGACCTGCTCGTGCTCGCGGTGCGGCTGTTCCGCGAGCACCCCGACGTGCTCGCGCGCTGGCGGCACCGCTTCCACCACGTGCTCGTCGACGAGTTCCAGGACACGAACATCGCCCAGTGGGAGCTCGTGCGCATGCTCACCGAAGAGCACCGCAACGTGATGGTCGTCGGCGACACCGATCAGTGTCTCGTCGCGGGAACACGCGTCACGATGGGCGACGGCTCGCACCGGCCGATCGAGCAGGTGCGCGGCGGCGACGAGGTGCTCTCGTGCTACGGCAGCGGCGACTTCCGGCCCGGCGCGCGTCGTCGCGCGTACATCGATCGACTGCACCCGCGGGGTACGCGATCACGACGCAAAGCGGCCGACGCATCGTCTCGACTGCCGACCACGTGCACTTCGCCGCTAAAGGAGTGCGTTTGGGTGCGGAAACCGCACCCGAGAGCACACTTTTGGACCAGGAGTCGAACTGGATCACCGCATCATCCCTCCGCGCCGGAATGGTGATGCTGAGCGCTGACGGTCGGCCGGATCCGGTCGTGTGGGTCGAGCGGGTACAGCTGGATCGCCAGGTGTACGACCTCGACGTCGAGCCAACGCACAACTTCGTTGCCGAAGGGCTTGTCACGCACAACTCGATCTACAAGTTCCGCGGGGCCGACTTCCGGAACCTGCTGCGCTTCGAGGAGGCGTTCCCCGACGCGACCGTCATCGTGCTCGACCAGAACTACCGGTCGACCCAGCGCATCCTCGACGCCGCGAACGCCGTCATCGCCAACAACGCGGCCCGCCGGCCGAAGCACCTCTGGACCGAACAGGTCGGCGGCGAGCTCATCACGCGCTACCAGGCCGAGGACGAGCACGACGAGGCCGCGTTCGTCGTGCGCGAGATCGATCCGCCTCGTCGGACACGGACGGCCAGCGGTTCAACGACGTCGCGGTCTTCTACCGCACGAACGCGCAGAGCCGCGTGATCGAGGAGCCGCTCGTGCGCGCCGGGCGTCCCGTACCGCGTGGTCGGCGGCGTGAAGTTCTACGACCGCCGCGAGGTCAAGGACGCGCTCGCGTACCTGCGCGCGCTCGTGAACCCCGACGACGAAGTGAGCTGGAAGCGCATCGTCAACACGCCCAAGCGCGGGGTCGGCGACACGTCGGTGCCGAGGTCGACGCCGTACGCCCAGGGCGCCGGCCTCACGTTCCGCGACGCGCTCCGCGAGGCCGCCGCCGCCGGGCGTCACCGGCAAGGCGCTCGGCGGCATCCGGCGAGCTGCTCGAGCTCATGGACACGTTCGAGTACGCGGCGCAGTCGGGTGTGGCGGCCACCGTGGAAGCGGTGCTGGAGGAGACCGGCTACGTCGCGGAGCTGGAGGCCGAGCGCACCATCGAGGCGCAGGGACGGATCGAGAACCTCCAGGAGCTCGTCGGCGTCTGCCGCGAGTTCGACGAGGCGCTCGACGCCGGCGACCTCACCGGGCTCCCCGGAATCGCGGGCGTCGGTACCGCCGATGCGGTCGACGAGCCGGTCGGGGTTCCCACCGGGCTCGCGCGCGTGCAGGCGTTCCTCGAGGCGATCTCGCTCGTCACCGACCTCGACCCGCGGAAGGCGCGGGCGACGAGCAGAGCGCGATCACGTTGATGACGCTGCACTCCGCCAAGGGCCTCGAGTTCCCGGTGGTGTTCATCACCGGTCTCGAAGACGGCGTGTTCCCGCACGTCCGGAGCCTCGGCGATCCCGACGAGCTCGAGGAGGAGCGGCGCCTCTGCTACGTGGGCATCACGCGCGCCCGCGAGCGGCTGTACCTGTGCCACGCGTGGACACGGATGCTGTTCGGCTCCACCGACTACTACCCGCCGAGCCGGTTCCTCTCCGAGATCCCCGAGGAGCTCGTGCACGCGTCGAGGAGAGCGCGAAGCCGATCGGGCGCGGCCGGCAGCCACCGCGACGCGGTGGTCGAGGCCGCGCTCGCGGCGTCGGCGCCGGCGGGTGCACGCGGTGCCGAAGCCCTCGGTCTCCGCGTCGGCGACGACGTCGCGCACGAGAAGTTCGGCGAGGGTGTGATCCTCGAGCTGATCGGCGACGGCGACAAGACCGAAGCCGTCGTCAACTTTCCGCGACGTCGGCGAGAAGCGACTCCTGCTCGCGTGGGCGCCCCTCCAGAAGATCTAGAGAGCTCGACGCGGGCGAGCGCGTGCTGCGCTGACGTTTCCGGCGCAGTCTCGATGGTCGACGTCTCGGCCGCTGCGCCCGCGCCCCGCTCCGACGGCCGCCCGCTCGAACCGCGAGTACGCCGACGATGAGGAGCGCGAAGCCGAGGCCGGGCGTGAGGGGGAGCTCCGCGTACGTCGTGACGCGCCCGAAGGGAAAGCCGGCCATCCCGGTCGCGGCGAGCACGAGGAATCCGCACCCGCAGGCGACGGCGCCTGCCGCCGCCGCAACCGACCATGCGGGGTTCGCGGGAACGCCCGTACCGGGGCGCTCCAACCACGGGACGGGGCGGTGCTCGAAGACGACCACCACGCTGACGACGATCAGCGTGGTCGCGAGGATCGCGAGGGTGTGCAGCGGCGTGGCGAGCCAGAAGCCGATGTCGTCGACCGGGCCTCGGCCGAAGCCGATCTCGTGCTCGAGGACGGTGATCCCGACGAGCGCCGTGAGATGCCACAGGTACACCGTCATGGCGGCCGCGCCGCCGGCGACGATCATCTGCCACCACCGTGGACGTGCGGACAGCCGTTCGAGCGACGGCCACGCGATGCCGACCAACGAGATCAGCACGACGGCGTGCAAGGCGAGCACGAGTGTCGGCGGTGCCATGTTGGAGATCGGCTCGCCCGGCATCCCGATCATCGAGATCGGATAGGGCAGCAGCGCGACGAGCGCGACGTTCAACGAGAGCGCCCCGAGCGCGGTGCACACGAACCCACGTGTTCCCCGACCGACGTGATCGCGCACGACGAGGCCGAAGGTCGCGGCCATGAACCACACGAGCAGGAAATTCGCGACCGCGATCCCGCCGGTGACATGGAAACGGCCGACGTCGATCAGGGCGATGATCGCCAAGAGCGCAACGACCGCGGGGAAGCCGATCTCCGCGAGCCGGATCTGCCATCTCGTCGTCGCGATCACGAACAAGTACACGCCGAGAAACCACAGCAGCTGGGTGGAGAGCTTGCCGAGCGGCGCGGCCGCGTCCGGGAGCGTCACCTCGAGGAGGAACACGAGCGGTATCCAGATCGCGAGGTAGAAGAGGACGGGACGGATCAGACGTCGGACCCGGTGCCACAACCAGGTGCGCCACGGTTCGCCGCGCGCACTGGCCGACGCGTACGAGAGCCGGTTCGAGATTGCACCAGCCGCGAAGAAGAGGGGCATGACCTGCAACGCCCACGTGGCGATCTTGAGCTCGGGAACCATCGCGAGCAGGTTGCCGACGGTCGGGATCCCATGGCGCCAGGTGACCACGGCCATGAGGATGTGCCCGAAGACGACGATGAGCAGGCTCCCGACGCGGAGCAGGTCGACGACTCGGTCCCGCGCCGGCGGCGTGTTCGGTACGGCCGACCCGGCGGCGCGCCAGAGGGCGACACCCGGGACCAATCGAGCCCCTGATCGATCGTCAACGGCCACCGCATCATGGTGGCCGCACGGCACCCGTTCGGCCAGGGCCGAACGACCCTCGGAAACGAGTGGTCGATCCGACTAGTTCGAAGCGCCCGCGGGCTCCGGCGCGGGAAGCTTCTTGCGCAGGTCGATGAACAGGATGCCCTTGTTCTCACCGGTGGCGTCGATGAAGTCGTAGTAACGATCGAGCTCGACGCTCCGGTGCCTGCCCCCGTGGCAGTCGACGAAGCGGTCGATCTGTCCCTTCCAGGTGATGCGGCAGTCCTTCGTGCCGGGGAGCACGGTGGAGAGTGCCACGATGTTGTCGCCCTCCAGGGCGAAGAGGATGCTGCGCTGGCCGCCGAACGGGTCGGGGAAGTAGTAGGGGCCTCCGTCGCGCAGGTCGGCGCGGAGCGAGCTCGCCAGCCCGGCCTGGAAGGGCTGGTACTTCTTGGGTCCACCGCTCCCGCTGGTGGCGAAGAGGAGCACCACGGCGACGAGGACGCCCGCGACGAGCACGCCACCCGCGGCCATCAGGAGCAGCCGGGTATCGGACCGGTTGGGCGGCATGGCTCACAGTTTGTCAAGCCCAAGTCGATCCGCCACGATTGCGCCGACTTCCGGAGGGACCTTTCGTGGATTTGTTCGAGTACCAGGGCAAGCTGCTGTTCGCGCGCTACGGCATACCCGTGTCGCCGGGCGCACCGGCCACCACCGTTGCGCAGGCCGTCGAGGAGGCCGACGGGCTCGGCTTCCCGGTCGTGGTGAAGGCCCAGGTACAGGTGGGCGGCCGCGGGAAAGCCGGCGGCATCAAGCTCGCGGCCGACGCGGCCGAGGTCCGCGCCCACGCCTCGGCGATCCTGGGGATGGACATCAAGGGCCACATCGTCGAGGTGGTCTGGATCGAGAAGGCGAGCGACATCGCGGAGGAGTACTACGCGTCGTTCACCCTCGACCGGGCCGCCAAGCTGCACCTCGGAATGCTGTCGGCGCAGGGTGGCGTGGAGATCGAGCAGGTCGCGGCGGAGAACCCGGACGCGATCGCGCGGATCCACGTCGATCCGGTCGACGGCTTGAGCGAGGCGCAGTGCCGGGAGTGGGTCGAGGCGGCGCGGCTTGAACCCGCAAGCCACCGAGGGTGCGGTCGAGGTCCTCCTCAACCTGTACCGCGCGTACACGGAGGGCGACGCCGACCTCGTCGAGATCAACCCACTCATCCTCACTCCCGACGGCCGCGTGCACGCCCTCGATGCGAAGGTCACGCTCGACGACAACGCGGTGTTCCGACACCCGGACTACGTCGAGTACGACGCCACGCAGGTGCGAGACACGCGCGAGCGGTTCGCGCACGAGCGCGGGCTGCAGTACGTGGGCCTCGACGGATCGGTCGGTGTGATCGCGAACGGCGCGGGGTTGGCGATGAGTACCGTCGACATCGTGAACCAGGTGGGAGGTGCGCCGGCGAACTTCCTCGACATCGGCGGCGGTGCGAACGCCGACGTGATGGCCGGCGCGCTCGAGGTGATCACGAGCGACGTCAATGTCCGCTCGATCTTCATCAACATCTTCGGCGGGATCACGAAGGGCGAGGAAGTGGCGAACGGCATCGTGCAGGCGCTCGAGCGCGTGCAGATCGACTCACCGATCGTCATCCGCCTCGACGGGACGAACGCCGACGAGGGTCGCGCCATCCTCGGACCGCATCTGTCGGACAAGCTGCAGATGGAACCCACCATGCTGGAGGCGGCTCGCCGCGCCGTGGAGCTGCGCGAAATGAGCATCTTCGTCGACGAGAACACCAAGGTCGTCTACCAGGGTCTCACCGGCGGGCAGGGCAGCTTCTACGGCCCGCTGAACCGCGACTACGGCACCCAGGTCGTCGGCGGTACGAATCCGAAGAAGGCGGGCACCGACGTCGACGGCATCCCGGTGTTCGCCACCGTCGTCGACGCGATCGAAGCCACCGGTGCCAGCGCGTCGTGCATCTTCATCCCGGCGCCGGGCGTGCGCGGCGCGGTGATGGAGGCGGCCGAGGCCGGCATCGGGTTCATCGTCGTGCATCACCGAAGGCGTGCCCGCACACGACGAGGCGTGGTTCTTCAACAAGCTGCGCCGCGACTTCCCGAGCACGCGGCTGCTCGGCCCCAACTGTCCGGGGATCATCAGCCCCGGCAAGTGCAACATCGGCATCACCGCCGGCCACATCGCCAAGGAAGGCGGGCCCGTCGGCATCGTGAGCCGTTCCGGCACGCTCACGTACCAGGCGCTCTACGAGCTCAAGCAGAAGGACGTCGGCGTCACCACGTGCGTCGGCATCGGTGGCGACCCGGTCCCGGGAACGAGCTTCATCGACTGCCTGCAGCGCGTTCGAGGCCGATCCCGAGACGTCGGCCGTCATGATGATCGGCGAGATCGGCGGCTCCGCCGAGGAAGAGGCCGCGGAGTTCATCAAGGAGCAGATGCGCAAGCCGGTCGTGGCGTACGTGGCCGGGGTGACGGCGCCGCCGGGCAAGAAGATGGGCCACGCCGGAGCGATCGTGTCGGGCGGGCAAGGGCACGGCCGCGGCGAAGATCGCAGCGCTGCGCGACGCCGGCGCGCAGGTGGGGCTCAACCCCACCGAGGCGGGCGAGCTGATGGCGGAGATCGTCCGGAAGCTCTGAGCCGGGACGCGGACGCGGCGGCTACGCCGCGGCTTCGTCCGGCATCGGAAGGACGTTGCCACCGGGGCGGTGTAGGGGCCGGTGGCGCGGGCCGGTCATCGCCGTCGTCGGGCTCACCGAGTACCGGCGCGAGCCACCACGCGATCACTCCGAGTCCCACCGCGAAGCCGAGCGCGATGCCGCCGACCCCCGCTGCGCTGCTCGGCGCGATGTCGACCAGCACCGCGACGAGCCCGCCGAACACTGTGAGCACGCCAATCCAGGTCGTCGCGCGACGCCGATCGCCCCGCGCGCCGACGATGCCGACCACGGCACCCGCGGCCACTGCCAGCAAGCCACCCAGCAGCACGCTCTCGTTCCCACCGAGCACCACCGCGCCGGCGATCGTCTCGAGCGCGCCGACCGCGATGAACGGCGTGGCCGCGCCCTCGAACTTCCTCCGGTCGAGAACTGCGCCGATGCCGAGGAAGATGAGTCCGATCACGAGCGCGGCGGTGGCGGTGGAGTCGGTGGTGTCGCTCGCGTTCGAGAACGACGAGTCGCTGGTGGAGAAACCGAGGCTGTCGGTGCTCGAGCTGGTACCGGAGATCTCGCTCTGGAACGGGACGATGGTGTTGCTCTGGCTTCCGGCCACCTCGAAGCTGAACCAGCTCGCGAGGAAGAGCAGCGTGCCCGCGAGGAAGATCGCCCGCCCCTTCGTCCAGGTCGACGAGGTAGAGCACGAGATAGCAGACGAGGGTCAGCAGGTAGATCGCGCGCACATCGCTGCGGCCGCCGTTGCCGTCTCCGAGGAATCCGAAGATCCACACGAGCGGGACGCTGAGGACGATGGCGGTGACGCAGGCCGAGCGGATCGGCCCCGGTACGACGAAGCCGATGGCCAGTGCGGCGATCGCGAGCAGGGCATCGAACGCGACGCCCGGCACGGTCGGGTCGTCGCTCGTGACCTCCACGACGAACGCCACGATCGCCACCACCGCGAACGCCCCCGCCGCCGCACCGAGGACATGAGCGAAGCCGGGCCGTGGCCTGCGCTGCGCCCGCCAGCCGAGGCGGGGGACGGGAACGCCGGCTTCATCCACCGGTCAGGCCCCCACTGTGCTCACCGGTCAGGCTGTGGGCGGGGGAGCCCCTCCGTCCTTCTTGCCTCCGAGCGCTCCCGGCAGCTCGCCGGCCTCCTTGACGTTGAGGTACGCGCCCACCACGAGACCCGCCGAGGAGATCAAGCCGAGGAAGATGCCGATCTTGCGCGACTTCGACACGCCGGTCCCGCTGATGTCGACACCACCTGTGCCAGGACCGGTGATCACCTTGATGAGGATGAAGACGAAGGCCACGACGGCGATCCCGAGGATGATGTGTCCCCACTTGACCGAACCGAGCTCCGGAAGAGGGACCTCCTGCATCCTCAGCACGACGTAGACGACGCACGCGACGCCGAGGATCACGGCCAGCCAGCAGAGCGTGAACTTCCACGCGCTGCCCGAGGTCGAGAACGGGCCGTACGAGAAGCCGAGCCAGGGGAAGAAGGAGAAGATGAGCAGGAGTATGCCGCTCACTCCCATGATCTTGTCGCCGAGCGTCAATTTGTTCAGGTCCATGCCCGTCCTCCGACAGCCGCGACTGGGTGAGCCGCTTGGGCGTTGTGGGCATCTGACCACGCTCCGCGCCGGAGTTCAAGGACCCCGAGGGAGCCCCCGCGGCCGCATCGGCTCGGCTACGTTGCGGTCGTGCGGCGGATCGGAGTGCTGGCGTCGGGCAGCGGCACGATTCTCCACGCCCTCCTGGCGGCCGACTTGCCGATCGTCGTGGTGCTGGTCGACCGCGAGTGCGGCGCGATCGAGATCGCGCGGGCGGCCGGCGTCGCCGTCGAGCTCGTCGAGCGCACGAGCTTCGGGACCGACTTCGACCGCGTCGCCTACACGCACGAGGTCGTCGACGCGCTCGCGCGCCACGACGTCGACCTCGTCGCGATGGCCGGCTTCGGCACGATCCTCGAGAAGCCGATCCACGACGCGTTTCCCGACCGGATCGTCAACACGCATCCCGCGCTGCTCCCCGCGTTCAAGGGCTGGCACGCGGTCGACGACGCGCTCGCGGCCGGCGTCAAGGTCACGGGCTGCACGGTGCACCTCGCGCCGCTCGAGGTCGACGAAGGCCCGATCCTCGCCCAGGAGGCGGTGCCGGTGCTCGACGACGACACCGTCGAGACGCTGCACGAGCGCATCAAGGAGGTCGAGCGCCGGCTCTATCCCGAAGTGCTGCGCCGGCTCGACGGAGGACGACGTCTGATGCGCGCGCGCTGCTCTCGGTGTGGGACAAGACCGGCCTCGTCGACTTCGCCCGCGGCCTGCACGAGCTCGGCTTCGAGCTCGTGTCGTCGGGCGGAACGGCGCGAGCGATCGACGAGGCCGGCGTCCCGGTGACGCACCTCGCCGAGGTCACCGGCTTGCCGGAGATGCTCGACCACCGCGTCGTCACGCTGCACCCGAAGATCCACGGCGGGATCCTCGCCGACCGCGGCAAGGAGTCCCACCGTCGCCGACCTCGAGCAGTACGGCATCGAGCCGTTCGACCTCGTGGTCGCAACCTCTACCCGTTCCGCGACGTCGCCCGACATCGAGACCATCGACATCGGCGGCCCGGCGATGACGCGTGCCGCCGCGAAGAACCACGCGTGGGTCGGCGATCGTCACCGACCCCGCGCAGTACGACGACGTGCTCGCGGAGCTCGCGCGAACACGGGGCGCTGAGCCGACGCGACCCGCCGCGCGCTCGCGCTCGAGGCGTTCGCGCGCACCGCCGCGTACGACGCCGCGATCGTGGCGTGGCTCCAACGCGACGACGCGCTGCCCGCAGCACCTCGTGCTCGCGCTCGAGCGCACCGACGAGGAGCTCCGCTACGGCGAGAACCCGCACCAGCAGGCGGCGCGCTACCGCACCGCCGGCACCACGAGCTGGTGGGACGGCGTGGAGCAGCACAGCGGGCTCGCGCTCTCGTACCTCAACCTCTACGACGCCGACGCCGCGTGGCGCCTCGTGCACGATCTGCGGCGGTCGAGCCCACCGTGCGCCATCATCAAGCACGCCAACCCGTGCGGCGTCGCGGTCGCCGACGACCTCGCCACCGCGTACCAACGCGCGCTCGAGTGCGACGAGCGCTCCGCGTTCGGCGGCATCGTCGCGCTGAACCGGCCGATCGACGCCGCCACCGTCGAGCGCATGGTCGCCGGCCCGCAGGCCGACGTCGTGATCGCGCCGGGCTACGAGGAGGGCACGCTCGACGCGCTCGTCGCGAAGCGCAAGAACACGCGCCTGCTCGAGGCGCCGCCGCCCGAGCCGCTGGACGCTCGACCTCCGCCAGATCTCCGGCGGCTTCCTCGTGCAGACGCCGCACCACTTCGCGGCGGCGCGCGACGACTGGCGCGTCGTCACCAAGCGCGCGCCCACCGAGGCGGAGTGGCGCGACGCCGAGCTCGCGTGGCGCATCTGCGGGCACGTGAAGTCGAACGCGATCGTGCTCGTGAAGGACGGCCAGGCCGTCGGCATCGGCGCGGGCCAGCAGAACCGCGTCGAGTCGGGCGAGATCGCGGCGAAGAAGGCCGCGGGCCGCGCCGCGGGCGGCGCGTGCGCGAGCGACGCGTTCTACCCGTTCCCCGACGGCATCGAGGCGGCCGCCGCCGCGGGCGTCGCCGTCGTGGTGCAACCGGGCGGCTCGATCGGCGACGAGAAGGTGATCGAACGGGCCGACGAGCTCGGCCTCGCGATGGTGTTCACCGGCGAGCGGCACTTCCTCCACTGATGATGCCGCGACCGATGACGCCAAGATGATGCCCGGCGGCCCCGTGGCCGACGCCGTCTTCGCGGACCTCGAGCCCCGCATCGACGCGCTCATCGCGCGCGGGCCACCAGCCGGGCCTCGGCACGATCCTCGTCGGCGACGACAACGCGAGCGTGCGCTACGTCGGCATGAAGATGAGCAAGGCGCGACGAGCTCGGCTGGGCATCGCCGCACATCCACCTGCCCGAGGACGCGACCCAGGCCGACGTCGTCGCCGCGATCCGCGCGTTCAACGACGATCCGGCCGTCGACGCGTTCCTCGTGCAGCACCCGACGCCTCCGCAGATCGACTACGAGGCCGCGCTGCTCGCGATCGATCCCGACAAGGACGTCGACGGCCTGCACCCGGTGAACCTCGGCCGGCTCGCGATGTCGATGCCCGGGCCGGTGCCGTGCACGCCCGCCGGCATCGAGGCGCTGCTCGCGTACTACGAGATCCCGGTCGCCGGGCACGAGGTGTGCATCCTCGGCCGCGGCTTCACGCTCGGCCGCCCGCTCGCGCTGCTGCTCTCGCAGAAGCGACCGACCGCCAACGCCGCGGTCACCGTCGTGCACACCGGCGTCGCCCGACTGGCCGCGCGTACACGCAGCGGGCCGACATCGTCGTCGCGGCCGCCGGCGTCCCGGGCATCCTCCAGCCCGAGCACATCACGCCGGGCGCGGTCGTGGTCGGCGGCGGCGTCCGCTACGAGGGCCGCAGGCTCGCTGCCCGACGTCGACGAGCGCTGCGAGGAGGTCGCGGGCTCGATCACGCCGCGTGTCGGCGGCGTCGGCCCGACGACGATCGCGATGCTGTTCCGCAACACCGTCGAGGCGGCCGAGCGCCGCGTCGGAGCCGCGGCCGTGACGCGCCGAGCCCGCAGCCCGGCGGCCGCCGCCGCGCGCGGGCGTGTGCCCGCTCGTTGCGGTGCCGCCGGTCCGCGTCGTCGGCCGATGCCGCGTGCGAATCGTCGTGGCATGCACGCTCGCCGGCACCGGCGGCCGCCCGGGCGATGTTCCAGCGTCGCACGCTCTGGTTGTGGGCGGTGTGGCGTCTCCTGGCTGATCTACCTCGTCGTGCTCGCCGTCGTCGCCACCGTCCACGACTGACCCGCTGTCGCGCACGGTCGCCGGTACGATGAGCCGGCCTTCGACACGACACGAGCAGGAGCAGGTTCGATGCCCGAGAAGATCACGCTGACCGACGGCGGCTCAACGTCCCCGACGAGCCGATCATCCCCTTCATCGAGGGTGACGGCACCGGCGTCGACATCTGGCCCGCCGCGCAGCTCGTGATCGACGCGGCGGCGGCGAAGCACGGCAAGACGATCGAGTGGAAGGAGGTGCTCGCGGGCGAGAAGGCGTTCGACGAGACCGGCGAGCTGGCTGCCCGAGGAGACCGTCGAGGCGTTCCGCGAGTACCTCATCGGCATCAAGGGCCCGCTCACGACGCCGATCGGCGGCGGCATCCGCAGCCTCAACGTCGCGCTGCGCCAGATCCTCGACCTCTACGTGTGCCTGCGCCCGGTGCGCTGGTTCACCGGCGTGCCGTCGCCGGTGAAGCACCCCGAGAAGGTCGACATGGTGATCTTCCGCGAGAACACCGAGGACATCTACGCCGGGCTCGAGGTCGAGGAGGGCACGCCCGAGGCGCGCAAGCTCATCGAGCTCCTGCACGACGACCTCGGCTGGAACATCCGCGCCGACTCCGGCATCGGCATCAAGCCGATCTCCGAGACCGGCTCGAAGCGACTCATCCGCGCCGCGATCGAGTACGCGGTCGCGCAAGAAGCGCACGAGCGTCACCCTCGTGCACAAGGGCAACATCCAGAAGTTCACCGAGGGCGCGTTCCGCAACTGGGGCTACGAGCTGACGCGCGACGAGTTCGCCGACGTCGCGGTCGGCTGGGACGACTGCGACGGCAAGCCCGGCGACAAGATCCTCGTGAAGGACGCGATCGCCGACATCACGCTCCAGCAGGTGCTCACGCCGGCCCGACGAGTTCGACGTGATCGCGACCACCAACCTGAACGGCGACTACCTGTCGGACGCGCTCGCCGCGCAGGTCGGCGGCATCGGCATCGCGCCCGGCGGCAACATCAACTACGTCACCGGCCACGGGATCTTCGAGGCCACGCACGGCACCGCGCCGAAGTACGCCGGGCCAGGACAAGGTGAACCCCGGCTCGGTGCTGCTGTCGGGCGTGATGATGTTCGAGCACCTCGGCTGGCAGGACGCGGCCGACGACATCGTGCGTGCGCTCGAGGCCACCATCGCCGACAAGATCGTCACCTACGACTTCGCCCGCCTCATGGACGGCGCCACCGAGGTCAAGACGTCGGAGTTCGCGCAGGCGATCGTCGACCGGCTGTAACCGAATCCTTCGGAGCGGAGGGTCGGGCGGGTGCTCCTCGCCGAGCTGAACGTCCGCCACACCCGCCGGCACATGCCGACCCGACGCGTGGCGCTCGACGACGGCTACCTGCCGACGAGCGGTTCGGCGTTCGGCGGCGCCCTGCTCGGCGCGGTGGTCGCCGAGCACGTGCCGGGACTCGACGAGGAGCAGTTGGACGCGTTGGGTCGGCTCGTCGATGCCGCACGCGACGGCCTCACCGTGCCCCGCATCGCGCTGCGCTACCGGCTCCAGACCGACACGCACGGCCTCGACCGCTCCCGCCACCGGATCATCGGCGCCGACGTCGAAGCCGGCTCCCTGCGCCCGTCCTCGAGCTCGACCGGCACGGTCCGCCGGCGCCGCAGGTGATCGGCGCGCTCATGGCGGCGGCCGCGCTGCCGCCGTCGGGCCGGCGTGTCGCGTTCCGATTCGTCGACAGCCGCGGTCGCGCAGCCCGGGTTCCTCCCCGAGGGTCTCGAGGTGCGGCGCCTGTTCGAGGGCCTGCCGGGGCCTGCGGCCGTTCCCGCCCGGTGCGCTCGGACGCCGGTGTCGGGCGCGGCCGGCGACGACGTGGCGCGGGGTCCCGTCGGAGCGGCGCTGGGCGATGGAGGTGCTCGGGCTCTGCGCGGGCATGCTCGTCGAGCGCGACGACGTGCAGCAGCGGTTCCGCCGCCTCGTGCGGCTCGCGCATCCCGACCACGGCGCCGGGAGCGTCGGCGCGGCCGAGCGCATCGCCGAGCTCGCCGAGGCACGCGAGCTGCTCCTCGGCCTCGTCGACTCGGCCGACGCGCAACCAGCGGGATAGCTTCAGGAGCCATGGCAGCGACTCCGGCACACGTCACCGTCAGCGGCGCGAGCGGCAGACGTCGGCTACGCGTTGCTCCAGTCGCATCGCGAGCGGCCAACTCCTCGGGCCCGACCAGCCGGTCGTGCTCCGGCTGCTCGACATCGAGCCCGCGATGGGCGCGCTCGAGGGCGTCGTGATGGAGCTCGACGACGGCGCGCACCCGCTGCTCGTGGGAGTCGAGGCCACGTCCGACCCGAAGCACGCGTTCGACGGCGCGTCGTGGGTGCTGCTCGTCGGTTCGATCCCGCGCAAGGCGGGCATGGAGCGCGGCGACCTGCTCAAGATCAATGGCGGCATCTTCGGGCCGTACGGCGCGGCCATCAACGCGACACGCCGCGAACGACGTGCGTGTGCTCGTCGTCGGCAACCCGTGTAACACGAACTGTCTGATCGCCCGTTCGCACGCGCCCGACGTACCGGACGACCGCTGGTTCGCGATGACCACGGCTCGACGAGAACCGGGCGCGAGACGCAGCTGGCGAAGAAGGCTGCGGTGCACCACGCCGAGGTCACGAACATGGCGATCTGGGGCAACCACTCGGCGACGCAGTTCCCCGACTTCGCGCACGCCCGGATCGGCGGAAAGCCCGTGCCCGAGGTGATCACCGACCGGGCATGGCTCGAAGGCGACGTTCATCGAGACGATCCAGAAGCGTGGCGCCGCGGTCATCGCCAAGCGCGGCGCAGTCGTCGGCGACGTCGCCGCGGCACACGCCATCATCGACTCGGTGAACAGCATTCACACCCCCACGCCCGGCGACGACTGGCACTCGCTCGCGGTCGTGAGCCACGGCGAGTACGGCGTGCCCGAGGGCCTGCAGTTCGGCTACCCGGTCCGCAGCGACGGGGCATCGTGGTCCGTCGTCGAAGGGATCGAGCACGACGACTTCGCGACACGGCGAAGATCGATGCCACGAACCAGGAGCTCGTCGAAGAGCGTGACGAGGTCCGCGACCTGCTCGGGGGTTGATACCCGGGCGGTACACGCTCACGTTCGAGCAGTCCGATGGCGTCAACGGTGCGGTGCGGCTCGACCTGTTCACCGATCACGCCTCGTACTGGGTCTACCTCGATCTCCGCGATGCCGGCTTTGTCGTGATTCGACACGACGACGTGTCGTTGCCCGCGCGGTGCGTTGCTCGAAGTGCGTGCCGACGGGCTCTGGGCGGAGCTCGTGTGCGAGGTGCCCGACGAGCACTGGAGCTTCGGGTTGGAGGCCTTCGGCCTGCGACTCGACGATCGCACCGAGGCGCGCACGGCGGAGGTCGGCGAGCGGGTGCCAGTGGGATTCGACCTCGAATGGGACGAGGGCCGCGTGATCGGTGAGCTCCTGGTGGGGAAGGGCCGGGTCCCGTTCGACGGGCGTGGCATGTTCGAGCACATCACGGGCGAACCGGTCCCCGCGGCGTGGGCGGAGTGGCTCGACTGACGCTCGCCGCTAGCCCGCCGAGCAGCGCGCCCCGCCGCGGGCATCACCGTGCCGATCAGGTACGCGTCGACAGTGTCGTCGACGCACGTGCTGCGGCCGGTCCCGTATCCCGTGTGCTCGGTGCTCTCGTAGGTGAGGAGACCGGAGCCGGCGATGCGGGACACCATCGTGATCGCACCCGCGTAGGGCGTGGCCGGGTCACCCGTGGTCCCGACCACGAGGATCGGAGCCGAACCGGTGACCCGCACGTCACCGACCTTGTCGCCGCGGGCCGGCTTCGGCATGCCCGCGCAGCCCGGACACCGCCCAGCCGCCACCCCAGGGGGGGAGCTCCGACTGGAAGCGCGCGACGTCGGCGAGCTCCAGCGCGGCGCTGCGTGCCTTGGCGGCGGGACGGTCGACGCAGCCGATCACTGCGTTCGCTTCCACCAGCGACGTCCACGTGCCGTCGACGTTGCGGCCGAGGTAGCTGTCGGCGAGCGCGAGCAGGGCTCCCGGGTCGTCACGCGCGCCCGCGCTCGAGCGCCCGACCGAGAATCGGCCAACCGCGCGACTCGTCGTAGAGCATCGAGAGCACCGCGGTCTCGAACAGGCTCGCGGTGAGCATCCCGGTACGCGTCTCGCCGTTCACCGTGTACTCGGCCGGTATCGGGCCCGCATTCACTCGATCGAGCAGCTGCGTGAACACGTCGCGTGGTGCACCCGCGTCGCGCAGCGCGCACGCGGTGCTCTGCTCGCACCATCCGAGGAAGGCATCGAGCGCCTGCATGAAGCCCCGGGCCTGTTGGTGCGCGTAGTCGAGTTGGGGAAGCCAGAAGTCGAGTGGGCCGTCGAGAACCATGGCACGCACCGTGGTGGGAAACATCTGTGCGTACGTCATGCCGAGGATCGTGCCGTACGAATAACCGAGATAGTTCAGCGTCGACTCCCCGAGCGCGATGCGGATCGCTTCGAGGTCGCGCGCCGAGTTGCGCGTGCCGACCTCGCCCGCGTAGATGCCGCCGCGTTCGGTGCACCCACGCGCGAAAGGCGCGGTTGTAACGACGGACGATGCCGAGTGTCTCGGCAGTGTCGGGAACCGCAGGCGCCGCGGTGCCGAGGTCGAGGAACCCGTCGTCGACGCAGTCGACGGGGCGCGACGCACCGGTGCCCCGAGGATCCCAGCTCACGATGTCGAAGCGCGCCTGCACGGCATCGGGCAACCGCCGCACCAGGTTGCGGACGAAACCGGTGCCGCCGACGCCGGGACCTCCGGGTTGACCACCAGCGCGCCCAGCCGCTCGTCGGGCGACACGGCGGGGCGGCGGATCAGCGCGAGCCCAACCGTGTCGCTGGACGGCTTCCGCCAGTCGACGGGCACGGTGAGCGTGCCGCACTGCCAGCCGTTGTCGCAGTCGGACCACGCGATGTTCGTATCGAACGCGGGAAGCGGTGGCCAGGTGGGAGTTGCCGCCGCGGGAAGCGATGAGGAGGTCGTCACGAGCACGACCGCGAGCACGCCGACGACCGTCGTTCGTGCCCGAGCCAGGTTCATACGTGCTCGGCCGCCACAGACTGCCTGTAGGCGCACACCTCGTGTTCGCGCTCGGAGTCGGACCATCCGAGCTCGGGTGCCAGCAGCTCCGCGACCGCCGGTGCCGCGTCCGCCGAAGCCGAGCGTGCGAGCACGCGCGCCCGGGTCCGCCGCGCGAGCACGTCGTCGAGCGTGAGCGCCATCTCGTGACGCACCGCGTACACCGCTTCCGCAGCGGAGATAGGCGAGACCGGGCACGAGCGGCTCACCGAGCCCAGGCTCTGCGTCGACGAGGGCGCGGACGGCCGCGGACTCGGTGCCGTAGCGACCGGTGAGGTGGTCGGCCGCGGCTGTGCCGGGCTCGATTCCGTCGGCGCCGAACAGCCGAAGGTGGCGCGTCGCAGAGCCCGGGCGGCCGTCATCGAGGACGCCGACCGCGGCGTCGACCGCCTGGGCAGCCATTCTCCGGTACGTCGTGAGCTTCCCGCCGGTCACGGTGACCACGCCGCTCGGCGCCACCCGCACCGCATGCCGGCGCGACAAGTCGGCGGTGCGAGCGTGGCGCGCGGTCGCGAGGAGGGGACGCAGCCCGGCCCACGAGCCCACGATGTCGGCGGGCTCGGCGCCGACGTTGGTGACCCCGTTCAGGGCGTCGAGGAGATAGGCCGCGTCGGCCTCGGTGCACTGCGGGTCGTCGAGCGACCCGTCGTACTCGGTATCGGTCGTCCCGATGTAGGTGTGGCCGTCCCACGGGATCACGAACACCGAGCGGTCGTCCCGTGCCGACGGGACGATCGCGGCGGCGTCGTTCTGCACGAGCTCCCACGGCACTGTGATGTGCACGCCCTTCGCCGGGCGAATCGAGGCCGGATGTACGCCCTCGTCGAGTGCACGGACGTCGTCGGCCCACACGCCCGTCGCGTTGACGACCGCACGGGCGCGAACCGTGAGCTCGTGCGTGCCCCACGCGGATCCGCGCGCCGACGACGCGGGTCCTGTGACGCTCGAACGACACAACCTCGGCGTAGTTCAGCGCGACGGCTCCGTGCGCGACGGCCGTACACGCGATCGTCAGCGTGAGCCGCGCATCGTCGGCTTGCGCGTCGTAATAGAGGTACGCGCCGCTCAGGCGGTCGCGATCGAGAGTAGGGAAGCGGCCGAGCGCGTCGTCGACCGGTATGCGGTGGTGGCGCTTGCCGATGCGCAGACCACCGGTGAGGTCGTACATCCACAGCGCGCTGCCGAGCACGGGTGCCAACCGGCGGTCGACGCGGCCACCACCGGTGAGGATCGGCACGAGGAACGGGAGCACCCGCACCAGGTGCGGCGCGTTCTCGAGCATTCGCTGTCGCTCGGCGAGTCCTTCGTAGACGAGGCGGAACTCGTGCTGGTCGAGGTAGCGGAGCCCTCCGTGCACGAGCTTCGAGCTGCGCGAGCTGGTGCCCGACGCGAAGTCGTGCCGTTCGACGAGCGCGGTTCGGAGACCGCGACTGGCAGCGTCGAGCGCGACACCGGCTCCGGTGATCCCGCCACCCACCACGAGCACGTCGAAGTCGGTGTTGCCCAACCGGTGCAATGCGTCGGCGCGCTCGAAGCGCGGACGACAGTCAGTTGGCACCACTTCAGGCTATCGGCCCCTCCCACTCCAACTTGCGTCAGCAACGGGCGCTCTACGCCGTCGGTTGACGCACGTTTGCAGCGCGTGCCGCGACGTCACGCGACGACGCCGGGGGAACCGTCGTCGGTCTCGATCGGGAGATCCGCGGCTTCCCATGCCCGCATGCCGCCGCTGACGTTCACGATATCGAAGCCCGCGCCGATGAGCGCCTCGGCGACCGCTCGTGAGCGACCACCGGAACGGCAGATGGCCACGATGTGCCGATCGCTCGGGATCTCGTCGATGCGCGCGGGCACCTCGCGCATCGGGACGTGCATTGCCAATGGCGCATGGCCCGCCTGCCACTCCTCGGCGTCGCGCACGTCGAGCAAGAGCGCGCCGGCCGCGACGAGCGCCGCGGTCTCCTCGGGTGTGACCTCGGGTACTTCGACCGTCATCGTGGGTGAATCCTCGCTACTCCCGGAAGCCGGCGCCGAGGTGGGAAGGTGCGCGCTCGACCAGGCACCGTACCCGCCGACCAGATCGGACACGTCCGGGATGCCCGCGGCGCGCAGCACGCTCGCTGCAATCGCCGATCGATAGCCGCTCATGCAGTAGACGACGGTCGGCCGATCTCGATCGAGGGTTCCCATGGTGTCGACCAACGTGGCAAGGGGCATCTCGACCGCACCGTGCAGCATGCCGGCCTTGGTCTCGGTGGGGTTGCGGATGTCGACGAGTTGCAGATCGGGCTCGAGACCGCGGATCTCCGCGAGCTGCTCGATCGTGAGGCGAGAGCTGCGTTCGGCGAGGTCGCGTCGTTGCACGAGCACATTGCCCGCGTCGTGGAGTTGCCCGGCGACGCGATCGAAGCCGATGCGCGCGAGCCGGATCTTCGTCTCGTGCACGGTCGCGGGATCTCCGACGAGCACGATGTCGCGGTCGGGGTCGAGCACGTCGCCGGCCCACTCTGCGAACCGACCCTGTAGCCCCACGACGATCGAGCCGCGCAGGTGGCCGGACCCGAAATCGACCGGCTCGCGAGGGTCGAGCAGCGTCGCGCCGGCTTGTTGGAGCGCGAGGACGTCGTCGACCGAGAGCTCCGGCGGCGGTGCGTCCTCGTCGAGCAAGGGTCGAACCTGCCGGTTGCGGGACGCGTCGAACTCGAAGTAGTGCGGGCGTACCGGCTGTCCTTCGGTGACGACGGCAACGAACGCTGCTTCCGTCATCGGAGCGAGCGCATAGTTGAACGCGCGCTGTTCACCGATCGTCGAGCTCGTCTCGGTGGAGAGTTGCTTGCCGCACGACGATCCCGCGCCATGCGCCGGGTAGACACGCGTCGTGTCGGGCAGTTGCAGCAACCGATCGTGCAACGAGTGGTAGAGCTGGCGTCCCAGCACGGCGGCGGTCAGTCCGCTCCCGGCCGAGGCGAGCAGGTCCGGCCGTCCGACGTCGCCCACGAACAGCGTGTCGCCGGTGAGCACGCCGTGGGGCGCCGCGTCGTCCGTGTGCTCGTAGACCACGATGCAGATCGACTCCGGCGTGTGACCCGGGGTCGCGAGCACTTCGAGCGTGACGTCGCCGAGAACGAGGCGTTGCCGATCGTGCAGCGGCTCGATCGCGAACTCGACCACGGCCGCGTTGCCGAACGAGATCGCAGCACCGGTGCGCGCTGCGAGTTCGAGGTGACCGCTCAGGAAGTCGGCGTGGAGGTGGGTCTCGATGACCCGTTCGATGATGAGCCCGGCTGCCGCCGCGTCGGCGACGTACCCGTCGACATCGCGCTGGGGGTCGACGACCACGGCGCGCCCCGAGGTCTCGTCACCCACGAGGTAGGACGCGTGCGAGAGGCACTCCAGGTAGTACTGCTCGAAGATCATCCATCCCCTAGTCCGAGCCTTTGTCCAACCTTTGCCCGACTTTGCTTGACCCAGCGGGTACCCTGTGACAGATTTCACTATGAGTAGTCGTATACTCGCTCTGAGTGAACGCCCGCCCCCACGGGCTGCTCGGGGTCTTTCCAGGCAGGAGGAGGGCCCACATGCTAGGACGTCGTGCGCTCGCGGTCGGCGTGGTGGTGTTGGCCACCGCGGCGGTACTGCTCTGCACCGGAGCTGAGGCAGGTGCCTCGTGGACGGACTGGGCTCCCGCCCGCCCGTCCGCCGGGGAAATCTGCCCGCCGCGCGTCGACGACCAAACGACGCACATGCACCAGCGGCTCGGGGGTCGCCACCTCGAGCCCACGCCTCCGGGCACCGCGGCGAGCGGTGCCCCGGGCGGCGGCTACGGCGGAGCCTTCGGCACCGAGTCCACGCCCACCGTGACGGTGAGCGGGGGGCCCACAGTCGGCGGCGCACCGGCGACTACAACAGGCGCGGCTGTTACGGAGGCACTCGTTGCCCCCACCGCCCCCACCCCGCCCAACGGGGCGGAGCCAGCCGCTGCCGGGTCGCCGGGCGCCGCCGTTCCAACCGACGGTGTCGTCGCCGAAGTGGCGGCCTCGTCGCCTGCTGTCGTCGCCGAGGTAGCGGCCTCGTCGCCTCCTGTCGACGCCGAAGTGGCGGCCGCGCCGCCTCCCGCTGCCGCCCCCGCCCTGCCCGATCTCCTCGGCTCGGCGATCGCCGCCACCGGTCCGCTGCCTGCGGCCAACGGACTCTCGCCCGACGCCACGGAGTCCGGTGGGCTCGTCGCGGTCGTTGCCTTCGTGGTGCTCTTGTTCCTGGTCGCACATCAGCTCGTCGACCGGCGCGACCCGCGACTCCGGGCGGCGCGTGACGCAGATGCCGTCGCGCGATTCCCGTGAAGCGCACCCGCCCTCGCGAAGTCGAGCCGGTCGTGAACCGGCTGCTCGTCCTTCAGGGTGTCCGCGTCCTGACCGCGGCCGCGATACCGCTGATTCCCCTACTCACGGGGGACTTCGACATGGCTCTCGTGCCACTCGCGCTCGCGTACGCGCTCGTGGTCGCCGTGGTGGAGGTCACGCGGCGACGGGTTCCCCGACTCGACCCGACGCTCGTGTCGTCGACGGTGCTCATCGACGGGCTCGTGCTCGCAGTCGCGGTGTCGCGCACCGGTGGGTACCGCAGCCCGCTCCTGTTTCTCGTGTTCATCCTCGTCGTGGCGGCGACGTTGCTCGTGTCGTATCGCACTGGTCTCAAGCTCGCGACGTGGTCCGCGCTGTTGCTACTGCTCGCGCATGCTGCTGCGGAGGCCAACATCTTCGGCACCGAGCCCCAGGTGAGCGATCGGTTCGCACTCGTGAGCGCCTCGACGTTCCTCGTCTTCGCGTTGAGTGCTGCGGCGTTCTCCTGGGTCAACGAACGGTCCCTCCGGCACAGTCGCGCGCAGCTCCAATGGTTGGTCGAGCTCGGTACAGAGCTCCAACGTGCCCACCGCGCCGAAGATGGAATGGCCGCGCTCGTCCGACACGTTTGTGGGCGGCTCGGCTTCACCCGTGCGGCGGTGCTCGCAAGGCGTGGTGACGAATGGTGGGGCGTGTGTGACGACGGTGTTGTCGAGTCGCTGATCGAAACCCGCAGCACCGCCACGCTGCCGGCGCTGGAGACCCTGTCGAGCACGTCGCCGCTGCTGGTCCGCACGCTCGAGGACGGGCTGCTCGACGCGATCCTCCCCGACGCGCGCAACGTCGTAGTGGTGCCGGTCGTCGCCGACGATGAACGGTTCGGGATCGTGGCCGCCGAGTGGGGCGGCCGCGACCAGGCCCAGATCCCGATCCTCACCGTGCAGGCGCTGGCCCAGGCCGCAATGCACACCGCGTCCGCGCTCCACAACGCCGCTCTGCTCGACGAGGTCGAACGGCTGGCCACGCGCGACTCGCTCACTGGCATCGCGAACCGGCGACTCTTCGACGAATCGCTGGCTCGGGAGGCCGGCGCGAGCGCAACGGCTGCGGACTCCTCTCAGCCTTGTCGTGCTCGATGTCGATCACTTCAAGCAGATCAACGACACGTACGGTCACGTCGCCGGCGACACGGTGTTGCGCGAGGTCGCCGAGTCGATCGTCGCGAGCACGAAGAGCTTCGACGTTGCTGCACGGTACGGCGGTGACGAATTCGTGCTCCTGCTTCCCGGATGCGCGAGCACGGACGCGGTCGGGGTGGCCGAGCGCGTCCGGGCCGAGATCGGGCGGCGCGTGCAGGCGGTACCGGTAACGGTGAGTGCCGGGCTCGCGACGATGCCCGACAACGCGTTCGACGGTGATCGCCTCGTTCGGCCGCCGATGCCGCGCTCTACGAGGCGAAACGGAGCGGCCGAGACCGTGCCGCCGCGTCGACACGTGCAGGCGAGCGCGCCGCCCGTCATCGTGCACCTGAACGACGCGCCGCTCGCCCGCGGCGCGTGACGCACGCAGTCGGGCCCCCGCCCGGGCGCTCGGTCGCGATCGCCCGCAGCTCCTGCTGCGGCGCCTTGCCGGCGGCGTATCCGTCGGAATGCTCGCTCAGGCGTGTCTCAGGCGGGTTCGCGCAGGATCTCGGGCAGCGGTGGGCACCGGCAACCGAGAGGAGCGCGGCGGTGACGAACGTGTCGGCGAAGTGGTTTCCCCGGAGAATCGGGATGGTGGCGGGGCTCCTGGCACTGGCCGCGCTTCCCGCAGTTGGCCTGGGCGCCTTCGCGGCGGCCGAAACCGGATCGGGCGAGGCGAGCCCCCAGGCCGCTCCGGCTTCCCACCAGGAGCTCAGCGACACGCTGGAGCAGTGTTTGGCCGGCAAGGGTGTGACGTTGCCGGCGAGGCCTGCGAACGGTGAGCGTCCGACGCCGCTGACGAGTGATCAGCGTGCGGCGTTCCACGCGGCGGCGGAGGCGTGTGGCATCACGTTCCCGGCGCGTGGTCCGCGGTTCCAGCTCAGCGACACGCTGAAGCAGTGTTTGGCCGGCAAGGGTGTGACGTTGCCGGCGAGGCCTGCGAACGGTGAGCGTCCGACGCCGCTGACGAGTGATCAGCGTGCGGCGTTCCACGCGGCCGCGGAGGCGTGTGGCATCACGTTCCCGGCGCGCGGGAGGCTCGGGCAGGGTCAGGGCGGCACGTCGATCTAGCGCGGAGCGCTAGGCGCGGAGCGTGTGGCGTGGCACGATCGGGGCACTCACCCGGTTCCCCCTACCGGGTGAGTGCCCTTCTCCACTTCCTCGGGTCGAGTTCGTCCGGCTCACTTGGTCCGGTCTCCGCCGGCTTGCGGGTCGCCGACGTCGAACCACCACCCGGCGAGCTGCTCCAACTCGCGGACGGTGACGCGCAGCTCGTCGCTGAGCAGGCCCGGCAGGCGCGCGGAGAGCGCGACCGACAAGGACCGGTAGTACCACAGCTGGTCGATCGCGCCCGCGTGGAAGCGCTCCCAGGTCTCCGGGCCGTGTCGCCGTAGGTCGGCGAGCGTTGTGCGCGCGTTCGACAGCGCGTCGGCGGCGCGTACCCGCAACACCGCCTTCGACGTCTTCGGATCGCGCACGTGCTCGATCGAGCGTGTCTTTCGCTCGCGCCAGTTGGCCGCGTCGCGTGTTGGCTTCGCTTCCTTCGACTTGCGGGTGGGAAGGTCGGTGCATCCTTCGACGATGCGCGCCACCTTGCGTCCGAACCGTTTCCGGATCTGCTTGCGGGTGACCGAAGCGTCCTCGATCGCGTCGTGCAGCAGCGCCGCGATCGCCTCGGTCTCGTTGCCGCCGTCCTCGAGCACGAGTGACGCGACACCGAGCAGGTGCGCGGGATATGGGACGGCCGTCCCCTTCTTCACTTGCTCGCGGTGGAGCGAGCACGCCCACGCCACCGCCTTCGCGAAGCGACGATCGAGTTCGACGACGCCGTTTTCCCGGGCGCCGTCACTTGGCATTGCGGGCCTTGACGACGTTGCGCTCGTGCTCGGCCTGTGTGGTCGCGAAGTACGTCTTCCCGTTCTTGTCCGACACGTAGTACTTGTAGTCGACCTGCGCAGGGTTGAGCGCGGCCATCAGCGCGTTCGCACCGACCGTCTCGATCGGTGTGGGCGGGAGTCCCAGCACCTTGTATGTGTTGTACGGCGAATCGATCTTCTTGTCGGCTTCGACGGGAACCGGCGGGCAGCCACCCTTCGCGTAGCAGAGGGTGGCGTCGACCTGTAGCGGCATGTTCGTCGCGGAGACGGTTCACGATCACCGCCGAGATCAGCGGCGAGTCCTCGTTCCGGCCGGATTCGGCTTGCACGAGCGACGCGGCCACCAGCACCTGGTACGGCGAGAGCCCCGAGCTCTGCGCCCCGGCGAGGCCGGCGGCGTCGGCGTGTTTGTCGAACTGGTCGACGATCCGACGGAGGATCTGGTCCTCGGTCTCGTTGGCACCCACGAGGTAGGTGTCGGGCCACGTGAGGCCTTCGAGTGAGTTCACACCGTCGGGCTCGTACCTGGATCGGATCACGCCCGAGTTCGCGACCTGCAGGAACCGGTCCTTGTCCTTGCCCGGAAGCTTGCCGACGCGCGTCGGCGATCGCGTTGATCGTGAGGCCCGGGGGCAACAACAGTGAGATGTCGGGAATCTCGGCGGCGGGACCGCCGCGCAGCGCGTTGAGTGCCGCCTGGGCCGAGTTGTTGACGACGAACACGTAGCGACCCGCGGGGAACGAGTTGACGCCCGCCGCCGCCGAGATCTGCTGGAACTCCGCTGACGAGGCGATCACACCCTGCTGCTGGAGCTCGTCGCCCACCTCCTTCGGTCCCCAACCCGGCTGGACCTCGATGATCCGGTCGGTGCTCGTGTTGTGTTCGACGTTCGCGAACACCCAGGCGGAGGCGATCACGATCGGGGTCAGGAGCGCCAAGACCGCGCAGAACGCAGCCAGGTTGCGTCGACGCATCCGGGTGATCTCGGCGTCGCGGCGAGCGCGGCGGGTGGTCGGGGGGGCTGTTGGCACGGTCAAATGCTCATCGGTGTTGCCGCCGGGAGTCAATGTGAGGCGGCTGTGGGACAATGCCACGATGCGCTTCGCACTGAAGACCGCCCCGCAGCACACGACGTGGCCGGACATGCTGGCCGTCTGGCAAACCGCCGACGAGATCGAGCTGTTCGAGTCGGCCTGGACGTTCGACCATTTCTATCCGATCCACTCCGACTCTACCGGTCCGTGCCTGGAGGGCTGGGTCACGACCACTGCCCTCGCGCAGGCCACCAAACGGCTCCGCGTGGGCGTGCTCGTGACCGGTGTGCCCTACCGCCACCCGGCCGTGCTCGCCAACATGGCGGCCACACTCGACATCATCTCCGGTGGGCGGCTCGAGCTCGGCATCGGCGCCGGGTGGAACCACGAGGAGGCGAACGCGTACGGCATCGACCTCCATCCCACGCTGCGAGAGCGGTTCGACGCGTTCGACGAGGCCTGTGAGGCGATCATCGGACTGCTCGCGAACGAGACCACTACGTTCCATGGGAAGTACGTGCAGCTCGAGAACGCCCGCTGCAACCCGAAGCCGTTCCAGCGGCCACATCCGCCGATCTGCATCGGCGGCGGCGGCGAGCGGCGCACCCTCCGTTCGGTCGCGCGATTCGCGCAGCACTGGAACTTCGCCGGCGGTTCGGTGGAACAGTGGGTCGCGAAGCGCGACGTGCTGCGCAGGCACTGTGACGCCGTTGGGCGCGACCCGGCCGAGATCATGACGTCGACGCATCTCCGCGGCGGTGCCGGCACGCTCGACGTCGACGAGCTCTTCGCACAGGCGAAGCGCTATGCCGACGCCGGTCTCGACCTCGGCATCGTGTACCTGCCGGTGCCGCACACACCGGCCGTGCTCGACGACGTCGCCACCGCGCTCACGCCCCTCGCGTCGTGAACGTGGATGAACACAGGGAGCGCCCGAGGTTCAGAGCGTCCACCCGGCGGCTTTTCGCTCCGCGCACGTGGGGCAGATCGGATAACGCGTCGGGTCACGGGTGGGCACCCACTTCTTGCCGCAGAGCGCTTCGATCGCCTCGCCCGTGACGTAGGCACGCGCGACGTCCGCCTTGCGGCAGTAGTGCGCGAAGCGGTCGTGGTCGCCGCCATCGGTGTCGACGGCTGCGGGCGCGGGCGCCTCGACGGGTTTGCTGATGATCTCGGTCACGGGTGCACAGGGTACCTTCGCAGCCGTGCCCGACTTCGCCGACGACACGAGCAGCGAGCTCGAGCGAAAGGCCAAGGCCCTGGCCGTGATCGCGCTCCTCGAGACCTTCACGTACCTCGTGCTGTTCTACTTCTGGATCGTCGCGCCCAACGACGTGGCCAAGGCCCTCGTGGGCTTCTTCCACGGTCTCGTGTGGATGGCATTCGTCGCGATGACCGTGCTCATCCGGTCTGACATCGGGTGGACCTGGGGGTACACCGCGCTGGTGGTGCTCACGGGCCCGATCGGTGGAGTGCTCGTGTTCACGAGGATCCGGCGGACCCCGCGAGAATTGCTCGTACCTCCTCGAGCGCCTGCGGAAGGTCAGTGACCTCCCGCTCCCGGGCGCCGTCGGCGGTGAGGAACAGGAACACGCAGCGCGCGACCGCCTCACCGGTGGCCGCTTCGAGTGCGAGGGCGTACGACGCGCCCTGGAACCGATAGCGCGTGACCTTGTCGTCGAGCTCCAACTCGTCGCGCCACGCGTCGGTCTTGTAGTCGACGACGACGAGCCCCTCGCGGCGTCCGGTAGACGAGGTCGACGTAGCCCTCGAGCGTGTGCCCGTTCACTCGCGTCGCGACGTACATCTCGCGCCGGTAGTCGTGGGTGGCGACGGCCTCGCGGACCGTGGCCGACGCGAGCGCGCTGACGCGCGAGCGCTGCGATGTCGCGCTCCCTTCCGATCACGCCCTCCGCTGCGGCCTGCGCCGCCGCGGTCTCGTCGACACCTTCGCCCGTGACGAGATCGACCGTCTGGAGTACGGCGTGCACCGCGCTGCCGACCGCGGTGCCGTAACGACCCTTGTTCCAGGGAGGGAGCTCGAGGTCGCGAGCGTCCTTGGCCAGACCGGGATCGGCGCGGGCCGCGGCTGCGGTGGCGATCGCGGTGGCCGACCACACGCGGGGACGCGCGCCGTGAGCGAGCGCGGCGGCGCGCTCGGCGGCCCACTCGTTCCAAGCGGGAAAGGGAACCGCGTCCGCGACGTCGCGAGCCGGCTCGGTGCCTGAACGGCGAGCGGGCACGAGTTCCGACCAGTGGGGAGCGTCGCGCGCCGCCGACCAGAGGAGCTCCGCGTGTGTCCACTTGGTGCGGTCGGACGAATCGGGCTCCCGCGTGGTGCGGTGTACCGACACGACCAAGTGGTCGCGGGCCCGTGTGAGCGCGACGTAGAGCAGGCGGAGCTTCTCGTGAAAATCCATCTGCTCGTCGATCGGCTGGTAGCGCTCGAACTCCTCGGTCGTGACTCGCGACGAGACCCGAAGTGCGTACGTGTCGGAGTCGTGGGGGAAGAGGAGTTCCACACCTGATCGTCTCCGGCGCACGCCGGTGGTCATGCCGGAGACGATCACGATCGGGAACTCCAGGCCCTTCGCGCCGTGGATCGTGAGGATGCGCACTGCGTCGTCGTCGGTCTCGGGGAGCACGGTCTCGACCACACGCGCTCCCTCGGCGCTCTGGAGGTCGGCCCAACGCAGGAAGTCGCGGAGGCTTCCGGACTGAGCCTCCGAGAACGCGCGCGCCTGATCGATCACGAACCGCACGCGGCGCCACAGGTCGCGTGGACGTCCGTGCGCGAACCCCACCTCGAGCACGCGGCGTTCGCGAACGATGCGGTCGAGCAGCTCGCTCGGTCCGAGCCAGAGCCGCGCGTCGTGCCAGGCCGCGAGTGCGCGCATCGCCTCGCCCACCGCGTGATCGCGCGGGAGTGACTCCGGAAGGGGAGCCTGGTGGTTCCAGCGCCCGCCGTGCCCGATCCGGAACGTGTAGAGGTCGTCGTCGCCGCAGCCGAAGAGCGGCGAGCGCAGCGCGCTCACGAGCGAGAGCTCGTCGGTGGGGTCGTCGACGGCCTGCAGCACGAGGAGGAGGTCGCGGATCTCGCGCGTGCCGTAGACGAGCGACGAGGTCTCCGCACGGTAGGGGATGCCGGCGGCGTCGAGCGCGTCCTCGAGGTGGCCGAGCGACGTGCGCGCGGGCAACAGGATCGCGATGTCGCCCAGGTGGCACGGCTCCCACACCGACCCCTCCACCCCCGGGACCTGGGACCCGGGCTCCCGTCGTGACACCGACCAGCCCTCGCGGAGGGCGGTGCTCACGGCGGCGGCCACCTCGGCGGCTTCGCGCTCGCGCAGCGCGTCGGCGCGCGGCGCATCGTCGTGCGGCACGACTCCCAGCAGCACCGGTCCCGGCTGTAGCGGCGCGTTGCCTCGGTCGGGTACGAGTGCGACGTACTCGGGTTGTGACTCCGGCTCGGCGACGATCAGGTCGCGGAACACGTGGTTCACGAACTCGATCACCTGGCGGGTAGTGCGGAAGTTCCGAGTGAGGTGGCGCGGCGTGGCTCCGAACGCCGAGCGTGCGCGCAGGAACGCCGCGATGTCGGCGCGGCGGAACCGGTAGATCGACTGCTTCGGGTCGCCGACCACGAACAGCCGTCCGGGGTCGACCGCGATGTCGTCCCACCGCCGATCGCGCGCCTCGGGATCGTCGGACGCGAGCAGTGCGGCGAGGTCGCACTGGATCGGATCGGTGTCCTGGAACTCGTCGAGCAGCAGGCGCGTGTACCGGGCTCGGAGCCGGCGCCTCACCTCCCAACCGTGTTGCGGGTCGCGGAGAACCGCGCGGGCCAGGACCAGCAGATCATGGAACTCGAGGCGCCCGCTGCGCCGCCGCTCGTCGGCCTCGCGGAAGGTGAACCGGGCGATCTCCCACGCGAGCCGACGCACCGTGGCCTCGGTGCTCGTCTGCGCGATCTCCTCCGCCGTTGTCCGCACGGCCGCGACCCGCGCTCGCACCGTTTCGACCTCGTACGGCGACGGCCAGTTCTCCTTTCGGCCGGCTTTCGCACTGAACTTCGGGAGGCCCTCGGTGAGCAGCCGGAGCCGCTCGTACTCGTCGGGAGCGCGCTCGAAACGGTCGCGCCAGGTCGCGAGCTCCACCAAGCCGAGCGCGAGCTTGTCGTCGGGATCGGTGCACGCGCTGGCGAGCGCGCAGACATCGCGCGAGGTCGGCGAGCAGCTCGTGGACGGCGAGCGACGGAGGGTCGGGCTCGGCGTGCATCCGCTCCTCGACGAGGTCCCAGTTGGCGTTGCATGCCAGCGCGATCGTGCGCAGAGTGGCGAGACCCGTGTCGGCGTTGAGCGCGAGCAGCAGCGCGCGCTCGAGCGCGGGATCTTCGAGGAGGCGGTCGACGAAGCGCGTCCACCGCTCCTCGAAGGCGACTTGTGACGCGATGTCGTCGAGTACCTCGATCCGGGGCGGGAGGCCCGCCTCGATCGGGTGTTCGGTGAGCAGACGTTGCGCGAACGTGTGCAACGTGGAGACGGCGGCGGCGTCGAGCTCGTCGAGCGCGGCGCGGGCACGCGGAACCGCGCCGGCTCCGTGCCCGAACGGAGAACGGGTCGCGACCTGCTCCAGCTCACGGCGGATGCGGTCGCGGAGCTCGGCCGCGGCCTTCTCGGTGAACGTGACCGCGACGATCTCCCGCATCGGCACGCCCGCGGTGTGATGAGCGCGACCACGCGGTCGACGAGTGACTTCGTCTTCCCCGATCCCGCCCCCGCTTCCACGAACATGGTGTGGTCGAGGTCGTCGACGATCGCTGCCCGCGTCGCGGCGTCTTCGTCGACGACGAACCCGAGCTCCTGCTGGATCGCGGTCACTCCGGCTCCTCCGCCTCCGGCTCCGCGAGCGCGACGTACGCCGTGAGCTCCGGCGCGCCGCGCTTGCGCACCCACTCCCGGTACCGGTCCCGCGTGCCGCGCAGGTCGGGGTCGGCGTAGCTGCGCCATCGTCGGGTCCACGAGTCGGGTGGGTCGAGGCTGCACGGGAACACACCGTGCTCGATGCCGTCGACGATCGTGCGCAGCACCTCGTCGAACCGGGACTGAGTGTGGGCGTCGAGTGAGAGCTCGGCCCACCGGAAGTCGCCGCGGCTGCTGATGTACCAGTACGCCGCCACGACCGGCGTGTTCGGGGTACCGAACGCCGCCCGCGCCGCGAGCGTGTACACCGGGAGCTGCAGCTTGGTGCCGCCCGACGTGGGATCGCCGTCGGTGCCCACAGCGGACGGCCAGCCGGTCTTGTAGTCGATCACGAGGAGCGAGCCGCCGGGCCCGTGGTCCACCCGGTCGGCGGCGCCGCGGAACCGCAGCACCCGGCCGTCGGACAGCGTGAGCTCGATCGGCGGCCACTCGGCGCCGTGCAGCCCGAACGCGAGCTCCGTCGCCAACGTGGTGAGCTCGTGCTCCGCCCGCAGCGCGGCGTCGGCGGCGAGGAAGCGGTCGAGGTCGGCGAGGATGCGGCGCCGGTCGCGGTCCCAGAACGCGCGCCGGCCGGTGAGCCCGAGGTCCTCGTAGCGCCGGAACCGGGCGTCGGCAATGACGTGGAGCCGGGTGCGGTCGGCGTCGGTCCACGCCACCCCCGGAGCCGGAGGACCGCCCGGACGCGCCAGGACCTCGCGCAGGAACTCGTCGAGCGTCTCGTGCACCAGCGAGCCGCGGTCGAGCGGCGAGAGCTCGTACACCTCCTCCGGGAGCTCGGCGATCTCCACCCGGAGCACGTACTCCATGAAGTAGTCGAACGGCGAGTGGGCCCACCGCTCCAGGCGCGTCGGCGACACCACCGCGTCGGTTCCCGTGGGGCTCGGCACGGGTAGGCCCGCGAGGTTGCCGTCGAACCTGGTGAACGCGGTGCCCGCGCGTGCCAGCGCGCAGTCGAGGCCGCGGCCGAGCGCCGGATCGGAGCTGCGCAAGGCCGATGTGGCGATGTCACCGCCGTCGCGCGGTGTGCTGGAGCAACGCGCGCAGCCGGTGCTCCTGCTCGGTTGCCGGAAACGGCACGCGTGCGACACCCGCGGCGAACGACGGAACCTGATGGAACCACTCGGCTTCGAGGAGACGCAGGTCGTCGGCGTAGTACCTCGTACAGGCGAGCACTTCGACGGTGTCGAGGAGGAATCGCGAGGGCATGCGGTCGGTGGTGCGCCGCAGGTCGCCGCGTGGGAGCAACAGGACGCGCGCGTCACGCGCCGCCGCGAGCGCCGCGAGCAGGCGGCGGTGGTCGTCGTCGACCCGAGCCGCGCGCAACGGGAGCGCGCCTTCGGTCGCGCGCCGGTCGGCGTCGGGAAGGAGCGAGTCGTCGCGGACGTGCGCGGGGAACGTGCCTTCGACGAGGCCACACACGAACACGCGGTCGAGGTCGAGGCCGAGACCGAGCGCGACGTGGCCCATGAGGATGCCCTCGCCGAGGCGGCCCACGCGGCCGAGGTCGGCATCGAGCTCGAGCTCGAGTGTGCGGCGGAACACGTCGAGGCCCGGCGAGGGTTCGACCGCGTCGAGCCCGGCGAGACGCTCGAGCGCAGCCTCGACCTTGTCGGCCGCGCGCTGCTCGGCGTCGGGCCATCTCGCGCGCCGCGGGTCGTGGGCGAGGAACTCGTGCACGATCCGCCGCGCCCAGGTGGACAGCTCGCGCCACGTGACGCCGTTGGCCGCACCCTCGGCAAGCGTGTCGCGGAGCTCGGCGACGAACGCGTCGAGCTCACGTGTGGCCTCCAGCTCGTGTTCGTACCACTCCGGACGCGGCTCGCGGTCGGGCACCGCGAGCTCCTCGGCGAGCTTCCCCTCCAACGTGCGCGCGATGAGCGTCGAGCCGGTCGTGCCACTGTGTTGCGCCGCGCACCACGCCGGCGCTCCGGCTGACGCGTTCCCACCGTGCGGACGGCACCGCGCGTCCGTGGAACCAGACCGGCGCGCTCGCGAGGAGCGTCATGACGTCGTGTCGGTGGAAGTCGCGGTCCGGGAGCGCGAGCAGCGCGAGGAGCGAACGGCCGAGCACGCTCTCGGCGAGGGTGCGCACCGCCGCTCCGTTGTGGGGGATACCGGCCGCTTCGAGTTGCTCGTGCACGATGCGCGCGTAGGGCTCCGCCGCGCCGTAGAGGATCGCCATGCGTTCGAGCGGCACGCCGTCGACGAGTGCGGCCATCACGAGCCGGATGGCGGCGCGCACTTCGTCGTCGGGATCCGACGCCGACACGACCGCGGTGCCATGAGGCGGCTCTGCGGCAACCGTGGCGTCGAGCTCGAGGCCGAGACGGGCGATCGCCGCCGCAACTCCGGCATCGGCGCGCTCCACGCCGGTGACTCCGGCGATGACCGCGACCGGCGCGTGCTCGGCAACGGCGCGCAGCAGCGCCGCGCCCGGGATCGACAGCTCCTGCGGGAGGAACAGCACGATCGCACCCAGATCGGCGAGGACCGGGGATCCGTGCCTGACCGCGGTGACCGCGGTGTCCATGAGGTCGCGTTCGTCGTACCAGTCGCGGTGAGCGCGGCGCGCGCGGCGCGGTACACGCGCACGACGTCGGCCGCGCGCCTGCCTGCGTGCGCGAGGCGGTCGAGCGCGACGTCGTTGCACTGTGACAGCTCGCGGTACGCATCGACGAGCGCCTGCTCGGTTGCCGGGTGCTCCGCGACCGCGGCGAACATGCCCGGCTCGATCGCGAGCACGCCGCGCACCGCGGCTCCGAGCACCGGTGTGGACACGGGCCGGCGGTTGGCGGCGGCGAGCCGTGGCGCGCCGAGGAGTTCTGCGACGCGGTAGACGGTGAGGAAGGTGACACCCGCGATCCCGATGCCGCGATCGGTGACCGGCCCGAGCGTGCCCGATCCGAGCATTCGTCGCGCCGCCACGCCGACGTAGTTCGTGGGGACGACCACGCTCACCGGCGCGAGCGGGTCACCACGCTTCCCGACGACCACAGCGTCGTGCAGGGCCTGTGCGGCGGGGAAGCCGTACGCGATGGCGACGAGCTCGATCCCTGACACGCAGGGATCGTACGGCCGAGGTGAGACAGTCAAGGTCAGCCAGGTGCAGCCGAGCAACGCCACGATCGGCTTCGGCACGCCTGGTGGTGATCATGGTCCTCTTCGCGTTCCTCGCCGTGCGCCAGTATCGGAAGGCGTGGACCAGCTGCAGTCGGCACGGAGCCGGGTCATCTTCGCCCTGTCATGCGGCGCCATCGCGACCCTTGCGGTGTCGTGGTTGGTCCCCTGGCAGATCACCGTGCTGGTCGGCTGGGACGTCGCCGCGCTCGCGGTGCTGACCCGGGTCTGGACCCACATCGGGCGTTACGACCCGGCGCAGACGCGCGAGTTTGCGATCCGTGAGGACGACACGCGCGCCGGTGCCGAGCTCCTCCTCCTCGGCGCCGGCGTGGCGAGCCTCGTGGGAGTGGGCTTCGCCTTCCTGAAGGCGCAGGAGGGCGGCGGCTACCAAGAGGTGTTGCTCGAGGCGATGGGTATCGCCACCATCGTGATCTCCTGGGTCGTCGTGCACACCACGTACACGCTGCGCTACGCGCACCTCTACTACACGGAGCCCGTCGGTGGGATCGACTTCAAGACCCAGGGAACCGAGGTCCCCGATTATCGCGACTTCGCCTACACCGCGTTCACCGTCGGCATGACCTACCAGGTGTCCGACACCGATATCACGATGCGGGAGATGCGACGCGTGGTGCTGCGCCACGCGCTCCTGTCGTTCGTGTTCGGCGCGGTGATCATCGGCGCCACTGTCAACATCGTCGCCGGTCTCCTCAACGTGTAGGGTGGGGAGACATGCCCGAAGGTGACATGCCAGAAGGTGACATGCACGTCGCCGACTCGCTGATCGAGCTGATCGGCAACACGCCTCTCGTGCGGCTCGGCCGCCTGGGCCGCGACCTCGAGTGCGACCTGATCGCGAAGCTCGAGATGCTGAACCCCGGCGGCAGTGTGAAGGACCGGCCCGCCGTCGCCATGATCGACGCCGCCGAGCGCGACGGCCTGCTACGGCCCGGCGGCACCATCGTGGAGCCCACGTCGGGCAACACCGGTGTGGGTCTCGCGATCGTCGCCGCACGGCGCGGCTACCACTGCATCTTCGTGATGTCCGACAAGATGAGCGAGGAGAAGGTCTCGCTGCTGCGCGCGTACGGCGCCGACGTGGTCGTGTGTCCCACTGCCGTGCCGCCCGACCACCCCGACTCGTACTACTCGGTGGCCGACCGTCTGACGCGCGAGACGCCCGGCGCGTTCCGCCCGGACCAGTACTCGAACCCCGCGAATCCGGCGGAGCACGAACGGTCCACCGGCCCGGAGATCTGGCGGCAGACCGCGGGTCGGGTCACGCACTTCGTGGCCGGCATCGGCACCGGCGGCACCATCACCGGCGTCGCGCGGTACCTGAAGTCGCAGAACCCGGATGTGCAGGTCATCGGCGCCGACCCCGAAGGCTCGGTGTTCTCCGGCGGATCGGGGCGGCCGTATCTCGTGGAAGGCGTGGGCGAGGACTTCTGGCCCACCACCTTCGACCCGTCGTCGGTCGACCGCACGGTGATGGTCACCGACGCGGAGTCGTTCGCGGCAGCGCGGCGCGTGACGCGCGAGGAGGGCATCCTCATCGGCGGGTCGTGCGGCACCGCGGTGCACGCCGCGCTCGTGGTCGGCCGCGAGCTCGGTCCCGACGCGGTGGTCGTCGTGCTGCTCCCCGACTCCGGTCGCAACTACCTGTCGAAGATCTTCGACGACGGCTGGATGATCCGCTTCGGCTTCCTGCGGATGGAAGGCACGACGGCGGGCGACGTGCTCGACGCGAAGGACGATTCGATCCCCGAGCTCGTGGTCATCACTCCCGATGTCGCGACGCGTGACGCGTTCACGCGGATGCGCGAGCTCGGTGTGTCGCAGCTCGTGGTGGCCACCACCACCGACCTGCCGCTCGCGGCGAAAGAGGTGTCGGGGATGCTGTCGGAGCTGCCGCTGATGGACAAGGCGTTCCAGGATCCCGAGGTGCTCGACCGTCCGGTGGTCGACGTGATGGAACCCGCGCCCTCCCATGCTGGGAGTGGGGGAGACGGTGTCCGATGTGGTCGACCGGCTCGAGCACTGCACCGCGGTGCTCGTCCTCGACGGCGGGCACCCTGTGGGCATCCTCACCAGCCAGGACGTGCTCACGTTCCTGGCGGCGCGGAGCCCTCCTTGAGCGAGAGTGACGGCTTCGTGCCCGAACCGCAAGACGGTTTCGAGACGCGGGCGATCCACGCGGGCCAGGATCCCGACCTCACGACCGGCGGGGTGGTGCCGCCGATCAACCTGTCGTCCACGTTCGCGGAGACGGCGGTGGGCGAGCATCAGGGCTTCGAGTACGCACGCAGCGGCAACCCCACGCGCCGCGGCGCTACGAGGAGTGCGTCGCGTCGCTCGAAGGAGCAACGCACGGCTTCGCGTTCGCGAGCGGGATGGCCGCGGAAGACGCCGTGCTCCGGTTGCTCGCGCCCGGTGAGCGCGTGGTGCTCCCCAACGATGCCTACGGTGGCACGTTCCGCCTGGTCGCGCGGGTGCTCGCGCCCGTGGGTATCGTGTACGGAGTCGCCGACCTCACCGATCTCGATGCGTGTGCGCGCGACTGGCAGGACGGCACCTCGATGGTGTGGGTCGAGACCCCCACGAACCCCAACCTCACGATCGTCGACATCGCCGGCGTGTGCGAGCTCGCGCACGCACGCCGCGCGCTGGTCGTGGTCGACAACACGTTCGCGACGCCGTACCTGCAACGGCCGCTCGAACTCGGTGCCGACGTCGTGGTGCACTCCGCCACGAAGTACCTCGGCGGTCACTCCGACGTCGTCGGCGGCTGCGCCGTCACCGACGACCCCGAGCTGGCGGACCGCATCGGGTTCCTCCAGAACGCCGCCGGCGCGGTGCCGAGCCCGTTCGACTGCTATCTCGTGCTCCGGGGGATCAAGACCCTCGCGGTGCGCATGGACCGCCACTGCGCGAACGCGCAGGCCATTGCCGCGATGCTCGTGGGCCATCCCGCGGTCGAACGCGTGCTCTACCCCGGCCTCGCCGGCCATCCCGGACACGAGATTGCGCGTCGGCAGATGCGCGACTTCGGCGGCATGGTCTCGTTCCTGGCCGCGGGCGGTGAAGAGGCCGCGCTCGCGGTGGTCGCGAAGACGCGCCTGTTCACGCTGGCGGAATCGCTCGGCGGCGTCGAGTCGCTCATCGAGCACCCCGCGCGGATGACGCATGCGTCAGTCGTCGGATCACCGCTCGCCGTCGACCCCGCACTCGTGCGGCTGTCCGTCGGCATCGAGACGACCGCCGACCTCGTGGCCGACCTCCTCGGCGCGCTGGGCTAGAGTGCCGCGTCGGGCAACGTTTGCCTCGTTGGTGGCGTGACTCCGAGCCGGCGTTCGGTGAGCGGGGCTTCGAGCGAGTTCGCCTCGGTTGGCCGATCTTCAAGGTGCGCACCGGCCGAGCGAGCCGTCGCCGAGCAGTTGGCGGTCATCTTCACGCCCGCGCCGAGGTCATCTGTGGTGTTGCAGGTGCTGGTTGAGTCGCGCTGCTTGGCGCGTCTGATGGTCGCGTTCTGCGAGGTTGGGTGCGTTGCGAGCTGCGTCGGCATAGAGGCGGGCAGCGAGTTCGAGATCGCCGTTCTTCTCGTGGAGGTACGCGGCGACCGCTTCGCGCCGCGGGACGTGTTCGTCGACCTCGGCCAGTGCCGCCAGTCCTGCGGGCGCGCCGTCGGCCTCGCCGACTGCGACCGCACGGTTGAGCCGGACGATCGGAGTGTCGGCGAACCGGAGCAGCTCGTCGTACCACTCCACGATCTGGACCCAGTCGGTCTCCTCGACACGCGGCGCGTCGGCATGGAGCGCGGCGATCGCCGCTTGCGCCTGGTATTCGCCGAGCTGATCGCGCGCGAGCGCAGCTTGTGCGATGTCGATTCCCTCGGCGATGAGCCCGGTGTCCCACTGGCTGCGGTCCTGATCGGCGAGCGGCACGATGCTTCCGTCCGGTCGGGTGCGGCTGCGGCGGCGGGCATGGTGCAGGAGCATCAGGGCGAGCAACCCGTGGACCTCGGGGTCGTCCACCAAGGCAGCCAGCTGCCGGGTCAGTCGGATCGCCTCGGCCGCGAGATCGACGTCGCCGGAGTAGCCCTCGTTGAAGACGAGGTACAGCACCCGCATCACCGTGCGCACGTCGCCGGGACGATCGACACCGGCCCGACTGACCGTGCGCTTGGCGCGGCTGATGCGCTGCGCCATGGTGCGCTCGGGCACGAGGTAGGCCTGCGCGATCTGGCGTGTGGTGAGGCCACCCACGGCTCGGAGGGTCAACGCAACCGCCGACGACGACGTCAGGTCGGGGTGCGCGCACAGGAAGTAGAGGCGCAGCGTGTCGTCGGCGCTCGGGATCGCGCCGGCCGGCGGTTCGGTGTCGAATCGGACCTCTCGGTCGCGGCGCGCGGCGTCTGACCGCGTCATGTCGAGGAAGGCTCTCCACGCGACCGTGATGAGCCACCCCGTGGGGTCGGCGGGCAACTCGTCCCCCCACGCGGAGAGCGCCCGGATGAGCGCCTCTTGTACGGCGTCCTCGGCCGTCGCGAAGTCCGCACCGCGACGGACGAGGACGCTCAAGACCCGTGGGACGAGCTCGCGTAGCTCGACGTCGTCCACGGTCACTGGGTGACGGTGGGCGGCGCGGCCAGGAAGGGTCGGACCTCCAGCCATTCGTGGATCGGTTCGCCGCCGGCCCCAGGTGCTGCCGACAGCTCACCGGCGAGCTCGATCGCTCGCTCGTAGCTGTCGACGTCGATCACCATCCATCCCGCGATCAGGTCCTTCGTCTCGGCGAACGGGCCGTCGGTCACCGGCGGCCGCCCCTCGCCGTCGTAGCGGACCCACACGCCGTCGGGCGACAGCGCCTGTCCGTCGATGAACTCGCCGCTGCTCTCGAGCCGAGCTGCGAAGTCGTTCATGAACCGGATGTGTGCCTCGACCTCGTCGGGCCTCCACTGGTCCATCGGGACATCGTTGACGGGCGCCGGCGCGCCTCGGTAGTGCTTGAGCAACAGGTACTTGGCCATGGTGTTCTCCTTGTGTGACGTCGGCCCTGCCGGCCGGATGCACCCTGGGACGGAGCAGGCCCCGAATTCTCGACATCGTCGCCGGGAATTCGGCACGAAAGCTCTGAGGACGAGTCAGCTTGAGCAACGCTGTTGCTCAAGGAGGTGGTGGTGCGAGAAGGCATCCGGGTCAGGGAGATCAGCAAGGAAGAGGGCCAGCGGTTTCTGAGGATCGTGCGCCGGTCGTCGGGGTCTGTGGTGACGTGCAAACGTTGCCTGACGCGGCACTAGTTCGGTCGTTACGCGACGGTGGTGCCGTACATCTCGCCGAGCGGGTCGGAGATCAGCTCGAGCCGCTCGCCGTCGGGGCCCGTGAAGTAGAGCGACGCCCCGCTGATGTGCTGGTACGGCACGCCGGCGGCGTCGAGCTTGTCCTTGAGGTGCTCCCAGCGTGTCGGGCTCCACCGAGATCGCGAGGTGATGGAGCCCGCCGAGCACCTCCGCGTAGTCGCCGAGGTCGAGCCCCGGGAAGTCGAAGAAGGCGAGGAGGTTGCCGTTGCCGATGTCGAAGAAGAAGTGGGTCGAGCCCTGGTAGTCGCGGTTCTCGAACAGCTCGGTGAGCGGGAACTCGAGCAGGTCCTGGTAGAACTCGATCGTCCGCTCGACGTCGCTGCGACGAGCAGCGCGAGGTGGTGGACACGCCGCGCGCCGACGACGGCGCACGCTGTTCGGGAGCGTCGAGGTGGCGCGCGCGCAGCTCGTCCCACTCGGCGCTGCGGTCGACGTCGTCGCCGTGTCGCACCATCTCGTCCTCCTTGCGTTCGATCGATTCCACCGTCAACTGAGTGCTCGCGGCGATGATCGCGCCGACGGCCTCGGCTTCGATGAGGAAGCCGTCGTGGCCGGGGATGGACTCGACCACCTCGAGACCGACGCGCTGGGGATGAGCTCGGCGAGCTCGTGCTGGAGGCGCAGCGGGTAGAGCCGGTCCGACGAGATGCCGGCGATCGTCACGTCGGCCGTGACCCGGACGAGCGCGGCCGCGACGCCGCCGCGCCCGCGGCCGACGTCGTGGTGGTTCATCGCCTCGCGACAGCACGATGTAGGTGTTCGCGTCGAAGCGGCGCGCGAGCTTCTCGCCGTGGTACTCGAGGTACGACTCGACCGCGTACCGGCCGCCCTCGAAGGGGTGCTCGTCGCCCTGGTGACCGCGGCCGAACCGCTCGTGCGAGCTCGAGCTCGGAGCGGTAGCTGACCTGGCCGATCCCACGGGCGAGCGCCAGGCCGACGTGCGGGCCGTCGCCCGGCTCGGCGTCGTAGTAGTCGCCGCCGCGGCACTTCGGGTCGGCCTCGATCGCGCGGATCTGCACGGGCAGAGCGCGATCTGCTCGGCCGTCGCCTGCGCGCCCACGCGAGATCACGATGGCGCGGCGCGACCCGCGTCCGGGTACCCGACCGCCCACTCGAGCACCCGCATGCCGCCCATCGACCCGCCGACGACGGCGGCCACGCGGTCGATGCCGAGCGCGTCGGCGAGCGCGGCCTCGACGACGACCTGGTCGCGGATCGTGATGCGCGGGAAGCGCGACCCGTACGGCCGCGCCGTCGCGGGATCGTCGGACGCCGGACCGGTCGTGCCCTGGCAGCCGCCGAGCACGTTGGGGCACACGACGAAGAACCGGTCGGTGTCGATCGGCGCGCCCGGGCCCGATCATGCCGTCCCACCAGCCGGCGTGGCGGTGCCCGGGCCCCGCCGGCCCGGCGGCGTGGCTGTCGCCGGTGAGCGCGTGGAGCACGAGCACCGCGTTCGACGCGTCGGGCGCGAGCGTGCCCCACGTCTCGTACGCGACCGTCACCGGCGGGAGCGTCCCACCCGCCTCGAGGCCGAGCGGCCGGTCGAAGCGTCACGAACTGCCGACGCCCGGGCTCGTCGCCGGCGCCGCCACGCGCCCGTGACGGGCAACGGGTCGGCATCGCGTCACGTACGTCTTCGCGGCGCGGAAGCCGGCCTCGAGGTCGGCGAGGATGTCGTCGAGGGTCTCGATGCCGACCGACAGCCGCACGAGTCCGGGGTGACCCCGGTGCTCACCTGCTCCGCGGGCTCGAGCTGCTGTGCGTCGTGGTCGCCGGGTGGATCGCGAGGCTGCGCACGTCGCCGACGTTGGCGAGGTGGCTGTGCAGCTCGAGCGCGTCGATGAACTTCTGCCCGGCCTCGAGCCCGCCCTTGATCTCGAACGCGACGATCGCGCCCGCACCGCTCGGCAGGTACTTCTTCGCGCGCGCGTACCACGGGCTCGACGCGAGACCCGGGTACGCGACCCACTCGACCTCGTCGCGCGCCTCGAGCCACTCCGCGACCGCGAGCGCGTTCTGCGAGTGGCGCTCCATCCGCAGGCTCAGCGTCTCGAGGCCCTGCAGGAACAGGAACGCGTTGAACGGCGAGATCGCCGCGCCGATGTCGCGCTGGTACTGCAGCCGGGCCTTGAGGATGTACTGCGCGGGCCGGAGCTCCTCGGGCAGCTGCGAGAAGACGAGGCCGTGGTAGCTCGGGTCGGGCTCGGTGAAGTCCGGGAACCGCCCGCTCGCGACGTAGTCGAACTTGCCGCCGTCGACGATGACGCCGCCGATCGACGTGCCGTGGCCGCCGATGAACTTCGTCGCCGAGTGCACGACGACGTCGGCGCCGTGCTCGAGCGGCCGGCAGAGGTACGGCGTCGCGAGCGTGTTGTCGATGACGAGCGGGATGCCGTTGTCGTGCGCGACGCCCGAGACGCCCTCGAAGTCGAGGATGTCGCCCTTCGGGTTGCCGATGATCTCGCCGTAGAACGCCTTCGTGTTCGGCCGGATCGCGGCGCGCCACGCGTCGAGGTCGTCGGGGTCGTCGATGAAGCTCACCTCGACGCCCGAGCTTCGGGAACGTGTAGTGCAGCTGGTTGTACGTGCCGCCGTACAGCGACGCGGTCGACACGATGTGGCCGCCGTTCTCGGCGAGGTTCAGGAGCGCCCTGGTCTGCGCGGCCTGCCCGCTCGCCACCGCGAGCGCGCCGACGCCGCCTTCGAGCGCGGTCATGCGCTGCTCGAACACGTCCTGCGTCGGGTTCATGATCCGCGTGTAGATGATCCCGAGCTCCTCGAGGCCGAAGAGCGCGGCCGCGTGCTCGGTGTCGCGGAACACGAAGCACGTGGTCTGGTAGATGGGGACGGCCCGGGCCCCGGTGGTCGGGTCGGGCTCGGCGCCGGCGTGGACCTGCTTGGTCTCGAAGCCCCAGCTGTCGGACATTCGTCGTCGCTCCTGGCTCGTGGGGGATGCGTGCGCTGCGCACGCTATGCCCGGTATTCCCGACTCATCAAGTCGGATTTTCCAGGAACCCCGTGACCCGCGGAGACATTTGCCGCCCGACGTGGGTATGTTCGGGCTCGTGGCCCCAGAACGAGTCATCGGGGTGGGAGAGGTGTTCGGCGGCCGCTACCGGCTCGACGAGCTGCTCGGGACCGGCGGCATGGGCCAGGTGTTCGCCGCGCACGACCTGCTCCTCGACCGCCGGGTCGCGGTGAAGCTGCCGATGGCCTCGAGCGACGGGGCACGCGAGCGGTTCCGCCGCGAGGCGCGCGCGGCGGCGAGCCTCAACCATCGGAACATCGTCTCGGTGTACGACTGGGGCGAGACACGCGAGTCGGCCTATCTCGTGATGGAGCTCGTCGACGGCCGGAGCGTCCGCGACGTTCTCCGCGAGCGGCGCGTGCTGGCGCCGCGCGACGTCGCCGCGATCGGCGTGCAGATCGCCGACGCGCTCGCGCATGCACATGCGCACGGTGTGATCCACCGCGATGTGAAGCCGAGCAACCTGCTCGTCACCTCGAGCGGTGCCGCTCGGAGCTTCGAGATCAAGGTGACCGACTTCGGTATCTCGAAGTCGACGAATGCAGAAGCGCTCACCCAACCGGGCGCGGTTGTCGGTACGCCGGGATACCTGGCACCGGAGCAAGCCGCTGGTCGGGCTGTCGACGCGCGCACCGACGTCTACTCGCTCGGCGTCGTGCTCGGCGAGCTGCTCACCGGCACCCGCGACGGAACGTTCGACGTTGGCGTCGGGATCACCGAGCTCGAGCGGGTCGTGACGCGTGCACGAGCGCAGGATCCGGCCGCGCGCTATCAGCGGGCGAGTGACCTCAGTGATGTGCTGCAAGCGGTCGTCCGGCTGCTCGACTCGCCGGTCACGGCAACTGCCGTCCCGGTCCCGGCGACGATCGCCGCCGGCACACCGGCGCCTGCACCCCCATCCCCACCTGCACCTCCATCCCCGCCTGCACCTCCCCCCCGGCAGGGCCTGCTGCATGCCGGAACGCGGAAGCGCTGGCGAGTGCGGCACCTCGTCGCGATCATGTCGGCGCCGTTGGTGTTGGCGGCCGCCGGCGCGTTCGCGTACTACGAGTTGACTCGACCTCCGGCGGTCAAGGTGCCGAACGTCGTCGACCGCGACGTGTTCACCGCCGCCGACACCCTGCAGAAGGCGGGCTTCCACGTCGACAGCATCGTGGCCGACAACCCGCGCCCCGGCGGCATGGTCTTCGCGCAGTCGCCGCGTCGTGGACACGTGGCCGACCAGGGTTCCACCGTCACGATCACGATCAGCGACGTCGTCGCGACGATGCCCGACGTCGTCGGCGCCGACGTCGACAGTGCACTCGCGGCGATTCGCCACGTCGGGTTCGCCGACGTGCAAGTCGTCGACGACTACCGGGACGACGTCGATCCCGGCACAGTGGTCGGCACCACACCCGTTCCCTACTCGGATGCGACGAAGGCCGAGCCGGTGAAGGTGGTGGTCGCGCGCGACCCGCACGTGACCGTGCCGAACCTCGTGGCGGTGGACCAGGCGACGGCCACCGGGGACCTGCAGCAGCTCGGGCTCGTCGTCGCGGTGAAGACGGCGAGCAGCCGGACCGTCGGAGCCGGCTCGGTGATCAGCGCGAGTCCGTCCGCCGACCACGTCGTCGTCCGGGGCTCGACGGTCACGCTCACGGTGTCGTCGGGTCCGAAGCTCGTGTCGGTCCCCTACGTGGTCGGGTGGTCGGCCGACGACGCGCGCGGCGAGCTCCAAGACGCCGGCTTCGGCGTGACCATCGCGACCACGCCGGGGCCGAGCAGCCAGGTGGGCGACGTCGTGGCGGAAGATCCGCCGGGCGGCCGGATCCCGGAGGGCGGCACGGTGACCATCACCGTCGGAACCCGCACAGGCAGGGAGAGGCAGATAGTTCGCCTCGCTAATTAGTTTGGTAAACTATCGGGCGTGACCACGCCATCCGACCTGGCCCCCGCAGCAGCGCTCGCCCCGGAGGCGCTGGCCGCCCGCCTCCGGCTCGCCAGCGCCCGCCTTGCCCGCCGCACCCGGCAGGAGGCGCTGAGCGCCGGTGACGACCTCACCGCATCGCGCCTCGCCGCGCTCGCCACGATCGAACGACTCGGTCCGATCACGCTCGGCGACCTCGCCGGCGTCGAGCAGGTGCAACCACCGAGCATGACCCGCATCGTCGCGCGGCTCGAAGAGCGCGGTTTCGCGCGGCGCGAGGTCGACGCCCAGGATCGCCGCATCGTGCGCGTGCAGATCACCGACGCGGGCCGCCTGACGCTGGAGCGCAGCCGCACCAAGAAGAACGCGTTCCTCGCCAAGCGCGTCGCCCGCCTCTCGCCGGAAGCGCGCGCCGCGCTCGGCGAGGCGCTGCCCGTCCTCGAAGAGCTCATCGACGACTGATGGCATCGGCGCGCGGTATCGCATCCACCACGTTCCGCTCGTTGCGCACGCGCAACTACCGGCTGTTCTTCATCGGTCAGGGCATCTCGCTCTGCGGAACCTGGATGCAGACCATCGCGCTCGGCTGGCTGGTGCTGAGCCTCTCGCACAACAGCGGCGTCGCGATCGGTGCCGTCATCGCGCTGCAGTTCGTGCCCACGTTGTTCTTCGGAGCCTGGGGTGGTGTGCTCGCTGATCGGTTCGACAAGCGCATCCTGCTCATCGCTACCGCGGTCACGATGGGGTGCGCTGCCGCCACCCTCGCCCTGCTCACGCTCACCGACGTCATCCAGCTCTGGATGGTCTTCGCGATCGTCCTCGTGCAAGGTTTCGCCCAGGCGCTCGACAACCCGGCTCGCCTCTCGTTCGTCTCGGAGATGACCGGTCCCGCCGATCTCCCGAACGCGGTCGGGTTGAACAGCGCATTGTTCCAGGTCGCCCGCATCGTCGGCCCCGCGTTCGCGGGCGTGATCATCGTGTTGGTGGGCACCGGTTTGTGCTTCGCGCTGAACGCGCTCTCGTTCGTCGCGGTGATCGGCGCGTTGTTGTTGATGGACGCATCGGTGCTCCATCGCCAGCCGCCTGTCGCGCGGGCCAAAGGTCAGATTCGAGAGGGTCTGCGGTACATCCGTGAGACCCCCGAGTTGCGCTCGATCCTGCTCATGACGGCGGTCGTCGGCACGCTCGCGATCAATTATCCGGTGGTACTGCCCCTGTTCGCGAAGCTCACGTTCCACGGGAACGCGGCCACGTACAGCTGGATGACCGTGTCGATGGGCGTGGGTGCCCTCGTCGGCGCGCTGATGGTCGCGCACCGGCAGCGCCCCACCGGGCGACTCGTCGTGATCTCCGGTCTCGGATTCGGCGCGGCCATCCTGATCGCGTCGCTGGCGCCCACGCTCGCGTTGTTCGTGTTCCTGGCCTCGTTCGTCGGCGCCGGCCAGATCACGTTCCTGGCCACGTGCCAGTCGACCGTGCAGCTCGAGTCGGAACCGTCGAAACGCGGACGGGTGATGGCCGTCTACGCGATCACCGTGCTCGGCACCACACCGATTGGTGGTCCGCTCGTGGGCTGGATCAGCCAGCAGTTCGGCCCGCGCTACGGCCTCGCGATCGGCGGCGTGGCCACCCTCGCCGTCACCCTGTTCTTCGCGCGCACCCTGCTGCGCGCGCCACGCCGCGAATCCACCGACGAACCTGCGCCGATCGACCCGGCGATATCGGGTCTGGCGACGCAAGTTCGTTAGACGAGCCTCGTCTGTGGGAGTGCGTCGATGCCGCCGGCGCGCGAGCTCGTCCACCGCGGGCACGGGGTTCGGATCGGAGAACAGCGCTCTGTCGGTGTAGTCGGCCGGACGGCCGGTGCCGTCGACCACCCACCACGACGCTTCGAGTGCGATTCCGTTGGGGTCGGTGAAGTAGATCGACCGGATGAAGCCGTGGTCGACGACCGTGGTGACTTCGGAGCCGGCCGCGAGGAGCCGCTTGCGCAGCATCTCGAGCGCGTGCTCGTCGGGGACGTCGAAGGAGATGTGGTCGAGCTGGATGGCACGGTCGCTCGGGGCACCCGCGGGCTTCGCGAACGTCTCCGGCGTCCTTCACCTCGAAGAACGCCACCGTGTTGCCGGTGCCCATCTCGAAGAAGTAGTGGCGCATCGGGCCCGCCATCGTGGTGGCGACGAGCGCGCATCCCGAGCAGACCCACGTAGAAGCGCACGGTGGCGTCCATGTCGGGCGTGACGAGCGCGAGGTGGTTGATCCCGCGCCAGCGCGGCGTGTCGGGGAGCTGATCGGTTGCAGCCATGCCGTTTCCTCTCGTACGGGGGGTCCTATCGTAGAAGAGCTGTTTGGTGTGGGAACCCGCCTACAGCGGGCGGGACTCCCACTCCTTCGACATCGCTCTGAAGTCGAGCCGGTCGACCGCAGCGATCTCGGCCCGAGCCCGCCGGTTGACGACCTTCGTCGATTCCTTGCGCATCGATCGCATGATCCACGCACGGGTGAGCGCGGTACCGGCGCGGCCGGGTGTGAGACCGACGTCGGGGCTGCGCTCGGGGTCGAGGTAGATCGACAACGCGAGCGCGGTGACGAGCCCGCGCCGCGGCTCCACACCCGCCTCACGGATTCGGTAGATCAAGTACGACGCGATCACCTGGATCTCGCGGATGCCGTGCCGGACGCTGTTGCCGAGCTGTAACGCGATCGGGATCGCGGCCAGCGTGTACTTGATCGCGGGGACGGGCACTTTCTTGCCGGCCTTCGTGCTGAGCTTCGCAACCGGCAACGCACGTTCCACGAACCCGGCGAGCGCGCCCGCCGTCGCGAACGACACCGCCACATAGTGCTGCGCCAGGACGCGCTCGAAGTCGTCTTCGCTGTGGATGTCGAACGGCTCGTTGAACACCTTGTCGAGCGTGGAATCGACCATGCGGCGGGCGCGATCGGTGAGCTGGCGCGTCACCGTGCGCGGATACTCGCGCGGCGGCTGCCGGATCGGTTCGAGCGTCACGAACGCAGGCCCTCGAAGCGCAAGCCGTCGAGCAGCGTGTCGAGCAGGCGGTCGTAGCGCTCCGCCGCGTTGCGTCGCTTCTTGGGATCGATGCCCACGATCTCCAACATCACGAGCCCGTGCATCGCTCCCCACCAGATCTCGGCGATGTCGGACGTGTCGCCCTTGAACGCGCCGACGTCGATACACCGCTGCACGCTCGAGACGAGCCGATCGAAGGCACCGAACGCGAGGCCGAGGCTCGGTTTCGTGGGCACGAAGCCCGGGACCGCGCCGCCGAACATCACCATGTAGTGCGTCGCGTGCGCGAGCGCCGTCTCGCGGTAGGCGCGCGCACACGAGCGGAGGTCGGCAACCGGGTCGTCGGTCTTCGGCACGGCGCTCATGCCGTCGCAGAGGTGGCGGAAGCCCTCCACGTAGAGCTCGTCGATCACGCCTTCCTTGCCGCCGTACCGGCTGTAGAGCCCCATCGTGGAGCAGCCGGCTTCCGCCGCGATGCGCCGGACCGTGAGGGCGCCGGCGCCGTCGGCCGACAGGATGCGGCTCGCGGCCTCGAGGATCGCCTGGCTCTGGTCGTCGTCGTTGCGGGGCACGTCCATCAGTCTTCCCGGTTCTCGAACGTTTCGCTTGACACCTGCAATAACTACGTTATTATAACGACGTCATAACAGTGTATCGCACCGGGGGACTGGAGGTTCGAGCTCATGGAATCGTTGATCACACCCCAAGCCCGGCGAGCCGCCCCCTCCGGAGGGCGCGTCGCCCGGCGCTCCTCGGCGGCGACGTCGGAGCGGGCGTACGACCGCCGGTGGCTCACCCTCGCCGTGCTGTGCGTGAGCCTGCTGGTCATCGTGATCGACAACACGATCGTCAACGTCGCGCTTCCCACCCTCCAGCGAGACCTCGGCACCAGCATCACCGACCTCCAGTGGGTGGTCGACGCGTACACGCTCGTGTTCGCCGGGTTCCTGCTCACCTTCGGTGCGCTCGGTGACCGCTTCGGCCGGAAGGGCGCGCTCACCGTGGGCCTCGCGATCTTCGGCATCGCGTCCGACGGCCGCTGCGTTCTCGGGCGGCGTGAACGAGCTCGTCGGCGCCCGCGCGGTGATGGGCCTCGGCGCCGCGCTCATCATGCCCGCGACCCTCTCGATCATCACCAACGTCTTCACCGATCCGCGCGAGCGCGCGATCGCGATCGGCATCTGGTCGGGCGTCGCCGGCATGGCGATCGCGCTCGGCCCCGTCGCCGGCGGGTTCCTGCTCGAGCACTTCTGGTGGGGCTCGGTCTTCATCGTCAACGTGCCGATCGTGGTCGGGCGCGATCGTGGCCGGCCGCTTCCTCGTCCCCACGTCGCGGAGCCCCGAGGCGCGGCCGATCGACTGGGTCGGCGCCGTGCTGTCCATCGTGGGCCTGCTGGCGCTGGTGTGGGCGATCATCGAGGCGCCGACCGACGGCTGGACGAGCGCGCCGATCGTCGGTGCCGTTCGCGGTCGCGGCGGTCGCCCTCGCCGCGTTCGTCGCGTGGGAGCGTCGCGTCGAGTACCCGATGCTCGACGTCCGCTTCTTCCGCAACCCGCGCTTCACCGCCGCGAGCCTCACGGTCACGTTGGTGTTCTTCGCGCTGATCGGCTTCGTGTTCCTCGCGACGCAGTACCTGCAGTTCGTGCTCGGGTACTCGCCGTTCCAGGCGGGGGTGCGCACGCTTGCCGTTCGCGTTCGCCGATGATGGTCGTGGCGCCGGCGTCGTCGAAGCTCGTCGAATGGGTCGGGCACCAAGCGCGTCGTGGTCACCGGGATGCTGGTGTTCGCGACGCGGGCTCGTGCGTCGCGTCGACGTCGACGGTCGGCAGCGGCTACCCGCGCGTCGCGATCGCGATGGTGATCCTGGGCAGCGGGCATGGGGCTGTCGATCGCGCCCGTCCACCGAGTCGATCATGGGCTCGCTCCCGCCGCGACAAGGCGGGCGTCGGCTCGGCGGTGAACGACACGAGCCGTGAGGTGGGCGCGGCGCTCGGCGTGGCGGTCGTCGGCAGCATGCTGCTCGTCCATGTACGGGAGCCGGTTCCTCGACCAGATCCCGGCCGCGGTGCCCGTGCGTGCGCGCGACGCGGCCGACAACTCGCTCGGCGCGGCCGCTCGCGGTCAGCGGCCAGCTCGGCCGTGCCGGCTCCGGTATCGCCGACGTCGCGCGCGAGGCGTTCGTGTACGCGATGTCACGCGCGTCGCTCGTGACCGCGGCGATCGCGGTGGTCGGTGCGTTCGTGGCGTGGCGCTTCCTGCCTGCGCACGCGATCGACGAAGCCGAGGTCGACGAACGAAGCGTTGCTCGTCAGCCGGCGTCGGCGAGGCCGATCGGGCAGCTCAGGCCGGTGCCGCCGAGGCCGCAGTAGCCACCCGGGTTCTTCGCCAGGTACTGCTGGTGGTAGTCCTCGGCGTAATAGAACGTGGGCGCGGCGAGGATCTCGGTGGTGATCTCGCCGTAGCCCGCCGCCCGCAGCACCTCTTGGTACATGTCGCGCGACGTCTTCGCCGGCGTCGAGCTGCGCGTCGCTGAAGCAGTAGATGCCCGAGCGGTACTGCGTGCCGACGTCGTTGCCCTGGCGCATCCCCTGCGTGGGGTCGTGGCTCTCCCAGAACAGCTTGAGCAGCTGCTCGTAGCGAGATCACCTCGGGATCGAACACCACGAGGACCGCTTCGGTGTGGCCGGTGCGACCCGAGCACACCTCCTGGTACGACGGGTTCGGCGTGATGCCGGCGGCGTACCCGACGGCCGTCGTGTACACGCCCGTCCGCCTGCCAGAACACCCGCTCCGCGCCCCAGAAGCAGCCGAGGGCGAACATCGGCCTGCTCGAGGCCGTCGGGGAAGGGCGGCGTGAGCGGGTGGCCGTTGACGGAGTGCTCGGGGGGCACGGGCATCGCGGTGTCCCGGCCGGGGAGCGCCTCGCCCGCTGAGGGCATTTCGTGCTTGCGACCAAACAGCGCCATCGCGGTGACCTCCGTCCCGTCGTTCGCTCGCCGGAACGATAGCGAGCCGACGTGGGAACAGTCTCCGGGGCGGCTCAGTCGTTCCGGCCTCGCTTCTTCTTCTTCTTCTTCTTCTTCTTCTTCGGCTTGTCCGCCGCGGTGTCGTCGCCCACGATCGACGCGAGGTGGTGCACGCGCTCGCGCAGGTCTCGCACGTCGACGAGCAATTCGTCGAGACGCTGGATGAGCTCGGTCGCGTCGAACTGCACGCGCTCGGCCATCTCGGGCTCCACCGGAGTGAGCGACTCGATGACCTCGCGAAGACTCCGCCCGAGTCCCGCTTGGCGCTCCATCGGCCCCAATCTACGCGCGTTCGAGCGCTGCTTCGGGTACCGACGCCGGGGTTCACGTGATCGCGCACCTTGCGCATCGTCGCAGTGAGCTGCTCGAGCTCCTCGGGCGTGAGCACCCCCACGAAGTACTCGTCGAGGTGCTCGAGGTGCACGGGCACGGCTGCCTCGATGCGCGCGAGCCCGGCCGCGGTGAGCGACGCATACGCCACTCTGCGGTCCTCCGGGCACTGCTCGCGCACGACGAGCTGCGCGTCCTCGAGCCGGTCGATCGCACGCGTCAGGCCGCTCGGCGACAGCGCCACCTGGGCCGCCAGGTCGCACATCCGCAGCCGGTGGCCGGGCGACCGGGCCAAGCGCAGCAGCACCTCGAACCACTGGACCGGGAGGTCGCACTCCTCGGTGAGCCGCCGCTCGAGCACCGCCGACAGCCCGGCGTGCGCCTCGAACAGGAGGCCGGCGGCGGTGAGCCGCTCGTCGTCGAAGGGGGCGCCCGGAGCCATGGACCAAGAATATCCGAAAACACTTGCACGCGCAAGGATCCGGGGCTAGGATATGTGCGTTCGCAACTATTGCCCAGGCAAGAGACCAACCGAAAGGCGACACGCCATGACCGCGACCGTTGCTTCCTCCCCCACCCGTTTCCTCGATGGCTACGAGCGTCCCGCTCGCCGGCACCTACGCCATCGACGCCAGCCACACCCACGTGGGCTTCGCCGTGCGCCACCTCATGCTCTCGAAGACGCGTGGCCGCTTCCCGGCGCTCGCCGGCAGGATCGTGATCGGCGACGACCCGCTCGCCAGCTCCGTCGACGTCTCGATCGAGACAGCCGGCGTCGACACCGGCGACGAGAAGCGTGACGGCCATCTCCGGTCGCCCGACTTCTTCGACGCCGAGCAGTTCCCCGCGATGACCTACCACAGCACGTCCGTCGCCCCAGTGGCCCCCGGACGCTTCGAGGTCGAGGGCGATCTCACCGTCCGCGACGTCACCCGGCCGGTTCGGCTCCAGGTCACCTTCGACGGCGCCGTTACCGACCCGTGGGGCAGCACGCGTGCCGGGTTCACGGCATCCGGGGAGATCGATCGCGAGGACTTCGGCCTGACCTGGAACCAGGCGCTCGAGGGCGGCGGCGTCGTCGTCGGCAAGAGGATCGCGATCGAGATCGAGGCGGAGGCGGTGCTCCAGGCCTGAGCCACCCCGTATGCACGAGAGCGGCCACACGCAGAGTGGCTAAGATCGCGCTCTTCGTGGAATCCTCGGTATCGAGCCCGGGGCAGGCAGGGGCGTGACCGACATGGTGGCAGGGGAGTTCGCGCTCGACCCGCCGGCGGACGCGAGCGGCGGCACGAACACCGCTCGCGATCCGGCGTCGCGCCGCGTCGTGTGGCGGTGGTGCCGCTGGACCCGGCTGCCGCTCACCCCTGCCATCCTCGTGGTGGCCGTGCTCACCGTCGTCATCGACGTCCTCACCGCGTGGGACAACATCTCGCTCGGCCACCTCGGCCGGGTCTCGATCTCGCCGGCCCTGCCCCTCGGCGCGCTGCTCGCGTTCATGGTCGGGCTGCATCGCCTCGGTCTCGACCGCGCCAACCTCATTGCGTGGCGCGAGTTCCTCGTCGTCAGCAGCGCGGCGTTGCTCTTCGGCCTGCTGCAGTACACGGTGAACCTCGGAGGTTCGCGCGAGGCGTTCGGGCTGGTCCTGGCCGCGCTCGGCGAGGAGCTCGTGTACCGCCTCGCGGTCCTGATCATCGTCGGCGCCGCGTGCGCCGCCCTCGTGGGCCGCAACTGGCGGAACGCCGAAGACTGGGGTGTCGGCCCCGGGATCGTCGCGTTGCTCGCGGCGGGGCTCATCTTCACGTTGCTGCCCGGCCACATCTCCCAGATGAGCGACGGGCTCCACGCGCTGCCGTTCGCGTGCCTGGGAGTGGTGCTCGGCTACGCCGTGCTGCGCACGGGGGCATTGCTCCCGGCCGCCGTCGTGCACGCGCTCCTGAATCTCGCGACCATCGCCGCGCTCGAGGGGCGGTTGTCGGCCGGCGTACGCAGCCTCCTCGCTGCCTCCGCGCTCGTCGCGCTCGGTGCTGGCCACGATCGTGGCCGGCCGCCGGCTCGGGATCCTGCGGCCGGTTGCCGTGGAGGACGCGACCTGATCGTTCGCTCCGTCAGCTGAGACGGCGCGGTCGCGTACGGTTTGCGTCGTGAGAGCCGCGCGCGACTGGGCGCGTCGTCACGCCCGGTGGTCCGCCGTCGTCATGTCGGTCGTGCTCGTCGTCGTCACCGGTGCGCTCCTCGCCGTGGTGCGCGAGTTGGTCGACGGATCGTCGTTCCACGCGGCGAGCCAGTTCGCGGGATCCCGGGCCCGTTTCGTGGAGATCCTCACCGCCACACACGCGTCGGTGCGCGGACTGACCGAGGGCGACGTGTACGTGTCGCTCGCGGTGGACGGTGTGCTCGCGGTTGTGTACGGCATCGGGCTCTGGCTCTTCCTCTGGACGTGGTGGTGCCCGCCGTTCTGGAAGGTGCTGCGCGTCCTCGAGTTGCGCCAGACGGTCCTCGTCCTCCCGGTCGTCGCGGCCGTTTTCGATGTGCTCGAGAACACCGTCACCGCGTTCGGACTCGAGTGGACCGGCGGCGTGGCCTATCGCAGCGACGGGTGGGCGCTCGCGGTCGCGACGCTCGCATGGATCAAGTGGTTCGCGCTCGCGGGCGCGGTGATCGCCGCAGTGGCGTGCCTGGTCGCGGTCTTGCTCCCGCGTGCCGACCGCGCGGTGGAGCCGCCTGCGGGCGTGCGCACGGGCGATCGACCCGACCCCGACCTCGGTATCTGCTGCTCGGGTGGTGGGATCCGCGCCGCGGGCTACACGGCAGGCGTGCTGCGTGCGCTCGAGGACACCGGTGTCCTCGGCCAGGCCGACGTGATCGCCGCGGTGTCCGGCGGCGCGTACTTCGCCGGCGCCTACGCGTCACTCGGCGCTGCGAGGAACGGCACGAACGCGGCGCGACATCGCCCGCTTCCTCGAAGGCACCGATTGGGCGGATCCCCCGAGCGGTGACGAGCCACCCGTGCCGCACCACCGCTACCTCGAGAACGATCCCGGCGGCCTGGTGCTGGCCCTCCTCCGGGCCGCGGTCAGCGTGCTCTTCAACGTGGTGGTCGTGGCGACGGTGACGATCGCGGTTGCCTGGCCCCTCGGCCGCTTCTTCGCGAGCCGGTACGTCGATCCCGACCTGCGCTCGTTGCGCGACGCGTCGGTGCACTGGGACACGGTGTTCCAGGTTCCGGCGCGGCTCTGGCTGCCCGCCGCGTCGGTGCTCGCGCTCGCGCTCGGCGTGCTCGCGGTGACCGCGGTGGTGCAACACGGGGCGGCGAAGGTCGCGCGCGTCGGCCTGCGCATCGCCGCGGCCGGTGCGGTCCTCGCGCTGCTCGTGATCGTGCCCTGGGCACTGGCCGGTGCGCGCTGGCTCGTCGACCAGGCCGAGCACGGCACCTTGGCCACCGTCGCGATCGCGGGCGTGACCGTCGGCGGCATCGCCGGCGCGGTCTGGCGCGTCGCGGCCAAGCCGCTCGCGAGAGCCGCGCCGCGCCTCGGCGGTGTGCTGCTCGCGATCGTCCTGATCGTGTTCGCGGGATGGGTTGCGACCGACGCCGCGACGCAACAGGGGTGGTTCCGCTCGACGTGGCTGTGGCTCGGGTTCGCCGCGGGGCTCGCGCTCGGGTTCCTCGTCGTCGACATCCAGTGGTTCTCGATGCGCTCGATGTACCGGAGCAAGCTGAGCCGTTCGTTCGCACTCCGCGCGACCGGCTCCGTGCCCGAACGGCGAGCCGGCAACCTCGAACCGGCCGCTGCGGACCAGCTCGTGCAGTGGAGCGACGACGTCATCGTGCACGAGCGCCCCGAGCTCCTCATCTGCGCGACCGCACAGCAGATCGGTCTGTCGGGCAACGGTATCCCCGCCGAGAGCTTCACCATCTCGGCTCGGGAGGTGAGCATCGGCGACGTGCGTGTTCCCACCGACGCGTATCTCGCCGCGCTTCCGTCCGGTCTGGCCAAGGAACGCACGGTCGTGTCCTGGCAGGCCACGACGGGCGCCGCATTCTCCTCCGCGATGGGCCGCTTCGGATACGGGAGCACGAACGCGTTGCTCGCGGCGTTGAACATCGACCTGGGGGCCTGGGTGCCGAACCCACGGCTCGTGCTCGCGGGGTACCGCGGCTTCCCGCGCGTGCGGCTCCCGTTCATCGCCAAGGAGATCTTCGGCGTGTACGACAACCACGGCGACGAGTACGTGTTCGTCGCCGACGGCGGGCAATGGGAGAACCTCGGCCTCGTCGAGCTGCTCCGCCGTCGCTGCCGCACGATCATCTGCGTGGACGCGAGCGGCGACCCTCCGGGCACGTTTCGCACCTTGCTCCAGGCGATCGACCTCGCGGGCACCGAGCTCGCGGGAGAGGCGAAGATCGAGGTGGACCTCCGCGATCTCCGGCCCCTGCCCGACGCGCCGGCACGGACCGACGTCGCGTGTTGGCCCGTCACCTACGCCGACCCCGCTGCAGCCGGACGGCTGCTGTACGCCAAGGCGCAGGTGAGCGCGGAGGCCGGGCTCGACCTCCAGCGGTTCGCGAAGACCGACCGCACGTTCCCGAACTACTCGACCGCGCGGCAGCTCCTGTCCGACGAGCAGTTCCGTGCGCTCGTGACGTTGGGAACCGAGGCCGGGCATAGGCTCGCAGCCCTGCAGCAACAACCGGCCGACTCACTTTCCGCTCGCCCGGCTCTCGATGCGCCGGTTGCCGATGCGCCGGTTGCCGATGCGCCGGTGCACGTCGTCGGCTTCGACCACGTCGTGCTCAACGTCGCCGACCTCGAGCGTTCACTGTCGTTCTACTGCGGTGAGCTCGGGCTCGCACCGGCGCGCGTCGACGAATGGCGACGCGGTGAGGCGCCGTTCCCGTCCGCGCGTGTCGACGACCACACTGTCATCGACTTCGTCGCCGCGCCGCGCACGGGCGAGAACGCGAACCATGTGTGTCTCGTCGTCGCGCCTGCCGACTTCGACGCGCTGAAGGCGAGCGGCCGCTTCGCGGTCACCGACGGCCCGGGCACGCGGTGGGGTGCGCAAGGCAACGCCACGTCGCTCTACATCCGCGATCCCGACGGCAACACCGTCGAGCTCCGCTACTACTCCTGAGAGCTAGCGCCGCGGCAGGGAACGTTTGGGGTGTTGGTGTCGTACCCGTGCGCGATGGTCGTGGGGTATGGATGTGGTGTATCGCACGGCACGGGTCGCGGTGCGGGTGACGCCGGGACGGGAGCGGCGTTCCTTCGGGTTGCTGGTCGCAGCTGGTGATGTGTGGGCGGCGCTGATCGCAGTGAACGAGGCTCGGTTCCGGCGGGGCGCCCGGCCGATCGCGAATTACCAGGAGTGGTGCCGAGAGATCGCCGGGGTCAGGGTCGGTGAGCTCTCCGTCGCCGCGATGCGTTCGGTCGTACGCCGCTACTGCGACGGGTTCTTTGCTACGGCGGCGCGTAAACGCGCGGGGGAACCGGCCCGCTATCCCCGTCGGCGCCGGCGCTTGTTTCCGGTTCGCTGGTATCACGACACCTTTACCCTCGACGGTCGCCGGTTACGGCTCTCGACCGCGCGGGGCACCCCGGAGTTGTGGGTGCGCCTCGCCCGAGAGGTCCCATATCCGGCCGAGCAGATCCGATCCGTGACCCTGCTCGTGGATGCTGGCCGGTTGGTCGTCGACGTCACCGCCGCCGCGTCTACCAAGCCCACCACGAAGCCGCCAAGACCGTCATCGACTGGGCGATCCAGCACCGTGTCGGGACCCTCGTCGTCGGCGACCCCAAGGGCATCACCCAAGACAGCAAAGGTAAGAAGCAGAACTGGCGGCTCCACGCGTGGCGGCGCACCCACCTCACCAACGCGCTGATCGACAAGGCCGCACAAGCCGGGATCCGGGTCGTACACGTCGACGAACGCGCAACCTCGTCGACCTGTCCCGACTGCCAGAAACGGGTCCCCAAACCCAAGGGACGAAAGTTCTCCTGCCCGCACTGCGGGCAGCGCGGGCACCGCGACCTCATCGCCGCCCGCAACATCGCCGGCCGCCACACCGGCGGAACCACGAGCACCCCCATGCTCGTCACGCACCGTCGAGCCGGCCACCCACCGGCACGGCGTGACCGACGCCGCCACCAAATGGACCAACAGCGTCAGTCCTGCCCGGCACCGGGCCGCCCCCAACCAGGGGAGTCGCTCGAACCCCACAGGTTCGAGGATCAGACAACCACACCAAACGTTGCCTGAAGGAGCACTAGAACGCGGTCAGTCGGCGCCAGCGGTCGAGGAGGTCCCGGTCGCCGAAGATCTCGAGCTCGGGATTGTCGGGCCCGATCCGGTTCCACACCGCGAGCATGATCGCGTTCGCCGGCCCGCGCACCGCGACGTCGCCCTTCGCGTGCTCCGGCCGTAGCGCCACACCGCTCGGAGTGAGCTCCGCGATCCACTCCACCTCACGGTCGGTGCAGTGGAAATGGATCGTCTCGCCGTCGCCGGTGATGGCCTGGACCGCGGGCACCATCGCGAGGAGCTCGAAGTACTCGTCGACACCGTCGGCCGCGAGGTCGGGGTCGATGGAACCGAGCGTGCCGTTCGCGAGCTCGGCGTCACAGCGATGGATCGTGACCTCGTGCGCCTGGCGGCGCGCCCAGAAGTGCACCGTGCCCTCCCCCGCGAACGTCCACATCGGCGTGTCCTCGGGCGTGGCGGCGAGCGCGTCGGCGAGCTCGTGACCGCCGGCGCGCACCCACTCGAAGCGGTCGTCGCCCTCGGGCGCGGGTCCGCCCATGGCCGAGAAGTCGGGCATGTCGGTCGAGCCGCTCGCCACCAGGCCGGTCCAGAACCGCTGGACGGTCCCGACGTGCCGCGTGAGATCGTCGACCGTCCAGGCCGGGCACGACGGCACCCGGGCCTCGAGGCCCGCGGCCTCGGCGGCGTCGCCGAGTCGGTCGGTATCGGCCCGAAGGGCTGCGACATATGCCTCGTAGTCCATCGATCGAGCCTACGTGGCACGTCCGCATTGCATGGCCGTCGCCGGATGCGATGGGATGCAGGGCGTGACCCAGAGCCCCCGCGTCCGGAACGAAGCCGGGCTCGGGTACGGAGCGGTCATGGTGGTCGTGTTCCTGTGGGGGATCGGCCCGCTGTTCGTGCGCGCGGTCGACGCGTCGGCGCTGACGATCGCGACCGCACGGAACTGGATCGCCGTGCCGGTCGCGCTGCTCATCGCGTGGCTGGCGAAAGCGCCGCTCACCTGGCACTGGCTGCGCTTCGCGATCCTCGGCGGCCTGGCGTTCGCAGTTGCGCAGACGCTCGGATTCGCGTCGTTCCACGAGACATCGCTCGCCAACGCCGCGATCATCGGCGCGATCTCACCACTCGTCATCGTGATCGTCGCGGTACCTCTGTTCGGGGAGCGGCTCACCCCGAAGCAGATCGCGCTCATGGCCGTCGCGTTCGGGGGAGTGTTCGCGGTGGTGCTCGGTGCCGACAGCGGCGGCTCCGCGAGCCTCTTCGGCGACTTGCTCGCGTTCGGCAGCCTGTTCGCGATGACCGGGTACCTGCTCCTGATGAAGCATGCGCGGATGACGGGTGTGCCCGCCGCGGCCTATGTCGCCGGTGTGTTCCTCGTCACCGCGATCGTGGTGACGCCCGCCGACCTCGTCTGGGGCGACGGGCTGAGCGCGATTGCCGGTGTCGACTGGCTCTGGATCTTCCTGCTCGCGGTGTTCGCCGGCTGCCTGGGTCACACATTGATGACGTGGGCGCAGCGCCACGTGAATGTCGGCGTGGCGTCGATCATGGTGCTCGGCACCACCATCGTGACCGCGGCCGGCGGGTGGATCTTCTTCGATCAGGCGTTGAACGCGGTGCAGATCCTCGGCGGCTTCGTGGTGCTCGTGGCGCTCGGCGGTGTGCTGTTGCTCCAGCTGTCGGATCCGCACCGCCCGCCCGAGGTGCCGGTGCTCGTGGAGCTCGCCGAACCGCCGATGGCCGAGTAGCCCCGAGAACGGAACCCCGGAGACCCAGAACCCCGGAAACCAGAAGCCCGGAAACCAGAAGCCCGGAAACCAGAAGCAAGGAGACCGATCATGGACGGCTTCACGATGCTCGAGCAGGATCACCGCAGGGTCGACGGGCTCTTCGACGAGTACGAAGCGAGCGGCGACGATGCCCGAGCGAGGCAGATCATTGCCGCGCTCACCGCGCATTCCCAGCTCGAGGAGCGGGTGCTGTATCCAGAGCTCCGCGACTTCGGCGACAAGACGAGCCAGCTCTCGGACCAGGCCGAGGAAGCCCACGACCTGATCGAGCAGACGATCGGGCGCGTCAATCTCGCAAAGCCCGATCACGTCCCCGCGTTGATGCGAACGCTGCGTTCGCACGTCGACGAGCACAACCGCCACGAGGAGACGGAGATCTTCCGCACCATGCGCGACCTCGGCGTCGATCCCGAACGACTCGGCCGGGATCTCGAGGCGGCCAAGGGCGCCACCGCGTAGCCGCGGAACCACGGCTGAGCTGATCGTGACTCGTCCTGCGGGAGCGCTGTGCGCCGGCCTGCTCGTCGCTGTGCTCCTCGTGTTCGCAGCTCCCCCGGCCCATGCCGACTCCTTGCGGATCTCGGTGTTCGGTGACTCGGTGCTGCTCGGGGCGGCCGACGAGATCACGGCGGCGCTGGCCGGCAACGACGTATCCGTCGACGCGCACGAGGACCTGTCCTTGCTCGGCGCGTTGCGCACGCTCGAAGCTGCCCGACCTGCCATCGGCGACGTCGTCGTCCTCGACTTCGGCTACAACGACGGACCGGACCCTGCGGCGTGGCGAGATCGAGTCGATCGGGCGATGGCGATCCTCGACGGAGTGCCCAAGGTGATCTGGCTCTCCCAGAGCGAGTTCGCGAACGGACGCGCCGAGATGAACGCGGAGCTCCGTGCGGCCACGGCGCGTTACCGGAACCTCGAGGTTGTCGACTGGAACGCGGTCGTCGCGGCGCATCCGGACTTCGTCTACGGCGACGTTGTCCACCTCACTCCCGCCGGCCGGACCGCGATGGCCGACGCCGTGCACCAGCGGGTCGAGTCGTTCGTCGCGGCGCGCACGGCCGCGACGTCGACGACCGCGGCGGCCACGCCCTCGACATCCCTCGCGGCGACCGTCGCCCGCGGCGGGGGCCGGGGAGCCACTCGGCGGGTCCAGCCACGCGGAATTGGCCCGAGCGGCAGCGACGAGCCCTGGATCGGAGTCGCGATCGCCGGCGGCCTGGTCGCGCTCGTCGCGGTCGCCGCCGCGCTGCGGCTCCGGGCCCGTCTCCGCCCGAGCTGAGTAGCGTGCTCCGAGTGCACTCCGTCGACCTCGCCGGCTCGGGCGGCATTCGATTGCGCGCCGACGTGTTCGGCGACCCGAGCGATCGGCCGGTCCTGCTTCTCCACGGCGGCGGCCAGACCCGGTTCGCGTGGGGCAGCACGCCGCAGTCGCTCGCCGACCGCGGTTGGCTCGTCTACCGGGTCGATCTGCGTGGCCACGGCGAGAGCGAGTGGCCCGAGGACGGCGACTACTCGCTCTGGGCGTTCGCCGACGACACACGTGCGATGGCAGCGTCGATGGCATCGCTCCCCGTGCTCGTCGGCGCGTCGCTCGGCGGGCTCTCGTCCATGGTCGCGATCGGCGAGTCGTCCGAACCGGTCGCGCGCGCGCTCGTGCTCGTCGACGTCGCGCCGACAATGGAGCCCAAGGGCACCGAGCGCATCGGGGCGTTCATGCGCGAGCACATGGAATCCGGCTTCGGCTCGCTCGAAGAGGTGGCCGACGCCGTCGCCGCGTACAACCCGCACCGACCCCGTCCCACCGACCTGTCGGGCTTGAAGAAGAACGTCCGTATGCGAGACGACGGGCGTTGGGTATGGCACTGGGACCCGCGCTTCATGACGCAGTCGCCGGACGAGACGCGGGCGTCGTTCACGTCGACCGACCGGCTGCGGGACGCGGCGCGGAATCTGGACCTTCCCGTGCTGCTCGTGCGCGGCCGCGTGAGCGACTTGCTCAGCGAAGAGGGGGCGAAGGAGCTGCTCGAGCTCGCGCCGCACGCCGAGTATGCCGACGTCGCCGGCGCCGGTCACATGGTGGCCGGCGACCGCAATGATCTCTTCAACGACGCGATCGTGGGGTTCCTCGACCGCCTCTCCTGATCGGTGCTCCGGGCCGCGTGTGCTGTAAGCGTATATGCTTACACTCATGAGGGGTTCGGATCTCGTCCGCAGCGTCAGAACCGACGCGGGGCTCTCGTTGCGCGCCCTCGCCGGTGCAGCGGGAGTCGCCACGAGCACCATCCATCGGATCGAGCGAGGTGAGATCCACCCCACCATCGACATCCTCGAACGCATCACGCAGGCGGCAGGAGCCCGGCTGCGTGTCGAGCCCGAACCTGACTACGCGGCAAGCATCGTCGGGCTCGCTCGGGCGATCCGGGATGACATCGGATCTGGGGACACCTCGATGTCCGTCCGCAGAGCAGCGGAGCTCGCCGCACGATTCGGGACCAGTGACGTCGAGACCCGACTTCGCATGATCAGCGCCGAGCCGTCCGCGATCGGGGATGCGCGTTGGGACGCATTCGTCGCGGCACTCGCAGAGTGGCTGGCCGTGCGCGCGGGGATGAGCGCACCCGACTGGACCCACCACGCGAACCGCTATCTGCACGAGGGTTGGTGGGTCACTCCGATGGTATCGATGCGCGCTTGGGAGTATGCCGGGAGTCCGGCCTCCTTCCAGACGCGCGGCGTGTACCTGCATCGCGACTCACTCACGAACGTGTAGGCGAGCGCGTGCTGTCTCGTGAGCGAATACTCGAGCTCTTCGCGGAGCTCGATGACGAACTCGGCAAGGGACGGACGCGCGGCGACGTGTTCGTCGTGGGCGGCTTCACGACGGTCGACGAAGGGCTCGCCGTACTCGCCGACTACTACCCGGGCCGGCCGATCGAGGCCAAGGTGCAGTTCTTCCTCGAGGAGCTCGTCGCGCGACCCCCCTCGGATCCGCCGAGCAGCTGAGAGGCCTTCGTCGGCCTCGTCAGGCGTCGGGCCTTCGATCCCGACCGGGTTGGATCTCGACCGCGGTGGTCGCCGGGCCCTTCACCGCGGCGCGCAGCAGCGCACGCGCCTGCTCGACCGCTTCCGAAGACGGTTCGACGGGGCACGAGGGAAGATGGGTCGCGGCGGCGTCCTCGACCGCGGCACACGATCGGTTCCCACTCGGCGCCTCGCTCGCGGGTGATCGTCACGAAGTCGTTCACCCCGAAGACCGACGCCACACCGTCGATCGCCAGCAGTGCGCCGGTGAACGCGTCCGCGACGTCGTCGCCGCGGTTGGCGAGGATCCGCTCGGGCAGGGTCACGTCGAGGGTGAACTTCATCGCGTCCGGGTTCGGAGTGGGTGACGGCCGGGCACGCGCCATGGCGTCACCGTATGGCGTCCAACTGCGCCGGCGTCACGAACGCCGCGAGCGTTCCGCATCCCGGCGAGGCGTCGGTCCACCGGTCGACCGCGAGCTCGACGGTTGCGAGCGCGGCGGTCGGGTAGGCAGGAGTGTCGCCGCAGAGCAGTTCCGTGAGCTCCTCCATCGACGGGTTGTGCCCCACGAGCATCGCGGAGCTGTCCTTGTCGTCGAGCGCGTGCACGACGGTGAGCAAGCCGTCGGCATCCGTCGCGTAGAGCGCGTCGTCGTACCGCACTCGACAGCCCAACGCTTCCACGACGGGTTTGGCGGTGTCACGCGCACGACGCGCCGTTGAGCACACCACGAGGTCGACCTTCCACCCCGTGACGTGTTCGGCGACGCGCCGGCGTGCGCGCTTTCCGCGTGCGTTCAGCGGCCGGTCGTGATCCGGCAGCGCCCGATCACCCCAGTCCGATTTCGCGTGACGCAGCAGGTGCAGCGTCTTCACTCGTCACGAGATCGAGTCGCGGAAGTCGATCGCCTCCTGCTGCGCGGGAGTGGCGTCGGCAACGTCGAGCACCGGGTACAGCTCGAAGTTCAGCAACGGCGCCCAGATCGCGATGTCCTTGGTCATCGCCACCGGGTCGTCGGACTCGAGGACGGCAAAGCCGCCCCCGGCATCGATCCGGTCGACCCATTCGGAGATCTGCACACTCGGCTCGAACTTCGAGAGGAGCTGCATCGAGCGCTTCTCGGTGACTTCCCGCTCCGCGGACGATCCCCCCTCCCGCCAGGTGTAGACGAGCACGAACTTCATGGTGACGCTCCCTTCGGTGCGACGGTCGTCGCGTGCGTGTTGCTAGCCGCGTACCTGCCCGGCGGTCAATCCCGGACGCGCACCGACTTGCCGTCGCGCCACTGGCGCAACACGAGGTAGCCGCCTTCGAGCGCGCAACGCTTCCAGCGGCCGAATCCCATCACCGTGCCCGGCGAACCCAATGCCGACGGCACCTGCTTCACGCGCTCGAGGCCGTCGCGCATCCCCTCGCGGGTCGGTGCGGGCGCATGCGCGAGGCCGAGCGCGGCGAGCCGGCCCATGTCGTAGGTGGCCGCCGGCCCCGGTTGGTCGACGGCGAAGCCCAACGCGGTCTGGAGCCGTTGGCGGACCGGGTTGTCCTCGTCGAACGCGTCGATGTAGGTCCAGCCCTCGAAGTCGGCTCTCCACTCGGGATTCATGTGGCCGAACATGAGCGCCGAGTTCGTGACCACGGGCCACGTCCGCCCGCGCATCGCCGTCGACAGGCCGCGCGCCGACATGCCGAGCCCGAAGTACACGACCGCGTCCGGCGCGAGCGCGTCGAGGCCCGCGACCACCTCGGCACCATTGTCGCCCGACACGTCGAGGTCGACCGTGCCCAGGAGCTCGAGTCCGTGCACCAACACCGCGTCGTCGAAGAACGACGCGTACTGGCGGCCGATGAACGAGTCCTCGCGCACGAGCGCGACGCGTCGCAGCCCGCGATCGGCGAGATGCGCCGCGATCACGAACGGCTCGTCCTCCAGCGAACCGACCTGGTAGTGGAACATCCACTCGCTGCGCGTGTGCTCCGATCCCGACCAGTTGATGCACGGGACGCGCAGCTCGTCGGCCACCGGCACGCACACGAGCGCGTTGTCGGAGATCGCCGGCCCGATCACCGCGAGCACGTCGGCGGCGGCGGCGAGGTCGCGCAACGCCGACGCGACGGACTCCGGCGTGCCGCGTGGGTGCCCTTCCGCGATCGCGGTGACGAGCTCGACCTCGGGCATCGCCGCGCCGGCGCGCGAGGCCGCCACCTCGTCGACCGCCAGCCGTACCACGCGGGCCGTGGACTCGCCGCCGTCGGCTTGTGGCATGTCGTGCAGGATCCCGATGCGTACCGTCATCGGTCGCGACGCTACTCAGCCCGGACGGTGTGCTGCTCAGCCGTCGGAGCGGTAGTCGAAGTCGGTCGCGAACGAAGCGTGCCGGTTGCCGCGCACCTCCCAGCGGAGCACCGGATCGCTGGATCGTCGACGAACCGGTCGGCCATCCATGCGAGCCCGTACACCGGGAACGCCGCCGCCGCCCACACCAAGAGGTAGCCCACGACGAACACGGTGAGACGTACGGCGCGGCGCTCGCGGAATGTGCGCGTGTACAGCGAAGCGAACGGCGCCACCGACGGCAGCATCATCGCCGCCATCATCAGCGCCCAGACGGCGACGAACGATCCGACGCCGAGGCCCATCGTGCCCGGCATGGAGCCACGAGGCTCAGATCTCGGGCGTCCGTCTCACAAGTGATACGGTAGCGGGTCATGCCCGAGGTGTCGATCCGCGAGCTCCGCAACCACGGCGGTGACGTCCTCGATCGGGTCGAGGCCGGTGCTCGGCTCACGGTCACGCGCTCCGGCCGACCGATCGCCGAGCTCGTGCCGCTGCAACGGCCCGGCCTGGCGGCGGTAACGCTCCTCGAGCGTTGGTCTCGGCTCCCCGAGCTCGACCCCGCCGCCTTCCGCGCCGACATCGACGCCCTGCTCGACGCGTCGCTCTGACCGTGGCGGATCCGCGGGGTCTGCTCGACACGAGCACCGTCATCTTGCTCGCGCGCATGCGTGACGCGGCGGTGCTTCCCGACGAGCCGGCGATCAGCACGGTCACGCTCGCCGAGTTGTCCGTTGGTCCTCTCGTGGCGGCGACCGAGCAGGAACGCGCGCGACGCCAGGCACATCTGCAACAGGCAGAGGCCGACTTCGACCCCCTTCCATTCGACGCGCCCGCGGCACGGACGTTCGGACAGGTCGCCGCATCGTTGCGGCGCTCGGGACGCACGTCCACCGCGCGTGCATTCGACGCGATGATCGCCGCGATCGCGATCGCCAACGACCTTCCCGTCTACACCTGCAACCCCACCGATTTCGACGGCATCGACGAACTGCGGGTCGTTGCGGTGCCGCGCCCCGCTGCGGCTGACTGATCGCGATCGTGCCCCTCGCGAGGCGGCGGGCCGGCACGAAGAGGGCTTTGGCCCCTACCTGCGCACGGCCCACTCCGAGAAGGTGAGGCAGTACCGGAGGTCCTCGGATGAAGGCAGTGGTGGTCTACGCATCGATGTACGGCAACACCCATCTCGTCGCGCCGTGCGCCCACCACCATGAGGTCGGCGCCGGCGGCAGCGACCTCACGGGGGGCGCGCAGCTCGCGACCAGCTCGACCGTGTGAAGTAGCTACTCCGTCCGCAGCGTCTCCGCGGGCCGGATCCGCGCCACCGAGCGCGCCGGCCCCGCCGCGAGCGCGTTCGCAACCAGGAGCGCCACCGGCACCACGAGGATCACCGCCGCCAGCGCCAGCGGCGGAACGTACGCGAGCGGGAAGTCGTCGGCGAGCCAGCGCCAAACGGCGCGCCCGGCGGCGATGCCGAGGGGCACGCCGATGACGACACCCGCAGCTCCGAGCATGGTGGCCTGCCATGCGATCGCGAGCCGTGACTGGCGACGCGTGAACCCGATCGACCGCAGCACCGCGAAGTCGTGGCGCCGCCGCCGGACGGTGGTGACGAGCGCGTGGGCGACGGTGGCACACGCCAGCAGCGCGAAGAACACGCCGAGCGCGAGCGGGAGGTCGTCGAGCCGGCCGAGGCTCACGACCGCGCTGGGGATCTCCGCGAGCCCCGGGAAGAGGTCCGGACCTCCGAGTGACACCAACCGTCGTTGCGCGGCAGCGACGTCGGTGCCGTGCTTCCACCGCACGAGCAGGTAGTCCTCGACGCTGTCGTCAGGCCCTCCGAGCACGCGTGCGACGCCGCCCCTTGTCATCCAACCGCTTTGGTCGTAGTCGGTGTGCGAGGTCGCGGGGAGGAGCACCTCGCCGACCACGCGCGCCGGAGCGCTTTGTGCGCTTCCCAGCCGCACTCGATCACCCACGGCGACGTGCAACTCGCGCATCGTCGTCGGCGCGAGCGCGATCTCGGAGGCACCGTGAGGCCGGTGGCCGTGGAGCACGACCAGCGGCACCGTCCCCTTGACCGGCGTCGTACCGAACATCGGGACCGACGTGCCGTTCACCCCGACCGCGCGGTGCCACGTCGCCCGGAGCGCGGCGGCGATGTCGTGGTCGCGGGCGACGGCCGTCACCGTCGCACGCGGGATCGGCCCGCCACCGGCGGCGAGCCCGAAGTCCCACACCACTCCCGAGCGCTCGGGGCTGCGGAGGGCGTCGTCGATCCCGGCACGGAAGGTGAAGCAGGCGACGACGCCGAGCACGCCGACCACCGCGCCGACCAGCGCCGACCGCACGGGGACGGCGCGCCGCCCTCGGCCGGGCTCCACCGCGAGACGCGAGCCCACCACCACCGCCGGCGACCATCCCGTGCGCGCGGCCCAGCGCCCGGCCGTCGACGGCGGCGCCGGGCCACGATCGGCGCGCGTGACGCGCCACCATGCGGTGAGTACCGCGGCCAGCACCACCGAAGCGACGATGATGACCGCCGCCGCACCGAGAACGGGCCAGTCGGCGTGCGTTCCGACGGAGAGGTCGTAGTGGCGGGCGACTCCGATCGGGAAACGAGACGACAGCGCGATCGCGACCACCACCGTGGTGACCGCGCCGACCACGACCGTCACCACCGTCGGCAGCACGAGCGCGCGCAGTGCCATGCCTCGGTCCGCACCCATCGCCCGCCAGGTCGGAAGATCGGTGGCGCCGGCGCCGACCGCGCGCACCAGCGCCTGACCCACGAGCACGCCGCCGCCGAGCAGTGCGGCCAGCGCGAAGAGCAGCAGAGCCGTCGCGCTCCACACCGGTGACGTTCTCCGCCTTGCGGATCCCGAAGAGCTCGTTCGCGCTCTCGACGTTCACCGGATGGCCGGCGATCCGTTCCACGTCGTCGCGCAGTCGGGCGACGTCGCGGTCGCCGTGGCGGAGGTCGACGAACAGGTTCACGACGCCGGGCATTCGGTCGCGGTACTTCGCGTAGAAGGCGCTCGACGGCGTCGAGCTCAGGTCACTCGACACCGACTTCGTGATGCCCACGACGCGCAGGCGTTGGCGGAACTCGCGGGCACCTCCTGCGGGAGCGAACTCTGGCGGGACGACCGCGAGGGTCTTGGCCGACTGCCCGACCACCATCGTCGAGCCGACGCCGAGGTGGTACTTGTCGCGCGTGTTCTCGTCGACCACCACCTCGTCGGCGCGGCCCGGATCGGGCATGCGTCCCTCGACGAGCGGGGCTCCCACCATCACCGGGTCGCTGCGCCGCGCCGCGGGAACGATCACGCCAGTCTCCTGACCCAGCGCGCGGGGCTCCATCACGGTTACCCCGAAGCCGACGAGGAACGGATAGGTGTGTGCGACCTCGGGGAGCGCGGCCACCGCAGCGCGTTCGTGCTCGTCGAACGACGGGTCGTTGGCCAGCACCGCCGCGTCGGGAGTGTGGGCTGCCGCCGCGAAGGTGGGCACCGCGTCGGCGGTGCGGCGGGCGCCGGCCACACCGGCCGCCACCAACCCGAACGTGGCGCCCCCGAGCAGGCCGAGGAGCAGCCACGATCGGAAGCGTGCGCGCAGGTCGGCGCGCGCCCACATCCACTCAGCGGTCATCGGGACCACTTGCTGCGCTCACGCCGTGAGCAAACCACACCCGGCCGAGGTCACGAAAGGGTGTGCACCCCACCACGTTCCAATGCCTCGAGGTGCTCGGATTGTGCGGGCCCGGCACGGCGCGAACTTCTGCATCGAAGCGACGCGCCAACTGCGCGGGGAGTGCGGCGTGCGCCAGGTGCCCGATGCCGAGGTGGCGGTCTTCAGCAACGGCGTGGGACCATTCGCCGCCGCCGCACTCCTGACCAACGTGTGAGAGGTTCCGCACCATGAAGCTCATCTCGTACTCGCGGGACGGCACGGTGGGGTTCGGCGCCGTCGTCGACGACGAAGTGGTCGACCTCACGCGTGTTGGTGGCGCGGCGGTGCTCGCCGACCTCCTCGGCGGTGCCGGCCTCGACGCGGCGCGCGCCGCCGTGGAGCGCGGCACGTCGTCGTTCCCGCTCGTCGAGTGCCGACTGCTCCCGCCCATCCCGCGGCCCACGAAGATCCTGTGCGTGGGCGTCAACTACGTGGCCCACGCCGCCGAGGCCGGGCGCGAGGTCGGCGAGTACCCGGTGATCTTCCAGCGCTACGCCGAGACGCTCGTGCCCCACGGCGGCGCGCTCCTGCGCCCGCGCGTGTCGGAGCAGTTCGACTACGAGGGCGAGCTCGCCGTCGTCATCGGGAAGGGCGGCGCGCACATCGAGGAAGGCGACGCCATGGCGCACGTGGCGGGCTACGCGTGCTTCAACGACGCGAGCGTGCGCGACTGGCAGTTCCACACCCGCCAGTACGGGATGGGCAAGAACTTCCTCGGCAGCGGCGGGTTCGGTCCGTGGCTGGTCACGGCGGACGAGGTGCCCGACCACCACGCGTTGCGCGTCCGCACCGTCGTGAGCGGCGAGGAGCTCCAGAACGAGAGCGTCGACCAGCTCGCCTTCGACATCCCCTACCTCATCAGCTACACGTCGCAGGCGTTGCCGTGGTACCCGGGCGACGTCCTGAGCACGGGAACGCCCGCCGGGGTCGGGTTCACGCGCGAGCCGCCGCGGTTCCTGAAGCCCGGCGACCGGGTCGACGTCGTGATCGACGGCGTCGGCACCCTCTCGAACGACGTCGTGGACGGGGACTAGAGACACCCGTTCGTGTTCGTGGATCTACTGCAAGGACCCCGAGGGCAACACCGTGGACGTGTACGTCGACACGCCGTGGCACGTGCCGCAGCCGTTCGGCCACCCGCTCGACCTCGACAAGGACGACGCCGCGATCTACGCCGAGACCCAAGCCGAGTGCGTCGCCACTCCCGGCTACCTCCCGCGGGCGGAGTGGGCCGAGGGCCGTGCCGCGGAGATGCGCGCCACTACGAAGAACCGAGGTCGCGGTCGTCCTGGAGGATCTCGACCCACATGCCGTCGGGGTCGGTCACGAAGAAGAAGTCGACGCCGGCCGCCCGTGCCGGACCTCGGTGACCTCGTGACCGCTCTCCACGAGCTCGGCGCGCGCCGCGTGCACGTCGTCGACGTGGAAGGCGAAGTGCTTCACGCCCACCTGCTCCATGTCATTCCCCGCGCCCAGGCGCAGCGGCGGCGCGACCTCGTTCTCCGGGTAGCGGAAGACCTCGAGCAGCAGCCCGTCGGGCCGCGCGAGGTGCACGATCGAGAGATCGACGTCGTCCATCCGGAAGACCGGCTCGAAACCGAAGAGCCGGTAGAACTCGATGCTCGCCACCAGGTCTCGCACGCTGATCGAGACGTGATGGGTCCGGAACTCCATGCGGTCGAGCGTAGTTTCGTCACGCCGGCGCCGGTCAGCCGACGCGCGCCTGGTAGCCATCGCGCGCTTCGCCACGGTCAGCGGATGAGCGCAGCGGCGACCGTCGCCATGACCGTCGCGAGGAAGCCGGCGATCAAGAGCGACGAGACGGTGACCAGGATCTGGCGGAAGCCGCGCTCGAAGCGTGCCTCCAAGCGTGCTTCGAGCAGCACGAGATCTTGCTTCGTGGCGATGTCGGCCCAACCGACCGGCGGCAGCATCTCCATCAGCGTGATCCCCGCGTCGTCGCCGAGCGCCCGCTTGGCGGCATCGGCGAGTTGCAGACGACGACGTTCATCGACCGACATCTTCCCTCCGTCGTGCGTAGTTCGGCAAACAAGTACGGGGAAGCTGGAGCGTCGAACGTACCGCGCCCCTACGACATCAACGCACCTCGGAGGCGTCACAATCGCGTCCCGCCCTAGGGTTGCCGACCTATCGACCGGGAGGTACCCATGGCGGACCCGTACGACGTGATCGTGGTCGGTGCACGATGCGCCGGTTCGCCGACCGCGATGTTGCTCGCCCGGAAGGGATACCGGGTCCTCGTCGTGGACCGGGCGACATTCCCGAGCGACACCGTGTCCACGCACTTCATCCACCCGCCGGGCGTCGCCTCGCTGGAGCGGTGGGGCCTGCTCGACCGGGTGCGCGCCACGGGATGCCCACCCGTCACCGAGTACTCGTTCGACTTCGGTCCGTTCAAGCTGTCGGGATCGCCGCGACCCTTCGACGGCATGGCGCAGGGCTACGGCCCTCGGCGCACCGTGCTCGACAAGATCCTCGTCGATGCCGCAGGGGAAGCCGGAGCAGAGGTGCGCGAGCAGTTCATCGTCCAGGAGCTCGTCACCGACGACGGACGCGTCACGGGCATCCGCGGTCGAGATGCGGGCGGCGCGTCCGTCACCGAGCATGCGACGGTCGTCGTCGGCGCCGACGGCCGGAACTCGATGGTCGCCAAGACCGTCGAGCCCGAGCAGTACAACGAGAAGCCGCCACTCGAGGGTGCGTACTACACGTATTGGAGCAACCTGCCGGTCGACGGGTTCGAAGTGTTCGTCCGCGAGCGGTGCGGATGGGCCGCGATCCCCACGAACGACGACCTCACGCTCCTGGTTGCGGGCGTCGCGGACGCGCGCTTCGACGACTACCGCCACAATGTCGAGTCCACGTATCTCTCGTTGTTCGACGGCGCGCCGGAGTTCGCCGAGCGCGTCCGCGGCGCGACGCGTGAGGCGCGCTTCGCCGGTACGGGCGACCTGCCGAACTTCTTCCGCAAGCCCTACGGGCCCGGCTGGGCGCTCGTCGGTGACGCGGGCTATCACAAGGATCCGCTCACGGCCTTCGGGATCACCGATGCGTTCCGCGACGTCGAGCTCGTCGTCGACGCGCTCGATCAGTCATTTGCGGGCGAGCGACCGTTCGACGACGCGATGAACGACTACCAGCAGCGACGCGACGAAGCCGCGATGCCGATGTTCGAGCTCACGTGCCAGGTGGCCACGATGGAGCCGCCTCCTCCGGAGATGCAGGCGCTCCTCGCCGCGGTGCACGGCAACCAGCAGTCGATGGACGACTTCGTCAGTGTGATGGCCGGAACGCTCGAACCGCCCGCGTTCTTCTCACCCGACAACGTCGGGCGGATCATGGCGCAGGCGCACCCGGAGGCGGGCGCCCAGGACTGATCAGCGTGTGGTCAGCGGGGCTCGCGACGTCGACTGGCCCGGCGCCGCCACCAACTCGGCTTGGGCGCAGACCATTCCGCGGTCTCGCTGACGGTCGCGAGCCGGCTCCGGCCGTCGCCCTCGCGCACCATCAGGGCGCCATCCCCCCGCTTGAACAGCGGCTCCGGAGAATCCGTCGACCGACTCATGCTCGCACTCCTGTCGCCCAGGTGGTCACCCCCCAACGCTAGCAAAATATTTCTGGAATCCATGAGCTAGAATCCAGCTCATGAGCATCCAAGACGCCAGTCGCACGGCCGAACTGCAGGCCCTCGAGGAAACTCGACGGCTCCTGACCGCGCGCTTGTTCCGCAACCCCGCCGACTTCGCAGCGACGACGGACCTGCAGGCCGTCATCGCGACGTCCGCCGGCATCCGGTCCCAGATCGCCCCGTCGGAGCGCGATGCATTGGTGCACGCCGGCCTGTCCAACGTCGAACGCACACGGATCTGGCTCCATCCCGCGGTGGGGGTGCGTCATGAGCGGCGGACCGTGCTTCCGTTGTGCGCCGGGCTATGAACCGCTCGCCAAGGAATTGGCGGAGCTCGTCGGCGGCAGCTGGGAGCTCTCATCCGGCGTCCACGACGTCATGCTGATGGCGACGGGCGCGGCGGTTCCGATCGAGCTGCCCGAGGAGGCGTCGGACGAGGCGCGGGCCTGGTGGCGCCGGTCGGTGAGCATCACCCTGGCGCCAGCGGCGCACCCTTCGGCGCGACCGGCGGCGAACCGTCAACGAGCACTGGTCTGACCCACATGTACCCACGCATCACGAGCATCCCCGCACCACAGGTGGACATCGCCGCCTTGTCGCCCGAGGAGCATCGCGACGCCGCCGAGCAGGCGCTCGAGACCGCCCAGCGCAACCCTGTGTTGTCGGCCGAGCAGGCGTGTGCGGTGGCTCAGGTCCACGCGCTCCTCGCGATCGAGCACCACCTCGCGCAACTCTGCCGGGATCACGACGCGCCCGTCCGATACGCCACGACGAACCGGCCGTAACGCTTCGGCCGCGACGGCGTTCCAGATACCGCGTCCGGGGATGGCCGCGGGCCCGCTCTGCGTCTTCCGCGCGCTGTGCGCGGCGCGTGGCTAAGCCGCCACGAGCCGGGCGAGCTCAACCCGTGAGCGGATCCCGAGCTTCGCGAAGATGTGGCGCAGGTGCGTGGTGACCGTGTGCGGTGCAGAGATAGAGGCGCTCCGCGATCTGCCGGTTCGTGAGCGCCTCCGCCGCGAGGCGGGCCACGTTCTGTTCAGCGGGCGTGAGCGCGTCCCACCCGGTCTGGGGGCGCTCGGCGGTACGGCCAATCCGCACCCTCACGCCGAGATCGCGGAGCTGGGCGCGGACGCGATCGGCGTCGCGCCGCGCGCCGAGATCTGAGTACCGCGCGAACGCGCCCCTGAGCAGCTCGACGGCCTCGTCGGGCTGCTCCCCGCGGACGAGCGCGTGCGCGAGATCGGTTGCGACGTCGGCGCGGGCGAGCAGCCGCGGGGAGCGCTCGTACTGCTCGACCGCGTCGCGCAACACGGCGACGTCGGCGCGCAGCAGGCCGGTCGCGTGGGCAGCCTGCGCGGTGATCGACGCGACCGAAGGGTTCCGCTCGGCGAAGTTCCTCGCCGCGGCGACGATCATCTCCGCGTGCTCGCGCGAGCTCGCGGCAAGCGCGATGCGGACGAGCTCCGGCGCCAACGGGCAGTCGTTGCGGAGCAGCGTGGTGAGGGGCGGCGCGTCGTAGACGGACTCGAGCTCTCGAAGCGCGCGCTCGGGGTCTCCCTCCGCGAACGCGAGCCGGCCGCTCACGGTGTTCCGCACGCTGACGGTGAGGCTGCCGCCCTGGTCGAGCAGGTCGACGAGGCGGTCGGCGTGGCGGCGGGCGAGGCCGAGCTCGCCGCGGCGGATCGCCACCTGCGCGAGGAGGTGCAGCAGGTCCGGTGTGCGCGGCTCGAGGTCGACCGCACGCGCGTCCTCGAGCGCGGCTTCCGCGATCACCCCTGCGCTGTCGAGCTGTCCCTCGACCAGCAGGGTGCTGGCGAGGCCCTGCTCGCAGAACATCACGGCCCACGGATACCCGATCTCGCGCGCCTCCCGCTCGGCGAGCCGGTACTCCTCGCGCGCTTCCTCGGTGCGATCGAGCAGGATCAGGACGAACGCGGCGCTGAGCTTCGAAGCGCGCACCGTGGCGCGCACGGGCACCCCGCTCTCCGAGAGCGTCGCCTCTTCGTGCGCGAGCGCGAAGGCCGCGTCGAGGTCGCCCGATCGCGCCGCGAGGTGACACCGGTTGCCGAGGTTGTTGACGAGGTACTCCCGGCTGTCGAAACGGGTCGCGAGCTCGAGCTCCGCCTCGACCATCGCCGGCGCCGTCGGGTCGCATCCCCGCACGGACGAGGCCGCTGCGACGCACGCTGCTTCCATGCGCACGTCGTCGGGCAGGTCCTCCGGGTTTGCGAGCAGCTCGCGGACGGAAGGGAGGACGAGGCGGTAGAGGCCGACGGTCTGCAGCGCGTGCGCCAGCCCGATCTGGATCATCGCCCGCGCGGGGGATCGAGACGCGTCTCGAGCGCGGTCCGGCTCAGTTCCTCGGCCTGACGGCTCCGACCCGTGATCGACAGCAGCCGGACGGCGTCCCGCGTCGACCGTGCCCATCCCCGCGAGCCCTCGTCCACGAGCTCGCGCGCCCGGAGCTTCAGGTCGGCGGCGGCCGCGGGCGCGGTCGGGACGAGCTCGTCGGCGGCCTGCTCGAGCAGCTCGAGTGTGGCCACGTCGCCGCGCCGCGCCGCCAGCGCGAGATGTGATGCCGCGTCGGCAGGCGATGCGCCGCGCGCCAACAGTCCACGCGCGATGTCGAGGTGCAACGCCTCGCGGAGTGACACGGGGATGTTCTCGTACACGGCCTGTCGCAACAGATCGTGGCGGAAGACCAGGTCGTGCCCGTCCTCGGCGATCACCTCCTCCGCGATCGCCTCGTCGAGCGGGGCCGTGAGTTGCGCCGGCGAACGGTCGAGCAGCTCGGCCACATCGCGCACGCCGAATCGGCGCCCGAACAGTGAGCCGAACTGGAGGAACTCGCGCGTGGAGTCCGAGAGCGATCCGAGCTTTGCGGCGACGGCGTCCTGGAACGCGGGCGGGATGCGTTGCTCCACCACCGCGGCACGGCCGCCGTCGATCGTCAGCCCACCGTCGCGGACGCGTCGCGTTCAGGAGCTCGCTCAGGTAGAAGGGATTGCCGTTGGCGCCGTCGAGGAACGCCAGCAGCGCCTCGTCCGGGCGCGCGCCGAGCAGGTCGTGGACGAGTACTGCGACCGCGTCGCCGTCGAGGGCGCGCAGCACGAGCCGTCGTGCCCCACGCAGCGACACCTGTTCGAGAGTTCGTTCCAGCGCCACCGACGTGGGATGCGGTCGCCGGGCCAGGAGCCACACCACGGGGTACGAAACGAGCTGGAGCGTGAGCACGCGCACCGCCAGCAGCGTCGCCGAGTCCGCCCACTGGAGATCGTCGACCGCGATGAGCAGCGGCGTGTCCCCGCGCGTTCCTCGATGCTCGCGCCGAGGCGGTCGAGCAGCGCCAACCGCTGATCGGCGGAGCCGCTCACTCCATCGAGCAGATCCGCGGGCACGAGCGGACGGGTGCTCCCGCGCAGCGCGGCCAGGAACGACGTCAACGGGGCCAGCTCGTCGAGCTCGTCGGATGCTCCCGCCGCCACCGCGAGGCCGGCCCGGCTCGCGACGTCGGCGGCCTCGGCCAGGAGCCGGCTCTTCCCGATTCCTGCCTCGCCTTCGACGACGAGCACCGCGCCCTCACCCCGCACCGCGTCTTCGACGGCGGTCGAGAGCACCCCGAGCTCGTGCTCCCGTCCGCGGACCGGCAGGGTCTTCATCCGCTGTCGAGGGTGGTCCACCGGAGGGCCGTCCCGCAAGACCTCGGGGTTTCGATATACCGCGACCGGGCGATGTGAGCGAATCCCGGTCGACGCGACGCTCCAATCACGTCGGATCGGCCGGCGGCGAAAGGAGCACCCCAATGTCTGCATTGCTGGACCGCGTCGCCCGGGCCTGTGCCCGGCATCACTGGCGCACGCTCGGCGCGTGGCTCGGAGTGATCGTGGTGGCCGTGCTCCTCGCCGGAAGCGTGGGCGGGAGCTCGGTCGACAACTTCCGGCTCGCCGACAGCGACGCCCAACGTGGCGTCGACGTCCTCAGGCGCAGCTTCCACTCGGAGTCGGGGAGCAGCGCCTATCTCGTGTTCCACGCTCGGCACGGCACGTTGACCGACGGCGCGAACGCCGCCGCAGTCGATGCGGTGCTGGCGCGAGTGGGTCGTCTCCATCATGTGGTCGCCGTTTCGGATCCGTACGCGAACGGCGGCGTGTCGGCAGACGGCACCATCGGCCGGGCCGAGGTCCGCTACGACGAGGCCACGGTCGACCTGGCGCGCGACGGCTACAACGCGCTGCGCGACGCCGCTCGAGCGTCCCCCGACGCCCGGCTCCAGGTCGAGATCGGCGGGCCGCTCGCCGCCTGGGAGCAAGGCGACGGATCCACCGAGTGGCTCGGCGTGCTCGCGGCGATGGTCGTGCTCACGCTCGTGTTCGGCTCACTGCTCGCGATGCTGCTGCCCATCGGCATGGCGCTGATCGCAGTCGGGGTCGGGCAGATCCTCGTGACCGTGCTCGGCGGCGTCATGGACGTCCCGTCGTCCACGCCGCAGCTCGTGTTGATGATCTCGTTGGGCGTCGCGCTCGACTACTCGCTGTTCGTGGTGAGCCGCTTCCTCGACGGTGTCCGCGCCGGCGCGGACCCGATCGTCGCCGCCGGTCACGCCGCGGGTACCGCGGGCGTGGCGGTGCTCTTCGCGGGGCTCACCGTGATGATCGCGATCTCCGCCCTGTTCCTCTCGGGCGTGTGGGCGATCGGGGTCATGGGGTTCGCGGTCGCGCTCGCGGTGGCGGTCACCGTCGCGGCGGCGCTCACCCTCCTCCCGGGGATGCTCGGCCTGGTCGGCCGGCACGCCAACGTGAGCCGCTTCCGTCTCTTGCGGCGTTCGGTGTCGCACGAGTACCGCGGCGCGCGCCGGTGGGCCGGCGAGGTCGTCCGTCACCCGGTGCTCGCGGTGGTGGGCGCGCTCGTCGTGCTCGTCGCGCTGGCGAGCCCGGTGTTCGCGCTGCGGCTCGGTCAGACCGACGCCGGCACCCAGCCGCGCACGATGAGCCAGCGGCGCGCGTTCGACCTGCTCGCGCAGGGCTTCGGCCCGGGCTTCAACGGTCCGCTGCTCGTGGTCGCCGACGGTCCGGGCCTCCAGACGCCCACGGGTTTGAGCGATCTCACCCATGCCATCAGCCGCGATCGCGACGTGGTCGCGGTCTCGGCACCGCGCTGGAACCATGACCGCATGGTCGCGCTGGTCGAGGTGTTCCCACGCACGTCGCCGCACTCCGACGCGACGGCGGAGCTGGTCGAGCGACTGCGCGACCACACCGTTCCCGTCAACGTGCCGCCGGACCTGCGCGTGCTGATCACCGGTCAGACCGCGGCAATGGTCGACCTGGCGAACCAGATGCAGTCGCGGTTGCCGAGCGTCATCGCGACCGTCGTGTTCCTGTCGTTCCTGTTGCTGATGGTCGGCTTCCGTTCGATCGTCGTGCCGTTGAAGGCCGCGATCATGAACATCCTGTCGATCGGCGTGGGCTACGGCGTGATGGTGGCGGTGTTCCAGTGGGGTTGGGGCAAGGGCCTCATCGGGCTGCGGGAGACGGTGCCGATCGTGTCGTGGGTCCCGCTGCTGATGTTCGCGATCCTGTTCGGCCTGTCGATGGACTACGAGGTGTTCCTCATCTCGGCGATCCGCGACGCGTACCAGCGTCACCACGACAACAAGCGTGCGGTCGTCGAGGGACTGTCGTCCACGGCGCGCATCATCACGGCGGCGGCGGCGATCATGCTCGTGGTCTTCGGGTCCTTCGTGCTCTTCCCCGACCCGGTGGTGAAGATGATCGGCCTCGGCCTCGCGGTGTCGATCCTGGTCGACGCCACGATCGTGCGCATGGTGCTCGTCCCTGCGGCGATGGTGCTGCTCGGCGACGCGAACTGGTGGCTGCCGACGTGGCTGGACCGCATCCTGCCGACGATCGACTTCGAAGGCGAAGAGGTCGAGACGCCCGCGACGATGCCCGAGCCGGTGGTTGTCGCGGACGACTACCGCGAGCCTGTGGGTGCGCCGCGATGAGCAGGACGGCCCGCAGCACGGGGGACATGACCGGATTGTTCCTGCGCCGTCGAGGGACGAGGGCGCGGACGATCTTGCAATCGACGGCTGGGTGCGGCACCCTCGGGGGACACGCTCGAGTTCGGGGTGATGCCGATGCCGACGTCGTGCTCGTCACTCGGTAGGCCACACGGATCCGCCGCCGCACCGCGCTTCCGCGCCGGTCACATCGGGCCCATCCGCCGCGAGATCATCTTCGAGCCGCTGCCGGAGACGGTTCCGGCCGAGCCCGCTCCGGTGGCGCCGGATCCGGTGAGCCCGGAGCCGCAGCCGGCGGAGCCCGTTCCCGACGGGTCATGAGCGAGCTGTCCGACGCCTGCGGCGGGCGCGACCACGGGCGACCGCTCGTGCCGGGCTCGTTGCGGGGATACCGCACGTGGCAGCGCGTCGGCCGGCGCACCCACGTGCCCGACGGGATGCTGCCCCTCACCGCGGTCACGCGGCGTCACATCCTGTGGGGGCCGACGCTCAGCGCCGACTGCACCGAAGCCGACGCGATCCCCGGCGGGTCACGCAGCGACGTCGCCGCCGAGCACCGGAGTCCGGCGGCGGGGTGCGACTGCGGGATCTACGGGTGGTACGACCCGCACGACACCGCCCTGCTCGACCCCGGCGCCTTCGGCGTCTTCGGCGTCATCCAGGCGTCGGGGCTCGTCCTCATGGGCGACTCCGGGTTCCGAGCCGAACGCGCGCAGATCATCGCCGTCGTCACCCGCAACCGCCGCGTGGCGACCGCGTGCGAAGCCGCCGGCATCGCCGTCTACCGTCGCCGGCGCGACCTTCTCCGCGACTACGCGCCCGACGACGTCTCGGGGCTCGTCGACCGCACCGCCTCGGCACCGGAGCGGCGCCGAGCACTGTCGGCCACACGGTCGGCTCGCGGCTTCGGGGTTGCGCTGTGGTGCGCGGTCTGGGGGCGCGCCGCGGTGGTTGCCCTCATCGCGATCGCCCTGCCCGTCACGATTGCCGTCTTCACCGCCGTCGTCGCAGAGCTCGCGCTGATCCTGGTGATCGTGGCTCGCCTGCGCCGGTAGTCGAGGACCTCCGCGCGGGAAGGCACGTGGAGATTTCGTGCATTTTTCGTGAACATCTCCGAGCCGCGCTTGCGGACGGCGGCTCGCGCGGCAACATGGAGGCGCCCCATCGTCGGCGGACTGCAGACCTTCCGGGTCCTTGGTAAAGGACAGGGAAAGGTTGCTGGCGACGGCTCACGACAGAGCCTCGATCGTCCGAAGAATCGGGGTAGCGGCGGTAGCCCGCCCCAGTCCCTTGGTCACGCCTGAACCTGGGGCGGCTTACCGCTTTCCCCTCGTCGAGCCGCGCAAACTACACCCCTGTAATCGTCACACCCCCTTGCGATGCTGGTCCGGTCCGGCAGGGTGCCGGTCTGTAGGACAATGAGGCGTCTCCAGCGGGGTGGAGACGGCGGGAGGGTGTGGCCGCCATGCAGGTGCTCGACGGCGAGCTGGTGCTGAGCGCGAGCGATCTCACGGGCTTCTCCGCGTCCGCGCACCTCACCCAGCTCGAGCTGCGCGCCGCCCGCGGCGAGATCGAGCGGGCGAAGCGCGACGACCCCATGCTCGACGTGCTCTCACGCCGCGGCACCGAGCACGAGCTCGCATATCTCGAGATGCTGCGCGCGCAGGTCGACACGACCGTGGTCGAGATCGAGTACCCGGATAGCACCCGCGCCACGCTCGACGACGCGCAGGAGCAGACGCTCGAAGCGATGCGCAAGGGCGTCGACGTGATCTACCAGGCCACCTTCTTCGACGGCCGGTGGCGCGGCCACGCCGACTTCCTCTTCCGGGTCGAGGTGCCGAGCGACCTCGGCGACTGGTCCTACGAGGTCGCCGACGCCAAGCTCGCCCGCCGCGTGAAGGCCGCCGCCATCGTCCAGATGTGCGCGTACTCCGAGCAGCTCGCCGCGTTGCAGGGCGTCGAGCCTCGCCACATCCACGTCATCACCGGCGACCGCCAACGCCACACCGAGAAGCTGTCCGACTACTCCGCCTACTACCGCGCGCTGAAAGCGCGGTACGAGGAGCTGGTGCTCGGCATGCCCGATACCAGCACCTACCCCGACAGGGTCGACCACTGCGACATCTGCCGCTGGCGCGACGTCTGCGTCGACCAGCGCACCGCCGACGACCACCTCTCTCTTGTCGCCGGCATGCGCCGCGACCAGACCCGCAAGCTCGTCGGCGCGGGTGTGTGCACCACCACCGAGCTCGCCGCACTCGCGCCCGAGCCGCACGTCGACGGCATCGGCGACGCGTCGCTCGAGCGGCTCCGCCACCAGGCCCACCTCCAGGTCGAGAGCCGCGGGACCGAGCCACCGCTCGTCGAGCTGCTCCCGCCCGAAGCACCCGAGAATCCCGACGAGGCGTGGCTGAAGCGCGGGTTCGCCGCGCTGCCCGCGCCGTCGCCCGGCGACCTCTTCTTCGACATGGAAGGCGATCCCTACGCGCTCGACGGCGACCGCCTCGAGTACCTGTTCGGCGTCATCGAGCTCGACGCGCACGGCGAGCCGCGCTACCGCGCGTTCTGGGCGCACGACCGCGACGCGGAGCGCACCGCGTTCGAGGAGTTCGTCGACTTCGTGATGGCACGGATTCACGAGTACCCCGACCTGCACATCTACCACTACGCGTTCTACGAGCCGTCGACCCTCAAGCGGCTGATGGGCGCGCACGGCACGCGCGAGATGGAGGTCGACGAGCTGCTCCGCGGCGAGCGCTTCGTCGACCTGTACAACGTCGTGCGCCAGGGCGTGCGCATCGGCGCCGGGTCGTACTCGCTCAAGAAGGTCGAGCAGCAGTACATGCAGCGGCCCACGGGCGAGGTCATGGACGCCGGCGGCAGCATCGTCGCCTACGAGGCGTGGCTCGACTCCCACGACCAGGCGAAGCTCGACGAGATCCAGTCCTACAACGCCGACGACTGCCGCTCCACGCTGCTCCTGCGCAACTGGCTGGAAGCGCGGCGCACCGAGGGCGAGGACCTGTTCGGCCCGATCCCGCGCCCGATTCCCGGCGAGGGCGGGGCACCCGAAGAGCTCGCCGAGCGGGAGGCGCTGTCGGCGCGCCTGCGCACCAAGGATCCCGCGGCGCCCGCCTACGCCCTGCTCGCCGAGCTGGTCCACTGGCACCGTCGTGAGGAGCTGCCCGACTGGTGGGCCTACTACCACCGCACCGGCTACGAGCGCGACGACGACTTCACCGAAGACCGCGAGTGCATCGGCGGGCTCGAGCTCGTGCGCAAGGTGCGCGACGAGAAGCAGTCCACGGTCTACGAGTACGAGTTCGACGCGCAGGACCACAAGTTCTCGGTCGGCGCGAAGCCGATCGATCCCGCGAGCGGGCGGCCCGCGGGGCTCGTCGTGTTCGTCGACGATGCCGCGGGCATCATCCACCTGAAGCGCGGTCCGGGACTCGACGGCGTGCCGCACCCGCACGCACTCATCCCCGCCAAGCCGGTTCCCAGCGGCGTGCTGCGCGACGCCGTCGCCGACGTTGCCGCATGGGTCGCCGACCACGGCATCGACGCGCCCGGCCCGCACCGGGCGATCCGCGATCTCCTGCTGCGGCGACCGCCCGCGCAGTTGACGCCCGACAACGGATCGTTCCTCGCGGTGCAGGGCCCGCCCGGCTCCGGCAAGACCTACCACGGTGCGCGCATGATCATCGATCTGATCCGCAACGGGAAGCGCGTGGGCATCACCGCCCACTCGCACGCTGCGATCGGCAACCTGCTCCATGAGATCGAGGCCGCGGCGGACGAACGCGGCGAGACCGTGCGGGCGCTCCAGAAGGCCGACGAGCATCAGGAGTGCGACGCCTCGATCGTCACGTGCGTGCGCAGCAACGACGAGGTTCTGGAAGAGATCGCCCTCGGTGACGCCCACGTCATCGCCGGCACCGCGTGGCTCTGGGCGCGCCCCGACATGCGCGGCACCGTCGACGTCCTGTTCGTCGACGAAGCCGGCCAGAAGTCACTCGCCGACGTGGTCGCAGTGAGTCGGGCCGCGGGCAGCATCGTGCTGCTCGGCGACCCGCAGCAGCTCGCGCAGCCGTCCAAGGGGAGTCACCCCGAGGGTGCGGAGATGTCCGCGCTCGAGTACCTGCTCGACGGCGAAGAGACCATGCCCGAAGGCCTCGGCTTGTTCCTCGAGACCACCTACCGCATGCACCCGAAGGTGTGCGCGTTCGTGTCCGAAGTCGCGTACGACGGGCGACTCCACTCCGAGCCCGGGCTCGAGCTCCAGTCCGTCGACGGCCGCGCTGGCCTCATGTGGATGCCGGTGGAGCACTCGGGGAACCGCACCGCATCAACAGAGGAAGCGTTGCGCGTGCGCGAGCTCATCGACGAGCTCGTCGGATCAGACTGGACCGACAAGCTCGGAACGACACGGAAGCTGCAACTCGCTGACATCCTCGTCGTCGCCCCGTACAACGCACACGTTCGCGAGACTGAAGCGGCACCTACCGGAAGGCGCCCGCATCGGCACCGTCGACAAGTTCCAAGGCCAGGAGGCGCCGGTCACCATCTACTCCATGGCCACCAGCACCGCCGACGATGCCCCGCGCTCGATGGAGTTCCTCTACGACCTCCACCGCCTCAACGTCGCGGTGTCTCGAGCGAAGGCCTTGTCTATCTTGGTTTGCAGCCCCACGCTGCTGAAGGTGCTCTGCCGTACTCCGAAGGAACTCCGCCTCGCCAGTGCGTTGTGTCAGTTCCACGAGCGCGTCGTCCTCGAATCGGCGGCTGAGTGGTGAGGTGCGCGGCGCCGAGGCGCCGCGCACCTCACCACGACACTGAGACCGCGTCTATCGGCGTCCCGATGCTTGTTCGAGCGCATCCTCTCGCGCTGGCCGGAGCTCCCAACCGGCCGACTGGTGACGCAACTCAACCTGATGCTCTGTCCCAGGATGGCCGGCTGTAGGACCGAACCAACGGCGCAGCAAGTCGGGGAGAGCGTTGAGGCGCGACTCTGGAAGGCGAGCGACGTTGAGCGCGACTTTCACGAAGTTGCCGACGTACTCGTTGCCATCGGCCGCGAATGGCGTCTGGCTGGTTGGCAGCCTCGGGTATCGATCGCGGTCGAGCCATATCAAAGGCCGACCGTTGCTCTGACCGACCCGCAGTCGCATGACACTGGCGTCCGTAGGCTGCTTATTGAACAGGTAGCGCGCGAGACGCCAGTCGACGAGTTCGGCGACCGTGGCATCGAACTCGGCTGCCAGTCGTTCCTCGACGGTGAACGTCGGGACGAAACGCTCACCGTCGATGCGGAACCAGCGTCCGGGTTGGCCCTTGAGTTCACCGGCCCATGCGGCGATCGGCCATTTCCGCCAGAAGGTGCGCCACGAGGCTTCGTCGGCTTTGACGGGGTCGGGCATACCAGTGTCGGATCGGGTGTCTGCCACGAGGCGGGGATCGCGGGCAACGATACGGTGCGACGTCCAGGCGAGCTGCGTGATGCTCGAACCGGTGCGGAGCGTCCCGTCCTGCAGCATCGCCTGCAGGGTGACGAGCTTGTAGGACTTGGTCACGGCGTCGGTCTCGAATCCGACGAGCAACTCACGGTGTGCGCGCCACACAGCGGCCTCGTCCTCGTCGAGCAAATCGAGATCGGCGAGTAGGCCGAACCAACCGCCGTGCGCGGTTTTGGCAGCGGCGGGGTTGTGGCCGGCGCGCCATGCTTGCATTGCGGTGGGACGACGACCTTCCTCGTTGGCATACGACCGGCAGAAGTCCACCAGCGCGCTGCGAGCTGCCGACGCGCGTGAGTTTGGCGAGGACGTCGATCGCGTCGACGTCGAACGTGACGGAGCAACCAGGAGGGAGCTCGAAGTCGCCTGAGCGCATGGCGGCGATCACTGCCGCGGTCGATGGTCGGTTGCCGGTCGCCGCAGCGAGCAGGGTGCGCGGCTTCAAGAGGAAACTGCGGTGGTTGCCAACGAAGTCGATGACGACGAGCGAGTCCTTGTCATCGGTGCGTCGTAACCCGCGCCCGAGCTGTTGCAGGAAGACGACCGGCGATTCGGTCGGGCGCAGCATCAGCACCGTCTCGACCGCTGGCACGTCGAGTCCCTCGTTGAACACGTCGACGGAGAACACGACGTCGATCGCACCTGACATGAGGTCGTCGATCGCTTGTCGACGGGGTGCGCTGCCCGGGTCGGTGTGCACGGCCGCCGCTGCGACGCCCTGCGTCGCGGAAGAACTCGGCCATGAAGTCGGCGTGGCGGATCGTGGCGCAGAACCCGAGGGTGGGTCCACCGCCGCGTGCCCGCCATTCGTCGAGCGCTTGCTGGGCACGTTCCTCGGGTGGCGACGGCGGTGGTCAGCGCGTCGGGGTCGAACCGGCCGTTGCGCCACGGGATCGGCTCGTAGTCGACGACGTCGCGGATCCCGAAGTAGTCGAAGCGGGCGAGGTCACCGCTGCGGATGCCGTCGACGAGGTTGTACTCGAAGACGATGTTGTCGCCGCACAACGCGAGCAGGTCGGCGCCATCGAGTCGCTCCGGCGTCGCGGTCATGCCGAGCAGGAAGTCGGGGTGAAAGTGGTCGATGACCCTGCGATAGGTGCGGGCGGCTGCGTGGTGGAACTCATCGACGACGACGTAGTCGAATTCGTCATGGTCGAAGGCCTCGAGGTGACGGCCGAGCGTCTGCACGCTGGCGAAGACGACGCGGGCGCCGGGGTCCTTCTCGGTGCCCGTGAACAGCCCGAGGTCGGCGTCGGGCTGCACGGTGCGGAACACGTCGCGGCTCTGCCGCAGGATCTCGTCGCGGTGCGCGACGAAGAGGATCCGCCGGTAGGCGGGCCGTGCGGTGTCGAAAGCCGCGAGCCAGGTCTTGCCGAGACCGGTCGCCATGACGACAAGGCCGGCTGCGTGACCTTGCAGCCTGGTCTGCTCGAGCGCGTCAAGCGCCTCACGTTGCGCGGGTCGCGGCGCAGGTGCGTGTGCGGCGGGCTCTGGTTCGACTTCCGGCGGTGCCGGTCGTTCGGGTTGCCAGCGCGTCCGGTACTCGCGCAAGAACTCGTGGGACAAGGGGTGACTGCGCGGGTCGTTCCAGAGCTGCTCGAAGCCGGTGATGAGCGGCGCGACCTGCTCAACGCCCACGCTCCACTCGACACCGCCGGCGATGCCTGACGCGCTGAGGTTGCTGCTGCCGACGTACGCGCGTGCGACCGATCCGTCGGACGACCAGAACAGGTAGGCCTTGGGGTGGAAGCTCGTGCTGGGGTCAGTGAACACGCGCACCGTCAGGCCGTCGCCGTAGGAATCGGACAGGTCGAGCAGACGCGCCAATGCGTCGGCGTCGGTGATGGCGAGGTAGTCGGTCGTGAGGATGCGCGTACGCGCACCGCGCTCGATCGCGTCCTGGAGCGCGTGGGTGATCATCGCGAGGCCGGACTTCATGATGAAGCTCACAACGAGGTCGACTCGGTCGTAGACGTCGCTATGAAGGCATCGCAGCAGCTCGAGCCGCAGCGTCCGTTCCTGCCCGTCAACGAGAGGTGGCAGGTCGGGCTGTGGCTCGATGAGGTAGTTGCCGAGGTCGGGTATGACGTGGCGGATGCCGCCCCGAGGATCGGGCATGTCGCCGGCGTATCGGGGAATGACGTGTATGTGGAGGTGCGCAACGGTCTGGCCGGACGCTGCGCCCGCGTTGAAGCCGACGTTGTACCCGTCGGGGTGATGTTCATCGTCGAGGCGCCGCTTGACGAGGTCGACGAGCGCCCAGAGACCGAGTCGCTCGTCGGGCGTGGCGTCCCACCACGAGCCGATGAGCCGGTGGGGAACCACGAGGCTGTGCCCGACTGTGACGGGATGACGGTCGGCGATCGCGAACCCGACATCGTTCGACGCGAGCCATTCGGTCTTGGGAACCGCCGCGAAGGGGGAAGTGCGTGGCGGCGTCATCGGCAAACGCGACGATCACCCACGCGAGCGCACCGGTTCCCTCGCGGTTCGCGTCGTGCGCTTGGCGGCGGGACGTTTGGGTTGCGATTCGCCCGAGATCGCGCCGATCAGCGAGTCGTCGCCTTCGCAGGCGGCGAGCACCAGCAGGCCAACGTCGTCGTCGAGTGTCGTGTCGGCGTCGAGCCGGTCCGACACCAGCCGTAGGAGCTGCTCGTCCACGGGGCCGCCCTCCAGGCTCAAGCCTCAGCGACCGCACGGTATCCCGGCCCTGGGACGTCCGTCGTTGCTCCTGCTCGGCTCGTAGCGGATTTCACAGTCCACTTCACATCGGAGGAGGGGTGAAGTAGAGTGTGAAACATGGTTGTTCTCCAGCCCTCCACGCCGTTCGGGGACGAGCCGCTCGACGAGGTCGTGTTGAGCGATCCGCCCCTCATCGCCGTCGTTGCCCAGCTTCGCTTCCCGTCCATCGCATCGATCGCCCGAGAGGAGTTCATCGGCCCGTTCCAAGAGGCGATTCGGCCGGACTACGCGGTTCTGCGCCAGGAGCGGGAGGTCAGTCTCGTGTTGAGTCCTTCCGGGTTCGGCGCCGGTGCCGACGGCGGCCAGGTCTGGCGTTTCCGCGACAAGGCCGATACGTGGCGCGTCTCGCTGGCGCCGTCCTTCGTCGCGCTCGACACGACGGCCTATCTCGACCAGGCAGATTTCATCGCCCGGCTGCGCGCGGTGCTGCAAGCATTTGCGGTGTCGATGGGCCCGGCGACCTTCGACCGCTTCGGACTTCGCTACGCCGACCGCGTGGAGTTACCTGGCGACGGAGGCGTGAACGCGCTGCAGGTGCTCGTGCGACAGGAAGTCCGCGGCGCTTGCACGAGCCCACTCGGTCCTGGCGGCGAGCTCGTGCACAGCTTCACGGATTCGGAGTTTCGCCTCTCAGACGGAGTGCTGCACGGAAGGTGGGGCCTGGTACCCGGTGGCGCGCAGCTCGACCCATTTCACGGCGACGGCGTCGCGAACCCGTCATGGTTGCTGGACCTCGACATGTACAGGCAGGGTCCGGCGGATTTCGACGTCGACCGCGTGGTGAGCCTTGCCGACACCTTTGCCGACCGCATCTATCGGTTCTTCCGGTGGGCCGTCGAGCCCGAGCTACTGCGGCGTTGCGGTGGTGCGATATGAACGTCCTCGTGGATCCCGCGAGTGCCGTCGAGCGGAGCAGCGAGTGGACAACCTCGGGAGTCGGCGACTCCAGCAAGGTCGAGGTCGTGCGCGGCTTTGAAGAGGATCGTCTCGGTCTCTGGACGATCTGTGGCACGAGTGGGTTCAGCACGATCCCGCACCACTTGGGCAACCACTTCTTCATGTTCAGGCCTGGCACCAGCGCGGGCAACTTCGCCGCAACCGAACCCTCGGTGCTGCAATCCGCCGTCGTGGAGATCCGCCGTCGCTCGCAGCTCACTTGGGAACAGCTTGCTCGGGTCTTCGGAGTGCAGCGGCGATCGCTCCACTTCTGGGCACGCGGTGCGCGACCGAGTTCTGACAATGCGGAACGCATCCTTCGCGTGCTGACGATCGTTCGACACTTCGACACTGGTGACGCCGAGCGCACGCGGGCCGAGCTTCTTCGTCCCTTCGAGCAGGGGATGTCCGTCTACGACATGCTCTGCGCTGGCCGTGACGACGAGCTCATCGGACCCCCGCTCGGTCGCCAGCCATCCGCGCGTTTGACTCGGGCTCCGGTACGCGCACGTCGTCCACCTGCCCTCGACTCCGCCGAACGCACGCGCCGCCGCGGCTTCGCGCCGAGTGAACTGCTCGATGCTCGACACGGCGAAGCCCCGTCGTTGGGGCCGGTTCTCGGCGCCGTTCCAGTGCCCGGCCTGCGGGTGTGACCGGTGCCCTTCGATGCCGACGTTGCTCTGATAGCGAGCATCAACGCGGCGACCGAGGAATGGCGCCAGGGCGACATCGTCGAGTTCCGCGCTGTCGGTTGGTTGGCAGTTGCCGACGCACCTCTGACGGAACACAGCGCGGTGGCAGAAACGGTCCAGGATTCGAACGTTGCGATCGTCTTCGCGGAAGCCGACGCACTCGTTGTGATCAGCCAGACCTGCGACATCGTCCGAGACTGTTCCTCTCGGCCACACGTCGAACTCGCGAGGCTGATCCGCCTCGAGGAACCGATCTCGAGTGAGGCGCGGCGAGGAAGTCGTCCGCGCTACGTGCCGGTTCCTGGTGCCGGCGCCGACGCGTTCGCCGACCTGGGCCTCGTCATGACCGCGGAGAAGAGCGTCCTCGCACGGTGTGGCCGAATTGAAGGACTTCCGACCGACGCTGATCAACGACGGTTCGGGCGGAGTGTCGGGCGGGTGTACTCGCGATTCGCCTTCCCCGACGACCTCACCGATGCTCTGAGCGGGCTCGTTGCGCGCGTCCGTGACAAGCACGCGCGCGACAGCCAGGAAGGCCGAGCGCTCGAGGCCCTCGAGGAGATCCGCGTGACGGGAACGCCCTCATGGTCGGCCACCGAAGTCGATGTGTTCCTCACCTTTGCACCGCCCACTCGAGCAGAAGCGGAGTCCGTCATGGATGCGGAGCAGTGGGACGAGGTGGTCGACGGGTGGCTCAACCGAGCCGGCCCGGTCGGAGTCGTCCGGTCGATCGACGGAGCGATGATCCCGCTCGACGAGTTCACGGCCCGCGAGTACGTCGACAGCGATCCGCTCGATCTCGACTACCTCAGCTCAACGCCGGCTGTACCGATGTCCTGATCCAGGCGTGGTCGGGGGCACCCACGAGCCACATGAGCGCGACTCGGACCGGGAACGCCGGTCAGCCGTGCCTACCTTGCGTTTCGCTTGCAAACTGCTTGCACTTTGCTTGCTAGGCTCGAGCCTATGAAGACGGAGGCTGTTCTCGTCAGCGATGACCCGGAGGAGGCCGTCAAGGTGTTCGATTCGGCCATTCCTCTCCTGATCGCGCAGGTCGAGCAGAGTGTGCCCGACGCGGTGCTGGGTCGGCCCCAGGCCGTGAGCCGGTACGTGACGGCATGTCGAGGAATCGCGCAGTGGCTCTTCGGGGCAGTTCATGGACTGTTGCCCGACGCGGTCGTTCCGGTGGCGGACGATTGGGTGCTCGCGGACAGGAATCTTCGTGCCGTGTCGTTCACGAGTGACCTGGTCGCGAACTGGGCGGTCGCCGCTCCATTCTCCGACCAGGTCACCCGGTTCGGGTCCGGCCACGGTGTCGCGCTCTTTCTCACCGACGCCGTCCGCCGCACGGTGCCCGGGCTCAACGCGTTCGACGTACCAGGCGGCACCACAGGTCTCGCGAACGCCGACCTCCCTCGCGGCGCGTTCGTGCGGTTCGCTCGCTGCGTCTGGCTCGACGCGACCGAGGGCGTCGATCCTCTGGAACGGCTCATGACCCTGTTGGATCTGACCACTACGGACCTGGGCCGGCTCTTTGGAGTGAAGCGCCAGGCCGTCGAGCAATGGCAGACGAAGGGGGTTCCTCCGGTGCGCCGAGCCAAGCTCGTGGTGCTCGAGCAAGTGGCGGATGTCCTCGAGCGGTACCTGCAGCCGGAGCGAATTCCCGGCATTGCCCGTCGCGAAGTCGACGCATACGGCGGACGGTCGATGCTCGACATGATCGCCGCCGACGAGCATGAAGCACTGCTCGACCAAGTGCGCGCCAGCTTCGACTTTGCATCGACCGCATGACGCAATATGTCGTCCGGGCGGGCACCTATTTCCGCGTTGCCGAGCCCGGTTGGGACGATCCGCTCGACGGTGCGTACTCGATGACCGCCGGTGGCCGGTGGAACGCGCCCGGCTCGTTCCCGGTCGTGTACCTCAATCGGGAGCAGCCGACGGCGCGAGCGAATGTCGATCGCTTGTTTCGCGGAGCGCCCTACACGGTGTTGGACATGAGGCCGGAGATGCGACCGGTCCTGATCCGAACGACTGTGCCCGAAGGCGCTTTCGTGGACGCGGTGACGGCCGATGGGTTGGACGCGCTCGGACTGCCGACGACGTATCCGCTCGACGACCAGGGCGAACCCGTGCCGCGCGCGGCCTGTCAACCGATCGGAGCGATGCTTTGGAATGCGGATGAGCGGGGTGTCGCGTGCCCTTCAGCGGCGATCGAGCCCCCGTCGACCGGGGAAGAGCTCGGGTACTTTCAGCGTGAGCAGCGTCTCACGGTCGACGGAGTCATCGAGTTCGACGACTGGTATATGTGACAATCAAGGAGCCCGGGATGGCGCGCACGGTGATCGACATCGACGATGACAAGCTCGAAGCGGCGAAGTGTGCCCTGGGCCCGTCGACGACGGTCGAGACGGTCAACCGTGCGCTCGCCGAGGTGGCGGCGAGGAAGCAGCGCCTGGCGTTTCTCGACGACCTCGATCGGGCCGCGGTCGATCTCGCCGATCCCGAGGTGATGCGCGGTACCTGGCGGTGAATACCGCCTCGATCTGGTCGGCTCGCCTGCGCTCCTGGATCGTGGCACGGGGTATCGGAGGGTGAGGGGGACCGCGCTCGCGGATGCCGAGGCGGTGTTCGTACCCGGAGCGCTTCCCCGTTTCGGTCGGCTCGCGCTGTGGCACCTGCACGGTGTCCCCGACGCACCTGCGGGCGCGGACTCCACCGTGGACTCCACCGTGGACGACGTCGAGCTCGTGGTACGGGCCGGGCGCGCCATCCGATCCCGCACGCTCTCGGTGCGGATGCTCGACCTGGCGACGGCGTTGCGATGGCTCACCGAGCTCTCGCCGGGTGACGCGATGACCCCGTCGCTCGCGGCGTGGGCCGTCGCGTTCCGAATGGGTGTCGACCTCGTGGCGCGCGGCCGTCTGCATCCGGCCGCGACGGCCGAAGGGTTCGACACTTGGCGCGTGGGTCCGCTCGATCCGATCGACGACACGCGCCTCGCCGCGCTGGCCGACTGGTTCCCGGCGGAGGCGCACGCGCTCCGCGTACGCGACGCGCGCGTGCTGCGGGTCGTCGACGCCGTGTCGCTCATCCGCGAGAGTTGGGACGCGGTTGCCGACGTGCTCGTGCGCACTCCGGCCGCGCCGCTCAGCGTTTCGTCGAGCGCATGGTCGGCGGTGGAGCCGACCGACGTGTCGGCCGCGGCCGAGTGGCTCGACAGCCTGGACGGGAGCGACGGCGACATCGCACGACCGGGCCTGCGACTCGAGCTCGCGCCTGAAGGCACGGCGGCGCGCGCGGTCGTACAGTTGCGCAGCCGCGTCGACCCGTCGTTGGTCGTCGACGCCGACGAGCTGTGGGACGCGCCGGTCGCGGTGCTGGCTCGGTTCGGCGAGCAGGCGGAGACCGATCTGCTCCTCGCCCTGCGCCGAGGTGGGCGCGCGTGGCCCCCGCTGGCTCGGACGCTCGACGAGGCGCGTCCGTGCACCCTCGACCTCGACGAGGACGAGACCGCGGAGCTGCTCGGACCGGCAGCCGAATCGTTGGCGGCGGCGGGCTTCGAGGTGTTGTGGCCGGCCGAGCTGACGCGCTCGAGGCTCGAGCTGCGCGCCGTCGTGCAGACCCCGGCGCCCGCGAGCGTGGTGGCGGCCGGTCTCGACCTCGACGCGCTCTGCGACTTCCGGTGGGAGGCGACGGTCGACGGTGAGGTGCTGACGGCAACGGAGCTCGACGCCCTCGCGGAGGCGAAGCGGCCGCTCGTGCTCGTGCGCGGCCGTTGGGTCGTCGCCGATCCGTCGCTCCTCGACCGGCTGCGACGGCGTTCCGGCCGAGTGCGCGTCGCCGACGCGCTCGCGGGCGCGCTCGCGGGGACGCTCACGGTCGACGGCAACGAGACGGCCGTCGTCGTCGAGGGCGCGTTGGTCGCGCTGGCCGACCGGCTGCGCGGGCTCGAGTCCACGCGTGAGCTCCCCGAACCCGACGGGCTCGACGCGACGTTGCGCCCCTACCAGCGGCGCGGGGTGGCGTGGCTCGCGGAGATGTGCGCGCTCGGCCTCGGGGGCTGCCTCGCCGACGACATGGGCCTCGGCAAGACGATCCAGCTGATCGCCCTCCACCTGCACCGGCACGCGACCGACCCGGCACCGGCCCCACGCTGGTGGTCTGCCCGACGTCGCTGCTCGGCAACTGGGAGCGCGAGCTGCACCGGTTCGCGCCGGCGCTCCCGGTGCGTCGCTACCACGGCGGCGACCGGCACCTCGACGACGTCGCCCGCGACGAGGTCGTCCTCGCCACCTACGGCGTGGTGCGGCGCGACGCGCGCGGAGCTGGCCGGGGTCGACTGGGACCTGGTCGTCGCCGACGAGGCGCAGCACGTCAAGAACCCCTGGCCCGCACCGCGCGCGAGCTGCGCGCGATCCCCGGCGCGGCCCGGGTCGCGCTGACCGGCACGCCGGTCGAGAACCGCCTGACCGAGCTGTGGGCGATCCTCGACTGGACGACCCCGGGCCTGCTCGGCCGCTCGAGACGTTCCGCGCACGCGTGCGCGGTGCCGGTCGAGACGCGGCGCGACCCGGCCGCGACGCGAGCAGTTCGCGCGAGCTGATCCGCCCGTTCCTGCTGCGCCGCCGCAAGTCCGACCCGGCGATCGCGCCGGAGCTGCCGCCCAAGACCGAGACCGACCGGGCCGTCTCGCTCACCGCGCGAGCAGGTCGACGCTCTACGAGGCGGTGGTGCGCGAGACGCTCGACCGAGATCGGCCGGGCGAGGGCATCGCGCGGCGCGGGCTGGTGCTCAAGCTGCTCACCGCGCTCAAGCAGATCTGCAACCACCCGGCGCAGTACCTCGAGCCAGACGCGAGCCGCTCGCCGGCCGGTCGGGGAAGCTCGACGCTGCTCGACGAGCTGGTCGACGCCATCGTCGACGCCGGCGACGCGGTGCTGGTCTTCACCCAGTACGTCGCCATGGGCCAGCTGCTCGAGCCGCACCTGCGAGCGCGCGGCGTCGCGCTCGCGAGTTCCTGCACGGCGGCGTGCGCGCGGTGCGCGCGACGAGATGGTCGACCGGTTCCAGGCCGGCGACGGTCCCCGGTGTTCCTGCTCTCGCTCAAGGCCGGCGGGACCGGGCTCAACCTGACCCGCGCCGACGCACGTCGTCCACTACGACCGGTGGTGGAACCCCGCCGTCGAGGACCAGGCCACCGACCGGGCGTACCGGATCGGGCAGGACCGCCCGGTGCAGGTGCACCGGCTGGTCTCCGAGGGCACCGTCGAGGACCGGATCGCCGAGCTGCTCGCGACGAAGCGGGAGCTGGCCGAGGCCGTGGTCGGCGCGGGCGAGGCATGGATCACCGAGCTGTCCGACGACGAGCTCGCCGCGCTGGTCACGCTCGACCACACGCAGGTGGACGCGTGAGCCCGCGCCGCAAGTTCGCAAGCACGTGGTGGGGCCAGGCGTGGGTCGACGCGCTCGAGCAGCGGGCGCGCCTCGACCCCAACCGTCTGCCGCGTGGTCGCACGTACGCGCGGCAACGGCGGTCGGCGAGTTGACCGTCGGGCCGGGTGAGGTCGTCGCACCGGTCCAGGGACGCCGGGCCGCTCCGTACCGCGTCCGCGTGCGGGTGCGCGCGTTCAGCGACGCCGAGTGGGACTCGGTGCTCGACGCGATCGCGGCGCGGGCTGCGCACGCGGCCGCGCTGCTCGACGGCGAGCTGCCGCCGGCGGTGCTCGACGACGCCGCGGCGGCCGGCATCGACCTGCTGCCCGGGCCCGGTGAGATCGGGCCACGGTGCTCGTGCCCGGACTGGGCCGATCCGTGCAAGCACGCCGCCGCGGTCTGCTACCTGGTCGCCGACGAGCTCGACCGCGATCCGTTCGAGCTGTTCCATCTCCGGGGCCGCGACCGCGACGCGGTGCTCGCGGCCTTCCGCGCGCGACGAGCCAGCGCGACCGGCGACAGACGCCCCGTATCACCGCGCCGCGAGCGCGTGAGTGGATCGATCGAGGCGCGTGTCGCGTCACGCGCGAGCACCCACCACCTCGGGCGACGTGTGGTCGCTCGCCGCGATCCCCCCGTTGTCGAAGCCGGGCCGCCCGGCGTCCTTGTTGATCGAAGTGCCCGCCACGAGCGGCATCCGGATCGAAGGCCTCACCGATCTCGCGGTCGACGCCGCCCAACGATCGTGGGAGCTCGCCACTGGGAGCGGCGACGGTGGTCTCGGTCTCGACGCCGACCACGACCTCGCCCGCCGCGCCGCGTCGCTGCTGGGGACGCATGACTTCGACACGCTCGCGAACCGCGCGCACGTCGCCCGGCGACACCTGGTCCGGCACACGCTCGCCTGGCGAGCGGGTGGCGCCGAGGGCGTCGACATTCTGTTTTCGTCGTGGACTCCCGACGCCGAAGCGCTCGATGACGCGTGCGAGGCTCTGCGGGCTGCCGCGCGCGACCACGCGTGTCGGCGAACCGCGTGACCGCCGGATCGATCCAACTCCGGCTCGGGCGCAGTGGCTTGTGGTACCGGTGCCGAAGCACAGCGCCGAGTGGGAGCTCGTCGTCGCGCCGCATCCCGACCCACCGCGTGCTGGTCGAGGACACGGGGGACGAGTAGTCCACGGCTCGTCAGGGTGTTGCGGCCCACGATCTCTGCCCGCGTCGGCGGCGCGTCCGGCTCGCATCCGCAGAGAGTTATGTAGACGAACTTTCTGCTGGTGAGAAGCACCCATCAGCTGTCTCGACGTCGGCAGCGCGGCGCGTCGTCCAGCCCGAGCAGGTCGCGCAGGCGCGACGGTCGGAGCGTGAGCATCGGCCCGCCGGTCGGTTCGGGAAACGAGGCGAGCAACCGCTCGAGGTCCTGACGCCGGGTGGGGTCGGCGGCGGCCTCCAGTGGGGTCACGCCACCGAGCGCCGGCACGGACTCGCGCATCCAGCGCCGCTCCATGCTGTCGACGATCTGCTCGCGGACGGCCGGATCGGACGCGTCGGCTGCATCCGCCCCCGGTAGGGGAGCCCGGAACTCGGGCATCTCGCCGGGCCGGAGGGGGACACGGTCGTCGGACACGACCTCCAACTCGGGGATCGCGGCCCGCAGGACGCCCAGCACCCGTTCGACGCGCGGCTCGGAGTGTGTCGACACCGTCAGCGTGTCGCCGTCGAGCGTGAGCTGCGCGCGCAGGATGCGCTCGTCCTCCGAGAGGTCGTGCATCTCGACCCAGCCGTCGCCCTCGGCTTCGTACTCCTCGTCGAGCAGTCGGCGCACGTGCTCACCGTCGGGCACGCGGAGCACGATCGTGCACGTCACGATCGGCTCGCTCTCCCGCGTGAGCAGGACGGGCGGCCGGTGCAGACGCGCGACGTAGTCGCACAGCTCGAACGCGGTCTCCCTCGTCGCAGAGCGCGAGCACCTGCTCCGCGCTCCCCGGTGCCACCGGGAACACCCCGCCCACGAATTGGTGCGTCACACCGTCCGGCACCGCTCGCCCGCACACCATCTGGCCGGCCTCCGCCTGCGTGCTCAACGTCCGCTCCCGCACGTCGAGGCGTTCGCCGGAGCGCACGTCACGAACGACCATGCTGTCGCCGGGGAGAGTGCTCACGATCTCGTACACGGTGCGATCGACGAGCAACCAGCTCGTGGCGAGGAGCACCTCGTCGTCGGGGAGCAACGCGCCGCGATCATGGAGGAACCGCTCGAACCAGCCGAGCTCGGTGAGCGCGGCGTCGAGGACGATGGGATCCGTGATCGCGCGCGCCACGCTCTCCGGATCGTCGCCATCCGTGGCGCGCGCGAACGTGAGCTCGAGGACGTCGGCCGCGGCTTCGGCCCCTCGACGTTCGAGATACCCGGCGGCCTTCGTACAGATCCAGCCGACGCGGTCGGGCAGTGGGATCGGCTCGGCCACGCCGGGATGGCAGACCTTGAGCTTGCGTCCCGACCCGCACCAGCACGGTTCGTTGCGCCCTCGCTTCGCGCCCGCACGATGCGCGAACGCGTCGACCGTGCGCAGCTCTTCGGGCGGAGGCTCCTCGAGTGCGCGCCACAGGCTCGCGGCGTGGCGTGCGTCCCCGCGGTCGGACGCGTACCACGCGGCCCGGTCGACCAGCGGACCCCAGTCGGCGTCCGACACGAGCGCCGCCTCGAAGTCCGCGTCCGCCGCCAGCACGTCACCGGCCCGTTCCTCCACGATGCCCGCCACCCAGTCCGCGGTCATGTGCTCGGTCGGCCGCTGGGCGACGTCGAGCAACCGCAGCGCGAACGCTCGTGCCTGCGCCACCTCGTCGGGCCCGGTGCCGTCGACGTCGATGATCTCGTCGAGCACCCCCCAGCACACGGTCTGGTCGTGCATGCGGTCCATCGCTCGCCGCAGTTGGTGGTCCGTCGCGTCGGGATCGTCGGCGATGTCGAGCAGGTCGAGCACTTCGTGCGCGAGGTCGGTCGTCGTCCTCGAGCAGATCGTGGACACGAACGACCCGCTGCATGCGCGCCGCGCGCGCCAGAGCGTGTCGTCGTGGGCGACGAAGCCGGCGCGCACCTCGAAGTCCGCCGCGCTCGCAGAGCTCGCCGAACGGGAGCCGGGGCTCGTCGAAGGTGGTCGGGTCGTCGACCAGCAGGGCGAAGATGAGGTCGGAGCAGAGCGACGGGAGCGTGGTCTCGGCGATGTCCGTCTCGTAGACCCGCCGGAGCCGGGCCACGAGCTCGTCGTCGACAACGGGCGTGGCGTCGAGGCGCTCGATGGATACTCGCCGGTCGTCGTCGACCCGGACCGCGAGGAGGTCGCCGGCGGCAAAGCCGGCGAGCCAGCCTTCGGGGCCGGACCAACCGACGTGCCCGGCATCGAGCGAGAACACCTCGACGACGTCGTCGTCGCTCGACCAGAGTTTGTCACTCGACCAGAGGTCGTCGCACCAGGCAAAGCCTCCGAGATCGGTGCCGACGCAGCTGAGTACCTCGAGCTCCTGCTCCGACTCGTTGTACTCGTGGGTGAGGACGATCCCGCGGGTGAGCGAGATCGGGTCGATGACACGGTCGTCGGCGAGGGCGATCAGCGCGCCGCGGTCGAGTCCGCCGTCGAGCGTGGCGTCGACGATGATCTGTGCGAGCTCGTCTCCGGCGCGACCGAGCCGCTCCGAGACCTCGTCGCGCAGGCGCGCGAACGGGATGCCCGGCTCGGCGGCGAGTACGTCCTGCGCGGTCGCGACGATGTCGGCCGATCCTGGGACGGGCAGCCGCTCGAGCATCGCGGAGTAGTGATCGGAGACAGCGCCCTTCGGTAGCCGCATCTCGTGCCGGACGGCTCCGTCGTCGTGTCCGGCGAGCGCGAGCGCGACCTCGTGCGTGACGGCGAGCGCCATCTGGCGGAGGACGTCGTGACGGTCCAGGCCGAGTGAACGGAGCCGCTCGACCGTCTGCCAGGCTTCGGGCGGCTCGTCGCGCAGGATCTGGCGGGCGACGATCATCCGCATCAGCGCGCGAGCGGGCAGCCCCTTCGGCCCCGGGCCTTCGTCGTCCTCGTCGGAATCGTCGTCTTCCCGGTCTTCCTCGTCGTCACTCGCACCGAGCAACTCCGAGGCGAAGAACTCGGTGATTTCGTCGTCGTCGTCGACGTCGAACGCCGGATCGTCGGTGCCGAAGAGGAACTGCAGGCGCGCCGGGTCCATCGCGCCGACAGGCTACCGATACGACCGGCGCGGCGATGACTATCACACCCGTCGGACTGCATTGGTGCCCTTCAGACACTCGGAACCGCGGCGAGCCCGCATGCTCGCTGGCGCGTTCGCCCAGTTGCCCGTCCATGAATTGGGAACGCGGCCGCGGTCGAGATTCAGCGCCTGCTTCGGCGAGGGCGAGCTGCGCCCCATGGAAGGCGACGTCGCACGTTGATGCGTTGGACGGTCTGCGAGCATCCGCTCCGAAATTGCTGGAGGGGCTGGGCACGGAGAGCCTCAGGTCGTGGCGACTGCCACGACGGGCGCCTCGAGGATCGACGGCCCGAATCTCCAGGAGCGGAGGATCTGCTCGGCCTGCTCGCGCGTGATCTGTTCAGCCCAGTCGTCGTGCCCGGTGAGGAATCCTGCAACGCTGGCGTCCTGTATCCAACGGCCGCCGCTCCGATCGAAGCGGTGATTCCGTTTCTGTTCGCTCGGCGGCGGACGCGGGCCGGGTGTCCTCGACAGCTGTGACGAGATCCGCGGCAACGATGAGTGTCGTACCTGTCGGAGATCATCGCGGCATGCAGACGGAAGAGCAGTGGGTGTGCCAGTGCCGACGCTGTCACGGAGTCCACGGCAGCGCGGACGCGGTGCAGTACGTGTGGGAGTGGGCGCTCGGATCGTGCGGCGTGCCGATCGTGGTCGGCGTGAACGTCGACCGAGACGGGCACGTCTTCTGTCTCTGCACGTACTGGCACGACGAACCCGACGAACCGGTTGCACTCGGCGACCTCGAATACATGGTGTCGTGTCGTCCGGGTGAAGGGACGCGCCCCACGGAAGGCGACGTCGCGCGTTGGGTGCGGTGGACGGCCTGCGAGCATCCGCCACGTGACTGGCTGCTCGTCGACGGGCTTCGGTTCCGGTCGG
>CAVPKG010000006.1:0-127519 GCA_963705625.1 uncultured Actinomycetes bacterium
CGATGTATCGCTGGACATCGCGCCCAACCGCTCGGCGATCTGGGTGGGCGTACCGGAGACCCGCCTGAGCCCACCGACCTCGAGGAACGCCTCGTCGATCGACAGCCCCTCGACCAGCGGAGTGGTGTGCTCGAACACCTCGAACACCGCCTTGCTCGCCTCGGAGTAGGCCGACATCCGGGGCGCGACCACGACGGCCCGCGGGCACATCCGGCGGGCCTCCGCGCCGCCCATGCGCGGGTGCGGAACGCCGCACGCTCTCGCTTCGTAGCTCGCCGCGAGCACGACCCCCGCCCCGACGATCACGGGGCGACCGCGGAGCCGAGGATCGTCGCGTTGTTCGACGGACACGTAGAACACGTCGAGGTCGGCGTGCAGGATCGTGGCCTCGCCGGACACGAACGTATGTTCGCATACTCGAAGGCCCGGGGCAGAGCGCGATGCGGCGAGCCTCAAGCGCCGATGCCGACGATTCCGGCGAGCAGCTCCATCGAGCGGAGCCAGTCGTCGAGGTCGCTGCGCCACGGCGCCGACACCACGTGCTGGATGCCGGCCGCCTCGAACTCGTCGCACTCGCGCCGGATGTCGTCGGGCTCCATGCCCTGAGGATCCCAGCCGGTGCGCAACGAGATCGTGAACGACCGGTCGGGCCGGTCGCGCCGGATGCGTTCGACGACGGGCCGCGCGGTGTCCGGGCTGCAGGCCGATCGCCTGGAAGCCGTCGCCGCGCGTGACGGCGCGCCGGTACGCGGGCTCGCTCGACCCGCCGACCCAGATCGGGATCTCGTGCGCGGGCTTCGGCAGCACGCGGATCTCGTCGAGCTGGTAGTACTCGCCGTCGAAGCTCGTGGGGTCGTCACGCCAGCACGCGCGCAGCAGGTCGATGATCTCGTCGGTCGCGCGGCCGCGGTCGTGGAAGTCGTGCCCGAGCGCGACGAACTCGGCTTCCGACCATCCCACGCCGACGGCGATCGTGAGCCGACCGTCGCTCAAGCGGTCGAGGCTCGCGAGCGCGTTCGCGAGCTAGAGCGGGTTGTGCTGCGGCAGCACGAGCACGCTCGTGCCGAGGCCGATCGCGCGTCGTCGCGGCGGCCGCCCACGCCAGCGTCATGAGCGGGTCGTAGAGGAACGGCGACGGGTAGTCCTGCGCGGCCGGGATGGCGACGTGGTCGCTCACCCACACGTCGCTGAAGCCGAGCGCCTCGGCGTGCACCGCGGCGCGGCCGATCGCGTCGGCCCTCGACACGCGCCCGTACTGCGGGAAGGTGGATGCCGACCTTCACGCGCGCAGGTCGGTCGCCAGCGCCGCGATCTGCGCGGCCAGGAAGCCTTCCGGATCTCGGCACGCCGGATGAGGATGTCGTGCACCTTGCTCGCCGTGCGTCAGCACGAGGAAGGTGTTCGTCGCGTACGGCGTCGACGACCATCGCTCCCGACCACCGCCGGATCGATGATCTCGAGGTCGAGCGGGCTGTTGATCGGGACGTCGTCGTGGAAGGTGATCTGCTCGCCGATGTTCGTGGCCACCGGACCGGGGCACAGGCAGCGTGACACCGATTCCCTTCGGGCCGCAGGTAGAGGGCGAGCGCCTCCGACACGCCGACGACCGCCGACTTCGTCGCGGTGTACGGCAGGCGCTCGAATGCGTACGCGATACAGCCCCGCCGTCGACGCGGTGTTCACGAGATGGCCGCTCCCCTGCTCGAGCAGCAACGGGAGGAACACGTGCAGGCTGCGCACGACCGACAGCAGGTTCACGTCGATGCTGCGGCGCCACGCGTCCATGGGCAGGCTCTCGGGCCGTCCGATCGGCGATGATGCCGCGTTGTTCATCACGATGTCGACGCGGCCGAACCGCTCCATCGTGACGTCGCGCAACCTGGCGAAGTCGTCGTCGCTCGTGACGTCGCACGGCACCCCTGCCGCTTCGACGCCGAGCTCACGCGCTTCGCGGTCGACGTCGGCCGCGCGCTCGGCGTCGATGTCGGCGATCACCGGGATCGTGCCCTCGCGCGCGAACGCGAGTGCCGTCGCACGCCCGATGCCACTCCCGCCACCCGTGATCACGGCGACACGCCCACGCAGCTCTTCCATCGTCAGCTCCCGACTGTGCAAGGCTTCGGGAGCGTACGCGAGCCGTGAGGGCATCGACAGGGAGGCGTCCATGGACCTGTCGCGGCACGGGAGTCTGGAGTGGCGGGCTGCGGTACGGCGATCGCGCGGCGGCGCTCGACGCGGCCGCGGAGCTCGAAGGCCTCGGGTACTCCGCGCTGTGGGTACCCGGCGGTGTCGGCGGTGACGTGTTCGGCGACTGCGGCGCCCTGCTCGACGCCACCGAGCGGGTCACGGTCGCGACCGGGATCCTCAACCTCTGGATGCACGACCCGGCGGAGGTCGCGACGGGCCACGCGGCGTTGATCGCGACACATCCCGGTCGGTTCCTCCTGGGTATCGGCGTGAGCCACTCCGCTCTGGTCGACCGCGACGAAGCCGGTCGGTACCAGCGAGCCGCTGTCGGTCACGAGGTCGTACCTCGACGCGCTCGACGCCGCCGAACCGCCGGTGCCGGTCGCGGAGCGGGCGCTCGCGGCGCTCGGGCCGAAGATGCTGGAACTCGCGCGCGACCGCACCCGCGGCGCGCACCCCTACCTGGCCAATCCCGATCACACGCGGATGGCCCGCGAGGTTCTCGGCAACGGGCCGCTGCTTGATGCCCGAGCAGCCCGTCGTGCTCGAGAGCGACCCCTCGGCCGCACGCGACCTCGCACGGCGCACTTCACGATCTACCTGACATTGCCGAACTACGTGAACAACCTGAAGCGGATCGGCTTCACCGACGCCGACCTGAACGACGGCGGCAGCGACCGGCTCGTGGACGGTGTCGTCGGCGTGGGGTGACGAAACCGCCATCGCGCGCCGCGTGCAGGAGCACTTCGACGCCGGCGCCGACCACGTGTGCGTGCAGGTCGTGACACCACGCGGCATTCAGAACCTCCCGCTCGACCAGTGGCGCGCGCTCGCCCCGCGCTCGTCAGCTGAGCAACTTCTCCTGGTCGGTGCCCGTCTGACGGAGTCCGAGCACGTGCAGCTCGAACACTCGCTCGTGGTCACACCTCCAGTGGATCAGGCTGACCACACCCGCCCAGGTTCGCGCGCGGCTCAGGGCGCTCGCGTGAAGTGCCGGTGGGCGACTCCGATCAGGTCGGCGCGGTCGCGGACAGGACGAAGCCGTCGGCGAGGAGGCCGTCGACGAGCTCGGCGTAGCGCTCTGCGTACTCGTCGACCGAACCGTAACGATGCCGCGAGCTCGCCGGCACCGAACGGCTGCCAGCCGCCGAAGTTGCCACAGCCGTCGTCGATCGACGACGCGCCGCACGGCGGGAGCGCCACGCGGTTCGGCGCGCCCGAGCGGCAACTCGACGTCGGGGAAGCGCACACCGCCGACGGGTTGCGCGTCGGCGTCGACCCGTGGCACCTGCAGGGCGACGCCCGGCAATGCGTTGAAGTACTCCGACGGCTCGGGCGCGGGTCCGAGCTCGAACCAACTCGACGGTGGGAGGGCGTCGGGGTCGGCCACGAGGCCGACGAGACAGCGCCACGCGCGTACGCACCGCGACTGGATCGGGTTGAGCGGGATCTCCACGCCGCCGTTGCACCCCATGGCCCCGAAGACGACCGACGCGAACTCGGCACTACCCGGTCCGTGCGGCGCCGGGAAGTCGTAGTGACGGGCGCGAGCCGGAAGCGGCGCCGACGCGAACACACTCCCCCGGAGCCGGTAGTACTCGGTGTAGCTGGTGATGTCGACGAAGAACGGGTCGGACTCCGGGCGCGACAGGATCTCGGCGGCGGTGAGCGGTCGCGCGCGCCGGTCGTACGTACGGGTACTGGGGCGCACCGTCGTCGGCAAGGCGGTTGAGCGCGAGCCAGTTGCCGGCGGAGAGGTAGGAGAGCGCGCCGGAGTAGACGCCCGAGCCGTCGTCCGGGTCGACGTTGAATCCCTCCGCGATCAACGTGTTCACGAACCACGCCGATTGGCTCGCGCCCGCGAGCATGCGCCGGCCGAACTCGCCGGCGAGCTGGCGGCCGAAGTCGCGCACGATCACGAGGCCGATCCCCTGTCCGTCGGCGGGCACGCTCGCGGAGTGCTCGGTCTGCCACTGGACCCGCGCGTACGCGAGTCCCGTGTCGAACAGGCACCCGTCGCCCATCCCCACCGGGTACTTGACCGCGGACGGCGGGCTCCCGCGCAGCGGCACGCCCGTGACGAGACCGAGCATCGAGGGGCCGCCGCGGTTCTCGGCGTCGACGAGCACCACGGATCGCTGCTCGCGGTCGACCGGCCGCAGCACCTCGAACTCGGACTCGTACTCGTACGGGCTCGGTAGCCGGTCGAGCCCGACCACGTCCTCGGGCGGAGCGACCTCCCGCGTACCGATCCCCCATACCCGTTCGTACGGGACGTCCGGCGAAGGCGCCGATGTCGTCGACCCCGGCCACGTCGACCGCGGTGATCGCCGGATCCGTCCAAGATCGACCGATGTTAGGTTTGCGGGATGACGAACACGAGTGCGTGCCGACGGCCGGGCGTTTCGTCGGCCAGAAGGTGCTCCGCAAGGAGGATCCCCGGCTGCTCACCGGCCACGGCCGGTACGTCGACGACGTGTCGCTCAACGGGATGCTGCACGCGACGTTCGTGCGCAGCGACGTTGCCCGCGCCCGCATCACGCGCCTCGACGTCGAGGCGGCACGGCGCGCGCCGGGTGTCGTCGCGGTGTTCACCGCCGCCGACCTCAACGACCAGGTCGCAGGGTCGATGCTTCCCGAGCCTGTTCCAGGGGGCGGAGGACTTCATGGCACCGATCTTCCCCCTGGCGCAGCGACGATGTGCGTTTCGTCGGCGACCCGATCGCGCTCGGTCGTCGCCCGGAGCCGCTACCTCGCCGAGGACGCGGCCGAGCTCGTCGAGGTCGACTACGAGCAGCTCCCCGCGGTCATCGACTACGAGTCCGCCGCGGCCAACCCCGAGACGGTGCACCCGAACCGACCGGCCAACATCGCGATGATGATGGGCGGACGCGGTCGCGCCCGAGCTCCAGGAGGTCTTCGACGGTGCCGCACACACCGTCACCGAGACGTTGCGCCAGCACCGCTACAGCATGGTGCCGATGGAGTGCCGCGGCGTGGTAGCTCGCTTCGATCCGTTCGACCACCAACTCGACGTCTGGTTCTCGAGCCAGAACCCGCACGAAGCGCGGCTCGCGTTCAGCCGCGTGACACGGGCTCCCCGAGAACAGCGTGCGCGTGCAGATCGGCGACGTCGGTGGCGGCTTCGGCCTCAAGTCGTTCGTGGGTCGCGAGGAGCAGACGGTGGTCCTCGCCGCGTACCTGCTCAACGCGACCGATCAAATGGATCGAGGATCGCCATGAGCATCTCATCGCGTCCGCGCACGCGCGCATCGAGAAGATGACGGTCACGATGGCGGTCGACGACGACGGACACTTCGTCGGCGCGTACGTCGATCACGTCGACGACTCCGGCGCTTACCCGATCGGCGGTGGGAGCGCGGGCATGCTGTCGTGCCCGCTGCTCACGCGGTCCGTACCGGGTTCCGCAGCTCGGCTTCCAGACCACGCAGGTGTGGACCAACACCTGCGGCAAGGCGGCGTACCGCGGACCGTGGATGATGGAAACCGTCGCTCGCGAGGAGATGGTCGACGTGGTCGCGCGCGCGCGATCGGGATGGACCCCGTCGAGCTGCGCCGCCGCAACGTGCTGCACCGATCCGAGCTTCCGTACACGTCGGCCGGTGGCCAGTTCATCGACAACGTGTCGCCCGAGGAGACGCTCGAGCAGTGTGTCGACGCGATCGGGTACGACGCCTTCCGCGCCGAGCAGGCCAGCGCAAGCGCCGACGGACGCCTCCTGGGCATCGGGTTCGCGCTCTACGTCGAGCCGCAGACGAACTTCGGCCCGTACGGCAACGAGCCCGCGCATCTGCGCATCGCGCCCGACGGCCGCGTCGACGTGTACATCGCGTCGGGGGCGCACGGCCAGGGTCTCGAGACCACCACCGCCCAGCTCGCGGCCGAGTACCTCGGCGTGCACGTCGACGACGTCACCGTCCACCAGGGCGACACCGAAGCCACGCCGTACGGTGCGGGCACCGGCGGGAGCCGCAGCGGCCCGATGATCGGCGCCGCGGTCCACGACGCCGCGATCCTGCTGAAGGAGAAGGTCTTCGCCATCGCCGGCCACCTCCTCGAGGCCGCCCCCGAGGACCTGCGAGATGGAGGAGAGCGTCATCTCGGTGGTCGGCACGCCGGCCAAGTCCGTCACGCTCGCACAGGTTGCACGATCGGCGCACATGAGCCCGGGCGAGCTTCCCGACCGACCTCGACCCGGTCCTCGAGGTCATGTACCGCTACAAGGCGCCCGCCGGCGTGTGGTCGAACGCCTGCCACGCGTGCACCTGCGAGGTCGACCCCGACACCGGGACCGTCGCCCTCCTGCGCTACGTGGTGAGCGAGGACTGCGGCGTGATGATCAACCCGAACATCGTCGAGGGCCAGATCGCCGGCGGCGTCGCGCAGGGCATCGGTGGCGTGCTCTACGAGCACAACGTCTACGACGACGACGGCAACCCGCTCGCGTCGACGTTCCTCGACTACCTCGTCCCGACCGCCGCCGAGATTCCCGACATCGAGTGCCACCACGTCGAGACGCCCGGCGCCACACCCGGCGAGCTTCAAGGGCGTCGGCGAGGGCGGCGCGATCGGCGCGCCGCCGGCGGTGTTCAACGCGGTCGCCGACGCGCTCGCGCAAGTCGGCGCGACCGTCACCGACCAGCCTCTCGACCCGTCTCGGGTCCTGGCGGCACTCCTCGCGAGCCGCCGGTAACGTTGCCTCCGTGACCAGCATCCTGGAACGAGCCGAGCCTTACTACGACCCGTACGACTACGAGGTGGACGCGAACGCGCACGCGGTGTGGAAGCGGCTGCGCGACGAGGCGCCGCTCTACTGGAACGACAAGTACGAGTTCTTCGCACTGAGCCGCTTCGACGACGTGCTGCCGGCGATGCTGGACACGGCGACGTTCAGCTCCGCGCACATGACGGTGCTCGAGATGATGGGGCCCGAGAAGAACTCCGGCGGGATGATGATCTTCATGGACCCTCCCGAGCACACGCATCTCCGGAAGCTCGTGAGCCGCGCGTTCACGCCGCGCGCCATCGGCGGACTCGAAGCTCGCGTTCGCCGGCTCTGCTCGGGTTACCTCGACCAGTTCGTCGGCAGAGAAGGCTTCGACTATGTCGACGACTTCGCCGCGCTCGGTGCCGCCCACGGTGATCCTGGCCCTGCTCGGGTTCCCGGAGGAGGCGGCCGACGAGTGGCGCCACGGCATCGACGAGATGTTCCACATGGAGGACAACGAGCAAGGTTTCACGACCGGACGCACGCCGGAAGAGATCTTCGAGGCGCGACAGATGAACGACGCGTCGCTGTTCGACATGTTGCCCGCCATGCTCGAAGAACGCCGGGAGCGCCCGCAGGACGACCTGATCTCCGTGCTCGTCCACTCCGACCTCGAGGAGTTGGACGGCAGCACGCGGAAGCTCACCAATGCCGAGATCGGCTCGTTCGTCACGCTGCTCTCGATCGCCGGCACCGAGACCGTCGCCAGGTTGCTCTCCTGGGCTGCGGTGCTGCTCGCGCGCAACCCCGAACAGCGAGCGATCCTCGTCGACGATCCGAGCGTCATCCCGAACGGCATCGAGGAGATGCTCCGCTACGAGGCGCCGTCTCCGGTCAACGCGCGCTGGGTGAACCGCGACCTCGAGTACTACGGCAAGCAACTTCCGAAGGACTCGAAGCTGATCCTGCTCAACGGCAGCGCCGACCGCGACGGACGACACTTCGAGAACGCCGACGTGTTCGACGTCCGCCGCAAGATCGACCGGCACATCGCATTCGGGTACGGCACCCACTTCTGCGTGGGTGCGGCGCTGGCGCGGCTCGAATCGCGCATCGCGATCGAAGAGACCCTCAAGCGATTTCCCACGTGGGACATCGACGACGGCGAACTCGAGTGGGTGCACACCAGTACCGTGCGCGGCTACGCGAAGGTGCCCATCCACTTCCGCTAGCGGGTAGCGTCACGCGCTTGACCGTCGCCGAGGAAGCGCTGGAGGCACCGCGCACCGCGCGCTCCCGGCTCGTCCCGAGGCCATGGCTGCTCGTCGACTGCGTGCTGGCCGCGGCGATCTGGTTCATGGCTTCGTACGGTGGACGCCCGTCCGCGCACCCGATCCTCCGCGAGCACTACGAGGTGGTCGAGCACCGCTCGTACGGCTCGAAGCTCGAGCTCTTCCTCTACGAGCGCGCGGGCACTTGAACGACGGGTCGACCGTCAGAGGTACTCGGCGCGGACGTTCACGACCTCGGCGTCGCTCGGGCGACGGCGCTCCGGATATGCCGCGGCCTCTTCGAGCTGTCGGTGGAGCTCGGCGACCTCTTCGGACGAGAGCACCACGAGCGACTCGCCGGTCCACACATACTCTGCGGGCACCCGACGAGTGTATTGCGACTGCGTAGGATTCCCCGCCGTGGCATCCACGTTGCCGACCTCGCGGTCGACCGCCCTGGCACATCTCCGAATCTGCGACCTCACCGGTCAGCTCGCGGGCGCGGGCGCGACGAAGTTCCTCGCCGCGTTCGGCGCGCAGGTGATCCGTATCGAGGATCCCGTGCGTCAAGGCACCTGGGACATCTTGCGTGGTGTTCCTCCGTACGTCGACGAGCGGCGCGGCATCAACCTCGGCGGCGCCTTCAACAACCACAACGTCGAGAAGCTCGGCGTCACCATCGATCTCCGGCAGGAGCGGGGCAAGGAGCTCCTGCGCAGCCTCATCGCGGTGTCGGACGCAGTCACCGAGAACTTCGCAGCGGGCGTGTTCGCACGCATGGGGTTCCCGTACGACGAGCTGCAACGCCTCAAATCCGACATCGTGTACGTGTCGAACTCGGGCTTCGGCGCGAGCGGCCCGTACTCGAGCTTCCGCACCTGGGGGCCGATCGTGCAGGCGATCTGCGGACTCACGTTCAGCAGTGGGCTCCCCGACCTCCCACCGGCGGGCTGGGGCTTCTCCTATATGGATCACATGGGTGCCAACTACATGGCGGTCGCGATCCTCGCGGGATTGATCCACCGCAACCGCACCGGCGAGGGTCAGTGGATCGACATGGGTTGCACCGAGGCAGGCTTGTCGTTGTGCGGCCCGGATCTCCTCGACTACACGGTGAACGGCCGCCCGCTCCGGCGTGCGGGTCAGCCGAACTCCAACCGGAGCCACGCGCCCGCAATGGCACCACACAACATCTATGCGGCTGCCGGCGACGACGAGTGGATCGCGATCGCGTGTCGTGACGACGACGACTGGACGCGTCTCGCGGCCGTGATCGACGAGCCGTGGGCGAAGGATCCGCGCTACACGACGCTCGGCGGTCGTCTCGGAGACCAGGACACGCTCGACGCGCAGATGGAGTCGTGGACGAAGACGCGCGACCGCCACCGCACGGCGGAGCAGATCCGCGCCGCGGGGGTCCCCGCCTCCGTGGTCGCCTCTCCGGAAGATCGCATCGACCACGACGGGGGCACGAGTGAGTTCGGGCTGTGGCCGCTCGCGCACCACACCGAGATGGGCGACGTCCGAGTCGACGGCATCCCGGTGCACATGTCGGAGACCGACTGGTCGATCGAGCACGGCGCCCCGTGCCTCGGCGAACATACCGACGGCGTGCTGCGCGACGTGCTGGGCCTCGACGACGAGGAGATCGCGTCACTGCACGAGGACAAAGTCGTATGAGCGGGGCCCTCGACGGCCTGCGGGTCGTGGAGCTCGCGAGCGAGCACGCCGCGTGGGCGGGCAAGCTGCTCGCCGACCTCGGCGCCGACGTGATCGTCGTCGAACCGCCCGGCGGTCACCCGAGCCGTGCCTACGGGCCGTTCCTCGACGACGAACCGGGACCCGAACGCAGCCTGTTCTGGTGGAACTACAACACCTCGAAGCGGAGCGTCGTGCTCGACCTCGAGCGCGGCGACGACGCCACGCGGTTTCGCGATCTCACGTCCACGGTCGACATCGTGCTCGAAGGCGAACCCGTCGGCAGGCTCGCCGCGCTCGGACTCGACCACGAGCAACTGCGGGCCGAGCACCCGGAGCTCATCTGGATCGCGGTCACGCCGTTCGGACGGGACACCTCACGGAAGCACGATCCTGCCACCGACCTCACACTGCTCGCGGGCGGCGGGCCGGTCTGGAACTGCGGTTACGACGACCACACGATCCCGCCGGTGCGCGGCGGCGGCAACCAGGCGTTCCACATCGCCAGCGTGTTCGCGACGATGAGCGCTCTCACCGCGATCCTGCAGCGCGACGTGTCGGGCCGCGGGCAGTTCATCGACGTGAGCATGCACGCGGCAGCGAACGTCACGACGGAGAGCGGAAGCTTCGACTGGCTGGTCGCGAAGAGCACCGTCATCCGCCAGACCGGGCGGCACGCGATCGTCATTCGTGTCCCAGGAGTCGCAGGTCCGTTGCGTCGACGGCCGGTACGTGAACACCGGTTTCCCGCCCCGGCACGCGAAGGACTTCGAGAACTTGCGCGACTGGGTCGACGAGCTCGGGCTGCGCGACCAGTGCGACGAGATCGTGCTCCTCGACCTCGCGGTCGAACGCGGCGGCGTGTCCCTGGCCGACCTGCGTGAGGACCCGCTCGTCACGGAGATCTACGGCGCCGGGCGCAGCACGCTCGTGTTCCTCGCCGAGCACCTCACCCCCGAGGAGTTCTTCGTGGGCGCGCAGCGGCGCGGTCTCGCGGTCGGCGCGGTCTGGTCGCCGGAGGAGGCATTCACGAACGAGCACTTCGTCGCGCGGGGCTTCCCGGTCGAGGTCGAGCACGAGGACATCGGCCGTACGATCACGCTACCCCGGCGCGCCGTTCCTGGCGCCGCGGTCGCCGTGGCACATCTCCCGTCGGCCGCCGCACGTCGGCGAGCACCAGGCCGAGGTCTTCGGGCCGACCTGACGAATCGGGCTGATCCGCGCTGGCCGTCGGCCACGAAATGACGGTGATGCGCCCCCCGGTCGCCAATCCAGTGTTCGGTGCCGTGTTCGGGACCCTGGGTCTCCCCGCCGCGATCGCCCTGCTGATCCCGATGGAAGCCGGTGTCCCCATTCCGATTCCCGACGACCTCGTGATGCTCCTCATCGGTGCGCGGACGAGCGCCGGCGACTTCCCGTGGTGGGTTGCCGCCCTCGCCCTGGAGCTGGTCGCGGTCGCAGGCACGTGCCTGTTGTTCTTCGCCTGCCGAGGGCCGGGCCACGCGCTCGATCACACGCGCCGGACCTCGAATCGGACTCACGAGCGAACGCGTCGAACGCGTGGGGTCGCTCATCGAGACGTGCGGCCGGTCGATGCTGCTCATCGGACGCGGTACCCCGGGGCTGCGCACGATCACTGCGATCGCCGCGGGAACATCGGGCATCTCGGCGCGCCGAGCGCTCCCACCGTTGATCATCGGCGCCAGCGTGTTCGTGCAACTCCACCTCGTGCTCGGCGCAGCTCTCGGGCCGTTCGCGCGGGACCTCTTCGACGAGGCGAAGGGCGTCGCGACCATCGCCTTCGTCGTGCTGCTCGCCGGTGCAGGCGTGTTCTGGTTCGTGCGGCGCGGGCGCCGCAGCGGCGCTCAGAGCTGGTGCGAAGCCGGTGCCCGGTGTGCCTGGGCCTGGCCGCCGTCGTCAGGATGCCGTCGGGCCCCGATCCGAGCCCAGCTTCCTCTCGAGCTATGCCGGCGCGCCCTCGATGAGCTTCACCGTCGCGTGCTGCTTGCTCCCGGACGAGTCGGTCCAGCCCACGTCGACCTTGTCGCCGGGGTGGTACTTGTTCATCACGTCCTGCAGATCGCTGACCGAGGTGATGCGTCCGGTCGCCGATCGACACGATGACGTCGCCCGATTGGATGCCGGCGCTGTCGGCGGGCGTGTTCGATGCGACACCGCTCACGAGCGCACCGTCGTCGGACGACGAGCTCCACCGCGACCGCCGAACGGCGAAGCGCTCGTGCCCTGGAGCGTGACGCCGAGGAGCGCACGTCCACCGACGTGCACGCCGTTGACTTCTTGACCGTTGCGGATCTGCTTGACGACCGACATCGCCTTGTCGATGCGGATCGCGAACCCGACGCCGGACGCCTCCTGCTGGAAGCGGAAGCCGCCGGTGGACGCCGCCGTGGTCATGCCGATCACCTTGCCGTCGGAGTCGACGAGCGCGCCACCGGAGTCGCCCGGCTGCACGTCGGCCTCCACCTGGATCATGTTGGTGAGCGTCTCGGCGTTCGAGCCGTCCGAGTCGGTCGCGGTGATCTCGCGGTTGAGAGCGGTGACGGTACCGGACGTCGACGAGGGCGCTCCGCCACGACCCAGCGCGTTGCCGAGCACCACGATGGGGTCGTTGACCACGACGTCGTCGGGGTTGCCGATCGGGATCGTGTCGAGGCCGGAGACGTTGTCGATCTTGATCAGCGCGACGTCGTCGGCCACGTCGTAACCGATCACCTTCGCACTGTGACTCGAGCCGTCGCCGCCGATCTCGACGTTGATGGTGTCGGCGTTCTCGATCACGTGGTTGTTCGTGAGCACCTCACCGTTGCTCGAGATCACCATGCCGGTGCCCGCACCCTCTCCGGCACCGCCCGAGAGCGTGGTCGTGATGTTGACGAGACCGGACGACACCGTACCGGTGGAACTTGATGTACCGGCGCTGCCGCTCGGCGGGGTGATCGACCCCGCGGCCGACGGGCTGTTCTGCGCAGGAGCGCTATTGCTCGGAGCAACGCTCGCGTCGTTCGAGAACAGCGAACCGCCGCGTGAAGCGCTTCCGAGCAACGCCCCGCCCACGAGCACCATGGCGACGACCGCGACCGCGGCGATCACGCGGCGCCAGTTCGAGGGCGCCGGCGTCGGCGTGGGGGCAGGCGAGGGTGCAGGCGCGGCCGGCAGAACCGGGGGCGGCGGCGCGGCCGCAGCCTGCAGAAGAGGAGTGTTCAGTTCGCCTGGCTCGGACATCGGCGGGCCTTCCACGGTGGGGTTGCGTGTGCCGCCAGTCTCGACACCAGAGGCTGTGAATCCGCTGTGCGGGGCGACGGTTCTCAGCCGGCCATCAGCCGGACCCTCGGATCGCGATCACCCACCCGAGTTTGGCTTCGTGCGCACCCATGCGAGGGTACTCCCGGGCCGATCCCGGGCTGTGCCTCGGTCGCCGCGACCCCATCGAGCTGCAGTTCACCGTCGACCGCCAGCCGGAACCGGCCGCGGGTCGCCCGCGTCTATCCCTGTTCGGCGCCGGCCCAGTTGAACACGCGCCGCTCCTGCAGCCGCCATCCGCGGTCGGTGCGGGTCCACGTGTCGCGGTACATGCCGCCGCTCACCTTGCCCTCTTCGTCGGGCATGAACCACTTGCCCCGGCTCTGCACCTTGCCGTCCGCCTCGAAGACGTAGTGGTTCGTGCTGATGTGGGCGAGCGGCATCGGCATGCTCGTGAGAAAGCCCTTGATGGCGTCGATCCCTTCGAATCTGACTTCCGACCCCATGAGCCCGCTCAGATCGAATACGCCGTCATCGGTGTAGAGCTCGTCGAGGCGGTCCCACTGCTTGGCATCGATCACGTGCACGTACAGACCCATGACCTGATTGATCTCGACAATGTCTTCGTTGTCCATGCTTCCCGCTCTCGGTGCTCCGCACCGGGCCGCCCGGGCCCGGCTCACTGCGGCGCAGGATACCTGCACCGCAGCCGTCGCCTCGGGCCGCGGACATGAGCTGCGGGCTGCGATATTCGCTTGCGGCGACCGGCGACGAGCGGCACACTGCCGGCCTTCACGAGCGATGGAGGGGTGTGTGATCACGACGGTGCCTGCCGCAAGGAACCGCGCCGCGTTTCGACCCCGGTGCAGCGTGTGCTGATCTCCACCCGCGTGGGGTAGCGCACTCGCCGGCACGCGCGGCGCCGTACCTGTACGGCGCTCTTCGGAGGTACCCCGTGTCGCGCGATCAGCGCAATCACTCGCGCGCCCGCACGTCAGGTGCGGGCTCGTTCACCTGCGGCCATTGTCGCGCCACCGTCCTGCTCGAAGCCCAGGGCACGAGACATCGCAACCACTGCCCGTCGTGCCTGTGGAGCCGTCACGTCGACAACACGCCCGGCGACCGGGCGTCCGACTGCGGATCCCTGATGGAGCCGCTGTGCATCGCGGTGCGCGGTGACGGCGAATGGCTCCTCGTGCACCGGTGCACCGGCTGCGACGAGCTCGACCTCAACCGCACCTCGGGCGACGACAACCCGCTGCTGCTCGTGCGCCTCGCGGTGCGTGCCATCGCCCAACCCCCCTTCCCCCTCGACCGCCTCAGCGAGATCTGATCGATTCCCCGCGAGCAGATTCAGGCGATCTTGCGGTACTTGCGCACGGCGAGGGGTGCGAAGACCGCGACAATGGCGACGATCCACGCCAGAGCCTTGAGCACCTGGTTGGTGGCGTCGGGGAGACCGAGGGTCAGCACGCGCGCGGCGTTGCACACCACCGAGACCGGCTGGTGCTTCACCCAGGGTTGGAGCCAGCCCGGCATGGTCTGGACGGGGATGAACGCCGACGACGCGAACACGAGGGGGGCGAGGATCGGGAACGACGCGGCCTGCGCGGTCTCCGCGTCCTTCACGCTCAGGCCCACGAACGCGAAGATCCACGAGAGCGAGTAGGAGAACGCGAGGATCAGCAACACCGCGCCCACGAGCCCCCACACATCGGACCCGATCCGCCAGCCCACCGCGAACCCGATGACGCACATCAGGATCATCACGAAGAAGTTCCGCGCCAGGTCGGCAGTCGTGCGCCCGGTCAATACCGCCGACCGCGCGATCGGCAGCGACTTGAATCGCTCGATGATCCCCTCGTGGAGGTCGCCGGCGAGGCCGACGGCGGTGGTGAGCGCGCCGAACACGACGGTCTGCACGAAGATTCCGGGCATCAGGTAGTTGACGTAGGCCGTGCCGCCAAGGCTCTGCGCGTTGATCGCGCCGCCGAAGACGTAGCGGAAGTTCAGGATGAAGATGACCGGCTGAATCGTCGCGAACACGAGGAGCTGGGGGTTGCGACGGATGTTCACGAGGTTGCGCCAGGCGATCGTGATCGCGTCGCCCACGACCCGGGGGCGGGCTACCCGCGGCGCGAGCGACGTTGTCGCGTCAGGAGGTGTCGCGATCGTGGTCAAGAGGCCCTCCTCCGGCGCCGACGGCCGGTCGCCATGTGCTCCTCCCCGTTCTCCGACGGCTGCTGCTCGGCAACATGACCGGTGAGCTCGAGGAAGACGTCGTCGAGGGTCGGCTCCCGCAAGGCGAGTGTGGCCGGATGGAGCGCGGCGTTGTCGAGCGCGCGAACCGTCTCGAGCATCGCGGCCGCGCCATCGCCGTCGAGCAGCGTGATGTGCACGACCTTGCCGTCGACCGCAACCGGTCCGATGGACCTGAGCTTGTCGGCCGCGAGCGGCGCGTCGTCGAGGTCGTGCAACGCGACCTCGATCACGGTCGCCCCGAGCTCGGTCTTCAGCTCGGACGCGGTGCCCTCGGCGATGACGAGCCCGTGGTCGACCACGACGATGTAGTCGGCGAGATAGTCGGCCTCTTCCAAGTACTGCGTGGTGAGCAACACGGTGACTCCTGTGGCGGTCAGGTCCTCGATGACCCCCCAGAGCTCGATTCGCCCCTGCGGGTCGAGACCGGTGGTGGGCTCGTCGAGGAAGAGCACCGGTGGACGGTGCATCAGCGCGGCAGCGAGGTCGAGCCGCCGGCGCATCCCGCCGGAGAAGGTGCGTACGACACGGTCGGCCGCGTCGCTGAGCGCGAAGTGTTCGAGGAGCTCGTCGGCCGCGCGGCGCGATTTCAGCGGGCGCCATGTGCGTGAGCTTTCCCACCATGCGGAGGTTCTCGCGCCCGGTGAGGTTCTCGTCGACGGTGGCGGCCTGACCGGCCAACCCGATCGAGCCGCGGACACGGTGCGGGTCCTTGGTGACGTCGATGCCGAGCACGCGCGCCGAGCCGCCGTCGGGTCGGAGCAGCGTGGTGAGAATGCGCACCGAGGTCGTCTTCCCCGCGCCGTTCGGGCCGAGGAGCCCGAGCACCCTGCCGGCCGGCACCTCGAACGACACGCCGCCGAGCGCGGTGACGTCGCCGAAGCGCTTGACGAGACCGTCGGCCACGATCGCCGGTTCCGCGTTGCTCACGACTCCCCCACGATCCCGGTCATGCCCGCGCTCATGAGCTGCACCGCGTCGCGCCTCGGCATCGCGCCCACCAGGGAGCCGTCGCCACCGCCGAGAGCCGCTGCGGTCCACGTGGGGCCGTCGGCGAGATGCTCGAGCCCATCGCGTGCGACTTCGTCGGCATCGGCGATGTCGCCGACCGTCGTGCCGTGCTTGGCAACGAGCGCGCGGAACGCCGGCGTGTCCGTGGCACCGAGCACGAACGAGAGGACGTCGACGCCATTCGGCGACAGCTCCGCCCAGAGCGCTTCGCCGAACACGAGGTCGAACGCCTTCGTCGCTCCGTAGGTCGCGAGCCGGTCTCCACCCGCCCATGCTGCGGCGGAAGTGACGAAGAGGATCCCACCGCGACCACGGTCGACCATCCGCGCGCGAAGTGATGCGACAAGCGCAAGGGGACGACGCAGTTGCGTCGCACCATCGCGACCCAATCTTCGACGTCGACGTCGAGGAACTTCATGCCGTGTTCGTCGGCACCGGCGTTGTAGATCAGAAGGCCGATCTCGAGATCTTCGGTGGCCGCGACGAGTTCACGATCGGCGTCCGGCCGGCTGAGGTCGAGGGACACGGTGCGGGTCTCGACGCCCGAGTCGTCACGGATCCGGTCGGCGAGTGCGGCGAGCGGCTCGGGGCGGCGCGCCACGAGCACGACGTTCACGCCGTGCGCGGCGATCTGGCGCGAGAAGGCCGCACCGGTTCCCTCGGAGGCCCCGGCGACGATCGCCCACGGTCCGTAACGGTCGAGGAAGTCGGTCACGGCTCCCACCCTGCCACAGATACTTGACGGCAGTCAAACTTTTCGTTGAGGTCGGACAACAGTCGACCACGGTCAACGATCAGGCTAGCCTCTGCACATGGCGACGAAGGCCGGGAGGGAAGCCTGGCTGACGATGGTGGGTCTCTGGTTCCTCGACGGACACGCCCACGACCGGATCCTCGACGTCGCCTTCGAGCTCGGTCTCCCGCCGGGAATGCTCAAAGCGCTCACGTTCCTCGCCGACGAGGACGGCACTCGCATGGGCGACCTCGCGGAACAGTGGGGCTGCGACGCGTCCTACGTGACCACGATCACCGACGGGCTCGAGGAGCGCGGTCTGGCCGAGCGGCGGCCCCTCCCGAGCGACCGCCGGGTCAAGACCGTGGTGCTCACCGAGCGCGGCCTCGCGCTCCTCGCGCGAGCCATGGAGAAGCTCTCCGAGCCGCCCGCGTTCCTCGACGCGCTCGAGCGCGTCCGAGCAGCGGAGCCTGCGCGACCTGCTGCGCAAGATCGCCAGTGTCGATCGCGCCGCGCCACGCAGCATCGCGGAGACGCGCGCAAGCGCCTGACATCGAGCGCAGTCGCTCGCCTCGCATCAACGCGAGGCTCCGCCACTTCCAGATGCAGTCGACGTTGTCGAGCCCCGCCTCGTCGATCCAGGCGAGTTGGGTCGCCATGTCGCACAACACGTCCCCCGGGTCGTCGCGGGCGCACATCTCGTCGCGCCATCGGTCGTGGAGCGCTTGCGTCGGGCTGGCGACGATCTCGAGGTTGCAGAACACGGCTACTTCTTGACGTACTCGCTCACGTGGTACACCGCGCCATCCTCACCGACGAGGGCGCCGATCTCGGCGCCGAGGGCGCCGGTGATGGCGAGATGCACTTCGACGAACGCGTGCACGGGCTCGAAGGCTCCGGTCATGAGCGGCGCGGCGACCCGGTTCTCGACATAGCGCGTCATCTCGTCGCGCTCGACCAGCGCGCCGAGCCGTTCGAGCGCGGCGTCGCCCCTCACCGCCACCACCGCCTTGCCGCCCGGTGAGACGCCGTCGTTCGGAGCCAGCAGTTCGGGACCCTTGCGCACCTGCTCGTCGACCGCGTACGCGTCGTATGGCGCCCCGATGAAGGAGTCGTGATCGGCGAACAGGCGCTGCGCGTCCTCCGGCGTCGCGAACGACTTGTGCGGGTTCATGAAGTCGGCGACGGATTCGGTCCACGTCTCGGTGATCGCGTCGACACCGTCCGCGGGAGCGTCGCCGCCATCGCGCAGGTTCACCGTATAGTGCGTCATCGTCCGCGTGAGCTCGAGGCCGAGCGGGGCGTGCACGTCGAGATAGTGCGCGAAGAACTCCTCACGGGTGAGGCCGTCTCGACGCGGGAACAGGAAGATGAGCTTCTCCATCGTCATGTCACCGCCCCGACGACCTTGAGCTGCACGATCTCGTCGTCGGACAAGCCCAGCTCCTGCAAGAGTTCGTCGGTGTGCTCCGCGAACTGAGGTCCGCGCCGGAGATCGGTTGGCTGCCCGTCGAACTGGACCGGGCTCGCGACGAGCTCACGCTCGACACCCTCGATGTCGACGACCGGGCGGATCAACCCGGCGGCGCGCACTTGCTCGTCGAGGCCCGCCTCGACGCTGTTCTGCGCGGGAGCCCATTGCCCTTGCAGCGTTCGGAACCGCTCGAGCCACTCGGCGTACGGCCGCTTCCTAATCTCTTCTTGCACGATCGCGGCGCCCGCTTCCGAGTTCGCCATCACCTTCTCCACCGAGTCGAAGCGCTCGTCGGTGATGAGGTCTTCGCGGCCGATGTGCCGGCACGTGTCGGCCCAATAGCGGCCGGGCTGCAACATTGCGAGCATCAGGTAGCGGTCGTCCGACGTGGCGAACGGGCCGACGAGCGGATTGGCCGGCGCGCCAGGGTGCACGATCGAGGGCCACTCCCACGGCTCGCCGCTCACGAGCGAGATGTCGATGCCGAGCCCGTTCGCCCAGATCCCCGTGCTCAGGAGCGACGTGTCGACGACCGACGGCTCGCCGGTGCGCTCACGGGCGAACAGCGCGGCGGCGATCCCGCCCGCGATGTTCATACCGCCGGAGGAGTCGCCGAATCCGGGGCCCGGCATGTAGCAGAGCCCGACGGTGCCGGGCGGCGTGACCCCGACCGCGGCGCCGCTGCGCGCCCAGTACGTGCAGCTGTCGTACCCACCCTGCTCGGCGTCGGGCCCCGTCGACCCGTGCGCGCTCCCCCGGACGTAGATGATGCGGGGATTCACGGCTCGGATGTCGGCGAGATCGATCTTCAACCGCTGCCGGGCATCGGGCAGGAAGTTCGTGAGGAACACGTCGCTCGTGCCGCGCGATCTCATGGAGCACCTCGAGCGCGGCGGGATGCTCGAGCGCGAGCCCCACGCTGCGCTTGCCGCGGTTCGCGTGCTCCATCATCGGGCTGAACGGAACGTGGCCGTCGACGGCTGCGAGTCCCATGCTCTGCATCCCGCGCATCGCGTCGCCCGTGACCGCGTGCTCGATCTTGATCACGTCCGCGCCCCAGTCGGCGAGCACCGCGCCGGCCGACGGAACGAACGTCCACTGCGCGACTTCCAGGACGCGCACACCTTCCATCGGCCGGTGGGGCATCGGGTGAGCCTCGCACCTGCCCGGAGTACCGTGCCAGCCGAGCAGAGGGGGTGCCTGGTGGCGAGCGAACATGGGAACGTCGGCGTCGATCTGGCCGCGGTCTGGGAGGAGCACATGCGCTGCGAGTTCGAGCTCCGTGACGCCGACGCAACGCTCGAGACGATGGGCGCGGATCCCTGTCTCGTGGAGGTTCCGGTCGGCACGGGTGCCCGGGGCCGCGACGCAGTGCGCGCGTTCTACCGGGATCAGTTCATCCCGTCGTGGCCCGACGACACCGCGGTCGCACCCTTGTCGCGGACGGTCGATGCCGACCGCGTGGTCCACGAGTTCGTCGTGTCGTTCACGCACTCCAAGCCGATGGACTGGTGGCTCCCCGGCGTCGAGCCAACCGGGAAGAGCGTGACGCTCCCGCACGTCGTGATCGTCGGCTTCGAAGACGGCAAGATCGACTACGAGCACGTGTACTGGGACCAGGCGTCGCTCCTCGTGCAGATCGGGCTGCTCGATCCGGCGTTGGTGCCCGCGCTCGGATCCGCGCAGGCGCCGGCGGTCACGAACAACGAGCCGTCGAACGGTTTCATCGAGCGACACCAGCAAAGCTGACCGTCGGTTAACCGATTGAACCGACTGATCGCGGACGAGCACACTTCACTCGTGCTCACCGCCGAACAACGTGCCGAGTTCGACGAGCTCGGGATCACGAGGCTGCGGAACGTGTTCACCCACGACGACTCGGTGCGCATGCGGCGTGTCGTGTGGAGCGAGCTCGAAAGGCGGTACGCCGCCCTCGAGGACGACCCGAGCACGTGGAAGCCCGGAGAGGCGCACGGCATGAAGACCAGCAAGAAGAGCCGTGCGTTCGAGCCCATCGGCGGGCCCTTGCTGCTGGAGGCCATCGACGAGCTCTTGGGTACGAGCAACTGGACGACGGCGGCGCACTGGGGACAGGTCATGGTGACGTTCCCACAACCGGATGCGGCCTGGAGGCTGCCGTCGAAGATGTGGCACGTCGACTGGCACTACATGTACGCGCCAACGCCGCTGTTCGGCGTGAAGATCTTCGTCTTCTTCGGCACCGTCGAACCACGGGGCGGCGGCACGCTCGTCGTCAGCGGCTCTCACCGCGTCGTGGAGCGTTTCGTGGCGTCGACCGAACCCGACGCGCGCACCGACTTCCGCACGTGCCGGCTCCGGTTCATGAAACACGACCCGTGGTTCCGCGCGCTCGCGCGCGCCGACGATCCTGATCCGGAGCGCACGGCTCGTTTCATGGGCCCGGATCACGACGCCGACGGCATCCCCGTACGCGTCGTCGAGCTCACCGGCAACCCCGGTGACGTCGTGCTCGCGCATCCGTGGATGCTGCACCACGCGGCGCCGAACACCTCGTCGTACCCGCGCATGATGCGCGGCAAGACCTACAACCGTCGCTGGTAGACCGCTCGGGTGGGAGCGTCAGCTGAGGCCGTAGAGCGCGAGGGCACTCTCGCTGGTGATGGCCTGCTTCTGCTCGAACGTCAGCCCTTCCAGCGCCTCGGTCAGCTCCTCCGTGACGCCGGGGAACTTCGCGTCGGGGTGCGGGTAGTCGGATGCCCAGATGATCCGCTCGGCCCCGACCAGCGGTGACTGCGCGGTTATCGCGAGCATCGCCTCGTCGGGATCGAAGCTGATCCAGCACTGACGCTTCATGTACTCCGAGGGAAGCATCGACAGATCGGTGACCTCCCACTGGAACTTCTTGCAGTGGTGGTCGAGACGCTCGAGCCACGGCACGATCCAGCCGCCGTTCGCCTCCAGGAAGATGAACTTCGCCTCCGGGAAACGCTCGCACACTCCACCGGCGAGCAGGTACGCGATGCAGCTCATCACGTCGACCGGGTTCGCGATTGCCTGCGTGAACAGCACACTGCTGCCGGCGCAGCGCCGCCGGCTCGGACCTCGTCGTCGAGCGTGTGGATGCTCGGGTCGAAGTTGTCGACGTAGCTGCCGTCGTCTTCGCGCGGACGGCCGAGTCGGAGCCCAACGCATGCGCCGGGCAGATCGGGTGCGAGGAAGGGATGCAGCGCGATGGGGAGCCCGGTTTCCTGGGCAGCCTGCCAGATCGGGTCGTACACCGGGTCGTTGAACGGCCGCCAGTCGACGGACGGGTTCGGGCGCATGAACACCGACACCATGCCGGGCAATCCCGCGACACGTCGGATCTCGGCCGCGACACGCGCGACGTCGGCGGGCTCGTGCATCGGTGGAACCGCGCCCGCGCCGAAGAGCCGGCCCTCGCCTTCCTGGGTGTGGTCCGAGCACCAGTCGTTGTAGGCCCGGGCCTGGGCCTCGGCGAAGTCGACGTCACGGAAGCTCTGGAGACCGAGCAGCATCGTGGGGTAGAGCACCGCGAGATCGATACCGTCCTGGTCCATGTCTTGGAGCCGCGCCTTGGCGTTGTACGCGGCGGGGCGGACCTCGGTGTAGCGGAGCTCACCGCGGAACGACTTGGCGCGCTCCTCGTCGCTCAGTCCTGCGGTCCCCGCCGCCGCCATGAAGTTCGCGGGGGTGACGGCACCGTTGTAGTGGAGCCACTCCTCGCCCGCCTCGTCGGTCTCGATGTGCCAGATGCGATCGCGGTACTCCGCCGGCGCGTAGTCGGGCATGCCGGTGGGGTGCTCGAGGATGTGCCCGTCGGAATCGATGTAGCGCAGCTCGGTCGCCGTCATGGGATCCTCCCGATCGTCGGTTCCGCCCGACGATAGCTTCCGCGATATGAGTGCGCACTAGGCCCTGCGCCCCATGAACGCGAGCAGGCGGATCTGCTCGTCGGCGCCCGCGGGCGGCTCCACCTTCGGGCCGAAGGCTCCGGAACCCCGCATCATCTCGTCCATCGGCTCCATGGCCACCAGGATCTCGTGGACGTCGTCGGGATCGAGGTGCTCGTCGAGTCCGGTCGGCACGGGCGAGGTCCCAGGTGTGGACCACGACGTCGGGGCTGCCGAAACGGTCGACGCCCTGCTCGAACGTCTGCTTCCCCATCTGACCCTCGAACTCGAGCGCGGCAACCGCCGGGTCGTCGAGCCCGACTTGGATCGCGTCGCGCGCGTTCGCCCACGCACGCCGGCCGGATCGTCGTCGGCTGACGGCCCCGGCGGGAGCTCGCGATCGACGAACCCGAGGAACAGCCGCGCGTTGTCGCTCCATGTGCCGGACGATGTCACCGCGCAACCCACTCGTCGCATGGACGTCGGGTCGTCCCAGCGTTCGGGCGGCACCGCCTCGACTCGCTCGGTGAACGCGGCGGCGCGTCGCCGGAACCGATCGGCGATCTCAGTCATGCCGCGACTGTACTCAGGCACTTGGCAGTGCGGATCCTGCTCGCACTGGGGCCGCCGATCACGCTTGTGCCACGATCCTCGGCATGGATCTCGAAGGTGCGAGTGTCATCGTCACCGGCGGTGCGTCGGGACTGGGCGAAGCGAGCGTGCGTCGGCTCGTCGCGCGCGGCGCGAACGTCACGATCGCCGACATCAACGACGAACGCGCCAACGGGCATCGTCGACGAGCTCGGTCGTCAGGTCGAGTTCGTGCACACCGACGTCACGCTCGAGCCTGACGTGCAGGAGCTGGTGCGCGTCGCTGCGCCGGACGCGGTCCGATACGGGTGGTGGTGAACTGCGCGGGGTCGGGCGTCGCCAAGCGCGTCGTCGGCCGCGACGGCACACCGCACGATCTGGAGAGCTTCGTGTGGACCGTGAACCTCTGCTTGTTCGGTACGTTCAACGTGATGCGCCTCGCCGCGGCGGCGATGGCAGGAACCGAATCCGACGAGGACGGCCAGCGGGGCGTGATCGTGAACACCGCGTCGATCGCCGCGTTCGACGGCCAGATCGGGCAGGCCGCGTACTCGGCGGCGAAGGGAGGCGTGATCGGTATGACGCTGCCGGCCGCGCGCGACCTCGCGGCGATCGGCGTGCGGGTGGTGACGATCGCGCCGGGCACCTTCCTCACGCCGGCGATGGAGAACGCGCCGCAGCCGGTCCTCGACACCTTCGCCGGCATGCAGCCGTTCCCGAAGCGGCTCGGACACCCGTACGAGTTCGCGATGCTCGTCGAGCAGATCGTCGACAACCCGATGCTCAACGGCGAGGTGATCCGGTTGGACGGAGCCGTTCGGTTCCCGCCGCGTTAGAGTCGGACCGACCGCTCGTGTCTTGGCACGGAAACCGTGCCAAGACACTCAGTCTTCAGGACGCGGCGGCGAGGCGCTGCTTCGCGGTCTCGTACACGTCGGGCGAGAGCGGACCCTTCTGCGCGACGGCGACGTTGTCGGCGAGGTGCTGCGAGGTTCGCGGTGCCGACGATCGTGGTGTGCATGTCGGGATGGCTGAGCGTGAAGCGCAGCATGAACTCCATGCGGCGTCATCCCGTCGAGCAGGTCGTCGAGGTCGGCCTGCTCCCACCGATCGCGTCGCGCCTCGACCATCGGCCGGCAGAAGTCGGGATAGCTCGCGAGCGTCGAGTCGTCGCGGCAGGCGCGCCCGCGCGACGCCGCCACGGATGATCGTGCCCGATCCGGCGACGCGCGGCGTCGCGGATCGCGCTCCTCGTGCTCACGCTCGAGCGCCGAGTACGGGATCTGGAACGCGTCGAACACGCCCATCGCGATGTGGTCGGTGAGGTTCGGCAGCGTGCCCGACATCCCGATGAAGCGCGTCTTGCCCTCGTCGCGGAGCTCCGCGAGCGCCTCGACCGCGCCGTTCTCCTCGAGCGTGTCGCGCGAGGGGCTGATGTGGAACTGCACGAGGTCGAGATGGTCGGTGCGCATGCGCCGCAGACTCTGCTCGACCGCGGCGCGGATGTTCTCGGGCGTGAAGACGTGCGGGTGGTCGCTGGCCCTCGGCGGGCGGCGGCTGGTTCACCGGGCAGCCGCACTTGCTGGCGAGGAAGTACTCGTCGCGCCGGTGCGAGATGTGCTCGCCGATCAGCTCCTCCGACACGCCGTAGTCGGGCGACGTGTCGATGAAGTTGATGCCGGCGTCGAGCACCGCGTTGAGGATCTCGCCGGCGGTGCCGCGCTCGACGTCGCGCCGGGCGCGCTCGCCACCCCGCAGCTCCATGGCGCCGTACCCGAGCTTGGTGACTTCGAGGCCGGTGCGCCCCAGTGTCGTGGTGGGGAGATCGCTCATGACGGCTCCGTGGCGCGCGCGGGACGCTACCGGGGGCTCGTCTGCCACGCGCGGATGATCTGACGCAGCTCCTCCACCCCGCGGCACACCGCGTCGACCTTCGCTTCGAGGCCGGCGAGGCGATCGAAGCTCGGCGTTGCCGTTGCTGAGCCCGCTGGCACAGCGAGCCCGCCGTAGCACGAACGGAACAGGCGTCCGGTGTCGCGTTCCTCGGCGATGTACCGGCCAAGGAGCTCGCCGGTCTGCGATGTCGATCGTCTTGTCGCGGAAGATCGTGTCGAAGGCGTCGGGCACGTCGGGCGGTTCGGGGGTGCGCCGAAGTCGTAACCGAGCGTGTCCATCTTCTCGAGGTCGGGCACGTCCGACGTGACGATCGCGAGCTTGCGCCGGAACTCGTCACTCGGACCGTCGTCGTGCGCCTCGAATCCCAGCTCGTTGATGCGCTTCGCGAACGCCGACGGCGTGCTCGCCCTCGCGGAGCGCGACCGTGCGCAGCACGGCGCGCACGTCGGGATCGGGCGTGACGTCCGCCCACGCCGAGAGGTACTCGTAGCCACGCTGCTCCGCCATGTAGATCGCGTTGAGCATTCCGAGGTAGCTGGGCTTGTCGGCCATCGGTGACATCCCTTTCGCCGGCCCGCAGCGTGGGCCGTCACGCCCCGATCCTCCCAGCACGCGGACGTCGGGGCAAGGACGGCGCAGGTCACAGGGGGTGACTTGGCAAACCGGCATGTGATGTGCAGTATTAACCCGACGACGCCCGGCCGACGACGGTCGGGCTCGGATATGGGGGGCTCCATGAGTGATCTGGCTCCACCTCGGCGTTCCGCATCGTCGGGGTTTCGTCGCCATCGTCCTGTTGATCGTCTGCGCGCTGGTGGCCGCGATGGCCTCGGTCGCGGGCGCGATACCGCAGCCCGGCCCGTCGGTGCCGGCCGCGGGCGTGGGGACGGCAGCCGCGAAGAGCTCGCCGAATTGCGGTCCCGACGGCACGGCTCGCCTACCCGTACCAGCAGCGCGCCCCGTGCACGCGCCCGTTGAAGAAGGGTGAGAGCAACGGCGGCGCCGACGTCGATGGGCGTCACCAAGGACACCATCAAGATCGTGCTGCTCCTCGGCACGCACGCCCAGCAGGACAGCGGCGTGGAACAGCCTGGTGGCTCGGCCGCCGGTCGACCACGCGACGAACCAGACCGGCGTACATCGAAGACTCGTTCCCCGACTGGCAGCAGGTGCTCGACCACAACTTCAACCTGTGGGGCCGGAAGTTCGAGTTCGAGACCGTCAACCCGACCGGCGCCGACGAAGCCGGCGCAACACGCGGACGCGCTCAGCGTGGCGGAGATGAAGCCGTTCGCGGTGGTGAGCAGCGTCGCCGCGCCGGAGGCAGGGCGGCGGCCAGGTGTTCGCGGCCGACCTCGTCGCCAAGAAGATCATCGTGTTCTACGGCGGCATCACGAACGATGAGGCAGGCAAGCAGGCGCCGTACCGGTATCTCGGCGGCTTCGACAACAACGCGACCGTGATCAACGCCGTGCAGTTCGCCGCCCGCCAGCTCAAGGGACGAACGGCGAAGTGGTCGGGCGACTTCACGACGAAGAAGCGCGTCTTCGGCGTCATCCGTCCCGAGAGCGGTATCGACTGGCAGTACTTCGCGAGCACGGCCAAGCAGGAAGGGCTCACGCTGCGCCTGGCGGCCGAGCTCGTGTACAGCGTTCCGCTCGACACCAGCCAGATCACCGCGAAGAACCAGGAGGAAGCGCCGGTCCTCGTGGCCAAGCTCAAGGACGCGGGCGTCACCACGGTGTTGCTGTTCAGCGTCGTTCGGCATGAACCAGCAGCTGCTCAAGGCTGCCGACAACCTCGACTACCACCCCGAGTGGCTCTTCACGGGGACTGGGCGCCCAAGACATCGAGATCACGGCACGGATCCTCCAGGGCCTCGCGCCCGAGCAGATGAAGCACGTGTTCGGTCTCGGCGACCTCCCGCTCTACGTCTCCGGCATCGACGACCCCCAGGTGAACTGGTTCAACTGGTACTGGGGCAAGAACCAGGGCGTCTACTCGGCCGGCACCGTCGGCAACCTGTACCTGCTGAACGCGGGCGTCAGCCTCGCCGGACCGAAGCTCACGCCGAAGACACTTCCAGCAGGGACTCTTCAGCATGCCGGTCTTCGGCGGCGCCGCGAGCAACCAGGTGCAGAGCTTCATGTTCGGGTAGGGCCCCGTCAGCCGAGTCTCCCGTACGACGAGTACTCCCAGGTCGGGCTCGACTACGCCGTCATGTGGTGGAGCCCCACCGAGACCGGGAAGGGCAAGATCCTCTTCGACGACGGCACCGGCCGGTTCATGTACATCGACGACGCCAAGCGCTACAACGCAGGCGAGTGGAAGAAGGGCGAGCCCAAGCTGTTCGACCCGAGCAACTCGATCTCGGAGTTCACCGGGCTCCCCGAATCCGACGCGGTGCCCGACTATCCGTGCAAGGGCTGCCCGAGCAGCGGGGGCTAGCTGGATACCGGCAGACACAGCGTTCGAACGGAGGCCGCTCGCGCGGCCTCCGTTCCGCGTTCAGGCGGTTCGTGCCACTGCACCACGCACGGCGGCGACGACCTCGTCGGCGGAGGCGCCGGGGCCGAGGACCGCGGCGATGCCGGCTTCTTCGAGGAGCGGTACGTCGGCTTCGGGCACGATCCCGCCGAGCACGATCGGGGTGTCGAGCCCGGCAGCACGCGCGGCCGCGACAAGGCGTCGGCGCGAGCGTGAGGTGGCCGCCGTTGTGGATCGACACGCCGATGGCGTCCGCGTCCTCGTCGACCGCGGCCGCGGGCAATCGTGTCGGCGGTCTGGCGGAGTCCGAGGTAGATGACCTCCATGCCCGAGTCGCGGAGGATGCGCGCCACGACCTTCAGGCCGCGGTCGTGGCCGTCGAGACCGAGCTTGGCCAGCACGATCCGGATCGGTGGTTCGCCGGCACCCGTCACCCCACCATGAAACCACGATCCGCGCGTGGTAGACCTCGGGCCATGGAGTTCGGGATCTTCATCCAGGGGTACAACCCGGGCTTCCGCCGCGAGGGCGACCCGCTGGCCGAGCACAAGGTGTTCATGGACGAGCTGGCCGCGGTCGAAGGCCGCCGACGAGGCCGGCTTCAAGTACGTCTGGGTGACCGAGCACCACTTCCTCGACGAGTACTCGCACCTCTCGGCCAACGACGTCATCACCGGCTACCTCGCGCACGCGACCGAGCGCATCCACATCGGGTCGGGCATCTTCAACCCGCTCCCCCAGGTGAACCACCCGGCCAAGGTCGCCGAGCGCGTCGCGATGCTCGACCACCTCTCCAACGGCCGCTTCGAGTTCGGCACCGGCCGCGGCGCGGGCAGCCACGAGATCCTCGGGTTCCTGCCCGGACATGCAGGACCTCAGCGGGACGCGCGAGATCTGGGAAGACGTCATCGCCGAGTTCCCGAAGATGTGGCTGCAGGACACCTACGAGGGCTACGAGGGCAAGTACTGGGAGCTGCCGCCGCGCAAGATCCTGCCGAAGCCGTACATGAAGCCGCACCCGCCGATGTGGTACGCCGCCGGCAACACGACGAGCTAGGAGATGGCCGGCCGCAAGGGCCTCGGCGTGCTCGGCTTCTCGGTCGGCGCGCTCGACCGAGGTGCGCGCCGCTGCGCAAGGCGTACAAGAAGGCGATCGTCAACGCCGAGCCCGTCGGCGCGTTCGTCAACGACAACGTGATGGTCACGCACGCCGCGTACGTCGCCGAGGACGCGCAGAAGGCGCCGCGAGTCGATGGTCGCGGCGCGGCCCAACTACCTGGCAGAGCAACGTGTTCCGCTACCACGACACGTTCCCGCACCCGGCCGAGATGCCCGAACTGGCCCGACGCTGATCCCCGACGCGACGCTCGACGACATCGCGCGATGCTCGATCGACGGGTGGCGATGGTCATCGGCGACCCCGACGAGGCGCTCGCGCAGTGCCGGCGCTGGGAGGAGCGCCGGCGCCGACCAGCTCGTGTTCGGCATCGGCCCGGCCACGCTCGAGGAGACGCTCGAGATGATCCGGCTGATGGGCGAGCACGTGATCCCGAAGATCGACACCGACCCGGTGCACCGCACCACCGCTTCCGGGAGGCCGCCGCCGCGAAGGCGTGAGCTCGTCGTCCGACGGCCTCACTCGGCCGCGAGGCCGATGGGCACGTCGACGACGCGTGCGCTGCAGATGCTCCCCGAGTCCCTTGGCCTGCGGGTCGTAGCGAACCGAGGAGGCGACACCCTCACCGAGCAGTCCCTTCACGACGAAGTTGAGAGCGCGCAGGTTGGCAAGCTCGTGGCGCTCGATCGCGAGCTTCGCCGCTTCCGGCAGGAGTTCACGAAATCGGTCGACCGTGAGATACGCGTGCAGCCAGTCGAACGCATCGTCGGTACGCGTCCACAGCCCGACGTTCGCATTCCCGCCCTTGTCTCCCGACCGCGCCCCGCACACCGCCCCCAGCGGCACGCGGTGGGTCGCACCCTCGAACCGTCTTGGCGTCCGGGACGGAAGCGTCTCGCCGCCTCCGGGACGCGACGGCGGGGAGGCGGGCGCTGGGTCGATCACGGTGCGCGTGCCGTCGGGGAGGACGACCGCGTGCTCGACGACGTCCACGGGCACGAGCGTGGGCCAGTACACCCCGAACTCGGACTCGGTCGGCGGGCGGCGTGGTGGTGAAGAAGCCCGCGTAGCTCGCCGAGCGCGAGCTCGGTGACCGCGTTGGAGAACCGGCGCCCGACCTTGCTCTGGTCGTGGTCCTTGACGGTCACGCGTAGCTGCGCCGTGTCGTCCTTCCCGCCAATGAGCTGCACGTCGACGGCGTCGAACTGCTCGCGTCCGCCGAGAATCTCGAACAGCAGCGCTTCCGCGTGCGCGGCCTTCCGCTCGGCATCGAGCCCGGTGAGCACCATCGTCATGCTGTTGCGATAACCGCCCGGATAGTTGATCGCGACCTTCAGGGAAGGAGGCGGCGGTTCCCCCCGTACCTCGCTGATTCGAACGCGGTCGGATTCGACCTGCGTGAGCGCGATCGTGTCGAAGCGCGCGACGACGTCGGGATTCGCGTAATCCGGAGCGTCGATCTCGTAGAGCAACTGCGCGGTGACGGTGCCCACGGTGACGGCCCCGCCGGTGCCGGGTTGCTTCGTGATGACCGACGAGCCGTCGGCCGCGACCTCCGCGATCGGGAAGCCGGGGTATCCGGGGGCGAGCTCGTCGAGGAACGGATAGTTGCCGCCGGTGGCCTGCGGGCCGCACTCGATCACGTGCCCCGCAACCACCGCACCCGCGAGCGCGTCCCAGTCGTCGCGCGCCCATCCGTGCCACCAGGCCGCGGGGCCCACCGTGAGCGCGGCATCGGTGACGCGACCGCAGACGACGACGTCGGCACCGGCGGCGAGCGCGGCCGCGATCCCCCATCCGCCGAGGTACGCGTTGGCCGTCGCGGGCTTCACGCCCGCGTCGGCAAGGGTCAGTCCGGTGTCGAGATGCTCGAACGTCACGCCCGCCTGCTGGAGCTCGGGAATCCGCTCCAGGATGTCGTCGCCCTCGACGACCGCGAGCTCGGGCTGCACGCCGAGTCGCTCGCCCAGTTCGTGCAGCCGGTCGGCGAGCGCGCGCGGGTTGAGACCCCCGGCATTCGTGACGATCTTGATGCCGCGGTCGAGGGAGGTACCGAGCACCTGCTCCATCTGCGCGAGGAACGTACGTGCGTACCCGGCGTCGGGCTCGCGCTGTCGCGCCTTCCACAGGATGAGCATCGTGAGCTCGGCGAGATAGTCGCCCGAGATGGACGTCGACGGACAGCTCACCGTTCAGCATCTCGCGGGGCGCGTCGAAGCGGTCGCCGTAGAAGCCTGAACAGTTGGCGATGCTGATGGCCCTCATGCAGTGTCCGCGAACTGTCCAGGGCGACGTCCGGCGCCCGGAGGCCCGGCGAACGCCTGCGCGATCGTCATCCACTCGGTGGCGACGTCGCCCGTGCATCGGAGCGACGTGTCGGCGACGTGTCGGCGCTGCGTGACGACCAGGCAGAAGTCGAGCGCGGGTCCCTGCACCCGGTGCCCCGCCGTGCTGGCCCCCCATACCCAAGCCTCGGCCGCAGGACCTTGGAGCTCGACGCGGACCTCGACATCCGGAACCGGGAGCCCGCGCGTGCGGTAGCTGTTGGCGAAGGCCCGCACCCCGAGGAACGCCACGTGCTGAAGCGCGGGAGTTGGCGGGCGCGCCGCACCGAGCGCGTCGGCGACGTCCTGGCCGTGGGCCCAGGTCTCCATGATCCGCGCGGTGAGCGACGACGCCGCGCTCATGTCCGGTCCGTACCACGGCACGCGCATCGAGGGGTCGAGCCTGCTCATCACGTCGGTCATGTGCGCGCGCGCGGCGCGCCACCATGCCAGGAGCTCGTCGCCCGAGCGGTCGCGATGCTCAGCCGCGACGCGGGCAGTGAAGCCGTCGACGTCGGCGAGCTCCGCTCGCGCGGCGTCACGGAACGCGTCGGGATCGGTGACCGACAGCGTCGCCGCCTCGTCGAAGTAGGCAAGGTGGCTCACGTGGTCGCGGATCGCCCAGCCCTCGGCCGGCGTGGCGCTCCCCCACTGCGCCTCGCTCAGGGGTACGAGCACCACTTCGAGGGCCCGCGTCTCGGCACGGAGGTCGTCGGCGAGCGCGTGCATGTCGGCAGGCATGGCTACTTCCCCTGCCAGCGCGGCGGCCGCCGCTCGCGAAAGGCACGGGGCCCCTCCTGCGCGTCCTCGCTGAGGTACACGGGCTCCCAGAGCTGCTCGGCCCAGTCGAAGCCCTCGGCGCCGCGCGCGTCCGATACCTCGCGTCGCACCATCCGCTTCGCCGCCGCGACCGACAGCGGCGCGTTGGCGGCGATGGTCTCGCGCCAGCCGTTGCGCGGCGTCGTGCAAGTCCGCGATCGGCACGACCTCGTTGACGAGTCCGACCTCGTACGCGCGCGCGGCGTCGATCGGATCGCCGGTGAGCACGAGCTGCATCGCGATGCGGGGCGGGAGCAGCCAGGGCAGCGCACGCCCCACGGCACGCCCCGTCCGACCTTGGCTTCCGTGATGGCGAAGCGCGCGTGCTCGGCCGCGATGCACAAGTCGCACATCATGCGCGAGCAGGAAGCCGCCGGCGTAGGCCACGCCGTTGACCGCCGCGATCGTGGGCTTCGCGACGTCGATGTTGCGACCGAAGTGCGGCACGAAGTCGGGCGGCGGCACCTGCGAGCGCGCTCTCGGCCATCTCCTTGAGGTCGCCGCCCGCGCAGAACGCACGGTCGCCGGCGCCGGTGAGCACGAGCACGCGTGCAGTGTCGTCGGCGTTGAAGCGGGCCGCCGCGTCGAACAGCCCGGCCCGGACGCTCTCGTTCAGCGCGTTGCACGCCTCGGGACGGTCGATCGTGACCCACGCGACGCCGCGCGACCACCTCGTAGGTGACGCTCATGGCTCCACGACCACGAGGACGTCGTCGCTCTCGACCTGCTCGCCCAATTCGACCTGCACCTCGGTGACGGTGCCCGTCGAACGGCGCGCGAATGGTGTGCTCCATCTTCATCGCCTCGAGCACGACGAGCACGTCGCCGGCGGCGACGCGCTGGCCGGCGACGACGGCGACCTGCACCACGCTCCCGGGAAGCGGCGCGACCAGCGAGCCGGGAACCGCCTCTTCCCCCGCGACGGGGAACCGATCGACGACGTGCAGCGCCGACGCGCCGAGCGAACTGTCGACGTACACGGTGTCGCCGACCCGTTGCACCGAGTAGACGCGCCGACCTTCGTCGGTCTCGAAATCGACCGAGTCGGGGCTCGCACCGAAGACGCTGACCTCACGCGCGACTCCGTCCACCCGCACGGCGTTCGAGCGTGATCTCCACGCGCACGTCGCCCGCTTCGAACACCTCGGGCTGCATCGCCGGGCCGACGTTGCGCCAGCCCGCAGGGATGCCGCGGCGGCAGCGGCGACGACGTGCGACGCTCCGCCTGCGTGGCGAGCGCGGCTGCGACGGCGTGCCATCCGACACGCTCACGGACACGGGCATCGATCGCCCGGCACCGGCTCGAGACGGTCGAGGAACCCGGTGTCGGTGCGCCCGCCGAGGAACTCGGGATGCCGGAGCACCCGCACGAGCAGGTCGCGGTTGGTACGGCGCCGTGGAGCTCGGCCGAGCGCGAGCACGTGCGACAGCCGCTGCGCCGCCGCCCCGCGCGTGGGCGCCCACGCGATCACCTTGGCCAGCATCGCGTCGTAGTACGGGCTCACGACCGAGCCGTCGGCGTAGCCGGCGTCGACGCGCACGCCGACGTGTTCGGGGATGCGGAACCGGTCGAGCGCGCCACTCACCGGGAGGAACCCGGCGGCGACGTCCTCGGCGTAGAGGCGAGCCTCGATCGCGTGGCCCGACGATCGACGCGGCGTAGCACCTCCGGCGGCAACGGCTCACCCTGCGCGACCGCGAGCTGGAGCGCGACGAGGTCGAGGCCGGTGACCATCTCGGTGACCGGGTGCTCGACCTGGAGCCGGGTGTTCACCTCGAGGAACCAGAAGTTGCCGTCCGGCGTCGAGCACGAACTCGACCGTGCCGGCGCTCACGTAGCCGATCGCCTTCGCGGCGGCGACCGCGGCCTCGCACAGCTCCGCCCGCCGCACGTCGTCGACCGCGGGCGCACGGCGCCTCCTCGACGATCTTCTGGTGGCGACGCTGGATCGAGCACTCGCGCTCGAACAGGTGGCCGACGGTGCCGTGCTGGTCGGCGACGATCTGCACCTCGACGTGACGCGGCGTCTCGACGAACCGCTCGAGGAACACCGTGCCGTCACCGAACGCGGACGCGGCCTCCCGCTGCGGCCGATGCGACCGCGTCGACGAGCGTCGGGCGATCGTGCACGACGCGCATGCCGCGCCCGCCGCCGCCGAACGCACGCCTTCACGATCACCGGGAAGCCGGTCGTACGGCCGCGGCCGTCGTCCGCGTCGTCGCCGGCGCGACCGTGCCGCCCGGGAGCACCGGCACGCCGGCCGCCGCCATCAGCGCCTTCGCCTCGAGCTTCGAGCCCATCGCCTCGATCGCGGCCGGCGGGGGGCCGACGAAGACCAGGCCCGCCTCGGCGCACGGCGCGCGCGAAGGCGGCGCTGCTCGGAGAGGAAGCCGTAGCCCGGGGTGGACCGCGTCGGCACCGGTTCGCCGCGCGGCGTCGACGATGAGGTCGCCGCGCGAGGTAGGTGTCGGCCGCGGCGTGTCCCGGGCAGTCGCACCGCCTCGTCGGCCGTCGCGCGACGAACGGCAGCGTCGCTCGTCGGCGTCGGAGAACACCGCGACGGTGGCGATGCCCGATGGTCGCGCGCGGTGCGCATGATGCGGCACGGCGATCTCGCCGCGGTTGGCGACGAGCAGCGTGTCGATGCATCGGGCGCCACCCGCTCACATCCGGAAGACGCCGAAGCCGCGGCGGCCCTCGACGACGTTGCGAGTGCACGGCCGAGAGCGCGATGCCGAGCACGGTGCGGGTGTCGCGCGGGTCGATCACGCCGTCGTCGTAGATCTTCCCGCTCGTTGAAGAAGGCGTGCGACTCCCGCTCGATCTGCTCCTCGATCGACTGGCGCTGCACGCGCGTCGGCCTCCTCGTCGAACTCGCCGCCCGGTGGCCTCCGCCGACTCGCGGGCCACGATCGACAGCACACCGGCGAGCTGCTGCGGGCCCATCACCGCCATCTTCGAGCTCGGCCACGCGAACAGGAACCGCGGCTCGTAGGCGCGCCCGCACATGCCGTAGTTCCCGGCGCCGTACGACGCGCCCATGATCACCGTGAGGTGCGGCACGCGTGCTGTTCGTGACGGCGTTGATCATCTTGGCGCCGTCCTTGATGATCCCGGCCTGCTCGTAGTCGCTGCCCGACCATGTAGCCGGTGGTGTTCTGGAGGAACACGCAGCGGCGTGTCGGTCTGGTTGGCGAGCAGGATGAACTCGGTGGCCTTCTTCGCTCTCGTCCATGAACAGCACGCCCTGCGCGTTGGCGAGGATGCCGACCGGATAGCCGTGGATCGACGCCCAGCCGGTGACGAGGCTCGTGCCGTAGCCCGCCTTGTACTCGTCGAAGCGCGAGCCGTCGACGACGCGCGCGAGCACCTCGCGCGGGTCGAACGGCACGCGCAGGTCGATCGACGCGATGCCGAGCAGCTCGTCGGGGTCGTGCACCGGCTCGTCCGCGGCGCCGCTGGGCGCGGGACCGAGCTTGCGCCAGTTGAGGTCGGCGACGATCTCGCGGCCGATGCGGATGCAGTCGAGCTCGTCGCGGCGAAGTAGTCGGACGAGCCCCGACACGCGCGAGTGCATCGCCGCGCCGCCGAGCTCCTCGTCGTCGGACTCCTCGCCCGTGGCCATCTTCACGAGCGGCGGTCCGCCGAGGAACACCTTGGCCCGCTGGTCGACGAGCACCGAGTAGTCGCACATGCCGGGCACGTAGGCGCCACCCGCGGTGGAGTTGCCGAACACGAGCGCGATCGTCGGGATGCCGAGCGCCGGAGAGCCGCGTGAGGTCGCGGAAGATCTGCCCCGCCGGCACGAAGAGATCGGCCTGTGTCGGCAGGTCGGCGCCACCCGACTCGACGAGGTTGACCAACGGCAGCCGGTTGACGCGTGCGATCTCGAGCGCGCGCAGGTTCTTCTTCAGCGTGTAGCGGGTTCATCGAGCCGCCGCGGACCGTCGGGTCGTGGGCGATGATCACGCACTCGACGCCCGACACGACGCCGATGCCGGTGACGATGCTCGCGCCGACGTGGAACGTCGCTGCCCCACGCCGCGAGCGGCGGAGAGCTCGAGGAACGGCGAATCCTGGTCGAGCAGCAGCTCGATCCGCTCGCGGGCGGTCAGCTTCCCGCGGGCACGGTGGCGTTCGAGGTAGCGCTCGCCGCCGCCGCGCGCGCGCCAAGTCGAGCTGCTCTTCGTGCTCGTCGAGGAGCTGGAGGAGACCGGCGCGGTTGGCGAGGCAGGTGTCGCCGCTCGCATCGATCTTGGAAGCGAGGACCGGCACGCTGTATGTTATTCACGAATCACATTTGCCGCGCAAGAGGCGGCCGGGAGCGGCCGGTGGACTTCGCCGAGAGCACCGAGCACGAGATGATCCGGGCGGCGGTGCGCGACCTCGCGGCGCCGTTCGGCCACGCCTACTTCGCCGAGCAGGCTCGCACCGGCGGCAAGACCGACGAGTTGTGGCAGGCCGTTGCCGACCACGGCTTCCTCTCCGTGCACCTCCCGCCCGAGTACGGCGGGGGCGGCGGCGGAATCAGCGAGCTCACGATCGTGTGCGAGGAACTCGCCGCGCAGGGGTGCCCGCTGCTCCTCCTGCTCGTCACCGCCGCGATCTGTGCCGAGCTGATCACGCGCTTCGGTTCCGACGCGCAGAAGCAGCAGTGGCTCCCCGCTCTCGGCTCGGGCACGAAGATGGCGTTCGCGATCACCGAGCCCGACGCGGGGTCGAACACCCACCGGCTCTCGACCACCGCGACGCGCGACGGCGACATCTATCGGCTGCGTGGCACGAAGACCTACATCTCGGGTGTCGACGAGGCGGCCGCGGTGCTCGTGGTCGCCCGCACCAGTACCGACGAGGCCACCGGCGACGCCCGACTCTCGATGTTCATCGTCGACCGCGACGCGCCGGGTTTCGAGTACACGTCGATCCCCGTCGAGATCTCGGCGCCCGAGAAGCAGTTCCAGCTGTTCTTCGACGACGTGCACGTACCGTTCGACCGACTCCTCGGAGACGAGCACGAAGGTCTGCGCCAGGTGTTCTCGGGGCTGAACCCGGAGCGCATCACGGGCGCCGCGATCTGCACCGGGCTCGGGAGGTACGCGCTCGGACGCGCGCGTCGGAGTACGCGCGCGAACGCGCGGTGTGGGGCGTGCCGATCGGGCAGCACCAGGGCATCGCCCACCCGCTCGCCATGGCAAAGATCGAGCTCGAGCTCGCGCGGCTCATGATCACGAAGGCCGCGTGGCTCTACGACCACGACGCCGACCCGGCATCGGCCGGCGAGGCCGCGAACATGGCCAAGTACGCGGCGGCCGAAGCCGGCCTGCACTGTCTCGACGGCGCCATCCAGACGCACGGCGGCAACGGGATGGCCTCCGAGTACGGCCTCGCCGATCTCTGGGGGCTGCTCAGACTGCTCCGCATCGCGCCCGTCAGCCGGGAGATGGTCCTCAACTTCGTGGCCCAGCAGTCGCTCGGCCTGCCCAAGTCGTACTGATGGCGCCGAGCACCACCACCCGCACGCCCCGGGGCCAGCGTCGCCACGAGCAGCTGCTCGACGCCACTGCCGAACTCGTCGCGGCGCGCGGGTTCCATGCGGTCGGCATCGTCGACATCGGCGCCGCCGCGGGTGTGAGCGGTTCCGCGATCTACCGCCACTTCCGGAACAAGCAGGAACTGCTCGTCGCGCTGATCGACCGCGTCGTCGACGAGCTGCTCAGCGGTGCGCGGGAGGTGGTGAACGGGGAGCCCACGCCTACGCCCGACGCCGCGCTCGACGCGCTCGTGCGCGCGCACGTTGCGTTCGCAATCCGTGATCGGGCGATCATCAAGGTCTACTCCCAGGAGAGCGACCACCTCCCCGACGACGACCGGCGACGGCTCCGGCGCAACCAGCGTCTCTACGCGGAGATCTGGACCGACGTGGTCACCGAACTCCGTCCTGACCGCTCACGCGACGAAGCGGCCGCCGCGGTCCACGCGGTGTTCGGGCTCCTGAACTCGGTCGCCGACTTCTCCAGCCGGATCGACGATGACGCGCTCGCCGAGCTCCTCACGAACATGGCCTTGACATCGCTCAACCGCGAGAGCCATCGCAGGCAACCCGGTCGGGTGTGAAGGGCTGGGTGTCGTCGCGTTCTGGCATGCCGGCGAAGTGGTCGAGTTCAGCCCCACCACCGAGCTGCAACACCCGCTCGAAGTCGTCACGAAGAACATGGAGACCGCGGGAGGTTGAGCGGGCGGTTTCACGAGTGCCGGCGCTTGACTCGCCGAGTCGCATTTGATCGAATCCACTGTGATCCAACCAGAGAGGGAGGTTTCGACATGCCCTTGTTCATGGACATCCACAAGATGGAGGGCCCGGTTACCGCAGACGACGTCGCCAAGGCGCACGAAGCGGACCTCGCGAAGCAAGGCGAGTACGGCGTGCACTACCGGCGATATTGGGTCGACGAGAAGGGCGGTCGCATCTTCTGCCTGGTTGATGCCCCAGACGCCGACACGGCTGCACGCGTGCACCGTGAAGCCCACGGGCTCGTAGCCGACGAGATCTACGAGGTGAGCGAACACTCCTGAGCGGCAGTGCCTCTCTCGCCTCGAGAGCTGCTGAGCGGAAGCTCAGTGTGTTGCTGCGAAGAGACTGCGAGTTGCCGCAGTTCCCGCCACCGAATGTCGGGGCGGTTCCATCGCCGAGATCGTGAAGATCGCCGCGTCAGACGTCGGCGTCGTCGGTCGCGCTCGTGTCGTCAACGGGCGCGGCGCTGAAGTCGGTGGCGGGATCGCCCGCTACGGCAGTCGCGTCGGCCGCGGGATCTGGCGCAGTGAGCCCAGGGTCGGGCGCGGCGCTGAACACGTCGGCCGCGTCCGTGTCGCTCGGCGACGCGGGAGCCGCGACGCTGACCGCTGCATCCACCGGCTGGATCCCGTCGGCGGCGACCGCACCCGGCGTGCCACCGGGGCTCACACCCAGCACGTCGTCGACGGCCGCGGCGGGGGCGGCCCCCGCCGGGGCGCCCGAGACCGCGTCGGCGTCGGTCGCGCCCGCGGCGGCGCTGCCGTCCGATTGCGTGACGGTCGCGAACTGGTCGTCGAGGTGACCGGACGCTCCGCTTGGCGCCGCGTCGGCGTCGGGCGACGATTGCTCCGTGGACGTGTCGCCGACCGGGGTGGTGTCGCCGTCCGAGGACGTGTCGCCGGCGGGGGCGGCGGGCAGCGCGGTGGTGTCGGGTAGCTGAAGGTCCTGGCCGGTGACCTTGACGATGTCGGCGGTGTTGACCTGGATGTTGTTGGCGTTCTTGAGCAGCTTCTCGGCGTCGAGCTCGAAGGTCGCCGCGCTCGACGGGGTTGTCGATCGTGGCCGCGAGCGCGAGCTTCAAGCCGGCCTCGTCGAGCATCCGGGCCTTGTCCTCGATCGCGTCGAGCTGCTGCACCGCCGCGTGGTAGTCCGTTCTGTCCTGTGCCAGGGTCTGGTCTACGGCATCGAGATCCCGCTGGCGCTCGGCGAGCGTGACCCGTGCATCGCCGAGGTCGCGCTGAGCCTCAGCCGCCCTCGTCACCGCGGCGTCCGTCGCGGCTTGATTGCGTGCCGCTTGCTCCCGGAACTTCTCGGCCCCCGCGGCGTCGCCCTTCTGTTCCGCCTCGTGTGCCTTCTGTTCTGCCTCGGCGGCTGCGGCGCGTGTCACCTCGACCTTTGTCTGTTCGTTCTTCAGAAGCTCGTCTCTGCTCTTGACCTCCTGATCGGCGAGGTCGCGGTGGACGGTTGCCTCACTCTGCTCGCGCCCGACTTCGGTCAGGTGGCGTGTGCGTTCCTCGAGCGTGAGTTCGCGTGCTGCCTTGGCCTGGTCGCGCAGGGAAGTCGCGGCGTCGCGGAGTGCTTGCGGGCTCGGGTTGGCCATCTGCTTATGCTACGGCGCCCCTGCGCCGGGCGCACTGGGCAAATTCCCAGTTCCGCGACCCGTCCACGGCGGGAAGCAGCGAGCACGGTCAGATGCTCATCGAGCGCGCCAGGAGTTCCTGGTAGTAGCGGGCGTCGCCCAGGTTGTTCTCCCAGAACTTCGCCCGGCGCGAGTAGAGCGTGAGGTCGTGGTCGACGATGAACGCGACCCCGGCGTGCACCTCGTGGGCCTGGCGGTGCAGGTGCGCGGCCGCCTTCTTGCCGAACGCGACCGCGATGGCGGCCTCACGCGTGTAGGACTTGCCGGCCGAGATGCGGAACGCCGCTTGCTTCGCGAGGAGGTCGGCGCGGTGCAGGTCGATGAGGATGTCGCGACACCATGTACTGGACGGCCTGGTAGCGGCCGATCGGGTTGCCGAACTGCTCGCGGTCCTTCGCGTACTGGTTCGTCATGTCGAGCACCGTGCGCGCCGCGCCGACGATCGTCGCGGTCTGAAGCACGGCCGCCCGTGTGGTTGCAGCCGACAGACAGCTCCCACCCCATGTCGACTTCACCCACAACGCTGTCGGCGGGCGTCGTCACCTCGTCGAACGTGACTGCGTACAACGCGTTCCCGGCGATGTTGGGTATCGGGTCCACGAGATGCCGTCGGCATGCGCGTCGACGAGGAAGAGCGAGATGCCGTCCGCTCCGGGCCCGCTGCCGGTGCGTACGACGCACGAGGAAGTAGTCGGCTGACGGCGCGTAACCGACGAGCAACTTCGTCCCGGTCACGACGTAGTCGCCGCCGCTTGCGTGACGCCGAGCACGCGATGCCGTCGGGACCGAACGAGCCGTCGCGCTCGACGATCGCCGGACTGACGATGCAACTGCCGTCCGCGATCGCGGGCAGCACGCGCCGCTCTCTGCGCGTCGGTGCCGGCCGTGAGGATCGTCTCGCCCGCGACCACGACGGTGTCGAGGTGCGGGCTCGGCACCAGGAAGCGGCCCATCTCCTCGTAGATCGGGTAGAGGTCGAGGAAGCTGCCGCCCGTGCCGCCGTACTCCTCCGGAGAGGTGATGCCCAGCCAACCGAGGCCGGCCATCTCCTGCCAGAGGTCGGGCGCGTAGCCGAGCGTCGCCGGCCTCGATGTCGCGCACGACCTCCGGTGGGCAGCGGCGCCGGAAGAGCTCGTGGGCGGATCGCTGGATGAGGAGCTGGTCGTCGTCGAGGGAGAGATCGATCGCCACGGCGCGCTGCTACCGCGGCAGCCCGAGGGCGCGGGTGGCGACGACCATCCGCTTCACCTGCGACGTGCCGCCGGCGTGGTTGCCGAACGATCGCCGGTAGATGCGGTCGATCTCGCCCGCGAGCGGGGCCCACTCACCCGACTGGATCTGCCCTAGCGCGCCGAGGATCTCCATGCACGTCTGCGCGAACTCCGGCTGGAACTCCTTGGTGATCGCCTGGTGGAGATGTGTGCCGTACGTGCACGTTCCTTCGTACCGGAGCATCTTCTCGATCTCGACGCCGATCGCGAGATCGGTGAGCTGCATCGCGGACGACGGGGTCGTCGGCGAGCAGGGTGCCGTTCCGCGTGGTCTTCCGGCAGTACTGCACGAGTTGCTCGAGCACCCACGCCTCACCGGCCGGTTCGGGCTCGTACTCCTGCTCCGGTCCGGGGTCGTCGCTCTCGAACATCGGGATCGGGTTGCCACCCATCCCGAACCACACCTGGTGCCAGCCCTGGTTGAGGTCGCCGAGCATGCGGTGCTGGGGCACGCGCACGTCGTCGAGGAACACGAGGTTCTGGCGACCGTCGGCCATGTTCAGCAGCGGCCGCAGCTCGATCCCCGGCGCGTCCATCGGCGAGAGGAAGTAGCTGATCCCCTTGTGTCGCTTCGCGTAGTCGGGATCGGTGCGTGCCGCGATGATGATCCAGTTGCAGTGATGGCCCGCGGTGCAGAAGGTCTTCTGGCCGTCGATCACCCACTCGTCGCCGTCGAGCGCGGCGCGCGTGCGCAACGACGCGAGGTCGGAACCGGAGTTCGGTTCGGTGTAGCCCTCGGCCCACATGATCTCGCCGGCGGCCATGCCGGGAAGGAACTCCGCCTTCTGCTCGTCGGTGCCGAGCCGGAGGATCGCCGGGCCGACCTGCATGCCGATGCCGGCGAAGCCGCCCGCACGACGACGGCTGAGCTCCTCGTGGACGATGCGCGCCTCGCGACGCGACATCTCGGCGCCGCCGTACTGCGCGCGGCCACGTGGGCTCGAGCCAGCGCTTCGCGCCCTGCTTCTTCCAGAACTGGCGGTAGAACGCCCACCGATCGGGGTCTTCCTCGAAGTCCCACTGGAAGCCCTCGTACTCCGGGCGGCAGCTCCTCGTCGAGCCACGACCGGACCTCGCTGCGCAATGCCTCGAGCTTCGGCGTCGTCGTGTAGGTGATGTCCATGGTTTGGTTCCTCGTGTCGGCCTCGGCGCACGCTACCTCCGCGGCAGTAGCGTGGGTCCATGATGCTCGATCGGCTGGACCTCACCGTCGGCGAGTTCCAGCGGCTCACGGGCTGGGAGATCAAGCCCGAGGGCGCGTGCAAGGAAGAGGTGTGCGTGCCCCTCCCGCCGCTCGAAGCGGACGCCGAGGGGCGCATCGACGTCACCGCAGTCGCCGAGCGGCTCGGCATGCCCATCGCGCACGACGAACGCGCACGGTCTGTGGGCACTCGGTCCTCGATCCGGCGACCGTCGGGTGCTCGACAGCGCGCGCATGCCCGATCTCGTGCTCCCCGACTTCGACGGCAACGCGTTCGACATGGCGAGCCTGCGCGGCCGCAAGGTCGTGCTCATCGCCTGGGCGTCGTGGTGAGGGTGCCGCTTCGACCTGCCCGGGTGGCAGGCGCTGCACGAGGAGCTGTCGCCGGCCGGCGTCGAGATCGTCACGGTCGCGCTCGACACTGACGTCGAAGCGGCGCGGCCGTTCCACGAGGCCGCGCATCCGACGCACCCGTCGCTGGTCGACCCGGCGCACGTGATGGTCGAGCTCTTCGGCATGACCAACGCGCCGTTCGCGATCTGGATCGACGAGGCCGGCACCATCGTGCGACCGGCCGAGGTCGCGTTCGCGCCTCGTCAACCACGCGACGAGGGGCAGGACCAGTCGTCGCTCATCGCGCAGCTGCCGGAACGCCAGCGCCGGATCGTCGAGGGGATGACGGCGAACATGCGCGACACCGACCGGTACGCGGCGGCGGTGCGCGACTGGGCCGCCCACGGTGCGGAGAGCCGCTACGTGCTGTCGGAGGACGAGGTCATCGAACGATCGCGGCCGCGCCCACCGGAGTTCGGGCTCGCCGCCGCGCACTTCGAGCTCGCGCAGCACCTCCACCGCGCCGGGTTCGCGCGCGACGCGGTCCCACACTTCCAGGAAGCCCACCGGTTCGACCCGACGAACTGGAGCTACCACCGCGAGGCGTTGAGCCTCGTCGACCCTTCGTGGGGCCAGGTCTACGAACGAGACATGTTGAGTGAGGTCGAGGCCGTCGGTGCCGAGACGTTCTATCCGCCACTCGACATGTGAGTCGGGACACCCGAATTTCCCTGCCGGCGACACGGCGGTGCTCGAGATCGTCGAGAGCTGCACCCCTGTCAGACGAACATCCGGCGACGCCGTCGTCATGCTGCGTGCGCCGGCGCCCCCGAGCGGACATTCGGTATTGCCGAACGGTCGCGTCGATTCTTGTTCCCGGGCATCCACCCCGACCTGATGATGTCGCCACTGCCGTTCTGCAGTGGCGACGTGCTGGCGGTCGGCGCGCGCATGGAAAGCATGCACCAGATGGCTGACGAGATTGGTCAGCTCGCGGGACGTCCTGGCGCTGCGGGACCGATCGGCGCGACTTGCTCAGTTGTTGTCTGTGCCACCGGACCCTGGAGCGACGACTCCGATCAGCGCCTCGATGACTTCGCGCTGTTCGATCTTCGGCGGCTCGTAGGGCTCGGGCTGCGAATCAAGGGCCATAAGGGGCTTCCTCCTGCCGCGGCTCGATGAAACGCTACGCCCCGCCCCAGCCGCTCGTCAACGACCACGCACACGCTCCAGATCATTCAGATGGGCAATCGGTGCGCACAGGAGTCGCTCAACCTGAAGCGTCGGTGAAGACTCTCGGTGCCAATTGCCGGGAAGGCGCGTACCGGGCAGACTGCTGCTCTCATTCGAAGCGAGGGAGCTACCTCACGATGATCCGTCTCAGTGTCTTCTACCCGTCGACCGAGGGCGCCACCTTCGATCACGATTACTACCGCGACAAGCACGTGCCGCTGTGTGTGAAGACCTGGGGCCTTGACGGCGCGGAAATCGACAAGGGTGTCGACGGCCCCAACGTCGCCGCCGTGCACTTCAAGTTCGAATCGCTCGAGGCCATGGGCGCAGCGATGAGCAGCGAGGGCACGGCCGCCGTGCTGGCAGACGTCCCGAACTACACCTCGATCACACCGGTGTTACAAACCAGCGAAATCGTGGACTGAACCCTGCGCCGAGACACGGTGAATTGGCGGGGCGAGCGCACGTAGATGCCTGATTGGCACGCGCGACGCGCATCGGGCATTAGGTGCTGGTCCCGACAAGCGAATCGGAGGTCGAGCGAAGCCGATCACCGATTGCGCGACGAACGAGTCTCTACGCGTCCATCCTCAACGTGGAATACCGACGTAGGTGGAGCTCTGCCAGCTGGAGATCGGCGAGCCTCCCCCAGTTGAGCGACAACGATTGCCGCCAAACTGAGCATTGGACTCGTGTCCGACGATGCGCAAAGTCGATCAGCGGTTGCAGGCAACTTTCCCGGAGCGATCGTGGAAGTTCGCGACTGGCGCAGCGCGCCAGATCTGCTGCTCGGTGCTAGTGACGAAACTGCTCGATCGGCGATGCCGCCGCGGCGAATTGCGCTTGGAGTTCGTCAGGATCGCCCAGCTCGACGTCGGGCGACTCGACGCCCGGCCACTCCGTTGCTCGCTCCGAGAAGCCATCGGCCACCCATCCGTAGGCGCGCGGTGTGAAACGCACCGCCGGGTAGAAACAACTGAACGTTCTCCCCGCCGCGAGATCCCACCCAACGGTCCTACTCGCGCGTGTGAGCCTGTCGCGCATCCATAGCGGCACCGATCGCGACACCGATCCCTGCGCCGAGGCCAATGCCGAGCGCGATCGCCCAGCCGCCGATCAAGACGCCGATCGTTACCCCAACACCCGCGCCGATGCCGACACCGATGCCCGTGTACTGGAAGTCCTGTGCGCGTCCCGCTTTGTTGCTGGCCACCGCGATCTCCTACCGTCGTCTCTCTCCAGTTTCTCAGCCTTGTCGCCGGTGGACAGAGGCGAAGGACCCGACGCCCGTTCACGTCCCGCGCCTACCGCGCAATACTCCCTTCCAGCGCGACAACCGCGCCACGCGGATCATCACTTCCGATCGGCGCTCGCCCAGCCCTCCTGATCAGGCATTATGCGCTGGTGGCCGCGAACATTCGACCGTTTGAGCGGGGAGACGTTGACGCGGTGGTCCGTCTTTCGCTGCGCGCATGGGCGCCGAACTTTGCATCGACGAGGCAGGTGTTGGGCGACGAGCTTGACCGCGCACTTCACCGTCCCGACTGGCGCACCTATCAGCAGCAAGCCGTCGAGGAAGTGTGCGCCTCACCGACCGCTTCAATCTGGGTCGCCGAGGTCAAGAACGAGGTTGTCGGTTTCGTCGCCGTCGAGCTTCACCGGGAGAGGAGCATCGGCGAGATCGAGATGCTGGCGGTCGACCCCGACCATCAAGACCGTGGCCTTGGCACTTCCTTGACGGAGTTCGCGCTCGACCGGATCAAGGATGCCGGGATGACCGTAGGGATGGTGGGTACAGGAGGCGATCCTGGGCACGCTCCGGCGCGCCGAACCTACGAGAAGGCAGGCTTCACGCTCTTACCGATCGCCCGCTACTTCAAGAAGCTCTCGGCGAGGAAGGAAACCTGGTCCCCGCATGCGGGGAGCACCGATCTGCCGCCAGGAGCGGTCGACGCTCTGTCGTGGCGAAGTTGCCGGCCGCGGGCACGCGCGTCGGGCAGTCTGTGCGCGCGTGGTGCAGCTCATCGTGATCACAGGACCGATCGCCGCCGGCAAGAGCACCGTGGCGAGCGGGTTGGTCCCACGGTCAGGTGGCGGCCGAGAACATCGGGCACGCCATGCCTGCCGATCGGCGCTCGGAGAACGGCTCCCGAGCAGGCAATCCGTACGCGATCGAGACGGCGGTCTGAGCGACGCGGGCCTCGGCCGGACGTACGCTCCCTGAGTGATCACCTCAATTCACGCCTTGATCTATTCCGACGATCCGCCGGCGACGCGGGCGTTTCTCCGTGACGTCATCGGGTGGCCGTTCGTCGAGGATGTCGGTGGGGAGCCGGGCTGGCTGATCTTCGGCACAGGTCCCAGCGAGATGGGGGTGCACCCGACGCACACGGTCTGGGAGGGGCGAACGTACGACCATCCGCGGCACCATGAGGTCTCGCTGATGTGTGACGACATCGAGGCGACGCGTGCCGAGCTGGAAGGCAAGGGGGCCACGTTCGGGTCGCCGATCACGGACGAGGGTTACGGACTCGTCACGATGCTGGATGTTCCGGCTGCCGATCCGATCATGCTCTACCAGCCGAAGCACAGGATCGCCTACACGCTCTGATCGCGAGTGAGACGAGCGGGGGACCTGTTCGCGCACTGCGGCCGGGCTACCTCGCCATACCTGCCGAGATGTGGGCACGTTCCGGCGCGGCGAGGTCGGTGGTGTCGTGCACGCGCATCGGGCCGCTCGCCACCATTGGCGTCGACGTCAGCCCGACTCGGCGAGTAGAAGCACCCGACCACGTCTGGCGCCCGGGCGCGATCTGCCGCTCGCGCGCACATGTCGTCTCCGTCGCGCGGGAGCGGCTCACAGCGCGACTTCGCGAGCGAAGGCAGAACTCGGCGTACTCGCAGCCTCGGGGGTAGAACGTCGCGATGGATCGTTGGGAATACACAACCGTGGACTTCACGAAGCCGAGCAGGGACATCGGGGAGCTCAATCGGCTCGGCGCTGAGGGCTGGGAAGCTGTCGGGCTGGTGACGACTTGGGGCATGGCGGAGCTACGTCTCGCGCACCCCATCGTTCTGCTGAAGCGCTCGCTGCCCTGAGGTGCCTCCGATTTGATGGACCAACCGAGAGCGCCCGGCTCGAGGGCACGCAGTCGTGCCGATCGGGCGCGCCTGCTCGGGGAGTTCTGCTCACATTCGGTGCGCTCGTCCGGGGCGGATTGTCGTCCGCGTGCGCGGGTCGTCGCCGTTCCCTGATCGGCACCTGGGGGACACGAGCAAGTCAAGCGTTCCGGGATACCCGAGCGCGTGTCCTCGCGCGACGGCAGATCGAGTTCGCGATGCTACGGACATCACGCGGTGCAGCGTGCGCTCATGGATTCTCGAGCCCCTTCGCGTTCTCGATGTCGCGGTCGTGGCAGCTCTTCGGCGCGGTGACCGGGTTGCAACGGGCGACTGCTGTCGTCGGGAGGCGCACGACGTACGGGCCGACCGTGGGATCGGGAACCGGGTAGTCGGTGGCGACGACCTGGGCTCCGCCCTGGATCGCGTTCGTCGCGCGTGTGAGGTCGTTGGCCCGGGCCTCGACGGCGTCGGCGTCGGCTTGTGTACGCACGATCATGTGTTGCTGGAGCAGGGGCTTGATGGTGGTCGGGTCGGGCACGGTGACCGAGACGAACGCCGCGGATGGGAGGGTGGCGTCGGGCGCGATCACGAACATGGGGCGTCCCTGGAGCGAAGGCTTGCCTTCCAGGTACGTGGCGCGCATCGTGTCCGAGTTGAAGATGACCATGACGCGGCCGCGGGTCTTGCCGAGCGTCGGCCAGCCCGACGAGGTGATCGCCGAGCGCAGCGTCTTGTGCTTCCCTCGCACCTCGTCGGGTGTCACGAGATCCTTCTTGAACACACGGCGCACGACGGCGTCGAGGCGGTCCAGGGCCGGCACATCCCACGGTGCCAGCCCGTTTTGGTTGACGAAGTCGTCGATGATCTTCTGGACGTCCGGGTTGGTGTTGGTGGGCAGCTGCTTCAACTCGAGGAAGATCGTCAGCGGCGCGTGTCCGGGGTTCGCGCGCGACCACCGTTCGATCGTGGTGAGGCAGGCCTCCAGGGTCGGGCAGTTCGACGCCTGGTCGACGATGATCGAGTGGTACACGGGGAAGCCCGCCCCGTTCTGCACGTCGATCTCGAGGCTGCGGATGCCCTGCGCGAGCTGCGCGTCGAGCGCCGGATGTTCGTAGTCGGCGGGCTCGTTCGGTTGGAGTTGGCGTGGCGGGCGCAGGTGGTAGCTGTTGTGTGTCCCGAGCACCTGCATCTGGTTGACGCGCAGCGCGCCGTCCTCGGGATACGGGTTGCTGCTCGCGCCCGCGGCGCCCTGAACGAGTACCAGTGACGCCGCCACCGCCGCCACCAGCGTGCCCCAGTGCTTCATGTGGCGTACCTCCAGTGGCTTCGGCGCGCTTCAAGAGACGACCTTGCTCGCGGATACCGTGCCGCGGCAAGGGTCGAACGACCTCACCGTCGGCACCCAGGTTTCAAAGGCACCGGTGCGGCCTCACGGCGAAGTCTGGAGCCTCGCCTGCCAGCCATGCTTTCGCCGACTTCACCGGCATGTGCGAGCGGTGCACGGACCGAAGTCGGACCGCGAACGTGTCGTCACTGATCTCGCACGGAACACCGACCGCGTCGAGGAGCTCGAACCAGTCGGCCGCGGTGCGCGTGGCGAAGCTGGCTTCGAGTGTCGGCCAGAGCTCGGCGTCGTGTGCGAGACGACCTGCCGAGGTCGCGAATCCGCGTCGCCGGAGAGGTCGTCGCGACCGAGCGCTTTGCACACGCTCGTCAACTCATCTCCTCGCGTCACACGTGGCCGAGCACGAGACCGCTCTGCCCCGCAGCCACCAGCACGTGGTCGACGTCGGCGATCTGGTTCGCGGCGGTGCCGCGCACCTGGCGGACGCCCTCGAGGATGTTGTTCATGCCGTGGATGTACGCCTCACCGAGGAGCCCGCCGTTGGTGTTGACGGGCAGCGCGCCGTCGAGGTCGATGTTGCCGTCGGCGATGAAGTCCTTCGCCTCGCCGCGTCCGCAGAAGCCGAACGCCTCGAGTTGGTAGAAGACGATCGGGCTGAAGTTCTCGTAGATCATCGCGACGTCGATGTCGTCGGGCCCGAGCCCCGATCGCTCCCACAGCTGACGACCGAGGAACTGCGCCTCCGGGAAACGTCGGCGAGGTCGGGGTGGTAGTAGTTGTACATGACGCCCCCGTTGCCGAGATGGGCGTCGGCCGCGGCCTCGATGCGCACCGCCGGATGCGGCAGGTCGCGCGCGCGATCGGCACTGCGTGACGACGAGCGCGACTCCGCCGTCGCTCTCCTGGCAGCAGTCGAGGAGCCGCAGCACCGGCTCGACGATCCAGCGCGACTGCTGGTGGTCGTCGAGCGTGATCGGACGCTGGTAGAACCACGCGTTCGGGTTCGTGGCCGCGTGGCGACGGGCGACGACCGTGTAGCGACCGAAGTCTTCGTTGGTCACGCCGAACTCGTCCATGTAGCGGCGGAACCAGAGCGAGTACATCTGGGCCGGGGTGTCGATCCCGAACGTCGAGTACCAGTCGAGCGCCGCGGGGCCCGGCCTGCGGCATCGGTTGGCCGAACCGGCGGCCCGAGCGCTCGTTGAACGCGCGGTACACCAGCACGGCGTTCGCGGCGCCCGACGTGACCGCCGTCGCCGCATGCTGCACCGTGGTGCACGCGCCCGGCGCCTCCATACGGCGTGCGCGACCAGTAGCGCACCTCCTGCATGCCGAGCGTGCGCATGAGATCGAGCTCGTCGTTCGAGTCGAGCGTGAACGTGACCATGCCGTCGATGTCGGCCGGGCGTGAGGCCGGCGTCGACGATCGCCGCGCGCGCCGCTTCGGCCGCGAGCTGCAGCTCGCTGCGACCGGAGTCCTTCGAGAACTCGGTCTGGCCGATGCCGGCGACGATCGCGTCGCCGTTCACGAGTTCCCGATCGGGTGGAACACGGGCAGCAGCACGCCGTCGTGCTCGCGGTAGTCGACCGCGACCGTCATGTCGTCGTACTCGGCGTAGGGATCGTCGTTCGGCACGTCGACGAGGTTCGACACCACGCGCACACCCTCGTCGAGCTCGACGAGCACGACGACGCGCGCATCGTCGTCGGGCGCGTTCGGATGTCGCGACAGGATCCACGTGAGCACGCGGCCGCGCCCGCTCGACTCCTGGGTGTCCCACTCGAGCGAGCCGCAGGCGCCGCACATCGGCGACGGCGGATGCCGCAGCGTGCCGCACTGTGCGCAGCGCTGGATCAGCAGCCGGCGCTCGGCGACGCCGTCCCAGAAGTAGCGGTCGTCCCCGTGACGATCGGGGCGACAACCGGCTCAGAGGTTCCAGACACGCGCCGCGTTGCCCGACACGATCAGCTCGCGCTCGTCGTCGGGTACGCCCTCGGAACTGCGCCTCGACGAGCGCACGCGAGTTCGGCCAGCTCGACACCGGGTGCGGGTAGTCGGTGGACCACAGGATGTTCTCGACGCCGATGCCGGTGGCGGAGGAACTGGATCGCGTCGGGTTCTTCGATGTACGTGAGGAACATGTTCCGGTGGAAGTACGCGCTCGGCAGCTCCGTGAGCCCCGGGAAGTCGTAGCTCCTGGCGGGTGTACCATGTCGTCGACGATGTAGAGGTACCACGCCACCCAGCCGAGGCCCGGCTCGACGAACACGATCTTGAGGTCGCGGAACCGTTCGAGCACTCCGGTGAGCAACCACATGCCCAGCGCCTCGCCGGCGGACAGCGCCGCCATCGGGACCATCACGCCCATCATCGGCGTGGGATCGCGCGCGACGAGGTCGTCGAGGTTCGTGTTGAGGCCGATGTGACAGCACATCGGCAGCCCGGTGTCGGAGATGAGCGACCAGAGCGGGTCGTAGCGATCGTGGAAGTAGTCGGGCAGGCCGAGCTCGTTCGGGAACACCGGGAGCTGGAGCGACTTCACGCCGAGCGCCACGACCCGCTCGACCTCTTGGCACGCGGCGTCGATGTCGTGGATCGGGATCTGCGCGTTCACGATGAGTCGCTTCGGGTCGACCGCGCCGAACTCGAGCATGGCGTCGTTGAACGCGCGCGTCGCCTCGCGCCAGCCGTTCCTGCACAGGTAGAGGTACCGGAACGCGCTGACCTCGCAGTACAGCACCTCGGCTTCGACGCCGTCGGCGTCCATGTCGAGCAGGCGCTCGTGCGGGTCGCCGTAGCCGGGACGGCCGGCCGACGGGTGTGGCCGCAGCTCGAGCGCGGCCGCGTTCATCCGCGCCGCTCCCGACTCCGACATCCGCTGCCCGAACTCGACGATCGCGCCGTCGTACTCGTCGTGGAACTCGGGTGCGAGGTGCTGCTTCACCTGGGCCTGGCTGATCGCGACGTGTGAGTCCGCCGAGATCAGCCGCTCGTCGTGCATCGCCGACTCCCTTTCCACCCCGTTCATGGAAGCTGGGCCTCGTCGTCGCTCCCGGGGCCGGCCCGGCGCTGGTCACGTGCATCGTACGGCAAGCGCGTAGCGTTCGCGTGATGACGGTCCTCGTCACCGGCGCCAGCGGTCTCATCGGATCGAACGTGCGCAAGGCCGGGTTCGACAACTCGCTGACCCCTACGACACTCGGCTACTCCCCCGTCAGCTCGAGGGACGCGTGTGCCGAAACCGTGGAATGGCTCCGAGCGAACGGCGAGATCGAATAGACGCTCCCGAGCTCGCGCGCCGCGCTCGAGAAGTCCTCGACCGCAACCACCGCGGGGGCTGGACCTGCCCGTCGGCGTCGCTGTACCCGCATCAGTGGCTCTGGGACTCGTGCTTCGTCGCGATCGGCCTGGCGCGCTCCGATCCGGCGCGCGCAGTCGGTGAGCTCGTCGCACTCTTCCGCGGACAATGGGCCAACGGCATGCTGCCCCACATGATCTTCTCGGAGGATGTGGAGGACGTCGGAAATACGAGGATCTGGCAGTCCCGGCGGAACCCACTCGCGCCACGAGACGTCGAGACGTCGTGCATCACGCAACCGCCCGTCACCGCCATCGCGGTGTGGCGGGTCGCGGCAGGCACTCGCAAACGACGAACGCGCGGCATTCCTCACCGAGATGTTCGGGAAGCTGGTCGCGTACCACGAGTGGCTGTATCGCGAGCGTGACCCGAACCACCATGGCCTCGTCACCCTGATCCACCCGTGGGAGTGCGGACTCGACACCACGCCACCCTGGATGCAAGCACTCGCGCGCATGCCGCAGCCGTGGTGGGCACGCGCTGCGACGCGCCTGCACATCGCACACTTCCTGCGGTTCCTCCGTCGTGACACCAAGTACGTGCCTTCGATCCAGAGGCCGACCGACAGCGAGGGGCTGGGCATGCTCGTGCTCGCGCAGCGCGCCAAGCGGTACCGGTTCGACGTGCGACGGATGCCGCCAGATCGGTCGGTGCTGATCGAAGATCTCGCGTTCAACTCGATCCTCGCCGCCGCGAACCGTTCGCTCACGCTGATCGCAGACGACGTCGGGCAATCGGTGCCGCCCGAGCTGCAGGAGCTGTTTGCGCGCACCGACACGGCGATCGAACAACTGTGGGACGAGCGATCACGTCAGTACTTCTCGCGCAACGCGGTGAACGGTGATTTAATCCGGGTCTCGACGGTCGCGACCTTCCTCCCGCTCTTCGCGGGTGTGCCGTCGCCCGAGCGCGCGACTCAGTTGATCGATCGCCTGCGCGAACCGAGCGGGTTCTGGCCCCGCTGCCCCGTACCTACGGTGCCGACCGACGTACCCGAGTTCCGCGAGGAGGCGTACTGGAAGGGCCCCACCTGGATCAACATGAACTGGATGATCATCGAAGCGCTCGAGGGCCTGAACGAACACGTCCTGGCCGAGGACCTCCGGCAACGCACGCTCGACCTCGTCGATCGCGCCGGTTGCGCGGAGTACTTCTCGCCACTTACCGGACGCGGGTACGGCGCGCCTGGGTTCTCGTGGACCGCCGCACTCGTTCTCGATCTGCTCGCACCGCGTGCAGGAGGCGGCCTGTTACCGTAACCGTCGCTCCTCAGCCGCGGTGCCACAAAGGGGGAAGCGTGCCCGTCATCGACGTCGACAGCCACCTCCAGGGCCCGTTCACGTGGTTCGAGCAGGACTTCCCAGAGCTGGCGGCGCAGCTCCCGACGATCCCGGCCGACATGATGATCGGAGCGCTCGTCGGTGCGCTCAGCGGCGAAGCGCTCTCCACCCTCCCGCCGGAGCTCCGACCCGCCGACATGATGGAGCTCGTCCCCGACCTCTGGAAGCCGCTCGCCGAGCAGTTCGCGTCGAAGTCGAGCCTCGCCGAGATCGACGAGATGATCTACGGGACCGACACGCCGCTCGGTGCCGGTCCCCTCGCGCCGCGGCTCGACCGTCTCTTCCGCGTGAAGGGTGGCTGGAACATGGACGACCGAGTCGGCTTCCTCGACGAAGCCGGCATCGACGTGCAGCTCGTGTCGGGGAACAGCGCGCCCGTCTACCCGGGTATCGACACGGCCCTCGCGCAGCAGTGCATCGCCGCCGCGAACCAGCTGATGATCAACCGCATCGGTCCGCACATCGACCGCATCGTGCCCATCGCCTACGTGATGATGGAAGACCTCGACTGGTCGATCGCGGAGATGACGCGCATGCGCAGCTTGGGAAGCCGCGCCGTACACATCCGGGCGACACCGGTCGACGGCATGTCGCTCGCCCACCCGCACTTCGACCGGTTCTGGGCCGCGGTCACCGATCTCGGGATGATCGCGTACCTGCATGCGGGAAGCGGGCGCGCGTTCGTCGATCCGGCGTGGGCCAACAACGGCGGCGTGTTCTCGTCGGTCACGATGATGGGTGCATCGCAGTACCAGCAGGTGCCCACGATGCTGTGCGGCGCGCTCGTGACGGGTGGTGTGTTCGAACGGTTCCCGACGTTGACCGTCGTCAACGCCGAGCTCGGCGGCCACATCTGGGTGCCCAACTTCCTCGGCTGGATGGATGCCTTCGTGGACGACCCGAAGATCTCGAGCCTGCAGTGCCGATTCGAGTACCCCCTGAAGCCGAGTGAGTACGCGCGTCGCAATGTGCGCGTGTCACCGTTGCCGGTGATGAGCATGCCGGTCCGCGACTACCTCGAGGACCTCGACGGCATGCTCGTGTTCTCGAGCGACTACCCGCACCCCGAGGGTCTCGACGACGACGCGGTGGCGTGGTACCGCGACCACTTCGGCAACATCGACGCCGCCGTGCAGGAGCGCTTCTTCTCCGGCTCGATGGCCGAGGTGTTCGACCGGATGGGCGACCCGCTGCCGATCCCCTCACGCGTCGGCTGACGCCGAGCGGGTTACTTCCCGCCGGACAACGCCGCGATCTGCGCCCGCCGTCGCTCGGCGCGCTCGACCCGTGCCGGCTCGACCGGGCGCGGACCCGACTGGCCGATGAAGCCGTTGCCGTCGTTGGGAGGGAGCGTGTCGGGATCCGGCGCGACGAGGAGCTGTGCCGGCGTGGACGCGCCGATGCGGGTTGCGACCTTCCGCAGGTACGGCTCGTCCAGACCGAACACCCTGATCGCGTTCCGGCCGAGGATCTTGAGCGCGTCACGCGCGTGGGGATACGCGAGAACACGTGACGCAGCGCGAGCTTCGTCATCGGCTCCTCGTCGGGCTCCCTCGTTGCCTGGAACACGCCCTCGATGTGCGGGTAGTCGCGCCCCCAGAGCACATTGTCGACGTAGTCGTGCTCGACCGCGTCCTCGGCTTGCCACGGCGAGATGAAGCTCGCGCCGAGGAACACGTTCTGGCGGATGTACTCGCTGGGTAACTTCGTGAGGCCTCCGCTCAGACCGAACGTGAGGTAGAAGGAGTCGAGCTCGTGCATCGTGGGCACGTACCAGCCTTCGACCTGCTCCGTGATCACGAGCTTCAGCTCGGGATGACGCTGGAAGACTTCACCGTACGTGAGGATCCACACGCCGCGTCGAGCGAGCCAACTCCCGCCTTCGTACGCGATGATCTGCATCCCGCCCGGCCCACGTGTGAAGTCGAAGAACGGTCCGCCGCTCGAGTGGGTGGAGAGGGCGAAGCCGAGGTCGGTGCACGCGGACCAGAACGGGTCCCACGCGGGGTCGTTGTACTCCAGCACCCCCGGACGGCTCGGTGCGGGGAAGTTGAGGCAACGCAGGCCGTTCTCGCGCGCCCACTTCAACGTCTCGATCGACGCGTCGATGTCCCAGCTCGGTATGTAGACGAGACCGAGGAGCCGTTCGGGATCCTCCGAGCAGAAGTCGGCGAGCCAGCGGTTGTAGATCTCGTACGCGACCTTGCCGAGCTCGAACTGGTGCTTGAACACGGTGCCGAGCCCCTGACCGATCCACGGCAGGTTCTCGCCGTTCTGGGAGAAGTGCCAGATGAGCTCGGCCGCGACACCGTCGCTGTCCATGTCGCGCAGCCGTGCCTGCGGGTCCCAGTGTCCGTCGAGCTCGATGTTGGGGTGCTGGATGCGCGCACTCATCACCGCGCGCATCCCCTCGGCCTGCTGCGCCTGCGCCGCTGCGTCCTCGTCGAACTGCTCCAGGTACTGCTGCGGGCAGTACGCCCGGAGCTGTTCCACGAGCTTGGGTCCCGCGTGCGAGTCGCACGACACCACGATCGCCGGCTGGTCCATCTCGACGGTGGTCTCGTCCATGACCTTCCCCCTCACTCCGACCAGTGCTGCATGATGGTCGGCTCGCGGGCCCGGCACAACTGTCAGCTTCCCATGAGCTCGTCGAAGTCGACTCCTGCGGGCAGTTGGAGGAGTCCTTTCGCCGCGAAACTGCGCGCCAGCACCGCCCACGCCGGGTTCGTCGCCAGCAAGCCCTTCATGTTCTCCACCGCAGCGTCGGTCCGACCCGTAGCCGCCAATGCACCGCCGAGCAGGAACACGAAGTTGCCCTCGCCCGGAAGGAGGCGCAGGGGGGCTTCGAGGAGCTCGATCGACTCTTGGGCCCGACCGGCCATCAACGCGTCGACAGCGTTCCCGTATCCGCCGTACGCGATGGCGGCGTCGAGCAGGCGCGCGAGCTCGTCGAGCGGCGCGTCACTGCGGTCGACACGGATGTCGATGGTGACGCCCGCCCACGGCTCGGGTTGGCGCTCGCCGTCGACGACCACGAGCGCGGCCGACATCTGCCCGCGCGCGTCGCCACCCGCGAGCTGACCCGCCTGCAGCGCGGCGAGCAGCCGCGTGGGCAGCGGCCCGCTCCCCGACTCGTACGCCTCCGCCATCGCCGGCCACACGCGCTCGTTGGCCATCATGTTGGCCTGCACCGCGTAACCGACTCCCTCGTGGTGTCCCGCGTGATCGATACAGAACTCCCCCGTGAACGAGCTCGCACTCCCGGCCGCATCGACCACACCCACCTGGCGCAACACCGAGCCCGCGTCACCGGCGCGTACCTCCCGCAGCGCCTCGCGCGCGTCGGCTCCGGACGCCATCAGGTCGAGACATCGAGGCCCGTATGCCGGATCGGCGATCGACTGCGTTGCCACCGCACCGACACCCGCGCGAACCCACGGCACAATCGCCCCGACCGCGAACATGCACGTCTGTACCGCGACGCCCATCTCGCCCGTCGCCTCGTCCCTCGCCACGATCGAGTACGTCATCGCAACAATTCCCTCCCCCGATCCTGAAACGAGTGCACCGAGAACATACGTCCGCTGTGACCTTGTCCCCTGGTCGCCCCGCTCGACAGTCATGACGATGGACAGGAGGCGGGGTTCCCCGAGGGGGGAGGTCGATGTCGTTCTTCGGACTGATATCCCACAACCTCTGGACGAAGAAGCTGCGAACCACGCTGACGGCCCTCGCGGTCGCGATAGGGGTCTTGACCGTGGTCACGCTCTCTGTGGTCACCCAGAGCCTTCGCACGTCGGCTGCGGCTGTCCTTCAGACGGGAAAGGCCGATTTCACCGTCGCCCAGAAGGGTGTGGATGGCGCGCTCAATAGCGTGATCGACGATGCGCAGGTGAGCCGACTGCGGGAAGTGCCCGGCGTGGCGACGGTGGTCGGCACCTTGATCGCGCTCACGAATCTCGACAGCGACAATCCCGCGTTCCTGGAGATCGGGCTCGATCCTGCCTCACTTCGCCCATTTGGTGTCCGGATCGTGGCAGGTCACGCGTACTCGGCAAGCGCTTCGAACGAAGTCATGCTCGGTTGGCGCGCCGCCGACAATCTCGGTAAGGACGTGGGCGACACGATCGAGATTGCCGGGGGCCCAAAGACCGTCGTCGGCATCTACAACACCGGCCAGGCCTTCGGTGACGGCGGCGCAATGTTGCCGCTCACGTTCCTGCAATCCGACGAACGGAGGGCCGGCACGGTGACGTTGGCGTTCGTCCGCGTCGCGCCCGGCAACAAGATCGATGCGGTCCGCCGACAGATCGAACACGACAACCCTTCGTTGGCGACCGTACGTCTGGTGTCCGAGTTCGGACGTATCGACCGAACACTCGACTACCTGAACGCGGCGGGCAAAGGGGCCACGTATCTCGCGCTCGTCATCGGGACAGTCATCGTCATGAACACGATGCTGTTGTCCTTCGTCGAGAGCACACGCGAGTTCGGAGTGCTCCGCGCCATCGGTTGGTCGAAACGACGGCTCGGGGCGCTCATTCTCGGCGAGGCACTCCTCATCAGCTTGCTGGGCGCGATGACGGGTGTCGCCCTGTCGTTCGGGGCTACACGAGCACTCGAGGCGTTGCCCACGATCCGCGGAATACTGCACACACAGTTCAGTGCAGGAAGCTTCTGGCGCGCCCTCTACACCGCAGGGACCATTGGGCTGCTGGCCGCCGCCTATCCCGCAGTGCGCGCCGGCCGCCTCAAGCCCCTCGAAGCTCTGCGGCGCGAGTAGCGAAAGAGTCGCCGATGCCGCCAGCCGCAATCGAAGCCGTGAACGTCTCGAAGGAGTACCCGGCCGGAGTCCTCGCGCTCGACCGGACGAACCTCACCGTCAACCGCGGTGAATGGGTCGCGATCACCGGGCCGTCCGGGTCAGGCAAGTCCACCCTGCTGCACCTCATCGCTGCCCTCGACCAACCAACCGACGGCTTTGTGATCATCAATGGTCAAGATCTTCGCGAACTTCCAAGTCTCGATCGCTACCGACGAGAGACCGTCGGGCTCGTCTTCCAACTTCACAACCTGCTCGCCCACCTCGACGCACGCCGAAACATCGAGATCGCCATGTTCGGCACCCACCGCCCGCGCAGCCAACGCCGCTTCCGAGCAGAAGAGCTCCTCGCCGAGGTCCATCTCGGCGACAAGGCAACGCGCAAACCCCCCGAGCTCTCCGGCGGGGAGCGGCAACGGGTCGCGCTCGCCCACGCTCTCGCCAACGACCCCACGATCTTGCTCGCCGACGAGCCAACCGGGAGCCTCGACCCCGCGTCCGTTCAACAGACCCTCGCCCTCTTCGAGCACCTGCGCGCTGAACGCGGCATCACAATTGTCATGGTGACCCACGATCGCGACGTGGCGGCAGCAGCCGACCGCGTCGTGAACCTGGAAGCCGGACACATCGACCAGCGGGTCGCTCCCGCGACATCGATCGAATGAAGACAGAGGAGACGCTCGAGGACGGACACGATCGTGGGTGGGGATCGACGACTCGAACGGTGCCCGGGCCACGCTCGCCAGGACCAACTCGAACTTCCGGCCCTGCCCTTCCCGTGGTACGGCGGCTTCTTCTACGCCGCGGCAGCTTTCCGGCCGCTTGCTCTGCGAGGTATGCCTCACGGTTCGCTGTCACATCGGAACCACGCGGGGCGACGTTGATGCTGCAACGCAGTAGTTCGCGCGGTTCCGCGACGCTCGACGCACTTCTCGCGGACTAACCGCGGACTGGAACCCACTCCAACTGGGTGACTTCGCCGCTGCAGTCGCAGCACAGTCCGACGCGGCCAGGCGGCAGGGTGTCGTCACAGCCGGGGCAGTGAACGCGTGGCGGCGTTCGCGGTGCGAGCCCGGGTGACTGATGGCCGCGGAGCAGCTCGCGGCGCTCCCAGGGGATGGTGCCGCCCCACACGCCGTGCTCGTAGGCGTCCCGGTTCGACATCGCGAAGACCAGACACTCTCGCTTCACGAGACAGTCCCTGCACACGGCCTTGGCCGGCGCGCTGCTCTGGCCGCGGTCAGGGTGGAAGTTCACCTCGGGATGCTCGCGGCAGAGCGCGTCTTTGCGCCACGGCGCGGCCGTCGAACGCAGCGCGTCGATGAGTGAGAGGGGCGGGTCTCCGGGTGCGAGCCACGCTGCAGGGATCACGCCGCGCACGATAGTCAACCTTTCGATGCCAGACAGGGACGACGCGAGCGTGAGCCGCGGATCGTTCCTCGGAGATTGTCCGCAGGTGGTGGTGCGGTAAGCCGCCCCGGCTCGAGTGTGACCCAGGGCCGGGGCGGGCTACCGCCGCGCGAGCCGCGCCGAGGGGGGCGTGCGACCACCCCGGCGCACGTCATCTTCGGCACGATCAAGCGCCTTCATTATCCCTCACCAGCACCACCAGCACCAGAGCTGAGCCCTCGTCTCTCGGCCAACAGCCAGGAGCTGGAGAACGCCAGGGGAAGCGGCCCCCTCGTGCGGGTGGGTCGGCCCATACGCCCACCCAGGGACGCCACCCCAACACGTACACGACGGCTGCGCGTGCGCGCAAGCCCTCGGTGCGCATGCAGACCGGGTGGCGAACGATGCTGAAGTCGCGGTGATCCTGGGGGAGCTCCGAGGCGCGAAGAGCCCGATCATCGTGCAGACCATGAGCGTCGCCAGTGAGATCGACCTCGGTCGTACCTCTTCCGAGTTGGGGAATGCAGTGTGGGCCTTTGTCAGCCGGCCGCTGCCGGGGCGATTCGAAGCGGCGGTCGCGTTGGGGAGCCGGTTCTTCGAGTTCATGGATCACCATGGAGCGCGGAACTGCCGGTTGTGGAACTCGGGAGCTTCGGGATCCCAGACCTCGACGCTGATCGCCTCGCTGGAGTTCGAGAATCTCCAGGCGTGGGGCAGCGCGACCGACGCCCTGGAGTCGGATCCACAAGCGCAGGCCATCGCTCTCGTGGTGCAGGGGTCTGACTCTCCGATTCAACCGCTGTCGAGCAGCGTGTACAGCGCGGTCGCGGTGTAAGAACCGACTGCCCGAAGACCGACGCGCTCCGGCGCGTCGTCAGCTAGCGGCCCGAGCGACGCGAGTGGAAGGCGAGCAACGACGCTCGACGCCAGGCCAGTAGCCCTCTGACCTGCATGTTCTTGGAGGCGGCGACGGGAATCGAACCCGTGTCCAGGGTTTTGCAGACCCTTGCCTGAACCACTCGGCTACGCCGCCGGAGAGGACGAGGGTAGTCCGGGCCCCGGCCGCGGCCCGTCACGTTGACGGCACCAACGGCTGGAGCATGCCCTTCGACGACACACGCTCGCCGTCACGCGCCACTTCGACGTGGAGCGCGGTGCCGGGGTCGTGCGCGAACTGCATGATCCAGACCTCTCCCCGCGTGTAGATCGGCACGCCCTCGATCCGCAGCACAAGATCGCCCGGTCGCAACCCGGCCAGCTCGGCGAAGCCACCCGGCGCGATGTCGATCACGGTGAGGCCCGCCTGCGACTCGGTGAGCTCCATGCCGAACGTGGTGTGCCACGGCGTGAAGAACCGCTCGGCGACGACACCGCGCTCGAGGTACAGCACGAGGTCGGCGATCGACTGCGTCCATCCGAGCGCGTGACCTTCGAGCTGGTCCTGCCAGTCGGCGCCATCGCCGAACCCGGCGTGCGTGACAGTGATCCGCGTGCCGGTGTCGACCGCCTCGAAGGTGACGGTGACCTCGGTACGGGCGGCCAACATTCCCGCGTCCTCGTCGTAGCGGAGGAGCCGTCCCTCCTCGACATCACGCACGCGCCCGTCGACCGGCGCCCACGGTGGGATCTGCCAGCGGAGTGCTCCACCGGGCGTGGGGTCGATGTCGTAGACGGGTGACTGCCACTTCGTGAGCTCGTCTGGATCGGTGAACGCCGACCAGGCGCGCTCGACCGGCACCGCGACGACGAACGACTTCTCGAACTTGCGGCTCATGCGTCCTCCTCCAGTTCCGGGTCCGGGTAGACCGCGAGCGTCATGCGGAACGGGGTCCCGCGTTTGCGTCCGTACTTGGCGAGCAAGGGGCCGATTGCCTGGAGATACGCGTCGAGAAACGCAGCCCGCTCCTCCTCGTTCCCGAGCCGCACTTCGGCTTCGACTGCGAGCGACGCGACCTGCTCACCGTCGAACGCGGCGCGGTCGAGGAGTGCGGCCGCTTCTCGCTGGACGCGCTCACCCCGCGAGCACCAGACGCTCGAGCGAGTGCTGTTCGTGCATCGCCTCCGTCCGCCCCGGGTCGCTCCACGTCAGTCGGGGTGGCACGAGGAAGGTGCGCGCACCCGCGCGGTAGAGGGTCTCGACGAGGTTGCCGGCGCGCCGCTCGCCCGCCCGCTCCACGAGGCCGGCGCGCTCGAGTTCGCGGAGGTGGTAGTTGACCTTCTGGCGTGTCGCCCCGATGCGGCGCGCGAGCCCGGCGGCGGAGTCGGGCCCGTGCAGTGCGTCGACGATCTGGACGCGCAACGGGTGCCCGAGGAGCGCGAACGCCTCGTCGCCCGTGAGCGTCCTCACCGGCATCTTCGACAGAGTAGACATCACGGACAGAATATTTGTCAATAACCCCCCCGTCAAGGCCCCGCTTCACCTGCCCTGCTCACGCGCCGAAAGACCGGCATGTCCACTGGCATGTCCACCGACCGCCGGCCGTCGCGCTCACGGGAGTCCGACGCTGCTTCGGGGATGTGGTCGCGGTCGACGGGCTCGACTTCGAGGTGCCCCGGGGCACGGTGACGGTGCTGCTCGGCCCGAACGGCGCGGGCAAGACCACGGTCGTTCGCCTCGTCACCGGAGCGCTGCGCCCCAACGCGGGAGCGGTCCGCACGCTCGGACTCGATCCCGACCTCGACGATGAGGGGACCGAAGTCCGTCGCCGGTGCGGCGTGGTGCCCGCCCGCCCGGCGCTGTACGACCGCCTGAGCGGCCACGACAACCTCGCGTACGCCGCGGCGCTGTTCGAGGTGGACCGACGCGACGCCCACCGACGCATTCAGGAAGCCGCCGAGCGTTTCGGGATCGCCGACGCGCTCGCACAACGCGTCGGCGGCTATTCCACGGGCATGCGCGCTCGGCTCGCGCTGGCGCGGGCCGTCCTGCACGATCCCGACCTGCTGCTGCTCGACGAGCCGACCGCCGGGCTCGACCCCGAGTCGGCGCGCGCGGTGCTCGGGCTCATCGACGAGATGGCCGAAGACGGCAAGACCGTCCTCATGTGCACCCACCTGTTGCTCGAAGCCGAGGGGCTCGCCGACCAGGTGGTCGTGATGGACCACGGTCGCGCGATCGTGGCCGGCTCGCCGGCCGAGCTGAGCCGCCGGTACTGGCCTGCCGCGCGCGTGCTGCTCGACGCCGATGACCCCGCCGTACTCGACGCCGCGCGCGACCTGCCGTTCGTGCGGGCATACGAACGGAACGGGGTCGTGACAGTCGACCTCGAGCACGACACCGATGTACCCGACCTCGTCGACGCGCTCGTTCGCGTCGGCGCTCGACTCAAGCGCGTGGAACCTTGCTCGCCGAGCCTCGAAGAGCTGTATTTCACGATCCGGAAGCAGGGGCGGTGAGACGCAAACGCCAGCCGTCACGGGCGTGGGTGATCGCGCGCACCGACCTGCACCAGTTCGTGCAAGCGCGCGACTTCTGGCTGCCCCTCTCGATCGTCGCGCTGCTGTTCTTCGTGATCATCCCGACGTTCTTGCTGCTGATCATCTCGACCATCAAGGACGTGAAGCTCGTCAACCAGCTGAGCGACGTAGTGGGAAGCCTCCCGGCCAGTCTCAAGCACAGCGTGAAGGGCCAGAAGGGGCCGGTGCAGGCGTCGTACGCGCTCGCGGTCTATCTGTTCGCCCCCCTCGCGATCATCGTGCCGCTCACGGTGTCGTCGGCAGTGGGCGCGCACACGATCATCGGCGAGCGCGAGCGCGGGAGCGGCGAGTTCCTCGCGCACTCCCCCGCCACCGAACGAGAGATCTACCTCGGAAAGCTGATGGCGAGCCTCATCCCTGGCTATTTCACCGCGGCTGTCGGCTTCGCGATGTACTCACTCGTCGTGAACCTGATCGTGGGTCCGAAGGTGGGCGGCTGGTTCTTCCCGACGGGAAACTGGTGGATCCTCATGCTATGGGTGTTGCCGCCGTTCATCGCGATCGCGCTCGCGGTGATCCTCGCGATCTCGGCGCGGGTCTCGAGTGCCGCCGCCGCGCAGCAGTCGTCGGCGTTGGCCACGCTGCCGTTGATCGTGATCGCCTACGGCGTCTCGAGCAACACGATCTTCAAGGGACAAGCGATGGCCTTCGGAATCGGCGCGCTGGCGTGGCTCGTGGCACTGCTCTTGCTGTGGCGCGCCTCGCGCGCCGTGTCGCGAGAGCGACTCCTCGGCATGGGTGCCTGAAGCAGCGCGAGTCGACGGCGGTAACGTGCCCGAATGATGAGGCGCTCCACCGTGCTCGGCCTGGTGTTCCTTTCCGTGCTCACGGTCGGCGCGAGCTCGTCAGCTGCGAAGGACACGGCGAAGCGACCCGTGTTGTTCGCGGTCGGTACCACCACGTTGCACTTCGACAACGAGGGGCGGACCCTCGACGCCACCGTCTACTACCCCGCCAAGGGCCGGGCCACCACGCTCGACATCGACAACGCCCGTCGTGCCACTCAGTGGGGCCCGTACCCCCTGATCTTGTTCAGCCACGATCTTGGTGTCACTGCGCAGTCCTACGAACCATTGCTCCACTCGTGGGCACAGCACGGCTACGTCGTCGCGGTACCCAGCTACGGGGCGCCCACAACGGACACGACCGACTCGAACGGCCAGGTCGTGATCGACCTGGGCGAACGCGTCACCGATGCAAGCTTCATCATCGACCGGATGTCCGACCGCGTGCAGGGCGGCTTCGCCACGATCGTCGACCGCGACCACGTCGCGGCCGCGGGCCACGCGCTCGGCGCCGTCGTCACCTACGTGCTCGCGTTCAGCGCTGTCGGACGCGACGACCGCGTCAACGCCGCGGTCACACTGTCGGGTGGGATCGCCGGAGATGCGAGCAACTACTTCACCGGCGTCGACACACCGCTGCTCGCGATCCACGGCGACGCCGACGCTACCGACCCGATCGACGGAACCACGGCGATCTACGAGCTCGCGAACCCTCCCAAGTTCTTCGTCACGCTGCTCGGCGGCGACCACGACACGGAGTTCGAAAAGTCGGGAAGCGCAGCGTTCCGGGTGGTCGACGAGACCACGCTCGACTTCTTCTCCGCGTACCTGAATGGCCGGCGGAGCGGGCTGCAGCAACTCCTTCGCGACGGCAAGCTCGCCGAGGTCGCCAAGATCAAGAGCGCACTGCGTTAACAACCGAGGAAGGGTCATGTACGAGAGCTTCGCCACCGTGTGGGAGGCCGTCGCCGACGCCGTCCCCGATGCGGCCGCCGTCGTGCAGGGCGAGCGGCGCGTGCACTGGCGAGAGCTGGAGGACCACGCCGCGCGGCTCGCAGCCGGTCTCGCCGCCGAGGGCGTCGGGCAGGGCGCACACGTCGCGCTGTACCAGTTCAACTGCCCTGAGTACGTGGAGAGCCTGTTCGCGTGCTCGAAGTTGCGAGCGCTCCCCGCGAACGTCAACTTCCGGTACGAAGCAGCCGAACTGGCGGCTCTCCTCGAGAACGCCGACGCCGAGGTGCTCGTCTACCACCGATCACTCGGCAATCGGGTCGCGGCCGTACACGATCGTCTACCCAAGCTGCGGTTGCTGATCGAGATCGATGACCGCGCTGCCGCATCGCCGGTGCCCGGTGCCGCCGGTTACGCGGAGCTGCTGGCGGCCAGCGCTCCACTCGCGCGCATCGAGCGCTCGGGCGACGACCTGCTCCTCTGGTACACCGGCGGCACCACCGGCCTTCCCAAGGGTGTGCTCTGGCACCAGGGAACACTGCTCGATTACGGCGGCGCGTACGCGGCGGGGGTGATCGACCGGCCGGTGCCTCAATCGGTCGCGGATGTCGCCGCGTGCGCGAGTGATCTCCGCGGTCGCGACGCCGGGCCGGTCGCGCTCCTCACCACTCCGCTGGTGCACGCGACCGCAGTCCATCAGTCGAACACCTGGATGTCGGTCGGTGGCACCGTCGTGCTGCTCCCGCGCGGCCCGGTCGACGGCCACGAGATCTGTGCCACCATCGAGCGTGAGCGGGTCACGCTGCTCTCGCTCGTCGGCGACGTGATCCTCCGGCGCATCCTGCGCGCGCTCGAGGACGCGGAAGCGCGGGGTGAGCCCTACGACCTGTCGTCCCTCCAGCGCGTGCACAACTCGGGTGCGATGGTCAACTCGGCGCTCAAGGACGCGCTGCTGCAGCGCGGCACGATGGGCTTCTACGACTCGCTCGGATCGAGTGAGGCCGTGGGCTTCGCGCTCGCGCTCACCGCTGCTCCGGGTGAGAACACGACGGCACGGTTCACGCTCGGCCCACGAGCGCGGGTGCTCACCGAGGACGGCCGCGACGTCGTGCCCGGTTCGGGAGAGGCCGGGGTGCTCGCAGTCGCGCACTCGGCCGCAATCGGCTACTACAACGACCCCGAGCGCTCGGCTGCGACGTTCCGCGAGATCGACGGCGCTCGCTACGCGGTACCCGGCGACTGGGCCATCGTCCACGATGACCGCACGATCACGTTGCTGGGACGCGGCTCCGGCTGCATCAACACCGGTGGCGAGAAGGTGTGGCCCGAAGAGGTGGAGGAAGTGCTGAAAGAACACCCGGCCGTCGCCGACGCGATCGTCGTGGGTCTGCCCGACGAGGAGTGGGGCGAGTCGGTCGCGGCCGTGGTGTCGATCAGCGGTGGCGGCAACGGGGGTGCACCCACGCCCGACGAGTTGGCGGCGTGGGTCGGGGGTCGCCTGGCGTCGTACAAACGCCCGCGGCGCGTCGTGGTGGTCGATCACGTGCAACGGACCACGGTGGGCAAAGCCGACTATGCGTGGGCGCGCACGGTGCTCTCCCGGAACTAGGTACCGGGAGACCGCTCACCAGGCAAGGTGCTCGCGGACGAGGGCGGCCGTGCGAGCGGTGTTCTCCTGCGGGAAGAAGTGGCTGCCGTCGAGCTGCAGGTAGGGGGCGCCGGCGGCCTCGGCCTGAGCGGCGAACACCTCGGTGGGCAGATTCGAGTGGTCACCGGACGCGACGACCACCGAACCTCGGAATTTCGGTAGGTGCGCGAACGCGTGGGGTGCGCCGTCGGGCTCCGCCGCAGCCTCGAAGCAGCGCGCTTCGACCTCGGGCGCACACGCAAGCTCCACTTCCCCGTCGTCGCGGTCATGGAAGCCGTAGCGCACGTACGCCGCCAGCGCGGCCGGCTCGAGCACGTTCATCGGGGGACGGCCCGCGTACGACGCCCGAACCGTCTCGCGATCGGGCCACACCGCGCGCCGTGCGCGCGCGATCGCGGCCATCGGGTTCGGACCTCCGGTGGCACGCTGCGGCAGACCGCTCGGCGGGAACGCGATGGCCTCGCACAGGAGCACCTTGCGCACGAGCCCCGGACGGATCTCGTCGAGAAGGATCGCGACCGCCCCTCCCATGGAGTGCCCGAGCGCCAGGATCTCCTCGAAACCGAGCGCGTCGAGCACCGCGTACACGTCACCGGCGATGTTCGGGAACGTGCACACCCGCAGATCGGCCGGCCGTTCGCTGGCGCCGTGGCCGCGAACGTCGACGCCGATCGGGTGGTACTCGCCGCGGAGCTCCCGCGCGAGCGGATCGAAGAACCCCGCGCAGAAGCCGTTGGGGTGCTGCAGCAAGAGCGGCGGACCCTCGCCACCCCAGTCGAGGGCGGCGATACGGAGGCCGTCGTGCTCGATCGTGATCGTGCGAGGATCGGCCACGGCGGGGCACGCTACCCGAAGGCCATACTGGTCCAATCTGCCGGGGAGGTCGCGATGAAGCAGTACACGCGAGTCACGGGATTCCTGCTGGTGCTCGGTGCGATGATGCTCGCCGCCGCTCCCGCGTTCGCCGCGACGCACCACGACGATCCGAACAACCAGATCGTCATCACCGGCAGCGTCGACGTTCGCGACGGTGATGTCGTCAACCGAGTGATGATCTTCGATGGCGATGTCCGCGTCGACGGCCGCGTGCGCGACTGGGTCTTCGCGTTCAACGGCGACGTCACCATCACAGGTCGCGTCAACGGCGACGTCACGGCGTTGAACGGTCGAGTCGTGGTCACCGCGTCAGGCTCCGTCGCCGGCGACGTCGTCTCGAGCGACCGGCCGGTGATCGCGAAACGATCATCGGTGCAGGGCGACGTCGATCGCGCCCGCCGTCGCTTCGCGCTCGGCCGGCTCGGCGCCATCGGGCGGATCGTGCTCTGGATCGCGGCGACGGTTTCCAGCTTCCTGCTCGGAGGGGCGCTCCTGCTCGTCGCGCCGCGTGCCGCAGAATCCGGCGCGCGCGCCGGGCGCACCGCCGTCGGACCGGCGATCGGGCTCGGCTTCGCCGTCGCCATCGGTGTCCCAGTCGCCGGCGTGCTCCTGTCGGTGACCATCGTCGGGCTACCTCTCGGACTGGCCACGCTCTTCTCGCTCGCGCTCCTGTACGGCCTCGGGTACGTGGCCGGCTGCTTCTTCCTCGGGCGCCTGATCCTCAAGGAGCCGCGGAACCGCCTGCTCGCGTTCCTCGTCGGGTGGGGGATCCTGCGCGTCGCGGCCATCGTGCCGGTCCTCGGCAGCCTCAGCCTCGCGGCGGCCACGATCTACGGGCTGGGCTGTCTGACCGTCGCCGTGTTCCGGGCTCGGGGGGCCGCGCGTGGAGGAGCCGGGGGTGGACAAGCCGGGGGTGGAGAAGCCGGGGGTGGAGCAGAACACGCGAGCGAGGTGCCGATCGTCGAACCGTCGCCCGAGATCGCGTCGGCCTGAGGAAGACGACACCGACCGCCGACTGGCAGGATGTCCGATCCGTTTCGGTATCCTGCTCGGCATGCCGACTGCACCGGGGACTCGCTTGCGCTGCGCAGAGTGCGGAACGGAGATCATCGTTGTCAAGGGCACCGACGGCGAGGTGTCGTGCTGTGGGGCACTGATGGCCCCGCGCGAAGGGTAGAGGGGGGAGTCGGGATGGCGAATCTGATGGGCAAGCGATACACGTGCACGGTCTGTGAGGCGACCGTGCTCGTCACCAAGGCCGGCGAGGGCGAGCTGAGCTGCCATTCCCAGCCCATGGAGATCGCCCAGGCCAAGCCCCTCCCCTCCTCCGACTGATCGACGCCGCCGCGCCGCGGGACTCGCCGTGAACCTCGCGATGATCCTCGAGATGGCCGCCGACGCCCTCGGCGACCGAATTGCGATCGGCAGCCTCGACGACGGCCTCTCCTACGAGCAGCTCCGACGGTCCGCCCGTGCCATCGCCGATCACGTCGAAGACTCAGGGGCAACGCACCTCGCGCTCATCGAGCCGAACGGCCCCATCGTCCCCGCCGCGCTCTTCGGCGCCGCGTGGGCCGGCGTGAGCTACGCGCCGCTGAACTACCGTCTCCCCGACGCGGCGCTCGACGAGCTCCTCGCGCGGATCACGCCTTCGATCACTGCCGGCACGCATTGGGTCGACCCCGAAAGTGGGTCCGAGCGCGCGTTCCCCGACTCGCCCGAGCTCCCCGCGGTCCTGCTCTTCACGAGCGGCACGTCGGCCGCTCCGAAGGCGGCCGTGCTCGAGCACGACCAGCTCCTCGCCTACGTCTTCAACACCGTGGAGTTCGGGTCGGCCGGTGAAGACGAGGCCTCGCTCATGTCCTCGCCGCCGTTCCACATCGCAGGGGTCACCGCCATGCTGAGCTCCACGTACAGCGGACGTCGGGTGGTACCACTGCCCGGCGTGCGTTTCTCACCCGCGGACTGGGTCGAGACCGCGCGCCGCGAATCGATCACGCACGCGTTCGTCGTGCCCACGATGCTCGCTCGGATCGTGCACGTGATGGAGGGCGATCCCGACGCGCGCATCCCGAGCCTCCGCAACCTCGTGTACGGAGGCGCGCGGATGCCCACACCCATCCTCGAACGGGCGCTCGAGCTCTTTCCCGAGGCCGACTTCGTCAACGCGTACGGGCTCACCGAGACGAGCAGCACGGTGTGTCTGCTCGGACCGGACGAGCACCGGCTCGCGATGTACAGCGACGACCCCGTGTGGACGGCACGCCTGTCGTCGGTCGGTCTGCCGGTGCCGGGGATCGAGGTGCGGATCATCGACGAGAGCGGCGCTGACGTGGGTATCGACTCGCCGGGCGAGATCCAGATCCGCGGCGCTCAGGTGAGCGGCGCGTACGTCGGACACCGAGTCCAAGACCGACGCCGACGGCTGGTTGCACACCGGCGACCGCGGTTGGCTCGACGTCGACGGCTACCTGTTCTGCGAGGGGCGCGCCGACGACACGATCATCCGCGGCGGAGAGAACATCGGTCCCGCCGAGATCGAGGACGCGCTGCTCACGCACGACGCGGTGTCGGCGGCCGCGGTCGTGGGTCTGCCCGACGAGGAGTGGGGCGAACGGATCGTCGCGGCCGTCACCCTACGGCCGGGCGTCGACGAGATCGACGCCGAGCACCTGCGCGACTGGGTGCGTGAGCGCGTCGGGTCGCTCAAGACGCCGGAGCACGTCGAGGTTCGCGAGGAGCTTCCCCAGACCGCCACCGGCAAGATCCTTCGCCGCCAGCTCCGCCATGAGCTCGCCGGCGACTAGCCCTGCCGTTCGGGGAACACCGTCAACGTTCAAGGGTTGCCAGGTCGGGCTGGGCCGCGACGCCGGTGGTGAGGCGGTCGAGGCTGCCGGGGTGACTCTTCAACGTGCCGTCCAGGAACTCGACCGTTGCCGTGCTCACGAGCTCGAAGTGCGCGTTGCCCGGTTGGTTGTACGGCGGTACGTGGCTCGCGTTCACCAGCGTGAGCATCCACCGCGGTGGGGTGAGGTTTGCACGATCCCAGTCGATCGAGTGCTGGTAGGGGTCGTACTCGTCGTTCGTCTCCAAGATGTGGAGGATCGGCATTCCCGTGTCGCGCATGGGATCGAAGCCCGAGTTCGAAAGGTCGCCCGCCATCGCGATGACGGAGCGAATCCGCAATTCGCGGCAGCACGCGGCGAACCCGAGCGCGAAGCTCACCATCTCCCCGTCGGAGTGACCGGCGACCGCGATGCGCGTGCCGTCGACCAGTCCGCCGATCGGTGTGCCCGCGCCGCTCGCGAGCGTCTGCGAGATCACGAACGCGGCGTCGCCGAACAGCTTGTCGTAGTCGACGTGGCTTGCACCGCCCGGGATTCCGCTCAGGATCGGAAACGTCGGTCCTGCGACGACGTAGCCCACGGCCGCCCATCGCTCGAGCAGCGGTGCGTAGAAGGCTGCAGTCCGGTCGAAGCCGTGCACGAACAGCACGAGCGGGTAGGGGCCGTGCGCGCGATCCGGAGCACCTCCGTCGCTCGCTGCGGGATACCAGAACGTGGTGTCGAGCGTGCGGCTCGGGGCACCGCCGAAGCTCCCGTTCGGGGACGTCGAGCGTGTCGAGTCGACGTAGGTCGCGTTGTAGGTGCCCACGGCGTACCGGCGGTCGACGTCGACCGGTGCGGCTCCGACTGCGGTGGTTGTCGTGGACGGCGTCTTCGAGGTCGACGGAGCGGTGGGCGCCGCGCTCGTGCTCGGCGGCTGCGGCAACGTGGTCGCGGTGGTCGCGGTGGTCGAGGTGGTCCCCGCCGCCACGCGTGCTGCGTCCCCGCCCGCGTCGCCGCCCGAGAGCACCGACGTGGCCGCCACGCCCACGCCGACGACCAGCACGACGATTCCGGCCACCGCCGCGACGATCAGGCGCTGGCGCCTTCGGTGGCGTCCGCGCCGGAGGTCGGATCGATTCGCCGGTGGGCTCGTCACCGCCAGAACGGTAGCGAGAGTGGGCAGGTGATCCACGGCGCGCCGGGCGGCGAATCGTTCCCGAGACCCACGAGCAACGGGAGGACCCAATGGCCGAGCACCCCGACGTCGCCCTGATCAGGCGTGGCTACGACGCCTTCAACTCCGCGGACATTGCCACGCTCACCGAGCTCATCGCCGAAGACGCGGTTCAGACGATGGCCGGGAACAACCTCGTGAGCGGGGAGTTCAAGGGACGCGACAACATCCTCGGCATGTACGCGAAGATCGCCGAGCTCACCGACGGCACCTACTCGGTGGCGATCGAGCAGAGCTTCACCGACGGACACGGCACCGTGGTCATCGTGCACCGCCAGACCGCCGAGCGGAACGGCAAGCGCCTCGACAACCGTCAGGCACTCGTGTTCAAGATCGTGGGCGGGAAGATCGTGTCACTGACCGACACCACCGACGAGCTCGCGACCGACGACTCGTTCTACAGCTAGGAGACCGTTGACGCCGCGCACACGGCGGCGGTGTCAACTCTCGTCGATCTTGATGGCCTGCTTCGGGCACTGCCGCACGGCCTGCTCACACTTCTCGCGGAGATCGTCGGGCGGATTCTCCTGCAGGACGTAGAGGAAGTTGTCGTCGCGGACTTCAAAGACTTCCGGGACGATGCCCATGCAGATGGCGTTGCTCTCGCAGAGGTCGAAATCGACCACGACCTTCCAGGCCATTGTGCCTCCCTGTGACTGAGAGGCCGATGCTAACCCGAAGCCGAATCGCCTGACCCCGCGAAGCGAGACCCAACGGCTGCGAGCCGAGTGCCCGGCGTGGAGCGGTCGACCTGTCGTGCAGGCGCGGCTAGGACGAGACCTTGCCCCGCCGGCGCGCACCCACCGTGAGCACGAGGCCGACAACGAGGGCCGCGACACCGATCAGCGCGAACGAGGATGTGTTGTTCGAACCGGTGAACGCGAGCGCCTGCGCCTGCTGCGCCTGCCGCGCGACTTGAGCGGCTTCGACGCGGACGACCAGCGAGCCGTTGGGGTCGTTGCAGCCGGTGGCGTAGCCGTTGGCGTTGACCAGCGAGAAGTTCGCGGTGACGTTGGTCGGGCCGGTCAGTGTGAAGTCGGCGCTGTGGAAGGTGCCGTTCGCGGCGGTGACCGTCGTGATCAACACGATTGCACCGTTGAAGGCAGTTACGGTGGAACCGGCGGGCGCAGTGCCTTCGATGTGCACCAGCGCGGGAAACCCGGGTGGGTTCGGGACGGGGTTGGGAAGCACGTTGAAGACGCAGACTCCGCTGGCAGTGGCCGCGGACAGCGCCAGTCGCCGACGCGCCAACCGCTACGAGCGCAACCGCGCTGAGGACGGCGATCCGGGTGAGCCTGCGCATCGAGGTCTGCACGTGCCTGCCTCCTAGGGCCCCTGGTCAACGGTGCGGCCAATAGGCCACGCTCCGCAGTTGCACCATACTCACACAGCGGCCAGGGCGTGTCGAGTCTATCGGCACGAGGGGGTGGCGCAGCTCTTGCGGCGACTCATCCCCGGCGAGTGTGCCGGCGGTCACCTGAGTAGGGGTCGCCCACTACGAGCCGGGGTACCCGGCTCGTAGCCGTTCGCTCCTAGACCAGGGAAGACACCAGTCCGGCGAGGGCAAGGTGGTAGGTGACGATCACCGCCACCGGACCCCACGCTCGAGGCCGGACGAAGCGGGTCTCACCGATCAAGGCGTCCGACGCGAAGAAGAGCGCGGCCCCGGTGATGGCGAGGGCGCCGCCGGCAGCGATCCCGGTCGCGACCATTGCCCCGATCGCGCCCACGTACGCGAGCACCGGCGCGATGAGCGAGCTGCGTCCAACGGCCCGCAGCGCGCGGAGGAAGCGAACCGACAGCGGAATCGCGACGAGAGCGACGACCGCGATGCCGAGCACCAGCTCACCCGCGCTGTCGATGTGTAGTGCGAACCCCACGGCGAAGCAAAGCTGCGCGACGAGGAACGAGGCGAGCCCGGGCACGAATGCATCGCGCGGCAGCATGAGGAACACGTCGCCCGCGACGCAGAAGACGAGCGCGACGCAGAACCACGCACGGGTATCGGCGTGCACGGGGTCGAGCGCGATCGCGGTAGCAAGAAACGCCAGCGCGGCCGCGGGCTTGCACACATACTCGAGCAACTGCCGGTGCGTGGCGACCGCGTACCAGTCGGCGACCGCGACCAGGCTCGCGACGCCCAGGAAAGCCCACGCGGGCCCGTTCAGCGCACCATCCGGAAGAAGCTGCGCACGTCGTCGACGAGCAATTCGGGCTGCTCCAACGCGGCGAAATGGCCGCCGCGGGGCATGTCGGTCCAGCGGACGATGTTGTACCGCTGCTCCGCCCACGAGCGCGGGAACCGGAGCACCTCTGCCGGGAACGCGGCAACGCCGACCGGCGGCTCGACACGCTCGCCTGGCCCGAACGCACCGCCGTGCTCGACCTCGTAGTAGAGACGACCGGCGGAGTGGGCGGTGCCGGTAAGCCAGTACAGCATGACGTTGTCGAGCATCTTGTCCTTCGTGAGGCACCGCTCGACGTCGCCGTCGCAGTCGGTCCATGCACGGAACTTCTCGACGATCCACGCCGCGAGGCCTGCAGGCGAATCGTCGAGTGCGTAGCCGATGGTCTGCGGGCGTGTGCCCTGGATCCGCGCGTACCCGTTCTCGTCGCGGTTGTAGTGCTCGAGCGACGCGAGCGAATCGCGCTCGTCGTCCCCGAGCGTGCTCAGGTCGAGATCCGGTGGGGGAACGACGATCACCATGTTGAGGTGAATTCCGGCGACATGCTCCGCGTCGGCCAGCCCGATCTGCGTCGAGATCATCGATCCCCAGTCGCCACCTTGTGCGCCGTAGCGCGAGTAGCCGAGCGCGGCCATGAGCTCCGTGAACGCCTTCGCGACCCGTCCCGAGTTCCACCCGCGCTCGCGCGTCGGCCCCGAGAACGCGTAACCGGGTATCGACGGGCACACCACGTGGAACGCGTCCTGCGGATCGCCGCCGTGCGCGCGCGGGTCGGACAGCGGCCCGATGATCTCCAGGAACTCGACGATCGATCCCGGCCAGCCGTGGGTGATGACGAGCGGGAGCGCGCCGGGCTCGGGCGAGCGCGCGTGCAGGAAGTGCACACGCGCGCCGTCGATCTCGGTGAGGAAATGGTCGAACACGTTCAGCTGGGCCTCGGCACGCCGCCAGTCGTATTCGTCGCGCCAGTACGCGAGCAGCCCCGACAGGTATCCGAGCTCGGTGCCGTAGTCCCAGCCGGCATCGGGAATCTGTTCGGGGAGACGAGTGCGCACCAACCGCTCGCGGAGATCGTCGAGGGCGCGCTCGGGAACATCGATGCGGAACGGCTCGATCGTGAGGTTCGACACGCGCGCAACCTATCCGCAACCGGAGCGAGCGTGCGTTGCCGGGCGTATCCTGCGGTCCCCAGTCCGCCGCGCAGAACGGAGCACGCTCGTGGAGCACACCTACAAGATCACGGAGATCGTCGGATCTTCGCCCGGCGGTATCGACGACGCGATCCGCAACGGCATCGGCCGTGCGGCGAAGACGCTCCGCAACCTCGATTGGTTCGAGGTCACCGACATCCGCGGCGCGCTCAGCGACGGCGAAGTGGGGTGGTACCAGGTGACGATGAAGGTGGGTTTCCGGCTCGAGGACGGCGATTAACGCGCCCTCCGCTTCACCGGCAGCGTGATCGGCGGGTCACAGCGGTAGGGCTCGGCGAGCAAGTAGCGCGTGCCGTCGCCCTGGACCAGCGCTCCGCACGGGATCCCGCGGCGTGCATCGCCGGCCATGTGGAACGGCCGATCGTGGCCGGCACCTCGTAGGTGAACCCCCCGCCGTTGGCGACTGCGAGGAAGCGCTTCGCGGTGAGCTTCCGACCGACCTTCCCCAGCACGTCGAGGAAGAAATCGGCGGAGAAGTAGCCCTGGGCGACGGCCGGCGTGATCACTGCCGTGGAGTCGACCGCGTGCACGTCGGCGACCATGCGGCGGGTCGCAGACGTGTCGGCTTCGACCGGCGCGATCGGGACGAGCACGGTGAGCCCCGCGCCGAGCGCAGGGGCGTTCGGCGAATAGAAATCGTCGCCGACGCCCACCGTCCCCGTGTACCCGAGGACCGCGAGCTGCTGTGCGATTCCGAGCGACGTCGCGTCGGTCGCGAGCAGTATCACGGCCGCGGGCGGCGGGACTCCCGCGACGAGCGCGCGCGGTTGCCGCAGCATCGACCGGCGCCGCGGTCAACGTGACTGCGGGCGCGACCCGGAAACCCGCCGCTCGCAGGGCCGCCTTCGTCGCGGCGGCACGGACCACGCCCAACGCGTCGCCGTCGCTGACGACGACGACGGTCTTCGCTCGCGACCCTCCCAGCAACGCGCGGAGCTGCACCCCCCAGGCCGGGCTCCCGGTGGTCGATCGTTCCGAGAGCGCGGCGCCGGTGATGCCGAAGCCCCATCGGTTCCCGAACCATTCGGGGGATCCTGCGACGCCCACGAATGGCACCGCTGCCTTCGACAGAGCGGTGGCGTCTTGCGAGATCCCGATCGCGGGCACCACCGCGAACGCGGTGTCGACGAGCCCGGTCACCGCGGTCGCGTCGGTGGTCGTTCGCGCTCCGAGGTAGTCGATGGTGCGGCCACCCGTACGACCCCGTCGGTTGGCGCGCTCGAACCGCGCCTTCGCTCCGAGGTCGGCGTCCTTGGCGACGGCGTCGCCGGCGACGAGCCCACCCACCGTGACCGTCGCGCGCGCGTGACGCCGCGCCCGACGGGAGCAGCAGTCGCCGCGGGAACGGCCGTGAGCGCGGCCATGATCGTTCCGACGCCCGCGACGACCATCGCGTGCAACATCCGAGGCGCGTGCATGGCTCCCGCGCTGCTCACTGCTTGACCGGCACGACCTTCCCGCAGGTGTAGGGCACCAGTACCGAGAACGCGGCGCCGTCGCTACGTACGAGCGAGCCGCAGGGCGTGGACGCATCGTGCGCGGCCGGGAACTTCGTGGGCCCGACGGTGTTCGCAACCTGGTACGTGAATCCCTTGTTCGCGGCCTTCAACAAGCGGTCGACGGTGAGATTCTTTCCCGTTCGCTTCAACGCTGCGATGAACAGGTCGGCCGACCAGTATCCAGCGGCAACCGTCTGGTCGATCGGTAGGTCGGGAGCGATCGCATGCACGTCGGCGACGAGTTGTTGCATCGCAGGGTTCGTGGGCGCCGTCTCGATCGCGGCGGTCTGCAACATCACGGCTGATCCGGTCGCCAACGGGACGAGATCCGGGTCGTACTCGATGTCGTCGGTGAACAATCCGGTGTACCCGCCGTCGCGCAGTGCCTTCTGCATCGCTATGACGGTCGAGTACGACCCGACGACGAACACCGCGTCGGGCGGCTTGCCGGCATTCGCAGTGAGCACTGCGCCCGCGATTCCTCCGTAGTCCCCGACTGCGGGGACCGGCAGGGTGCTGCTTGCATTCGCGACGGTGATGCCCGCGCTCTTCACGGAGGCCGTCAGCGAGCTGAGCACGACCTGGCCGGCCGCTGTGTTCTCGGTGAGCAGCACCGCGCTGGGACTCGCGACCTGCGGACCGAGCGCGGTCTTCACGAGCACTCCCCAGGCGTTGCTCGCGGTGCGTCCACCCGGCGGGAACAAGCAACCGGTGAAGCCGAAGCCGTACGCATTGCCGCAGAAGTTCGAGCTCAGCGCCCACCCGAAGTACGGGACCTTCCGGCGGGTGAGGTCCGTCACCGCGCCGAGGTCGGACGTGACCACCGGAACCACCGCGAAGACCTTGTCGTCCTGCACGAGTTTCGCGCCTGCCTGCTTGTTCGTGGCGGCGGCACCCGCGTCGTCGCGGAAACCGACGTAGTCGATCGTGCGACCGTTCACGCCGCCCGCCGCGTTCTCGCGTTGGAACCGCGCCTTCGCGCCGATGTCGGCGCCGGAGTAGAGCACCGAGTAGCCGAGCCCACCGACCTTGATCGTCGTTGGGGTGACCCCGCGAACGACTGCAGCGTTCGAGTCGGCGGCGACGGCGCCGCGCGCGCTCACCGCCCCGAGCAGCGCGAGCATCACCGCGCAGACCAGCACCCGCCGTCTCATGCCGACTCCCGGAGCGCAGGCGCGAGTTGGTCGAGCAACTCGCGGATCTGATGTGCACACTCGTGGAACACCTCTTCGTCGCCACCGGCGGGATCGTCGACGTCCTCCCAGTGCTCGAGGGCAACGGACTCGAGCTTCAACGACGCGACGCGTTCGGCGAGCGGACCGGAGGTCGTCGGGAAGGTCGCGCGGCGAGCCGCTTGAGGGTCGCGGTGCGCGCCGCGGCCTGCGGGTGCACCCGCCGGACGAACTGCACATGCTCACGCGCCATCGCGACCACGAGGTCGGCCTCACGCAGGTCGTCCGAAGAGAGCTGGCGACTGCGGTGCGAGTGATCGTTCACGCCGAGCGCGACGAGTGCGCTCCGAGTGCGGAGGCTCATGGGCATCCCCTCGACCACATGCGTGCCGCGGGTGGCGACGACGATCTCGGGGGTATCGGCGAGCAGCGCGCCGGCCATCACCGACCGCGCAGCGTTACCAGTACAGAGTGCGACCACAAGTGGCATCGCTGCCGAAGCCTAACTTGCCCGCTCTCGACGACTCCGTCGCGGGCCGCTCTGCGCCACGTCGGGCGGAACCCCCCGCCGCACCGCAGGGCACTTGCGGTGCCGGAACGCGGCTCTACGCTGCGGCCATGGCCGTGGACGTTCGCCGCGCTGACCGACCGGTTCCACACGCAGATCGACTGGCTCGATTCGTGGCACAGCTTCAGCTTCGGGGCCACTACGACCCGGCCAACACCCATCACGGGCTGCTGCTCGTGAACAACGACGACGTCGTCCGCGGCGGCAGAGGCTTCGGCACGCACTCGCACGCCGACATGGAGATCGTCACGTGGGTGCTCGACGGCGAGCTCGAGCACCGCGACAGCACCGGCACCGTGGGCGTGATCTATCCGGGCCTCGCGCAGCGGATGAGCGCCGGCTCGGGCATCTCGCCACTCCGAGATGAACGCGAGCGCGACGGCCGACGTGCATCTCGTGCAGATGTGGGTGCTCCCCGACACGACGGGCATCGAGCCCGGCTACGAGCAGCACGACGTGAGCGAGGCGCTCACTGGTGGCGGCCTCGTCACGGTCGCGTCGGGCCGGCGCGGCGACGACGGCGGCGTCACGATCCATCAACGCGACGCCGATGCTGCTCGCCGGTCGGCTCGCGGCCGGCACCGACGTCATGGTGCCGGACGCGCCGCACGTCCACGTGTTCGTCGCGGTCGGGTCGCGCCGCGCTCGACGGCGCCGGCTCGCTCGACACTGGTGACGCCGCACGGCTCACCGATGCAGGCCCGCACGCGCTCGTCGCGGGAGCCGCGGGAGCGGAGGTGCTGGTCTGGGCCACGGCGTAGCCGCGTGCGGCGTCGTGGCGGTCGACTGGTCGGGCCGAGCGAAGGGCGAACGACGCGCGATCTGGGTGGCCGAAGCGAACGACGGGCAGCTCGTCCGGCTCGAGGACGGCCGCACTCGGGACCAGGTGGCAGATCACGTCCTCGTGCTCGCGCGCACACGATCCCCAGATCGTGGTGGGCCTCGACTTCTCCTTCTCCCTTCCCGCCTGGTTCCTCCGTGAGCGGGGCTACGCGACCGTCGACCAGTTGTGGGACGCGGCGGCCCTCGACGGCGAGGCGTGGCTCCGCGAGTGCCGCCCGCCGTTCTGGGGACGGCCGGGCCGCCGGCGACCCGACCTTCCCGCGCACTTCCGCGTCAGCGAGGCCGCGATCCCCGCGTTCGGCGGAGTGCGCCCGAAGTCGACGTTCCAGGTGGGCGGCAACGGCAGCGTGGGTACAGGATCGATCCGCGGCTGGCCGGTGCTCGCGCGACTCCGCGCCGCCGGCTTCGCGATCTGGCCGTTCGACGGCGCCCGCTGTCCGCTCGCGATCGAGGTCTGGCCGCGCGTGCACGGGAGCAGTACGCAAGTCCGACCGCGCCGCGCGCGCCGAGTTGCTCCGCGAACGCTTCCCCGACCTGCCCGCGCCCCTGCGCGCACGCGCCGTCGCGAGCGACGACGCGTTCGACGCCGCGGTGACCGCGCTCGTCATGGTCGAACACCGCGACGACCTCGCCTCGCTCGCCGCACCCGCGGACCCCGTTGCCAGGCTCGAAGGGTGGGTCTGGATGCCGTAACGTCCGCGCGGATGAGGACGAAGGGCGTGCTCCGGGCGCTCGCCTACGTCGTCGGCGGTGGACTGTTCCTCCTGTTCGTGCAGGTCCTGTGGGGACCCCCCGCGGGCATCGTCGTGTACGGCGCCGTGCTCGGCGGGCTCACCGCCCTGATCTCGCTCGGGATCGCGCTGGTGTACCGCGCCAATCGGATCCTCAACTTCGCGCAGGGCGACCTCGGCTTCGCGCCCGCGTCGTTCGCAGTGCTGCTCGTGGTGAGCAGCGGCGCGAGCTGGCTGCTCGCGTTCGCCACGGGAATCGTCGCCGCCGTCGTGCTCGGGGCCGTCGTCGAGCTCCTCGTGATCCGGAGGTTCTTCCGTTCCCCGCGACTGATCCTCAGCGTCGCCACCATCGGCCTCGCACAGGTGCTCGCGGGCGCCGGCCTCCTGCTCCCCCGCTGGTTCGACGTGACGAGCACGGAACCGCTGCCGGCACCGATCAGCGCGCAGTTCACCATCGGGTTCGTGAAATTTCGTGGCGGCGAGATCATCGCCGCCGTCGCGGTGCCCGTCGTGTGCACGCTGCTCGCGCTGTTCCTGCGCACGCGCGTCGGCGTGGCGGTGCGCGGCACCGCGGAGAACGCCGATCGCGCTGCGCTGCTCGGCATCCCGGTACGCAGGCTCGAGACCCTCGTGTGGGTCATCGCCGCGGTGCTCGCGTTCCTCGCGGTCTTCCTGCGCGCGGGGATCATCGGGCTACCCATCGGCACGATCCTCGGACCAGCACTCCTCTTGCGCGCCCTCGCGGCGGCCGTGATCGGCGGGATGGAGCGCCTCCCGACGATCGTGATGGCGGCGGTGGCGCTCGGCATCGTCGAGCAGTCGGTGGTGTGGGGATGGGGACAACAGCAATACGTCGAGCCGGTGGTGTTCGTCATCGTGCTCGTCGCGCTCGTGGTGACCCCCGCGGGCCGAGGCCTGCGGGGCCGCGTCGAGCCGTCGACCTGGCGCGCGGTGCGCGAGCCACGGCCGGTGCCGCGTGAGCTCGCCGCGCTTGCCCGAGGTGCGCATCACCGGGATCGCGCTCGTCCTGTTGGTGACGCTCGCGCTCGTCGCGCTCCCGGCATTCATCAGCGAGAGCCGCATCGACCTCGCCGCAGTTGCGGTGATCTACGCGGTCATCGCCCTGTCGCTCGTGGTGCTCACCGGCTATGCGGGCGAGATCAGCCTGGGGCAGATGGCGTTCGTGGCCATCGGTGCGGCCGTCGGCGGCTCGATCACCGCTCGGTGGGGGTGGGACCTCGGCCTGGGCCTGCTCGGCGCGGGCGCGGCGGGTGCCGCCGTCGCCTTCCTGATCGGGCTGCCGGTGCTCCGGCGGCGCGGGCTCACCATCGCGGTCGTCACGCTCTCGTTCTCCCTCATGACGACCGCGTGGCTGCTGAACCCGCAGTTCTTCGGCGAAGGTGCGCGGTTCGACTGGTTGCCCCCGGCGCGCGATCGAGAGGGGGAAGCTGTTCGGGCTCGTCGATGTCGGCTCCGAGACGCGCTACTACTTCCTCTGTCTCGTGGCCCTCGGCCTGGCGACGGTCGCCGTACGCGGGATCCGTCGTTCGCGCACCGGCCGCGTGCTCGTGGCAACGCGCGAGAACGAGCCGGCGACGAGCTCCTACGGCATCAACACGCGTCGCAGCACCCTCGTCGCGTTCGCGATCTCCGGCTTCCTCGCCGCGTTCGCGGGGGCGCTCTTCGTGCACCACCAGAACGGGCTCCAACTCGACACGTACTCGGCGTCGGAGAGTCTCGTCGTGTTCTCGATGGTCGTCATCGGCGGCCTCGGGTCGATCCCGGGCGCGCTCCTCGGCGCGCTCTACGTGCGCGGCGTCACGTGGGCGCTTCCCGTCGACTGGCAGATCCTCGTGACCGGCGCCGGCCTGCTCGTCGTGCTCCTCTTGTTCCCGGGCGGGCTCGGCGCCGCATTCGCCGACCTGCGCGACGCCGCTGCTCCGTCGCATCGCGCGGCGGCGAGGCATCAGCACCTGGGCGACACCGCCGCCCACCGCGACCACACCCCGACCGGTCCGCCGGGAGGGCGCGCCAGGGGCAGCTCGCGCCCTCACCGTGCGCGGGCTCGACGTGGAGTACGACGGCGTGCAGGTGCTGTTCGGCGTGGATCTCGATGCCGATGCGGGAGAGATCGTCGCGGTGCTCGGCACCAACGGGTCCGGCAAGTCGACCGTCCTGCGGGCCGTCTCGGGTCTCGTACGGACCCGACACGGCACGATCACCATCGACGGGCGCGACACGACGCGCCTGGCCCCGGAGCGCATCGCCGCCCGCGGCGTGGGCCACGCGCCCGGCGGTGAAGGAGTGTTCCCGTCCCTCACGGTCGCGGACCACCTTCGCCTCGCGCGTTGGCTCGTCCGCGATCGGCGCGCCGCCGACGACGACATCCGCGACGCGCTCGAACGCTTCCCCGCGCTCGAGGCGCGGTTGCGCGAGCCGGCGGGCAACCTTTCGGGCGGTGAGCAGCAGCTCCTCACGCTCACGATGGCGATGGTGGCGCGGCCGCACCTGCTGCTCGTCGACGAGCTGACCCTGGGACTCGCCCCCGCCGTCGCCGAGCACGTCATCGCGCTCTTGCAACAGCTCCGAGCGTCGGGCACGACGGTCGTCGTCGTCGAGCAGTCACTCGATCTCGCGCTCCGCGTCGCCGACCGAGCGTACTTCCTCGACCACGGCGAAGTGCGCTTCGCGGGTACGCCGCACGGGGCTGCTCGAGCGACCCGACCTCGTGCGCGCCGTGTTCATCGGCCACGGGACGTTGGACACGCGCGATCGCGCACCCGCAGCACACGGAGTCGAGACACGGCTGGCGGTGGACGCCGTGCGGAAGCAGTTCGGCGGTGTGGTCGCGCTCGACGACGTGTCGTTCACGGTCGCGCGCGGAGAGATCGTCGGCTTCGTCGGCGCCAACGGCGCGGGCAAGACGACATTGTTCGACGTGCTGTCGGGGTTCACCGCTCCGGACGCCGGCACCGTCACGCTCCACCCGGACACCGGCGCCGTCGTCGTGCTCGAACACCTCCCGACGTACGCGCGGGCGCGTCGCGGGCTCGGGCGCTCGTTCCAGGACGGCCGCCTGTTCCCTGCGCTCACGGTCGCCGAGACGATCGCGGTGGCACTCGAGCACGCCGTTCGGATACGCGACCCGGTCTCCGCCGCGCTGCACCTTCCCGCGGTGTCGCGGTCGGAAGCTGCGATCGCGCGGCGCGTCGACGAGCTCGTCGACGTGTTGGGACTCGCGGCCTATGCCGACACGTTCGTGCACGAGCTCTCGACCGGCACGCGGCGCATCGTCGACCTCGCGTGCGCGCTCGCGCACGAGCCGACGGTGCTGCTCCTCGACGAGCCGTCGAGCGGCCTCGCGCAGCGCGAAGGCGAAGCGCTCGCGCCACTGCTGCTCCAGGTGCGCGACACGCTGGGCGCGAGCCTGCTCGTCATCGAGCACGACGTGCCGTTGCTCCGCGCGGTATCCGAACGCCTCGTCGCCCTCGACCTCGGGCGGGTCGTGGCGTCGGGTGACCCCGACGCCGTGCTGCGAGATCCGGCGGTGGTGCGGTCGTTCCTCGGTTCTGGCCCCTGAACGTGCGCGTGCCGGTCGGCGTGCGACGATCTCTCCATGCATCGGGGGCGACAGTGCACGGGGGTGTTGACCGTCACCCTCGCCCTCGTCTGTTCCGGCGTCCTCGGTACCCCCGTTTCGGCCCTCGTGGGACGCCGACACGCGACTGCCGGGGGTGGAGCGGCCGGTGGTGGTAGTGGTGGTGGTGCGGCCGGGGGCCCGCTCACGTTCGACCAGGCGAAGGCCGAGGGGAAGACCGTCGACTGGGGGCCGAACTGCGACACGAGCACGGGGCGGGTCGCGGTGCCGAGCGGGTACGCCCCGCCCTGCGTGGAGCCCTGGAAAGGCGGTGACAACGGCGGCGCGACGGCGCCCGGCGTCACCAAGGACACGATCACCGTCGCGCTCTACCAGGCGCAGCCCGACCTGCTGCAGCAGGCCTATTTCGAGAACACGGGGAGCGACGAGAGCCTCGCCAAGGAGCGCGACACCACCCAGGCCTACGTCGACTACTTCTCCTCGCACTACGAGCTGTACGGCCGCAAGATCGAGCTCGTCCCGGTGAAGGCGAGCGGTGCTCCCGACGACGATGTCGCGGCCAAGGCCGACGCGATCAAGGTCGCCACGGAGGTGAAGGCGTTCGCGTCCTTCGGCGGTCCGGCCCAGACCAGTGCGTACGCCGAGGAGCTCGCGGCACGCGGCGTCCTCTGCGTGGGCGACTGCCTGATCGCGCAGCCCCAGCGGTTCCTCGTGCAGCACTCGCCCTACCTCTGGCCGACGCTGGCGTCGCCCGAGCAGGCGAGCGAGCACTGGGCGGCGTTCGTCGGCAAGCAACTCGCACGCCGCAAGGCGGTGCACGCCGGCTCGCGGGAGCTCGCGGCGAAGAAGCGCGTGTTCGGCGTCGTCCATTACGACGACGACGCGGGGACATTCCGTCGCAGCGTCGCGCACTTCGAGGATCTCCTCGGCAGCTACCACGTGAACGCGGCGGTGACCGTGCCGTACACACTCGATCTCGGCACCGCGCAGGAGGACGCTCGGCTCGTCATCACGAAGCTGCAGACGGCCGGGGTCACGAGCGTGATCCTCGCCGGCGACCCGGTCTTCCCGACCTTCCTCACGAAGGAAGCCACAGGCCAGGGCTACTTCCCCGAGTGGGTCGTGCTCGGCTACGCGTTCACCGACACCGCGGTATTCGGCCGTCAGTACGACCAGAAGCAATGGTCGCACGCGTTCGGTGTGTCGTTGCTCCCCGCGCGCACGGACGACGCCGTCGACGAGCTCGGCAACCTCATCACCTGGCAGACCGGCCAACCGCCGTCCGCGAAGACTTTCCGTGAGCTCGTCCAGGCGCCGCTGATCTTCTTCACCGGCGTGCACCTCGCCGGTCCGCGGCTCACCGCCAAGACGTTCCGCGCCGGACTGTTCCGTTTCCCGTCGGCAACCGACACCACTCCCACTCGGCTGCATCTCTCGTGGGGGAGGCACGGGCTCTGGAAGGGAGTCGACGTCACCGGCGTCGACGACGCGACGGTGGTCTGGTGGGACCCGAACGCCACCGGTCCGGACGAGGTCGGGCGCGACGGGAAAGGTCTGTACCGCTACGCCGACGGGGGGAAGCGGTACCTGCCCGGCAACTGGCCCACGAAACCCGTCGGCCTGTACGACGACGCGACGTCGGTGACCGTGCTCACGAAACTCCCACCCGAGGACGCGCCGCCCAGCTACCCGTCACCCGCCTGAACACGGGTCGCTCACTGCGAGCCGGGGTACCCGGCTCGCAGCCGTTCGCTCCGAATCACGGGTCCCGCAGCCACCCCTCGCCGTCGACGTAGCGGCGGATCACGCGCGCGGGGCTGCCGACGGCGACGCTGAAGTCGGGCAACGGGCCGGTGACCACCGAGCCGGCGCCCACCGCGACGTGGCGGCCGATGTCGGCGCCCGGCAGGACCACGACGCCGTGGCCCAGCCACGACCCGTCACCGACGCGCACCGGCTTTGCCTCGCCGAATTGGCGGCCGATCGGGAGGGTGACGTCCTCGTAGCCGTGACTGGCGTCGGTGATGTAGACGTAATGGCCGGTGAAGACGTCGTCGCCGATCTCGATCGAGTCGTGCGTGACGATGCCGCTGCCCTTGCCGAGGAGGCACCGGTCGCCGATGCGGAGTCGGGGCGTGTTCCCGAGCGTGTGGCCGGGCATGATGCCGGCCGACATCGTGCAGTGCGGACCGACGATCGAACCCTCGCCGATCTCCATGTACTCCTCGCCGAAGAGCGCGGTGACCGGAAAACAGATTGCCGACCGCTCGCCGAACCGGCGAAATCGGCGGGCCCGCGCGCTCCGGGCGTGATGGTCGCCGCGCGAGCGAACGCGTCCCACACGTACTGGATGGCGTCGCCGCCGAGCACGCGGAGACGGTCGGACAACGGCGACACGTCCGAGCGTAACCGCCGAGATCGTCGCCGGGCGGAACGACGTACGATGCGCGTGGAAGGGGGCTCGCCATGACGACGGAGCCAATGGCGACCGAGCCGATCACGACCGAGCCGGTCCCGCGAGCGATCCCGCGGTCAAGTTGCTGGTCGCTCTCCTCGCGGGCGGCGCGGTCTCGGTCGCCCTCGGTGTCTACAGCAAGGTCCACGACCCCACCGGCGAGAAGCCGTACACGCTCGTCTTCACGGGGACCATCGAGCTCAAGGTGTGGTTCGCCACCGCGGTGGTCGTTCTTGCCGTCGGTGCAGGTGCTGCTCGCGATGCGCATCTACGGCAAGCTGAAGGTGCCGCGCACTGCGCCGCCCTGGCTCGGCGACGCCCACCGCCTCGTCGGCACTGCGGCATTCGCGCTCAGCCTGCCGGTTGCGTACCAGTGCCTCTGGGGCATCGGCTTCGAGTCCACCGACGCGCGTGTGCTGATCCACTCGGTCCTCGGCTGCGTGTTCTACGGAGCGTTCACGGTGAAGGTGTTGGCCGTACGCATTCACGGCCTCCCTGATCGGACGCTGCCCATCGTCGGCGGCCTCGTGTTCGTCGTGCTCGTGGGGATCTGGCTCACGAGCGCGCTGTGGTTCTTCACGTCGCGTCCCCCTGCCATCCCCCTGTTCTGATGTTCAAGCGCATCGTCACCGTGGTGGAGGTGCTGGCGCTGATCGCGGCGGCGGCGTTCTTCGTACTCCTGTTCACGAACGAGCCGTCGGAGTCCGGCGGGAGCAGCGGCGCGACCGCCTCGCCAGGTGCCGCGCTCGTTCGCCGCCAACTGCGCACGGTGTCATGGCAGCGACGGCGGTGGCGGCCTCGGTCCGCAACTTTCAGACGGGGCCGTCGTGAAGCGCTTCCCGAACGTGGCCGACCAGGTGAAGTTCGTCACACGTGGCGGGAGCGGGATGCCCGCGTTCGGCGGCCAGCTGTCCGCCAAGGAGATCCAACAGGTCGTCGACTACACGCGCACGCTGTAGCCATTCGTGGGCCGCAGCGACTCGAAGGTAGAAGGAGAGGTGGCGTCATGGGTGGACTGATCGCAGTCATCGTGGTGGTGGTGTTGGTCGTCGCGATCGTTCTCAAGTCGTTCCATTCGATCGGCTCGGCCGAGGTGGGACTGGTCTCGAAGCGTTTCGCGTTCCGCAAGCTCCACGAGGACAACCCGATCGCGTTCCACGGCGAGGCCGGATACCAGGCCACGCTGCTCATGCCGGGCTTGCGCTTCAAGCTGTGGCCGATGTTCGGCGTGAAGAAGTTCCCGTGGGTGCAGGTGCCCGCCGGTGAGATCGGTGTGGTGATCGCCCAGGTGGGACAGCCGCTGCCCATCGGCGCGAAGAGCGCCCGTGTACAAGACCGAGTTCGGAAACTTCTCCTCACTCCGCGAGCTTCGTGGAGGACGGCGGACAGAAGGGCGTGCAACGGCCGGTGCTGCCCCCGGGCACCCTCGTGCCGATCCACCCGGTTGCGTTCCTCGTGGTCACCACCCAAGGTGTGTACGGGCTGCCGGTGTCACCCGAGCTCAGCTCGCAGGCGAAGGGTGGCGATGCTCACGCCGCAGTCGTTCGGTCTGTCCCCCGATCAGCTCCGCGTGGTCGTGATCGCGCCCGACGGGGCCGATCGACTTGATCGGCGTCGTCACCACGCTCGAAGGCCCGCCGCTGCCGTCGGGCGACATCGCGAGCCGGCTCGGAGGGTTCGACGACATCTCCCAGATGGAACAGCGCGAAGGAGGTGTGCAAGACGCCGACCTCATCGAAGTGCTGCTCGGCAGCAAGAACGACGTGCACAACAACTACCAGGACTACCAGGCATTCCTCGACGCCGGCGGGAAGATCGGCCTGCAGCACGACCCGCTGCTCTATGGCGCGTACCTTCTGAACCCGTTCCTCGTGCGCGTCGATCTCGTGCCGATGCTCGTCGTGAACCAGGGCGAGGTTGCCGTGATCAAGGGCTTCGTCGGCCTTCCCGACGCTCGACACGTCGGGAGCGGAGTTCAAGTTCGGGTCGATCGTGCGACCGGGTCACCGCGGCATCTGGCAGGAGCCGCTGCGCACCGGCAAGTACCCGATCAACCCCCGCGTGTACGCGGCCGAGATCGTGCCGACGTTCATCCTCACCTTGAACTGGGCCGACGCGACGTCGGAGGCGCACGATCTCGATGCGCAGCTCTCGTCGATCGTCGGGAAGAGCCGCGAAGGCTTCGTGTTCCAGATCGACCTCCAGGTGCAGATCCACGTACCCGACACGCGCGCACCGAAGGTGATCTCGATGGTCGGCACGATGCGCAACCTCGTGAGCGAAGTGCTCCAGTCGGCCGTGGGCAACCACTTCCGCAACACACTCCAGGCCCTCGAGGCGGTGAAGTTCATCGAGACGAGGCGAGAGGTGCAGGCCGCGGCGCTCGAGGCGATCACGCGGTACCTCGTCCAGTACGAGGTGGAGACACGGGGTGTGTACATCCAGGACGTCGTGTTCCCGCCGGAGCTCGTGATCGTGCTCACCCAGCGCGAGATCGCGAACCAGGAGAAGGCGACCTTCGAGGAGCAACAGCGCGCGCAGACCTCGCGCATCGAGATGGAGAAGGCGAAGGGAACGGCCGACATGCAGGCGCAGCTCGCGGGCGCGCAAGTCGGCGTGCAGATCAAGGCCAACGAGGCCGAGGCGCGCGAGAACGAAGGCAAGGGCGAGGCCGCGTACGTCGAGCTCACCGGTCGCGCCGAGGCCACGAAGGTCCAGGCGATCGGGCTCGCCGAGGCGAAGGCCACCGAGGCCCTCGGGCTCGCGCGCGCGATCGGGTTCGAAGCCCAGACAAAGGCGCTCGGCAGCGGCGCGACGGCCGTGGTCGCGGTGGCGAACGCGGTCTCGGAGGGCCACCTCACGGTCGTGCCCGAGGTGCTGGTCACCGGCGGTGGCGGAGGTGGTGCCCCGATCGACGGGCTCGCGGCGACGCTCATGCGCTTCTTCTCGAACGGGGGTGCCGGAGGGGCCAAGGGGGGTAGCGGCACGCCCGCAGCTCCGGCCGCCGCTGCCATCGGTGCAACCGAGACGGTCCCTGAACCGGTCCCGGAGCCGCCGAGCGGCCTCGACGAGCCCCCGATCAAGGAATGAGTGTCACACCCCGGCGCGATGCTCGTGGAGTGAACATCGACCGCACAGGGAGGCACCTCATGGACGGGACGATCGAGGCCGCAGGCCTGCGGTTCGAGGCCTGCGGGCAGTTCCACGCGTCAACGGAGGATCTCCTGATCTGTGCGTGTGGGTGGCTGGAAGACGACCACGGCGAGCTGGCCGCGGTCCGGGTGCGCCGCCGCCGGCGCCGCCCCGAGGTCGAGACTCCGCAGCGCAAGGCGTCGTAGAGGAGACGATCTCGAATACCCTCAGAGCGGCGCGTCACTTCGTCGGCACCGTCAACGCGGCAACCAGCGCGTCGGGATCCTGTACCGATACCCGAAGCACGCGGACCCGAACCGGGAACCCCGCGACCCGTCCGTGTCCGGCCGGATCGAGCTCGACGCGCACGAGCCCCGACGAGGAACCGTTCACCAGCCAGGTCCCCCGAAAGCCGTGAGCACCCCAGCCCCACACGAGGCCGTGATCCGGCGCGACGGCGCGAACGTTCGCGCGCGGCACGTCGAGCTGGAACGCCCACGCCATTCGCACGCGGAGCTCGCCCTCGTCAACCTCCACACGGCAGTGCTCCGGCACGATGCCGAGCAGCACCATGGCGCGGTTCGCGCCGGTGAATCGGATCGGGAACCTTGCGGGCATGGCCACGTCAGGAGTCTGCTCGCGTTCCCACCGCGACGTAGTGCGGGTGCAATCTGCCGCGGTCGAGCCGACGTGCGTCGACGGTGAGCCCGGCCGCGGTCATCGCCGCCACCACGTCTGCGCTCGGGATCAGCTCGAGCTCTTCGCCTTCCGTGATACGCATGACGCGCGTCGCGAGCACCTCCTGGAACCGGCTCCACCGCGCCTTCCACGCCGGCGTCACGTCGAGCTCCTTCACCACGAGACGGCCACCCGGCGCGAGCGCCGTCGCGGCGACGCGCAGCCACTCGGCTGAACGCGCGCGACCGAGAAGGTAGAGCATGTCGACCTCGACGATCGCATCCCACTGCGCGTCCGGATGCCACTCGGGCGGGACCCGTTCGAACGTCACTCGATTCTCCACATGTGCCGCGGCCACGGCGCGCCGCGCGACCGCGAGCTTCTCGTCGTCGATGTCGACGCCCGTGACGCGGCGCTCGGGCGCCTGCGCCGCCAAGTAGAGACTCAGGAGACCGTGGCCGCAGCCGGCGTCGAGGATCGCACCGTGCCGCGGCACCGAGTCGGCGACGTCGCGGAACGGGCAGGTGCGCCACCGGATCGCGGTGTGGACGCGCGTGCCGAGCGCCTCGGATGCGTACGCCCGGCGGGCAACGGACGCCGCGGCGTCGGTCACGTGAGATACCAGTTGCGAGCGAACCCGAAGGCCCCGACCACGAGGAGGGCGCCCGCCGCCGCGAGCACTGGCGCGCGCGCACGACGGTGTTCGGACAACAACACTCCCGCGAGCCCGAATAGCGGGAACGCGCCGAGCATGTACCGGCCGAGACCCTGGAAGTTGCTCGCCGCGATCGCGGGGAGTGCGACCGCACCGAGGGTGTACGCGCCGTATGCGGCGCCGAGGCGACGGGCGACGAACGGAACCGCGACGAGCGCGACCAGCGTGACGAGGGCCTGTACCACGAGGCCGGCCCGGAACCCGAGGTCGGGGCCGTGCAGTAGTTGGCCCCCGAACGCGACCTTGAACCAGGTGTGGGGACCCTCCGTCTGGTCCCACGCCTCTTGCACCGTCGAATAGGCGAACGGGTCGTCGAAACGGGTCCACAGCCACACCGACCACGCGACGAGCCCGGCCGGTGCGAGGAGCACGCCGAGGTCGCGCCGCCGGAGGGCGCGGAGATCGAGCCTGGCCGGAACGCCGAACTTCGCGAGTCGCGTGTTGTCGGTGCGCGCGGGCAGCCCGCCCCGCAGTTCGACTGCGCGCAGGAGGAGCCCGATGGCCACCGCGATGCCGATCGGTCGCGTCGCACTCGCAGCCGCGCCGGCCAGGCCGGCGAGCACGGCATGGTCCTGCTCGAGCAGCACGAACGCGCCGATCGCGAACGCCAGAAACAGTGCGTCACCGTATCCGGCGCCATAGAGGAACCACCCGTACGGGTAGAGCGCGAAACCGGCAACCGCAAGCATCGCGGTGGTCGGTTCGAAGCGCCGCGCGCACCAGTGGGCAAAGAGCATGAGCGTGGCGAGGCCTGCGATCCACGTGACGACGATCAGCGCGAGCGGCGTGTTGTCGATCGCTCTCGCCAGCGGTCGGGCAACGAGCGGGTATCCGGGAAAGAACGCGACCGAGGACTGCTGTCCCTTGACGTACGAGTAACCGTGGTCGGCGATGTCGAGGTACCAGCCGCAATCGAACCGGCACCAGCCTCCCACCACATCACGACCCTCGAACACGATCGTGCGGTGCGCGTCGGGCAGGTTGACGGCGAGTGCGGCAACCCCGGTGAGCACGATGGCAATCGCCACGTAGGCGAGCGCGGCACGCCGGACGAGCCACGCGGTGCCCCGCTGCTCACTGCCCTCCGCGCCAAGCGCAGCGCCGCGCGCGGGCTCGGTGAGCACGAACCGCAGCCTACCGGCGCGTCTCTCGGTCGGCTTGCCGCGTCGTGTCGAGATCGGCGAACGTACCGAGCCGGAAACCGGCGCGTTCCACGGCCGCGCGCGCTTCCTTCGACACGAGCGCATCGAGCTCGTCTTGGCCGCGGTAGTTCCATCCGAGCGAGGCGAGCTCGGCGTCTGCTTCTTCGCTCGGATGACAGACGAGCTCCGCGCTCGCGACACCGCGGTTGGCCAACCGCTCGAGCGAGCCCCGGAGACGATCGAGATCGAGCCGCCCGGCTTCGTCGAACCCGGCGGTGGCGGCCGGGAAACGCACATCGGCTGTCCGCGCGCGCGCCTCGAGCCTCGAAGAGAAGTGCCGTACGCCGAGCGCGATCGGTGACCACCCCGCCGAGCGGGTCACGCGAATCGCCGCGATTCCGCTCGTCGACGCGAGCTCGACGGTCACCCCCGCGATGCTCGGCCACAGGTGGAGGTTCTGGTGCGTATCGAGGTGGCTGAGCGTGAGGCCGGAGGCGCGGAGCACCTCGACCTGCGCGGTGAACTCGCGGCGAACGTCGTCGGGATCGATCCGCCCGAGCGCGCAGCGCGTGAGGAAGGGTCGCCAGCCCGAGGCGAGGTGGCCGCGCTGGTCGACGAGCGTGGGCACCTCGCGCGCTTCGAGCACTGGACCCTGGTGGCCGACGAGCGCGAGGTGGGCCCCCACGCCGAGACGGGAGTCGCGCAGCGCGGCTGCGGAAGCCGGGAGCGCCCTCCCGTTGGCGAGGGCCGACGTGCTGGTGACGATCCCGCACTCGCCGGCGCGCAGGATGGCGCGACACAGGTTCGTGGTCAGGCCGAAGTCGTCGGCGTTCACGATGAGCAGGGGCCCCGTCATGGCGGGGCTGAAACTAGACCAGTCCCGCTCGTTCAGCGTGACGTGCCGATGCCGGGAGGCCCCAAGCGGCGGATCTCCGGCGCCAGCGCGCGCCATTCGGTGAGGATGCCCGCGATCGTCCCCCACGACGACAGCGTGGAGACGCCGCGCGAACGCGCGAAGTAGTCGAGGCCGACCTGCACGATGCTGAAGCCCATCCGGTCGGCGCGGGACAGCAGCTCGGCGTCGATGAACGAACCCTCGCTCTCGAGCTCGACCGCGTCGAGCACCCGTCGGCGGAGGAGCTTGCACGCGAAGTTCACGTCGCGCACCCGGAGACCGAGCGAGAGCCGGATGAAGGCGTTGTACACACCCGAGTAGAGCGTGCGACGGAAGCCCTCGCTCCGACGGTCGAGCCGGTAGCCGCTGAGCACATCGGCCTTGTACGTGCGCACGATCCGAACCAGCCGCGCGATCTCGCGCAGGTCGAACGGGAGGTCGGCGTCGGTGTAGAGCACGAGGTCACCGTTGGATGCGGCCAACCCCGAGCGAACGGCGCCACCCAAACCGCGGTTGCGCTCGTGGTGGACGACGCGAATGTGCGAATCCGACACCGCGAGCTCGTCGAGCAGCTTGCCGGTGGCATCGGTCGACGCGTCGTCGACGAGGACCATCTCGTAGCCGCCGAGCTCGCCAGTGGCAACGAGCGCATCGAGCACCTCACGCGCGACATCGACCATGACGAGAATCGTGTCTTCCTCGTTCCAGATCGGAACGACGAGGCTCAACCGTTCGTCGATGGGCGTGGGCATCAACACTCGCTTCGCGTCAGGGGAACGAACAATGTAGGTCGACTCGGCGGTACTGCGATCTCGTGATCCTCGTCGTACTGGGCGGACGGATCGCGGCAGCTCAGGCCGATTTGCGCGTGCGCTTGGCAGTGATCTTCTTGGCCGAGGCCTTCTTCGCGGCCGTCTTCTTGGGGGCTTCCCGCTTCGCGGATTTCGCGGTGCGGGAGGCGGACTTCCGCGCCGGCCCGCGCCCGCCGCCCGCCTGCTTCGCACCCGCACCGCGAGGCTCGCTTCGAGCGCAGCCATGAGGTCGAGCACCTTGGCCGGCTCCTCCGCGTTCGGTGCCGCGACGATCTCCTCGCCGGCCGCCTTCTTGTCGATGAGCGCGAGCAACTCCTCGCGGTACTCGTCGTGGTACTTCTCGGGATCGAACTTGGCGGTGAGCGAGCCCACGAGCTGGCGCGCCATCTCCATCTCGCGCTCGGTGGGCTCACTGGCCGGTTCGGCCAGCGGCTGCTCACGGTCGGGCGCGAGCACCTCGTCGGCGAAACGCATCGTCTCGAGCACGAGCACGCCGTCGACCGGTCGGATCGCGACGAGCGCCTCCTTCGAACGCAGCACGAAGCGTCCGATCGCGACCTTGCCGAGCTCCTGCATGACGTCGGCGAGGAGCCGGTACGCCTTGGCGTTGTCCTTGTCGGGGATGAGGTAGTAGGGCTGCTCGAAGTAGACGGGATCGATGTCGGCAAGGTCGACGAAGTCTTCGATCTCGATCTGGCGGCTCGCCTTCGGCTTGAGGCCGGCGATCTCGTCGGCGTCCACCACCACGTAGCGACCGGGCTCGAGCTCGTATCCCTTCACGATCTTCTCGTTCGGGACCTCCTCGCCGGACTGCTCGGCCACCCGGCGGTAGCGGATCCGCGAGCCGGTGCCTTCCTCGAGCTGGTGGAACCGGACGTCGAGGGACCGCGTGGCGGAGATCATCTTGATCGGCACCGTGACCAGCCCGAAGCTGATCGAGCCGGTCCAAATTGCGCTGGGCACGGGGTTCTCCTGGGTCGAATCGGAGGTCGGATCAGCCCGCTTCAGGGGCTACTACCTTCGCAGGTCGTGGCCACTCGGTCCAAGGGTACGGGACGCTCGACCACGGGGGCGCTCGTCGAGGTCGGCGGTCGGCAACTCCGGCTGACCAACCTCGACAAGGTCTTGTACCCCGCGACCGGCTTCACCAAAGGCCAAGTCGTCGATTACTACACCCGGGTCGCCCCGGCGCTGCTCCCCCACCTCGAGGACCGCCCGCTCACGATGGTCCGGCTCCCCGACGGCGTGGAGGGCGAGCGCTTCTTCGAGAAGCGCTGCCCCGGCCACCGCCCGAAGTGGGTCGAGACGGTACCGCTCGACGCCGCATCCGACATCCAGGCATGCTCGATCCAGGACGTGCCCGGCCTCGTGTGGACGGCGAACCTGGCCGCGCTCGAGCTCCACACGCCCCAGGCGCGCGCCGGTGACCCGTGGCACCCCACGGCCATGGTGTTCGACCTCGACCCGGGCGCGCCGGCCGACATCGTCGACTGTGCACGCGTCGCGCTCGACGTCCGCGACCTGCTCGACCAACTCGGTCTGCAGGTGGTTGCGAAGACGTCCGGCTCGAAGGGCATCCACCTCTCCGTCGGGCTCCGGCCGTCCGTCGACGCGGAAGCCACCAAGGCGTTCGCGCTCGCGATCGGCCGGATCCTCGAGTCACGCGACAAGAAGCGCGTCACCGTGACGATGGCCCACGACCAGCGGAAGGGAAGGGTGTTCGTCGACTGGAGCCAGAACGACCGGCACAAGACAACCGTGTGCGCGTACTCGTTACGCGCGATCGCAGAGCCGAGCGTGTCGACGCCGATCGGGTGGGACGAGGTCGAAGCCGTCGTGGAGAACGGCGACGGCGCCGCGTTGCACTTCGACCCTGCAACCGTGCTCACCCGCGTCGACGAGCGCGGCGACCTCTACGCCGAAAGCCTCGCCCAGGACCAGGGGTTACCCGAGCTCTCGTGACCCTCAGCTCAGGATGTCTTTGCGGCGGAACCACCACACGGCGACGCCGGTGAACAAGAGCGCGTAGCCGACCATCAGCAGCGCGCCGCGTGCCATGTCCGACGTGGCATGGCCTTCGAAGATGAGGTCGCGCCACGAGTCGAGATAGTGCGTGGGGAGCACATAGCGCAATGATCCGAGTGGTTCGATCAAGTCGAGGATCTGGGACGTGATGTAGAGGCCCACACCGGTGACGGTGGCTGCAGCCGGCGAATCGCTCATGCACGAGAGCATGAACGTGAACGCCACGAGCCCGGTGAGCATCCACGACACGTACACGGTCGCGATTCCGATGTGGAGCAGCAGATCGCCGACGGATTGGTGGATGACCGTGAGCTGACCATTCTCGAAGCGCGGCGCGTCGAGTGGATGCCAGCCGAACGCGATCGCACCGGCGGCGAGGGAGACGAGTACCACTGTGAGCACTGCCGCCCAGGACACGACCGCCGCGACTCCGAGCTTCGCCGCCAGCAGCTTGACCCTCCCGACCGGTCGCATGAGCATGAAGCGCAGATTCCCCCACGACGCGTCGCTGGCCATCGCGTCGCCGCCGAAGATCGCCACGATGATGATGAGCATGAAGCCAGTCATGAGCGCCAGCGCGGCGGCCGGCATCACCAGCCCGCTGTACCGTGCCGCCAAGAAGAACAGGCCGCCCCCGCCCTGCGGACGATCGGGCTTGTTCAACTTCGAGCGCGACCGTCATGATGATCGGGATCACCACCACCACCGCGAACACGATGTAGAGTGCACATCCGGCGCGTGGTCTTGATCGCCTCTGTACGGACGAGCCCCACTACTCGTCGCCCTCCACGAGCCCGAGGAAGGCATCCTCGAGGCGGCGCCGCGACATGACCGTCTCCACGCCGATCCCGGCGTGGACGAGTGCCGCCACGAGCTCGGCCCGCGAACCGCCGTTGATGCCCACGGTGAGCCCCGGTGGTTCCGCATCGACGCGAGTCACGGTCTCGAGCGTTTGCAGCAGCCGCTCCGCGGCAGGGACATCGTCGACCTCGAAGTAGATGGACCCCGAGACCCCGATGAGCTCGGCGACCGAGCCGGACGCCACCCAGCGACCCTTGTCCATGACGACGGCATGGGTACAGGTCTGCTCGACCTCGGCCAGGATGTGGCTCGAGAAGAGGACCGTCGCGCCCGCGTCGGCCACCCGGTGCACGAGCTGCCGCACCTCACGCATCTCGCCGGGATCCAGCCCGTTCGTGGGCTCGTCGAGCACGAGCACCTCGGGCCGGCCGAGCAGCACGCGCGCGAGCCCGAGCCGCTGGCGCATGCCCTGCGAATAGGTCTTCACCTTGCGGTCGATCGCGTCACCGAGGCCGGCGATCGCCAGCGCGCTCTCGAGATCGGCGTCGGCGAAGCGCGCTCCGCCCGCCTCCCACCACAGCCTGAGGTTCGTCATGCCGGACAGGTGCGGCACGAACGCGGCGGTCTCGATCAGCGCGCCGACCCGACGAAGCAGCGGGCTGCTCGGGCGGACGGGCTGTCCGAAGAGGTACGTGTCGCCGGCGGTGGGGCGGATGAGGCCGAGCAGCACGCGGAGCGCGGTGGTCTTGCCCGCGCCGTTGGGGCCGAGCAGCCCGCAGATCTGGCCCTGCTCCACCTGGAAGCTCAGATCGTCGACCGCGAGCACGCTGCTCCCGAAGCGCTTCGAGAGGCCGCGCACCTCGACGATCGGCTCGCTCATCGGCGCGTGCGTCGCGATGGGCCGCTGGTACGCGGGGCTGGCACGCGCGGAGCCTACCGTGACGGTGGATGGACGGCTCAGCAGCGTCTCAGGATGATCTCAGCCTTGCGCGCCGCCCCGCGACGCGCAGCGGACGCGCCTGTACCTCGCCGAGACGCCGCTGCCGTCGAGCCCGCTTCCGGGACTCGACGCGTGCGCTCGCTTCGTCGATCGCGTCGTCGGCTCGATGTGGTGGCACCTGCGCTTTCCCGACCGGAACCTCTCGATGGTCCCGCGCCTCCGGCCCGGCAGCGGCGCGCGCCAGGCCTTCTACCGTGAGGAGGAGACGGGACCGACGATCACGCTCCCTCGGCGCTACCGGACGAAGGGCGTCGTGCTCCACGAGCTCGTGCACTTCGCGCTCGGACTCGACTCCGGTCTGCCGCACCATGGCCGCACGTTCGCGCGTGTCCTCCTCGACGCCACCGACGAGTTCTGCGGCCCCGACCGAGCGACCGCGCTCGCCGACTCGTACCGTGAGCACGGTGTGCACGTCGGCCGTGCCGCGCGCTCCGGACCCGATGGGCGCCTCCGATACGGTTGGGACGAGCGGATCCGACTCGGACGCGGACGCACGCTGCGCATCGCGTGCACCACCTCGGATGGCCTACCGCACACGGTCACCGGACGATTCGACGGTTACGAGCGCGGTTCGTCGGTCGTGCGCATGTCGGCACCCGACGGCACCGTCACACGGGTCGTCACCGCATCGGTGTGGGACGTCGCCGATGCATGACGGGACTCGGCGGGCGATCGTCGCCGCGTTCCTCGCCAACCTCGGCATCGCGGCGGCGAAGTTCCTCGCGTTCGCGGTCACGGGCTCGGCTTCGATGCTCGCGGAGGCGATCCACTCCGTGGCCGACACCGGCAACCAGGGACTGCTCTTCCTCGGTGGTCGTCGCGAGCCGCCGCGTACCAACGACAGAGCACCCGTTCGGCTTCGGTCCGGAGCGCTACTTCTGGGCGTTCGTCGTGGCGTTGGTGCTCTTCTCGCTCGGCTCGCTGTTCGCGCTCGCCGAGGGCGTCGACAAGTTGCGCAACCCCGAGCACCTCGATTCACCACTGGTGGCGTACGGCGTGCTCGGTATCGCGATCGTGCTCGAGACGCTCTCATTGCGCACCGCGCGGCGCGAAGCCCTGCCGATCGCGCGAGGGCGGCTCGTGGTGGAAGTTCATCCACACCACGAAGAACGCTGAGATACCCGTGGTCCTCCTCGAAGACACCGGCGCGCTCGTCGGACTCGGCATCGCGCTCGCGGGTATCACGCTCGCGGAGGTCACCGGAGAACCGCGCTGGGACGCGGCCGGCAGCCTCGGTATCGGCGCGCTCCTCGGTGTGATCGCGATCGTGCTCGCCATCGAGATGAAGAGCCTGCTCATCGGCGAGGCGGTCACACCGGAGTACGACGAGCAGATCCGCGCCGCGATCTCCGACGGGCCGGAGGTCACCCGCATCATCCATCTGCGCACGATGCACCTCGGTCCCGACGACGTGCTCGTCGCCGCCAAGCTCGAGCTCGCGTGTCACACCATGCCGGGGCTGGCACGCGCGATCGACACCGTGGAGGCGCGCGTGAGAACCTCGGTACCGGTCGCGAAGCTCATCTTCCTCGAACCCGACGTCTACCGAAACCCGGAAGAAGCGAAACAGGAGACCTGATGGCAGACGAGACCACTGCGACGGTCGCGGCCGTCGACACGTTCAACGAGGCCTTCAACCGTCACGACGTCGACGCGGTCATGGCGGCGATGACCGACGACTGCGTGTTCGAGAGCACGTCGCCACCGCTCGGCGAGCGCCATGTCGGACCGGCGGCGGTGCGGACGGCCTGGGAGGACTTCTTCGGTTCCACCCCCACCGCGCACTTCGACGCGGAGGACGTGATCGCGACCGGCGACCGCTGCGTGGTGCAGTGGCGGTTCACATGGAAGAACGATGACGGCACCGAAGGCGCCGTCCGCGGCGTCGACCTGCTTCGGGTGCGCGACGGGAAGATCGCCGAGAAATTCGCCTATGTCAAGGGATAGGCGTCACGGGAGAAGCGTCGAAGGGTCAGTCGAGGCGGCGGAGCTCGTTGCGATACCGGGTGGCGTTGCCCACGTAGATCCCGGCAATGCGCGCGATCTCGTCGGTGTCGGCGGTGTCGGGCCGGAGCTTCGCGGGTATGCCGAGCGCCATCGCCCCGGCGGGCACGACCATGCCGTTCGGCACCACCGCGCCCGCGCCCACCAGCGCGCCCGACTCCACTACCGCCAGATGCAGGACGATCGAACCGGTGCCGACGAGCGCGCGGTCGTGGATGATGCAGCACTCCAGGTGCGCGAGGTGTCCGACAACGCAGTCGTCGCCGATGACCGTGGGGTACTCGGCGGTGCAATGGACAACCGTGCCGTCCTGGATCGACGTGCGGGCCCCGATCGTGATGTAGCCGTAGTCGCCCCGGAGCACGCTTTGGGGCCAGACGGTCGAGTCCGCGCCGATTGTCACGTTCCCGATCACGGTCGCATCGGGGTGCACGTAGGCGTCGGGATGGATACGGGGCTCGACGTCGCCGAGCGCGTAAAGCGGCACGGGACTGACCCTACAGGGAGGCCGGTGGGAGGCCGATACCCGGGAACATGGCCGAGGCGTCCACGCTCGACACGCTCACCCCGAAGCAGCTGGGCAAGCACCTGCGCAACGTCCGGCGGCGCAAGGGTTTGTCACAGTCGGAGGTGGCACGCGGCGCCGGCCTGACGCGGCGTGAGCTGAACGCGTACGAGAGGGGTCGCGTCGCCATTCCCGACAGCGACCTGTTCGTGCTCGCCGGATCATGCGGGGTCGACGTGTCGGAGCTTCGCGTCGTGCCGTCGATCCCCGCACTCGAGACCGGATCGGCAACCGACGCGCCGGCGGCGCCCTACGCGGACGTGCCGATGCCCTCGAGCATCGAGGACACGGTGGCGCAGCTCCGGCAAAGCCTTGAAGTCGCGCCGCCGACCGTCCCGGCGGTTGCCGGGCGGCGGCGAGCGCGCGCCATCGAAGCGGCGAGCGAACCTGCGCCTGCGAATGAACCGGACGACGCCGACTGGCCGATCGAGCGCATCGATCCACTCGAGGCGGTGCAGTGGCCGAGCGACGCGTCGATCGCGTCTCCGGCCACGTTCGCGAGCCCGTCACCCGCGGAGCCGGTGGACGTCTTCGAGGAACTCGCTCGGCTGGCCGAGCCGTCGCCACTTTCGAGCGACGAGAGGAACGACGCCGATCCGTTCGCGGCGCTTCCCGAGCTCCTCACCCCGCCGCCCAACGGCGCGGTCGAGGACGTCGACGCGCAACCGTACGACGAGTGGCCGACGTTCGAGTCCGACTTCGAACCGGACGAGACCGATCAGGACACCTCGGAGCCCGTGCTCGTCGAGATGGCGAACGCGCAAGGAACGATCGCCGATTTGACGAACGCCGCAGATGCTCCGCCGATCGACGTCGCGATGCGGGGCGAGTCGTACACCTCACCGTGGGATTCCTTGCAGAGCACGACGGGGTTCGACACGCCGATCGACACGCCGTATGGCGACGACGAGCTTCCGCCGCGCCGTACGAGACGCCCGACGAGCTCTCGGGCGATCCCGAGTCCGCGGCTCGCATCACCGACGCGTGGGCGCCCGAGCCGACAACGTGGGACACGCCCTGGCCTGAACAGTCTGCGGTCGGCGCGACACCGGACGCTGACCCGGAGGCGTTCGACCTGCACGAGGACGACGGGTGGACGGCGCAATCCACCGACACCATCGACGCGGCAACGCCGGCCGAGGCGTTCGATCCTCGGTTCGCGACGGCGGTACCGTTCGAAGCCGTTCCCGGACCGTGGGCCCACGAACCCGACCCCGAGGCGACGAGCACCGGGTTCTACATCGACTGGGGCGACCCGGAAGCCGACGCGCCCGCGGCGATCGAACAAGGATCGATGTCGTGGGATCCGCTGACGCTCAGGCCATTGGGCGAAGCGGCCGTCGAAGCGGAGCCGGAAGTCGACGACGAGCTCGTCGCCGAGGTCGCCGCGGAACCCGAGCCGTCCGTCGACGAACCGGAACCCGAGCCCGAAGATGTCGCAGACACCGACGACGAACTGCCACTGATCAGCTGGCATCCACAGTTCGACGACTCACCCGCCGCGACGAACGGAGCGGCCACGTTCGCCGTCGAAGGGGCTCCCGCGCCCGAGCCTGAGCCCGAGCCCGAGGAGCAGTTCGTCGTCGCCGGTGCGGAGTGGGTGCTCGGCAACGCGGTTCCGCTCGTGGAGGTGCGGAGCACCGGCAGCCTCGTGATGCGCCGCGCCGACGAGCGCTGGGCGCTGGCCGACGTGACCGCGGAGTCCGACTTCGCGCTCGAGGCCTACGTCGACCTCCGGTCGGGCCCCGGATTCGGCCTGCTGTTCTCGCGCCGTGATCGACGACGACGGCCGCATGTCGGGCTACTCGTTCGACGTGGATCCTGTGTACGAGGGCGGGAGCTACCTGGTGCGCGAGTGGCGTGCCGACCGCGAGCTGTGGAACCCCATCGCACGCGTCCCTGCGTCGGACCCCGAGACGATGCCGCGGGCTCCTCGCCGTACGCCTCACCGTCGACGATGATCGGCTCGTGGCGTCGGTGAACGGCGACGATCGTGCTCGAGGTCGACAGCCTGAAGCAGGCCTCCGTCGACCGAGGACGCGAGGGCGCGTCGGGCGACCGCGTGGGCATCCAGGCGTGGTCGTCGACCGATCTCGTCATCGACGAGCTCCGCGTCGCGGAGCGCTGATTCCGGTCGGCGGTACCCTCCCGGCCCATGGAGGTCGAGGAGTACGCGCGTATCGCGGCGGCCGAGGACGAGCACTGGTGGTACCGCAACACCGGCGCGCTGGCGGCTGACCTTCTCGCGTCCCGCGGCTCTCGGACGCGCGGCGCATCCTCGACGCCGGATGCGGACCGGGCGGCAACGGCGCGTGGCTCGCCGAGTACGGGACCGTCGTCGGGATCGACGTGTCCTCCGACGCGCTCGCCTTCGTCCGCGCACGCCGGCCCGAGATGAGCCCGGTGCGCGGGTCGCTCGAGGCGCTCCCCTTCCCCGACGGGAGCTTCGACGCGGTGATGGGCATCACCGTGCTGTACACGGTCGACGACGACGTACTCGCCTTCCGTGAGCTCTCGCGCGTGCTCGCTCCCGGCGGCGTGCTCCTGATCCTCGAGCCCGCGTTCGAGTCCCTCCGGCGCGGACACGACGTGACCGTGCACGGACAGCGGCGCTACCGCCGGGCCGAGCTCGTCGAACTGGCACGAGACAACGGCCTGATCGTGCAGCGTGCGACGTACGCCTACTCGTTCCTCGCTCCGCCGGCCGCAGTACTCGGTGGGGCCGAACGAATGCGACGCCCGGCAACTTCGACGGCCGCGCCGACCTCGACGGGTCCGACCTCGAGCGCCGCTCGCTCGACCGCGTGTTCGCGCCGCTCGCTCGAGCCGAGCGGCGACGTCCTGTCGCGACGCGACGTTCCCTTCGGCACGTCGGTCATCGTGGTGGCGGCTCGGGAATCGGTCTAACGGCGGCCGCGGCGAAGGACGACCAGGCTGATCCACAAACCCGCGAGGTCCCACAGCGTGCGGACGATCGCGGGCAGTCGGAAGAACTCGGACTTGCCGTAGACGCGGCGATAGTGGTGCACGCCCACCTCGGTGAACCGCGCTCCCGAGTCCTGGAGCTTGCGCACGAGCTCGACGCAGATCACGCCCGTGGAGTGCACGAGATCGATCTGGTCGAGCGAGCTGCGGCGGATGAGCCGGAAGTCGCAGTCGGTGTCGCGGATGTGCAGGCCGAAGAAGAACGCGACGAACCGGTGGTACAGGCGACCGATGACGCGCCGGAGCATGCCGTCGGCTCGGCGTAGCTTGTAGCCCTGTACGACGTCGACGTCGTCGGACGCGCTGCCGTACGAGGAGCTCGAGCTCGGCGGGATCGAACTGGCCGTCACCGTCGGTGTAGAAGACCCACTGCTTGGTCGCGTTGGCGAAGCCTGACAACAACGCTCCCCCGTACCCACGGTTCTGGTCGTGCGTGACGACGCGGAGCAGCGGCTCCTCGTTGGCGAGCTCCACAAGGACCTTTGCCGAATTGTCGAACGAGCCGTCGTCGATGACGATGACCTCGACATCGCACACGCCGACGCGCTCGAACGTGGACACGGCGAGCCGCACCATCGACGCGATCGTCGCCTCGTCGTTGTAACAGGGAAAGAACGCAGAGATGGCATCGACTGCCGGGTTCAGGGGAGTGCTCGACACACCACCTCGATCTCGTCGTCGGTCATCTCGGGGAAGCACGGGAGCGACACGCATTCCGCCGCCCACGCTTCGGCTTCGGGGCATGGCGTGCTGACGAACTGCGCGTACGCCGGCTGCTGGGTGAGCGCTCGCGGGTAGTGCACACCGGTGCCGAATGGCATCCGGGCGCGGAACGTGTCGCGATCACCGACGCGCGCCACGCACAGGTGGTACACGTGCCGCTCGTGCGGCGCTTGCCACCGGAAGTCCGGTGAGGCGTCGCGGTAGCGTGCTGCGATCTCCCGACGGCGGGCGTTCTGCGCGGCGAGGCGCCGCAACCCGACCCGCAGCGCGGCGGCTTCGATCTCCGACATCCGCGCGTTCGTCGCGATCCGGACGTGCGTATAGCCATCCGTGACCCCGTGCGCGCGGAGCAGACGTACGGCAGCTGCGAGGTCTTCGTCGTCGGTGACGACCGCACCACCGTCGCCGATGCCGCCGAGGTTCTTGGTGGGATAGAAGCTGTACGCAGCCGCCGCCGAGCGCACTGCCGGATCGAGCGCGCCGTGCGCCTGCGCACCGTCTTCGAGCACCGGTACCCCGAGCTCAGGGATCGGCGCGGGGCGACCGTACAGGTGCACCGGGATGACGGCTCGGGTGCGCGCGGTCAGCGCGGCGGCGGCCGCCTCGGCATCGATCGCGGCGGTCTCGGGATCGACGTCGACGAACACGGGAATCGCTCCTGCCGCGCACACTGCGGCGGCGGTGGGAACCGCGGTGAACGCCGGGCACGATCACCTCGTCGCCGGGTCCGACGCCGAGCGCGACCAGCGCGAGCCGCAAGGCGTCGGTGCCGGATGCGACGCCGACCGCGTGCCGTCGGCCGGTGAATGCCGCGAACTCCGCCTCGAACGCTTCCAGCTCGGGCCCGAGGAGATAGTGCCCCGACCGCAGAACGCGGCCGACCGCCTCCGACAGCTCGGGGTCCGAGCGCGGCCGCGCGTCGGGCGAGGTCGACGACCGGGATCCTTGTCGACGTGGTCACTGGTACCACGAACGGCGCCCACGGTAGAACGCGATCGTCCGCTCGATTCCCTCCGCAAACGCCGTGCGCGGCTCCCAGCCGAGCATGCGCTTGGCCTTCGACGAGTCGCCGAAGTACGACCCGATGTCGATGGCGTCGCGGTCCGACGGCCACTCGACGTGCTCCACTCGACCCGACCCGGCCGCGTGCACGATCGCCTCGGCGATGGCGCGGAGCTCGAGGTGCTCGTCGTTGCCCACGTTGAACAGCTCACCGGGCGCGTCGGGCGCGATCGCGGCGAGAAGAAGGCACTCGACGACGTCGTCGACGAACAGGCAGTCGCGTTCCTGGCGACCGTCGCCGAACACGGTGATCGCCTCGCCGTCGAGCGCGCGCCGGATGAAGATCGGGAGGAAGCCCTGGAGGTCGTCGCGGAGGCGCTGCCGCGGTCCGTACACGTTGGTGAGCCGGACCGCGCGACGCGGGCAGGCCGTACACGTCGTGGTAGAGAAGATGCAGCTGCTCGGTTGCGTACTTCGTGATCCCGTTCACGTCGACCGGCGCCACGGGGTGTTCCTCGTCGACCGGGAGGTAGCGCGGCTTGCCGAACAGCTGGCGAGTCGACGTGAACACGACTCGGGCCGACGGGTTCTCGCGCCGGAGGAAGTCGAGGAACGCGAACTGGCTGGTGGTGTTCGACCGGAGATCGAACAGTGGGTCGTTCATCGAGTCGACGTGGCTCACCTGGCCGGCAAGGTTGAACACCACCTCGGCGTCGAGCGCTGCCGCCCTCACATCGTGTCGCTCGACGTCGGCGAGATCGGCGTCGAGCACGGCGATGCGGGCCTCGGGCTCGGCAGCGCCGTCGGGCACCAGGTTCCACGTGTTGGCTCCGTGGCGCGGCACGCGCGCGTCGAGGACCGTCACCGCCGCCCCGTGACGCACGAGAGCCAGAGCGAGGTTCGACCCGATGAAGCCCAGGCCGCCGGTTACCAGGCACCGACGACCGGCGAATGTGTCACGCGGTATTGCGTCCAGAGCGGCCTCAGCTTACGTCCATCGCTGTGTCACGACGCGGCGCGGGGAACGGTCGTGACGATGGCCGACATGCGGACCTCGTCGTCGGTCACGAGCCACAGCGCGAGCTCCGCGCGTCCGCCGTCGAGCGGGCGAACCTCGCTGCGGAGCTCCACGTCGGCGCCGTACTCGAGCGCGCCGCGGAACTCGACACTCGCATGCACGATCCGATCGTCCGGCCGACGGAGTGCCACCTCGTCCTGCACCGCTTCGAGGGCTCGCGCGTTGTTCACATGGTCGAGCAGGTCGAGGTCACGCGCTCGAAGCTGCCACCGGCGACTCTGCGCGTGTGATCCCGGCCGAGGGTGCCCCAGGCGGCTCCTCACCCGCCGGCCACCGGCGGCTTCCCCGTAAGCGTCGAAGAAGTCGCCCGGGAGGGGTAGCGGACGCCCACCCGCGCGGTCTGCGAACACCCAGAGCGCCACTGCTTCGGCAACTGGCACCGATCCCGCGGTGACGCTGGTGCGGCGCTCGGCCCAGCACGGTCCGGTCCCGCTGCAGAAGGTGGCGAGGTCGAGGACGTCGCGGAAGGCGGGCGTGGCGGCGAGCCGTATGTCGTAGCGGCGGACGACCCACACGCCGCTCTCCGGGAAGGCGCGCGTCGTACACGTCGTCGGCGGCAGCGTCTTGGAGGAAGCGGCCCATCGCCTCGAGGTGCATCTCGTTCCGGGCGTCGACATCGCCGAGGCGAACCCGCCGCGACACGCGGAACACCCTTCCGTGGTCGGGGATGGCGACGAACTCGACCGCCACGTGGCTCCTCGAATCCATCCGTCAAGTAGAGGCGCGCGCGGACCGATATTCGAACGGTCCCGCGCGTCCATGGTCGCGCGTGGCGAAGCCTCGGCGTCGCGATCGGGGCGCAGGCTGAGAGGAGAGTCCCGCTTGTCGCGCTTCCTCGACCGGCTCGGGCGGAATGCCGCACGGCACCACTGGTGGTTCATCGGCGCATGGCTCGCCGCGGCGGTCGTCGCCGTACTCGTCGCCACGGGTATCGACGGCCAGACCAACGACACCTTCGAGATTCCGGGCGCCCAATCCCAGCAGGCCGTCGATCTCCTCGAGGCGCGGTTCCCCGCCCAGGCCGGCGCGACCGCGACCGTCGGTGTTCGATGCAGAACAGGGACTCGACAACCCGCAGGTTCAGCCGGCGATCCAGTCGAGCATCGCGGCACTCGGGAAGTTGCCGCACGTCGCGAGCGTCGGCAGCTTGATCACCGCCAGGAAGGAGCCGTACGCGGGGAAGATCGGCCTCGTCACCGTGCAGTACGACACGCAGGCGCAAGCCGTGGGGCTCGACGCGTACGAGCAACTCCAACAGGCCACCGCGCCCGCGGCGAAGGCCGGAGTGCGGCTCGCGTACGGGGGCGCGGTCGTCGACTACTCGAACCGAGCACCGCAGGGCAACGCCGACCTCATCGGCATCCTCGCGGCCATCGTGATCCTGCTGTTCGCGTTCGGATCCGTCGTCGCGATGGGTCTGCCGATCCTCACGGCACTCTTCGGGCTCGGCGTGGGCATCGCGCTGATCCACGTGATCGCGGCGGTCACGACGATCGGCACGCTCGCCCCCATCCTCGCCACCATGATCGGGCTCGGCGTCGGGATCGACTACTCGCTGTTCATCGTCACTCGCTACCGCGAGAACGTGGCCGACGGCATGACGATCGAACAGGCGGCGGGGCACTCGGTCGCGACCGCTGGTCAAGCAGTGCTGTTCGCGGGCTGCACGGTGGTGATCGCGATCTGCGGCCTCGCGATCTCGGGGATCCCGTACGTCGCGAAGCTCGGCTACATGTCGGCGCTCGTCGTCGTCGTGATGATGATCGCGGCGATGACCTTGCTCCCGGCGGTGATCGGGCTCGTGGGAAAGTCGATCGACCGGTGGCGGGTCCCGAGCCCGTTCCATCACCGCGAGCGATCGGGGCGTCCACCGGCCGAGTCGATCTGGGCGCGCTGGGCCACCACGGTCGCGCGCCACGCCTGGGTGTTCGCGATCGTGGGTATCGCGATACTCCTTCTGCTGGCGTGGCCGGTGTTGAGCATGCGACTCGGCGAGTCCGACGACGGCAACCTTCCCACCTCGACCACGCAGCGGCAGGCCTACGACCTCATTGCCGACGGCTTCGGGGCGGGAACGAACGGGCCGTTGCTCGTCGTCGTGCAGCTCCCCGCGTCGAACGACACCGCAGTGCTCACGAGCATCTCCCGGGCGATCTCGCAGAACAGCAACGTCGCCGACGTCCTTCCACCCGACCTCAGCCCGAACACCGCAGGCCCGCAGGTCGCGGTCCTCACGGTGTTCCCCAAGACCTCACCCGAGAGCCCGCAGACGGCGGCGCTCGTACAGCAACTGCGGAGCAGCGTGCTCCCGACGGCCATCGGCACGAGCGGTGCGCAGGCTTACGTCGGCGGGCTCACCGCCGCCTACATCGACATCGGCGACCGGATCAGCGACCGGCTCCCCTACTTCATCGGGGCCGTCGTGCTGTTCTCGTTCCTGCTGCTCATGCTCGTGTTCCACTCGGTGCTCGTGCCGCTCACGGCCGCGGTGATGAACCTGCTGTCGGTCGCCGCGGCGTACGGCGTGACGGTGGCCGTGTTCCAGTGGGGCTGGGCCGAAGGACGTGATCGGCCTCGAGAGCACGGTGCCCATCGTGCCGTTCGTGCCGATGATGATGTTCGCCGTGCTGTTCGGGCTGTCGATGGACTACCAGGTGTTCCTGCTCACGCGCGTCCGCGAGGAGTACGACCTCAGCGGCAACACGCGTCAGGCGGTCGTGCTCGGCCTGTCACGCACGGCGCGGGTCATCACGTCGGCGGCGCTGATCATGATCTTCGTGTTCGGCGCGTTCGTCGCCGAACACCACACCCGAAGTGAAGATGTTCGGCCTCGGCCTCGCGTTCGCCGTGCTCGTCGACGCGACGATCGTGCGCATGATGCTCGTGCCGTCGATCATGGAGATCCTCGGCGACGCGAACTGGTGGTTCCCGAAGTGGCTCGCCTGGCTGCCCCGGCTCGACATCGACAGCGCGGCGAAACCGCCACCGACTCCGATCCCGACTCCCGAACCCGATCCCGAACCGGCGTCAGTAGCCCGCGTATAGCGCGGGTGTACTGACGCACGTTGCGTGCATCGTCAGTCGAGGAGCTCGAGCACCCTCTCGCTCGGGCGACAGATGAGCGCACGGTCGCCGCGGAACACGACCGGGCGCTCCATGAGCTCGGGGTGCTCGAGCAGCACGGCGACGACCTGCTCCTTGGTCTCGTAGTCGCCCTCGTCGAGACCGAGCTCCTTGAAGCGCTTGTCCTTGCGGACCAGCGCCGACGGCGGGTCCGGGATCGCGTCGACGATGCGCTCGAGATCGGCGCGACTCGGGAGCTGCCTTCAGGTACTCGATCACCTCGACGTCGGCACCCTCGTCCTGCAGGATCTCGACCGCACCACGCGACTTGCTGCAGACCGGGTTGAGGTACACGACCATGTCTTCGGTGGGCTCGTCCATGCCGCGGACGCTACTCGGGCACCGCCGGGAACACGTCGAGCTGCGGCCGGGCGATCGCAGCTTCGAGCCGGCTGGAGGTACTCGTCGCGCGGCACGTCGACCGCGCCGAGCGACTCGAGGTGCGGCGTCGTCCACTGCACGTCGAGCAGGGTGGCGCCACCGGCGCGCATGAGGTCGACGAGCGCCACGAGCGCGACCTTCGACGCGTCGCGCTCGCGGTGGAACTTCGACTCGGCCGCGAAGAGCCCGCCGATCGCGACTCCGTAGAGTCCGCCGGCGAGCTGTCTCGTCGCGCCACGTCTCGACGCTGTGCGCCCACCCGAGGCGATGCAGCGCGACGTACGCGGTGACGAATTCGTCGTCGATCCAACCGTGCGGACGACGAGGATCCGCGCACGCGCGCATGACTGCCTCGAACGCGGTATCGACACGTATGTCGAAACGCCGGGACGAACGACGGAGCGAGCGGCTGACGTGCAGCGCGTCGAGCGGGATCACCCCACGCGGGTCGGGTGACCACCAAGCCGAGCGGACCTCGCGCGGCGCAGGCGCATCGGGAACAGCCCGGTGCGGTAGGCACCGAGGAGCGTGCCGGGCTCCAGATCGGCCCCTATCCCCACGATCTCGCCGTCGACAGGCTCCCGCGGCGACGGGAGCGCCCAGCGGGTCGGCGCCGGCTCGATGACCAAGGAGAGTGACGCTACCGTGTTGCGATCCCGCCGAAGATGCTCGTCCCCACGCGCGCGGCGATCGTCGCGATGCTTGCGCTCCTCGCGTTGCCGCTGAGCGGCGGGGCCGCGCGCGCGGCCGACACGGACGGCGAACAGAGCGTCGCCGCGCTGCGCTCGCAGGCCGACGTCATCGCGGGCCGCTACTTCGACGCGCTCACGCGATACCAGACCCTCGACCGCGAGATCACGGAAAACCAGCGAGTGGTTGCCACGCTCGCGGTTCGTGCACGCAAGACACGCGCCGACGCTCGCCATCGCGCGGTGTCGGCATACCGGACGTCATCGGTGCAGTTGCCGACCATCGTGGACAGTCATGACGCGCTCGCGGCCGCCCGCCGGGTTCGGCTCATCGACAACTTGAACGAACGCGCTCAGGCGACCTACTCCCGGCTGCGAGCGACCACCAAGGCGTTGAACACTCAGCGCCGTGCGCTCGAGGCCGACCGCAAGGCGCAGGCCCACGCCCTCGACTCACTGCGCGAGCAGAGCACGGCGATGGAGGAGAAGCTCGCGCTCGCGCAGCAGCAGGAGCAGCAGCAGCAGGAGCAGGAGCAGGCGGCGGTCCCGGGCCAGGCGGCGCTCACCGATCAGGCACCGCTCCCGGATCAAACCCTCCCGCCTCAAACCCTCGCCGCATCGGCGACGACGGCGCCGCCGGACAGCACGGTGCCCACCACCACGACTGCTCCACCACCGAAGGTCGTGACGCCGACCCCACCCCCCAACTACAAGGGGACGCCGGGTGTGCACCCCAAGCACGACGATCCGTTCCTCAGCTGCGTGCGCGCACGCGAGAGCGGGGGCAACTACGGCGCCGTGAATCCGGCGGGTCCGTACCTGGGCGCCTACCAATTCCTCCAGGCAACGTGGGACGGCGCCGCGAACCACGCCGGGCGCACGGGCCTCGTGGGGGTCCCCGCCAACCTCGCGACGCCCTACGACCAGGACGACGTAGCGTGGGCGCTGTACCAGTGGCAAGGGGCGGGCCCGTGGGGTGGGTCCTGCCCATGAGCCGACGTACCGAGAGCGGGAAGAGATGACCGAGACGAGCGCGAACCCGCACCACATCACCGTGGACGAGGTCGGCGACGTCGTCCGTGTCGAGGTCGATGGCACGGTGGTCGCCGAGTCCTCACGCGCACGAGTGCTGCGCGAGGGCGCCATCACACCCCGCTACTACTTCCCGCGCGACGACGTGAAGACGGAGTTCCTCGTCGCTACCGACAACAGCTCGACGTGTCCATTCAAGGGAGATGCGTCGTACTGGTCGGTCGTGCTCGACGGCGTGAACCACAAGAACCTCGTGTGGAGCTACGAAACGCCGATTCCCGGCATGGAGCCCATCGCCGAGCTGCTGTGCTTCTACAACGAGCGAGTCGACCTCTACGTGGGCGGCGAGCTCCAAGCCTGAGAAGCGATCGTTCGCGTCACCCGAACCGCGTCGAGCAACGTCCGGTCGTGCGAAACCAGCAGCAGCGTGCCCCGGTAGCTCTCGAGCGCGAGTTCGAGCTGTTCGATCGCAGGCAGGTCGAGGTGGTTCGTGGGCTCGTCGAGCACGAGGCAGTTCACGCCCTGAGCGGCGAAGTGCGCGAGCACGGCGCGTGTCCGTTCACCCGGTGACAGCGTGGCCGCGCTGCGCAACACGTGGTCGGCACCCAGTCCGAATTTCGCGAGTAGAGACCGCGCGTCACCGCGAGGCAGGCGCGTTGCGGTGATGAATGCGTCGAGCAAGGAGCGTTCGGACAGAAACGTCGCTCGCCCCTGGTCCATCTCGCCGACCACGACACCCGGTCCGATCCGGCGCTCCCCCGCCGCCAGCGCCACATCGCCGATCAGCGCCCGCAGCAGGGTCGTCTTGCCCGAGCCGTTCGGCCCGACGATGGCCACCCGCTCCGCCCACCCGATCTCGAGATCGACGGGACCGAGGCGGAAGTCGCCCCGCTCGACCACCGCGCCGGCGAGTCGGAGCACCAGGTCACCGCTGCGCGCTGCGGTTGCCACTGAGAAGCGGAGATCCCAGCCCTCCCAAGGTTTCCCGACCACCTCCAGCCGGTCGAGCGCGTGGTCGGTCGCCCGCACCTTGGATGCCTGCCGCTCCGAGGCGTTGATCCGGAAGTCGCGCTGCACCTTGTCGTTGTCGGGGTTGCGCTTTGCCTTCCGCACTCCCTCGACCGCCCACTGCCGCTGCGTACGAGCGCGCTCCTCGAGCCGGCTGCGTTCGGCCCGATAGACGGCGTACTCCTCCTCGGCATGACGGCGCGCCGTCGCGCGGGCCTCGAGGTAGCCCGACCAGCCGCCCCCGTACTCGGTCCCGCTACGCGTGTGTTCGTCGAGTTCGAGCACGCGGGTCACGGTCCGTTCGAGGAATGCGCGGTCGTGGCTCACGATGACCACACCGCCGTCGAGCCCGTCGAGGAACTCTTCGAGGCGAGCGAGGCCCGCGAAGTCGAGATCGTTCGTGGGCTCGTCGAGCAGGAACACGTCGAATCGGCTCACGAGGATCGCGGCAAGCGACGCGCGCGCCGCCTGACCGCCGGACAGCGTCGCGGTCGGCGAGGACAGCAGTGCGTCGTACAGCCCGAGACCAGCGCACGTCGCGCGCGCCCGAGCGGCGAAATCGGGACCGCCCGCGGCGAGATAGTCGTCGAGGGCACGCGCGTATTCATCGTCCGCATCGGTCGCGCCGGCGGCGAGCCCGGCCGCGGCGCGTTCCAGCGCGGCTTCGGCTCCGCTGACGCCCGAGCGCCGGCCGAGGAGCTCGAGCAGCGTCTCGTCCGCGGATCGTTCGGGCTCTTGCGGCAGGTAGCCAACACGCGCGTGCGGCGGTGTGCGCACGACGGTGCCGCGGTCGGCCTGGTCGAGTCCGGCGAGGAGCCGGAGCAGCGTGGTCTTGCCCACGCCATTCGGCCCCACCATCCCGAGGCGGCTACGCGGGCCCACGGTGACGTCGACGCCGTCGAGCACCGTCGTGCCCCCTCGGGAGCGCGCGACGTCACGGGCGACGAGCGAGAAGGAAGGGGAAGGAGACATGCAGCGATCCCGGTTCGCAGAGACGAAGAAGATGGCGGGCACCCGGCGCGCTACACGCGGTCAGCGTACCCTGCGCCGTATCGCACGAGACGAGACATTGCGCGAAGAGCTGCTCGGTATGGTCGCGGCCAAGCCCGACCCCGAAACGTTGCGCGTGTATGCCGAACGGCTGTGGGAGATCCTCGACGACTACGAGGTATGGCCAGGTCGACGATTGGTCGGCGACGACGGCTCGCGGGCCGCGTGGCTCATTGCCCAGTTCGCGATCGAAGACCCCGGGCTGCAGAAGCGTTGTCTCGAGGCACTCGAGGTCGCCGTCGCGTACGGCGACGCCGATCCGGTGCACTATGCATACCTCGTCGATCGCGTGCGCATGGCCGATGGTCTCGATCAGCTCTACGGATCGCAGTTCGTGACCGGCGTCGACGGCACGCTGGTGCCGTGGCCGGTTGACGACCCCGTGAAGGTGGAGGCGAGGCGGCAGCGACTCGGACTCCCGCCGTTCACCGAGCACGCTGCGGAGATGGCCGCGCAGTGGCGGCGCCGTCAGCCGACCGCGAACTGATCGTCGGCGGCGCGCCAGCAGTACCACGCCGCCACCGACCGGTGCGGGCGGAACTCGTCACCGAGCGGCTGCAACACCCGCGGGGTCGGGAGCTGGTCGAGGTCGTACAGCCGCGCGTAGCCCTTCCGCACGCCGAAGTCGTCGACGGGCCAGACATCGAGCCGACCGAGCTGGAACATCAGGAACATCTCCGCCGTCCACCGCCCGATGCCGCGCACCCGCGTGAGCTGCTCCACGACTCGCTCGTCGGACCGACGCGCGATGCGATCGAGCGCGACCGTGCCGGCGACCACGTGCTCGGCGAGATCGCGAATCGATGCCACCTTCGATGCCGAGAGCCCAACGCCGCGGAGCGCGTCGACCGGCGCCGCGAGCACCTGCTCCGGCGTTGGATCGCCGTCGAACAGGGCTTCGAATCGTCCGTGGATCGCTCTCGCCGCAGACCCGGCGAGCTGTTGGTAGCACACCGCTCGAGCGAGCTCGGCGAAGTGCGAGCGGCGCGGACGGCCGCGCCGCAGTTCGCAGGGGCCGGCCGATTCCACGATCGCCGCGAATCGCGGGGCACGGCGAGCGAGGTCGTGGCTCGCCTCGAGGAGCTCACGGCGGACCATTGGAGCGGCACCGTATCCGCCGATCGAGCCACTAGCCTCCTCGTCTCATGAACCGCCACCGCCGCCTCGCGCTTGCCGCCGCCGTCGCGCTCGGCCTCCTGGCCGCGGGTTGTGGCGGAGGGGGCGACGCCACAGTCGGACAGGCGGTCCAATCGCCGGGTTCGCCCCCGACGACGGTCGGAACCACCGAGCCGGCAGTTCCCCTCGTGGCAACCGCGACCGTGCCGCAGCTCCCGGTGTACAGCGGCCCTGCAATAGGCGACGTCATGCAGGTGCTCGACAACCCCTGGGTCGTCAGCCCCGACTATCCCGACCAGACGGTTCCGCAGGTCTTCCTCGTCAAGGCGCAACGGTCCGACGGTTGGGTGCAAGTGCTCCTCCCCGTCCGTCCGAACGGGAGCACCGGTTGGTTACGCACGAAGGACGTCCACCTCGATCCTGACCCCTTCCGCGTGAAGGTGGAGCTCGGCGCGCACCGCATCACGGTCACGCAGGACCAGACCGTCCTCTACCAGGGCGACGTCGCGATTGGCACCGGCGCCACGCCCACGCCCACGGGCGAGTACTACGTGCGCGTGAAGGTGAAGGCGATCGATCCCACCCAGGTGTACGGGCCCTATGCGTGGGGCCTGTCGAGCCACTCGGACGCGCTCGACACGTTCGACGGCGGCGACGCCGAGATCGGCATCCATGGCAACAACGACGCGTCGGTACTCGGCCACGACGTCACGCACGGCTGCGTGCGGATGGACAACGCCGCCATCACCACGCTCACGAAGCAGGTCCCGCTCGGGACACCGGTCGACATCGTGGCGTGAGCGCGGGCGGCGTCGCCGCCTGCGGTCGCGCGGCTGACGGCCTGCGCGGCTGACAAAGGAGACACCGTGCGGATCGAGGGCTCCCGCATCGTCGTCACCGGCGCGTCATCCGGTATCGGCGCGGCTCTGGCCGAGTTGCTCGCGGAACGCGGTGCGACCGTCGGGCTCGTCGCCCGCCGCGAGGACCGGTTGCAGACCGTGCTCGCGGCGTGCCGCGAGCGTGCGCCCCACTCCCGATACTGGGTCGCCGACCTCGCGGACCTGGAGCGCGCCGAGCAGGTGGTGGACGAAGCGTGGGACACGTTCGGCGGCATCGACTGCCTCGTCAACAACGCCGGCATTCCGAAGCGCACACCGGTCCCGCGCCTGACACCGGCCGACGTGGCGCACGTGATGGACGTGAACTTCCACGCCCCCGTCCGCATGACGCTGGCGCTCCTGCCGCGCTGGATCGAACGCGGTGCGGGTTGCGTCGTGAACGTCTCCAGCCTCGGAGGTCGGATCCCGATCGCCCACGAAGCCGCGTATTGCGCGAGCAAGTTCGCGTTGTGCGGGTGGAGCGAAACGATGGCGGTCGACCTCCACGGGACGGGCATCGAGGTGAAGCTGATGCTCCCCGGTCCGATCGACACCGAGATCTGGGACCAGCCCGACAACGACCCCGCGCCCTTCAAGGGCCCGTTCGTGCCCGCAGGCGACTGCGCGGCCGCGATCGTGGAAGGCCTCGAGGACGACGGCTTCGAGTACTACGTCCCGGCCGCGTTCCCCGGCGGCGGCACCCAGTACGACGTGGTCGCGAACAAGACCGCCGACACCGACGCCTTCGTGCGCCTGATGGGCTCGCTCGACGCGTCCGCTCGCGGGGACTGACGCGCTCGAGGGGCGGATACGCTGGCGAGACCGAGAGCGGAACGAACGAGGGGATGCCGATGAGCGAGCCGCCTGCCGTACTGCGCTACGGAGAGCGTGAGCTGGAGCTCCCGCTCGTCGTCGGCACCGAGGGCGAACGGGCGCTCGACATCTCGAAGCTGCGCGCCGACAGACCGGCCTCGTCACGCTCGACAACGGCTTCGTGAACACGGGCTCGTGCGAGTCGGCGATCACCTTCATCGACGGCGAAGCCGGCATCCTCCGCTACCGCGGGATCCCCATCGAGGAGCTCGTGTCGGTACCGACCCCTTCGTTCCTCGAGACGTCGTACCTGCTCATCTACGGCGAGCTCCCCAACACCGCGCAGCTCGACGAGTTCCGCTTCGGGATCCGCAAGCACACGCTGCTCCACGAGGACGCGAAGCGCTTCTTCGACGGGTTCCCGAAGGACGCGCACCCGATGGGCACGCTGTCGGCGGTGGTCAGCGCGCTGTCGACCTTCTACCAGGACAGCAACGACCCCCACGATCCCGAGCAGGTCCAGCTCTCGATCATCCGCCTCATGGCGAAGCTGCCCACGATCGCCGCGTACTCGTACAAGAAGTCGATCGGCCAGCCGTTCCTCTACCCCGACAACTGGCTCGACCTCATCGAGAACTTCCTCACGATGATGTTCGCGGTGCCGTCGGAGCCCTACGAGGTGAGCCACGACCGTCGTGCACGCGCTCAAGCAGCTCCTCATCCTGCACGCCGACCACGAGCAGAACTGCTCGACGTCGACGGTGCGCCTGGTCGGGTTCGAGCGAGGCCAACCTCTTCGCGTCGATCGCGGCCGGGATCAACGCGCTGTGGGGCCCGCTCCACGGCGGCGCCAACCAGGCCGTCATCGAGATGCTCGAAGCGCATCCACGACGACGGCGGCGACATCGCACCAGTACGTGCAGATGGCCAAGGACCCGACGACCCGTTCCGGCTCTCGGGCTTCGGGCACCGCGTCTACAAGAACTACGACCCGCGCGCCCGCATCCTCAAGGAGGCGTGCCACCGCGTGATCGCCGAGCTGGGCACGCATGGACGAGCTGCTCGACCTCGCGCTGCGACTCGAGGAGGTCGCGCTGAAGCGACGAGTACTTCGTCGAGCGCAAGCTGTACCCGAACGTCGACTTCTACTCGGGCCTCATCTACCGCGCGATGGGCTTCCCCACGCAGATGTTCCCCGTGCTGTTCGCGATGGGCCGGCTGCCCGGCTGGATCGCGCACTGGAAGGAGATGATGGAGAGCCCGACGACCAAGATCGGCCGGCCACGCCAGATCTACACCGGCCCCACGAAGCACCCGTACGTCCCGATCGACGAGCGCGGTTAGCCGCCGATTCGCTGGTTGTAATCGATGATGGCGGCGGTCGCGTTCGTCGCCGCGCTCTTCACGGCGGCGTTCGGGTTCTTCCCTTCGAGGAACATGCTGTTCTCGGCGTCGCGGATGGCGGAGAGGACGTCCTTGTACGGGCCGATCACCGCACCTGCGGTCGCCACGTTGTTCACCCCTCTGACGAGCTGGTCGTACGCGACCTTGTAGCCGGGGTTCTTCGCCCAGAAGTCCTTCATCTGCGGGCTTGCGGCGACTGACTTGAGGATCGGGAGGTAGCCGGTGCCCACCGCCCACGTGACCTGCGACTCCGGCGTGTCGAGGAACTTCAGGAACTGCCAGGCCGCCGCCTGCTTCTCGGGTTGCGACTTGTTCACGATGTACATCGACCCTCCCTGCACGACCACACCTCCCTTACCACCGGGACCCGGCATGGGCCCGACGCCGAGCTCGACGTTCGGGTACGCGCCGGACGCCAGCACCTCCATGATCGATCCGAGCGACGCGCTGGTGTCGATCGCCATCGCGTGGGTGCCGTTGCCGATGCCGATCAGGTCGTCGAGGACGCTCGTGCCGCTGTCGGGGTTCGTCTCCGCCAGCCCGTCCTTCACCATCCCCGACATCCAGGCGAAGATCGCGCGACCGGTTGCGTTGTCGAAGACGGCCTTGGTGGTGCGCGCCGTGCGCCCGTTGCTGTTGTTGACGAAGAACTTGTTCGCCATGGCCAGCCACTGCTCGACGTACCCGGGGTCGACCTTCAGCCCGAGGCCCGCCTGGCTCACCGCGCCGCTGCTCTTGAGCTTCTGAGCGTCCGTCCGCACCTCGTCGAAGGTGGTCGGTGGCTTCGTCGGGTCGAGCCCCGCCTTGCTGAACGCGTTCTTGTCGTAGAAGAGCACCGGGCTCGAGACGTTGAACGGCATCGCGTAGATCCGGCTCTGCACCGTGAAGTAGCTCACGACGCGCGGCAGGAAGTCGGAGAAGCTGTAGTGGTCGGCCTTCGCGCACACGCCCGCGGGGAGCACCGACTGCGTGTCGATCATCTGCTGTTGGTCGGCGGTCTGGAGCTGCACGATGTCGGGCAGGTCGGTCGTCTCCAGGTTCGTCTTGTACTTGGTGAACGTGTCGTCGTAGGTCACCTGGTTGACGAGCGTGACCTTCACGGCCGACTGGGACGAGTTGAACTTGTCGGTGAGCGCCTGGAGCGTCTCCTCGTTCGCACGTGGCATCGAGTGCCACATGGTGATCTGGACGGGCTTCTTCGCCCTCTTCAGCGCGTCGAGCGGACACGTGTCGGCCGCGCCTGCCGGAGTCGCTCCGGTCGCCGCAACGAGGCTCGCCCCCAGAAGGAGTGCAGCCGACACAATGCCCGCAGACTTCCTCCAACTCCGCCCTCGCATCATGGGTCTCCCCCTCGTCGGTGTTCCTCTATCCTGCCTCAGCCCTTGACGGCACCCGCGGTCAGCCCCCGCACCAGTTGCTTCTGGAACAGGAGGAGCAGGATCACCAGCGGGATGACGGCGATGACCGCCCCCGCGAACGTGACGTTGACCTGGTCGAGACTCACGCCCCGGAGCTGCTTCAGCCCGACCTGCACCGTTCGGTGCGACGCGTCCTTGGTGATCAGGAGCGGCCACAGGTACTGGTTCCACGCGGTCAGGAAGGCGAACACCGTGAGCGCGGCCACCGCCGGCCGGGCGAGCGGCACCGCCACGCGGGTGAGGAACCGCATGTGCCCGTAGCCGTCGAGCGCGGCCGCGTCACGAAGATCATGCGGCAGGACGAGGAAGGCCTGTCGCATCAGGAAGGCGCCGAAACCGGTGGCCAGGAACGGCACCGCGAGGCCCGCGTACGTGTTGTACCAACCGAAATTGCTGACCGTGGTGACGTTCGTGACGATCGTGACCTCGATCGGCACCATCAACGTCGCGAGGAACACGACGAACAAGATGCGCTTGAACGGGAACGAGAGAAACGCGAACGCGTACCCGGCGAGGATCGCGGTGACCACCTGCCCCACGGTGATCGCGATGGTCACGATGAAGCTGTTCTTCAGGTAGGTCGACATGTTCCCGAAGTTCCAGGCCTTGCTGTACGCGCTCCATTGCGGATCGGTGGGAAAGAACTTCGGCGGCTGCTGCGTGATCTGCTCTGGAGCGAGCAGCGAGTCCACGACCGTGATGTAGATCGGGAACAGCACGATCACCGCGAGCACCGTGAGCAACGCGTAGCGCCCAACTTCCCGCGCGATGAGCCGCTTGCGTCCGACGCCGATCTCCGCGACCTCAACGCTCATACGTGACCCGCCGTTCGAGCAGCCGGATCTGGGCCAGCGCGAGCAACAACGTGAGCAGGAACAGCGCGACGGCGAGCACCGCGGCCTTCCCCGGATCGCTGCTCAGCTCGGTGTAGATGAAGTACGTGAGCACGTTGGTCTTCTTCAAGGGCCCGCCCTGCGTGAGCAGGTCGATCTGGCCGAAGGTCTGGAAGGCGAAGATCGAGCCGATCACCACCGCGAAGAAGATCGTGGGCGACAGCAGCGGCAGCGTCACGTGCCAGAAGCGTGACCACGCGCCGGCACCGTCGACTCGCGCCGCTTCGAGCAGGTCGTCGGGCACGCTCTGGAGCCCGGAGGACATCAGGATGAAGGTGAGGCCGAGCGTCTGCCAGATGGTGATGACGGCTACCGCAGGCAGTGCCCACGTGGGGTTCTGGAGGACCGGTGGTTGCGTCGTGATGCCGAGCCACGGCAACAGGCCGACCTGCGGGCTCAGCAGCGTGCCGAAGATGACCGCGGCGACCGCGACCGAGGTGGCGACCGTCGACGAGAAGAACGTGCGGTAGATCCCGATCCCGCGCAGTTGCTGGTGGGCGAGCACCGCGAGGGCGAGGCCGAGCGCGATACCGGCGGGCACCGTCATCACCGCGAAGATCACGGTGGTCTTCAAGCTGTCGAAGAACTCCGTCGAGGACAGGACGTCCCTGAACTGGTCGAATCCCACGTATCGACTCGGCAGACCGGGGAACGGCGGACTCCGGTAGAAGCCGAGATACACGTTGTGGATCAGCGGATAGAAGACGAAGACGCCGAAGATCACCAGCGACGGCACGAGCAACAGGTACGCGAGCCCGCGCTCCTTCCGGCGCGTGCTGGCGCTGACGACACGATCTCCGACGGCCGCGGTCACGGAGCCGGCTCGATCCGGTTGCCGGAGGTGGGATCGAAGACGTGCAGCACCTCGGGGAGCGCGATCAGGCGCACGTTCTCCTCGGGGACCGGGACGTCGGCCTCGGCGCGTTGCCGGACGATGACGAGCTGGCCGTCGGCGAGACGGCACGCGACGTGACATTCATGACCGAGCGACTCGACCACCACGACCGTGCCCGTCACTCCCCCGGCGTTTCCGAAGCGAAGGTCTTCGGGGCGCACGCCGAGGACGACGTTCTCCAGCCCGGTCGCCTCGACGGCCCGCGCCAGCGGCACCGTGAGCGCCGCCCTCCCGCCGGGCAGCTCCACCACGAGGCTGCCGCCCACCCGCGCGACGCGACCGTCGACCGTGTTCATCGGCGGGCTGCCGATGAACCGGGCCACGAAGAGGTTGGCGGGCCGAGAGTAGACATCCTGCGGCGGCCCCACCTGCTGGAGCACACCGGAATCGAGCACCGCGATGCGGTGCCCCATCGTCATCGCCTCGACCTGGTCATGGGTGACGTAGACGATCGTGGCGGACAGCCGACGCTGGAGCTCGACGAGCTCGGCGCGCGTCTGCACACGCAGCTTGGCGTCGAGATTCGAGAGCGGCTCGTCCATGAGGAACGCCTGCGGCCGCCGCACGATCGCGCGGGCGAGCGCGACGCGCTGACGTTGACCACCGGAGAGCTGCGCAGGCTTGCGGTCGAGCAGCTCACCGAGCCCGAGGCTGTCGGCGGCATCGGCGACGAGCTGGTCGCGCTCGGCTGTCGGCACGTGCCGCGACCGCAACGGGAATTCGATGTTGCGACGGACGCTCATGTGCGGGTAGAGCGCATAGCTCTGGAACACCATCGCGATGTCGCGGTCTTTCGGCTCGATCTCGTTCACGACGCGATCGCCGATTCGGATCGTGCCCGCGGTGGGCGACTCGAGTCCCGCGATCATCCGCAGCGCAGTCGACTTCCCGCATCCCGATGGGCCGAGCAGCACGAGGAACTCCTCGTCGTCCACGGCGAGGCTGAGGTCATCGACCGCGGTGATGGCGTCGAACTGCTTCGTGACGTGCTCGAGCGTGACGCGCCCCATACGTTCAACTACCGGAGTCGGCCTGCTTGGGCGGGCGCCAGAACGCGAGCAGGAACAGCGCCGCGCCACCGATGCCGACGATCGCGGTGATGAGGAGGGCCTGCTTCGGGTCGAACGGGAACGAGAAGTCGGCCGCGTCGTCGAGTGACCATTGACCCGGGCCCAGCGTTCCGAGCGAGATCGACAACACCGCGACGGTCACGACGTACTCGTAGCCCTCCTTCGCCGTGCTGAGGAAGAAGCCGTTCTTCAAGTGGTTGGTGAGGAATGCCACGAGCATCAGCGACACGACACCCGCATACATCAGCGGCGTGAAGAACCCGAGGACGAGCCCGATGGGAATTGCGAGCTCGGTGACCGTGACGACCAGCGCGTGGAGCGAGCCGGGCTTGAGGCCGAGGCTCTCGAACCAGTTCGCCATCCCCGGGCCCGACCGTATGGCCTTCACGTGCCGCCACCCGTGGGCGAAGATCATGATGGCGATCCACACCCACGCGAGGAGGAGCGCGAAGTTGATCGAGTCCACGTCGCCGTACACCCGCGTGCCTCCTGGTCCGTCCCCTCGGCGTTCGGAGGACGCTACCCTGCTCGGAACAACGGCGTCGGAGACCCGAACCGGCCCGCCTCAGCTGCCGGCGGCGCGGTGCCGCAGCCGGGGCACGAGCCCGGCACCCGCAAGCATGCGCACCGCGCGCTCCTCTTCGACGTCGATCACGAGCGCCTCACCCGGCCGTCGCCCCACCACGAACGTGACCACGCAGTCTTCGCAGGCGGCGGTGTGGCGCATCACGCACTCCGCACAGTCGATCGTGAGCATGTCGAAAGCATCACACGGGGGTACGACACTCATTCGGCAGCCTCGACGGGCACTTCGTCGACCGGTATCTCCTCGATCGACGTTCCGGAAGCCCCGCACCAGCGGCACGTGACCTCCTCCACCCGGGAATCGAGAACCTCTTCCTCCTCGATCGAGAGGTCGCCACCCACGCTGAAGTGGTGGAACACGCGCGTCCGCCGCGACGACACGACGTCGAAGCGCGTGAGGTTGCCGCACGCCGAGCAGCGATAACGCACAGACATTGCCGCTACCTGGACGCGCCCGCGCTGCTGAGCACCGCGTCGTTGTGCCGCTGCCGGCGGCGTCCGACCCACCAGCGCCCACCTTCGACGAACAACTGCACGAGCAGCGCGGTGATCAACGCCCAGATGAGCGTGCCGACGGCGAGCCGCGTGTACCGACCGGCGCCCGAACCCACGAAGACATCGAGCACGTCGTTCTTCTCGATGAGCCCGAGCTCGTACGCGGGCCACGCCGTGATCAAGAAGCCGAGCGGTACCGCGACGAGCCACGCGAGGAGACGCCAGTACCAGTGAACCCGACGAGCGCGGCGCGGAAGCCGCGGGAGTCGGCTTCGACGATGCGGACGTGGAGGACGCGACCGTCGCTGCCGGTCGCGGAGACGGTCGCGCTCACCGCGATGACCTCGTGTGCGGGAGGAGTACCCGGCGTGCGTCGGCGCGGTGGCGGCGCGATCGTCGAGCCGCCGCCGGGCCCGGTGGACGCCGGAGACCCGACGGACGTGTCCGCCTCGATCGCCGCGCTGCGCACCGACGTGGGCACCTTGAGTGTCTGCCCGCATCGTTCGCATCGAAACGTGGGCGACGGCTCGAGGCGGTCGAGCCGGTGCTTCGCGCCGCACGCGGGACACTCGAGCGCCTTCGCCATCAGGCGTCCCCGGACTCTCGTGCCGCGACGGTGACGCGCACGAGGGCGTCGAGGGTCGCGGCGCCACGACCGTCATCGAGGATCGTGCCCGCGAGCTCGATCCCCGCGCCGAGGTCGGGCACGAGGTCGGCGACGAGCAGTGCCGCCGCGGCGTTCAACGAGACGATGTCCCGGATCGGTCCGGTCGCGCCGGCAAGAACCTTGTGCACCACCTCGGCGTTGCCGGCGGCGTCACCGCCGGCGAGCGCGCCGTGGTCGGCATGCGGTATCCCCAGAGCGATCGGGTCGACGTCGTACACGCTGATCGCGCCGTCCCGCAGCTCGTGGACCGTGGAGGTCGTCGTGACCGTGAGCTCGTCGAGACCGTCGTGGCCGTAGAACACCAGCGCACGCTCGGCACCGAGCTCGGCGAGCATTCCGACCAGCCGGTCGGCCATGGTGGGGTCGGAGACGCCGACGATCTGGCGCTTGACGCCGGCCGGGTTGGCAAGCGGTGCGGCAAAGTTGAACGTGGTGGGTGTACCGAGCTCGCGTCGGGCGGTCGCGGCGAAGCGCAGCCCCGCGTGAAAGACGCGGTGCGAAGCAGAAGCCGATTCCGACCTCGCGGATGCTCCGCGCAACGCCATCGGGACCGAGGTCGATCACCACACCGAGTGCCTCCAGCACGTCAGCCGAACCGCACTGCGACGAAGCGGCGCGGCCACCGTGCTTCGCGACCGCGCGCACCGGCTGCGGCCGCGACCAACGCCGCCATCGTGGAGACGTTCACCGTACCGGCGCGATCACCGCCGGTGCCGCACGTGTCGATGATCGGGCCGTCGACACCACTGAGGTCGACGCGCTCGGCAAAGCGCAACATGGTGCGCACGAGCGCGGCGAGCTCCGCCGCGGTCTCACCCTTCGAGCGGAGCGCGACCGCGAATCCGGCGATCTGCGCGTCGGTGGCATCGCCCGAGAGGATCGCCGTCATCGCCCGTTCGACGAGCTCCACCGGAAGGTCCTCGCGCCGGAGCAAACGCCCGATCGCGTCGGGCCACAGCGCTTCGCTCATATCGACGAGGAGGTTACCGGCGCGCCTGCCGGCCGGCTGGCTCACCGCGAGCCGGATACCGGGCTCGCGGCCGCTCACTCGCTTCCTCAGGCGGACTTGCGGCGCTGGCGGATGAGGCGGCGACGTTCTTTCTCGGTGAGCCCGCCCCACACGCCCTGCTTCTCGCGAGCGGTGATCGCGTGGTCGAGGCACGGCTCGCGCACGGGACAGACCGCGCAGACGCTCTTCGCCGCCACGGCAGAATCGTCGGACGCCGGGTAGAAGATCTCGGGATCGGCCCCGAGACATCGGGCGTACTGTCGCCAGTGCTGGGTCATCGGTGGTGCCTTCTCGAACCTGCTCCGGCTCGTCCGGAACATCGGATTCAACGATCAGAGCTTCGGCACGTATTCCCGCAATCCTGAGGCCGAAATCGACCGATTCCCGCCGATGCGAGGGACCCCTCGACCCTCCGACCCGTAGGATGCAGTGGGATATGACCCCCGCTCCGCCCGAGGCCCCGACGCGTTCCCTCGGGAGCTCTCTGGCCATCGGAGGGGCCGTGGCGGTCACCCTCCCCGGGCTGATCGCCCGCCTGGTCGGCGGTGACCTCCCGGACTTCATCGGGCCGGTCGTGTTCGGGCTCGCCATCGTCGGATCCGCCTTCCTCCTGGCCTGGGCCGCCGAGGTGCTCCAGCTCGACGTCTCGCAGGGCCTCGCCCTCACCGTGCTGGCACTCATCGCGGTGCTCCCGGAGTACGCCGTCGACTTCACGTTCGCGTGGAAGGCCGGGCAGGATCCGGAGAAGTTCGCTCCCCTCGCACTCGCCAACATGACGGGGTCGAACCGGCTGCTGATCGGCATCGGCTGGTCGATGGTCGTGCTCGTCGCCGCCTGGCGCATGACCCGCATCGCGCGCCGGAGCGGGTACACGGGCGAGATCGACACCGAGGTGAGGCTCGAGCGTCCCCACGCGATCGAGATCGCGTTCCTCGCGATCGCGACCCTCTATTCGCTCACCCTCCCCCTGAAGCGCACGCTGACGCTCGTCGACGCCGCGATCCTGATCGCGATCTTCGTGGTGTTCGTCGTGCGCATCGCGCGGTCCCCGGCCGAGGAACCCCATCTCGTGGGGCCGGCGAAGCTCATCGCCACCCTCACACCCAACCGCCGTCGCACCGTCGTCGGCGCGCTCATGATCTACGCGGCGTTGGCGATCTTCGCCTGCCGCGGCGCCGTTCGCCGAGTCGCTCGTGCACCTTGGCGAGCAAGCGGGTATCAGCACGTTCCTCCTCGTGCAGTGGGTCGCGCCGCTCGCCTCGGAAGCGCCGGAGCTCATCGTCGCCGGGATGTTCGCGTGGCGACTCCAGACGAGTGCGGGCTTCGGCACGCTGCTGTCCTCGAAGGTGAACCAGTGGACGCTGCTCGTGGGCTCGCTTCCGATCGTGTTCTCGATCTCCGCCGGCCATCTGTCGGGACTGCCACTCGACTCACTGCAACGCGAGGAGCTTTTCCTGACCGCGGCCCAGTCCGCATTCGCGGATCGCGGTGCTCGTGAACCGGAGCATCAGCGTGAAGGAGGCGTTCGCGCTGCTCGGCCTCTTCCTCTTCCAATTCGTGCTCGGCGGTGTACTGCCCGGTGACCTCCGCGAGTTCGAGCGCATCACCGTGGGCATCATCTACCTCGTGCTCGCCGCGGTGATCATGTTCCAGCAGCGACGCTTCCTGAAGCCACTCGCCCGCGACGGCCTCGTCGTGCCGGTGAACGAGCTCTTCCACGAGGATCCCGACGCCGCGCCCGCGGGACCGGCGCCGCGCGGGGCATCATCTTGACGATGCCCGACGACACGCCCACTCCCGCCATGCCTACCGGAGAGGCCTCGTTGATCCAGTGGCACGCGGTGCTGGTGGGCACGCTCGTCGGTCTCGGCCTGCTGGTCGCGTTGAGCGTGATCGAGGCGATCCTCGACCGCTCGCTCGACAACTTCGACGACAGCGGATGGATCTACCCGCTGTTCGTCGGCGTCCTCGTGAGCTACGCGGTCGCCGGTTTCCTCGCCGGGGCGCGCCGCTCCCGCCGGTGCGTTGACCAACGGGACGGTCGCCGGCCTCGGCGCGTTCGTGCTGTGGGTCCCGGTACGGATCCTCATCTGGGTCGTGCGCGACGAGGACAAGGGCCTCTTCAGCGGTCACACGGCGGTGCTGCGCCCGGGGCAGCTCTTCGGCCACATCGTCATCGCGTCGGCACTCGGCATGCTCGGCGGTTGGATCGGCGCACGCGTCGTGGCACGCGCGGAAGGTTGAAACGCCGAAGTCGACGCGCCGCGTTTCGTCCTAACCTTGTACCCGGCAGCGAGTCGGCCGGGCGGCCGCGTGCCGGGCTTTCGAGCACCGGCCCGAGGAACGTCCGGACTCCGTAGGGCACGGTGCTGGGTAACACCCAGTCGGGGCGACCCGCAGGACAGTGCAACAGAGAGCAGACCGCCGATGGCGCCGGTTCGCCGGCGCACAGGTAAGGGTGAAACGGTGCGGTAAGAGCGCACCAGCACCCGGGGTGACCCGGGTGGCTCTGCAAACCCCACCGGGAGCAAGGCCGAACAGGGGGAGGGCTGCCCGCCCGATGACCCCCGGGTAGGCCGCACGAGCCGTCGGGCAACCGCCGGTCGAGATGGATGGCCGCCGCGGACGCAGGTCCGCACAGAATCCGGCGTACAGGCCGACTCGCTGCCACCCCTATTCCATAAGGGTTCAGAGAGTGGGACCCACGAATGACAATTTGCAACCCGCGAGGCCCTCGCGTACAGGCCGGCGTACAGGCCGGGCCCGCGAAGGGCCACCTCGTCGGTCTACGGTGCTGCGAGGGGCGAGGCGGGGTGGAGCTGGCCCATGCCAGAGCGGTCATGGTGGTACGACGAGGGTCCGACGAAGCGGCGCCGGAGCCAGACCCACGAACGCGCCCAACCTCGGCGCAACCATCGGCTGCGGCCCATCCTGGTCGTGGGACTCTTCCTCGTGCTGTTGGTGTACGCGCTGATGCGGAACGGCGGCTGGCTCAACCCGACGCGGACGTGCACCTCCAAGACCACCACAACGGGCGGCGTCATCGCGACCGAGACGCAGTGCAAGCAGATGCGGCAGTTCCCATGACCGAGCCGCTCGCCCCTACGCTCCCGGTTGCGTGCCCGAACCGACTTCTGAGCAGATCACGCGCCGCGACGCACCGGCTGGCTTACGAGCAGGCGACACGCTCGATCGACCAGCAGCTCGAACAGGTCGAGCAGCTGCGGGCCGCGTAGGTGTTCTCACATCGGCGGCATCGGTGAGCGCATCGCTGCTCGCTGGGGCTCACGCTCACGGGTTCGCGTGCGAACGCTCTCACAGCGCCGGGCATCATTGCCGCCGTAGTTGCCGGCCTCGCGCTGCTTTGGATCACGGTGACGGCAGTGATCATCTGGTGGCCGACCGAGGGGAAGTACCGACTCGACCCGGTCGTGATCATTCAGCGGTACACCGACCAAGGTCTCGACGAGTCGGCCACCCATCGAGATACCGCGCTCTACATGGCCCAGCACTGGAGAAGGCTGCCAACGCCTGGAGCCTGGATCGACGGCACCGGTGGTTCTCAGCAGCACTGATAGCGTTTCTCGTGGAGTTTGACGGGCGGCTCGGCGTCACGCTCTGGGATGTGACCACGTGACACAACAACGCGCGCCGGCGCCAACTCCGCCCCCGCCTCCCCAGCCGATCCAACCGATCGATCCCGGGAGCACTGAGCGCCGTGGAGGTCCGCGTCCGGCACCAGCACCGCCGCCGCCAACACCTCGTCGAGACTGATTCCCCCCCCGTTCAGTGCCCGACCGCGTGCTGCAGTGTCACGCGGAGCTGCTCACTCGAGGCAAGCGCCGCTTCGCGCAGTAGCTCGACTTGGTCGATCGACTTCCGCCACTGGGCATATGGCGCCAGTCTGAGACCTGTCGATCGCTCTCTATCCGTCAGGCTCTGCGTCAATTCCATCATGTGTCTGACGCTGTTGGTGGTGAGGTCGGAGATGTGGATGCTGGCGGCATCACGTGCTTGGGCCACTGTGTCGTCGACCTCGAGCAGCAGGGTCCGGGCCGCGCCGACGACATAGTCATCGGGATGTTGGGCGGCGAGCGTGTACAGCCGATTTCGGATCTGGGTCCACCGCTCGTGCACGTCGGCCATCAGACCGCGGACTTGATCGCTCTTCAGCCACGCCTCGTTCGGCGTCGGTATCCGTTCGAGGAGCTCGTCGATGTCACCGAGGATCGCAGCGCCGTCGTCTCGGAGGCGGCGCCGCTCTTCTCGGTTCTC
>CAVPKG010000007.1:0-233230 GCA_963705625.1 uncultured Actinomycetes bacterium
CTGCTGATGGTCGGCACGTTCGCGAACGCGCAGGACGACGGCTCGATGGCCGTGTTCACCACGCGGGAAGCCGCGGAAGACTTCGTGCAGGGCGACCCGTTCGTGCTCAACGGGGTCGTGCGGGCATGGCGCATCCTCGAGTGGAACGAAGCGCTCACCGATCCCTGACCGCTCCCCGGTCGGCGGCGCTCCCGGCCGTCGCGTGGGGGCTCGTCGGGGCCATCGCCGTCGCCAAGGGCTCCCGTTCGTCCCGTTGTTCACGCCGGTGCTCTCCGACGCGACGGTAGTGGCCTGGGGCCTCGACGACGTCAACAAGGATCTCGGCGGGATGATGGGCTGGCACCACGTCGCGCACCAGATCACGACGGTCGTGCAGCAGTTGCCTGCCGCCGAGCGGGCGCGGTCGACTTCTGTGCACGGACCAGCAGACCTCGTGGGCCACCATCTGGCCACGCCTGCGCGACCACGGCTGACGACGTGCCCGCGCGAGTGGCCGCACGATGCCGCGGCGCTCTGCGCGAGCAGGAGCGGCTCGCGGCGCTGACGCCGCCGTCCTGGCAACCCGGCACCGATCCGCTCCTCGTCGGCGGGTGCTTCCTCGCGTTCGCGGCCGGTGAGCAGGGTCCGGGTCACGCGGGCGACCACGGATGGGCCGCCGCGACCGTCGTGGAGTGCCCCGGCCTCGTGACGGTCGCGACCTCGGTGGTGCCGTGCGTCGTCGGCGCGGCCTACCTGCGCGGACAGCTCGCGCGGCGCGAGGGCCCCGCGCTCGCGGCCGCGGTCGACGCGTTGCGCGTGCGGCCCGACGTGTTGCTCGTCGACGCCACGGGGCGCGACCACCCGCGCGGCGCGGGACTCGCGCTGCAGCTCGGGGCGGTGCTCGACACCCCGACCGTCGGCGTGACGCAGCGAACGCTGCTCGCCGAGGGCGACGAGCCCGGGCTCGAATGCGGGAACGCCGCGTCGTTGTGGGTGAACGGTGAGGTCGTGGGTGCGTGGGTGCGGACGCAACGCAACGTGCGGCCGCTCGCGGTGCATGCCGCATGGCGGACCGACGCCGACACCGCCGTCCGCGTGGTGCTCGCGTCCACCGGGAAGGTGCGTGCCCCCGAGCCGTTGCGGCGTGCGCGCACGATCGCCCGAAAGGCCCGCGCCGACGCCGCGCTGAAGGAATGAGTCAGTTGACCGGTTCTCAGCCGCTCGGAGCCGCGTCGTCGGCCGGAGCACCGGACGCGGCACGCGCGCCGAGGCGTCCTTCGAGCGCGAGCGTCACGAGGTACGCGACCACGACGCCGACGATGATGAGCGGCACCGACGCGGCACCGCCGCTGACGGTCAACGCGGTGGCGATGATGACCGCCGACAGGGGCAGCTTCAGGATCGCCACCACCGCGGCGCCCATCGCCACCGCCACCGCCGGGGTGAGCTCCATCCCGGGGAGGTGCGACGCGGCGATGCCGCCGGCGGCGCCGAGGAAGATGGCGGGGAACGTGGGACCGCCGCGGAAGCTCCCGAGTGACAGCGCTCCACGCGAGTCCCTTGCACAGGACGATCATGGCGAGCACGCCGAGGGAATAGGCCCCGGCATTGTCGACGAGGCCGGGGAGCTGCTCCTGGCCCGAGAACAGCACCAGGTCGACGCCCTTGTCGGTCGTCTCCGCGAACAGGATCGCGAGCGCGCCGACCGCGAGGCCGGCGGCGGGGATGAGCACGAACGCCCGGCGTGGGCACGAGGCGTCGCGACCTCGAGCCCGATCCGGCGGATGGGCTCGGTGAGGAGCGGCGGCGATCACGCCCATGACGATCGTCCAACCGATCTCGCGCGAACGTCGGGTGCGCGAACGACGGGAGGTGCAGGGGGACGAGCGAGTACGCGGAGGTGTCGAGGCCGGTCCAGTCGGCCATCCCGACGAAGACGAGCGAGCCGATCCCGGCCGCGATGAGCCCGGGGATCAGGATGAGCGGCAGCATCGCCCCACCGAGCCCGCTCGCCTCGATCACCAGCACCGCGGCGACGATCGGCGAGCCGAAGATCACCGAGATCGCGGCGAAGCTCCCGGCGGCGCCGAGGATCAGCAGCAGTTGGGGCGGCGCGTCGCGCTTCGCGAGCTTCACGGTGAAGACGGCGACGCCGCCGCCGATCGCGATGAGCGGCGCCTCGGGTCCGAGCACCAGCCCGAGCCCGAGGCTCGCGAACGCGGCGAGCGCGATGCCCGGCACCATGTTCGGTTCGGTGCTGCCGACCTGGAGCCCGTGCGCGGGCACGTGACCGCCGTTGCCCGGGAGGCGCACGATCGCGAACGCCACCGGCAGCCCGGCGAGCGCGCACACCGGCAACGGCCACCACTCGGGGACCGTGTCGAAGCCGAGGTCGTGCGGAAGGTCGGTGAACACGCAGATCTGGATCTGGTGGACGAGCTCGAGGAACCCCCAGCCGATCAGCGACACGATGATGCCGACGACCGCGGCGAACACGAGGATCGCGACGAAGTTCCGGCTGCGCAGGATCGCCGCGGGATCGGGCGGGGGAGCGGCTGTGGCCGACGCGTCGTCAGTCATCGAGCTCAGGTGTGCGTCGCGACCGAGATCGTCTGCGACGCGGTCTGGCCGCCGGTGCCCTTGGCGGTGAGCTTGTAGGTGTGCGTGTTCCCGTCGCACGGAACCGTCAGCTGCGTGGTGCCCGACGGACCGTACGACGCGTACACGCCGGGTCCGTCGACGCCGAGGTCGACTCCGGTCGCGTGCTCCGTGGTCCACGACAACGTGATCGAGGGCGGGCCGACGGAGGTGCTCACGTCGCCGGCCGGGCACGCGATCGACGTCGTGCTCGAGGTGTACGACGTGATGACCGGGCCCGGCGCCGACGTCGTTGCCGTCGTCCCGCCGGAGGTGGTCGCGGGCGGCGCCGTCGCCGCGGTCGTGTTCGGCGCGGTCGAAAGGGGAAGCGTCGTCGTCACCGGGACGGTCGTCGAGGTGGTGGACGTGGACGTGGTGACGGAGCGCGACGCGCTGCTCACCTTGTCGTCACTGCTGTTGTCGCTGAGGAGCAGGACCGCGAGCACGATCACGAGGCCGATGGCGACGACGCCCAGGGCGATCGCGAGCACGCGTCGCCGCCGACCGGAGTCGGCATCGGTATCGGGTGACCCGACGTCCTCGCCATCCGCCACGCCGCCGGCCGGGGTTACGTCGTCGCCGTTCGGCATGACGGAGCCTCCTCACGGTCGGCGGGCAGTCTCGCGCGAGCTCCATGGCCGTGTTCACCACGCGGGAAGCCGCCCGGTCAGCAGGCTTCGTGGGACACGATCTGGCCGAAGCTCCGCGAGTTCGACTGACGCGCGGCTCCTCGCGAGCGCCGCCTCCACCGTCGCGGCAAGTGACCCTCGGTCGCCTGCGGGCGGCTCGAGGATCACGTACGGCTCGCCGCGGGGCTCGTCGGGATCGCCGACCACGCACCATCCGTCGATCGTGACGAATCCGACGGTGAGCTCGGTGTGCTCGCAGCGAAGGAAGCGCGCGAGCACCCGGAGAAGCGGATAGGGGCCGCCTCGGGTCGCCGGCGACCAGCGGTACCCGTCGCCGAAGCGCTCCACGTACACCGCTCCCCCGTCCGACGACGTGTAGGACTCCACGGCGTCGACGACCTCGCCGATCGGTGACGGGCGAACGATGCGAACCGCGTGCGCGACGCGGTCGGGATCGCCCGCGCCGCGGACGAGCAGGATCGTCATCGTGCGTCCTGAGCGGCGGACTCGGGGCGCACCGTGCGCGTCAGCCGGTGAACGTCGGCTGGATCGCGACCACCTGGTTGGCCGGTGTGACCGGTTGCTTGTTGGGGGGAAGGGTGGTGGTGGTCGTGGTCGTCTCTTCGGGCACGGTCGTGGGCGGCGGGGGCGGAGGCGGGTTGAGTTGGATCTCGACCGCGCCGATGTCGCAGCGGTGGCCGGCGAACTCGGGTCGGGGCAGGAGACGTTCGTCGGTGACGATGCCCGATGCCGGGCCGCTCTGGCAGTCGAAGATCGGGATGGCGTCGACGAGCGGGCTCGCGTCGGCGGGCAGGAGGGTCAAGGGGAGGCCACCGTTGGCGGCGAGCGGACCGAGCTGCGCGTCGTTGGAGAACGACTGGTTGTCGGTGGGGTCGGTGAAGTCGCAGCTGAAGTCGTCGGAGAAGTTGTAGCCGGTGGTGTCGGTGCCGGCGAAGCCTTCGCAGTTGTCGCCACCACCGTCGGGGATGACGACCACCGACGCGAATGCGTGCAGGGTGGCGCTCTGCTCGACGCGTGGCACGCCGTCGATCCCGGCTTCGGGACCGGCGATGTTGGCCCCGACCTCGGCGCTGTTGTTGACGACGTCGCTGTAGACGAGGAACACGTCGTTCTCGGCTTCGAAGATCCCGCCGCCGATGGACTCCAGCGATCCGACGGCGGCGTTCTGGGCCACCGTGGAGTTGGTGAGCGAGGCCGCGTCGAAGGCCCAGAGCCCGCCGCCCTCGCCTCCCGCGCCTTCGCCGGTGGCCTGCGCGGTGGAGTTACCCAACGTCGAGCGCACGAGGGTCGCCTCCCCGTCGACCCACACCGCGCCGCCCTGGGCGGCGCCGTCGGTTCCGTCGGCGTTCGCGAGCGAGTTCGACACCATGCTGTCGGTGAGCGACACCGACACCGACTCTTCCTCGTCGCCCGAGCTGCTCCAGATCCCTCCGCCCTGGCGGTACCACCGTTGTTCCCGTTGGCGAGCGCCTGACCGCTGAGGGTGGAGTGCTCGATGGTCACGAAATCGTCGGACCACAGTGCGCCACCCTGGGCGGTACCACCCGCCGCCGACGCGTCGTGCGCGTCGGCGGTGCCGGTGACGAGCGAGTCGATGACGTCGACCGTGTCGTTGGCGTAGATGCCCCCGCCTGCCGCGAATCCGCCGCCGACGCCGACGGCGGTGCCGTGCGCGTCGGCCGTGCCCGTCACGGTCGAGTTCGTGACCGTGACCGGACTGTTGCTCCAGATCGCGCCGCCTTCGGCGTCGCCGCCGGCGGGTCCGCTGGCGTCGGCGATGCCGCTCACCGACGAGTCGTTGAGGACGAATTCGGGCTCGGAGGAGATCGACCCGCCCTGGGCAAGGCTCGAGAACACGCGGCCACCGGAGATGGCGAGCGAGTTGATCGTGAACATGCCGCTGGCGTCGTCCTCGAAGATCCGATCGATGAGCGCCGTGCGCGTCACCGACCCGCCGTTGCCGTTGATGGTGAGCGTGTCGGCCGAGGTCGCCGGGTTGAACACGAGCGGACTCCCCGTGATCGACACCGCCAGACCCGGGACCACGAAGTCGATGACCGTGTCGTCATCCGCGGCGTTCGCGTCGAGGAAGGCCTGTCGCAGCGTTCCCGGCCCGCTGTCGTTGGGGGACGTCACCAGGAACGTGGTCAGCGCACTCGACGGGCGGTGGTGAGGACCGTCACCCCGATCGGCGCGGCGACGAGCGCGACAACTGCGACGATTGCGGTGCGGAAGCCGAAGCGCGGGTGGGGGATTCGCATGGCTGGTACCTCTCGAGGCAGCGCGGGCCGAACGGCCCGCCAACGCGGGCAGACTAACAAGAAGTGGCGGGGCGGGGGCGAACCTCTCCCCTGACGGATCGAGTCAGCCGACGTCGGCGGGTTCCTCGGGGGCGATGCCCCAGAGATCGTCGTAGTGGCCGCCGGTGTCGCGGAGGTCGGCGGGGGGTCCGACCTGCACGACACGCCCTTCCGAGAGGACGACGACCTCGTCGGCGGTGAGCACGACGTCTTCGCGGTGCGTGACCATGAGGGTGGTGCAGCCGAGCGCGCCGACGGCAGCGATCACCGCGCGTTCGAGCGGCGCGTCGAGCGCGGACGTGGCCTCGTCGAGCACGAGCACGTCGGGATGGGTGAGCCACGCGCGCGAGCGCGATGAGCTGTCGTTGCGCAGTGGTGAGGTTGGTGCCGTCTTCTTCGACCACGTGGTCGAGTCCGCCGGGGAGTAACCCGAGCACGTCCGCCGCACCGACGGCGCGCACCGCGGCGTCGATCTCGGTGCGGGCGGCGTCGGGGCGTCCGTACGCGATGTTCGACGCGACGGTGCCGCGGAACACGAACGCGTCCTGGGGCACGATGCCGAGCCGGGCACGATACGAGGCGAGGTCGAGCCGCTCGAGGTCGAGGCCGTCGACGCGCACGCTCCCACGCGCCGGGTCGTAGGTGCGGCCGACGAGCTTCGCCACGCTCGACTTGCCCGCGCCGGTCACACCGACCAGCGCGGTGACCCGTCCGGGCGCAACGGTGAACGACACGTCGCTGAGCACCTGGCGCCCGGTATGCGGGTACGTGAAGTCGACGTGGTCGAACACGATGTCGCCCTCGAGCGGCGGGCACGCGGGCGCGTCGGGCTCGATGGGTGGCAGGACCGGCACGGTGAACGGCGCCTCGAGCCGCTTCCACGACACGATCGAGGTGATCACCTGCGAGTACATGTCGCCGAGCACCGCGAACGGCGCGGTGGCGGTCTCGGCGAGGAGCCGCAGCGTGAGCGCGCTCCCGATCGAGATCGTGCCCGCGAGCACTTCGTTGCCGGATCGGTACAGCACGATCACCGCGGTGATCTGGCCCATGCTCAGCATCGCCGCGCTGAAGATGTTGGAGATCAGCTGCACCCGCCGGCGCGCCCGGCGCAGGTCCCAGCAGCTCTTGCGGAACTTGGCTTCCTGGCGGTTGCCCGCGGCCATCTGCGCGATCTCCCGGCGGCCGAGGAAGTCTTCCTCGAACTTCTCGCTGACGCGGCCCAGCCGGTCGCGCGCGGTCTCGTTGGCGCGGCGGTTGAGCGGCAGGTTCACCGCCGTCATCGCCACGATCACGATCGCGACGACGAGGACCACCGGGAACACGCTCGGGCTGATCACGAGAATCGCGGTGAACGCGAGCACGATCTGCGCGACCTGCGTGACCGCGAACAGCGCGACGTCCTGGAAGAAGCTGCGGAGGATGTCGAGGTCCCACACCAGCCGCGCGGAGACCTGGCCGGGCAACTCACGGTCGTAGTAGTCGACGCCGAGTCGGCTGAGGCGCTGGAACTGCCGGCGCCGGAACAGGTACAGCACGCCCTGGGTGAACCGCTGCCCGACGATCCAGTACCCGTACGCCGTGATCGCGGTGAGGAACGCCACCACCACGAGCAGCGCGACGCGCACGTCGACGGCACCCATGTCGCTGCTCTGGACGAGGTCGGACACGGTGCCGAACACGAACTGCGGGGCGATCTGGCCGAGCGTCATCAACGACACGAGCGCGGTTCCGCCGAGGATGAGCCACTTGAACCGGCGCACCACCTCCCAGCCGCCCACCGGGCGGTCGGCGGTCGCGGCGGCGTCGGGCACGGGCGGCCGTTCTGTGGTGACGTCGACCGACTCCAGGTCGTGGCGCGCCACGCTCGTGAACGACGGGACGACCGGCGCCTCCTCCACGGCCTCGTGCGCGCCCGGCGTGTGGATCGCCACCTCCTCGATCGCACCGGCGATGGCGTGTTCGGCGGGCGGCGGCAACTGCACCACGCGGTCGACGATGCCGTGCGGCAACCGCCGCCGGGTGATGAGGAGCACCGCGGTCTGCGGCGCGTGCGCGCGCGACGCGGGCGAAGATCTCCTCCTCGAGCGACGGGTTCACCGCGCTGAGCGCGTCGTCGAGCACGAGCACGCGCGGAGGGCTCACCAACGCGCGCGCCAGCGCGATCCGCTGGCGTTGCCCGCCGGAGAGGGTGAGGCCGCGGTCGCCGAGCATGCCGTCGAGGCCGCCGTCGAGCCCGGCGACGACGTCGTCGGCCGCGGCCGCGGTGATCGCGGCATGCAGCGCGGCGGTGTCGCCCTCGCCGCCGAGGAGGAGGTTCTCGGCGAGGGTGTCGGCGAAGAGGAACGGCTCCTCGCCGACGATGCGGATCGCCTGTTGCAGGTGCGCGGCGTCGAGCTCGGCGAGGTCGACACCGTCGACGAGCACGTGGCCACGATCGGGCTTGGCGAGGCCGCACGCGAGCGCGGCCACGGTCGACTTCCCCGAGCCCGGGGGCCCGGTGACCGCCACGACCTCGCCGGGCGCCGCGTGCACGCGCAGGCCGTCGAGCACGAGCCGGCCGTCGAACAGCACGTCGACGTCGTCGAGCGTGATGCCGGTGGCCTCGCCGGGCGTGGGGAGCGCGACGGCGGCCGCGCCGTCCGTCGAGACGACCGCGACGCCGCCCATCTCGAGCACCTCCCGCAAGCGGTCCTGCGCGCTGCGGAAGTACTGCCACGTGCTGATGATGCCGTCGAGCCCTGCACTCAATTGAGTGGTGAAGGTCGCGAGCTGGAACGCGATGAGGAACGTGCCGAGCGTGATGTGGTCGGCCGACACCAGCCGCGCCCCCACGTACAGCAGCAGCGCCTGCGTGAGCACCGGCAGCGCCTTGAGCGGGAGGTTGAACCGGGCGAGCAGCCGTGCACGCGTCATCGCGTACCGGTAGACGCGCACCGAGACCGCCGCGACCTTCGCCCGCTCGTGCTCCTCGCGGCCGAACGCCTTCACGACGCGGATGCCGCGGACCGGCTCGTCGACCGCGGTGGTCACCTCGGCGCGTTCGTTGAGCTCGGCCCACGAGAGCGCGGCGAGCTTGGGGCGGATCATGCGCAGCAACTTGATGGTGATCGGCAGCGGCAGCAGCGTGACGATCGCGAGCGGGGGGCTCAGGATGAAGAGGTACACGCCGATGCCGAGGAGCGCGGGGCCGAACGCGAGCGCGACCGGCAGCAGGCCCATGATCGACTGCACGATCTGGAGGTCGGAGAGCGAACGGGTGATGAGCTGGCCGCCGGCGATCGTGTCGAGGTCGCGGACCTCGGCGGTCTGGATCGCGTGGTAGAGGTCGGTGCGCAGGTCGTACTCGAGCTGGTAGGCGATGCGGGCGAGTGTCTGGCTCAGCGCGAACACGAAGAAGCCGGCGAGGATCGCGAGCCCGATGATCCGCCAGAGGTAATAGGAGAGCGGGACGGTCTGGCCGACGATGCCCTGGTCGACCATCGCGCGGGTGAGGCCGATGACGGGGATGTACGCGATCCCGCCGACGGGCAGCACGACGAGCAGGAGGAGCAGGAACCGCTTCTGGCGCTTGAGGTACTGCCACGCGAGCGAGTGGCGGACGACGCGCCATCCATGGCGTGTGCTGCGCACCGGATGTGTCCACCGTCGTGCCACTCGGCCGCTCATCCTTCCAGACGTCGACGCCTCCAACTGCACGTAGCGGGAGTTTCACGAACCGGGCGGTGAACTCGTGGTCATGCACGTCCTTTCGTGCTCGTTTCGATCGATCGCACCCGGTTTGACGGACGGCGTCGTGTACGTTGACAGGATGGCAAAGCAGAAGACGAAGCGACACGCACCGAGCGGCGAGCTCACCGACGCGGGAGGTTCGGGAGGACCCCCCGGCAAGAAGCAGCGCCGGAAGGTCCGCCGGAACAACAAGAAGAGCCACGGGTAGACCTCCCATCAACCACGGGTAGACCTCCCATCAAGAGGTGCGGGCCTCGATGGGTCGTGCGTGGCCCGGTTGAAGTCCGAGTGCAATGGGTAGGGTGATCGCCACGAGAGGGGGTGCTGCGGTGCCCACAGGTTTGCGACCCATCGAGCGACGGATGTTGCGGCTCGTCGACGACGGCGTGCCCGAAGTCGAGATCGCGAACCGGTTCCGCTGCAGTCCCGACTTCGTCGGCCGGGTGATCACGCTCGCGCGGCTGCCCGGGCGCGCGGCACCCGCCGCCGGCGGCCACCAGCAGCTCCGGCCCCTCGAGCGGTGCGTGCTGGGATGGCGGTCTCGTGGCGCGTCGCATGCCGAGATCGCACCGCGGTTCCGACGAAGCGTTGCGTTCGTCGCCCGCGTGGAGGAGTTCGCGCACTACAAGCTGTCGCTCGAGTAGCGGCGGTCGTCGCCGCGATGTCCGCTCGACGCCGCGAAGAGCTCGATGCGAGGGGGCGCGGCGCTCTGGGTGCTCTTGGCCATCGTCGTGGTGGTCGGCGTCGGTGCCGCAGCGGCGCTCATCGGCTCGGGCTCGAACGACACGAACAACGCGAACAACTCCGACAACTCGAACCAGAGTGGGTCGACGACGACGAGCGGCAGCGGTGTGTCGTCGACCACGACGACAGGGCCCCCCCTTCCGGCGTTCCGGTCGTACAAGGTCACGGACGGAGTGAACATCCGGTCGGGGCCGGGAACGACCTACCCGGTGGTCGGCACCGTCGAGCTGGGGAACGAGGTGGTCGTCTTCTGCGTGATCGACGGCGAGACGATCCCCGGGCCGGCGGGACCCACGAACAAGTGGCTCCGCGTCACCTACAAGCCGACCACGGGCAACGAGCTCAATGGGTACGTCACCGGCCAGTACGTTGCGATCGGCACCGCGATCAGCGACCCCTCCGTCATCAGCGTCTGCAAGAGCATCTGACGGACGGCTCACCGAGGAGCCACGAGATGACCGACAAGTCCGCGTTCACCGACGACGAATGGAAGGCGATCACCGAGGCGCCGCTGCTCACCAGCTTGGCGATGTTCGCCGCCGGACAGCACGGCCCGATCTCGATGGTCAAGGAGGCGAGCGCCAGCGCCCGGGCGGTGGCCCGTCCCGGCGACCGCGGTGTGGCGACCGCGTTGATCGCGCAGATCGTCCCCGCGGCCGAGGGCCACGAAGCCCGTCACGATGCCCGTGCCCATCAGGGCACGTCGATGGACGCAGTCGTCGACCGCGCGCTCGCCGATCTCCAACCCGCCGCCGCGGCCCTCCGGAAGCTGCCCCCCGAGGAGCGTGCCGAAGTCGCCGGCTGGCTCGTCGACATCGCCCGCGCCGTCGCCGCCGCCAGCAAGGGCGTGAGTCCCGACGAGCAGGCCACGATCGACAAGATCGCGGCGATCTTCGCCGTGACCGGGAGTGGCACTCCGCAAGCCTGACGACCTGACGGTTGCGCGCGGAACAACTTTCGAAGGACTCACGAAGGTCTTACGTGACATCGATACCGTCCGTTCCCGATGAACCCTGTGGACGTCATCGAACGGAGGGAGTGTCGAGATGCTGAAGATCCGTGTGGACCAACGCCGCTGTATCGGGAACGGCGTGTGCAGCGAGATCGCGCCCGAGGTGTTCTTCCTCGGTGACGACGACCTCGCGTACCCCTGCGAGAACGGCCGGGTGCTCTGCGGCGACGCGTACGTGATCGTGCCGCAGCACCTCGAGGACTCGGTGCTCGAGGCGGCCGAGGAGTGCCCCGCCGGTTGCATCGACATCGAGGACGCGGCCTGACGGGAGGGCGTGTTACAGGTACAGCGCCTCCTGGTCGTCGGGCGGCTGGTTCCGCCGCCGAGACGGGGCGAGCTCTTCGCCGTCGACCGCGCCGTCGTCGGCGGGGTGCTCGACCACCGCGACGACCCGTGACTGCATGAACTGGGCGGTGCGCACCACCTGCCCGGTGCGCGTGACCTCGGCGACCTCGACGACTCCGCGGCCCGTGGTGGTCTCGACGCGCCGACCGGCGCGTGCGGCCACCACTTCATAGGTGCGGGTCTCCCCGCCACCCACGTCGACGACGACTTCGACCCGATCGCCCTTCATGGCCCCATCCTTCCCCATCTCTGCGGCTCGCACCACTGTCCCGCGGCTGTCCGGCGGCGGGCCTTCCGGCTCACGCCTCCTTCACGACCGCGTACCAGACCCGTTCGGCGACGGTGTGCACGAGGTCGCCCATGCGCGACAGCCGCCGGTAGATCTCGCGCCAGCGCGAACATCGTCGCCACGTCGGCCTCGCTGAGCAGCGCCGACATCGCGGCGCGGTAGGCGTGCTCGACGTCGCCGCTGGCTCTTGATCGCGGCGTCGGCCTCTTCGGTGGCGTCGCCGTCGTTCGAGCCGAGGTGCGCGAACGCGTCGACGAGGTGGCTGACCGCCTCGGCGAGCAGGCCCGACCATCTCGCGCGTCGGGTCGTTCGGCTCGAGGTTCATCACCTCCATCTCGCGGACGAGGTCCTTCGCGCTGTTGAGCACCTCGTCGAGGTCGGCCGACAGCGTGAAGAGATCCTCGGCGTCGAGCGGCGGCGAGAACGCGTCGCGCAGCGCGCGCCACAGCTCGCGCTTCTGGTCGTCGGCCTCGGTGCTCGCAGTCGCGCACCGCGTCGCCGGCGGCGGGGTCGCCGCCCGCCCACGCGACGAGCGCGTCCATGCCCGTCCATCGTGATGGCCGCCTGCCGCCCGAGCATGTCGAGCAGGTGCGGGTTGTCGGGCAGGAACCATCGCTTCGTGCTCACGTGAGCCACCTCCAGGGGAACAGGGCCACGACCGCGAACAGCGGCGGTCGACGGGCACCGTGATCAGCCAGGCGATCAGCATGGCGCGGACGACCGCCCAGCGCACGTGCCGGACCCGTCGCTTGCCGACGCCGACGCCGACGACCGACGACGCGACGACCTGCGTGGTGCTCACCGGCGCGCCGGTCAGCGTCGCGCCGAGCAGCACGGCGGTGGAGCCGGTCTGGCTGGAGAGCGCGTCGAGCGGGCGCAGCCGCACGATGCGCGCGACCGAGCGTGCGCACGATCGGCCAGCCGCCGAACGCGGTGCCGAGGGTCAGCGCGGCGCCGCACGCGAGCTCCACCCACGTCGGCGCGTGCGAGCGACGAGATCTCGCCGCTCGCGAGCAGCAGGAGCGCGACGACGCCGACGACCTTCTGCGCGTCGTTCGCGCCGTGGCTGATCGCGAGCCCGCCCGACATCACCCACTGCCCGCCACGCACCGGACCGCGGACGCGGATCGGTCGCACGACGCGCGAGCCACCGCGCGACGCGGTCGGCGACGATCCCGGCCGCGAGCCCGAGGACGGGCGCGATCGCGAGCACCGCGATCACGCCGAGCACGCCGACGGGATGCATCCCGTCGAAGCCGCCCCAGTTGACGGCCGACGTCCCGCCCTCCGACGAGCGCGGCGCCGACGAGACCGCCGAGCAGCGCGTGACCCGAGCTCGACGGCAGGCCGCGCCACCACGTGATCAGGTTCCAGGCGACCGCGCCGGTGAGCGCGGCCCCGAGGACCACGATCACCTCGGCGTCCGGAACCGTGACGATCCCCGCGATCGTGTTCGCCACCGCCCGGCCGATGAGCAGCGGCCCGAGCACGTTGCCGACCGCGGCGAGGACACCGCCGGGCCCGGGCGCGCGGCACGGGTCATCACGAGCGTGGCGATCGAGTTGGCCGCGTCGTGGACGCCGTTGGTGACCGCGAACGCGAGCGCCATCGCCACGGCGACGACGAGGCCGGCGCTCACCGTGCGATTCTGTCCGGGATGAGTCGGATGCGAGTGCCCTTCGTCGCGCTGCTGTTACCAGCATGGCCGCGTCGGGGCCACCGGCGGTGCAGCCCGTGCGCAGAGCGAGCCGTCACCCTCAGTCGTCGAGCGGCACGACCTCGTCGTACACCACGGTCGACGGCGAGCCGATCCTCCTCGACGCGTTCCTACCGGTGACCGCGGCCAGAAGCGTCCCGCCATCGTGCTCATCCACGGTGGAGGGTGGGGGTTCGGCGACCGAACCCAGTTCGTCGACGACGCACGCTAGCTCTCGCGGCTCGGTTTCGTCATGTTCTCGATCGACTACCGCCTCGCACCCGCACATCCGTACCCCGCCGCGATCGACGACGTGCGCACCGCGATCCGCTGGTTGCGCCAGCCGGCCCAGGTGGCGGCGTTCCGCATCGACCCGAACCCGCATCGGCGCCTTCGGCGCCTCCGCGGGCGCGCACCTCGCGGGGCTGCTCGCGACGCTCGGCCGCGGCGCGCTCACGAAGGGCGCGCGCATCCGGGTGGCGATCTCGTGGTCCGGGCCGATGGACTTCACCCTCGAGAGCGACACGTACAGCTCGGTGCTCGCGCCCGACGACACGCCGGTCCGGGGCTTCCTCGAGCTGCGCGCCGGCTCGGAACCCGGCTGCGCCGCGAACGGAGGCGGCGGCGTCGCCCATCACGCTACGTCGACAAGACCGACGCGCCCATGCTGCTCGCGAACTCCGAAGGGGAGCTCGTGCCGCCGAACCAGGCGACGCGGATGGCCGCCGCGCTCGCGGCCGTGCACGTGCCGCACCAGCTGATCATCTACCCGGGTGTCCGTCACGGCGGAGCGTTCGGCGACGACGCGTTGCGGACCCACGCTCGCGTTCCTCGAGCGCTACCTCGGCAAGCCGGTGGCTCCGAAGGCGGCTTGATCCTCGTCCGCGTCGTCGGACGCGCCGACCGCGACCGACTCGTCGAGCGGCGACGTGATCATGAACGTCTCACCGTCGGGGAGAATCGCCTCGTCCATCGGGTGCCCGTCCATCTCTTGCACGTGCTCCACGACCGGCTTGCCGCGCGGCATGAGCAACGCGGTGAACGCGCCGACGATCGCGATGACGAACATCGTCACGAACACGAGGTGCAGCGAGTCGGCGAACGCGCCGCGCACCGCGTCCTGCGTCTCGGCGGGGAACGCCTTCGCCGTCTGCGCCGAGAGCAGCGCGCCGGCCGGAATGTGCTGGCCGGGGAAGAGCTCGGCCAGCCGGCTCGTGAGCGAGGTGAGCATCACCGCGCCGGCGAGCGCCACCCCGAGCGCACCGCCGAGCTGACGGGTGAAGTTGACGAGGCCGGTCGCGATCCCCATCCGCGGGAGGTCGACGGAGTTCTGTGACGACAGGATCGTCGTGAGGAAGACGATGCCCATCCCGAACCCGATGAACACCATGCACACGCCGGTCTCGAACTCGGTCGTGCTCGTGTTCAGGCGGGTGAGGAGGCACGTTCCCGTCAGGACGAAGGCGAAGCCCGCGACGGAGAGCACGCGGTAGCCGACCTTCAGGATGAGGCGCGCCGCCACCGGTGAGGCGACGACCATCGCCAGCATCATCGGGGTGAGGATGCGGCCCGCCTGCGTGGCCGACGACTGGTTGACGACCTGCACGAAGAGCGGCAGGAACGACAGCGTCCCGAACATGACCATGCCGATCGCGAGGCCGATCGCGTTCGACGCCCGCAGCGTGGGGATCTTGAAGAGGTCGAAGGGGATCAGCGGTTCGGTGACACGCCGTTCGATGACGAGGAACGCCGCGAGCAACGCGACGCTCGCGCCGAAGGCGCCGACGATCATGGGCGAACCCCACCCGTAGTCGCGCCCGCCGCTCTCGAGCGCGAACACGAGCAGCCCGGTCCATCCGAGCAGCGTGAACATGCCCCACCAGTCGATGCGGTGCTTGTGCCGGTGCTGGAGCGGTTCGATCATCACGAACGCCACCATCAGGATCGTGAAGACCCCGACCGGCAGGTTCACGTAGAACACCGCCCGCCACGACAGGTGCTCGGTGAGGAACCCGCCGATGAGCGGTCCGACGATCGACCCGAACCCGAACACCACCGAGAACAACATCGAGATCTTCGGGCGTTGCTCCATCGTGTAGAGGTCGGCCACGATCGTCTGCGCGACGGGGAGCACGCACCCCGCCCCGACGCCCTGGAGCCCGCGGAACAGGACGAGCTGGAGCATCGAGCCCGCCGCCCCGCAGAGCATCGAGCCCACCATGAAGATCACCATGCCGGTGAGGAAGATCTTCTTGCGGCCGTACATGTCGGCGAAACGACCCCACAACGGGATCGTCGCGATCTCCGCGAGCAGGTACGCGGTGAACACCCAGGCGTAGTGGTCGAGGCCGTGGAGGTCGCCGATCACCGTGGGCATCGCGGTGGCGACGACCGTGCCGTCGAGGGACGCGAGGAACATGCCCGCGGTGACGGCCACCAGCGTGAGCCGGCGCCGCCGCGGGCTCAGGCGCGACGCGTACGCGGTGGAGAGACTCACGCGCTCGTACCTCTCAGCGCGGGCGCGACGAGCCGCGCGAACTGCTCGATGCGGTGATCCTCGGTCTTGGTGTCACGTCGCAGGTACTCGACGAACAGGCCCCAGAGGAACGTGGCGATGCAGTCGGCCGCGGCGTCGAGGTCGGCGTTTGGTGCGATGTCGGTGGCGCGGCCGAGTGCCGTCGCCCACCGGGCGCGCCACAACGCGGCGAGCGTGAGGCCGACCTCGAGCGCGTCCTCGTCGCCGAGGACGGCCTCGCCCTGCATGAGGCTGAGGAACTCGCGCTGGCCGATGAACCGCGTGAACTCGCGGCGGGCCTCGGCGACGATGACCGTCTCGACCGGCCCCGGGGCGGGCAGCTCAGCCTCGCCGGGCACGTTGCCGAAGCCCTGCGCGCGGTACACCTCGTGGATGAGCTCGGCCTTCGAGGCGAAGTGGTAGTAGAGCCCGGGCACCGTCACGCCACCGGCGTCGGCGAGCTCGCGCATGCTCACGGCCGTGGTGCCCCGCTCGGCGAAGAGGCGCAGCGCCGCCTCGACGATCCGGTCTCTGGTGGGGACCGCCGTGGTGCCCGGCGCCGCGCTCACGGCCCGTCAACTTACTTGAACGCTCGTTCAAGCACCAGGCAGACCGCCGGGCCGTCGCTACAGGGGGTGGCCGATCAGGAGGGCGCCGGGGGCGAAGTCGGCGCCGTTGTACCAGGAGCTCTCGTCGCTCGCGAGGAACAGGCAGGTGCGCGCCGCCGCCTCGGCGCCGGTCGCGTACTCGGCGCCCGGCCCGCGGTGCTCCCGTGGCCGGAACTCGCGAAGGTTTCCGCTCGCGAGGAGCTCGCCCATCCGTTCCGAGATCGGGTTGTCGGTGATGAACTGCGGGCTGCCGCCCGAGCCGTAGATGCAGTTCACGCGGATACCGCGTGGTGCGAGCTCGATCGCCGCGCACTTGGTGAGGCCGCTGATCGCCCACTTGCTCGCGCCGTACGCGCACGTGTACGGCGCCGGCTGTACGACCCACACCGACGCGTAGTTCACGATCGACCCACCGCCCGATTGCGTCATCGGCGCGATCGCGGCTCGGATCCCCATGAACGTGCCCAGTTCGTTGACCTTGGTGACCCGCAGGTAGTCCTCGGGTGTGGTGTCGACGATCAGGCTGAGATGCATCACCGCCGCGATGTTGGCGAGCACGTCGAGTCGGCCGTGCTGCGACATCGTCCGCTCCATGAGCGCGGTCCAGTCGGCTTCGACGCTCACGTCGCAATGCACGTAGGTGGCGGCGTCGCCGATCTCGCTCGCGACCTCCTCGCCCCGCTCGTCGACGACGTCGGAGACCATCACCTGTGCGCCCTCCTCGGCGAACACCCGCGCCGTCGCCGCGCCCACGCCGCGCGACCCTCCGGTCACGATCGCCACCTTGCCGTCGAGCCGTCCCATCCGGTTCCTCCCCTTCTGCCGCCCGGCGCGATGTGTCCCCAGGTTGACACGGAACGATCGCCGGCGGCGACGGCTACCCTCGGTGGAAGTCGTCGAAGTCGAGCCGTGGTGCGCGAACGCTTGCTGGTAGGTCTGATCGGTCCCGGTTGCTGAGCGACGACCAACGCCATCGCCGGCGACTCGTGGTGCGCAGCGTGCTCGGAGTGGTGCTGATCGGAGCGCTCTTCGTCGGCGTGCTCCCGCAACTCGCCGACCTGTCGTCGGTCTGGGCCCGGATCGACACGATGAGCGTGGTGGAGCAACTCTGGCTGGGTGCGGTTGCAGTCGGGAGCCTGCTCGCGTACGGCCTGGTGCTCATGGCGGTGATGCCGGGACTCACGTTCGCCCAGGCCACCGTGGTGAGCCAGTCGTCGACCGCGGTCGCCAACACGATGCCGGCCGGCGGCGCGCTCGCCGTCGGCGTGAGCTACCGCTTCTACGGCTCGTGGGGCTTCAGTCGCGCCGCGATCACCCGCAATGTGGTGGTCACGGGCGTCTGGAACATCTTCTCGAAGCTGGCGCTCCCCGTCGTCGCGATGGTGCTCCTCGTGTCCACCGGTGGCGGTGGCAGTGGCGTCGTGGCGGCAGCCGTCGTCGGCCTCGTGGTGCTCGCCCTCGCGGTCGCGCTTTGTGCGCTGACGTTGTCGAGCGAGCACGCCGCGTATCGCGTGGGTGTCGTCGTGGGGGCACTCGTCGTGCGCGTCGGCGGGTGGTTCCATCGTTCGTACCCGCCGAACGGCGGCGACGTCGCCGTGCAGTTCCGCCGCGACACCATCGGCTTGCTGCGTGAGCGCGGTCTCCGGCTCACCGGCGCGACCGTGCTGTCGCAGCTCTCCATCTTCGTGGTGTTGCTCTTCAGCCTGCGCGCGGTCGGTGTGACCGCAGGCGAAGTGGGCTGGATCGAGGTGCTCGCGGCGTATGCCGTCACCCGGCTCGTGAGCACGGTGCCGATCACACCGGGAGGCATCGGTCTCGTCGAGCTCGGCCTTGTCGGCACACTCATCGCGATGGGCGGCGCCAACGCGCAGGTGGTCGCGGGTGTGCTCGTGTTCCGCGTACTCAGCTTCTTCCTGTCGGTACCGCTCGGCCTCGGCACGTTCGTCGTCTGGAAGAAGATGCTGCGCTGGCGCCAGCCAGTGCCGGCGATCGCGGCGGCGTGAGCACGCGCACCGGGCACCGGCTGTTCCGGGCGCTCGGGCTGATGGGTGCGGCCGGCGCGACGTACACGCTCGTCGTGCGTGGCGCGCTCACGCTCGACCTCGGGATCGGCCGTCGCGTTCGACCACTCGGGCCGATCCGCATGTCGATCGACGCGCCGCCCGACGTCGCGTTCGACGTGATCGCAGCGCCGTACTTGGGACGAACGCCCCGCGCGATGGCGGCGAAGGTCGAGGTGCTCGAGCGCGGCACCGACATGGTGCTCGCCGCGCACTACACGCCGACCGGCATGCTCACGGCGACGACGGTCGAGACGGTCCGCTTCGAACGACCGTTCCGCGTGCACTTCCGGCTGCTCCGCGGCCCGGTGCCCCACGTCGTCGAGACGTTCGAGCTGCGATCGGACGCGGCGGGCGGCACCGACTTCGAGTACACGGGTGAGCTCGGCACCGACTTCGGGGCCGTCGGGAGCTGGTGGGGCGACATCGTCGCGGACAAGTGGGAGCGCACCGTGCAGGAATCGCTCGACGGTATCCGCGCCGAGGCCGAACGACGCGGGAGCCGGCGGCAGGGCGCGGGCCTACCATGAGCCGTATGGCGCACTCCGGCGCCCCTTCGCTTCGACCGCTCGGCGGCATGCAGCCCGATCCCGCGCTGCTCCCCGTGCCGCACGAGACGGAACGGGTTCGTGCCGACGGCCGTCCGCAGCCTGCGTTCCGCGAGGACCTGCGTCGTATCCCGTCGTGGCGCAACGCGTGGGCGGTGCTGTTCGTCTGGATCCAGACCATCGGCGTGCTCGCGCTCGCGGTGTGGTGGGGGAACCCGATCGGGTACGTGCTCGCGTTCCTGCTCATGGGGCGCGCCGACGCGCAGTTCGCCGCGCTGATGCACGAGGCGGCCCACCGGTTGCTGTTCGCGAACAAGCGAGCCAACGACTTCGTGGGGCGGTGGATCGTGGGGTACCCGATCTTCACCTCCACCGACGCGTACCGCCGGGTACACATGGCGCACCACCGCCACGAGTTCGGGCCCGACGAGCCCGACATCCCGCTCTACTCGGGCTACCCGATCACCCCCGCGAGCTTCCGCCGCAAGCTCGTGCGCGACGCCACCGGCCGCACGGGGCTCCGCTTGTTCCGCGACCAGTTCGCGCCCGCACGATGGAAGGACTCGCGCGCGCGGCGCACGCTGCTCCAGATCCTGCTGGTGCAGGCGGTGCTGTTGGGCGCGGCGATCGCCGTCGGCCGGTGGTGGCTGTACCCGTTGCTGTGGGTGCTCCCGTACACGACGGTGTGGCGCGTGATCAACCGCTTGCGCGCCATCGCCGAGCACGGCGGCATGAACGCGTCGTCGGACCGGCGGGAAACCACGCACACCGTGAAGCAGCACGCGCTCGCGCGGTTCATGCTCGTCCCGTACCACATCGGCTGGCACCTCCCGCACCACGTCGACGCCGGCGTGCCGATGCGCGCGTTGCCGCGTTACCACCGCGCGTTGATCGAAGCGGGCTACGTCACGCCGACGCTCGAGTACGCGAACTACCCCGCGCTCTGGCGGGCCCTGCGCGCGGGAACTCCCGCTTAGCCGGCCGATTTCGTCCAAACGCGAGCGGTTGGTAGCGGTTTCCGCTCCCGAACGCGCACTTTTGCCACCCGGAGTTGCCCGTCGGGCATGGTGACGGTTTACTCGGGCGCCCGGCCGAGCGGGTGCCAGAGCTTGTCCCACGCGGCTCCCGGCAGGCCTCCGGGGCCGTCCAGGTACCAGGTGTCGGCGAGCCAGCCCGGAAACTCCTGCACCGCGCGCCGTCGCGACCACGTCACGGTCTGTATCGCCCAGTAGTGGTACGTGGATGCGAACGGTCCGAGCACCCAGCTCAGCCAGCGTGGCGCGGCCCATCCCGAAGCGATCTGCGCGTAGAGCCGGCGCTGGCGGATCAGGGGACGGCGAGCGAGGCGCGCGAGCTCGGTGAGTGGTTCGGTACCGCCACGAAAGCGCGGGGCGAGTCCGAACCGGGCGGACACGTAGGCGAGCGCGCGGACCACCGGGAGGGCAACGTTGGCGGCGCGCGCGAGCCGCACGAACCGCTCGCCGTCGAGGTCGGGACCGCGCTCGATGATGGTGACCGCGTCGGCTACCCAGAGCGGGTGTGAGCGCCAACCGGTCGTTGCGCCGTGCACGAGCACGTGCAGGAAACAGTCCGTCGGGTCGAGCGTGCTGCTCGTCGCCGCACCGACCGCCAGCGGGACCGAGCGCGCGAAGAACTGCTCGTCGTCGGTCGACTCGTTGCCCGGCCCGACGAAGGCGGGGTGGAGGTGCCAGTGGAGATCGAGTTTCTCGCCCGCCGAACCGCGGAGGTCGACTTCGCGCCGGCGCCGGACGTGGTTCTGGGGGAGCGGCGCCCGGGGTGCCCAACCCGCGGCCTCGAGGGTGCGCATGGTCGTGTCGATGTCGCGGGGCCGGATCAGGATGTCGACGTCGACCATGGGTCGCAAGGCGGGAGCTGCGTAGTACGTCAGCGCGAGCGGCAGCCCCTTCAAGACGATGCTCTCGACCCCCACTTCGTCGAGCATGTCGATGAGCGGCCCGACCCACGCCACGCGATCGTGATGGGCGCGCTCCGCGTCCGCGAAGGCGTCCCGCAACATGGACCGATCGGGAAGATCGGCGGCTGCGTCCTCACGCCGCAGGCCGTCTTCGACGAGCGGCAGCAGCCGACGGGGCTTGCGACTCGTGATCTCTTCGAGGGAGTGACGCCCGCGCAGGGCCGCCCAGCGCCGGGCCGTCCGCCCGTCCCGGCGGAGCGCAGCCTGCAGGAGGTCCTCCTGCAGCGGACTGAAGGTGAACGCAGGATGCGCGGGGATCATCGCGCGCGCTCCGGTGCCCACGGTTGCTCGCCGGCGACGAGCCGCTCCAGCAGGTCGCGCGTGGCGGCCGCGCCGTCGAGGTCGAACACGACGTCAGGTCGGCCGCGCTCGAGCGCATCGAGGATCGCGGTCTGCAACGCGGCGCCGCCCGGAACCACCGAGCCGTCGTCCACGACGACGGCCACCCCGCTGCGCGCCAGGGCGGCGGCACGTGGGCGCTGGTCCGAGACGGACGGGTCGGGGACCACCACCGCGGGAACCCGCGATCGCAGCAGGGCGGCGACGGTGTTGTATCCGCCGCGACTGATCGACAGCGCGGCACCGTCGAGCCACGCTCCGAAGGCGCCCGAGAACTCGTGGACGACGACGACTCCATTCCGGGCCGACGCATGCACGGCCGCGAGGTCCGCCGGCGTCGCGTGCGCGGGTGCGAAGACGTGCAGCGGCATCGCCGGCACTGCGCCGGAGGCCACGAGCGTGCCGAACGTGTCCGCCACCACGACGAGGAACTCGGTCGCGTCGAGCCCGCCCGCGCTCGCGACCGCCCACCGTGCGCCGTCGGGAGGTCGCCGCTGTCCCCGACCGGCTCGACCACGACGCCGGTGTACCGGATCGGCACCGTGATGCGGTCCGCTCGCGGAAAGTGCTCAGGCAACGTCGTGATGCGCGGGTCGGTGTGGACCAGGATCGCATCGAAGCGCTCGAGCCGCTGCAGCACCTCGTCGTCGTACCGGTCGTCGCTCGCCGCTTCGTACCGTGTACGCGGCGCGACGTCGCGCAGCGAGCAGATCAACCGCGCGTCGGCGTTCGCGTGTCGCGTCGCCGCGGCCGCTCGATCGATCTCTTCGCAGAGCTCCCACTTGGAGAACGGGTAGTGGTCGACGAGCACGACGTCGGGCCGGATCTCGTCGACGGCTGCGGCGAGCAGATCGGCGCGACGCGTCAGCACCGCCGGCGCAGCTTCGCCGTCGGCTCCGACGAGGGCGCCGTGTGCGTCACGTCGGAGTATGGGCAGCGCGATCCGCGTCGGCTCGGAGCCGAGAGTCGGTCGCGGGAACGGCCGGCCGCCCTCCACGAGGTAGACGTCGTGTCGTTCCGCGAGAGAAGCAGCGATGGTGTGCATGCGCACGTAGTGGCCCACGCCGGTGAGGTGTTGTGCATGGCACAGGACGCGCACTGCCCGCCTACTTCGCCGGTTCGCGGAGGAGCTCCACGATCTGGTCCCGCAGCGGGCTGTACCGCACGTGCGTCGCGTCGAGCGCCTCGGCGAGGAACGCGGCGCCGTCTCCGTACTTGTTGGCTTCCTGCGCCAACTCGATCACCGGTTCGTCCGGGTCGTGCGAGACTCCCAGCGGATCGAGCCCCGCGGCGACGCGATCGGCCTCGCGGAGGAGCATCCGCCGGTACAGCACGACGCCCCGATCGGTGTCGACGAGCAGCTCGCGCGTCCGGTCGGCGATCGGGCCCTGGCGTGACCCACGTCATGATGTCGCCGCCGTCGACGAAGTCGACGATGTAGCCGTGGTCGTCGCGGAAGGGCACCTCGTACACCGGCACGAAGTCCTGCTCGACCGCCGGCGCGCCGGGAGCAGGGAAGTAGCACGAGTACCACCAGTGCAGGGTGTGCGTGTCGTCGACCGGCACCCGGATCTGGAACCGGTGCTGACGGTGTGATCCGACGCGCACCATGTTCGGGAACACGAGCGGGTGCCCGACCGCCCAGTCGTCGTCGTCGCGGCTTCCGCCTTCGAGGACGCGACGCTTCACGATGCCGTGCGCGAACTCGTCGAAGCCGATCTCGACGTGACGCCGTGCGTAACGCGTCGGCGCCGGCTGACCGTTCGCGGCGCGCACCTGACCGAGATGGTGCCCGTGGAGCCATTCGAGGTGGACGGGGTCGACGCTGTTCTCCATGATCTGGAGCCAGTTGCACGGGACGACCGCCCGGCCGATGTCGCGGAGCGCGTGATCGGCGACGAAGAGGTCGAAGCGGGGGAGGGCCGGCGCCGGCGAGGGACCGAGATAGGCGAACACGAGCCCGCCGAGCTCGCGGACCGGGTAGGCGGTGGTCGCGGCCCGTGCCATGGTGGCTCACGGTTGGTGAGCGCGGTGACCTCGACGCACTCGCCACAGGAGTCGAACGCCCATCCGTGGTACGGGCACCGCAGCGCGGTGTCGTCGGCGAATCCCTCGGCCAGCGACGTGCCCCGGTGTGGGCACCGCGCGTCGACGAGCCCGGGCTCGCCGGAGGTGGTGCGGAACAGGGCGAGGTCTTCGCCGAGGACGCGCACCGGCATCGCGGCACCCGACCGCGAGCTCGACGGAAGCCGCGATCGGCAGCCAGTACCGCCGGAACAGCTCGCCCATCGGCGTGCCGCGACCGACGCGCGTGAGGGCCTCGGCCTGCTCGGGGGTCACGGGCCCTCGTCGCCGTAGACCGCCTGCGGTCGGGTCGCGAACGCCGCGTCCCACTCGCCGTGCTCGGGCGGACCGAAGCCCGACGCTTTCCATCCGCCGAAGGGTGCGTCGGGATGCACGGGGAGCGGCCCCGCGCCCACCTGGACGATTCCGACCTCGGCGTGCTCGATCACCTTCCGGCGCGCGTCCGGCCGGTTCGTGACGATCGCCATCGCCAGCCCCTGCACCACTCCGTTCGCGGCGGCGAGCGCGTCGTCGAGGTCGTCGGCGGTTTGTACCACGGCGACCGGTCCGAAGGTCTCCTCCTGCACGATCGCGCTGTCGCGGTCGGCGGCGGCGATGAGCGTGGGCGCGTACCAGGCACCGTGCGCGAGGTGCGGCGGGACGAAGCCACCCCGCAGGACGCGCGCGCCGTCGTCGCGGGCACGGGCCACGATCGCATCGACGCGGTCGCGCGCGTTGGTGGAGATGAGCGGACCCACCTCGGTGCGGTGATCACGCGGATCGCCCGTCACGAGCTCGTCGACCGCCGCCGCGGCGAGGGTCTCGAACCGCTCGACGACCGATGCCTCGACGACGAACCGGCGGAGCGCCGTGCACCGTTGCCCCGCGTAGGAGAACGCCCCGCGGATCAGGGTCGGGACGGCGTCGTCGAGGTCGGCGTCTGCCAGCACGATGGCCGCATTGTTGCCGCCCAGCTCGGCTTGCAGCGGTTTCCCGGCGATGCCGCACCGGGACGCGGTCGCGCGACCGGTGGCGATCGACCCGGTGACGGCCACGGCGTCCACCAGCGGCTCGTCGATGATCGCTTCGGCGGTCTCGGCTCCACCCATCACCACGCCCACGAGGCCGGACGGGATCCCCGCTTCGATCAACGACTCGAGCAACGCGAGCGCCGTCGCAGTCCCTTCGGGCGCGGGCTTGAAGACGACGGCGTTGCCGAACGCGAGCGCCGGAGCGATCTTGCCGCACGGCAGCGCGAGCGGATTGTTCCACGGCATGAGGATGCCAACGACCCCGACGGGTCGGTGGCGCGCGGTGACGCTCGGCGTGATCCGACGATCGTCGACGAGCGATCCGCGCGAGGGCGGCCGCCGCGCGTATGTGGGCGATCGCGCGCCGCACCTCGTCGCCGGCCGCGACCTCGGGCTTGCCGACCTCCTGCACGATGCACTCGGTCAACGCCTCCGCGCGGGTGGCGAGCGTGTCGGCCCACGTGTCGAGCGCCGACGCCCGCGCCGCGGCCGGGAGGCAGGCCCACGCGCCCCGCTCGGCCGCCGCGACCTCCGCCGCGAGGCGGACCTCGGCGGCCCCCGCGAGCGGGACCTCGCCGAGCACGTGCCCGCTCCGGCAGGGGTCGTGGTGACGCACCCGCTCGTGGTCACCGGGCGCGACCGGCCGGCCGGCGACCACCGCCACCGGGCGCACCGCGACGGGGGCGAGCTCGCGCTCCGGCTCGGGGCCGAGACCGAGGTCGGCGAGGATCGCCCGCGTCGACCGGAACCGCGCCGGCACGCGGCTCGAGCCACGCGCGCGTCAACGCGGCGTGGGCCGGCTCCGTGCTGCCCACGGCGTCGGCACCGACCCACACCTCGTATCCGGCTTCGTAGGCATCGAGCGCGGTCTCGCGGACGCAGGCGTGTGCGTAGACGCCGGCCACGACGACGCGCCCGACGCCGCGGTCGCGCAGCCACGGGTCGACCGCCGGGTCGGTGAACCCGCGGTAGTACTGCTTCGTGACCACGAGCTCGTCCGCGCGCGGCTCGAAGCGGGGTGGGCGTCGCGGCACCGGGCGTTCCCTCCACGCACGCAGTGATCCCACGCGCGCGCCAGTGCGGCATGCGGTCGGCGCCGTCGGCGCGCGTGAGCGGTGTGGAGGTGGACGACCGGGAGCCCGAGGTGGCGGAACCCGTCGAGCAGGGACGCCGTGCTCGCGACGAGCGTGGGTGCCGGTGGGACGAGGCCCGGACGGACGAGATAGTCGTGTTGGAGGTCGACGAGGACCAGCGCGGTTCGGCCCGGGGCCGCGCTCACTCTGCCGACCGACCTCACCGGAGTGTGCGAGACGCTCGTCGGCGATGCGTTCCGCGAGGGCGCGCGTCCCGAGGACGGTGCTGCCGGGACCCGCGATGTCGGCGGTGCGGTCGCCCGCCGCGAGGACGGCGACCACGGCGTTCTCGATCGCCTGCGCCGCGTCGGGCAAGTCGAGGCTCTCGCGCAGGAGCATCGCCAGCGACTGGATCTGCGCGACCGGATTGGCCCGGCCGGTGCCCGCGAGGTCGTAGGCCGCCCCGTGGCCCGTCTGGTAGACGGCGCGTCCGCCGTCGCCGAAGTTCGCCGACAGCGCCATGCCCCGAGATCCGAGCACCAGGGCGGCCGAATCGGCGACCACGTCACCCAGCATGTTGGGAGCGGCGACCACGTCGAAGCGGCGCGGGTCGGCCACGAGCTGGAAGCACGCGTTGTCGACCTCGACCTCGTCGATCGACGACGTCGCTCCCGGCGGCCGCGGCGCTCGCCCGCTCGCGCCACAGCGCGCTCACTTCCGGGATCCCGCCGGTCTTGGTGATCACCGCGAGGCGTCCGCGGCGTGCCTGCGCCGCACGCAACGCGACGTCGAGCACACGGTCGACCTGGTCGGCGTCGTACACGACTTCCTGGATAGGCCACCCGGCCGCCGTCGCGGCGGCCGAACCGACCCTGGTACAGCCCGCCCATGTTGTCGCGCACGATCAGGACGTCGACACCGTCGACGCGTTCCGGTCGCACGATCGACGCGTCGGCGAGCACCGCGAGCGGGCGGACCGGCACGAGCTTGCAGATACAGCGCGAAGTGGGCGCGCAGCTCGTAGACGAAGCGGCCGCTGACCGCGCCGCACAGCACGGGCGCGCCGAGGGCGAAGATGTCGTCGAAGAAGCTCGTCGCCGGCTCGTCGAGCGTCGGACCGTATGGACCCGGCGATCCCGGCTCGTCGGCCATCCGCAGGTCGAACTCGAGCCCGAAGGTGTCGGCGACCGCGTCGAGCACCGTGAGCGCGGCTCCGACGACCTCGGGACCGATGCCCTCGCCGGGGAGCACGCCCACGACGTACGGCGCGTGCACGCGCCGCGCGCGATGCCCAACCGGGAATGCAGGCGGAGGCGAGCCCGCTGTCGGGAGGGACCATCGATCGGCAGTGACCTGTCAGGAGCGTGAGCGACGGCGTCGGGGACACGAATGCGGCACCCGACTCGTGCGCGGCGAGCCACTCGCGGGCGGGCTGCGGGTAGAACGCGAGCGTGACGAGGTCGTAGACGAGCTTGCCGCGTTCGGTGAGCACGAGCGCCGGTACCGTCGTCGTCGACGAGCCCGCCGGTGCGCAGACGATCGAGCACGTCGCCGAAGTCGTCGTCGACGGCGCGGCCGAACGTGGCTTCGTACTCGGCGCGCGACGAGCGGGTTTCCGTCGCCGAGCGAGCGTGCCACGAACTGCGTCATGCGGTCGTCCTCGTCGAAGCGGAACACCTCCTCGACCGGGCTCTCACCGCGTTCGATTCGCTCGATGTACACGTCGTGGACCGGATGATTGCGGTACACGGCGTGGCCGAGGTGCGAGCGCGCACTCATGCCGACGCCCAGCTGGAAGCCGCGGAGGCTCTCTGTCGAAGGACGGGCATCCGCTCGTGGGTGGCCGCGACGGAGTCGAGTCGCTTGAACGTGTGCCAGCGAGTCTGCGTGTACCCGAGCGACTCGGCCGACTCCTTCACGAACGCCCGCCACGCCATGAGGCGACCGAGGTCGAAGGGCTCGCCACCGAGAGCGCCCGGGTGACCGGCGTGCGCTCGGTGACCCGCAGGCTGTAGCAGGTGAGCGCGGGAACGCCGAGCGCGGCCAGGGTGGTGAGGTCGGCGAGGAAGCTCTCGGGGGTCTGGCCGGGGAGGCCGTAGATGAGGTCGACGTTGACGACGAGCCCGGAGCCGACGAGCAGCTCGCAGGCCGCCAGCGCCTCGTACGCCTCGTGCTTGCGGTGCACGGTGTCGAGGACTTCGGGCACCAGGCTCTGGATTCCCATGCTGACCCGCCCGATGCCGTGGCGGCAGCATCACGTCGAGGTGGTCCTGCGAGAGCGTCTCGGGAGAGGTCTCGACGGTGTGGACACGTCTGGCCCGTCGGGCGCGACGCCGCCTGAACACCGACCCGAGCACCTCGTCGAGGAGATCGGCGGGCAACGCGGTGGGCGTGCCGCCGCCGACGAAGAGCTGGGTGAGGCGGCTGCCCGGCGGGATCCACTCGAGCTCGCGCTGGAGCGCGCGGACGTAGCGCTCCATCGCGTCGCGCTGCGCACCGACCTTCACGGCGAAGTAGCAGAACGTGCAGCGGTAGCGGCAGTACGGGATGTGCACGTAGCACCGGAGCTCGGGCCGGTCGGCGGCCGGACGCTCGAGCCGCGGCGCCGACTCGTATGCCGGTGCCGCCGACGGGTACACGTGCGGCACGGAGAACGCGGCGCGCGGGACTCCCTCGAGGGCGGCGGTGACCTCGTCGACGACATCCGGTGTCGGGAGGTCGCCACCGTTCGATGACCAAGGGGTGGATCATACAATCAACGGGCTGTGGCCCTGGGAGGACGGCGCCTCATGGCGGCGAGCGGACGCGACGACCACGAAGGCCCGGAGCGCCGGCGTCGCGTACGCGCTTCCGGGCGCCCGCGTGGCGGTGCACACCGACGACCCGCATCTCCGGTGCTGGCTCGACGAGTTCCTCGCGCCCGGATTCGACCGGTTCGTTCCGGTGGCCGGCGACCCCACGGTCGTGGTCACGTCGGATGCCGACGTGGTCGGCTCCGCGCCGCCCCGACGGCCTCGATCGGGGCGCGCATCGTGCTTCGCGCTCGATCGGGAAGTCGTCGAGTACCCCGCCTCCGGATCGTCGACGGAGCGACCCTCGTCACGGATTCGAAGATACGAGGCCCGCTACCGAATCGAGCCCGAGCGGTCACGGTGGTGCGCGACGACCCGCGCCGCGCTCGCGTGCCGCGGTGATGCGGGTGATACGCGAGCTCGCGACCGCTCGCGCGCTGGCCGACGGGTCGCGACTCCAGCTCCACGCGTCGGCGCTCGAGCATGACGGTCGGATCATCGTGCTCGCGGGGCCGAAGGAAGCCGGAAAGACGACACTCGTGGCGCGGCTCGCGTCGGTCGGCAAGCTCGCCATCGCGGGCAACGACCGGCTGCTCGTGACACCGTCGGTCGACACGTCGAGTGGGTGGCGCGTCCGCCCGGTTCCCACGGTCGTGAGCGTCCGCCCGGGCACGCAGGCGCTGCTCCCGGGGCTGTTCGACGACATCCCCGCGGTGCCGTCGCCGGCGCATCTGACGATGCGTGAGCTCGAGGCCGTCGCTGGCCGAGCACGGTCTGCACGATCCCGGTCTTCGCCTGAAGCTGTCACCGGCCCAGTTCGCGCGGCGCGGTCGGTGTCCCCCTGTGCGGGCGAGGGCGAGCTCGCGCGCGTGCTGCTGATCTCGGTCGACCCTGCGCTCGACGGCTTCGTCGATCGAGCCGTGTCACTTCCGCCGCTGGCGCGGCCGCGCCTCGACGCGGTGCGCTACGGATCCCGAACCGACGGCACGCCGCGCACGCTCTTCGAGGAGTGGCTGGGCGTGGCCCGGCCGCCCGGTGCCGATCGCGTGCTGCTCGACCGGCTCGCCGAGTCGGTCGCGGTGAGCGCCCTCCGGGTCGGGCCGCGGGTGCTCCACGACGACGGCGTCGCCGCCGAGTTGCTCGGCCGCGTGCTCGCGGATGCATGATCCGCACCGCGGGCGGCGTCGGACCCCGAGCCCGACGTGGTGCAGGCGCTCGCCGAGCTCGGTCTCGAGCCGCGCTCCTTCACGCCGATCGGCGGGTATCCCCGGTGGCGCGCCGGCCGGGTGACCTACCGCGTCGAGCTGACATCCGGTCGGGTCGTGAAGGTGCGGCGGGTGACGCGCCCGCTTCAGCCGACCCAAGCCGCCGCGCTGGTCCGCGCGCTCGACGACCCGGATCTGCCCGCACCGCTCGCGGTCGCGGGCCTCGTCACCATCGAGGAGTGGGTCGACGGCGTACCGCTCTCCTCGGTCCGCCTGACTGCGCGCGAGATCGACGCAGCCGCCGACCTGCTGGGGCGGCTCCACGCGCGCACCTCGGTTCCCGGCCGTCGCTTCCACCGGGTCGGCTCGGTCGCACCGCTGCTGGCGACGACGCTCGGTCTCATCGACGCGTTGCGCGAGGGCGTGGTGTCCTCACTCGAGCGGAGGCGCGCCGGCTGGTTGGCCGAACTTCGCGAGCGGGCTTCCCGAGCGCGCGGCGCGGGGCCCGGTACACGGCGACCTCTGCGCCGAGAACCTCGTCCTCGCGCCCGACGGGCGCGTCGATCAGCATCGACAACGAACGGGTCCGCATCGACTTCCTCGATTTCGACCTCGCCCGGACGTGGACCCGATGGCCGATGTCGGTGCGCAAGCGCGCGCGCTTCGAGCGGCGCTACGCGACATGGGGACGACCGGTTCCGGTCGCCGCCGGAAGCCGCCGCGTGGCGGGTGTGCGCCACGGTCAAGAGCGCGATGACGCTCGGCACCACTCCCGGCGCCGGCCCCGAGCTGGCCCGCGCACGCCTGGATCGCCTGTTCGCAACGCCGGCCCGGTGAGCGCCCACATGACCGGCGCAGACGACCCGAGGTGACGACACTGAACCGCATGCGGCGATCGGTCGCGTTCGCGGGTGCCGGCCTCGGCCTGCTCGCGGGTCTGTGCCTCGCCGCACCTGTGGGAGCGGCGGAGGCGACCGACCCGCCCCGGGAGGCGACCGCCGTCGCGCCGGTCGCCGTCACGCGGGACATCGTCTATCGGACCGTCGACGCCGAACCGCTCGTGCTCGACGCCTACGTGCCGACCGCGAAGACCGCCAAGCGTCCCGCGATCCTGCTGGTGCACGGCGGCGCGTGGCGAGCGGGCGACAAGTCCAACTTCACGGGCGACGGCATGAAGCTCGCCGAGCTCGGCTACGTCGCGTTCTCCGTGAACTACCGGCTCGCACCGGCGCACCCGTATCCGGCGGCCGTCGACGACGTGGAGGCCGCCGTCCGGTGGGTGCGCGCGCCCGCGCAGGTGAAGACGTACAGGCTCGACCCCAAGCGCGTCGGTGCGATCGGCGCGTCGGCGGGCGGCCATCTCGTCGGCATGCTCGCAACGCTGGGGAGCGGCTCACTGACGAGGGGAGCGCGCGTCAAGGCGGCGGTGAGCTGGTCCGGTCCCATGAACTTCAGCGTGTGGCCGCTCGACGCACTCGCCGACGCGCCGGTGGGTATCGCGGTGCTGCAGTTCCTCGACTGCACGCCCGGCGCAACCGTGTGCCCGAACGTGACCGCCGCGTCGCCGATCAGCCACATCGATTCGAGCGACGCGCCGATGCTGATCGCCAACTCCGAGCAGGAGCTGGTGGCGCTCGGTCAGGCGACGAGCATGGACGCGGCGTTGAAGGCGGCCGGCGTGGCGGATCAGCTCGTCGTGTTCCCCGGCAACCGCCACGCGCAGGCGTACGGCGACGACGTCTGGGGTCGGACCGTGGCGTTCCTCGAGAAGTACGTGGGCAGACCGCCGGCGCAGAAGAACTGACTCGCTCGCGCCCGCCGCGCGGTACCGCGTTCGGTAGCGTGGAACCGGCACGAGAGGCGGGAGCGGGCACTCGGGGAGGGGCCGTGCGCGGTAGGTGCTGGGCCACGACCGTCACGATCGTCGTGCTCTGCGCGACCGCGCTGGTCACGATCGAGCGTGGCGAGGCGGCCCATGCCACCATTCCGCGGGCGTCGAACGGCGTCGATGCGCAGACGCGCACGGCGCGCGACCTGCTTGCCTACGTTCCCGCCGACGTTCGTGGCCGTTGCACCGACGACGACTTCCATCCCGACGACCAGGTGTTCACGCAAGCGGTCGTGAGCTCGTTCTCCGCCGCGCTCGACTGCACGACGGCTGCCGGCGAGGAGGCCTTCTACTTCAAGTTCGACAATCGTGCAGGAGCGGACGCGTATCTGGAGACAGTGGTCACGGTCGACAATTACAGGGACGCGTCGACGAACCTCTCGGATTGCCCGTCGGCGACGACCTACACCGTCACCGAGGGGCAGAAGACGCGCCGAGGCGGGCGCGTCTTCTGCTTCCTGGCCGGGGAGGGGAACCCGTCCAATCTTCCGGCCGACACGCAAGTGGTCACATGGACCGACGAGCGGCTCGGGATCGTGGCGGAGGCATTCAACCCGCAGCAACCCGAGCACGTGCACACCTTCTTCGCGCACGATGCCGGCCCGCTCACGCGCCCCGACCGTTCCGGCATACCACCGCTTCCCGCCGTGGACGTGCTGCGCGCCCGGGGAACGGCGCTGCTCGCGCTCGTGCCGAAGGCGTCCGTGCGGGGGTGCACGATCGTGAACGACTTCTCGAAGGACGCGCTCGGGAGCCTCTACGTGTGGCGGTTGTGGATCGTGGCGGATGTCGCGAAGTGTCACCCCGTGGGTGGGCCGCAGGAAGTCGAGTACATCCGCTTCGCGAACGCCGACGCAATGAACGAGTACTACGCGGACACGCCCGATCCCGATCCCGGCGCGGGCGCCGACGTGCAGACGCTGCACGGCATCACGTGCCCGGGCGTCAACCCCTACAACGCGGACGGACACGAGGCCGGCGGGGTGAAGTGCTTCTTCGCGAGCATCGAGAGCAACGGCAGGCCCAGCGTCGACCAGTACTTCCACATGGTGTGGTCGTCCAAGCCGACGAAGGTGGTGGCGTCCTCCATCAGCCCCGCAGGTGACGAGCGCGCGGCCATGGACTGGTGGGCGAAGCGTGGCGGTCCGAACGTCGGCTGAGCGGGGCTCGGTGTGGGCTCCCGCAGTCCTCGATCACACGGGACCGACGTTGCCGTTCCACCACTGCAACAGTGCGACCGTGTCGTTGTTCCCCGGGGGGAGCCACGCCGACGCGATGATGCCGAGCTCGGCGCTGCGACCACACGATCTGCGCGGTTTGGCTCCCGTCGAGGTTGTTCGCGGTGAAGCACGCGTAGTCGCCGACGGTGTGCTTCTTCTTGCCCGTTCCGGCTGACCACGTGCCGGCGGCAGGACAGGGATCGCCTTCGTCGACCGGCGTGAACTCTTGCACGAAGCCCTGGACGATGGCCGGGTTCATCGAGGCGTACGCGACGCTGACGTTGCCCGATGTGCAGCTCACCACTGCGCTCACGAAGAAGCGTGATCCGGAGAAGGGGCTGCTCGGGCTCCGGTCCTTGACGAGGCAGCTCCCGCGGATCGCCCGTGGCACGTGCGTGAGGAGCGCGTGTTCTGCGCGTCGGTCGCGTACGGTCCAGTCGACGAATCCCTTCACCGGGCCGGGACGCGCGAGCGGTCCGGCGTTGTCGTTCCACCACCGCTTCAGCGCGCTCGTGTCGCTGTCGCCGTACGAAGTCTCTGCCAGCGCGACGATGGTGCCGACCGTGTAGGTCCACACCAAGACGATCGAGTCGCCGTGCGTCGTGCCTCCGGCATCCGCTCCGGAGTAGTAGCAGGCGACCAGCCCGTCGTCCTTCGTGTCGCCGAATCCCCATGTGGTCTCACCCGGACACTGTGCGTTCTCGTCGCGGTACGGAGCCGACGGATCAGGGGCGCCGACCTGCTCGCGGTAGAGGCGGTTCGTGGACTGCACGGAGTCCATCAGCACGTACCACAGGTTGTTCAAGTGGTTGACCGAGTAGCACACCACCATCGCACGGATCGACGACGCCTCCGCCTCGACGATCGGCCCCTCGGTGACCGGGTCGACCAGCTGACACTGGTCGTGTTGGGCGGCGGGGATCGAACCCACGAGCTTGCGCACGGCGGCGGGATCGGGACTGCTCGACGACTGTGCCGTCGCGGGTGCCGCAAGGACCAGCGTCCCCGCGACCGTCGACGCCGCGAGCGTGATCGCGATCCACCTGCGCATGCAGCCTCCCGCCGAGCCGTCGAGCCTCCGCCCGGCGGCCCGATGCGAGAATAACGCCGCTACCTCCGCGACATGCCACGTGTCGAACGCGTGATCGCGGCGACGAGCTCGTCGACGTGCGCGAGCTGCAGCGGTTCGAGCACGACTCCGGTGCTGCACAGCTCCACCCGCTGGACCATGACGAACGAGTTTGCCGGATGGACCCGGCGGCCCACGAGTGTCTTGAGTGTCAAGGGTCCGCGTTAGCCTCGTCGGACCATGAGCCAGACCACCTTCGAGCTCGGAGACGGAGCCGTCGAGCGCACGTTCTCCGTGGGCGAGCTCACCACGGGTGTGAACGACGCGGTGCGGCGCGCGTTCCCCGAGCAGGTGTGGGTCAAGGGTGAAGTGCAGAACCACAAGCGCTACCCCAACGGGCACACCTACTTCTCGCTCGTCGAGAAGGCTGCAGGGCAGGGCGACCGGGTGAAGGCGCGCCTCGACTGCGTGCTGTTCCGCGACGACCGCCCGGCCGTCAACCGCGCGCTCAAGGAGGTGCCGGGCGCCGAGCTCGGCAACGACGTCGAGGTCCGTATCCGCGGCCGGGTGGGTGTGTACGCGGTTCAGGGACGGCTCCAGTTCGTGATGAGCGCGATCGACCCGGTGTTCACGGTGGGCGGAATCGCCGCCAACCGCGAGCGGGTGCTGCGGGCGCTGGCGGCCGACGGCCTGCTCGACGCGCAACGGTCGCTTGCCGCTCCCGCTCGTACCGCTACGCGTGGGCCTGATCACGAGCATCGGGAGCGCCGCGTACCACGACTTCGTGCAGGAGTTGGAGACGAGCGGGCTACGCGTTCCAGGTGGGCGCGGTCGACGTGCGTGTGCAGGGCGCCGCGGCGTCGACGCCGGATCGTGTGGGCGTTGCACGAGCTCTCGGCGCGGAGCTTCGACGTGGTCGTGGTCGTGCGGGGAGGTGGCTCCCGCGCGCGATCTCGCCCCGTTCGACTACGGAGCAGGTCGCGCGTGAGATCGCCGCGATGTCGGTGCCGGTGCTCACCGGCGTCGGGCACGAGGTCGACCGCAGCGTCGCCGACGAGGTCGCGCACACCGCGTCGCAAGACCCCCACCGCATGCGCGCAGATCCTCGTCCACCAGGTGCGTTTGTTCGTGCAGAGCGCCTCGACCACGCGGCGCAGCGGGTCGGACACGCGCCCGATCACGGGCCGCGCTCGCGGTTCGTGACGCTCGACGATGCAGCCCGGCGTGCGCCAGCGCGGCGCACCCGCGGCCCTCGCTCGCGAGCGAGTGCACGTCGACCAACGAAGCGGCCGCGTCGAGGAGCTCGGCCGTCGGCGTGCGCGACGCACAGGTCGCGCTCGCGGCACGTGAACGCGCCGTGGTCGACCGCCGCGACCCACCACCTCCGCCGCGCGACGACACGCCTCGACGGAAGCGAGAACACGCTCCGCGCTCTCGACCCTCGCCGCGTGCTCGAGCGGGGCTACACGATCACACGCACCGCAAGCGGTCGGATCGTACGGCGGGCGTCGGATGCCGCCGTCGGCGACGAGCTGGTCACGGAGACTGGCCGTGGGGCGCGTCGCCAGTCGCGTCGAACGCGTGGAAGAGGAGACCGCGTGAGCCCCGATCACGATCGGATACGCCGACGCGATGGCAGAGCTCGGCGAGATCCTCGACGAGCTCGAGCGCGACGACCTCGACGTCGACGTGCTCGCGGAACGGGTCAAGCGCGCCAGCGAGCTCATCAAGCTCTGCCGTACCCGCATCGCGCGCGCTCAGGCCGACGTCGACAAGATCGTCTCCGACCTCGAGTCGTTCGGCGTGGACGAGCCTCACACCGAGAGCGGCGGCGATGACTGACGCGCCCCAGACGGAACGGCTCGAGACCGGCTGGTTCGCCGACACTCCCACCGACGACACGCTCGTCCGTCGCTACGTGCTCGCGAACTCGGAATGGATGGAAGCGGTCGCGCGCGCCTCCGGCGGACCGGTGCTCCGTACCGACGACGTGCTCGCGGTCGATGACCACTCGCCGCACCTGCTGCTCAACACGGGCATCCTGCTCCGACCGGTCGAGGCGGGCCGCGCCGATCTCGTCGCCGCCGACCTGATGCACTTCTTCACCGGAGTCGGCGGCCCCTTCTCGCTGTTCTGCCCCTGGCCCACCGAGCTTCCCGGGTTCGAGACCGCGGGGCACCCGCCGCTGATGCTCCGCGTGCCGGGCGGCACCCGGCCCGCGACGCCGAGCGAGCTCACGATCGAGCACGCGACCACGCGGGAAGCGCTCGGCGAGTACGAGCAGGTTCTCGTCGACGGCTTCCCGCTCGAGGCGCTCCAGCCGTGGCGCGCCGGCGTCGTGTTCCACCCGGCGAACCTCCACGTTCCCGGCACCCGTTTCTTCGTGGGTCGCGTCGATGGCCGAGCGGTCACGGTCGCAACGTCGATCGTGGGGTGCGGGGTGAACCACATCGAGTTCGTCGCCACGGTGCCCGACGCCCGCGGTCGCGGCTACGGGGAAGCGGTCACATGGGAGGCCACGATGGCCGCTCCCGAACTGCCGGCGGTCCTCGTCGCCACCGACATGGGGCGCCCGGTCTACGAGCGGATGGGCTACCTGGCCCTCACTCGCTGGACTTTCCTCGTGTGCAACCGCTGACGAGCGTTCAGCTTCGTTGGCCGGCGAGCTTGCGGTTCTTGAACTGCGCCTTCACGTAGTCGCGGTTCAGCATCGCGATGAAGTCGATGCTGATCTCCTTGGGGCACGCCTTCTCGCACTCGCCGTGCAGCGTGCACGAACCGAAGTAGCTCTCCATCGTCTCGACCATGTTGACGACTCGCTCGTAGCGCTGGGGCTGACCCTGCGGGAGCAGCCCCAGATGCGCGACCTTCGCGGCCGTGAACAGCTGCGCCGCCCCGTTGGGGCACGCCGCCACGCACGCGCCGCAGCCGATGCAGGCAGCGGCGTCCATCGCGGCGTCGGCGGCTTCCTTCGGAACGAGGATCAGGTTGGCGTCGGGCGCGCTCCCCGTGGGGGCGGTGATGTAGCCGCCGGCTTCGATGATCCGGTCGAGCGGGCTCCGGTCGACGACGAGGTCGCGGATGATCGGGAACGCCGCGCGCCCGCCACGGTTCCACCGTGATCTGATCGCCGTCGTTGAACTTGCGCATGTGGAGCTGGCACGTGGCGGTGCCGGGCTCGGGTCCGTGCGCGCTGACCGTTGATCATCATCGAGCAGGAACCGCAGATCCCCTCGCGGCAGTCGTGGTCGAACGCGATCGGCTCGCGGCCGTCGGCGAGCAGCTGTTCGTTCAGGATGTCGAACAGCTCGAGGAACGACATGTCGGGGCTGACGGCCGGAACGTCGTAGTCCTCGAACTTTCCGGGCGCGGTGGGGCCCTCCTGGCGCCACACCCGGAGCTTCAGATCCATGCGAGCAGCACTCCTTGCGAACTGGCGTCAGGGTGGTGGGTGGTCATGCGTAACTGCGCTGGGCGAGGTGGACGTACTGGAAGTCGAGCGTTTCCTTGTGGAGCTCGGGTTCCGATCCCACGCCGGTGAACTCCCACCCCGCGACGTAGGAGAAGTGCTCGTCGTCGCGGAGCGCCTCACCGTCTTCGGTCTGGTGCTCGACGCGGAAGTGGCCGCCGCAGCTCTCCTCGCGGCTGCAACGCGTCGAAACAGAGGAGCTCGGCGAATTCCATGAAGTCGGCGACGCGGCCGGCCTTCTCGAGCGACTGGTTGAGGCTCTCGTCGCCGCCGAGGACCTTCACGTCGGCGTAGAACTCGTCGCGCAGCGCCGGGATCTCGGCGAGTGCCTTCTCGAGACTCTCCCGGCTGCGCGCCATCCGCAGTGCTCCCACAGCACGTTGCCGAGCTCGCGGTGGAAGTGGTCGACGGACCGGCTGCCGTTCACCGACGTGAGGCGGCGAGTCTGCTCGTTCACGGAGTTCTCGGCTTCGCGGAAGACGGGGTCGTCCGCGCCGATCAGCTTCGCTCCGAGGAGCGGCGCGAGGTAGTCCGAGATCGTCGACGGGAGCACGAAGTAGCCGTCGGCCAGGCCCTGCATGAGCGCGCTCGCCCCGAGCCGGTTGGCGCCGTGGTCGGAGAAGTTCGCTTCGCCGAGGACGTACAGGCCGGGGACGTTGCTCATGAGGTCGTAGTCGACCCAGAGCCCGCCCATCGCGTAGTGCATCGCCGGGTAGATGCGCATGGGCACCCTGTACGGGTCTTCGTCGGTGATTCGGTCGTACATCTCGATGAGGTTCCCGTAGCGCTCCTCTATGACGTCGTGGCCGAGCCGCTTGATCGCGTCGCCGAGGTCGAGGTACACGCCGTTCTTCAGTGGACCCACGCCCCGGCCCGCGTCGACCTCGCGCTTTGCCGCCCGCGACGCGATGTCGCGGGGCACGAGGTTGCCGAACGTGGGGTAGCGGCGCTCGAGGAAGTAGTCGCGCTCCGCCTCGGGGATCTGGTCGGGCGACCGCGGATCTTCCATCTGCTGGGGCACCCAGACGCGCCCGTCGTTGCGCAACGACTCGGACATCAGCGTGAGCTTCGACTGGAAGTCGTCGCTGACGCGGGATGCACGTGGGGTGGATCTGCGTGTAGCAGGGGTTCGCGAACAGCGCGCCCCTCTTCGCCGCGCGCCACGCCGCGGTCACGTTCGACGCCTTGGCGTTCGTGGAGAGGAAGAACACGTTGCCGTAGCCACCCGTGGCGAGCACGACGGCGTGCGCCGCGTGCGACCGCACCGCTCCCGTGATGAGGTCGCGGGTGACGATCCCGACCGCGCGGCCGTCCTTCACGACGAGGTCGAGCATCTCCGTGCGGTCCTCGAGCGTGACCGAACCCCGCGCGACCTGCTGCATGAGCGCGGAGTACGCGCCGAGCAGGAGCTGCTGGCCGGTCTGGCCGCGTGCATAGAACGTACGTGACACCTGCGCGCCGCCGAAGGAGCGATTGTCGAGCAGCCCGCCGTACTCCCGTGCGAACGGCACGCCCTGCGCGACGCATTGGTCGATGATGTTCACGCTGAGCTGCGCGAGCCGGTACACGTTGGCCTCGCGCGAACGGAAGTCGCCGCCCTTCACCGTGTCGTAGAAGAGGCGCCACACACTGTCGCCGTCGTTCGTGTAGTTCTTCGCCGCGTTGATCCCGCCCTGCGCGGCGATGCTGTGGGCGCGTCGTGGCGAATCGTGGAAGGTGAACAGCGTCACGTGGTATCCGAGCTCACCGAGCGACGCGGCGGCCGACGCACCCGCCAGCCCGCTGCCCACCACGATGATCTCGTAGCGCCGCTTGTTCGCCGGGTTGACGAGCTTCACCTCGAACTGGTGCAGGTCCCACTTGTCCTGGATGGGACCGTCAGGAACCTTGGCGTCGAGCGAACCGATCATGGATTCACGGCCCCTGTGACGATGAGGAGCGGCATGCTCACGTATCCGACGGTGATCAGGACGGCGAACCCGCTCGCGAAGTAGCGCTTCCAGAGGTTGTACTTCGGGTTGTTGATGCCGAGGCTGTTGAACATCGCCCACGCGCCGTGGAAGATGTGGATGCCCAGCGCGATGTTGGCGATGATGTACACGATCGCGACCGGTACGCGCTGGAAGCTGTAGAAGAGGTTGTCGTACGGGTCGCCGCGCACGAAGTGCGGGTTGGCCGGACCCCACGTTTGGTCGAGCAAGTGGTAGACGAGGAAGAGGGCGATGATGATGCCCGTCCACCGCATCGTGCGCGACGCGAAGTTGGCCGCCGCGTAGTCGCGCGGCGACTGGTACTTCACCGGTCGGGCTTTCTGGTTGATCCGCGTGAGCTGATACGCGGCGACGATGTGGAACACGAACGCGAGGATGAGCACCGTGCGCATCGCCCACAGCACGACGGTGCGGGGAAAGGCCGGCTCGCCGAGGGTGCGGAGCCACTCGGCGTAGGTGTTGATCTGTTGCATGCCGAGGAACACCTTCAGCGTGCCGATCATGTGGGCCAGGACGTAGCCGAGCAGGACGATCCCGCTCACCGCCATCACCCACTTCTTGCCGACGGCCGACTTCCAGAACCGCACCAGGAAGTGGCCCCGGGGGCGCTCGAACGGCACCGGAGCGCCGGTGTAACGGACCAACGAGTCGGCCGCGTCGGCCTCGGGCGCCTGCGCCGCGGTCGAGACTTCGCCCTCCACCTTCGTCACGAGGCCGAAACTAGCTTGCGACTCTCCGGCAAGTTGGATTGTGAACGCAGCCACGAGCGGCCGCGCGCGGCCGGGGCAACGGCGTCAGCGCGGACCGGGCCACGGATGCAGCGGGAGCCCGGGCGCGGCCATGTCGGTCCAGCAGTACACGTGGCCGGGCGCGCCGGCGTCGACGGCGTACAGCGTGCGGAGGTCGTCACCGCCGAAGCAGCAGTTCGTGCTCACGGGATGGTCGCCGGGGCACGGGAGCTGCTCCACGGGTATGCCGTCGGGCTCGTAGATCGTGACGACATGGCCTCCGCCGGCCATGTAGATCCGCCCGTCCACGTCGAGCGCGAACCCGTCCCCGACGCGCCCGGGCGCGAACATCTCGCGTTCGCCGGCGGGACGGAGACGCACGAAGCCGTGATCGCGGCCGTCGTGTCCGTTCTCGACGACGATCAGCGTGCTGCCGTCGAGGTCGACGCCGATGCCGTTCGCGTACCAGAAGCCGTCGGCCACCACGCGCAGTGCACCGGTGGGATCGAGGGCCATCACGCGACTCTTCGGCGTGTCGGGCATCGGCCAGCCGAACGGATCGGTGAAGAAGATGGTGCCGTCGCCCGCGACGGCGAGATCGTTCGGCATCTGCATCGGTTCGGGAGTGAGGTAGCTGACGGACCCGTCGGGTGCCACCCGCTGGACGCCCGACGTGGTGTACCGCGGCGGTGGCGGGTTGTCGAAGAACGAGAATTGCGAGAGGTCGAGCCCGCCGTTCTGGGTGACGAGGATCCCGCCGTCCGCGCACAGCGCCGCACCGTTCGCGCTGCCGCCGACATCCGCGAGGAGCTCGCGCCGGCCCGATGCCGGCCACACCCGGTACAGGACACCCTCCGACACGCTCGTGCACACGAGCGTGCCCTCGCTCGCGCCGCCGAAGCCCCGGGGGCACCACACCGGGCCCTCGCCGAAGGGCGGTCCCTCGCAGATCACGTACGGCCCGTCCATCGACACAGCTTCTCAGTAGACGAGCGCCCGCCGCAGGCGCCACACCGCGAGGGGAAGGATCACCGCCGCGAAGCCGAGCAGCACGAGGATCTGGGGCAGGATCTCGGCGAGCGACGCGCCCTTGCCCATCAGGTCCAGGAAGCCGTCCAAGGCCCAGCACGTGCGGCGTGAAGTGCGCGACCGCCTGGAACGCCGGTGGTGTGATCTCGAGCGGGAACATGCAGCCGCCGAGCGCGGCGAGCACGATGCCGACGGGCGGACCGAGCGAGGTGGCTTGCTCCTCGGTCCGCGCGATCGTTCCGACCAGCAGGCTCACCGAGGTCGCGACGAGCGCGAACACGCTGACGAGCACGAGCACACCCGCCGGGTCTCCCCAGTCCACGTCGAAGAGCACCGTTCCGCCGACGATGATCACCAAGGTCTGGGCCATCGCGATCGAGAACCGCCCGAGTCCCTCGCCGGCGATCACGGTCCGTACCCGTGTGGGCGTGGCAACCATGCGTCGCGTCACACCGAGACGTCGCTCGAGCACGAGCTCGCCCGCACCCGTGAGCGCGATGAGGAAGATGAACAGGACGAGCTCGCCCGCAGTGGCGTAGTCCGTGACGCGCACGCCGCCGAGCGCGCTGCTTCCCGCGGTGGTCGTCTCGACGTGCAGGGCGGCCCCGCGCTGCGAAGTGCCGCGGGCCTCGTGCAGCGCTTCGGCGAACGACGCGTGCGTGACTTGCTCCGTGACGCGTGCCGCGAGCACGATCGCATCCTGCCGGTCGACGATCGCGCCGACGCGCGAACGGACAGCCGCGGCGTCGCGGTTCGACTGGTCGATCACGAGATCCACGGTCGCGGGCTTGCCGCCACGCAGCTTCGCGTCGTAGCCGGCGGGGATCACGACGCCGCCGGGGATGTCGTTGCGGCGGACGGCCTTCCGCAGCGCGGCGACGCTGCCGTAGGACCGCGCGTCCACGCCGTCGGCCCGGTCGAGCTGGTCGCGCAACTGCGCGGCGAGGCCGGAGTGGTCGAACTGCACGACGCCGATCAGGAGACGATCGCTGGGGAGGGCGAAGCCGAGGAGCACGATGATGAGGATCGGGAGCAGGAAGGTGAAGAAGAGGCTCACCCGGTCGCGGCCGAGGCGCACGAGGCTGACGCGCGCGATGGTGAGTGCTGTCCGGGGTCCGCCCGTCACAGCCGTACCAGCTTCTGCGCACGTGCGGCTGCGATCGCGGCGGTCACGATCCCGAACCCGAAGGTTGCGGCAACCGCCGGCCACACGGTTGCGAGACCGCCGCCCTGGTTGGCGAGATCGCCGAACGCGCGCAGCGTCCAGCCGTTCGGCGTGAGCAGCGCGATCTTCTGCATCAGCACGGGCGCCTGGGCGATGTTGACGAAGTTGCCGCCGAGGAGCGCGAACGTGAACGTCACGAGCGACGCGTAGAAGCGACCCTGCTGCTCGTTGTGTGCGTATGTCAGCACCATCGCAATGGTCCCGGTCGCTGCGAACGTGATCCCGAAGAGCAGCACGGCCGCCGAGAGGAAGTCACCCCAACGCGCGTCGAGGAGGATCGACGACGCGACCGCCATCGTGGTGAGGCTGACGAGTCCCACCGTGAAGGTGGCGAGCGCCTTGCCGCCGAGCAGGGACCGGGCCCGGATCGGCGCCACGAGCAGGCGCGCCAGCGTGCCCTCGCTCCGCTCGGCTGCGAGACCGCGCGCACCGAGACCCACCACGAAGAACAGGAAGAAGATGCCCATCCCCTGGGCGATCCCGCTGGCGACCGGAACGTCGGAGCGGGTCGCATTCACCTGCGCGAACTCGATCGGTGAGGCCGCCGAGGACGCGAGCTGTGCCGCTTCGGCCGTCACCGCGGGGTCGCCGCTCGCCGCGACCGCGGTGTTGACCGCGAGGCGCGTCGCGTCGACCCTGGACGTGAAGCCTTGCGCGATCGAAAGGGCGACGTCGGCCGCCACGGGCTTGTCGGCGCTCTGCACGACGCGGAGCGGCACGGGCTCGGCGCCTTGCGTCACCGCCGAGAAGCCCTTCGGGATCACGATCGCGGCCGCGACGTCGCCGTCGGCCGCGAGCTGCCTCGCCTTGTCGGCGCTGCCCACCATCCGTACGGTCACGACGCCACGTAGGTCGCGTGAGTGGAGCACGTCGAGAAGACTCTGCGAGAGGGCGCCGTGGTCCTGGTCGACCACCGCGAACGTCGCGCTGAAATCGATGCCGGAACTCCCGAACGCGAGGCCGAACAGCGTGGCCAGCACGAGCGGGGCGACGATGCCCACGAGGTAGGCGGTGCGGTCGCGGAGCCGCTGCCGCAGGTCCTTGCCCGCGATGACGAGTGAGGGCGGCATCAGGTACGAGGGCTGCTCAGTCGCGCAGTGCTCTGCCGGTGAGGTGGAGGAACACGGCCTCGAGATCCGGTTCCTCCACTTCGGCGCTCTGCACGGCAACGCCCGAGTGCTCGGCGAGCTCGAGGATGCGCGGGAGGAGGCGGCGCGCACCCCGTACGACGAGGTCGACGTGGTCTCCGTCGTGGGAGACCTCGTCGACGCCGTCGAGCGCTCGGCACGCGAGCTCGAGCGCGTCGAGCGGACCTGTCGCGCCCAGGTGGATGCGATCGCGTTCGCCGACGACGGCGACGAGCTCCTGGCGCGTGCCTTCGGCCACGAGCTTTCCCTCGTCGAGGATGCCGATGCGATCGCAGAGCCGCTCGGCTTCCTCCATGTAGTGCGTGGTGTAGAGGACGGCCATTCCGCGCGCACCCAGCTCGCCGACGCTCTCGAGGATCGCGTGGCGGCTCTGGGGGTCGACGCCGACCGTCGGCTCGTCGAGCACGAGCAGGTGCGGTCGGTGCAGCAGCCCGGCCGCGATGTTCAGCCGGCGCTTCATGCCGCCCGAGTAGCCGTCGACGCGGTCGTCGCCGCGATCGAACAGCCCCACGACCCGAAGCTCGTCGTCGACTCGCTGTTCCAGGTCGCGGCCCCGCAGGCCATAGAGGCGGCCGAAGAAGCGCAGGTTCTCGCGCGCGGTGAGGTCGGGGTAGAGGGCGATGTCCTGGGGCACGTAGCCGATCTCGCCCCGCACGCGCAGCGGGTCGTCGTCGAGTGACGTGCCGTCGACGACCACGGTGCCCCCGTCGCGCGCGAGCAGGCCGCACACGATCGAGATCGTCGTGGTCTTGCCGGCGCCGTTCGGCCCCAGGAGTCCGTACGTCTCCCCGGGCGCGATCGTGAACCCGACGCCGTCGACCGCGACCCGGTCGCCGAACCGCTTGCGTAAGTCCTCGCACACGAGCACCTGCGGTGGATCCACCGGTGCAGTGTCGCACCGCCTTGTCCGACGCGTATCGGGCCGAACGACCCCTTTCCGCCGCGCGAGCGCCGCGTTCCCTGCCGGACCAGCCCTCGCGTGCCGCTGATACGGTGGCGCGGGTCGGCGCCTCGGCGCCGTTTCGACGATCGAGGAGATTGCTCCATGGCGCGTCCCGGAACCCTCGGCGAGCTCAGATCCAGCGGCTGGGTGTCGCGGCCCGTCAAAGAAGAGGTGCGCACGAACGCGATCGCGCGCATCGCGGAGGGCAAGCAGCTCGTCGACGGCGTCATCGGATACGACGACACCGTCCTGCCGCAGCTCGAGAACGCGCTGATCGCGGGGCACGATGTGATCTTCCTCGGTGAGCGCGGTCAGGCGAAGACCCGCATGATCCGCTGGCTCACCGAACTGCTCGACGAATGGATGCCGATCATCGCCGGCAGCGAGATCAACGACGACCCCTACAACCCGGTGTCGCAACACGCACGAGTCCTTGTCGCCGAGCGCGGTGACGAAACCCCGATCGAGTGGGTTCACCGCGATCGCCGTTTCGGAGAGAAGCTCGCTACCCCCGACACGTCCATCGCCGACCTGATCGGCGAAGTCGACCCCATCAAGGTCGCCGAGGGCCGGTACCTCTCCGACGAGCTCACGATCCACTACGGGCTCGTGCCCCGCACGAACCGCGGGATCTTCTCGATCAACGAGCTCCCCGACCTCGCCGAGCGCATCCAGGTAGGTCTGCTGAACGTGCTCGAGGAACGAGACGTGCAGATCCGCGGATACAAGATCCGTCTGCCGATCGACGTGATGCTGCTGGCGTCGGCCAACCCGGAGGACTACACGAATCGCGGCCGCATCATCACGCCGCTCAAGGACCGGTTCGGTTCGCAGATCCGCACGCACTACCCGCTCGACGCGGAGCTCGAGGCCGCGGTGGTGGAGCAGGAGGCGAAGCCGCTCGCCACCAAGGGCCTCAATGTGCACGTGCCGAGCTTCATGACCGAGATCGTCGCGGAGATGAGCCAGCAGGCCCGGCGCTCACCGCACATCAACCAGCGGTCGGGCGTGTCCGTGCGCCTCTCGATCGCGAACTACGAGACGCTGGTCGCGAACGCCACGCGCCGCGCGTTGCGCCACGGCGAGACGGAAGTAGTGCCGCGCGTGAGCGATCTCGAAGCGCTCGTCGCGAGCACCGCCGGCAAGGTGGAGTTCGAGACCGTCGACGAAGGCCGCGAGGAGCAGGTGCTCGACCGCATCGTGAAGGCGTCGGTGCTCGAGACGTTCCGAGCGCGCACCCGCCCCGAGAAGCTCACGGAGCTCGTCCAGGCGTTCGACGGCGGGCTGGTGGTGCATACGGGCGAGGACATCGCGTCGTCGGAGTACACCAAGGTGATCTCGGACCTGCCCGGCCTGAAGGGTGCTCTCAGCGACCTCGACGTGGGGGAGACGCCCGCCGGCGTTGCGTCGGCCATCGAATTCGTGCTCGAAGGACTTCATCTCTCGAAGCGGCTCAACAAGGACGCGGTCGGCGGTCGTGCCGCATACCGCGGCCGCGGTTGACGCGCTCGAGCTCAGCTCGTCGGTTCCGGGCTCGCCGCTTCTCCGGACTCGGCCGAAGCCTCGGGGTCGGCTGAAGCCTCGGGGTCGGCTGAACCCTCGGACCTCGCCGGTTCCGCCGAGCGCGGAACCTCGTCGGAACCGAGCGCGTCGACCGATGTTGCGGCGACAACCGGTTCGCTCGCTGACTCCTCGAAGCCGGCAGGAAGTACGGCGACATCGCGGATGCGGTAACCCCAGCCGAGCCACGCGAGCAGCGCAGCCGCCACCGCGACCGCGAGCGGGACCAACACGATGGAGCCGAGGTTCACGGTCCACCGCGCGTCCTGCCAACCGAGCAGGCCGATGCCGAGCCCGAGCACTAGGCCCCAGAAGAAGCCGGCGACTGCGTGTCCGCGCCGCCGCACCCTGCCCGACCACATGAGACGCTCGTTCGCGCGCAGGGGCGCCGCCGGGAACCAGGCGTACGAGCCGCGCTCCTGGAAGTCGACCGAGTCGGGCAGCTCGCGCCCGCGCTCTGCCAGGCTTCCTCGCGCTCGATCTGCTCCGCCGTAGTGAGCACCGCGTCGATCCACCCCGGCTCCTTCGGCTTCCGGCCCTTCGCGAACAGCACACCGACCGCGCCGATGAGCACCGCGGCCAGCGCACCCAGGCCCGCGGGCTTCGAGAACGGATTGCCGTCGAGCTTGACGTAACCCGTGTACTCGCATCGCCAGCCGGGCCCGGAATTCACCACGTCGACTCGGTACAGCCCGACACCGACGTTGAAGTAGTTGTCGACATTGACGCTGTCGGCGGAGTACGTCGCGCCGGTGCTCGTGTGCTCGTCGGTCGAGATGTCGAACAGGCCGTCGACGACCGAGACCTTCACCGTCGTGGAGCTCTGCGGATTCGCCGGCGCGAACTGGGAGGGGATGTTGCCCGCGACCGCGAGCTGTTCGCCGTCGTGTACGACGAACGGGTCGTCGCGCGTGAGGAGCGTCGCATCCTTGCCGTTGACCGTGCCGGTGCATCCGCCGGTGATCTCGTTGGCGGCGGCCGGGCTCGCGCCGGAGACGAGTGGAAGGACTGCGAACAGAAAGGAGAGCGCGCACGCGCGTATGGCGCGCGCCATCAGATGCCGCCGGCATCTTGCTGATAGAGGCGGCATCCGTTCGCTGCGCGCCGGTTCACGTTGTTGACGGCCTTCTCGATCTTCGGATTGTCGACCACCGACTTGTCCCCGTCGCGCCGTCGCTTGAGTGCGTCGAGGAACGTATCGGCATCTCGAGCGATGTCCTTTGGGGCATGATCGGCGATCTTCTGCACGATGCGGATCTGTTCGTCGATGCTTGCCCGCTTCTCGACCCGCACGTCGTAACGATGCGCAGCCTCGCAGAAGGGTTTGCTCGGGCGCGGGAGCGAGCTGCTGCCCTCACCGGAGCAGGCAGCAACGCCGACAGCCAGGACGGCTGCCGCCACGAGCAGGGGGGCGGCTCGCATCGGTCGCCATTGTTGCCGGGCGCGCCACCCCGATGGGACTCAGGCCGCCGGGATCAATGGGGAGTAGCGTGGGACGATGACTATGGGTCGCTCAGGGCTCGCCGGGATACTCGGCTCGCTACCGTTCGCTCTATGAAGTGGTTCACGCGCCAGCGGGTGGACGGGTTCCGATACTCACGCTGGGACGGCAGCCAGACGGGCTTCGATCTCGACGCGGAACAGCTCCTCGACGAGATGAGCGACGACCTGCTCTACCACGGCGACCTCAACGCTGCCCTGCGCCGGCTGATGCAGCAAGGGTTCCGCGACCGGAACAACGAAGAGCTCATGGGGCTGCGCGAGATGCTGCAGAAGCTGCGCGAGCGGCGCCGGCAGGAGCTCGAGAACCGCGACCTCGGCGGCGTCTACGACGACATCGCGCAGCAGCTCAACGAGGTCGTCGACATGGAGCGCGAGGGGATCGAGCGTCGCGTCGACGAGGCCACGCAATCGGGCGACCAGCGGCGTCAGGAGCTCGTGGAAGACGTCGCCGACCAGCGGCGCCAGCAGCTCGAGCAGCTCCCACCCGACCTCGCCGGCAAGGTGCAGGCGCTCCAGGAATACGAGTTCATGGACGATGCCGCGCGCCAGCGGTTCGAGGAGCTGATGGACCAGCTGCGCGAGCAGCTGATGCAGAGCTACTTCAACCAGCTCTCCGAGGGCATGCAGAACATGACCCCGGAGCGCATGCAGCAGATGAAAGACATGCTCAACGAGCTCAACCAGATGCTCGAACAGCGCGAGCGCGGCGAAGAACCCGACTTCGACGGGTTCATGGAGCGCTACGGCGATTTCTTCCCCGGCAACCCCCAGAGCCTCGACGAGTTGCTCGAGCAGATGGCGCAGTCGATGGCGCAGATGCAGCAGCTCCTCAACTCGATGAGTCCCGAGCAGCGCGCGCAGCTCCAGGCGCTCGCGGAGTCACTGCTCGAAGACATGGACCTGCGCTGGCAGGTCGACCAGCTCTCGCGCAACTTGCAGCAGGCGTTCCCGAATCTTCCCTGGCAGCGCTCGCAGCGCTTCAGCGGCGACGACCCGCTGCAGTTCGGGCAGATGGCCGGACTGCTCGACACGCTCGGCGACCTCGACGACCTCGAGCACCTGCTGCGTTCTGCCACCCAGCCCGGCGAGCTCGCCGAGGTCGATCTCGATCGTGCTCGTGAGCTCCTCGGCGACGACGCCGCTCGCTCGCTCGACCGGCTGCGCGAGCTCACGAAGATGCTCGAGGAAGCCGGGCTCATCGAACAGCGCGAAGGCCGGCTCGAGCTCACGCCCACGCGCCATCCGCGCCATCGGCAGGAAGGCACTCGCCGACATCTACCGCAAGCTGCTCAAGGACCGCGCCGGCCGTCACGACGTCGAGAACGCCGGCGCCGGGAACGAGTACGCGCACGACCACAAGCCCTACGAATTCGGCGATCCGTTCCACCTGAACGTGCAGGAGACGGTCAAGAACGCGATCTGGCGAGGCGGTGCCGGCACGCCGGTCCGGCTGATCCCCGACGACTTCGAGATCGATCGCACCGAACACATCACGCGCTCGGCCACCGTGCTGATGCTCGACGTGTCGCTGTCGATGCCGATGCGCGACAACTTCCTTCCCGCGAAGAAGGTCGCGATGGCGCTCCATTCGTTGATCACCACACAGTTCCCACGCGACTACTTCGGGCTCGTCGCGTTCGGGCGTGTCGCGCGTGAGGTGAAGCCGGAGTTGCTGCCCGAGATGAGCTGGGACTTCGAGTGGGGCACGAACATGCACCACGCGCTGTTGCTCGCCCGCCGCCAGCTGAACCGGCAGAGCGGTCAGAAGCAGATCATCATGGTCACCGACGGCGAGCCCACGGCGCACATCGAGCACGGCGAGCCCTACTTCCAGTACCCACCGTCACCGATCACGATCGAGGAGACGCTCAAAGAGGTCATGCGCTGCACGCGCGACGGAATCCGCATCAACACGTTCATGCTCGACGAGAGCTACTACCTGCGCTCGTTCGTGGAGCAGATGATGCGAGTCAACGGCGGCCGCGCGTTCTTCACGAACGCCGACAGCCTCGGCGACTACGTGCTCGTCGACTTCCTCGACCACAAACGCGAACGACGCCGCGCCGGCTGACCCGAGCTTCGGCGGTCACCCAGGCCCCCCGACGCCAGAGTGAGCGGAGGCGCGCCGGGTATCCCGGCGAGCAGCGAGCGACCCGTGCGAAGGTCAGCCGAGCTCACGCACGTAGCGGTCGTGGACGGCGGCATCGAAGCACACGAAGCGCACGAGCTCGACGCCCGTGATCGTCGAGCGAACGGTCTCGACGGCGATCCTCGTGGCTTCACCCACCGGGTACCCGTACGCGCCGGTGCTGATGGCCGGGAACGCCACCGACGCGGCGCCGAGCTCGTCGGCAACCTCGAGGCACCGCCGGTAACAGCTCGCGAGGAGCCGGGCCTCGCCGGCGCTGCCACCGCGCCAGATCGGGCCGACCGTGTGGATCACGAAGCGGGCCGGGAGCGCGAACCCGCGCGTGGGCTTGGCGTCTCCGAACGCGCAGCCGTTGAGCTCGCGGCACGCTTCGAGCAGCTCCGGGCCCGCCGCCCGGTGTATCGCGCCGTCGACGCCGCCCCCGCCCAGCAGCGAGGTGTTGGCCGCGTTGACGATCGCATCGGCGTGCTCGGCGGTGATGTCGCCCAGGCCGACCTCGAGACGGGGAGCCACGAGCCGTAGCGTAGGTTCCGTGACGGAAGCGCTACATGGGCCAAGCGCGCGCACACCAGAGTGAGCACGAAGGCCCAGAGCCGTTGCGGGATCTTCCGACGCGGGAAAGAAACCCCTTGCGCTCTGGCGCACGACAGATCATAGTAACACCACTGTAATTTCAGTGGCGTCATTCCCGACACCGCCCTCATCCGCAACGCGAGGAGCCACGCCGTGTCCCAGCCCGTCACCACGATCTCTCCCGTCGCGTCGAACCTCGCAGCGCTGGTCGCGGCCCACCGAGCCGCCGGCCGCGGCGAGCGGCGCTGGCAGGAGAACGCCAACTGCCTCGGGGTCGATCCCGACCTCTTCTTCCCCGAGCGGGGTGCGTCCACCCGGGAGGCCAAGACCGTCTGCCGGGGCTGCGAGGTTCGGGTCGACTGCCTCGAGTACACGCTGGCCCACGGGGAGAAGTTCGGGATCTGGGGCGGGCTGTCGGAGCGGGAACGGCGCCGGGTCCGCCGTCAGCGGGCGCTCGAGCGCCGAGGCGCCTACGGCGCCTAATTTCTCGCTCGCTCGCTGCGGCGCAGGGTACCTGCGCCGCGGGCGCTCACTCGCTGGCGAGCGACTCGCTCGCTCTGCTCGCTCGTCGCCGCATGTGCCTCGGTCCGGTCGCTCGTGCCGCATGTGGGGGACTCGGCTCGCTCTGCTCGCTCGTCGCCGCATGTGCCTCGGTCCGCTCGCTCGTCGGCGCGAGTTCGGTCACAATGACCGTTCATGACGACTCTCGACTTCCGCACGCGGCTGCAGGGCAGCGCCGTCGACCTCGACGCCGCCACCTTCTGCGACGGCCCGCTCGGCGACCTGCTGGCGGAGAACGGAAGACTCGCGGCGCGCGGCTACGCGCATCTCGGGCTTGCGCCGCTCGCGTTCGAGGTGGGTGACGCGCAGTTCTCTCTGGCCCCTGCGCGCGACACGCTGGTGCTGCGACGCGGCCTCGACGACGACGCGACCGTGGTCTCGCTCGGCGCACGGGACTTCTCCGAGCTCGTCCAGGAGGTCACGACCACGCTCGGCCTCGGGATGCGGGGACGCGTGGAGATGCGGCGCGGCACGATGGACGAGTTCGTGGCGTGGGAGCCGGTCCTGCGCGCGCTGATCGACGCCCGGCCCGTGCACGAGCCTGGGATGGTGCGGCTGATCGACGCCAACGGCGGCGAGCTCGACCTGCACCAGAGTTTCACGCTCGACGACCCCTGCGAGCAGATCGGCGCCTTCCTCGCGGAAGCCGGTTTCGTGAAGATCCGCAACGTGTTCGAGCCCGACGACATGGCCGCGATCGTCGACGAGCTGGCCGACGCCGTCGCCGAAGCGCAGCGCGACGACGGTCAATCGTGGTGGGCACGCGACGGCAAGGGCGAGTGGTACGCGGCGCGTATTCTCGCCTTCAACGAGAAGTCACCGGCATTGCGCAAGGTGCTGCACGATGAGCGCCTCGCACAGCTCGGCCGGCTCACCGACGACACGTACGTCCAACGTGATCCCGACAACTCGGACGCCGCCGAGGGTCTCACGAAGCGAATCGGCGTCACCGACGGCATCTCGGACGTGCCGTGGCACAAAGACTGCTCACCGGGTGGTCACTCGTACGGCTGTTGCGGCCTGACGGTCGGGTTGTGCCTCACGCCTGCCGACCGTGAGAGCGGCGAGCTCGGTGTGGTCGCGGGATCGCACCGCGCCAACGTCCAGGGCGGCGGCGTGCGGGCCGACATGGATCTGCCGCGGGTTGCGCTTCCGGCCGAGGTCGGCGACGTCACCATTCACTGTTCGTGCGTGTTGCACATGAGCCGGCCGCCGGTGAGCCGTGAACGAAGGGTCGTCTACACGGGCTTCGGCCTCGCGCGCCGCCCCGGAGACGTAGTCGAGCCGGTCGACCGCGACGCCGTCCGCCGCGAGCGCGCCGACCTCGATGACGCCGGCCGCCGCCTCAACCAGCGCGGCTACGGCGCCAAGATCCAGCAGTTCGAGCTCGACGTCTAACCGGCGCGGCGCGAGGCGCGCTTCGATCGTCTGGTCGGCGCCGACCCCCGACCACGCGCGGAACTCGTCGTCGCAGCGCGCGAGTTCGGACGCGGGCAGCAGACCCACGAGTTCGACGCGCGCCACGTCGGCTCCGCGCGTTCGTGCAAGCGATCGCACCGCCTCGCAGGCCTGCTGCAGCCCGGTTCTCCCGAGGTCCACGAGGTTCATCGACACCTGCACCCGAGCCACCGACTCGAGCTCGAGCCCGAGCGCGCGCACGCCCGGCAGTCCACCGTCACGCTCGCGTACCGCGCGCGAGCGCGCGGGCGAGCGCCAGATCGTGACGGTCGAGTTCGCAGTTCACCGCCACCAGCAACGGCCGGGCGCCGACCGCTACCGCACCCAGTTGCGGATGGGGCCGGCGTGGCCCGACGTCGGGCTGCCGCCGGGTGAACGCGTCGCTCCGGGTCTCGGGGAGCGACCGGTGCTGCGGATCGGCGTCGCCGTACAGGAACGCCGGCAGCGCGAGCTCCTCGGCTCCCCACGCCGCGAACGCGCGGGCGGCGTCCACCGCGTCGGTGCCCGGCGTGCCGTCGAGCGCGACGAACGGCACCACGTCGAGCGCACCGAACCGGGGGTGAACGCCGGCGTGAGCGCCGAGATCGACACGGTCGGCCACCGCTCTCGCGAGGTGCTGCACCGCCAGTTCGCTGTCGCGTTCGTCGGGGCCGGCCAGCGTGAAGACCGAGCGGTGATGGTCGGCATCGACGTGGACGTCGAGCAACGACGCACCGCACGCCTTCGTGAATGCGTCGAGCGCCCGCGCGTCGCGTCCTTCCGACACGTTCGGCACGCACTCGAGCATCGGATCAGGCTACGAGCCGGGGTACCCGGCTCGCTTCTAGGCTCCACGCCATGAAGCTCGGACTCGCGCTACCGCAGTACGACTACTCGGTGTCCGACGACCAGCCGGTCCTGCGCTGGGACACGATCGTGAAGTACGCGGTGGCGGCCGAGCGCGCGGGCTACGACTCGCTCTGGCTGTCCGACCACCTCACTCTCGACCTCGCCCGCTACGGCGGATCGTCGGAGCCGCGCGGGCTCTTCGATCCGCTCGTCACGCTTGCGGCCCTCGCACGCGTCGTCGAGCGACCGCGGCTCGGCACACTCGTGCTGTGCGAGGCGTTACGGCCGGCGTCGGTACTGGCGAAGGCGCTCGCGTCGCTCGACCGCATCTGCGACGGACGGCTCGACGTGGGGATCGGCGCGGGGTGGTACGAGCCCGACTACACGCTCATCGGGATGGCGATACCGGCGCCGCCGGTACGGCTCGCGCGCTCTGCGCGAGGCAATCGAGGTGTGTCGCGGATTGTTGGGAGGAGGTCCCTTCACGTTCGACGGTCGCTACCACCGCACGCGCGACGCGTACAACCATCCGAGCGCGGTGCAGCGGCCGACGCCGCCGATCGTCGTCGGCGGGAAGGGCAACCGGCTCCTCGCGCTCGTCGCCGAGCTGGCCGACGGCTGGAACACCTGTTGGGTGTGGACCCATGAGGCCTACCGGGAACGACTCACCGTGCTCGAGCGCGCGTGTGCAGCCCTCGACCGCGATCCCACCACCCTCACCCGCTCGCTCGGTCTGTACGCGCTGTGCGGTGAGGATGACGCCGACCTGGACCGACGCTTCGAGCGCCTCCGCGCCGTGAGCCCGCCGGGCGTGCTCGACGGTGTGACGCTCGACGAATGGCGGCAGGGTCGCCTCGTCGGCACCGTCGAAGAGGTGCGGGAGCAAGCGGCCCGGTGGGCAGACCTGGGGATCGAGACGCTGGTGGTGGGGATCGGGGCAGTTCCGTTTGCCGTAACCGCCGTCGACGACCTCGAGCTGCTGGCCGAGACCATCCGCGGCAAGCCATGACGACGAACGGCGGTAGGCTGATTCCACCCCTTCGAAAGGGCTGTTCCCATGAATCTCGGAGTGCCCGAACTACTCATCGTGCTCGCCGTCGTGCTCCTGCTGTTCGGGAGCACCCGCCTGCCGAAGCTGGCCAGGTCGTTGGGGCAGGCCAGCAAGGAGTTCAAGGCGGGCGTGGAAGAGGGCTCGAAGGACGAGACCCCGCCCGACGAGGCCAAGAGCTCCTAGCCCCAGGGCGCCAGACCACCGAGAAGCCGGGAACCGGTCCACCCCCCGGCGTCGTTCTTGTCCATGGCTGACGGTGTCCCCACGTGGGAAGAGGTCGCGCGCGATCACGGTCGCTTCCTCTACAACGTGGCGTACCGCTTGGCCGGCAACGACGACGACGCACAGGATCTGGTGCAGGAGGCGCTGCTGCGGGTCCGTACAGGGCTCGAGCGTTACCAGCCCGGATCCCTCGAAGGCTGGCTGGCTCGAATCGTGACCAACGTGTTCCTCGACGAGATGCGACGGCGGAAGCGGCGTCCGACCGACGCGCTCCCCGACGATCCCGGCCGGGTCCTGCCACCCGCGCCCGTGGCCGACGAGGTGCAGACCGGCCTGTCGGACGAGATCCAGCACGCCCTCGCCGAGCTCCCCGACGAATTCCGAGTGCCCGTGGTGCTGTGCGACGTGAGCGACCTGTCGTACGAGCAGATCGCCGAGTCGACCGGCGTGCCGATCGGTACGGTCCGGTCGCGGATCCACCGTGGGCGCCGCATGCTCCGAGCGTCGCTGACCGCCGGCGGGGTGGGTGGGCCATGACCGACGACACAGGCTTCGGCGATCTCGCCGCTCGCGCCGACCACGACTTCCTGTCCGGGTATCTCGACGGCGAGCTCACGGTAGAAGAGCGCGTCGAGGTCGAAGGGCAGCTCGCGGATTCGGCCGAGCTGCGCGCCGAGCTCGAAGAGGTGCGTGCCGCACGCCAGGCGGTGCGCGCGCTGCCCCGACGCGAGGCGCCTGCCGGGTTCTGGGACGCGGTCGTCGCGCACGTCGAAGCCGGCGCCGGAGCCGATGCGGTTGGAGCCGATGCGGTTGGAGCCGCTGCGGTTGGAGCCGGTGCCGTCGTACCGATCGAATCCCGCCGGCGGCGCGTTCCCGTCGGCTGGGTCGCCGGTGCCGCGGCGGTTGCGGCCGCGATCATCGCGGTGATCGTCATTCCCGGGCGCGCGTCGGTGCGGCCGAACGTCACCGCGGTCGCCGCCCAGCACGGCGCGTCAGCTGCCAAACTCGGCGACTCGATCAGCTCGCTCGCACCCGTCGGACCGTTAGTGGGCCGACGGTGAACCAGCAGGCGATGAAGCGGCAAATGGCCTTCCTGCTCTGGGTTGCGCTGCTCGCCGGCGTACTGCTCGTGAGCGCACTCCGTCACGCAAGTGCCGACTCGGCGTCGAGCGAAGCCGCGCGCCTTGTCGATCGCATGCGCCACGCGCCCAGTTCGATGCACTTCTCCGGCGTTGTACGCGTCACGTGGCGCGACCACGGCAAGCTGAACGACATCACGGTCGACGTCACCGACGATCAAGGTTCGATCGAGGTGAAGTCGGGTCGGGCGCTCGTGTTCGATCGAGGTACCCGCACCTACTTCAAGAGCGAGCTCGGCTGGTCGAGCGCGCTCGTGGAACCGAACCTGAAGAACGTTCCCGCGCCCGACCACCGCTGGTCGCTCGGTGTACGCCCCGGTCCCACGATCGTGGGACGCCCGACGCAGGTCATCGCGGCAACCCGACGGGACGGCACGCCGGTCCAGCGCATGTACGTCGACGCCGACACCGGTCTCCTGCTACGACGCGACGTGCTCGACGCGCACGGGCAGCTGCAACGCTCGCTCGAGTTCCTCCAGCTCACCGTCGCGAGCGGGACTGCGCTGCAGGCTCCGAAGGGGGTGAGCGCTCGGAAAGCGGTCCCGCTCCACGAGGTGCCCGCCGGGTACGAGACCTCGAGCAGGCCTTCGGGGTACGTGCTCGTCGGCCGCTCACGCCACCCGAACGGCGTGGAGCTCCTGTATACCGACGGCCTGTTCTCGGTGTCGGTGCTCGAGCAGCACGGCGAGCTCGAGTGGGACACGCTCCCGCGCGGTGGCGCTTCCACCGAGGTCGACGGCAACCGCGCCCGGCGGTACTCGGAGCCCGGCGTGGACGTGGTCCTGTGGGAGCACGGCGGCACGGTGTTCACCGCGGTGACGGACGCGCCGCCCGACGTGATCGACGCGATGGTCGCGGGATTCTCGCCGGATCGCAGCACGGCCGAGAAGGTCGTCGACTTCGTGCTCGGGCCGTTCGGCTGGAGCTGAGCGCCGGCGAGGCGGGTATCGCGTCGAGCAGCGAAGCGGGGCCTGAGCGGCCCGGCGCCGGAGGCGCCGAGAGCGGAAGAGCTGGAGCTGAGCGCCGGCGAGGCGGGTATCCCGTCGAGCAGCGAAGCGGGGCCTGAGCGGCCCGGCGCCGGAGGCGCCGAGAGCGGAAAGAGCTGGAGCTGAGCGCCGGCGAGGCGGGTATCCCGTCGAGCAGCGAAGCGGGGCCTGAGCGGCCCGGCGCCGGAGGCGCCGAGAGCGGAAGAGCTGGAGCTGAGCGCCGAGCAGCGAAATGGCCCCGGCAACGTACCTGCGTCGGCAGACGGCGCTCTATGCGCCCTTGGCCGACGCAGGCTGGAGGGTGACGGGGGCGCTGCCGTCGACACGGCGGCGACGCAGGATGCGGCGGCGTTCGCGCTCGGACGCTCCTCCCCACACTCCGTGGTCGATTCGGTAGGTGAGGGCGTACTCGAGGCACTCCGGCTTCACCCGACACTGGTCACAGATCTTGCGGGCCTTGTCGACCCCGACGCCGTCGGACGGGAAGAACTCCGACGGGGCCAAGGATCGGCACCGCGCCTGGAGCATCCAGTCCTGCTCGCTATGGTCGGGAGGGGTCATGTCGTCCATCTGCACCCCAGTGCTCGAGTGGATCAGTCGCCCGAGTAAACGGCCGTGGGACGGGTTCTGGTTCCCACCGCGTAGCCTGACAGAGTTCGGGCCGTCTGAACAGTACGCCCGGAGCGTGCGGCTTCGGGAACCTCGAGGGCCCGGCGCGACGTTTCGTGACCGATGAGCATCACTGGTCGCCCCCCGATCTCCACGAAAGGACTCCGGTGTCCGATTCGCCCGATCCCGTCGGTGAGCCCGAGCTCCCCACCGAGCCACTGACCGGGGCCGCGACCGAGGCTCCCACGGAGCGCGCGAGCGAGGCCACCACGGCCGCCGCCCCCCCGATGTCGGAGGCGGCTGGCACCGATGCCCCCACTGCGGCGCCGGTCACCTCGGGCGAGCCGGTGCTCCTGGCCGCCGGCGCACCCGCGATGACACCACCCCCCACGCCGGTCGCGGCACCGCGGCCCTTCTTCGCGCCGGTGCCGCCGCCCCCCCTGCGTGCTCCCGAGCCGATCGCCGCGCCAGTTGGATCACTTCCGCCGGAATCGCAACCGGTCGAACCCGAACCGGTCGAACCTGAACCGGTCGCGGCCGCGGCGGCGGCACCATCGCAGCAGAAGCGCGGCGTCCGCCAGGTGCTCGTGGCCGGGCTCGCCGGGGGCGTCGTCGGCGCACTGGTGGCCGCCGGGATGTACACCGTGTTCGACGACAACTCCACCACCAGCGTGCAGCCACCCCCGGCGAGCAGCGTGATCGTGCGCCCGTCCCAGCGCATCGTGCGCAACGGCGACATCGCCGCCATCCTGGAGGCCGACGTGCCCGCGGTCGTCGCGATCGTCGACGACGGCGGACCTGACAACGGCGGCGCGGCCGGTACCGGCTTCGTCGTCTCGGCCGACGGCGTGATCGTCACCAACAACCACGTCGTCGAGGGTGCCACGAAGATCCAGGCGCAGTTCTCCGACGGCAGGAAGCTCACCGCCAAGGTTCTCGGCACCGCACCCAGCAGCGACCTCGCGGTGATCAAGGTCGACGGCAGCAGCCTGGCCACGATCGAGCTCGGTGACTCCGACTCGGTCCAGGTCGGTGACGACGTCGTCGCGATCGGCAACGCGCTCGCGCTCGAGGGCGGCCTGAGCGTGACGCGCGGGATCGTGTCGGGTCTGCACCGCGACGTGCCGACCGGCGGCAACGAGATCCTCGGCGACGTGATCCAGACCGACGCCGCGATCAATCCCGGTAACTCGGGTGGCCCGCTCGTCGACGCACGAGGTCGTGTGATCGGCATCAACACCGCGATCGCCGATCCGTCGAGCGCGCAGAACGTGGGCTTCGTCATCCCGATCTCGCAGGTGAAGTCGTTGATCGGCACGCTCACCGAAGGCAAGCACCCCGCGTTCCTCGGTGTGTCCACGGACGCCACATCCGGCGACGACGGTGCGCTCATCGACCGCGTCACCCAGGGCTCGCCGGCCGACAAGGGTGGCATCCAGCAGGGCGACGTCGTCGTTCAAGTCGGGACCACGCCCGTTCACTCCGCTGCCGCGCTCAAGCCGGCCATCCGCCGGTACAAGGCAGGCGAGCAGGTCGACGTGATCGTGGAACGCGACGGGAAGCGAACCACCCTGCACGTGACGCTCGGCGAGGCGACCGAAGCCGATTCGTGACCGCTCAGATTCCGGCGGAATAGAGGTGCCAGCGCTCGGGGAGCCCCCTGAGCTCGTGTCGGCCGCGATCGACGAACCTCAGACCCGAACCGGCGGTTGCGTCCTTGACCGTCTGCGACACGAGGATTTCGTCGGGCTCCGCGCAATCGCAAACGCGCGCTCCGATGTGCACCGCGATCCCGTCGATGCCGTCGTCGCGGACCTCCACTTCGCCGGTGTGCACGCCGACGCGTAGGTGGACACCGATCGGGCGCAGCGATGCCATCGCCGCGGTGACGCACTGCACGGCGCGAGCGGGACTGTCGAACGTGGCGAGAAAACCGTCGCCGGTGCGCCGGACCTCGTAACCGCGGTACCGCTCGAGCGCGTTACGGGTGACGGCGTCGTGGTGGTCGAGCAGGCGCCGCCAACGCCGGTCGCCGAGCGTCGCGGCGTGGTGCGTCGACGACACGATGTCAGTGAACACGACGGTCGCCAACACTCGCTCCGGCGCGACCGGAGACCGTGCCGGCGCAGATGGCTTCACTCGCAGCACGACGACAATGCCCAACGCGCCCGCTACGACATAGAGCCACCCCAGCGACGGTCGTGCAGCGATCCAGTGGTCGAGTTGGCGTGACCACGGGCCTCCGAGGATCACGACGCCGACCACGAGGCTCACGCTGCTCAGCAGCGCCATCAGGATCCGCGCCACGCGATGCGCCACGGCGGCAACGGTGAAGACCGAGCACATCACGACACCGAAGACGATCTCTCCGAGCGCGAGGAGGGGAGTGTGTCGGAGCCCCACGACCGACGTACGGGGTTCGAGCGGTTGCACCGGACTGAATCCGGTGCCGGCGATCACCGCCAGACCCAACGCGAGGAAGCCGGCTCCGATCACCAGGGCCAGCGCCGTGAGAACCCACCGCGTCTCTCGACGGCGTCGACCATCGCGTCGCGTCACGGCCGATGGGCGGCTTCGCTTGGGCATCAGGTGTCCTCCTTGGGCACTGACGACGATGCGGTGTGCTCATCCCTTCTGCGACGACGCCGCTCTGTCGGGCGCGCGACCACCACGCGGGAATTCCGGATCGCGCGACGCTACCGCGAGGTCGCGACGAGTCCCACCCTGGCGGAGAGAATTCATCCGGTGGCCAACTAGCCTGGCCACCATGTCGATGGAGCCCGAACCGCTCGAAGAGCAGATCCCGCCCCAGGGCCACGTCAAGGTCGTGTACCTCGGCCCCGTCGCCCCCCACTGGGAGGTGCACGGGATCTTCGGTGACGGTCGCATGATCGACGAGTTCCGTCAGCGGGCCCTGGCCCGGCTCCAACTGCTCCCCCCACACGACCCGCAGTTCCGCCGCAATCGCGAGCGCGTCGCCCGCGACGCCGAGCGCGAGCACCTCATTCTCGAGTGGGACCTCGGCTACGACGAAGAGGCGTAACCACTGCGAAGCGCGAGTCTCAGGAGTCCCACTCCGGCGTGGGGTGCTCACCGGTGACCATGAACCCGACCCGCTCCGCGATCGTCACCGCGTGGTCGGCGATGCGCTCGTAGTGCCGGCCCACCAACGCCATCTGCACCGCCAGCAGGACCGCAGCCTCGTCGCCACTGTCGCTCGCCAGGATGTGACGGAACAGGCTCTTGGTGAGCTCGTCCATCGCGTCGTCCATGTCGGCGAGCGCGGCTGCCCACGACGGGTCGGCGTCGGCGAACGCGTCGATCGCGACGCGCGTCTGGTTGCTCGCCTGCGCGCCCATTCGGTCGATGATGCCGCGCAACTTCGGGTCGAGCTGATGCGGGTAGAGGCGCCGCGTCGTCTTCGCCACGTTCACCATGAGGTCGGCGCTGCGCTCGAGCTCGTGCCCGACGCGCATGACCGTGACGAGGAACCGCAAGTCGTTCGCCAATGGTTGCTGCCGCGCGAGCAAGAGGAAGGTGCGATCCTCGATCGAGTGTGTGAGGTCGTCGATCTCGTCGTCGTTCTCGATCACGTGCTCGGCGGCAGCGAGGTCACCGTCGAGCAGAGCCTGGGTTCCTCCCGCGATCGCCTCGGTGGTGAGCGCGGCCAGGCGGATCACGTCGACCCGCAACTCGTCGAGTTGCTCGTGGAACGTCTTGCGCGCCTCGGCAGGAAGACTTTCGGGGAGCGGGGTGGTCGGCACGCACCCATTGTGCCCCTTACGGACGGCACACGCGAAGCCCGTACGGTCCGTCCGTGCGCTCTTCACCGGTCGTTCACCTGATCGCCATTCCAGGGCAACGGACCCGCAACACAACGTCCCTACGATCATCGAACGACGAACGGGCTCTCACGGGCTGTTCGAACGGCTCTCGAGGCCCGGAGTGCGTGGCCGAGGGAGCGCTATCGCCAGAGAGTGTGGGGGCGGGACAACCCCCCGGCCCGCACCCCACACGCTGGCGTCTCGCTTCAGCTCCCGACGGGAACTCGGGTCCGGCGTCTTCGTGGTGAACGCTGGCCGGTCACCACGAGGTGCACCTGCTCGGCGATCGTCACCGCGTGGTCACCGATCCGCTCGTAGTGACGCGCGACGAGTCCGAGCTGCACCGCTCGCACCACGACCGCTTCGTCCGGGGTGGTGGCGCCGAGGATGTGGCGGAAGAGGCCGCGCTCGAGGTCGTCCATCGTCTCGTCCATGTCGGCCAGGGCCGACGCCCACGAGCAGTCGCGGTCGGCGAAGGCGTTGACCGCGACCCGTAGTTGCACTGCGGCCTGCCGTCCCATGCGTTCGACGATCTGGCGCGACGAAGGGTCGAGCGGATGGGGAAGGAGGCGCCACGTCGTCTTGGCCACGTTCACCATGAGGTCGGCACTGCGCTCGAGCTCGTGGGCGACCCGGAGCGTGCTGGCGACGAAGCGCAGGTCGAGCCCCTCGAGTCCGCCGCTGACCAGCAGCTCGAGGCAGCTGTCCTCGATCGAGTGACGCAGGGTGTCGATGGCATCGTCGTCGTCGATGACGCGCTGCGCGTTCACGAGGTCACCGTCGACGAACGCGTCCGTGCCGGCCACGACCGCGTTCGTGGTGAGGGACGCCAGGTGCACGACCTCGAGGGGCAGGTCACGGAGCCGCGCGGTGAGGGACGTCGCCTGCACAGGGTCCATCTTCGACGGCGCGTGGCCCGGCCCGACGTCGCAGTTCCCACTGTTTGCTCGTTGTTCACCTTCGCGCTACGACGCGGCCACGGGCTCGCTACGGGCCGTCCGTACGATCCGGCGAGATGCCACCCCGACCAGGAGGAATTGTCCTGATGCGTCGCTCGTTCACCCGCGCCTGCGGGTTCCTGCTCGTCGCTCTCGCGCTGCCGGCGCTGGCAGTCGGCTCGGCGGCCGCCAAGGCCAAGACGCCCACCACGACGACGGTGAAGCTGGCGTCGACGTCGCTGAGCGGCGACGGCTCGACGTTCCAGAAGGGCTTCAACGACGTCGCCATCGGCTACTTCAAGCAGCTGCAGAAGGGCGTGTCGATCAGCTACCAGGCCACCGGCTCGGGCCAGGGCCGGACCGACTTCAGCAACAAGGTGGTCGACTTCGCGGGCACCGACGCTACCTACGCGGCCGGCACGGCTCCGTCCACCCCATTCTTCTACTTCCCGACCGTCGTCGCACCGATCACGGTGTCGTACAACGTGTCCGGACTGACCGGCCTCAAGCTCTCGGCGGACACGATCGCCAAGATCTTCGAGGCGCAGATCACCACGTGGGACGACGCCGCGATCAAGAGCGACAACCCCTCCGCGAAGCTGCCCAGCACCACGATCACGGTCGTGCACCGGTCCGACGGTTCGGGGACCACGCAGAACTTCACCAACTTCCTGGTGAAGGCCTCGCCGACGGTCTGGACCCTCGGAACCGGCTCGACCGTGCAGTGGCCCGCGAGCACCCAGGGCGCCAGCGGAAACGGCGGGGTCGCCCAGTTGGTGAAGGCGACCGACGGTGCGATCGGCTACGTGGACTTCTCCGACGCGGTGGCTGGCGAGCTCACCTACGCGGCGATCAAGAACTCGAGCGGCAAGTTCATCAAGCCGAGCACGACGTCGGCATCGTTGGCACTCGCGGGCCTGACGATCAACCCCGACCTCACGTTCGACCCGATCAACGCCTCGGGCGCCAAGGCCTACCCGATCACGTCGCCGACCTGGATCATGGTGTACACGACCCAGACCGACCCCAAGAAGGGCGCCGCGATCAAGGCGTTCCTCGGTTTCATCTACGGCACCGGAACCAACCAGGGCCAGTCGCTCGCGAAGACGGTCGACTACGCGCCGCTCCCCAAGGACGTGCTCGCCAAGGCCAAGGCCCAGCTGAAGAACATCGTCGTCCCCGCGTAGACCCGGTGTCTTTCGATCCGGCGGTGTCCGATCCTGGACGGGCTCTCTCGGAGGGCCCGTCCCGCGTTTGGGTCAACGAATAGATTCGGGATCGCCCGATGGCCGTCAGTGCTCCACCGCGCCCCAGCACCCCGCCGGCCCGGACACCGGGCCTGAGCGGCGCGAACCGGCCGCCGGGTGTCGTCACCGACCGCCTCTTCCGATGGCTCGCGCTCGCGAGCGGTCTGCTCGTGCTCGTGATCCTCGGGCTCATCGTCTACTCGACCGTCGACCACGCGTGGCCCTGGTTCGAGAAGGAGGGGCTCGGGATCTTCGCGGACAACTGGGACCCCGCCCACGGCGATTTCGGCGCCGGGGCGATGATCTACGGCACGTTCCTCGTGGGGGCGATCGCGCTCGTGCTCTCGGTACCAGTGAGCGTCGGGATCGCGCTGTTCGTCACCGAGGTCGCGCCCCGCCGCCTGCGCCGTCCGATCGTCTACACCGTCGACCTGCTCGCGGCGATCCCGTCGGTCGTCTACGGGTTGTGGGCGTTCCTCGTGCTGGCGGGGCCGATCGCCGGTGTCTACGAGGACATCTCGTCGGTGACCGGTGACATCCCCGTGCTCAAGACGCTCTTCGCCGATCCGAGCAAGACCGGCCTGAGCTACATGACCGCGGGCATCGTGGTCGCGATCATGATCACGCCGATCATCACCTCGATCACCCGCGAGGTGTTCGCGACGACACCCGCGCCGTTGCGGGAGGCGGCCTACGGGCTCGGCGCGACGCGGTGGGAGATGATCCGCGGCGCGGTGTTCCCGCACAGCCGCGGTGGCGTGGTATCGGCGGTGATGATCGGCTTCGGGCGCGCCATCGGCGAGACCATCGCCGTCGCCCTCGTGATCGGGAGCAGCCAGGAGATCAGCGCCCACCTGTTCGGGCCCGGCGAGACGCTCGCCAGCATCATCGCCAACCAGTTCGGCGAGTCGACGGGCGTCTACCAGGCTGCGCTCATCGGCATGGGTGTGGTGCTGCTCGGGTTCACGGTCGTCGTCGGCATGTCGGCGCGGTTCGTGGTGACGCGCTACGAACGACGGACCGGAGCGGTGGTGTGACGGCTCCCCTCGTTGCCGATCGCCGGTCGCTGCTCGCGCCGCGTCCCGGTTCGAGAGGCCGACGCGCGCGGAACGCGGTGGCGACGGCGCTGATCGCCCTCACGTTTCTCATCGCGCTCGTTCCCCTGGTGTTCATCGTCGGCTACGTGGTGCAGCGGGGCTCGGAGATCATCGAGCTGGAGCTTCCTCACCCAGCCGCTGCCGTTCTCGGAGCGGATACCGGGGCCGGGGATGGGTCCGGCGGTGGCCGGGACGCTCTTGATCACCGGCGCGGCGGCGCTGATGGCGATCCCGCTCGGGATCTTCGGAGGGATCTATCTCAACGAGTACGGCGGGAGGAGCCCGCTCGCGCGGTCGTCCGGTTCCTGTCGGAGGTGATGACCGGCGTTCCGTCGATCGTGATGGGACTGTTCATCTACACGTTCGTGGTCCTGCACACCCACGAGAAGAATGCGTTTGCGGGCGCGCTCGCCCTTGCCTGCCTGATGCTCCCGATCGTGATCCGCACCACCGACCAGATGCTCGCGCTGGTCCCGAGCGAGCTCCGGGAGGGGAGCTACGCCCTCGGGAGCAGACGGGCCCGCACGATCCGGACGGTCGTGCTGCCGAGCGCGGCGCCCGGGATCGTGAGCGGCGCGCTCCTCGCGGTCGCCCGCGCCGCGGGCGAGACCGCGCCGCTGCTGTTCACCATCGGGCTCGTCGAAGACCACACCAACTGGAGCCTCTTCAACGGCACGAACACCGCGTTGTCGACGCAGATCTTCTCCAACGCCGCGGTCGCTGTTCCCGAGCGCGCAGGACCGGGCCTGGGGGGCCGCGCTCACGCTGATCCTGATCGTCTTCATGGCCACGATCGTCGCCCGGCTCGTGACCGCATTCTTCGGCCGTCGCCAGGCGGCCTGACCCTTGGACGAACGCATGCGTACGGAAGAAGACCTTGCCGCTAACGTCGCGGCCGTGGCGACGGTGCCGGCCGAGGAGATGGGCAGCCCCACCGCCGAGATCGAGATCGTCGTGCCTGCGCCCGACGAGCCCGAGGCCGAGGAACCGGGCGCGCAGGAGGAACCGGCGCGCGAGCTCGTGTTCGAGTTCCGCGACGTCGAGGTGAGGTACGGCGCTCACACCGCCATTCGCGACGTCGCGCTCGACGTCGCCGCGAAGGAGATCACGGCGTTCATCGGACCGTCGGGATGCGGAAAGACCACGGTGCTGCGTTGCCTCAACCGGATGCACGACATCACGCCCGGCGCGCAGGTGCTCGGATCGGTGAGGTACCACGGCGAGAACCTCTACGGACCGAAGGTCGACGCGGCCGAGGTGCGCCGGCGCATCGGCATGGTGTTCCAGAAGCCCAACCCGTTCCCGAAGACGATCTTCGACAACGTCGCCTACGGCCCGAAGATCAACGGTCGGAAGCGCTCCGACCTCTCGGACATCGTCGAGCACGCGCTGACCCGCGCGGCGCTGTGGGACGAGGTCAAGGACAAGCTCAAGCACAGCGGTCTGTCGCTGTCCGGCGGGCAGCAGCAGCGGCTCTGCATCGCGCGCGCACTCGCGGTCGAGCCCGACGTCGTGCTCATGGACGAACCGTGTTCCGCGCTCGACCCGATCGCGACCGCGCGCATCGAAGACCTGATGGAGGAGCTGAAGCAAGACTTCACCATCGTGATCGTGACGCACAACATGCAGCAGGCGGCGCGCGTGTCGGATCGAACCGCATTCTTCACTGCCGAAGTCGACGACGAGGGACGCCGGGTCGGGCGCCTCGTCGAGTTCGACGTCACCGAGAAGCTGTTCACCGCACCGAGCGACCCCCGCACCGAGGGCTACATCACCGGGAGATTCGGCTGACCCCGTTACGGCGCGAGCAGAGTTCCGGTATATCGCTCGACGCCGAGCTCGAAGAAATTCGCGCCGAGGCCGAGACCGCGACCAGCGAACGCGATCGCCTCGCCGCCGTACTCATGGAATTGCGCCACGGTGCGGTCGTGGTCGATGCCGAGGGCCACGAGGTGTTCCGCAATGCGGCGGCGGAGCGATATCGCGAGGCGCGTCACGCCGACGCGGTCGCGGCGGGAGCGATCTCCGAGCTGCTCGAGCTGGCCCGATCGGGTGAGGCGTGCGAGCGCGAGCTGCAGCTCTTCGGACCGCCACGAGCAGTTCTCCAGCTGCAGGCGATACCACTCGTCGACGGCCAGGGCTCGCTGGGTGGGGCGGTCGTCGTCTACGACGTCTCGGAGATCCACCGCGTCGACAGCGTGCGCCGCGACTTCGTCGCCAACGTCAGTCACGAGCTCAAGACGCCGATCGGTGCGCTCGAGCTGCTCTCCGAGACACTCGTTGCCGAAACCGATCCCGTCGTGACGCGCCGTCTCGCCGAGAACATGGTGAAGGAATCCGAGCGACTCGGGCGCATCGTCGACGACCTGCTCGATCTGAGCCTCATCGAGACCCAGGAGTCGCCCCGCCGCGAGCCGGTGCCGGTGCGTGTGCTCATCGAGGACGCCATCGACCGGGTGCGCCGGGCCGCGAGCGCGGCGCAGATCGGCATCGAGATCGACGACGCCGCGCCCGGAGCCATCGTGTCGTGTGATCGGCGCCAGTTCGTGAGCGCGATCGCGAACCTTCTCGACAACGCAGTGAAGTACTCGGAAGCGGGCAGCGGCGTCTGTCTCTCGACGTCGGTGCACGACGACCGAATCGCGATCGAGGTCCGCGACCAAGGGATCGGGATCCCGAGCCGCGACCTCGAGCGGATCTTCGAGCGCTTCTACCGCGTCGACTACGCGCGCAGTCGATCCACCGGCGGCACCGGTCTCGGGCTCGCGATCGTGCGTCACGTCGTCCAGGCACACGGCGGCGAGGTCACGGTGGAGTCCGTCGAAGGTCAGGGCTCGACATTCCGGCTCGTACTGCCGCTCGAGGCGGTCGACATCACGGCGAAGAGTGACCAGGAGAGCCACTGATGGCCGAGGCACCGCTGATCCTCGTCGTCGACGACGAGCAGTCGTACCGCGACGCACTGCGCGTCGCGCTCGAGCGCGAGGGCTTTCGGGTGGAGGTCGCGGTCGACGGCCCCGACGCGTTGGAACGGTTCGACGCCGCGCGTCCGGGGCTCGTGCTGCTCGATGTGATGCTCCCGCGGATCTCCGGCGTCGACGTGTGTCGCCAGATCCGCGCCAAGTCGCAGGTGCCGATCATCATGGTCACTGCACGCAACGCCGAGATCGACGCCGTCGTGGGACTCGAGGTCGGCGCCGACGACTACGTGACCAAGCCGTTCCGGCTGCGGGAGCTCGTCGCGCGAGTACGCGCCGCGTTACGGCGCGGCCGCAGTGACGACCTCGGACCCGACGACCATTCCGACGTGCTCGAAGTCGGCGACGTGCGCCTCGACGCGGCGCCGCCACGAAGTCGCGGTGCGCGGCGAGCGCGTCGCGCTCCCGCTGAAGGAGTTCGAGTTGCTCGAGCTGCTGCTCGCGAACGCCGGGCGCGTGCTCACGCGCGACGTGCTCATCGACCGCGTATGGGGCCCGAACTACTACGGCGACACCAAGACACTCGACGTGCACGTGAAGCGGCTGCGTGCCAAGGTCGAGGACGATCCCGCGCATCCCGAGCGCATCGTCACCGTCCGCGGCGTGGGCTACCGCTACGAGCGCGTCTGACCCAAATGACTCGCTCACTCGCTGCTCACGCCACCTTGGCGAGGGCGGCTTCGTACTCGGCCCTGGCTCGTGGGGTGCCGAGGTCGGGTGACGCGAACGTGTCGACGACCACGCCGTCCTTGTCGAGCACGAACGTGGCCCGGTTGGCGCAACCGAGTGCCTCGTTGAACACGCCGTAGGCCTTGGCCACTTCGCCGTGCGGCCAGAAGTCGCTCAGCACGGGAAACGTGAAGCCCTGCTGCTCGGCCCACGTGCGCTGCGCATGGCGGGTGTCGCAGGAGATCGCGAGCACCTGCGCACCGACCCGCTCGAACGCACCCGGGTCGTCGCGGATCTCGCACAGCTCGCCCTGGCACACACCGGTGAACGTGAACGGGTAGAACACGATCACGACCGGCTGGCCGCGGAACGACGACAGCGTGATGTCGTTACCGTCCTGATTCTTGAGCGTGAAATCGGGGGCGGTGTCACCGACTGCAGTCATGGCCGCAACGTAGCCGACGTTCGCGAACTGTCACCTGTCCGTGGGGTCCCGTTCAATCGTCGTCCACTTGGGATCGGTACCGTCCGCCGATTCCGATGGCCCGTCGATCCGTTTGCAGGCTGATGGTCCTCGTCGTCGCGCTCGGCCTGGTGTCGACCGTGGCCGGCTCGGCGCGCGCCGACGACGGGTCGCCGGCGTCGGACGACGCGCGCAGAAACCGGCGCTCGATCCGCGCGCGGCACAGGTCGCGATCGACCTCTCTCGCACGAGCCGCAAGCTCGCCGAGGTGGAACGGCGCGCTGAGCATCGCGTCCCAGAGCCTCGCCAGCGCGCAAGCGACACTCGATGTCACCGACGGTTTCATCGTCACCAACCGCTCCGCGATCGAGCAGGAGCGTGCACGCGTGCGGGCGAACGCGATCGATGCGTATCAGTTACACGGCAGCACGAGCGCATCGCCTCTCTCGGCGCAACACGTCGAGGATCTCGACCGTGTTGCGCAGTACAGCGGCGCGGTCGGCACGGTGGAGGCGAACGCGCTCCACGAGCTGCTCACGATGGAGGACTCACTCGAGCGCGCCCGTGCGGAGCGCGCGGCAGTCCGCGACGAGGCGGCCAAGACGGCCGCGGAGTTGGAGGACTCGAGGGCGCAGTTGAGCAGCCTTCGGAGCGAGCAGCACGCGGAGCTCGACTCGTGGGGCGCCGTCCCCGTGATGGGTGACTCGGCGCTGACCGCCGAACAACTCGCGGCCTGGTACCGCTCGACCGGTCACGAGCCGAAGCTCGCGCCCGGCACCACGATCGACGACCTCGCGCGCTGTCTACATCGAGGAGGGAGGCGCGGAGCACGTGCGCGGCGACCTCGCGTTCATCCAGGGCGTGATCGAGAGCGCGTACTTCTCCGTCGCGGCGGGCGACAACTACGCCGGCATCGGTGCGTGTGACTCGTGCTCCGGCGGCTTCGTGTTCGCGAGCCCGCGCGACGGCGTACGGGCGCAGATCCAGCTACTCCGCAACTACGCCGATCCGGACAGCCGCGCCGACAACCTCACCTATCCACCAGTGAAGGGCCTCTATCCCGCGGATCCCGTCGTCGCCGCCCGAACATTCGACCGGTTCTTCCTGAAGGGGAAGGTGCCACTGTGGAACATGATGGGCAACGGGCACTGGGCTACCGACCCGACCTACGCGGGCAAGGTGCTCGGCCTCTTCGCTCGGTCGTCGGATACACGTTTGCGCATTGAAACGGTAGGCATCCTTCATCGCGACGTAGCCAACCTTTACGTGTTGTTCAAGTGCCGTCAACCTGAGTGATTTACAGTCCGCGCCGCATGGAGTCCGACACCGTGACGTCTACGGACGACCAACTCGTGCACGCGTACTCCCGCGACGCGGTCGACGACTTTCTCGCCGCGGCCGAAGCCGAGCGAGTGCGGCTGCGTGGGATCGTCACCGACGCTGAAGCACGCTCTCGACGAGCCCGCGCCGCCGTCGGTATGCAGCGAGTGATGGTGAGCATGTTGCTCGAGACCCAGCGCGAGGTCTACGGAGATGCGCGAGTCCGCTGAGGCGGAGGCGGCCCAGATCATCGGAGATGCCGAGCAGCAGGCGCAGGAGATCGTTGGCGCTGCTCTTCGCGATGCCGCCGTTGCGCCGGAGCGCCCCACCCTGGCGCCCGAAGCCGAGCCTGACCTCGCGCCGATCCCTGGTCCGCCGCCCGCCACGGTTGTCGACCTCCCCGAGACGACGCTCGACTTGACGGCAGTCGAGCGCGACGAGGAACGGCGCATCCACCCGAGCAGCCGGTCGTTCGCGACCGCGCCCAGGGTCGACACCGCCGAGGACGAGCAATACTTCGCGTACCTCCGCGGCGCGCTCAGGGACGACCAGCCCCTCGGGCCGCGGTTCGACTGACGGGGCGAAGATGGCAGCGGTTCGGCTCACGCCTCCCGATCCGGTCGACCTCGTTCCGGCGGAGAACGTCCGCGCGATCATCGCGGCCACTGATCGCGAGCTCGCCGAGCTCGAGCGCGAGGCGGCTGCCGCCGGCGGAGGCTGCGGACCTGGCCGAGGCGCGGCGCACACGAAGCCGGCGTGGACGGTCGGGCCTCGATGTGGGCGATGGTCCGGATGCAGCGCTTCTTCGACGGCCTTCGCAACGAGGTCGAGCAAGAGGTGCAACTGATCGGCGATCTCGCCCGCCGGCGCGCGCGGATCCGAGTCGACGAGGCGCACGCGGAGGCGGCGCGGATCCGGGGTGGCCTGCCGCCGCCGGTGGAGGACGCGGTGGGCCGCGGCGTCGCAGCTACCCGAATGGGAACCGCCGGCTGCGGATGCGCCCCCCGTTGCCGAGGTTCCGCCCGTGCTCGCAGTGACCCGCGCCGCGGCCGAAGTCCCCGCGGTGAATGTTCCGGCTCCTGCCGAGGCACCGGTTCCCGCCCGGCCCGAACCGCCACCGCCACCGGCGGCGGTCGTGCCGGTCACCGCATGGTCGCCTCCCGCCACACCGGAGCCGTCGCCACCCGAGGCAGACGTGCCGACCGCGGTTCCGATCGCCGCCGTCCCGGTCGGCCGAACGTCGCCGAGATGCCGGTCGACGAACCCGATGCCTCGCCGAACTCGTCACCCGACGGTCGCCACACGACGCCTCCGGCCGCGCTCGCCATCGTGCCGGGGCCGACGATCGAGGAAGCCGCGCGACGAGACCGCGCCGATCCCGGCGGTGTCCGTTCCCACTGCGACCGCACCGATTGCCGCCGTCTGGACGAACGACGACGCGTTGGACGAGACCTCGATGCAAGCACCTGCGGGAGACTTCTGGACCGAGCAACCGACGAAGCCGCGACGAGGGCTGCTGCGGCGCGTTCCACTCTCCGCGGTACTCGAAGTGCTCGCGGTGTTGCTCATCCTCGTGTTCATCCTCCTGCGTCTCAGCTGAGCGCCGCGAGCGCTGCGATCGACCGTTCGGCGAGCCGCGCACGGCTCTGGCCTGTTCGCCGAATCGTCACCTTCCGTTTCCACAATTCGAAGCGATATGTCCGTCGACGGCCACTGTCCGTTCACGTTGCCCTCGTACATTCCGCTCGCATTTCTCTGGGAGGGGTGTCGGGGCGGTATGGCTCGTGTGCTGGTGATCGAAGGCGGTGGCGCGCAACGCGGCGTCGACCCTGCTCAACGAGGAGAGCTTCACGGTCGTGACCGCGGTCGAGGCGGGCGAGGTCGTCGACGTCTCGACGTCGTTCCAGCCCGGAGTCGTGGTGTTGGAGGTCCCGACGCCGAACGCTCACGTCATCCAGATGTGCACCATGATCCGCGCCGCGAGCACCACACCGGTCATCGTGCTCAGCGGCCCGTGTCCCGAGCGTGACGCGGTCGCTGCGTTCGGAGCAGGGGCCGACAGTGTGATCACCGAACTGATCGGGTCCCACGAGCTCGTGGCACGCGTGCGCGCGCTCTTGCGACGAGTTCCGGATCAGCCCGAGGCGCCCGACGATCTCGTTGTCGTCGGGCCGATCGTGCTCGATCGCGCGCGTCGTGAGCTGACGGTGGCCGGTGAACGGGTTCCGGTGCCGAGGCGCGAGTTCGAGATTGCCGAGCTGCTCATGCGCGAGGCCGGTCGAGTCGTGCCCCGCCCGGTACTCGTACGCGAGCTGTGGGGATCCATGCGTGACACGAAGAGCCTCGACGTGCAGGTCGGTCGACTGCGGGCAAGGCTGTCGGCGGCCTCCGGACGTGCGTGCATCGTGACCGTACGTGGCGTCGGCTTCCGTTTTGCGAGCGACGGCGAGTTCGCCGAAGCCTCCGCGGACGACGTCGACATCGACCTGATCGGTCTCGAGTCTCCGGGTGACGTCGTCAGTCGAGCTCGAAGCGCAGAGGCGTCGTGAATCGACGCGGCTTCGCGGTCGATGTACGGGCTTCGACCGTGAGCGAGACGTCGAACGCGCCGAGGCCGGCGTCGCGATCCGCCGAGAGCAGCCGTGCATCGCCGTACCGGTCGAGGGCGACATCGACGCGCGCGTGGATCCCCGACGTGGAGGCGGCCATCGCCAGGACGCGACGAATGGAGGCCGTCGCTTGGCGGCCGCCGAGCTCAGGCAGGACGATTCGGAGCTGCCATCCGTCGGCCTTCCCTCGTGCGTCCACGACGCGAACTCCGCGCACGGTGCCGCGGACGAGTGCGGTTCCCGGGATGCGCACGAGCGTCACCGTCGACGACGACCGGAGCACGGTGAGCGGTCCCGGCTCGACGTTCACCGACACGTTCTGGCCGTCGCCGCTCCCGACCGTCGGCGCGCCGTTCACACCGACGGCGTGTGGTCCCACTGAACCGAGCACGATCCGCGGACGGGACGTGCGGGACGAGTGGCCCTGTGCCCGGATGAGCGGTTCGGCGACCACGATCGCAGCAACGACCGATGCGGCGAGCACGAGGCCTGTGAGTGGGTGCCATCGTCGCCCGTCCGAAGCCACCGATGGTCATCGACCCACGCGAGGACCACTTGAGCGAGGCGACGAGCAGCCGCGGCGGCGGACGCGTTGGTTGCGGTAGACGGCGGGCTCGCGCTCGGGCGGCGATGCGCCGCGGGCCGACGCCGGTCGCACACCGCGTCTCGTCGTGGACGTGCCGAGCCGAGTCGATCGTTGGTTCAACCGCCTCACGCTCGCCGCCGGTCTGTTCGTTCTCGTCCTCCTCACCCTGGTGGGGACCTTCCTGTTCTTGCGCAGTCGCGAGGCGCTCTCGTCGCAGGGGATCTTCGAGTTCCTGAGCCGCGAGGAGTGGCGCACCGACGTCCACCCGGCTCGCATCGGGGTCCTCGGGTTACTGATGGGGACGGTTCTGGTCGCCGTGATCGCCATCGTGATCGCGGTGCCGTTCGGCACGATCGCGGCGCTCTGCATCACCGAGTACGCGTCACCGCGGCTGCGCCGGTACCTCACCGGGCTCGTCGATCTCCTCGCCGCGATACCGAGCCTGATCTTCGGCATCTGGGGGTTCTTGTTCCTGTCCGACCAGGTCGTCCCGCTCTCGAAGTGGCTCACCGATCATTTCGGGTGGATACCGATCTTTGCGACCGATCCCGGCGCGCGCCTCACCGGCTCGATGTTCATCGCCGGCATCGTCGTGGCGTTGATGGTCGTGCCGATCGTCGCGTCGGTCGTGCGCGAGGTGTTCGCGCAGACGCCGCCGGGAGAGAAGGAGGCCGCACTCGCGCTCGGAAGCACGCGGTGGGGAATGATCCGCGCCGTCGTGCTGCCGTACGGACGGGGCGGAATCGTCGGCGGGGCGATGCTCGGGCTGGGCCGGGCGCTGGGCGAGACGATCGCGGTGGCGCTCCTGCTGCCACAGGTACCCCAGGTGACGGTCAAGATCCTGCAGAACGGCGGCGCGACCGTCTCGGGCTTCATCGCGCTACCGCGCGGGCGGCGACGCGTTCACCGTGTCGGGTCTGATGGCCGCGGGGCTCGTGCTGTTCCTCATGACCCTGGCGACGAACATGGTCGCGTCGGTCGTCGTCGCGCGCAGCCGTTCCGGTGCAGGAGTGGAGCTGTGACCAGCCCGCCCGACAGTGGACGCGCGCGCGGCTCAGCGCTCCGCGCCGCGCCCGCGACCGGTGCCCCGATCCGCGCCGCGCCGCGGCAACTTCACCCCCATCGACGTGATGACGACGCTCGGCTGCCTCGCGAGCTCGCTTTCACTGTGCTGGCTGGTGTTCGCGCGCCTGACGAACGGCGTCGGATGGTTCGGCTTCGGGCTCTGCGTGTTCGTCGGGTTCCTGGTGCTGTTGTTCATCGCGACCGCGGACCAACTCGGCCGGACCGCCGCGACCGACCGGGTCGCGACCGCCGTCGTCGTCACCGGCGCGGTCGTGTTGCTCATTCCTCTCGTCTGGATCCTCGGGTACGTCATCGTCAAGGGGCTCGCCGCGCTGCGAGAGACGTTCTTCTTCGAGGACCAGCGAGGCATCACGCCGATCCTCCCGGCGACCGCGGGAGGCGGCGCCCACGCCATCGTCGGCACCATCGAGCAGGTCGGCCTGGCCCTGCTGTGGTCGCTCCCGCTCGCGCTCCTCGCCGCGATCTTCCTCAACGAATCGCGCAGCAGGTGGCGCCGGCCGGTGCGCATCTTCGTCGACGCCATGAGCGGCCTGCCGTCGGTGCTCGCCGGTCTGTTCATCTACGCGACGCTCATCCTGCCGTTCGCCAAGAAGTTCACACTGTTCAGCTTCAACGGCTTCATGGCGAGCCTCGCGCTCGCGCTGATCATGGTGCCGACGATCACCCGCACGGTCGAGGTCGTGCTGCGGCTCGTGCCCGACGGCCTCCGCGAGGCGAGCCTCGCGCTCGGCTCGTCGAAGGCGCGCACGACGTGGTCGGTCGTGCTGCCGACCGCGCGTACCGGCATCACCACCGCGGTGTCCTCGGCATCGCGCGCGGCGGTCGGCGAGACCGCGCCGCTGCTCTTCACCGCGTTCGGCTACGACCTCATGAACACGAACCCGTTCAACGGCCCGCAGGAGAGCCTGCCGCTCTTCGTGTACCGCAACATCCGGAAGCCCGACCATCTCTGCGATCGAGCGCGGGTTCGCCGGTGCGCTCGTGCTCATGCTCATCGTGCTCGCGCTCTTCGCCATCGCGCGCTTCATCGGTCGTGACCGCTCGCGAGCGCAGCGCTCGCCGCGCCACCGCGGATCGAGGCGCCCGGCGTCGCCGATGCCCGATCTCGTCGATCCGAGGAGGACTCGTCGTGACCGCACGCGACTCGATGCACCGACGCCGACGGCCGTCTCGGCGAATGGCGATCCGGCACCGACGGCGCGATCGCCCGAGGCATCGAGCTCATCGGCGGCCCGCCGCCCGGCGCCGCGACGCTCGAGGCGCGCGACGCGTGCGCGTGGTTCGGCGACCACCTCGTGCTCGAGGACGTCGACCTCGTGATGCCGGCGGGCCAGGTGACGGCGCTGATCGGTCCGTCGGGGTGCGGCAAGTCGACGTTCCTGCGGATGCTCAACCGCATGCACGAGCTCGTGCCGGGCGCCGCGCTCGCCGGCGAGATCCTGCTCGACGGCGACGGACATCTACGAGCGCGGGCATGCGCGCGCAGCAGGTCCGCATGCGCATCGGCATGGTGTTCCAGAAGCCGAATCCGTTCCCGGCGATGAGCATCCGCGACAACGTGCTCGTCGGGCCTGAAGCTCGGCGCGGATCAAGTGCAACGACAAGGACGCGCTCGTCGAGCAGTCGCTCGAGCGCGCCGGCCTCTGGAGCGAGGTGAGCGATCGCCTCGCACTCGCCGGGCGGCGCGCTCTCGGGCGGCCAGCAGCAGCGGCTGTGCATCGCCCGCTCGCTCGCGGTGCACCCGAACGTGCTGCTGATGGACGAGCCGTGCTCCGCGCTCGACCCGACGTCGACCCGACGCATCGAGGAGACGATCGCCGAGCTGCGCGACGAGGTGACGATCGTGATCGTCACGCACAACATGCAGCAGGCGCATCGGGTGTCGGACACGTGCGCGTTCTTCCTCGCGGCCGAGAACGAACCGGGCCGCGTCGTCGAGCAGGGCCCGACCGAGAAGATGTTCTCGAGCCCGACGACCCGCGCACGCTCGACTACGTCGCAGGGACGGTTCGGATGAGCGCGCGGCGCGCGTCTGGCCGCGATCGCGCCTGCGTGTCGTCGCTCGGCTCGCGATCGCGGTGCCGCCGTCGACCCGCCGAGCGCCGCACCCGCGCGGATCAACGGCTCCGGGTCGACGTACGTCGCGCTCGCGATGCAGCAGTGGGTCGCCGACGCGCAGACGCAGCGGCCTCTCGGTCAACTACCTCCCGACCGGCTCGCCCGACGGCCTCACGTCGTTCGGCAACGGCCTCATCGACTTCGCCGGCACCGAAGCCGAGTTCTCCGCGCTACGTGCGGCAGCGTCGGACGCCGGCGACAGCCGCGGCTACCAGTACGTGCCCGACGTCGCCGGCGCGATCGCGGTGATGTACAACGTCGACGACAAGGCCGGTCGCAAGGTCGACTACCTGCACCTGTCGATGCGCACGATCGCGCGGATCTTCACCGGCGACATCACGAACTGGTCCGATCCGGCGATCAGCGCCGACAACAAGGGCCTCGCAGCTCCCCGACCAGCCGATCACCGTCGTCTACCGCGGCGGCCAGTCGGGCACGACCGCGCTCGTTCTACGACTTCGTGCCAGCACGTCGCGCCCGACGTGTTCGACGCGTGGGCGGCGCGCAACCAGCTGCCCGACCGAACGTGCGCATCATCCAGCTCGACAGCACGCCGGGCTTCGCGCCCGAAGACGCTACGCGCTGAACGGCTCCGACCAGATCGCCCAGTTCGTCGCCGAGCGACGCGGGCAAGTGGTCGATCGCGTACGACGAGTTCGGGTACGCGAAGACCTACGGCGCGCCGGCGGCGTGGGTGCAGAACGCGTCGGGCAACTGGGTGCTGCCGTACGCGCAGAACATCTCGGCCGCGCTCGAGTCGGCGACGCTCGCGGCCCGACCTCAGCCAGGAGCTCTCGGGCGTGTACGCGAGCCCGAACCCGCACGCGTATCCCGATCTCGGCGTACAGCTACATCGTCACGCAGTGCGCAGCGACCGGCGACCGGCCGACGTGCAAGGGGCCGTACTCGAACACCGGGCGTCACCGAGACGCTCGACCAGTGGATGCGCTACATCGCGTGCGACGGGCAGGTGAACATGGCTCGCATCGGCTACTCGCCGCTGCCGCCCAACCTGTCGCAGGAGATGGCGAACTCGGTCGCGCGCCTCGAGGGAACCGGCAGCCCGGAGCAGCTCAACGCCGCGCAACTGCGCCAACCCCCGCTTCGCCGGCTCCCTCGGCGCCGGACGCGTCGAGCCCGCGCCGATCCGCTCGCGAACGTCCCGTCGCTCGCGGGCAACAACGCGACCACCGGGTCGGCGGACACGGCCGCGGTCGGCCCCGGTGGCGCGGATGCGGCCGGCGCTTCGACCGACGCCGCGGCCGCGGCCTCCGCGCCCGGAGCCTCCTCCGACGCCGCTTCTTCGTCCGCCGCCGACGCGTCGTCTGCCGGCGCCGCGGCGGCCGGCCGGGCGGGCACGCCGACCAAGTCTGCAGGTGGAGGGAGCACCGACTTCCGCACGGCCGCGCCGGTCGTGTACACCCGGCCGGGCATACCCGGGACCACCGTGGTCCTGCTGCTCGTCTTCATCGGCGTGGTCGCCCTCCCGCCGCTCCTCTCCGGCTTCGCCCGGCGTCGCCGCGACGGCGGATCCACCGAAGCGATGTGAGCGTCATCGCCGTTTGGGCTGCGTTCGCCAACCTTTCACGTGCGCACCCCTTTTTCGTTTGGGGTCGGTCGCCCACGATGCAGGAGCCGGGCAGAAGGGTTCGGCGAGGGCCCGCGCCGGCCCGTCGTCATCATGCAGGAAAGGACGTAGCTTCTGTGAGAAGGCTCCTCAAGCGAATGCTGAGCGTCGGTCTCGCGGTCACCGCCGGGACGATGCTCTTGGCTGTTCCCACGGCACACGCCGCTCCCACCGTCATCCTGACCGCGTCCGGTTCGGACACCACCGAGCTCATGATGGACGCCATCCTCGACACCGCCAACTCGGCGACGAACGGCCACTACAACATCCACGCGCAGCAGTCACCGGCGCTCACCGTTCCGGGGGACGCCAACTGCCCCACCGTCGTCTACAGCACCCCGCACACCGTCGCCAGCGTGGTGATCACGAGCGGACTCAACACCGCCACGATCGCCGCGGGCAAGCAGACCGCGACCAACTTCTTCCAGGCGTCCGACGTGGGCAACGCGATCACCGACGGCACCAACGGTGACATCCCGTTCGGCACGACCGTCGCCTCGTTCATCGACGCCTCGCACGTCACGCTGTCGGCCAACGCCGGCGTGACCGGGACGAAGACCGTGACCGTCGCGACCGCTCCGGGCAGCTTCAACTCGCCCGCGGGCTCGAGCGCCGGTCGCCGGGCGCTGCGCGACAGCGTGAACGGCATCTTCCCGACCAGCGCGATCGGCGCCGGCAAGGGCTGCGTCGACATCGGGCGGTCGTCGGCTGACGCCAACGTGCCCGGAGGCACGGACAACGCGACCGCGGAGTACTACGTGTTCGTGCTCGACGTCGTGAACTGGTCGAGCCCGAGCCTGCTCGCGCGGCGTCGATGACGCTCCAGCAACTGAGGGACATCTACAACTGCAAGATCACCCAGTGGAACGAGCTTCCCGGCGGTGGCACGGGCCAGATCCAGCGTGTGCTGGCGCAGTTGAACTCCGGAACCGAGGCCAGCTACCTCGCACGAGTCCTCGGCGCGGAGCGAGGCGGCGATCCTCGGGGCCACCAACCAGGACCCGACTCCGGGATCCGTCTGCCGTCTCGGTGACCAGGTCGAGGAGAACGACGGCAACTAACTCACCGACTCATCGAAGGGCGGCGAACCCCGCTTTGTACGAGCAGACGATTATCTGTACTCGAAGCGAAGTGGGTGTACCAGGTGACGAAACGCCGCCGACCCGTCGTCGACCTCGCAACGGCGTACGGGTTGGCGCGATCGACTACGACGCCGAACGACCCGCAACGGCGGCGTACGCGGTTCGCTGGAGTGGTAGTCGGTTCTCCTGAACAATACTGGCACCGCCAAGGCGCTCATCGTGACTGACGGAGTGATGAATGGTACGACTAGACCGACGTCCGCCACGGCCGGGGTCCAGGCGGCCGACGTGGGCTCACGATCAATTGCGGAAATATTCTCGCCGGGCACTACGATCGTGCGTTCTCCGACTCGACGACCGTGACGTTGTCACAGGCCGCGCCGGCAGGCACCGGTGCCTCGCTGACGATCAGCGGGCTTGTCGCGTCGGAGTCGAACCCGAACATCATCGACACGACGGAGACGCGCATCTTCGCCGGCGTCCGCTACATGTACAACGTCCTCGACACCGCGTCGCCGAACTACACCGACGCGCTCGCGGTCGTGGGGTTCGACCCCGGAAGTAGCACCAAGAGCCCGCTGTGCAACGGCGCCAACGACACCGACATCCTCAGTGCCGGCTTCCTCAACCTGAGTGCCAAGAACATCGGTGCGAACACCGGTGTGACCTGCCGCATCGTGTAGCCCCGAGCACCTGCTCTGTTCACAGCTTCATCACAAAAGGAGATCACCTTGAAGCTGCCCTTCCTGCGCCGCGGCAGAGCAACCGTCGCAGCCGTCGTGTCCGCCCTCGTGGTGGCCTTCGGCTTCGCCGCCGGGCTGCCGCTCCTCGCGCCGGCCGCGTCCGCGCGTCAGCGGCTCGACCGGACCGATCAACGTGACGGTGACGCCCACCGACGGGCTGGTCAGCGGCCAGACCATCGCGGTCGACGCAACTGCCACGAGCGGCACGATGACCCAAGCCCAGGCTCACGTCTGTGACCCGGCCATCGGCACCGTGAACCAGTTCAAGTTCACCTCCGACCTCTTCTGTCCGAACGTCACGCTCACCGGTGGTGACATCGCCAACGTCAAGACGGTGACGACCGGGGCCCAGACCACCGAGCACCTCGACGTCCTCGTCGGCACGGGACACGCGCACTGGACGAGCGGATTCGACAGCAGCGTCCACGACCTGGACTGCGACGTGACGCATTCGTGCTCGCTCGTGATCCAGTTCGCCAGCAGCGTCTCGCCCGGCACCTTCTACTTCACCGCGCCACTGACCTACGCGGGTACACCCGGTGCACCTGCCGATCCGATCACCGCGGTCGCCGGTGACGGCACCGCGCACGTGACGTGGGGCGCGGCTCCGCCGAACAACAGCACGATCGACCACTACGTGATCACTGCGACGCGCACCAGTGGTGCCGCCGACGGCTCTTCGCCACGGCACCAGACGGTCGGCAACGTGTTGAGCGGTGACATCGCGCTGAACAACTTCAGCGTCTACACGATCACCGTGCACGCACACGTGTCGCAGGCGATCGCGACGCCGGACGGCCCCGAATCGAGCCCGGTGGCCAACGTGTCGCCGTTGCCCGCGGGCCCGACGAACGTGCAGGGCGCCCCGGCGGCTTCGTCGGTGAACGTCACGTGGACCGCGCCGGCGTTCACGACCGGTCTCGGCTCCTACGAGGTGACCGCGACGCCCAACGTCGGCTCGCCGATCGTGCAGTGCTCGAACAGCACGAACACGTTCTACAACTTCGCCCCGCTGGACAACGGCACGCCGTACACGTTCGTGGTGCGAGCGTCGTACTCGGCGGCGTGTGGCGGGCCGTTCGGTCTGCCCTCCAACGCGGGGTCGCAGATCACGCCCTCGAACATCGAGGTCGACCAACTCATCAGCGTGGATCGTCCGCAGGGCGCCTTGGTGCTCACCCAGGCCTGTGACACGTCGAACCCGACGCCGTATCCGGTGGACGGCTCGGGTGTCCCGAACCCCGTCTACCCGACTGACCCGGCGGTCGCGGCGGGCGCGTGCTCGATCAACCTCGGTCACGCCACCTTCGTCACCGCCGACACACCGGCGGGCGGTGGCTACCCGGCGATCGGCGAAGGTCAGTTCTTCAGGGCCGACGGCGCCATCCACGAGGTGACGATCATCGACACCCGCGACACCGATCCGAGCTGGACGGTGAACGCGGTCCTGACGGGACCGTTCACGTCGGGATCCAACCACTTCAGCGCCCACCAACTCGGGATGCAGCCGCAGCTCACGGACCACTCGGCTCCGTTCGCCACGCCGGATCAGCCCTACAACCAGGTGGTGAACCAGGGTCCGGACGTGCTCCCCGCGTCGCACGCGGCTGATACCGCGCTCGGGTCGTCCCGGGTGCTGGCTCAGGCGCCGACGGCGGGGCACGGGCTCGGGATCGCGCACCTCAACGCTGTGCTGCACCTCCTCATCCCGGTATGGGCGGTGCACGGCGTCTACACGGCCACGCTGCAGGTCACCGCGATCTAGCAGTCGAGATCAAGGAGATACCCGGTGCCGCGTGCGGCGCCCCCCACAACCGAAACGCCCAGGGTGTGCCCGGTGAGGGTGCGACGGAGCCGGCCGGCTCCCAGCCCCCGCCGGGTTCGCCCGCGACCCGAGGACGGACCCCACGTGCGAAGCTCGACCCGCATCCGATCGTTGCTGGTGGCGCTCGGACTCCTGCTGACGACGATCGCGACGCTTGCGCTGGCCGGTCGTGGCCGAGGACGCTGCTCCCGACCAGCAGCGTGTCGACAGCTTCGCAGTGACCCCGAAGGGAAACGACCAGGACCAACCGGGCTCGCGCCCATATCTCGCCTACGCGCTGTCGCCAGGGGCCACGATCACCGACGCGGTGACCCTCTGGAACTACGGCAACTCCCAGCTCACGTTCCACCTGTACTCGCCCGATGCCTTCAACAACAGCGCGGGCGCATTCGACCTGCGGGACGGTCACCAGGCGCCGCGCGATGCGGGCGCGTGGGTGAAGCTCGACCGTGAGTGGGTCACCCTGCCCCCCTCCTCGAAGACCGACGTCGGGTTCACGCTCGCCGTTCCGGGCGGAGCCAGCCCGGGGGACCACACGGCCGCGATCGTCGCGTCGCAACAGACGCCGTCGATCGACGCCGAAGGACAACACGTCGTCCTCGATCGCCGCACCGGGTCGCGCCTGTACCTGCGCGTGAGCGGACCGGTGAACCCGGGGCTCGTCGTCGAGGGCGTGAGCGCCGAGTACCACGGATCGTTGAACCCGCTCGACGGAAGCTTCGATGTGCGCTACACGGTCCGCAACGACGGGAACATCCGACTCGGCGCCAAGCAGAAGATCGCCGTGCACGACATCTTCGGTACGGCCGCAGAACGGACGCCGTGCCCGCCACCGAAGAAGACGTCCGCGAAGAGCTCGTCGTCGGAGCCCGAGGACTGCCTCCCCGACATCGCGGAGTTGCTACCCGGTAACTCGGTCACCCTCAGCGCGCACCTCACGGGTGTGGCGGCGACGGTGCGCGTGGCGACCGACGTCTCGATCACGCCGTTCGCGCCGAACGGCGTGAACCCACGAGAACTGCCGAAGCTGCCGACGACGACGGCGACGACGCACGCGTGGGCGATCCCGTGGTTGCTGGTGATCCTGCTGGTGGTGCTCGCACTCGTGATCTACCTGGCCCGCCGCCGCCGTCAGGGCCAGGTGGGGAGTGCGCCGGGCGGTGCGGCCGTGGGCGGGGGCGGTCAGCCCGGAAGTCGGCCGGGGGGCAACGGCCGGGCGGAGTTGCCCAAGGTTCCGGCGCCGCTGCGGGCGACGAGGCTCCGAAGAGGTCCAGCCGCCCCGGCTCCGTGAATCGGGCTCGCGGTGGCTCGGTCGCGACCGCCACCGCCGCCCTGCTGCTGGTGGTCGTGGTCGGGCCCGCGTGGGGCGCCGACCCGACCCTCAGGCCCGGCACCGACGTGGCAACCCCCGGTGACACGGTGGTGGTCCGCCTCGAGGGATGGCCGGCCGGTCCGGTGGACGTCACCGTGTGCGGGAACGCGGCGCGCCGGGGGTCGGAGGACTGCGCCCTCGTCGGCGGTCAGGCCGTGGCCGTCAGGCCGACCGGCGTCACGAGCCTCGACTTGCCGATCACGACGCCACCGGTGCCGTGCCCGTGTGTGCTGCGCGCCTCTACGGCCGGGAGCGACGTGGTGCTGACCGTCCCCATCGACCTGCGGGGTGTGCCGACCGGGACCGAGCTGCCCCCTGATCCTTCGGGATCGCGCGGCGAGAACCTGACGGTTCACGCGACGTTGCAGGCCGCCGCGCAGCACGGGCCCGCTTCTTGGGCGCCCGTGTTCGCCGGTCCCGTCCGTCGAACCCTCCTCGTGACGCTCGAGAATCGAGGTACCGCGGCGCTGACCAACCTCCGTGTGGTGGGAACCGTGGGCCGCGGCGCGTCGAGCGGCGAACCGATCCCTGTGCGAAGGGTCGCGCGCCTCGAGCCCGGGAAGCGACGCACGGTCTCACTCCCCGTGCGGATCTCCGCACCGGCCTGGGGTGACTACGTCGTCGCAGGGCGCGTCTACGGCTCCGACGAGGCGGTCGCGTTCCGGGTGAAGACCACGAACGACGCGTGGGGTCTCGCGCTGCTCCTCCCGCTCGCGCTGCTCGTGATGGCACACGCGCTTCGCCGGCGAGAGCGAGCGTCGCGGCTTCGCGAGGAGCAGGCCGCCGCGCTCGCGTGGTCCTCGTCGTTGGAGGGAAGTTCACCCGATGTTGGCGCAGCGGACGAAGGGCGTTCCCCTTCGCATGTTTACGATCCGGACCGAAGCATGGCGCCGTCAGTCGGCAACGGCCACCAGCCGGATCGGACACCGTTCGCACAGCAGACGTAGAGGAGTCACGTCCGTATGGCCTCGATCCGTCCACCACGCTCCGCCGGGCTCTGCTTCCTCTCCGCGGTGCTGCTGGCACTGGGCGCGATCGCGCTGCTCCCGGGCACGCCGGCGCCCGCCATCACGGGAACGACAGGTCCGATCGCGGTCACCGTCGCGCCCACCGACAACCTCAGCAGCGGTCAGGTGATCGCGGTCGACGCGACCGCCACCGACGGCACGATGACCCAGGCGCAGGCACACGTCTGCAGCCCGGACCTCCCGTTGCCCGTGAACCAGTTCAAGTTCACGTCCGACATCTACTGCCCCAACGTCACGTTGACCGGGGGGGACGTGCTGAACGTCAAGACCGTCACGACGGGGCCCCAAGCGACGGAGCACCTCGACGTACTCGTCGGCACCGGACACGCGACGTGGATCGACGGTTTCGGCGGCGACACCCACGACCTGGATTGCGATTCGACGCACTCGTGCAACCTGGTGATCCAGTTCCAGAGCAGCGTGACGCCCGGCACCTTCTACTTCATCGCCCCCCTCACCTACAGCGACTCGGGGGTTACGACCACCTCGACGAGCACCTCGTCGACGACGACGACCCCGACCACGCTGCCGTCGACCACGACGACGACGACGACGCAGCCGTCGACCACGACCACGACGTCGTCGTCGACGACGACGACACAGCCGTCGACGACTACGACGACTACGACGACGACGACACGGCCGTCGACCACGACCACTTCGTCGGCGACGACCACCACGCGGCCGTCGACGACGACGACGACGACGCAGCCGTCGACCACGACCACGACTTCCTCGAGCTCGACCACGACCACGCAGCCGTCGACGACCACCACGACCATGTCGCCATCCGGTGGTGATACGGCGACGCCATCTCAAGTGGCTCCGGGCGGCACCTTCACCGTGACGTCGACGGGCTGGCAACCGAACTCGAACGTCGACGCCACCCTCCACTCCGACCCGGTCACGCTCGGCTCCCTCACCGCCGATCCCACGGGCCAGGTGCAGGGGAGCTTCGACGTTCCTTCGGGCACCGCGTCCGGCGCGCACACGGTCGACCTCGTGGGTACCGGACAGTCCGGAGACCCGAGGACGGTGTCCATCCCGCTGACCGTGACCGGAACCGGCAGCGCGAGCACGACCGGCGGGAGCGGCACTACCACAACTGGTGCCGGCTCGACGACGAGCAACAGCCTCCCGTTCACCGGCGCGAACTCACGTGACCTCACTTCGGGCGCGGTGCTGATGCTTGCTCTCGGGCTGTTCCTCACCGCGCGGTCGCTCCGTCGACGGCCTCAGCACGCGCTGTGATCGCAGGTCACCGACGACCCTCGCCGTTCCGTTGGTGGCAGCGCCACGCACCCGCGCTCGTGGCCGGGGCCGCGCTACTGATCGCCGCGGCATGCGCCGGCCTCGCGTTCGGCGCCAACACGCTTCCCGATCCGGGCTGGGCCGTTACCCCGACGTCCGCGACGACGAACGTCACCGACGGTCAGCGCGTCATCGTCAACATCAAGTCACGGACCGATGTGTCGATCTTCAACGTGACCGTTCGGCAGTGCCGTGCCGGCGTGACGTACACGACACGCGCCGATTTCACTCCGGTCGGCGGGAACTGCCCGACTGCCCCGGTCTCGTCCTCGGCCGATACGGCGGTCGTGCGAGGGTTTGCCTCCCACATCGTCGACGCGACCCAGTCGGATGTCGGCGCGACCCTCACGTACAAGGTAGGAGTCGGCGTCGTCACGTGGACCACCGGGCTCGACACCACCGCCACGCTCACCTGCGATCCCACGAACCCCTGTGTGCTCGTGGTCGAGCTCTCGCTGGCCGGCGGCAACCTCGCGTACTCGTCGATCCCCCTCACCTTCGCCGACAGCAACGCCTTGAGCGCCTGCGGCGGACTTGCGAAGGGCATCGTGTCGTCGGGCGGTTCCGACCAGATGTCCGACGCGTGGGCGAGCTGGACCCAGGCCGTGTGCCAGCTCCCCGGTGCCGCCGGTGCCCCTACGCGCGGCAGCTTCTCGGGCGAGGGAGCGGCGGTTACGGCGTTCGCAGCCGGGGACATCGACCTCGCGTACACGGCCGCCGGGTACGACGACGCCGTCGGTCTCGCGCCCCAGGGGACCAGTCCGCGCCGAGCCGCGGTGGCGGTGCCGATCGCGCTGAGCGCGGCGGTGATCGGTGCCGGAGGCGGGTTCATCCAGAAGACGGGAGACAAGGCGCCGTATCCGGAAGCTCGAGCTCACGGCCGCCGAAGCGAGCGGTCTGTTCGGAGGTGGCGTCGCTTGGATCAACGACGATCGGCAACCCTATCGGCTGTCGATCATCGCGCGGAATCCGACCCTCGATGGCCACGTGTTCCAGACCGCGCCCGTGATCTCGCCGATGGGTCCGTCCGAAGCGGAGTCGTCGACGTGGTTCCTCACCGACTACTTCACGACGCGAAGCCCGGCCGACTGGACGGATCCGGTCTCGGGTCGCGCTCGAGGTGCGAGCGCGGCACTGGCCGATGCCGACCCCCCGTTCCCCAACCTCACGCCGTTCACCGGCCGTCCCACACTGGCGCGAGTCACCGATCTGGCGGCCCAGACCCTCTCCGACGACGGCCCGATCTGGGTGCTCACCGATCTCGCCACCGCGAAGGCGCTGGACCTGACCCCGGTGTCGCTCGAGAACGCCAAGGGTGACTTCGTGGCGCCCACCGCCGAGTCGATGGCTGCCGCGGTCACCACGATGGAGCCGGACGCGAACGGCGTGTTGCTCCCCGACCCGAATGCGACGGCCGCGGCGACCGCGGCGGCGGCCGACGCGTCCGCGGCGGCGACCGTTGAGCCGTACCCGCTCACCTACGTCGTGTACGCGCTCGCCCCGGCCGAGCCGATGGTGGACAGCGCATGTGTGGTCGAGGCCGATTCGCAGGCGCTCTTGACCTCCTGGCTCACGTACCTGGTGGGGGACGGACAGAAGAATCTCCCCGCCGGCTTCCAACCGCTCACCGCCGATCTCCACACGGCGGCGCTCTCGTCGATTGCCAAGGTCGGCGCGTGCCGTCCGTGACCACCTGTACGCCCCCGTCGACCACGCCGGACAGCGCGACGCAGCAGGCGCAGCCCACGACCCCGACGACCACGCCCGCCACGCCCACGACGAACGGCACGGCCGGGAACACGAGCACTCCGGCGGTGAGCACGCCGCGGTCGCAGCCCGCGACACGCGGCACCTCCGCCGCGCTCGTTGCCGCGGCGGAGAGCCCGCCGGCCGCGCCCGAGACGACGGGCGAGCCCACCGAGCACGAGGTCGCGATCGACGATCCCCGCGTTCGTGGGGCACCGCCTGGCGGACACCACGGGTGGGGTCGTCGCGCTCGATCGGCATCGTGCTCGTGACGTCGCTCGCCGCGTGGGTGACGTCCGGGTACGGCCTGGACGGTCCCACCACCGCCCTCGCGGGCGCGGGCGGCGGCGCCGTCGCGGCGAACGGGTCGGCGGCCCCGCGCGGGTGCCCTGGTCGCGCTCTGGATCGGGGTGGCGATCGCGGGGTTCGGCTTGGTGGTGTACCAGCTCGGTCCGATGTTGCAGCAGAGCGACCAGCGTGACCTGCTCAATCAGTACCGGACGGCGGTCAGGCACGCGGCCAACGAATCGTCCGGGCTGCCGGGCGTCCAGGTGGCCAGCAAGCCACCGGACGAAGGCTCTCCCGTCGGGATCGTCGAGATCGGCGCGCTCGAGTCGCAGCAGGTGGTCGTCGAAGGCGTGACGGCATCGGAGACGCAGAAGGGTCCCGGCCACGTTCCCGGCACCGCGGGACTCGGGCAACCCGGGAACAGCGTCGTGCTCGCCCGACGGAACGCGTTCGGCGGTTCGTTCCGGGATCTCTCGCAGCTCCGCAGGGGAGCCCGGATCCTCGTGACCACCACGCAGGGTCAGTCCGTGTACGTCGTGAAATCCGTACGCACGCGGACCGTCGTCGACGGCACGTCCTCGAGCGGTTCCTCGGGTAGTTCGTCGAGCACCGCGTATGCCGCCGGAGCGACGGCAGGCAAGGCCGACGTGACCCTCGACGCGCTCTACGGACCTACCCGCGATGACCGTCTCACGCTCGTCACGTCCGCGTCACGCGTGCCGTGGAACGCCTCCGACGCCACCGTCGTGGTCGCGAAGATGCGGGGGAAGCCGTTCCAACCGACTCCGCAGGGCGCGCGCAGCGACACCGAAACCGGCAGAACCGGCGAGAGTGGCGCGTGGGCTTCGGTGGTGCTCGTCCTGTTGCTCTACGTGGGCGCGATCGTCGCGAGCGTCGTGCTCTTCAAGAAGATGCGGTTCCGTGTCGCATACCTGCTCGTGATCGCACCACTCGTTGCACTGACCGTCATCACCGGAGAGACGATCAGTCGTCTCCTTCCCGCCTGGATGTGATGCCGTTGAAGTCGAGAGAACCGGAGGAGTGGCAACCATGATGTCGCTTCGTCTTTCCACCGCTGTTTGGCGAGTTCCGTTGATGGCTGTGGGCGTGCTCGTCGTCGCGACCGTGGGCGCGGCGCTCACCGGCGGCGATGCCGACCCGGTGACGGGCGACGCCGGCCCGGTCACCGTTACCGTCGACGTGCACGGGGGCGTCGTTGACGGTCAGCTCGTGTCGATCCATGCGAAGGCCAATACCGGGGAGCTCTACGAGATCCGGGCGCACATCTGTAGTGCCGACGTACCGATCAAGAACACGTTCAATTTCGGACCCGATGGTGGTCACTGCTCACCCACTCCGCTCGTCCCCGGATCGGATGCCGAGACGATCACGGTCGTGCCACCCGGTAGCAACGCCGGCGACCTGACGTTCAGGCTGGGATCGGGGACCGCGACGTGGACTTCGTTCAGCCCGCTGGACCCCCCGGAAGGGGGCGCGCACACCCTGACGTGCGGCCAAGGCGCTCGGTGCAGCCTCGTGATCCAGCTCCAGGTGACCGACAACACCGTCTTCTACACGGTGCCGTTGTGCTGGGGGTGTCCGGTCGATCCGCCCGCGGAACGATCCCGGCCCGGTCGCGGCGCCGGCCTCCTCGTCGACCGACAGCGGTGCCGGCCAGAGCGACGCCGGTGCGGGTGCGAGCCCCCCCACGGCTGATGCGAGCGCCCCCGCAGCGGCTGCGAGCGCCCCGGGGGCCCCGGAAGCGTCCAGTGCCGGTCCCGGGGCGCCGACGCCCCCGAGCGGCGCACCCACGTCGTCGGGCAGTCAGTCGACGCCCGGACCATCCGGTGCGCCGGATCCCACCTCCTCCGCATCATCGACGAGCGACCAGACCGCCGCCTCCGGAGGATCGGCACAGGAGAGCACCCTCGCGACCGTGGTGTTCGGAACGCCGGCCGCGAAACGTGCGGTTCATGTGTTCACGGCAGGGCTGGTGGGAATCATCGGCGGTCTGCTCGTGGCGTGGATCGTGGTTCGAGCACGTCGACGCATGAATGCGAGCCAGGCATGACCGGCGCGGGATCACGTTGCTCGCGGTCGCGGTCCGCTCGCGATCGCCACGCCCGCATGCGGCAGCAGCGGCGGCGTTTCGTCCGACGCGAGTGCACATCCCGCGACGACCACGACGAATGCTGCCGATGCGCCGGGTACCGCGAAGATCACCCAGCTCGACGTACCCGCGTCCGTGCAGTGCTCGGGCGGCCCGAGCACGACCTTCTCGGTGCAGTACGCCACCTCCGACGCGAAACATCAGGACCTGATCGTCGACGGTCGGGTCGTCCCCGGTACCGATTCGCCGTCGGGATCCGTCGAAGCGCCCGTGCACTGCGATGCGGTACCCCATACCGTCGTGCTGATCGCGTACGACGCTACGGAACACCGAACCGCGGAGCAGAAGATCCTGATGACGCTGCTCCCGAGTTGAACCGCACGCGATCAGCACGGTGAAGCTGCGTCGCATCGTCCTGGCGGTAGCCCTTGCTGCGTGTCTCATCGACGCCGCGGCCGAGGGGTCCTTCGGTACGTCCGACACGCAGCCGCCGCGCATCGCCGCGATCGGCGTGGCTCCGGTGGCGGCGAGGCCGCCGCCGTCCACGCGTCCGTTCGCGACGTATTCGCCCACGCCGTACCCCTCGCCCCCGACGACGACGGTCGCGCCGACCAGGCTGCCGCCGCCGGCCGCGAACCCGCCGGTACCGTCGTCACCACCTTCCTCGTCGATGTCCGCGTCGAGCGCCGCCGGTGCTCCCCGCAACCGTCGTACCATCGCCCGCGGTCGTCGCACGGCTCACGCAAGCGCGAGTGTTGATCTACGCAGCGGCGGGCGACCCCCACGCGTACGTGCAGATCCGTTCTGTCACCGAGCTCGGAAACCCGCGGGTGCTGCTGACGACTGCGCGACGAGGCGACTGGATCCAGGTGTTGTTGCCCATGCGGCCGAACAACTCGACCGGTTGGGTACGGTCGTCCGACGTGACGCTGGATACCGTCCCCGACGCGATCGACGTCGACCTCGCGTCCCGCACTCTCACCTGGACCCGCAACGGACAGGTTCTCGCGAGAGTGTCGGCGGCCGTCGGAGCCCCGTCGTCGCCGACTCCGGTTGGCAGGTTCTTCGTCACCGACGTGCTCCGCGAGAATCCGAACGGGGCGCTCGGGGCCTGGGTGATCGCGCTCGACGCGCACTCCGACGTGTTCGCCACCTTCGAAGGAGGGGACGCGCGAATCGCGATCCACGGCACGAACGACCCCGGCAGTGTGGGTCAGCCGGTCTCGAACGGATGCGTGCGGGTGGCAGCCGCGCCGCTTGCCCTGCTCGCGGCGAACCTCGCGCCGGGCACCCCGGTCACGGTTCACTGACCTCGGACGCGGCCGAGTGGGGCGTTCCGCGGAACGCCCCACTCCCTGGCAGCGCCTGGGCCATGACGTATGCCGCTCGGAACCGGGGGGTTATTGGACGAACGGTTACGTCATGGCGTTGCGTCGAGTATCGGACGCAGGCACCGGCGAGTCGAGCGTGGGTACCGAGGGTTCGCCGGAACGTCGCCTGCGGGCCGCCGTCTGTTCAGGCAGGATTCGTGCCCACGCGCGAACGGCCTCGATCGACTCCGCCGCGCCCAGGACGTCGCGCGGCATCGCCCTCGAGATGCCGACGAGTGGTGTGACGGCCACGTAGCCGTCGCGGACCAACGCGACGTCCGTACCGGGCGCGGCTTCCCCCCGCCCTGCGAACTCGATCTTGAGGTCTCCGCCGGAGACGTCCGCCGACGCGATCCACACTTCGCCGTGTGCGGCGAGGTGTGCCTCACGGACACCCTTGACCTCGTCGACCGGCACGTTCGGTACGTTGACGTTCAGCACGCGCGGCGTGCCGTCGTCGGCTGCTGCGACCCACTCGACGGCGGCCGCGGCGAACGTTGCCGCGGTCTCCCAGCGATACTCGCCGTCGAGGCTGTACTGGAGGCTGACTGCGAGCCCCGGGACGTCGAGGCCGGCGGCGGTGAGCGCGGCGCCGACCGTGCCCGAATGCAGCACGAGGTGCCCGGTGTTCTGTCCGGGATTGATCCCCGAGACGACGAGTTCCGGCTTCTCGCCGAATGCGCCGAGGCACGCAGCGAGGACGGCGGTGGCGGGTGGCGCGTCGAGCGCGTGCACGGGAACGCCCGGAAGATCGGGCCAGTCGGCGCGCACGACCGGCGGTGGCGCTTCGCCGTAGAGCTTGCCGATCGCCGCGCCGGCGCCGCTGCGGTCCGTGCTCGGCGCGAACACGGTCACGTCGTGGCCGTCGGCAACGAGTGCGGCCGTGAGTGCCTTGATGCCCGGAGACTCGACGCCGTCGTCGTTCGTCACGAGAATGCGCACCCGGCGACCGTATTGCCCACGGGATGACATCCGGTTCCGAGCGCGCGAAACACGAAGTGTCGTCCGGGTGAATTCGCGTGTGCGCGGGCACGCAGGTTTCGCTCCCTCGTCGTTCCTCGTTCACCGTGGCGAAACTGCCGCGGCAAGCCGACAGGCGTATCGTCCGAGCACGTGGTGGTGGTCGAGGAACCCAGGAAGCGCTGGATGCTCGAGGGTTGTTGCAACTTTCGAGATCTGGGTGGGTACCGCGCGTCGACCCGTGCGGTGCGGACGCGGCGGCTCTTCCGGTCGGACTCTCTCGGCATGGCGTCGGCGTCCGATCGCGCACGGTTCGGCGAGCTCCAGCTCACCACCGTCATCGATTTGCGTTCGCCGTCCGAAGTAGCGCTCGCGGGCCGCTACTCCGACCCGACCGTCACGTACCGCAACTTGCCGCTCGGTGATCCGCTCGCCGAGGCGACGACCGTCGGGTGGAGCGACCCACAGCAGGTTGCGACCCACTATCTGGAGCTCCTGCTCTCCTCGCACGACTCTGTCGCCGAGGCGTTGTCGGTCTTGGCGAACCCTGCCGTGTACCCAGCGGTGGTCCACTGCTCGGTCGGCAAGGACCGCACCGGCATCCTCGTCGCGCTGTTGCTGTCGTTGGTCGGTGTCGACGACGACGACGTCGTCGCCGACTACGCGCTGAGCGGCATGGGCGTGGCGCGGCTCGCGCTCGAGGCTTCGTGAGCTGTGTACCGACAATCTCGCGGACCTCGACCGGTTCCTGCCCGCACTGCTCTCGGCCGAACCCGAGACCATGCGCTGCTTCCTGCGAATGCTCCGGGGCGAGTTCGGCTCCGTCGAGGGATACGTCGCGCACATCGGGCTCACGAGTGCAATCGGCCACTTGCGCGTGGCTCTCCTCGAGAGTCGTGTCAACGAGCGGACGGTTCGCGCTGGAGGTCGGTGAGGGTGGTCAACTCACTGGCACGTCCAAGCTCGCGAGCAGCACCCGTACCCGTTGCCCGATCTCGTCGCGGATGGGTCGCACCGCGTCGACGCTCTGGCCGGCGGGATCGTCGAGCTCCCAGTCTTCGTACCGCTTCCCCGGGAACAAGGGGCACGCGTCGCCACAACCCATCGTGACGACGACGTCGGCGGCCTGCACGATCTCGTCGGTCCACGGCTTGGGGAACTCGCTCCTGATGTCGATCCCGATCTCGGCCATCGCCGTGATCGCCGCCGGATTGACCTCGTTGCCGGGCTCGGAACCGCCCGACCAGCCGATCGCGCGGTCGCCGGCGAGGTGCTGGAACCATCCGAGCGCCATCTGGGAGCGCCCGGCGTTGTGGACGCAGAGGAAGAGCACGATGGGGAGTCCGTCGAGAGCTTTCCCTTCGACGCGCGCGAGCGCGCGGAACCGTTGCCGTGCGAATCGCTCCGCCATGATCGGGAGGAAGTTCACCGCGGTGGCGCGGTTCGCGAACTGGTCGTAGCTCGAGGTGAGGAAGAGCTCGATGGTTTCCTCACCGAAGACACCCTCGAACTGCTCTCGGAGGCGTGCGGCCGCCGAACGCAGCGCAAGCTGCTGGTCGATGGTCAGCGTGTTCTCGGCCATGTTGTCCTCCTGGCGGCGGTCACGACGACGGGTCGTGCGGCATGACGAGGTCTTCGGCGGGGATGTTCGGGCGCAGGAAACGGGCGAGCGCGACCGCGAGGAGCGCGCCCGCGACCTGGGCGATCACGAACGGCGGCACACTGCTCGGCGCGATTCCCGCGAACGTGTTGGTGAGCGTCCGGCCGATCGTGACCGCAGGGTTGGCGAAGCTCGTGGACGACGTGAACCAGTACGCGGCCGCGATGTAGGCGCCCACTGCGAACGCGGCCACCTGCGCGGCGCCCGCGCGCACGACACCGAGGATCACGAGGAGCAACCCGAACGCTGCCACCACCTCGCTGAACCAGAGCGCGCCCGACGATCGGGTATCGGTGGAGATGGTGACCGCGGGGAGCTCGAACATCACGTTCGCGACCATGGCCCCGACGCACGCGCCCGCCACTTGCGCCGCCATGTACACGAGCGCTTCACGCGTCTCGATCCCGCCGAGCACTCGGTCCGCCAGCGTGACCACCGGATTGAAGTGCGCGCCCGACACGGCTCCGAGGGCGAGGATCAGCGCCACGAGCGCCGCGCCCGTGGCGATCGAGTTCTCGAGCAACTCGAGCCCGAAGTCGTGCGGCGTGAGTCGCTGTGCGGAGATGCCGGAACCGACGACGGCTGCAACGAGCAGCGCGGTGCCGACGGCCTCCGCCGTCGCGCGTCGCGCCAGGTCGATGTTCATGCCCGTAGAGTCAGCAGCAGCGCTCGGATGACTCTGGCGCCTCCGCGCAGCACAGCGCGTCGCTCGCGGTATCGACGGCGCGCAACTCGCCGACCGGCATCTCGACGTCGGCGAGCACCGTGTAGATCTCCCACGGACGCTCGTCAGGTCCGTCGACCCACACCTTGTCCTGGAGCGCGTAGCAGCAGGCGACTTCGTCCTCGGTTGCCGTCGCCATGCCTTCATCCTGCAGGCGCGTTTCGGTCGCCGCGACCTCACGGGTGCTCTCCACCTCGACGCCGAGGTGGTTGAGCGAGCCGGGCTCGCCGTGGCCCTCGATCAACACGAGCTTGAGCGGAGGATCGGCAATCGCAAAGTTCGCGTAGCCGGGACGGACCTTGGCGGGCTCGGCGGCAAACAGCTTCGAGTAGAAGGTGATCGCCTCGTCGAGGTCGGACACGTTGAGGGCGAGTTGGACCCTGCTCATCACTTGCTCCCGTTGCTGATAGATTGGCGAACGTCGATCGATTGATCATAGCCGATGTATCGATAGGTGTCAATGTCTCGACGTGAGGAACCCGCCGGCTGCTGTGCCTCGGTCCTCGCCGCGCCGCTCGCGGAACACGACGCGGAAGACCTCGCTCAGGTGTTCGCCGCGCTCGGAGACCCGGTCCGCCTCCGGCTGCTCAGCCTCGTCGCGGATGCCGGCGAGATCTGCTCGTGCGACCTCCTCGCGCCGCTCGGCAAGGCGCAGTCGACGGTGTCACATCACACGAAGGTGCTCGCCGACGTCGGGCTGATCGTGGGCGAGAAGCGTGGCCGCTGGGTGTGGTGGCGCGTGGTGCCCGAGCGGGTCGCCGCGGTGCGCGGCGCGCTCGAACGTGAACGTGCGTCAGCCTGACGGCTGATCGTGTAGCGCCGACGCCACCGCCTCCGCGGCGCCGGTCCACGGCGCGCGTACCACGCTCATCAGCGGCGTGACCGCGACGTACCCCTCGCGGATGAGCGCGACGTCGGTACCGGGCGCGGCATCCGCGCGTCCCTGGAACTCGAGCTTCAGATCTCCCCCCGACGCGTCGGCCGACGCGATCCACACCTCGCCATGGGGCGCCAGCTCCGCCTCGTGGACCCCCTTCACCTCGTGCATCGGCAGGTTCGGGACGTTCAGGTTGAGCACGCGCGGCATCCCGCCGTCGGGCTTCAGAACCCACTCCACCGCTGCCGCCGCGAACGCGGCCGCGGTGTCCCAGTGGTACTCGTGCTCGGTGTTCCACGGCAGGCTCACCGCGAAGGCGGGAATGTCGAGCCCGGCAGCTGTGAGCGCGGCGCCGACCGTGCCCGAGTGGATCACGAGGTGCCCGGTGTTCGCGCCCGGATTGATGCCCGACGCGACGAGGTCGGGCGGATCGCCGAAGGCACCGAGGATCGCGCCGAGCACCGCGGTGGCGGGCGGCGCGTCGAGCGCGTGCACGGGGACGCCGGGGAGATCGGGCCACTGGTGACGGACGACCTCCGGCGGCTCGGTGCCGAAGAGCTTGCCGATCGCGGCACCGGAGCCGCTGCGGTCGCTGGAGGGCGCGACCACCGTGACGTCGTGGCCGTCGGCGACGAGCGCGGCGGCGAGGGGCTTGAGGCCGGGGGCGTCGACGCCGTCGTCGTTCGTGACGAGGATCCGCACCGGCTCACCGTAGTTGCCGCGACCCGAGGGTTAGGCCGGTGTGGAGGGAGGTAGCGCGCGCCGACGATCTCGCCGTCGCGGGTGTCGAGCACCCACGTGGAACCTTTTTCGAGACGCTCGTCGTCGATCGGGACGCCGGCGCGCGCCAGGTGGTCGATCACGTTGCCGACGACGTCGCCGTGGGTGCAGAGCGCCGCCGTTTCGCCCGCGACCTTCTCGAGCAGCCTGAGCGTGTCGGTGAGCGACGCGCCCTCGGCGAGCGCGTCGGACAGCTCGAGGGGAAGGCGCAGCCGCTGCGCCAGCGGGTCGAGGGTCTGGCGGCATCGTACGTACGGGCTCGAGACGATCTGCTGCACTCCCGCGTCGACCAGGGCATCGGTGATGCTGTTCGCTTGGCGTCGGCCGATGGCCGACAGGGGCCGGAGGTCGTCGTCGTCGTGCCAGGCACGACGGCTCCGGCTCTGCCGTGGCGAACGAGGTAGACGGTCACAGGAGGTCCTCGGGAAGTGTGGCCAGGAGCTGCCGGTCGGGCAGATACGACAGCAGTTTGTCGGCTTCGCGGCGCGTGCACCAGCGCAGGTCGTCGATCTCGTCGTTGGGTACGAACTCGTGACTCACGGAGCGTGGCTCCATCAGCCAGTACCGCACCACCTTGGGCCGTCCTGCGAGTCGGTGTAGCGGGTCTCGCCGGCGGACTCGCCGAGGGTGCAGCGCAGCCCGGTCTCCTCGTCGACCTCTCGGAGCGCGGTTTCCTCGTCACGCTCGCCGGGGTCGGCCTTGCCCTTGGGGAAGCTCCAGTCGCCGCGGGGCCGGTGCACCAGCAGGACGCGCGTGGCCGTCGGGATCGGCCCGGATCACGATGCCGCCCGCGGCCCGAACTACATCGCACCCCCTACATCCACCGGCGGAGTGCTTGCGCCGCGCTCGGCTCCAGACCTCGGGCCACGCTCGGTCGCGGCGACACGCGCCGCTTCGCGCTCGATGGCCACGAGCTCACCCGCGACGAAGGCGGTCGGGCCCGGTCGCGTGCGTGCGCAGCCACTGCCCGGCGACGACGGCGTCCTGGTGTTCGCCGAGGACGTCCTGCACCGCGGCCATCGCCCGCGCAAAGCGGCGAGCCTCCTTGCCGAACGCCGGCGCGACCGCCTCGGCCGCGTAGCGGCAGCGCTTGGCGCGGATGCGCACGCGTGGAGCTCGCGGTCCTCCGGAGCCGGACCGAGCGCCCGCACCGCGTCGCGCAGCTTCCGCCACGGTTTGCGAACGAAGTCGGCGAGCTCGAGCTCGTCGTCTTCGTCGATGTCCTGCCTGAACTTCGGCGCGCGGCGCCGCGTCGACGAGCGGTCGAGCAGCGCGAGGTAGCGGTCGGAACGCATCTCCGCGGAGCAGCTCGGCGCGGCGTGCTCGCGGTGCTCCGGAGCGCCTCGAGCAGCTGCTTGCCGTCGTCGTGTCGGAGGGCGGGAGCTCGGCGAGGCGCGCCTCGAGCCGGTCGAGGAGCACCTCGGTGTCGCGCACTGCGCCGAGCAGACGCGCCGAGCCACTCCAGCTCCTCGCGGATCGGCTCGCTCCACGCTTCGTCGAGGACCGGACCGAAGGTCCGCAGGTCGGAGCGGAGCCGGCGGGTGGCGACCCGCGCCTGGTGCACCGCTTCGGGGTCGTTACCGAGCCGCACGCCGGGATCGTTGCCGATCAGCCGGGGGGTCGAGGTGGCGATCGCCGCCTGGACGACCTCGGCCGGCGTGGACGCGAAGTCGAGCGGCCGGGGCGGTACGAGATCGGGAGGGTCGGCGGCCCGCGGTCCGAGCGCGCGCACGATCTTGGGGACGGGATCGGGATGTCCCGCGCCCGCGGCGCGCAGCCGCGCGACGAGCGCGGCCACCAGCGTGGGCGGTGCCGACTGCTCCAGCTCCACCTCGAGCTCGCGGAACCGCGCCGCGAGCCGTCATCCCGTCGAGCACCGACACTTCGTCGTCGACGACCTCGCCGATCGTCGCACCCTCTTCGTCGCGGAGCACGACGCGGTTCCGCACCGTGTTGAGTCGTGCAACCGGAGCCAGCGGCGCGCGGTGGATGAGCGCGAGCACGAGGTCGACGGCGGCTCGGGGTGGTTCGCCCGGCTCGCCGTCGACATGCAGCTCGTGGCGGGTGAGCGCCCCCGAATCCTTGGCGACCGGCAGCTTCACCGTCCAGCCCTCGTCGTTGCGGTAGCGCAGGCTCGCGCCGGCACGGGCAAGCCGGAGGTCGTCGGTGTCGAAGTAGGTGGCCTGGAGCCGGATCGTGTCGGGCGCGTCGGGACGGAGGCCGTCGACGGTGCTCAGGTCGGGCAGCTGGAAGAGCGGTCCCGGCGAGAACTTGAACTCGTGTTCGACGGTCACGACGCTACGAGGAGCTGTGCGCGCGACCGATCGCGAGCTCTTGGAGACGCCGTTGCGTCGAGTCGCCGACCACGGTCGGCATCTTCCGCCACGTGCCGTCGGCGGCGAGCTCCCACGCCAGCGTGTCGTCGGCGAGGTTGATCTCGAGCATCTCGGCCAGCCGGGCGCGCAGCCGAGGGTCGGTCACCGGCGCGAGCGCCTCGACGCGGCGGTCGAGGTTGCGCGGCATGAGGTCGGCCGAACCGATGAGGTACTCGGCCTCGGCGGGATCGGCGCCGAACCGGTACATCCGGGAGTGCTCGAGGAACCGGCCGACGATCGAGCGCACGCGGATCGTCTCCGACAAGCCCCGGCACCTGCGGGCGCAGGCAGCAGATGCCGCGCACGAGCAGGTCGATCCGGACGCCACGCTGCGCGGCAGTCGTAGAGCGCGTCGATGATCGCCGGGTCGACGAGGCTGTTCATCTTCATCGTGATGCGCCCGGCGCCACCCTTCGCCGCCTCGCGCTCGATGCGCTCGGCGATCGCCTGCCGCAGGTGCGACGGCGCGACGAGCAGCTTGCGGTAGATCGCCCTGGTGGCTGTAGCCGGTGAGGTGGTTGAAGAGGTCGGTGAGGTCGGCGCCGAGGTCGGGGTCGGCGGAGAGCAGCCCGAGGTCCTCGTAGAGGTGTTCGCGGTCTTCGGGTTGTAGTTGCCGGTGCCGACGTGGCAGTAGCGCCGGATGCCGTCGGCCTCCTGGCGCACGACGAGGAGCATCTTGGCGTGGGTCTTCGAGCCCGACGAGGCCGTACACGACGTGCACGCCCGCTTCTTCGAGCACGCGGGCACGTTCGATGTTGGCCTGCTCGTCGAAGCGGGCCTTGAGCTCGACGAGCGCCACCACCTGCTTGCCCTGCTCGGCGGCCTTGATCAGCGAGGCGCACGAGCGCGCTCTCGGCACCGGCGGTGCGGTAGATGGTCTGCTTGATCGCGAGGACGTGCGGATCGCTCGCCGCCTGCTCGACGAACTGCTCGACCGACGTGGCGAACGAGTCGTACGGGTGGTGCACGAGCACGTCGCCGGCTTGGAGCAGGCGGAAGAAGTCGGGGGCGGGTCGGTGCCCGCGAGCGCGGCCTGCGTCTGCGGCACCCACGGCTCGTCCTTGAGCTCGGGCCGGTCGAGCGCGTACGAGCGCCCACAGGCCGCCGAGGTCGAGCGGCCCGTCGATCACGTTGACGTCGGCTGTCGGAGAGCTCGAGCTCGCGGCAGAGCAGCTCGAGCACCTCGCGGCTCATCGTCGGTGTCGACCTCGAGCCGCACGACCCGGCCGAACTTGCTGCGGCGCCGCAGCACCGACTCGATCGCCTCGAGGAGGTCCTCGGCTTCGTCTTCGAGCTCGAAGTCGGCGTCGCGGGTGACGCGGAACGGATGGTGCGCGAGCATCTCCATCCCCGGGAACAGCGCGTCGAGCTTCGCCGCGATCACCTGCTCGAGCGGGACGAAGCGCTCGCCGTCGGGGAGCGCGACGAAGCGCGGGCAGCGAGCGGCGGGACCTTGACCCGCGCGAAGCGCTCGCTCGCCGGTCGCGGAGTCGCGCACGGTGACCGCGAGGTTGAGCGACAGGTTCGAGATGTAGGGGAACGGGTGGGCGGGGTCGACGGCGAGGGGCGTGAGCACCGGGAAGATGCGCTCGTCGAACAGCTCGTCGAGGTGGGCGCGGTCGTCGGCCGAGAGGTCGTCCCAGTCGGCGAAGCGGATGCCCGCGCTCCTCGAGCGCGGGCGCGATCTCCTTGGTGAACACGGCGGCCTCGCGCGTCGCCGAGCTCGCTGACCCGGCCGCGGATCGCGCGGAGCTGGTCGACGAGGTCGAGGCCGTCGGGGGTGGTGGTGCGCAGGCCGGCCGCCGAGCTGCTCCATCAGGCCGGCCACGCGCACCTGGAAGAACTCGTCGAGGTTCTCGCTGAAGATCGGCGAGGAACTTCGCGCGCTCGAGCAGCGGAACGGTGGCGTCCTCGGCGAGCGCGAGCACGCGCGCGTTGAAGTCGAGCCACGAGAGCTCGCGGTTCAGGTAGCGCCCGCCGACGGCCGAACTGGCTGGAGGATCGGCCTCCGCGCCGACGGCGACGTCGATGCCGGCCATTGGCCAACTGTACGGGTGGTGCGTGCCGCCGGCCGGCGGCGTCCGTTCACCGGTCGTTTCCTTCGGCGTCGCGGAGGCGGAGGGAGCGATCACCGGGAGAGGCCCAGGGGTATCGTGCGTGTGGCGATGAGCACCGATCCTCGCTTCGCCGAGCCCACGCCGTTCGCGCGGCTCGTGTACGCCCACGCGTCGAGCGTCGCCGGCGACGCGTGCCTCACCGTGTCGCTGGCGGGCTCGCTGTTCTTCCAGAGCCCGACCTCCGCGGCACGGGGCAAGGTGCTCCTGTACCTCGTCCTCACGATGGCGCCGTTCGCCATCGTCGCGCCGGTGCTCGGCCCGGCGATCGACCGCAGCCGGGCGGGCGCCGGCTGCTTCGTGATCCTGTCGGCCGCCGGCCGGGCCGCGCTGTGCCTCGCCATGGCCCTGTACATCAGCAAGCCGGCGCCCGAGGGGCTGCTCGTGTACCCGCTCGCGTTCGGGGTGCTCGTCCTGGCCAAGGGGTACTCCGTCGCCAAGAGCGCGCTGGTGCCTGCGCTCGTCAAGGACGAGAGCGAGCTGGTCACCGCCAACTCGCGCCTCGCGCTCGCTGAGCGTGCTCGCGGCGACGGTGGGTGGCGTGCCCGCGGCCGCCGTCCAGCAGCTCTTCGGCGCCGACTGGTCGCTGCGCTTCGCCGCGGTCGTGTTCGTCGTCGCGACGGTCCTGGCGATCCAGATCCCACGGACGCGACGTCAGAGGTCCGGCGGACAGTCGCGACGACGCAGATCGTCGAAGCCGAGCTCCACCAGCCGAGCATCCTGCTCGCCGGGAGCGCGATGGCCGTGATCCGCGGCAGCGTCGGCTTCTCTGCGTTCTTCGCCGCGTTCTCGCTGAAGCACGACCTGTTCGCTCTGGCGGTCACGTTGGGCGCGGCGGCACGTCGGCAGGATTCGTCGGTGTGATCGCCGCGCCGATCGCCCGCCGTTCCGAACGCGAAGAGGTGATCGTCGCGTCGTCGCTCGTGCTGCCGGCCGTGTTCACGCTGCTTCGGCGCGATCTTGGGCGGGACCGTTCGGGTTCGTGCTCGCCGCGTTCGCGGTCGCGATCGGAGCCGCGGCCGGACGGCTCGGCTTCGACAGCCTGCTCGCAGCGCGACGGACCCGACGCGCGTGCGCGGTCGCGCGTTCGCCACGCTTCGAGACGCGCTTCCAGCTCGTCTGGGTGATCGGCGGCATCATCGGGGTCATCCCGTTCGCCGCGAAGTTGGGCTTGTTCGTGCTCTCGGTCGTGCTGCTGTGCGCGGCCGCGTCGTACGTGACGGCGCTCGGGGCCGCACGACGCCGCGGCCCGCGCACGAAGTTGATGCCCGATTCGGTCGACCGAGCCATCATCAGGTCGCGCAACCACGCCCTCGACCGCGTCCGCAAACGCTTCAAGAAGTAGCAACAAGTCGGAGGTGGACCTGTTACTTGTCCCAGCCGGTGGTGGCGCCGTGGGTCATGCCGTAGGGGCCGACGGGCCAGTTGAAGCAGTCGACCATGAGCGTGTCGACCTGTTCGCGGGTGGCGACGCCCTCTTCGACGACCCGGTTCGCTTCCTGGATCATCGCGAAGTACACGCGGTTGGCGACGAAGCCCCACGCGCTCGTGGTGTCGTTGACGACGACGGGGTTCTTGCCGCACGTCGCGGCTACCTCGATCACCGTCTCGACGGTCGCGTCGCTCGTGTCGCGGAGCGCGGACGATCTCGGCGAGCCGCATGACGACCGGGGGAGACGCCCAGTGCCACCCGATCACCAGCTCCGGCCGCGACGTGACCTCCGCGAGCTGCACGATCGGGAACCCGGACGTGTTCGACGCGAGGATCGTCGCGGCCGGCGCGGCCGCATCGAGGTCGCGGAACACCTGCTGCTTGAGCTCGAGGTTCTCGGGCACGGCTTCGACCACGAGGTCCACCGTGGCCGCCTCGTCGAAGGACGACGTGAACGTGAGTCGTGCGAGCGCGGCGTCGGCGTCGGCGCGGCTCGATCTTGCCGCGCTCCACACCTCGCTCGAACCCGTATCGTCCGGTCGTCACGTGCTCGAGCGCACGCTCGAGCGCGCCGGCATCGAGGTCGTAACAGACCGTCTCGTACCCCGCGGTCGCGGTCACCTGCGCGATGCCGCTCCCCATCACACCCGCTCCGATTATCCCAAGTCTCATTTGCGCAACTTTCGCGGCTCGACACGACGCGCAACAAACTCGGTGCCGCGAGCGAGCGAGCGGAGCGAGTCGAGCGAGCACGGGGAGCGAGCGTCTGCGCCGCAGGTACCCTGCGGCGCAGCGAGCGAGCCAATCACGAAGGCAACTCGATTCTGGCCAGCCAGAGGCCGGGGGCTTCCAGCTCGTTCGGTGTGGGGAGCATCGACTCGCTCTCCCACAGCCGGTTCAGTCCTTCGACTCCCGCCGCGTTCGACAACGCCTGCGCAGAACGCCTGCCCGCGTTCGTAGTGCGCGCGCTCGAGCTTCAGCCCGAGCAGACCCTCGATGAATCGCTCGGCCTCGCCGCGCTCGACGCGGTGGCGCAACATCGCTTCGTGGATGCGCTCGAACGTGGGCACCAGACGCTTCCCGACGCGTTCCGTCACGTTGTCGGCGAAGCCCTCGATCACCGACGTGAGCCGTTGCAGCTCCTCGCGTGGCGCCGCCTGGCGCGGTGACTGCATCGCACCGAGGATGCGCTCGGGGCTCGCCGTCATCGACTCGAGCGACGCCGGATCGCTCGGGTCGATCGTGCCGAACTCCGCCTCGAGCGCCGTGGGGTCGATCTCGTAACTCGACACGTAGTCCACCGCGAGTCGGAGGAGGCGGCTGCGAACCCATGGCACCGAGCGCTCGGCCGCATGCACCACCTCGTGGAGCGCGAGGTAGAAGCGCAGGTCGTCGCGCGGAAGCGTCCATTCCTCCTCGAACGCGTCGACGTTGGGCACCACGAAACACAGGCTCGGCTCGTCGCCGTCGGGCAGCGAGCCGGTCGGGAGCGGAAGGTCGTAGCGACCGAACGCGTGCTGCGCGAGGTATCCGATCATCGAGCCCGCCTGCACGCCGAGCAGCGCCGGCACCACCATGCGGAGCATTTCGCCGAGCGGCACGCCGTCGGGCAGGGCGGGGAACATGGCCGACAGGTCCTCGTCGGGCTCGGGTTCGTCGCCCGCCGAGCGCATCGCGTCACCGAGTGTCGTCGCGAGCGCCTCCAGCACCGGGCGGAGCGCGACGAGGTGCAGGTCGACCCAACCCTGCGGGCCGACGGTCTGGATCGGGGCGGCGAAGGTTTCGTAGAGACCGGTCTCGGCGACCACGAGGGTCTGCGCCGCGTGTACGAGCTCCTCGAACTGCTTGCGATCGGCTGCGTCGATCGGCGGCTCGGGCCGACCCTCCAGCGCGACCCACTCCGCCGTCTGGCGCGCGACCTCCCAGTTGACCGGGCCGGTCGACGAGAGCATCCGCATCATCTGGCTCAGGTCGATCTGCGAGAAGTCGAACGTGGACGGGTCGAATTGTCCGGGACCACCGGTGCCGAACAGGAAGGCCGGAAGGTTCGGCTCCGACCGAGCGTCGTCGTCGTCCGGATCCCCGGGTTGAGGATTGTCCGCCACGCGGTCAGTGTATGGACGTGTCTGCGGTCGCCGTCACCGGCGCATCCGGGCTCGTGGGGCAGCGGCTGCTTCCGTTGCTCGTCGAGCATCCCGACGTCACCCGCGTCGTCGCGCTCGACGTGCGCGAGCCGGGCTGGCGGAGCCGCAACCTCGAGTTCCACCGCGTCGACATCGCGGGAACCGACCTCAAGCCGCTCCTCGAGGGCATCGACACCGTCGTACACCTGGCGGGCGTGGTCGATCCGATCTCGGACGAGACGCTGATGGCGCGCGTGAACGTCGAGGGAACCCGTCGCGTGCTCGCGGCTGCGGCTGCGGTCGGTGCGAGCAGAGTCGTGCGCATCTCGAGCGCGACGGTGTACGGCGCGTGGCCGAACAACCCGGTTCCGCTCACCGAGGAGGCCTCCCTTCGTCCGAACCCCCACTTCTCTCCCGCGGTGCAAGCGGCGGAGGTGGAGCGGCTCATCGCCGAATGGCGCGACGACCATCCCGGGGTGACCGTCACCACGCTGCGATCGGCACCCGTCGTCGGTCCCGGTGCCGAACGCCTTCCGGCGCGCATCATCCTCGGACGCCCCCGACTGCGCGTCCGAGGTGCGTCGATGCCGGTGCAGGTCGTGCACGTCGACGACCTCGCGGCGGCGCTCGTGTTGGTTGCCACCCACGAGATGCCGGGCGTGTACAACGTCGCGGCCGACGGCTGGCTCGACGCGGCCGCGGCTCGCGCGATGCTCCCACGCGGAAGCCTTCCGTCGGTACCCGCAGCGGTGCTCGAGCGCGCGCTGCGGCGCACGTGGGCGCTCGGCTTGGGCGACGTGCCGCCCGGCATGGTGCCGTACCTGGTGCACCCCTGGGTCATAGCCAACGACAAGCTCAGGGCGGCGGGCTGGACGCCGAGCCGTACCAACGAGGAGGCCATCACCGAAGCGCTCTTCGCGCTACCGCCTCGCCGCGCGCGGTCCGGCGCGATCGCGGCGGCAGTCGTGCTCGCCGCGCTGTTCGGTGCGCTCCGGATCCGGCGTCGCCGCAGGTCGAAGCGGAGCGCGTCCGCGCCGACCTGATCCTGGGTCGCTCACTGCGAGCCGGGGTACCCGGCTCGCCGCCGTTCGCTCTAGATGTTCCGTGCAACCGCCGCGGTCAGCCGGTCCAGCTCTTCCTCGGTGTTGTAGTAGTGCACTGAGCGCGCGCGCGACGGCGTCGAGGTTGCGCCCGCCGAGGTCGTAGCGCGCGAAGTCGATCGTCGAGACGGAGATGTTGATGCCTTCGGTGCGTAGACGCGCCGCGAGTGTGAACGGGTCCTCGTGCTCCACGGTGAACGTGACGATCCCGCATCGCTCGATCCCGAGATCGTGGAGCGCGAGGCCGGGCACCTCGTTCAGACGGTCGCGCAGCGTGCTGCCCAGCATCGTGACGCGTTCCTCGATCGCGTCCACGCCGATGGCCAGCGCGTAGTCGACCGCGGCACCGAGGCCGAGCCGGTTCGCGACGCTGTGCTCCCAGGTCTCGAAGCGACGAGCGTCGCCCCGGATCTCGATGGCGTCGTCGCGCACCCAACGGGCGGCGTGCACGTCGAGGAAGGGTGGCTCCAGCTGCTCGATCCACGCGCGCCGTACGTAGAGCAGTCCAGTGCCCCGCGGTGCGCGCAGATACTTGCGCCCGGTGGCCGACAGGAAGTCGCACCCGAGCGCGTCGACGTCGACGGGAAGCTGGCCGGCGGCCTGGCACGCATCGAGCAGATACGGCACACCCGCGTCGCGTGCCACGACGCCCACCTCGGCGGCGGGGTTCACGAGCCCGCTCTGCGTGGGGATCCACGAGATCGCGACGAGCCGCACGCGGTCGTCCACCATGTCGCGCAGCGCGTCGACCGAGAGCTGCCCGTGCTCGTCGTCGGGGACCACCTCGACGAGTGCCCCCGTACGGCGTGACACCTGCAGGAACGCGATCACGTTGCTCGCGTACTCGGAGCGTGAGGTGAGGATCCGGTCGCCCGGCTCGAATTGCGACGCCGAGCGCGTAGAAGACCATGTCCCACGCCGCGGGTCGCGTTCTCGACGAGTGCGATCTCGTCGGGAGCGGCACCGACAAGCGCGGCGACCGAGCCGTATACGGCCGCCGACCGCTCGGCGACCGCGTCACCCGCCGCGTACCCCCCGACGCGCGCTTCGAGCTCGAGATGCTCGATCACGGTGTCGACCACCACGCGCGGAGGCAGCGACGCGCCCGCGTTGTTGAGGTGAACGACGTCGCGGCAACCGGGCGTGTCGGCGCGGACGCGCCCGACGTCGATCGTTGCGCTCAGGACGTTGCAACCAAGTGCTGTCGCGCGCCACTCCGACCAGTCGTCGGTGAAGTAGCGCACGCGGGTCTTCTTGTACTCCTTGATCGACCACAGGAGCGCGTACTCGTCGATGCCGGTCTCGTCGCGGATCGCCGCGATCGTGGTCTCGCAGTCCTTGGCGTTCTTGCCGTGCACCATCGTGAAGATCGAGTACGGCCAGTCGTCGTAGGTCGGGCGCCGGTAGCAGTGGCTCACCAGCGCGAACCCCGCCATCTGCGGGCCGATCTCCTCGAGCTCGTCCTCGGGCACCGCCCACACGCCCATCGCGTTGGCCTTGAACCCGGCCGAGCGGTGGTTCATCACCGCGGCGAACCGGCGCATGAGCTTGCGCTCCTTGAACGACGACAGCAGGTCGAGCACCGTGGCCTCGTCGCAGCCGATGAGCTCGCCGTACGCCGCGAACGGGCGCTCCACGAGCGGGAGGTCGTCCTGCACCACGCGGATGGCCGCGATCTCGAGCTCCGACAGGTCGGGCGCGTCCATGTGCTCGCGCCGTTCGGGGCGCTCGTGCTCGAGCACCTCGGCCTTCGCGTCGGCCGCGGTGTTCCCGGTCATGTCGAGCTTCACGCCGATCTTGTAGAGCTTCAGCGTGGGGAGCCGGCGGGTGACGATCGCGCCGGACTCGCGGTGGAGCACGTCGACGTGTTCCTCGAGCGACGTCGCCGGGCGGCACCGCGATCGTGTACCAGAGGTTGTACGCGTGGTTGCGCTTGTAGTTGTGGCTCACGCCGGGGTGGCCGCTGATGACGGCGGCCGCCTCGTCGACCCGCTCGGGGTCGATCTTCGCGGCGACGAGCGCCGAGCCGTACCCGAGGGCTCGGGTGTCGAAGATGGCGGACAGCTGGCGGAGCACGCCGAGCTGCTTGACCCGCGCGATTCGTGCGCGAACCGCCGGTTCGTCGATGCCCGAGACGCTCGCCCAGCGCCGCGTACGGCCGAGGCTCGAGTGGGAAGTCCCATTGGACCGCGTTGAGCAGCTCGCGGTCGAGGGCTTCGAGGCGGTCCTCGCCGGGCGCCTCGGTGACAGTCATGCCCTCATCGTCGCGCAGCCCGAGCGAACCACGGCAATTCAGTTGGCCCATCGCCGACTCAGTCCGGCGGTGCGGCCGGCGGCGGCCCGGCGGTCAACGTCGCGGTGGTCGAGTGCGGGACCCGGCCCCGGTGGTACTGGATGGCGAGCGAGTCGGCCGGTCGGCGCCGTCGCCATTCCGCGATGAGATCGCCGTACGTCGCCGACGTTGTGGCCCCCGGCCCCGGTGATCACGTCGCCCACTTCGAGCTTGGCGTCCGCCGCCGGGCTGTCGGCACCACGCCCGTCACTCGTGCCCCGGCGGCGGTCGCCGGCGTCGACCGCGGTGAGCCCGAGCCAGCCGTGTGTGACCTTCCCGCTCGCCTCGATCTGCTGGCGCACGTCGTTGGCGACGTCGATCGGCACCGCGAGGCCCGTGTCGGAGACGCCGGGTGGCGTGACGAGGATCCCGACGATCCGGCCGTTCGTGTCGAACAGCGCGCCTCCCGACGTCTCCGGCGCGGTCAGAAGGTTGGCCTGGAGCAACCCCGCGATCGTGGCGCCGTTCGTCGTGACCATCCGGTTGACCCGGGAGACGACGTTGATGGCGACGAACGGGTTGTCGCCCTTGGTCGTCGCCACGGCCACGACTGGTTCCCCGACGTCCGGCGACGCATCGGCCAACGGTCGGTACGAGAGATCGGCCCCGGACGACGTCGAGCAACGACAGGTCGGTGTCGGCGTCGAAGCCCATGACCTTGGCGGGGAACGGTGCTGCCGTCGCTCGTGGAGATGACGACCGTGTCCGCGCCGGATGAGCAGATGCGCAGAGGTGAGGACACGGTTGCTGCTGACGGCGACGCCGGACCCGACGGTGGTGGTGTCGCCCGCGGTGGCGCGAACGGTGACGATGCTCGGACCGCCGGCCTCGCTCACGCGCGCCGCGACCGCGTAGTCGATGACGGCGTTCGGCGGGATGATCGCCGGCGGCGGGAGCGGTGACCGGTTCCGTTCCCCGAGCGCGCCGAACGCGACGAGAACGAGCAGCGTGGCGGCGACACCGACCGCGGCCGACACGAGGCCGATGACCCACTCCCGCGGGCGTGCTTGCACGGGCGGCAGCGGGTTCGCGACGTACGAGTGCAGCTCGCTCGGATGGACCCAGGGACGGTCGAGCGGATCCGGACGGGGGCCGCTCGGCGTTTCGTCGCGCTCGGAAGCGCCGTCGTCGCCCTCCGGACCGGACACCGCGCGGAGTGTACCGACGGGCCTCTCGGCCTTCTGGTCGCCCGTTCTCGTTCGCGTCGGCGCTCACGATGGCGCTGGGCGACTTGTCGACCGGTTTCACTACGATGACGCCGTGCTCCCACCCGCCGCCGGCGACTGGATCGCCGTGACCGACGAGCCGCTGCCCGTCGAGGCGGCGACCGCGTGGGCGACCACCGCTGCGGCCGGCGCGGTCGTGGTGTTCCTCGGTGTCGTGCGCGACCACTCGGACGGCCGCGACGGCGTGAGCGGGCTCACGTACGAGGCCTACGAGGAGGAGGCGGTGCCGCGCTCGCGGCCGTCGCCGCGGAGGCGCGTCGCCGCTGGCCGGTCGTCGAACGCATCGCGTTGCTCCACCGCACCGGCGACCTCGAGCTCTCGGAGGCCTCGGTCGCGGTCGTGGCGTCGTCGCCCCACCGGCCCGAGGCGTTCGAGGCCGCCCGCTTCTGCATCGACACGCTCAAGGAGACGGTGCCGATCTGGAAGCGCGAGCACTGGGAGGACGGCTCCGACTGGGGCACCGCGTCGCACCCGGTGCGGTCGGTCAGACTAGGAGCTCGTCCTGCCCCGCGACCTCGCCATCGACCTCGGTACCGCGAACACGCTCGTCTACGCGCGCGGGCGCGGGATCATCCTCAACGAGCCCACCGTCATCGCGATGAACACGCGCACCCACGAGGTGCTCGCGCTCGGACACGACGCCTGGCAGATGATCGGTCGCACGCCCGGCTACATCGTGGCGGTCCGGCCGCTGCGCGGCGGCGCGATCACCGACTTCGAGATCACGCAGCGGCTGATCCGCATGCTGTTCCAACGCGCCGGCATCTCGCGCCTGCAACGGGCGCGGGTGCTGATCTGCGTGCCGTCGGCGATCACCCACGTGGAGCAGCGGGCGGTGCTCGAGGCGGCCCGGCGCGCCGGCGCGGCGCAGACCTATCTGATCGAGCAGCCGATGGCCGCCGCGATCGGCGCGTCGCTCCCGATCCACGAGCCGCTCGGCAACATGATCGTCGACATCGGCGGTGGCACCAGCGAGGTCGCGGTGATCTCGCTCGGCGGCGTCGTCGCCCTCGAGGCGGTGCGGGTGGGGTCGTTCGACATCGACGCCGCGATCCAGAGCTACGTGCGACGCGAGTACGGCCTCGCGATCGGTGAGCGCACCGCGGAGGAGGTGAAGCTCGCGATCGGATCGGTGTTCCCTACCGACGACGAGTACAAGGCCGAGGTGCGCGGCCGCGATCTCATGAGCGGCATGCCCAAGACGATCGTGCTCACGCCCGAGGAGATCCGCGAGGCGATCGACGAGCCGATCCAGGCGATCCTCGGCGCGGTGAAGCAGGCGCTGGCGCGGACGCCCCCGGAGCTGTCGCAGGACCTCCTCGCCGAGGGCATCCACCTCGTCGGCGGCGGCGCGATGCTGCGCGGCTTCGACCTCCGCATCGAGCAGGAGACGGCCGTCCGCGCGCAACTCGTCGACCTGCCGCTCGAGACGGTCGTGCTCGGCGCCGGCCGGTGCCTCGAGTCCTTCGACCGTCTGAAGGACATGTTCATGGACCGTGACGTCACGCTAGGACGTCTGGGACGCCGGTCGTCGCGGCGGAGGTCCTCGGCGGCCTGACGGACCTGCCAGTCGCTGTCGTCGAGCGCCGCGGTCGAGCGCGGCGTCGACGTCGGGACCGTCGAACGGCGCGAGCGCGAGCACGGCGCGGCGGCGGACGCCGACGCGGTCGGTGCACGCGGCGAGCACCGCGGGGAGCCCGGCCGGATCGCCGAGCGCGCCGAGCGCCGCGACCGCCGCTTCACGCGCGAGCGCGTCGCGATGGGTCTCGACGACGCGCGCGAGCGCGCGTCACGGCGTCGGCGTCGATCGCGAGCCCGCCGAGCTCGCCGAGCGCCCACGCCGCGGCCTCCACCACCGTGACGTCGCGGTCGTCGAGCAACGACATGCAGGCTCGGGACGATCGCCCGGTGCGTCGGCGAGCGCGGGTGCGAGCTCTGCGGCCCGCCGTCGGACCGCCGCCGCCGGGTCGCGCGACCGAGGCGCGCCACCCTTCGCAGCGCCTCGTCGCGCGGACCGGCCCGCACGAGGGCGCCCAGGGCGGCGGTGCGGACACGGGGGTCGGGATCGTCGGCGAGCGTCGTGCCCTGCCGAGGTCCGCGGCCTCGGCGGTCAGCGGGCCGTGGTGGCCGAGCTCGGCGAGCTCGGCCGCTCGGGCGACGGGCCCGTGCGTCACGGGAGCTTGCCGTTGATCGGGATTACCAGTCCGCCGAAGACCGCCGCGACGACCATCGCGACGAGCAGACCCGTGCAGACCACCAGCACCCCGGTGCGGACGAGTGCCCAACCCTTGCGGGCGGTGCGCACGGCGATGTTCTTGCGTGGGCGCGCCCGGGAGAAGCCAGGGGGCATGGCAGGCTGGGTGTCCGGTGTTCGTGCGATGGATCCACGGTATCGGTTCGGAGTCCGATGAACTCAGCAGAAGAACCCCCGCCCCCGCCGCCGTCCCGGCGGGGGCGCACGATTCTCGCCGTCGCGCTCTCGGCCATCGGCGTGCTCGTCGCCATCGTGCTGTCGCCGGTTTCGTGTCCATCTGCCGTACGTGATCATCTCGCCCGGATTCGCGACACCGCTCGACGACAAGGTCATCACCGTCGACGGCGCACCGACCTACGACCACCGCGGCAACGTCCTGTTCCTCACCGTGCGCGTCACGACGCACGACCCAACGGTGTGGCGTGTCGTCACGAGCTGGCTCGACCCCGATCGTGACGTGGTCAAGCGCACGACGGCCGTGGGTTGTCTGTCCGACGCGGAGAACATCGCGGTCAACGCGCAACTCATGCAACAGTCGCAGGACGACGCGAAGAATGTGGCGCTCACACGTCTCGGGTACACGGTCGAGGCCGGCGCGCCCGATTTCGTCGTGGCCGAGGTGTGCCCCGGCGCACCCGCGTACGGCACACTGCGAGCCGGTGACAGCCTCCTCGCGGTCGACGATCACGCGGTGACGCAGCTTGCCGACGTCGCACCGCTCGTCCAGCAGCACCGACCGGGCCAACCCGTGAGCGTCACCTACTCGCACGCAGGCACCACCGACACCGCGAAGGTCGTCACCGGGCGCATCGCCGGCGACGGGCTCTCGTGCGTTCGGGTGCGCCATACCACGACTGGCACCGCGTGTCTCGGTGTGCGGATGGAGCCGGAGCCGCTCGTCACGTACCACTTCCCGATCGACGTGAAGATCGACACGCGGCAGGTGGGTGGGCCGTCCGCAGGGCTCGCATTCACGCTCGCCATCATCGACGACCTCACACCGGGCAACCTCACCGGCGGCAGGCGAGTCGCGGTCACCGGCACGATCGCGCCCGACGGATCGGTCGGGGCCGGTCGGTGGTGTCGAGCAGAAGGCGATCACCGCGCGGCACAACGGGTCTCGCTCATGATCGTGCCCAGGGCGGAACTGAAGGACGCGCGCGAAAGGGGCCGGGAACGTGCGGGTCGTCGGCGTCGACACGATCGACGAGGCGCTCGCAGCGCTGCAAAAGGCAGGAGGAGCGCCCGTGCCGCCCGCGTCGCCGGTCGCGGCGCGATCATGACCGCATGACCGACAGCCCCGGTACGCCGATGTCTCCCAGCACGCGACGCGCGCCTGACGCCGGAGATCGTTGCGGAGCGAGGATTCACACAGGTCAAGCGTGGCTACGCGGAGTCGGAGGTGCGGGCATTCCTTCGCATGGTCGCCGACGATCTCGGATCGATGCGGAGCCGGGAACGCGAGCTCCTCGCCCGCACGCAGGAGCTCGAGGACCGGCTCGCGCGCCCGGCGCAACCTCCCTCCGACCAGGAGCTCATCGCCGCGCTGGGTGAGGAAACGGCCCGCGTCCTGAGTCAGGCCCGCGAAGCGGCGGTCGACCTGCCGCGCGAAGGCGGACGAGCACGCGCGGCGGCGTGGTGCGGGAAGCGCAGGAGTCGGCTCGCGAGCTGCGTGCCTCTTCCCAGCAGGCCGTGGAGACGAAGACCCGCGAAGCGGAGGATGTGGCGCGCGCACGCGCACGGGAGATCATGGCGGAAGCTCGCGGACTGCGCGAACGTGTCCTCTCGGACCTGAACGAGCGGCGGGGCGATCTCGAGCGGCAGATCGGCGAACTGCGAGCTGGTCGCGGCCGCCTCGTCGAGGTGTACGAACTGGTGGAACGCGCGACTCTTGCAGGCGACGCGCACGATGGCAGAGGAACCGTCGATGCCGGTGGTTGCCGAACCCGAGGCGGGCGAAACACCAACGCCGGACGCCGCGGCCGACGCAGAGACGCCGCGTGTCGAGGATGGTGGCGACGCGGAGTCACCTCACGCTGCATCGCAGAGTGCCGAATCAGAGACTGCCGAATCACAGACCGACGGGCGCGACGCTCGGCGCGCTCTTCGAGAAACTGCGGTCGGGAGCCGGCGCCATCGACGAACCCGGTGCGGAAGCCGGCGAACCGAAAGCGGACACCGCCGCCGAGACCGCAGAGGGCGTCGAGACGATCGAAACCGTCGAGACCGTGGCGGATGGCTCGGGCGCCGATGAGACCGCGCGAGTTCGCCGAAGGCGACGACCTGATCGTGGACGAACCGGCCGCCGAGCTGCTCGACGACGATCACGTCGCGCTCGCGAAGCGCGCCGAGGCGCTCGCCCCGATCGCCGACGATCTCGCGCACCCGGGCGAAACGTGCCGTCCAGGACGAGCAGAACGACGTCCTCGACGGCCTTCGCCGTCAGCGCGGAAAGATCGACCTCGGGAAGGTCCTGCCGACCACCGATGACCAAGTGAGCCGCTGGGCGCACGTGCTCCAGCCGGCGGTCGACGCTGCCTACGCGGCCGGGAGTGCCTCCATGCCCTCAGGGGTGGACGGCACCGCGACCGGCGCAGCGCCGGGTGCACTCCTCGCCCAGCTCGCGACCACGCGTGGTCACGCCGCTTCGCACCCGGTTGGAGTCGTCACTCGAGTCGATCGACGCCCGGACGCCGGCCGATGTCGAGATCACGATCGCCCAGCGCCTCGGGGCTCGCTACCGGGAGTGGAGAGGTCAGGACCTCGAGGAAGTGCTCGGCGACGCGCTTGCGGCTGCGTTCGCCCGTGGCGCGTACGACGCCGCGCCGGACGGTGCCCGGTTGCGCTGGGTGCCCGCGGGTGGGCAAGTGCCCGGACTGCGACGACAACGCGCTCGAACCAACCGTGCGCGGCGATGATTTCCCCACCGGACAGTCGCACCCACCGGCGCACCCGGGCTGTCGCTGTCTCGTTGTGCTGGCCACCGACAGCTAGTCCGCGCTGCCCGGTGACCCGTTCGGCAACCTAGGCTGCGCCTTCGATGCGCGTCCCCGACGGCAGAGCCCCGCCGCCGATTTCGCCTCCGAGGCTGGATCATCGGCGTGGTTGTCGTGTTCCTCCTACTGGCATTCAGCCTGCGCGGCCTCGCCGGCTTCTACACCGACTACCTCTGGTTCGACTCCCTCGGGCAGGGCAGCACCTGGAGCAGACCTCCTCGCGGCGAAGATCGCGCCGGCGCTCGTCTTCACCGTCGCGTTCTTCGTGATCATGTGGGTCAACCTGGTCATCGCCGACCGGTTGGCCCCCAAGTACCGGTCGATGGGTCCCGAAGACGAGCTCATCGCGCGCTACCAGCAAGTCGCGGGGCCGTACACCGGCCGGATCCGCGTCGGTGTGTCGCTGTTCTTCGCGCTGATCGCGGGCATCGGCGTTTCCTCGCAGTGGCAGCAGTGGGTGCTCTTCACGCACAGCCAGAAGTTCGGCATCAAGGACCCGCAATTCCACAAGGACATCGGCTTCTACGTCTTCCAGCTGCCGTTCCTCAAGTTCATCGCCGAGTGGCTCTTCGCCGGTCTGGTGATCGTGCTCATCGTCACCGCCGTCGCGCACTACCTCAACGGCGGGATCCGGTTCCAGAGCCCGTTCCAGCGCGTCACGCCGCAGGTGAAGGCGCACTTGTCGGTGATCCTCGCGGTGATGGCACTCGTCAAGACCGCGCAGTACTACCTCGGTCGCTTCGAGCTCGACTTCTCCACTCGCGGCGTCGTCGAGGGCGCGAGCTACACCGATGTGAAGGCGCAGCTCCCCGCGCTCAATCTGCTGATCGTCATCTCGATCTTCGCGGCGGGCCTCTTCATCTGGAACATCCAGCGTCGAGGCTGGGTCCTGCCGATCATCGCAGTGGGCCTGTGGGGCTTCGTCTCGATCGTGATCGGCACGATCTATCCGGCGGCGATCCAGCAGTTCAAGGTCGGCCCGAACGAGTTCCAGACCGAACAGCCCTACATCCAGCGCAACATTCGGGCAACGCGGAGCGCGTTCGTGCTCGACAAAGTGAACACCGACGACTTCAATTACCAGACCTTCAACCAGGTCGAGGCGCAACACGGTACGGAGGCCGCGAACGCGATCGTCGACAGCAACAAGGGGACGATCGACAACGCACGGCTGTGGGACCCGGGGATCATCCAGCAGACCTACAACTCGGTCCAGAACCTCCAGACCTACTACCAGATCGGTGACGTCGACGTCGACCGGTACCTCGTGAACAACGAGGTCCGTCAAGTCCTGATCGCGGCTCGCGGACTGAACAGCGCCGACCTGCCCAGCCAGTCCTTCGTGAACCGCCACATCATCTACACGCACGGCTACGGCGTGGTGGCGTCGCCGAGCAATGTGGCGACGTCGGACGGGTCCCCGAACTACTACTTGCAGAACATCCCCACCGAGACGGTTCCCAACGGCATCAAGCTCAGCGACGGCAAGGCGTCCCAGATCTACTTCGCCGAGAACCTCGGCAGCTACGTGCTGGTCGACGCGAAGTCGAAGGAATTCAATTACCAACGCCCCGGGCAGACCGACCAGTTCACGCGCTACCGCGGCAAGGACGGCGTGGTGCTGTCCAACATCGTGCGCCGAGCCGCGTTCGCGCTGCGGTTCGGCAGTATCGACCCGCTGATCTCCGGACAGGTCACGACGAGCACGAAAGTGCTCATGGAACGGGACATTCGCGCACGGGTCGAGAAGCTGGCGCCGTTCCTTCGTTACGACGGCGACCCCTACCCGGTCGCGATGGGCAAACACACGATCTGGGTCCTCGACGGGTACACCACCACCTCGATGTACCCGTACTCGCAGTCCACGAGCGGCGAGAACGGTCTCGCCACCGACTTCAACTACGTGCGCAATTCGGTGAAAGCAACGGTCGACGCGTACGAGGGCACCGTCACGTTCTACGTGTTCGATCCCAAGGACCCGATCATCAAGGCGTGGCGCAGCGCCTTCCCCGATCTGTTCACCGACGCGTCGCAGATGTCGCCGCAGCTCCGCGCGCACCTGCGCTACCCGGAAGACCTGTTCAAGGTGCAGTCGAACACGTTCGGCCGTTACCACGTCACCGAGCCGCGCCGCTTCTACGACGGCAGCGCGAAGTGGCTCGTGTCACCCGACCCCGGATCGGGTCCCGTGTCCAGCACCGACCTCGGCGCGTTGATCGATTCGAGCTCCAACACGAACGCGAACGCGCAGCCGCAGGCGGCGACTTCCACCGGCAGACGCATCGATCCGTACTACCTGTATCTCAAGTTGCCGAACGAAGACTCGGAGCACTTCATCGTCATCGTGCCCTTCGTGCCCGTGTCGTCGAACAACAAGGAGACACGGCTCGTGTCGTTCCTCACCGCGAACTCGGATCCTGGCCACTACGGCCAGATGCGCGCGTTCACGATGCCGCAAGGCGAGACGGTGAAGGGGCCGGTTCAGGTGAACAGCGAGATGAACCGCGCAGGACCGATCTCGGCAGCCCTCACCTTCCTCAACCAGCAGGGGTCGCGCATCACGAGGGGAAGCCTGCAACTCATCCCGGTGGGTAACTCGCTCCTCTACGTGCGGCCGTTCTACGCGCAGGGACAGGGCAGCGGCAGCTTCCCGCAGTTCCAGTTCGTGGGGGTGTTCACCCAGGATCAGGGACAGGCCGTCTGCGCGCAGAACGTGAACGACGCGCTCAACCAGCTCTTCGGTCAGGCCGACCGCTCGACGTCGTGCAACATCTCGATCACCGGGAATGGCGGCACCGCCGGAACGCCGACCACGACCACGACCGCACCTCCCGGAACCAACACCACGGTGCCGGGGCCGACCACCACGACCATCCCCGCGACGGCCGGATCGGTGCGGGACCTTCTCGACCAGGCTGCGGCAAAGTTCGCCCAGGCCGACGCGGCGCTCGCGGCCGGCGATCTCGGCCAGTACCAGGTGCTCGAGAAGCAGGGCCGGGCTCTCGTCGCCCAGGCCGAAGCGCTCGCGGCGTCGCAGTAGCCCCCCGACTTCCTCGCTCCGGGATTGTTCCAGGGCCGGGGGATTGTTACTATCTACGTAGTGGAAATCCCCCTTTCCCGACTCGGGAGGTAGGAGCGGGCGTCTGCCGATCGGGGTATCCCCGCTCGGCAGCGAGCGACCCATGGTGAGGAGCCAGATGGCCGTCTCCGGCATCGATCTCGGCAAGTACAAGCTCGGCTGGTCCGACAGCACCGAGGACTACGTCTACACGCCCACCAAGGGCCTCAACGAGGACATCGTCCGGGAGATCTCGCACCGCAAGAGCGAGCCCGAGTGGATGACCAAATTCCGCCTCAACGCCCTGAAGCGGTTCGAACGCAAGCCGATGCTCGAGTGGTTCGCCAAGAACATGCCCCACATCGACTTCGACGACATCTACTACTACCTCAAGCCCACCGAGGGGCAGGTCTCCAGCTGGGACATGCTCCCGGAAGGCATGAAGGAGACCTACGAGAAGCTCGGCATCCCCGAGGCCGAGCGCAAGTTCCTCGCGGGTGTCACCGCCCAATACGACTCGGAAACGGTGTACCACCGGAACCGCGACGAGCTCGCGAAGACGGGCGTGCTCTTCACCGACATGGACACCGCGGTGCGTGAGTACCCGGAGATCGTGCAGCAGTACTTCGGCACCGTGATCCCGCCGGGCGACAACAAGTTCGCCGCGCTCAACTCGTCGGTGTGGAGTGGTGGGTGCCTCACCGCCGATGCGCGCATCAATGTGAAGGATCGCGGCTTCGTGAGTATCGCTGCGATCGAACCCGGGGACGAAGTCTGGGGCGCGGATACCGGCCGCAACCTCCAGCGTGGCAAAGTGCTTGCAACAATGGAGAGCGGCGTGAAGCCGGTGTTTCGCATGCGTGTGGCAGGGCGGACGCTCGAGGCCACCGGTAATCATCAATTCCTGGTTGCACGCCGCGTCGTGCACGATGGTCGCGCACGCTGGATTTCCGTGTGGGCACCGCTCGATCAAATCGAAGTAGGCGAAGCGATCGCCATTCCCCGGTCGTTGCCGGACGACGGGATCTCGTACATCCTGCCTGCGCCGCGTGACTACCTGAAGAACCACCATCACGAGCGTCTGCAATTCCCAGAGCAGACGGACACCGAGCTCATGTGGTTGCTGGGGCTCTGGCTCGGCGATGGTCACACAGCTGCTCCAGCAGAGCACATGCGGCAGATCTCGTTCTCGGTTCCAGAAACCGACCCGGTCCACGACGTTGCCATGGAAGTGCTCCGCGATCTGTTTGCGGTCGGGCACATCACACCGGTGCACTGCGGCTTTGTCGTCAGCTCGAAGCAGCTTGGCTTGTGGCTCGACGACATCGGATTCTCCGGTCACGCCAAGACCAAGCGGCTGCCCGAGTGGGTGTTCACTCTGCCGCAGCACGAGCAGCTCGCGCTGATCGGCGGTCTGATCGATGCCGACGGTTGGACGGAACGGGATGGCAAGAGCATGTGTGTCGAGCTATCGAACCGGGACCTGCTCGAAGATGTGCGCCAGCTCGCGATTGGCTGTGGGCTCTACGCCGACGGTCGGCTCACCGAGCGAACCCGGGCAACGACATTCGCCGATGGGCACACGGTCACGTCCACGTCTTGGCGTCTCAGGATTCAAGGCGATCTCAGCCGAGTCGGAACGCGTGACCCCGCGAAGCGCGGCCGCCCCGAGGCCAAGTGGCGGCGGAACGCGTACGTCGCTGCTACGGGCCTCAACTTCGGGACGCTGGCTACTGAGGACATTGGCTTCGCTGTTCTGCGCGAGAAGGAACTCATCGGAGAGAAGCCCACGTACGATATTCAGGTCGTCGGGCTCGAGAACTTCGTCGCCAACGGCGTCGTCGCTCACAACAGCTTCATCTATGTGCCGCCGGGCGTGCACGTGGAGATGCCGCTCCAGGCCTACTTCCGCATCAACGCGGAGAACGCCGGCCAGTTCGAGCGTACGCTCATCATCGCCGACGAAGGCGCGTCGGTGCACTACGTCGAAGGTTGCTCGGCGCCGGTCTACTCCACCGACTCGCTGCACTCGGCTGTCGTCGAGCTCATCGCGAAGCCGGGCGCGCGCATCCGGTACACCACCATCCAGAACTGGTCGCCCAACGTCTACAACCTCGTCACCAAGCGAGCGCGCGCCGAAACGGAGTCCGAGGTCCAGTGGATCGACGGCAACCTCGGCTCCAAGCTCACGATGAAGTACCCGGCGGTGGTGATGGTCGGTCCGAAGGCGCACGGCGAGGTGCTCTCGGTCGCGTACGCGGGCGAGGGCCAGCACCAGGACGCCGGCGCGAAGATGACGCACGCTGCGCCCGAGACCACGTCCATCATCGACTCGAAGTCCATTGCCAAGGATGGCGGGCGCACGAGCTACCGCGGCCTCGTGAAGGTCGAAGAAGGCGCGCACCACTCGAAGAGCCATGTGCGCTGCGACGCGCTGATCCTCGACGACCACAGCCGATCCGACACGTGGCCGCGCATGGAGGTCGACGAGAAGGACGCCCGCATCGGCCACGAGGCGACCGTGTCGAAGGTGGGGGACGACCAGATCTTCTACCTGATGAGTCGCGGCCTCACCGAGCAGCAGGCCACCGCGATGATCGTGAACGGCTTCATCGAGCCGATCACGAAGACACTGCCGATGGAGTACGCGGTCGAGCTGTCGCGCCTCATCGAGCTCAACATGGAGGGCGCAGTCGGATAGTGAGTGCGTTCACACCCGACGCGTCTCGCGCACTTCCCGGTCCCGATTGGCTCGCCGAGCGGCGACGTGTCGCCGCGGAACGGCTCGCCGACCTGACGTGGCCCACCACCGAAGAGGAGATCTGGCGCTACAGCCGGATCGACGAGCTCGACCTCGAGCGTTTCCGCCCGATCCCGCCGGAGCAACTCGGCGACCCCGGCGACGAGACGGCGCCGGGTGGCGGTCCGGTCGCGGCGGAGGCCGGCGAACGATCCGGTCTGGTGGTCGTGCGCAACGGCCGCGTTGTGCACCACTCCCTCGACGACGCGCTCGCCGCGAAGGGTGTGCAGGTGTGCGGGCTCGCAACCTGCGACCGAGCCGACGTGGAAGAGGTGCTCGGCGTCTGCTCCGACGCCTCGCCCGACGCCTTCACCGTGCTGCACGACGCGTTCCTCGCGGGCGGCGCGGTGGTGAAGGTTCCCGCGGGCGTCGTCGTCGACAAGCCGATCGTGGTGCTGCACTGGTCAGAGGGCGACCGGCTCGCCAGCTTCCCGCACACGATCGTGGTCGCCGGTGACAGTTCCGAGGTCACAGTGTTCGACCGCTTCGGCTCCACCGACACGCACTCCGCCGACGCGGCGCATCTCGTCGACGCGGTCGTCGAGCTCGTGCTCGGCGACGGCGCGCACGTGCGCTACGTGTCGGTGCAGGAACACGGTCCGCACACGTGGCAGATCGCACTCCAGCGCGCGCATGTGGGGCGCGACGCGTCCCTGCGATCGTCGGCCGTTGCGCTGGGCGGGTACTACGCGCGGCTTCGGAGTGAATCGCTGCTCGCCGGCGAGGGCGGCGAGAGCGACCTCACCGCGGTCTACTTCGGCGACGGGAACCAGATGCTCGACTTCCGCACCCTCCAGGACCATGTGGCGCCGCACACGAGGAGCGACCTGCTGTTCAAGGGCGCGGTCGAGGATCACGCGCAGTCGGTCTATTCGGGGCTCATCCGCATTCGGCACGGCGCGCAGGGCGCGAACGCGTTCCAGACCAACCGCAACCTCGTGCTGACCGAGGGTGCCGAGGCGATGTCGGTGCCGAACCTCGAGATCGAGGCCGACGACGTGCACTGCTCCCACGCGAGCACGGTCGGTCCGATCGACGACGACCAGCTCTACTACCTCGCCACCCGGGGCGTGCCGCCCGACGAAGCCGAGCGCCTGATCGTGCTCGGCTTCTTCGACGACGTGTTCGAGCGCCTACCGCTCCCGTCGCTCGTCGCGCCGCTCCGCCGGAGCGTGATCGAGAAGATCGAGCACCGCGACGCGATCGCGAGGGCCAGTGTCTGACGTGCGGGTGTGCTCGACGACGGACGTGAAGCCCGGCGCAGCCGCGCGCTTCGACGTCGACGGTCACCGGTTGTGCGTGGTGCGCATCGACGACGACTGGTACGTGATCGGTGACCGCTGCTCGCACGCCGACTACTCGCTGTCGGAAGGCGACGTGTGGGAGGACGAGCGCGAGATCGAGTGTCCCAAGCACGGTTCCACGTTCTCGCTCGAGACCGGCGAGCCGCTGAGTCTCCCCGCCACCAAGCCCGTTCCGGTCTACGACGTGCGCGCCGACGGCGACGACGTGATCGTGACCATCCCGTGACCCCTCCTCGTCGGGAGACTCCGTGAGCGTGTTGAAGATCGCGGGGCTGTGCGCGTCGGTGGGTGGGGTCGAGATCCTGCGCGGCGTCGACCTCGAGGTCGCGTCGGGCGAGGTGCACGCGCTGATGGGGCCGAACGGGTCCGGCAAGTCGACGCTGTCGCACGTGCTCATGGGCCGTGCCGACTACGACGTGTCCGCGGGTTCGATCACCATCGACGGCGAGGAACTACTCGGCCTCTCCACCCACGAGCGGGCCGCCCGTGGCTTGTTCCTCGCGCTGCAGTACCCGGTGGAGCTTCCCGGGGTACGCCTGGTCGACTTCCTCGTCGGCTGCACTCCACGGCCAGGGCCGCGACGCCAACGGGAAGCTCGAGTCCAAGATCGAGTCCGAGGCGGCGCGCCTCGGTGTCGCGCGCCAGTTCCTCGAGCGTGGTGTGAACGTCGAGTTCTCCGGTGGGGAGCAGAAGCGCGCCGAGACCCTCCAGCTCGCGGTGCTCGAGCCGCGGTTCGCGGTGCTCGACGAGATCGACAGCGGGCTCGACGTCGACGCCCTGCGCGATGTTGCCCGCCGGATCGAGGCGATGACCACGGAGCGGCAACTCGGCGTGCTCGCGATCACGCACTATGCGCGCCTCCTCGACGAGTTGCGTGCCGACCGCGTGCACGTGCTCATGGCCGGACGCATCGTGGCGAGCGGAGGTCCCGAGCTGGCCGACAAGCTCGAGCAGATCGGCTACGAGGGCCTCGCGGCCGAGCTCGGCGTCGAGGCGCTCGCCGCGGAAGCCGAACCGGCGGCCGACCCGTTCGCCGAACCCGGCTTCTGATCGGGAGCTCACCGGGAGCGAGCGTCTGCGGCGCAGGTACCCTGCGCCGCAGCGAGCGACGAATGATCAGGTGATGACGACGGGTGTGCCGAGCGGCAATGTCGACAGGCGCTCGATCGCGTCGTTCGTCATGCGCACGCAGCCGTGCGACACGTCCTTACCCATGTCGCCCGGGTTGTTGTCGCCGTGGAGGGCGATCTGGCCGTCGCCACCGCCGAACTCCGTGAGCACGTCGGAGTGACCGACTGAGGCCGAGCGCGAACACCCCGTAACCGAGGTTCGGCGTCTTGTGCAGGTCGAGCGGGTCGGTGATGTAGAAGGTTCCCGTAGGCGTGGGGTACTGCTGCGTGCCGATCGCGACGTCGGTCTCGAAGTCGACGGCCCCATTGTGCAGCAGCCACAGGTGATGGTCGGCGAGGCTCACGCGGATCTCCCACTCGAGCGGGGCGGAGACGTGGACGTCGGACACCTTGACCCAAGCCGTCGAGCTGTTCGGACGAGTGGGCAGGTAGACGTGCAGCCAGTCCTGGTACTGGTCGAACGCCAGGAGTGTGCGCGGCAGCAGGTAGTCGGTTTGCTTCGCGAGCGTCGTCGTGGGTTCGGCGTTGGCGTCCGGCGCATTGAACACGGGGATGTCGTTACCCGTCGTCGAGGCGGCGTGGAGCTGGACCTGCCCGAGGTTGGCCGAAACGTTTGCGCCGGTGGCCGGTTGCAGTTTGGTGCCGCCGGTGGACGCGGCCGGTTGCGTGTCGCTCGACCCGCCGGAGAGTGCGACGACGCCGATCCCCGCGGCCACGACGACCAGCACGATCGCGCCCACCGATGCCCACAGGCGCGGTGCGGCGTCGGCGTGCGCAGGTCGGCTCGCGATCGGATCTCCGGCTCGGCCATGTCGGAGGAGTTTACCGAGTCGAGGTCAGATCGTCCCACCACCCGCGGGGGCGGGCTCCTCGAGGAGCTGCTCGAGGGTCTCCACCTCGAGGAGGAGGAGTCGGAGATCGAGCAGGACGTCGACGACCTCGGCGCTCGACACCAGGTCGCGCCCGCGGAAGCGCACGAGCGCGTCGTCGACCACTTGGGTGAGCTGCTCCCGACTCGTCTCCACGGTCACCGCCTCCTCGTCTGTGACTTCGTACACCCTAGTGTCCGTTCGTTTCACCACCGTGTCGCGAGGTAACAGCGAACGGGAATCCACGGCGACCGGTGTCACGCAAAGGGCTTCACGCTTCGGCCTCGATCTCGTCGAGCCCCTGCTGGAGGGTGTTCCACGCCAAGGTGGCGCATTTGATGCGTACTGGGAACTTCACGACACCTTGGAGCGCCTCGAGATCGCCGAGGCGCACACCTTCGAGCTCGGGTGCGGAGATCGTCACCGTCGGCGTCGCCCTCGAGCTTCGACTCGTGGATCGACATCAGTGCCTTGAACGCGCGAATGAGCCGGCGCGCGTCGGCGACCGAGAGTCCCTTGACGGCCGACGACATCATCGACGTGGACGCCTGGCTGATCGAGCAACCCTGTCCTGCGATCTTGAGGTCGGTGACCGTGTCGCCGTCGACGTCGAGGTAGAGCACCACTTCGTCACCGCAGAGCGGGTTGAAGCCCTCGGCCTTGTGCGCGGGTGGCACCGGCAACTCGCCGCGGTTCCGGGGCGCGCGGTAGTGGTCGAGGATGATCTCGCGGTACAGGTCTTCGAGACCGGGCATCGTGTCTCCTTGACGGCCCTAGATGGCGAAGAACTTCTCGGCTCGCTCGAGCCCGTCGACCAGAGCGTCGATATCTGCTTCGTCGTTGTAGACGTAGAACGAGGCGCGCGGTGTTGGCCGGCACACCGAGGACGCGCATCAGGGGCTTGGCGCAGTGATGGCTCGCGCGCACGCAGACGGCGTCTTCGTCGAGCACCTGCGAGATGTCGTGTGCATGGATGCCGTCGAACCCGAAGGAGATGATCCCGCCGCGCATGTCGGTGCCACTCGGGCCGTGAACGTGGATGCGCTCGCCGAAGCGGTCGTTGAGCGCGCGCAACGTGTACTGCGGTGAGCCTGCGCTCGTGCTCGCGCACCGCGTCCATGCCGAGGGCTTCGAGGTAGTCGATGGCCGCGGCGAGCCCGGTGGCCTCGGCGATGGGCATCGTGCCGGCCTCGAACTTCCATGGCACCTCGTTGGGGACGTAACCGTCTTTGCGCACGTCGAGGATCATCTCCCCGCCACCGAGGAACGGGGGAATTGCCTCGAGCAGGTCGGCGCGGGCCCAGAAGCCTCCGATGCCGCTCGGTCCGAGCATCTTGTGCCCGGTGAACCCCACGAAATCTGCGTCCCACTCCTGCACGTCGACCGAACCGTGCGGCACCGCTTGCGCGGCGTCGACGAGCACCGTGGCGCCGGCGGCGTGCGCGGCGTCGGCGAGGAAGCGGACGTCGTTGCACGGTGCCCAGCACGTTCGACATCGCAGTGAACGCGAAGAGCTTCGCGCCGTCGAGCAGGCGATCGAGCTCGCTCAGATCGAGGCGGTACTCGTGGTCGATCGGCACCCACCGGAGCTCCACCCCGCGCTCGGCGCAGAGCATGTGCCACGGCACGATGTTGGCATGGTGCTCCATCTCGGTGACCACGATCGCGTCGCCCTCGTCGAGGTTCGTACGCCCCCACGAGTGCGCGAAGAGGTTGATCGCCTCGGTGATGTTCTTCGTGAACACGACTTCGTTGACGTTGGCAGCGCCGAGGAACCGGGCCGTTTTCGCGCGCGCGAGCTCGTACCGTGCGGTGGACTCCTCGGCGATCGTGTAGACGCCGCGGTGGATGTTGGCGTAGTACGTGCGGTACTGCTCGTCCATCGCGTCGAGCACCGACTGCGGCTTCTGTGACGACGACGCCGAGTCGAGGTACACGAGGCGCTTCCCGTTGACCCTGCGCGACAGGATCGGGAAGTCGGCCTTGACGCGCGCGAGATCGAGGCCAGCTTCCATCACGGCTACGCAGCCGCTTCGGCGCGGAAGCTGTCGAAGCCGTCGGCCTCGATGCGCTCGGCGAGCTCGGGACCTCCGGTGGCGACGACACGGCCGTCGAGCAGCACGTGTACCACGTCGGGCGCGAGGTGCTCGAGGATGCGCTGGTAGTGCGTGATGAGCAGGATGCCCAGCGCCGGACGAACGCCTCGGATCTCGGTGATGCCGTGCGCGACGTTGCGGAGCGCGTCGATGTCGAGGCCGCTGTCGGTTTCGTCGAGCACTGCGATGTCGGGATCCATCAGTGCCATCTGGAGGATCTCGTTGCGCTTCTTCTCACCACCCGAGAAGCCCTCGTTGAGGTACCGCTCGGTGAAGCGGTCGTCCATGCCCAGGCGCTTCGTCCACTCCATCAACCAGATGCGGACTTCGAGCACCGAAAGGTCGGGGATGCCCTTGCGGGCGGCGATCGCCTGCCGGAGGAAGTTGAGCACGCTCACGCCGGGGATCTCCTCGGGGTGCTGGAATCCGAGGAAGAGGCCACGGGCGGCACGCTCGTCGGTGGGGAGCTTCGTGATGTCCTCGCCCTTCAACCAGATGCTGCCGGCGGTGATCTCGTAGGCCGGGTTCGCCAGCAGGGTCTTGGCCAAGGTGGACTTGCCGGAGCCGTTGGGGCCCATCAGGGCGTGCAGCTCGCCCTCCTGCAGCGCCAGCGTGACCCCACGCAGGATCTCGTGCCCTTCGACGGCCACGTGGAGGTCCCGAATGTCGAGCAACGGGATGTCGAGCAGCGGGACGCCGACCATGGCCGCCATTGTATTAGCACTACGCCCGTAGTGGAAACCCTGCCGGGAGCATCCCCGCCTCGCGGAACCACCCGTAGACGTCGGAAACCGTCTCCTGGGTCGGGCGGGGCTCGTAGCCGAGCTCGCGGGTGGCCTTCGCCGAGCTCACCGTGGGATCGGTCCACAGGGCGTGGAGCGACTCCGGAGTGAAGAGCGGCTGGGTCCTCCGCCAATGTGCCCACCAGAGCCCGGCCGGCGACGTTGCCCGGGCCAGCCACATCGGCGCCGCCACCCGCGGGGCGCGCACGCCCGTTGCCTGCTCCGCGAGCGCGGCGAGGGCCACGATCGAGTGCCGGTGCCCGGCGAGGAGGTAGTTCTCACCAGTGCGACCCGCGCTTCGGCCGCCATCATCCCTGCGGTCGCGTCGCGCACGTCGACCCAGTCGAAGCCGCCCGCGACGAGGGCCGGGATCCGTCGCCGCACGAGCGCGAGGAACACCGCCCCCATCCGCGACGGGGTGAAATCGTTGGGCCCGAGGACGCCGGTGAGATTGGTGATCACCGCGTCGAGACCCTGGTCGACGACCCGCCGCACCTCGACCTCGCCCGCGGCTTTCGAGCGGTCGTACGCGGGGAGTTGGCGCGCGACCGCGCGCGGGCTCGTCTCGGTGAGTACTCCGGGCTGCTCGAGGTCGAACGCATGGATCGAGCTGCAGTGCACGAAGCGACGAACGCCCGCGTCGAGCGCGGCGGTGGCGGCGTTGCGGACGCCGTCGACGTTCGTGGCGCGCACGTGTCCGTCGGGATCGCCCGAGATCGAGATCAGCCCGGCGAGGTGGTACACGACGTCGACGCCCCGGAGCGCCCGTTGCAGTGCGACCCGATCGAGGACGTCGGCGACGACGAACTCCACGTCGAGGCCCGCCAGCGACGCGCTCGGTCGGCGGTTGATGGCTCGCACGGTTCGTCCGTCATCGAGGAGCCCGCGCACGAGGCTGGCACCCACGTGACCCGTCGCGCCGGTGACGGCCGTGATCACTCGCAGGTCACCGCTTCGTACACGCGTTCGTAGGCGGTGACCATTGCGTCGGCGCTGAAGTTGTGACTCACCCGCTCGCGACACACCACGGGCGAGCACCGACCGACCTCGGTCACCGCCTGGACGAGGCCGTCGATGGACTCGCGCAGGTATCCGGTGACACCCTCGTCGATGAGCTCCGCGGCGGCGCCGGCGGGGCATGCGACAACCGGTGTTCCGCATGCCATCGACTCGACCATCACGAGCCCGAACGGTTCCGGCCACTGGATGGGGAACACCATTGCCCGGGCGCGGCCGAGCAGGTCGACCTTGCGCTCGTGCGAAACTGCCTCGTACACCTCGACTTCGTCGTTCAGGAGCGGCGCGACGATCTCGTCCCAGTACGCGCGCTCGAATGGCTCGTTCTTCTTGACGATCATCGCGAGCGGCAGCCCCGCGCGCCGCGCCACCTCGATCGCGAGCGTCGGTCCCTTGTCGGGGTTCGCGCGGCCGATGTACACGAGGAAGTCGTCCTTCTCCTCGACCAGCGGATAGAGGTCGAGGTCGATCCCGTTGTGCACGACGCCCGCGTACCGGATGTCGGGGTTGTCGGCTGCGCTGCGCGTCGCTGATCGCGACGAGGTGCACATAGTCGGCGAGCAACCCGTAGAGCTTGCGGCTCGGCTCGGTCCACGGGCCGTGGAGCGTGTGGACCACCGGCGGTCGACCGCGCCCCATCGCGCCGAGCGCCGGTCCCACGATGCCGCTGTGGTCGTGCACGACGTCGAAGTTGTCGGCGATGTCGAGATAGGCCGCCGCGGAGTGGAACGCGTCGTACCAGGTGTTGCCCAGGAGCGCCGGGTCGGGTGGGTCGACCAGCGGGGTCACGAGTCTGGCCTTCGTATGCGACCCGCCGCTCGCGAAGAGCGTGACGTCGTGGCCGCGTTCGGCCAGCCGGTCCGTGAGGAGCGCGACGACGAGCTCGATCCCGCCATAGCCGCTGGGCGGAACGGCAAACCAGGGTGGCGCGATCTCCGCGATCCTCACGCTCCCGAGCATATGAGCGAGGCCCGTTGTGACGGGCGGTAGCGTGGTCGGTCGTGTCCGTGCCGTGGACGATGACCGCGAGTGCGACGCTCGGCGGTGACGGCGGCGTCGTGACACTCGTCGAGGGGCCCGCCTTCGCCATCTCGTTGCCCTCGGGCGACATGCTGCCCGGCTTCCCGCACGGACTCTTCTTCCGTGACACTCGGTTCCTCTCCGAACTGCGCTTGCGCGTCAACGGTCAGTGGCCCGAACCGCTCGCCGCGACCACCACGGATCCGTTCAGCGCAGCGTTCGTGCTCCGCGACCAACCCAAGGCGGGGGAAGCCGACTCGCACCTCATGGTGTTCCGGAACCGCTACGTCGGTCGGGGTATGCGAGAAGACGTCACTGTTCGCAACTACGGACTCGAACCCGCGTTCTGCGCGCTCGAGTTCCTGATCGACGCAGATTTCGCGGACCTGTTCGAAGTGAAGGAGAGCCGGATCGAGAAGGTCGGCGAGCTGTCGACCGGCGTCGATGGCAGCCGACTGAGCTGGACGTACCGGCGCGGTCGCTTCAGCCGCGGCACCCACCTCGACTTTTCGGTGGCGCCGCAGCTGTCGGCGACGCACGCGGTCTTCGAGGTCATCGTGCCCGCGGTCGGGGAGTGGTCGCGTGTGCATGCAGCTCACGCCGGTCATCGACGCCGACGAGGTGACGCCTCGCTACCTCTGTGGGCGGCCCGTCGAGCGGTCGACGCCGGCCGCGCGCCTCGAGGCGTGGCGGCGCAACCTGCCGTCGATCACGTCGGACCACGACAGCTTCGGCGCGCTCCTCGATCGTTCGACCGAGGACCTCGCGGCGTTGCGTCTGTTCGATCCCGACCACCCCGACCGCACCGTGGTCGCCGCGGGCGCGCCGTGGTTCATGACGCTCTTCGGTCGCGACAGCCTCATCACGTCGTGGATGACGATGATGATCGATTCCGATCTCGCGCTCGGCACGCTGCAGACGCTGGCGCGCTTCCAGGGCGTCGACGTGAATCCGATCACCGAGGAGGAGCCGGGTCGCATCCTGCACGAGATGCGCTTCGGCGAGTCGAGCGAGCTGTCACTCGGCGGCGGCCGCGTCTACTACGGCAGTGTCGACTCGACGCCGCTGTTCGTGATGCTGCTCGGCGAGCTGCAGCGTTGGGGCAACCGGCGCGACGATGTCGACGCGCTGCTCCCTGCGGCCGATCGCGCGCTCGCGTGGATCGACGACTTCGGCGACCGCGACGACGACGGCTACGTCGAGTACCTGCGCACCAGCGACCACGGCCTCCGCAACCAGGGGTGGAAGGACTCGCACGACTCCACCCGTTTCGCCGACGGTCGATTGGCGGAACCGCCGATCGCGCTGTGCGAGGTGCAGGGCTACGTGTACGCCGCGCTCGCTCGCGCGCGCACACTTCGCCAGCGAGCAGGGCGACGACGAGTATGCCGAGGAGCTGCGCACGCGCGCCGCAGAGCTCAAGCGCCGCTTCAACCACGACTTCTGGCTCGAGGAGCACGGCTGGGTCGCGATGGGTCTCGACCGCGACAAGAAGCCACTCGACGCCCTCACGTCCAACATGGGGCATTGTCTCTGGACCGGCATCGTCGACGAGGACAAGGCGGCACTCGTCGGCGCTCGGCTCCTGTCCGACGAGCTGTTCTCCGGCTGGGGGATCCGCACGCTCGCGTCGTCGATGACGGGCTACAACCCGATCAGCTACCACACCGGGAGCGTGTGGCCGCACGACAACGCCATCTGCGCGGCCGGACTCATGCGTTACGGCCTCGTCGACGAGGCGCACCGCGTGATGGAGGGCATCGTTCAGGCGGCGGCGCATTTCGGGAACCGGCTCCCCGAGCTGTTCGCCGGCCTGGCGCGCGACGACGTGCCGTTCCCGGTGAGTTACCCGACGTCGTGCTCGCCGCAGGCGTGGGCGGCGGCGTCGCCACTCCTGTTCCTGCGCTCGATGCTCCACTTCGATCCCGACGTGCGCAACGAGCAGCTCCACCTCGCGCCCGAGGTACCCGAGTGGATCGGTCGGCTCGTGCTCGAGCGCGTGCCGCTCATGGGCGGGCACCTCTCGATCGAGGTGGAAGGGAACCATTGCAAGGTGCTCGACGCTCCGCCCGGCCTCACGATCGTTCCCGAGGCGCGGCGCCCGACGGTGTAGCTCGTTGCGTCCTGATCATTGGTCGCTCAGGCGAAATCGGGGGTACCCCGATTCGTCTTCTTCGCTCCGGATCATGGGTCGCTCAGGCGAATCGGGGGTACCCCGATTCGCCTTCTTCGCTCCGGATCATGGGTCGCTCAGGCGAATCGGGGGTACCCCGATTCGCCTTCTTCGCTCCGGATCATGGGTCGCTCAGGCGAATCGGGGGTACCCCGATTCGCCTTCTTCGCTCCGGATCAGCCCCAGCGAACGTGCACGTAGACAATCTGCGCGAGGTTGCTCACGGCGACGGTGCCCCAGATGATGAGCGCGCCGGCGAGGAGCACCTGGCAACCCAAGTTGAACAGCCGCTCGTGGCGGGCGAGTCGTGCCTGCACGCCCCATGCGAGGAGCGCGAGTGCTGCACACCCGAAGAGGACGCGCAGGATGAGTGCCGCGGTGAGCCCGAAGTTCTCGAATGCCCACCGCAACGCCGGGTTGCCTTCGGGCAGGTGGGTGTAGCGCAGCGCGTACCACGTGGTGACGGCGTCGAGCACCGCGAAGCAACTCCCGAGTACGAAGCACGCGAACGGGCTGAGCATCCGACTCTTGTGCCGCGCCGACGTGGTGGTCACCGCCTGCTCGGATTCCGCCATGTCCATCCCTTCCGCCTTCGCCGAGTTCAGTCAAGCATGTCGGGCAACGCAATCCCTCAGCCCGCTCTTCCCGTAGGTTCAGTCAGAGGCCCATCGAGCAGGTGGACGATCACTGGGGGTTGTACTGATGCAGCGGAAATTTGGATGGCTCGCCGGCGCGCTGGCACTGACCGTCGCGCTCGCCGCATGCGGCGGGGGCGACAGCAACTCGAGCAGCAAGGTGCAGTCGAAGGCCACCACGACGACCGCGGCGCCGGCGGTGACCACGACGACGGGCGGCGCGCCCACCACGACCACCTCCGCGAGCACCACGACCACGCCACCGGCCGCGGCGGCCACCGTGAAGGCCGCGACCGTGAGCCTCGGCGACATCGTCGTCAGTTCCGACGGCAAGACGCTGTACGCGTACATGCCCGACGGCACCGGCACCACGGCCATGTGCACGGGCGGGTGCGCCGGCGCATGGCCGCCGCTCATGGTGTCGGGGCAGCCGGTCGCCGGCTCCGGCATCGATGCTTCGAAGCTGTCGAAGGCGCCGTCGGGACAGGTGACCTACGGCGGTCACCTGCTCTACAACTACTCCGCTGACACCGCGCCCGGTCAGACGAACGGCCAGGGCCTCGGGAACGTCTGGCACGTCGTGTCCCCCTCGGGCGACATCATCAGCTGACTCGACTAGCGCGGAAACGACAGCGAGAGCGCGAAGTCGCCGGCGGGGTCGGTCCACCACTCCGCCAAATCGAGTCCGGCGGACTCGAGCTCACGAACCACGCCGTCGCGGCGGAACTTCGCGCTGATCTCGGTGCGGAGCTCCTCGCCGTCGGCGAAGCGCACCTCGATCTCGAGCTGCGCGATCGTCGCGAGCTGATCGCGGTCGGCCCGGAGCCGCATCTCGATCCATTCCTCGTCGGGATCCCAGCGCGCAACGTGGACGAACGCGTGCGACGTCGAAGTCGGCGTCGAGCTCGCGGTTGAGCACACGCAGGACGTTGCGGTTGAACGTCGGCCGTCACACCGGCCGCGTCGTCGTACGCGGCGACGAGCCGCGTGACGTCCTTGACCAGATCGGTGCCCGAGCAACAGCGCGTCGCCCGGCACGAGACCGCTCGCCGACTTCGGCCAGGAACTTCGCCGCGCGGTTCCGGAGCGAGGTTGCCGATCGTGCTGCCGAGGAACGCCACGACCCGTCGCCCGCCGGCGGGGATCTGGTCGAGATGGTGTTCGAAGTCGCCGACGACGGCGTGCACATCGATGCCGTTGTATTCGCGAGCGATGGCGGCCGCTGCGCCGCGGAGCGTCTCCTCGCTCACGTCGAACGGGACGAACCGCCGCAGCGTGCCGCCGCTCGCGAGCGCGTCGAGGAGCAGGCGCGTCTTCTCCGAGGTGCCGGAGCCGAGCTCGACGAGCGTGTCGGCGCCGGTGCGCGCCGCGATGTCGCGGCGTGCTCGGCGAGGATCGCGCGTTCGGCGCCGCGTCGGGTAGTACTCGGGGAGCCGCGTGATCTCGTCGAAGAGCTCGCTCCCACGCTCGTCGTAGAACCACTTCGGCGGGAGCGTCTTCGGCGCAGCCGAGAGTCCGGCACGCACGTCCGACTCGAGCGCGCGCACCATGGCGTCGGGTTCGAGGTGCACGTCGACGCGGATGTCGGGCGGCATACGTGTGGCGGGCGCTACAGCGACGTGATCATGAGCGCGTCGAGATCGTCGACCGACGCGACAACGACCGAGCCGTCGGGAACCTCGCTGCCAATCGGGATCGTCGTCGAGCGGCTCGGAAGCCACGGTCGAGCCGCGCACGAACAGCGAGTTGCCGAAGCGCGTCGCAGCCAGGTCGTGACCGTCGGTGAGGAGCATGTTGAGTCGGGCCTTCGTGACGGACGTCACGCGTTCGACGACGTGCACGAGTGCTTCGACGGGCGTTTCGCCGTCGTCGATCCGGTCGAGGGCGAACGCGAACAAGACTTCGGTGTCGGAGTCGCCTTCGATGGCGGCGCGGCGGTCGGCGTTCACGTCGGCCCGCAGCTCGTCGCCGACCCCCTTGTGGAAGCCCCCGACCGCGCCGTTCAGCGAGAAGAGCCAGGGACCCGACACGAACGGCGCGTTGCCCTCTTCCTCGATGGTGGCACCCGGCGACGCGAGTCGCGCGGCCGCGACGAATGCGCTACTCCGGATAGCCCGCGAGTCCTGGGCGAAGGCGGTGTCCTCCCAGATCGGTGTGACGGTGCGGTACCGCTTCGGTTCGAACGCGCCGTCGACGTACCAGCCGACGCCCCAACCGTCGGGATTCGAGTCGCCCGAGGTCTGGTGCCGCGGTGTGCCGGCTTGTGCGCGGAGCGAGTGGGCGCGCGTCGAAGAGCAGCTGATGGAGCGCGACCGGGGGCCCGAGATACGCGAGGTGACGGCACATGGATCGCTAAGCGTCGCGCGCGCAGCGGAAGCCGGAGAAGATCTGGCGGCGGATGGGATAGTCCCAGTTGCGGAACGACGTGCGCATCGCGGCGGGGTGCGTGGCCCACGACCCGCCGCGCAGCACCTTGTAGTCGGGGCCGAAGAACACTTCGGAGTACTCGCGGTACGGGGAACGACACGAAGCCGGGATACCCGTCGAAGTCGGAAGCGGTCCATTCCCACACGTCGCCGAACATCTGGCGGACGCCCCACTTGCTCGCCGCACCGGGGTGCGATCGCTTCACGTCGGAGGGTCCGAAGCGGGGCGGACCGGCGCGCCACAGGTTCGCGTGCTCGATCGTCGCGCCCGCCGCTGCGACCTCCCACTCGGCCTCGGTCGGGAGTCGAGCACCCGACCAGCGCGCGAACGCGTCGGCCTCGTACCAGCACACGTGCTGCACCGGCTCGTCGAGCGGGAGGTCCTCGACGCGGCCGAAGCGACGGCGCGACCCACGCGCCGTCGCCCTCGCGGTGCCAGAACTGCGGCGCCTCGAGGGCGGCCTCCCGGCGCCACGCCCACCCGGCGAGCGTCCACAGACGAGCATCGTGGTAACCACCGTGCGTCGACGAACTCGCGGTACGCACCGTTCGTCGTCGGCGTGGTGTCGATGCGGAACGGTGCGAGCGTCGACTTCGTGCGCCGGGCCGTTCGTTGTCGTAGGCCCACGGATCGTCGCTGGTGCCGATCACGAACGTGCCACCGGGAACCGGGACGTCGGGAGCCGGAACGACGGCGGCGAGATCGTTCTCGGCGTCGTCGCGGTCGGCCGTGCGCGAGTTGCCGTCGGCGTGAGGGTGGGCGAAGTCGTTCATGAGCTGGATCGTGGCCAGCATCGTCTCGTCGTGCTGGTGCTCGTGCTGTACCACCATCCCGTAGACGAAGCCGCCTGCGAGCAACGGCTCGCCGTTGTCGAGCGTGGTGGCGTCGAGCACGTCGAGCCCGCGTTCGCGCACGTCGGCCACGAACCGGCGCGCGGCCGCCGGATCGAGGATCGGAAGTGACACGCGGTCGCGGCGCGGGTGCTTGAACGCGTCGTAGATGTCGTCGAACGCGGGATCAGTCGGTGCCGCGCCGCTCAGCGTGCGGACCAGCCAGAGCTCCTCGTAGTGGCCGATGTGCGCGAGGTCCCAGCACAGTGGCGACATGAGCTCCGACACCTGCCGGGACTGGTCTGCGGCCGGGACCGGATCGAGGAGTGCGAGAGAGCGCGCTCGAGCTTCGGCGAGCGCGGCGGCGATCTGCGGCTTCGAAGGTCCGGTGGTCACGATCGTGTCACGCCGTCGCGGCCTGGAGCCTGCTCCAGTCGCGCAGCAGGTCGTCGGCCGGACATCGACCACGGGCGACGAAGCGATCGTGGAACGATGCCACGGCGGCGACGGTTTCGGCATCGGTCCCGAGGCGTGGGAGCGCCTCGAGGACGGCGGTGAAGCACGCGTCGGCCGCGGCGCGCAGCGTTGGGTCGGCGAGACCGTCGTGAGCGGCTGCGATCCAGCAGCCCCGCGTCGGCTCGATCGCGCGCGTTGCAGCATCGGCCGCGCGCGCATCGTCGAGGAGCGTGGCGGCGACGGCGACCGCGACCGGCCACCACTCGTCGGGGAGCGCGTCGATCATGCGGAATTCGAGCCAGCCACGCGGGCGCACCGGCGGGAAGAGCGTCGTGAGGTGGTAGTCGAGGTCGTCGAGGGTCGGCCATCCCAGCTCGTGACCATTCGCGATCCACTCTACGAAGGTCATGCGGACATCGAGCGCAGTGCTCGTTGCGCTGTCGCTGCGGATCATCATCACCGGCGCGTCGAGCGTGTACTGCGTCCACGACGAACGGGCGTCGAGACCGGCCACGTACGCCGCGCTCGTGCGCTCCGGGTCGATGGCCTGCCAGACCGCGAGCCGCGTGGAGCGCCATCCGGTAGGCCGGCCCGCTGCATCGAGCGGTGAGTTGGCGAATGTGGCTGCGAGCACCGGCCCGAGGTCGTGCGCGCGCTGCCACCGTCCTTCGATCTCGTCCGCGCCACCGATGTCGAGGTTGACCTGGATCGACGCGGTGTTGCACATCATGGTGCGGCCTTCCGGGCCCTGGGCGTCGAAGTAGTGCTCCATGGCGCGGTACCGGGGGGCATCGACGAGGCGCGGGCGGGGGCCGTGTGGATCGAGGCCGGTTGCGATGAGCTCGATCCCACACGGCCCGAGCGCGCTGCGGACCACCTGCATGTCCGTCGCCATGTCCCGACACGCGGCGGCGATGCCACTACGCGGTGGGCCGCTCAGCTCGAGTTGCCCGCCGGGCTCGAACGTGACCCTGCTCTCACCGGGAAGCGCGCCGGGTAGCAGGCCGCGGATCGCGTCGGGCGTTGGGCGCGTGAGCCCGGTCGCGGCGCGTGCACCCACTCGAGCTCGATGCCGACTTTGGCATCCCAGCGTGGTGTGAACACCCGCTCATCGACGAAGCGACGCACGTCGTCGGGGCCGAGTGAGCGGGTGGGCGCAGGCATGGCCTATCGGTGCCCGAAGTGGGCGGCGACCCACGAGAGGTTCCGGACCGGTGCGAGCCACAGGCTCCCTGCTCTCATCGGATCCTCCCGACTCCTGCCTGGTCGTGCGGACGAGGGTTCGTCTCGCGAGTGCCGAGATCGTTTCGTCGCTCGGGACGCCTTTGGATGACGCTCTTGGAGGTTGGGCAACCCTACCGGCCGCGGGCGCGATCGCTCCCGCCGCGAACGGCCCCGCGGGCCGCGCCGGCCACGAGCCGCGGCCGCCCGAAACACTGCGGCGAACCGTTCCGGCTCGGCCGTGCGGAGTGGGGTCCGGCGCCGCCGGGCCGCCGTGCCGGAGCCGGTGAAGCCCTCGAAGCGCTCGGCGATGGCCCCGGCCAGGGCCACCGGGTCACGGGGGGCCACGAGGGTCACGCTCCCGGGCACGGCGTCGGCGGCAATCTCCCGTGGCCCCCCGGCGTCGGTGGCGATGACCGGCACGCCGCACGCCAGCGCCTCGACGGCGACGAGGCCGTAGGGCTCGGGTTCGGTCGAGGGCAGGACGAACTCGTCGAGGTCGGCGAGGACGTCGGCGAGGTCCGTACGCGGGCCGAGCCAGCGCACGTCGGGCATGGCCGCGGCGCGGGACTCCAGGGCGTCGAACAGCCACTCCTTCCCTGCGACGGGACCACCCGCGACCACCAGGTGCAAGCGCGGTTCCACCTGCTTCGCGATCTCGAAGGCGTCGAGGAGCACGTCGTAGCCCTTCCAGGTGTCGACGCGACCGGCCGCGCCGGCGAGCGGCACGTCGTCGGGGATCCCGGCCGCGTCCCGGAAGCGGCCCGCGCGTGCCGGTTGGTACTCGTCGGCGTCTGCGGTCTCGCGTACGACCACGAGGTTGCCGGGGTGGAGTTGCGCGGCGATGGCGTCGGACATGCAGATCACCGTCGTCGCGCAGTGCCGTGCGAGGAATCGCTCGACGGTCAGGGCCGCGCCCGCTTGGACGACGATCTCGCGTGCGTGCCACGTGTGCACCCGGCCGGTGATCGCCGCAACCGCCCACCCGTACCACGAGTGCAGCGAGTTGCTGTGGACGACGTCGATCTCACATACGCGGACGATCCGAGCGAGGCGAGCCACCGCTCGCGGCCAGCCCCCGGCATACGCGATCCACTCGCGGAGGCCGTGTGACCGCGAGATGCGCGCCATCGGGACCACGTGCACCGCGACTCCGGCCGCTTCGAACTCCGCGCGCAACGGCGGCTCGGCGGGCACCACGACGTGGCACGTGAACTCGGCTGGTGGCAGGCTGCGCAGCATCCGTAGGAGGGCGTGGTCCGACCCGCCGCGCTCCGCGACTGGTTGGATGGCAAGCAACCGGATCATGCGAGTCGCCCTCAACGTCGAGCAGTTGCTGCAACGGCCGCCTGGTGGCATCGGGCGGTACGCCGCGGAGATTGCGAGGCTACTGCCGACCGTCGCTCCTGATGACGTCGACGTCACGCTGTTCCTGGCGCGCCACTCGCGCCGCGACGTCGAGGCCGCCTTCGTGTCCGTTCGGGCTCACGTGCGATCCGGTCGTACTCCCGGTGCCGCGGCGGCTCCTGTACGAGCTGTGGAACGGGTGGGGGATCGCGGCCCCCGACGCACCTCGCGCCCTCGCTGCGCCACGTCGACCTCGTGCACACCACGTCGCTCGCGGTCCCACCGCGAGCCGGCATTCCCCTCGTCGTCACGGTTCACGACGCGGCACCGATCCTGTTCCCGGACACGTTCTCCCGTCGCGGTCGTCGCTTCCACCGGCAAGGTTTCGCGGCAGCCGCAGCCCGCGCCGACGCCGTGATCGCGCCGACGGGCGCGGCGGCGGACGAGATCGCGTCCCACACCTCGATCGCCCGCGACCGGATCAGCGTCATCCACCACGGTGTCGACCACGACGTCGCCGGCGACAGCTTGGTCGCGACCGCGCGGGCGGATCTCGGCCTGGGCAACGACCCCTACGTGTTGTGGGTGGGGACGTTCGAGCCCCGCAAGAACGTCCCGGTCTTGATCGACGCCTTCGCGCGAGCCGTCGAGGCCGGGATCCCGCACCAGCTCGTGCTCGACGGATCGCGTGGCTGGCTCGACGCCGACGACCGCGTCCGGTCGGCATGCGAACGGATCGCATCACGCGTCGTGATCGTCGGGCCGGTAGCGGCCGATCGACTCCGGGCCCTGTACCGCGGCGCCGACCTGTTCGTGCTGCCCAGCCTCCACGAGGGCTTCGGTCTTCCCGTGCTCGAGGCGATGGCGCAGGGGACGGCCGTCGTGTGCTCCGACCTGCCGGTGCTGCGCGAGGTCGCGGGCGACGCGGCGCGCTTCGTCGTGCCCGGAGACGTCGACGCGTGGTGTGCAGCCATCGTGTCGCTCCTCGGCGATGATCCCGGCCGCGACGCGTTCGGCGCGGCGGGTCTCACACGCGCGTCGACGTTCACGTGGGAGCGCTCGGTCGAACAGCACATCGGCGTGTACCGGTCCGTCACGCGTGTCTAACGGGTCAGGACGTCGACCCCGGTGTCGGTGACGAGCACGGTGTGCTCGAACTGGGCGCTGCGCGAGCCGTCGGCGGTGACCGCGGTCCAGCCGTCGTCCCAGATGATCGGTCGGATGTCGCCGATCGTGATCATCGGCTCGATGGTGAAGACCATGCCCGGCTCCATGATCGTGGTGGCCGCCGGCTCGAAGTAGTGCGGCACCTGGGGTGGCCCGTGGAACACCTGCCCGATGCCGTGACCGACGAAGGAGCGCACGACGTTGAAGCCCTCTTCGTCGCGCGTGCGCCTCGATCGCACGGCCGATGTCGTGGAGCGGCGCACCGGGCCGGACCGCTTCGATCGCGCGATCGAGACACTCGCTGGTGGCGCGCACCAAGTGTTTCGAAACCGGATCGACGCGACCGACGAGGAACGTCGCGCTCGGTGTCGCCGTGAACGCCGTCGACGTAGACGGTGACGTCGACGTTCACGATGTCTCCGTCGGCGAGCGGTCGGTCGTCGGGGATGCCGTGGCAGATCACCTCGTTGACCGACGTGCACACCGACTTCGGGAAGCCCTTGTAGCCGAGCGGGCTCGGGTACACGTTGCGGGCGACATGCGCTTCGTGCGAGATCTCGTCGAGCTCGTCGGTGGTGACACCGGGTGCGACCGCGGGCCCGATGTCGTGGAGCACGTCGCGCGCGATCCGGCACGCGACGCGCATGCGCGCGATCACGTCGGCCGACTTCACCATCTCCTCCGACTTGCGCACCGGCGTGCCGGTCTCGACGTAGTCGGGACGCGCGATTTCCGGCGGTACCGCGCGCCAGGGGCCGACCACACCGGGGCGGAGCAGCTCCGCGCGATGACATCGCTTGTACTTCTTGCCGCTCCCGCACCAGCAGTCGTCGTTCGCACGAAACGTTGCATGCACGAGCGTCACGTCACCACCCGCGGTCGACCCATTCCTGCAGATGCGGTCGCATTACCGGCACTCCCGTCGCGTCCGCACGTGCCTCCCCTCCGTCACCATCCACGATCCACCCACTCCTGTAAGTGCGGACGCTCCGCCCCGATCGTCGTGTCGAGGCCGTGGCCCGGGAGCACGAGCGTGTCGGGTGGGAGCGTGAACAGCCGGCGGTCGATCGACTCGATGATCTGGGCGAAGTTCCCGCCCGGAAAGCTCGTGTTGCCGGCACCACCGGGGAACAGCGTGTCGCCGCTGAACAGGACGGGGTGCCCCTCGAGCAGGAACGACGTGGAGCCCGGCGTGTGGCCCGGGTTGTGGATCGTGCGGAGCTTCAGCTCGCCGACTGCGATCACGTCGTCGTCGGGGATCACGAAGTCGTAGGCGGGAAGCATCGCGGCGTCCTCACCGGCGATGCCCACGTCGATACCGGCTTCGCGCATCGCCTCGACCGCCTGGATGTGGTCCCAGTGGCCGTGCGTGGTGAGCACTCGTCTGACTCCGGTCGCGCGGCTGACCTCCAAGAGGAGGTCGTGCTCATTGGCGGCGTCGATGATGACGGCCTCGCCGGTGCCCTTGCAGCGCACGACGAACACGTTGTTCTCGACCGGCCCCACGATGAGCTTCTCGATCCGGACGTCCGGGGTTTCGTAGTGCGCGGGCCGGGGCATGGGTCCCAGGTTACGCGTCGGGCTCGGGCCCGGCTCCGTGCCCGAACGGGGATCGTGTGGCCGGGCGGCGTCGGTTCCGGTAGCGTTCCCGCCCGTTCGCCGTGAACCTTGCTGCACATCAGATTCAGGGGAGTCGAGCCGTGAACTTCGCGTTCTCCGAAGAGCAGGACCAGCTGCGCGACGCCGTCCGCCGCTTCCTCGAGTCGAAGTCGCCGTCGAGCGAGGTGCGTCGGCTCATGGAGACCACCGAGGGGTACGACCCCGCGGTCTGGAACCAGATGGCCAACGAGCTCGGCCTGCAGAGCATCCACATCCCCGAGGGGTACGGCGGTCAGGGGTTCACGTTCGTGGAACTCGCGATCGTGCTCGAGGAGATGGGACGTGTCTTGCTGTGCGCCCCGTACTTCTCGAGCGTGGTGCTCGCAGCCGACGCGATCATGAATGCAGGCACGGATGCCCAGAAGGGCGAGTTGCTCCCCGGCATCGCATCGGGTGAGACCATCGCCACGCTCGCCTTCACCGAGCCCAACGGCCGGTGGGACGCGTCGGGCATCGAGATGGAGGCGCAGGGTTCCGGCGACAGTTCCACGCTCAGCGGCACGAAGATGTTCGTGATCGACGGTCACACCGCGAACCTCGTGGTGGTCGCCGCCCGCAGCGCGGGAACGAGCGGTGAAGACGGCATCTCGTTCTTCGCGGTCGACGGCGACGCCGCCGGCCTCACCCGCACGCCGCTGGCCACGATGGACCAGACCCGCAAGCAGGCTCGTCTCGACTTCGAGAACGTGTCGGCGCGGCCGATCGGCGCGCCGGGCTCGGGGTGGCCGGCGCTGTCGAAGACGCTCGACCAGGCGGCGGTCTGTCTCGCGAACGAGATGGTGGGGGGCGCGCAGAAGGTGCTCGAGATGTCGGTCGAGTACGCGAAGGTCCGCGTGCAGTTCGGTCGCCCGATCGGGTCGTTCCAGGCGATCAAGCACAAGTGCGCCGACATGTTGCTCGAGGTCGAGTCGGGCAAGTCGGCCGCGTACTACGCAGCGTGGGCCGCGGCGGAGGACAACGAGGAGCTGCCGGTGGCCGCGAGCCTCGCGAAGGCCTACTGCTCCGACGCCTACTTCCACGCGGCGGCCGAGAACATCCAGATCCACGGCGGGATCGGCTTCACCTGGGAGCACGACGCCCACCTGTACTTCAAGCGGGCGAAGAGCTCCGAGATCCTCCTCGGCGACGCCACCTACCACCGCGAGCTCCTCGCCCAGCGCATCGGCATCTGAGCCACCTGATCGGTACGGCGCGCGTGCTCGGGTAGCGCTCGAACGCGAGGGTAGGGTGCGTCGGCGATGACTGTCCTTGCCGGCGCGTTCGCCGTCGCGACGATCGTGCTCGCGCTGGGGGGCTCGCTCAAGGCGCTGGAACCTGACGACACCGCGCACGCGCTCCGTGCCCTCGGACTCCCGTGTGGGAGCCTCCTCGTGCGCGTGGGCGGCGCGATCGAAGCGCTCGTCGCGATTGGGGCGCTCGTCACGGGCAACCCCGTGCTCGCCGCGATCGTGGCGGCGTCGTATCTCGCCTTCGCGCTCGTCGTCGTGGTGGCGCTGCGATCGGGGAAGCCCATCAGTTCGTGCGGGTGCCTCGGCAAGGTCGACACGCCGCCGAGCCGTGTGCACGTGGGCATCGACCTTGCGTTCGCCGGCGTCGCAGTCGGCACCGCCTTCGTAGGTGCGTCGGAGGTCAACCTGCCCGACGTGCTCTCCGAGCAGCCGCTGGCGGGCATTCCGTTCCTGCTGCTCGTTGCCATCGGCGTGGGGCTGGTGTTCCTCGCGCTCACCGCGCTCCCCAAGACACTCGCGCGACGCGGGCGGTGCGGAAATGACATTCGACACCGGCGTCGCTCGGCAATAAGCAGTTTCGGATCGTCAGCGCCGCGCCCGCATAGCGTTCGCCGGGATGGAAGTGGTCGCCGGGTTCGTCGTGGTGGGTCTCGTCGTCGCGATCGCCGCGTTCATCGTCGCCCGCGAGGCCGGCCGCATCGCCAAGAACCCGCCGCCGGCGCTGTTCGACTTCGACGACGCCTTCGCATGGGTACTTGCACATCTGCCCGACGCGGTCGCGGCGACGCTCACTCCCGACGACGTGCGCCGCATCCTCGACTTCCAGGTGGAGTTCTTCAAGCGCAAGGGAGTGTCGGCGAACGGCTCCACCGAGTACCCCCCGGGGACGGTCGTGATCGGCGGCGCGGAGACGGTCGAGTACATCCTCGACCGTTGCGAGGCGACCGGCGAGCCGTACCTGCCCGAGCAGGTCCACGGGGTGCTCGAGACGCAGCTTGCGTACCTCAGGGCGATCGGTGCAGTCGGGCCGCAGGCAGGGGACGGCGGGGATCTGTCGCGCCCTTAGTCGATCTCGTGTGGTAGAAGTTTCCCTACCAGGGAAAGGAGGTGGTCCATACATGCATGAACATATCGGGACCCTGGAGGTGCGCGGCCGCTAGGCCGGGCTTGGCAACACGCTGGACCGCCTGCGGAGTTCGACCGCCGCACCGCCGTCGAGACGGGTGGGAGCTGGTCCCCCCCACGAACGTCGTCCGGCGGACTTTCCAGCAAGCTTCACGACGAGGAGCGCCTTCGGGCGCTCCTCGTTCGCGCGACCGGACGGCTCAGTCGGGAGCGGTGAGCGCGGGGAGTGCCTCGACCGCACCCTTCAACCGCGCCTCGAACGCCACGTCGGAGAGCGCCGGCTCCGACGGAATCGCGGCGGGATCGTCGGGCAGCCCGTCGAGGTCGACCCACGACGTGCAGCCGCCGTAGTCGTCGCGCCACGGCACCGTGATCGGCTCGGCGAGCCGGTGCACGCGCAGCACGAGCACCCAGAGGGGGTCGCGCTTCTTCCACTTGAATCGAGAGTCGGCGTACTCGCCCGTCCAGATGAGCTTGGACTCGATGGCTTCGAGCTGTTCCGGCTCGGTGATGGTCGCGACGCGACGACGTCGGCCCAGCCGTCGATGCGGATCGGCTCGCCGACCGGTGCCGCGGACGCGAGATCGATCCAGTGGCGGTAGGGATCCTTGAGGAGCTCGCCCGTCTGGTGCTCGGCGGTCGGGTACAGCCACAGGCGGTTGGACTGCACGGCGAAGTGGCGGCCGTCCTCGCGGAGTCCGCCCTTGCGCACGTCGAGGATCTGCTCGCCTTCGAGCAGCGCGTGCACGACGACCGCCCATTCCTTCAACGCCGGCGCCATGTGCCCACAATAGGCGGCTCATGGACGACACGATCCTGTCCGGAGAACTCCGGCTCGCTGCGCACTTCGCGCTGCCGGCCACTCCGCGGCCGTCGCCGGGACTCGTGCTGTGCCACGGTCTACCCAACGATCCGCGGGGAGCGACGACCGTTGGCACGACCTATCCGGAGCTTGCCGACCACATCGCGCGCGAGGTCGGGTGGGTCGTGCTCACGTTCAACTTTCGCGGCACCGGTACCTCGGAGGGGGACTTCTCGCTGCCGGATGGCTCGACGATCTCCGCGCGGCCGTGACCGCGCTCGCGGCGCGCGAAGAGGTGCGCACGGTCTGGACTGCCGGATTCGGTCACGGCGGCACCTTCGCGGTGTGCCAAGCGGCCGACGACGATCGCGTGCGCGGCGTCGCGACCATTGCCGCGCCGAGCACCTTGCGCGATTGGGTGCGCGATCCCGCCCACTTTCTCGCGCACGCACGCGAGATGGGCATGATCCGCACGCCGGGCTACCCGGCGGATCGGGCGCGGTGGGTGCGAGAGATCGCGCGCATCGACGCGGTCGCCGCCGCGCGGCGTTTCGACGGCCGGCCCCTCCTCGTGTTGCACGGCATCGAGGATCCCGACGTTCCCGTCGACGACGCGCGGGCGCTGGCGGACGCCGGGACACCGTTGGCCGAGCTGCGTCTGGTCCAAGCGGCGGGCCACCGCCTGCGTCACGATCCCCGCGCCATCGCCACGCTGATCGGCTGGCTCGACCGCCAGGTGCCCTGAGCCGGGCTTCGTTTCAACTCGTCGCGCGCGCGTCCTCGAGCACGTCGGCCAGCGTTTGGTCCAGTGAGATCTGCGGTGACCATCCGGTCGTGTCGGTGAGCAGCGTCGCGTCGCCGATCAGCACCGGTACGTCGGCGGGGCGGACGAGGTCGGGATCGACACAGAGCTGCAGCTTCCGATCGGCGCGCGCGAGCAGACCACGCGCGATCGCGGCGACCGAGACACCGCGCCCGGAGCACACGTTGTAGACGCGCCCTGCCTCTCCGTCTTGCGCGAGCAGCCGGTAGGCGCGCACCACGTCGCGAACATCGGTGTAGTCGCGCACCGGATCGAGGTTTCCGATCGCGATGTCGTGGTCGCGCGATCGTTCGGCTCGTACGATGCGCGCGGCGAGCCCGGGCACGAGGAAGCGTGGCGTTTGGCCGGGTCCGGTGTGGTTGAACGCGCGAACGCAGATCACTTCGAGCAAGCCGTTGCGGTGTGCCGTCAAGGCGAGCGCCTCGGCCTCGACCTTGCTCTGCGCATACGGGGAGAGCGGACGGAGAGGCGCGGTCTCGCGCACCGGCACCGACGGGTCGTCGACTCGGCCGTACTCCTCGGCGCTCCCGACGAAGACGATCCGTCGCACGCCGGCGGCCGCGCAGGCCGCGAGCACGTTCGCGGTGCCGCCGACGTTGACGTGCCGGACCGCGTCGTCGTCGCGCCACGACTCGCCGACATGGGCGCGCGCGGCGAGGTGGTAGAGCACTTCCGGCTGCGTGTCGTTGACGCGGGCCGAGAGTGCGGCGAGGTCGGTGATGTCGACGGGTTCGTCTCCCGCGAGGTCGAGCCCGGCTACCTCGTCGCCCTCGTCGCGGAGGTGAGCGGTGAGATGTCGGCCGACGAACCCACGCGCACCGGTGATCGCCGCCTTCATGACGGGATCCGGCATCGTGGGTTCCACATCGTGCGAATCCTACGATCGCGTTCGAGGCGAGAGCGAGAGCGAGAGCGGAGATGGTGTGCTCGACGTGGCAGTGGTCGGTGGAGGCATCGTAGGACTCGCGACCGCGCGGGCGATCGTGAGCGCGCGCCCGGGCGCACAACTCGCGCTCTTCGAGAAGGAATCGCGCATCGCGCAGCACCAGACCGGTCGGAATTCCGGCGTCCTGCATTCGGGGATCTACTACCAACCCGGATCGCAGAAGGCGCTGACGTGCGTCGAGGGGCGCCGTGCGATGGAGCGGTTCTGCACGGAGCACGAGGTGCCGTTCGCGCGGTGTGGCAAGGTCGTCATCGCGGTCGACAGCCGTGAGCTGCCGCGTCTGGCCGAACTCGAGCGCCGCGCGGTCGCGAACGGAGTGCGCACGGAGCGCATCGGTCCCGAGCGGCTCGCCGAGCTCGAGCCGCACGCTTCTGGCATCGCGGCCTTGCACGTCCCCGAGACCGGCATCGTCGACTTCTCACGCGTGGCACACGCGCTCGCCGAGGGACTCACCGCTGCCGGTGCGCAGCTGCGCCTCGGACACGAGGTGGTCGGCGTCGACGAGCGCGGCGACGAGATCACCCTCGACACCGATCGGGGCGCGTTCACGGCTCGCGTGCTCGTGAACTGTGCCGGTTTGCACTCGGATCTCGTCGCCGCGGCCGACGGCCTGCGCGCCGACGTACGGATCGTGCCGTTCCGCGGCGAGTTCCACGACTTGATGCCGCGCGCCGCGGGGCTGGTTCGCCACCTGATCTATCCGGTGCCGGACCCGCAGCTGCCGTTCCTCGGCGTGCACCTGTCGCGCGGAATCGACGGCGGCGTGCACGTCGGGCCGAACGCCGTGCTCGCGCTCGGGCGTGAGGGGTACAGCTGGGGCGCGGTCGACGCCCGTGAGCTTCGGCAGCTCGTGGCCTTCCCCGGGTTCTGGCGGATGGCAAGGCGGTACTGGCCGGTCGGCGTCCACGAGGTGTACCGGTCGTTGAGCCGGCGCGCGCTCGCGCGCGCGCTCAGCCGGCTCGTTCCCGGAATCGCGGCCGCCGACCTCGTCCCGCGTGCTGCGGGAGTGCGCGCCCAGGCCGTGGGACGCAACGGTGCGCTGCTCGACGACTTTGTCGTGCGGGAGACCTCACGCGCCGTACATGTGCTCAACGCCCCCTCGCCGGCCGCCACCGCGTCGCTCGTCATCGGCGAGGAGATCGCGGCGCGAGCTCTCGAACGGCTGTAGCACGGACGAAACGTGCTGCCGGCTAGATCTCGAGCGGCTCGTGCTCGATCGCCTCGACGAGCAGGCTGAGGCTCTCCGGCGACTCGGTGCGTAGACGGCCGACGAGCAGCAGGCCCATCGCCGCCGCCGCGGCGCCGCACCCGGCGAGGAAGCCGAGCTCGACCCGAAGGAACAGATCGCTGCTGCTGAACGCGGTCACCACCACGCACACGAACAGCCCGACACACCAAGCGACGAGCGCGCGGCTGTGGCCGAGCAGCGCGATCAGCGCCTGCGCGAGCGTGAGGGCGAGGATGAACAACGCGCTGCCGGCAGCGAGCAACCCGAGGTCGACGTTTCCGAGGTTGAACTTCTCGCCGAACAGGATCTCGCCCGCGATCGGACCGATCGTGGCGCCGGCGACGATGCCGAGCACTCCGACACCGATCACGATCATCAGGAGCTTCTTCAGCCCGGCACGAAAGTCGTCGTGGTGGCCCGCGCCCGCCAGCGCCGCGAGCTTGGGCAGGAGCGCGGCCTGGATCGCCTGGAAGAGCAGGATCGGGATCCGCGCGATGAAGAAGCCGACGATGAAGTCGGCGGCCGCGGCGCGCTCCACCGGGCCCTTCGCGAGCAGGATCGCGCCGAGCGCGGCGGAGTAGCTCAGTGTCTGGGCGGTGAGCGAGCCGAGGAACAGCAGCGTGAGGTTGGCGGAGAGTTCCGACCATTCCGCGGGCGGCCCGGGCGCCAGCAGACCGTGTTGACCGCGCAGCGAGATCGCGGCCGCGATCACGGGCGGGATCGAAAGCGCGAGCCCGTACCACACGATGTTGTCGATGCCCGCGGCGTAGAGGATGACGACGGGCACGACGCGGAGGATTCCCTCGGCCGCGAGGATCATCCCGTAGGGGCCGAAGCGCCCGTTGCCCGAAAGCGTCCCGCGCGTGATGTGCTGCACCGCGTAGGTGGCCAGCGCGATCACGAAGCAGATGAGCAGAGACTCCTGGCCATGGAAGAGCCGGTCGACGAGCGGCGTGAACGCGGCGAGGAGCAGCGCCGCCACGATCAAGCCGGTGGTGAGCACCGCACCGGCGAACGCCGCCTTCTTCACGACGGGCCCGCCCCCGATGCCGCGGGATCGCCGGTCGGCGACCGCCCGTCCCACCTCCTGCTCGAGCGGGAGGAAGAACCCCGGCGCGACGACGAACACGAAGATCCACAGGCCGTTGAGTGCGGCGTACGCCTGTTTGTCGAGCGCCTTGAACGCGATGATCTGGAACGCGTACGCGGTGAGTCCCGAGATCAGGAGCCCGACGCCGACGGCATACGTGCCCTCCGGCAGCGGCACCTTGCGGGCAGCGTCGATGATGCGTTGTGCGCGTTGCGACATTTCGCAGGTTCCGAGTGGCCGGAGTCAGAGCTCAGGGTCCGCACCCTGCGGCCGGAGAGCGCGAGCAGCATATCGGCGTCCCGGCCCCTCTCTGGTACAGCTGGGAGCGCGGGATCGAGGGCGCAGGCGGTCGCGCGCGACGATTGCCCGGTGAGCACCCGCACGCTGCTGATCCTTGCCGCCATCACCGGGGTGGCCATCCTCGCGGCCGGCGCGGTGCAGATCCTGCTGGCGCGCTGATCGGAACCGAGCCGAAGTCCGGAGCGCGTGCCCAGGACTGGAAGAATGGGGTCGGCGCGTCCGTGGGACGTGGTCCCCGAACACATTGCCCCCGAGGAGGTGGCCGCCCTGGCCGAAGAATTCGACATCGTGGTCCTCGGTGGAGGGCCGGCCGGCTACGCGACCGCGCTCTACGGCGCCGCGGCCGGGCTCAACATCGCCCTCGTGGAAGAGGGACGCGTCGGCGGCACGTGTCTGCACCGCGGCTGCATCCCGGCCAAGGAGCTGCTCCAGACGGCCGACGTGCTGCGCACGGTCCGTGAGGCCGCCGACTTCGGGGTGAACACGGCCGAGCCGGTGCTCGATCTCGCCCGGGCGCAGGTCCGCAAGCAGGAGGTCGTCGATCGGCTCACCGCGGGCATCGAGACGTTGCTGAAAGGTCGCAGCGTCACGCTCGTGCAAGGTCGAGGAGAGGTGGTCGACGGCGCCGCGCACCGCGTGCGAGTGTCCGACGGCACCGAGCTGGAGGGCCGCAACCTTGTCATCGCGACCGGCTCCACGCCGCGCCCGCTGGCGGGCCTCGACTTCGACGGCACGCGCATTCTCTCGTCCGACCATGTACTCGAGCTCACCGAGCTCCCCCCGCGTGTGGCGATCATCGGCGGTGGGGTGATCGGTGCCGAGTTCGCCTCGATGCTCGTCGACATGGGGAGCGAGGTGACCGTGCTCGAGGCGCTCCCGCGAATTCTCTCCACGACCGACGCCGAGGTCGGGTCGGTGGTGGCGCGCTCGTTCAAGAAGCGCGGCGTCGACGTGCAGGAAGGCGCGCGCATCACCGGCATCGAAGGCGCACGCGAGCTCACGATCTCCTGGGACGCAGGCTCGGGGGAGCTGTCGAGAACCGTCGACAAGGTGATCGTCTCCATCGGCCGCGCGCCGCTGAGTGCCGGGATCGGGCTCGAGGCCGCGGGCGTAGCGATCGACGAACGCGGCTACGTGGTCGTCGATTCCCAGTGTCGCACGAGCGTCGGCGGCGTGTTCGCGGCGGGAGACGTCATCGACGCACCGCAGCTCGCGCACGTCGGGTTCGCCGAGGCGATCGTGGTGGTGAAGACCATCCTCGGCGAGCCGGTCACACCCGTCGACTACGACAAGGTGCCCTGGGTGATCTACTGCCGACCGGAGGTCGCGTACTGCGGACTCACCGAGGAGCAGGCGCGCGAGCGCGGCCACGACGTCGTGGTCGCCAAGCACCGGTTCGCCGGTGAGGCACGCGCGCAGATCATCGGCGAGACCGACGGACTCGTGAAGCTCGTCACCGACGCCGAGGGTGTGCTGCTCGGGGTCCACATTGCGGGACCGTGGGCCACCGAGCTGCTCGGAGAGGGCTACTTGTCGGTCAACTGGGAGGCGAACGCTGCCGATCTCGCGGCGTTGGTACACCCGCATCCCACGTTGAGCGAAGCGTTCGGTGAGGCCGCGCTCGCGCGCACGGGCCGGCCGCTGCACTGAACCGGATATCTCGGGAACAGAGGAGGAGTCGCGCGTGGACGTGACCATGCCCCAACTCGGAGAGACGGTGACCGAAGGCACGATCACGCGCTGGCTCAAGCAGGTGGGCGAGCGCGTCGAGGCCGACGAGCCGCTGTTCGAGGTGTCGACGGACAAGGTCGACTCCGAGGTGCCCGCGCCGGCTGCGGGCTTCGTGACCGAGATCCTCGTGCCCGAGGGTGAGACCGTCGAAGTGGGGACGCGCCTCGCCGTGGTGTCGGAGTCGGGCGCGGCCGCGAAGCCCGCCGTGCTCGAGCCCGAGGTGCCCGCGCGCACCGATGCACCCGCTCCTCCCTCCTCCTCCTCCTCCTCCTCCGCGCCGCCCGCACCCGTGGCGGAGCCGGCACCGGCCCCGGTTCCGGTCGGAGCGACGCGATGGGAGCCCAGCCCTGTCGCGCCACCGACGGTGGCCGAGCCGGAACCCGTCGCTGCCGAGGAAGCCGGCGACGGCGACCGCTCCCCGCTCACGTCGCCGATCGTGCGTCGCCTCGTGGCGGAACGGGGGCTCGATCCGTCGACCATCACGGGCACCGGCCCGGGTGGCCGCCTCACCCGCAAGGACGTGCTCGACGCCGCGGCCCAGCCCGCGCCGGCTGCTGCACCGCCGTCACCTGCTCCTGCACCGCCGTCACCCGCTGCTGCACCGCCGTCACCCGCTCCTGCACCGCCGTCACCCGCTCCGCCGGCTCCTGCACCGGCGCCGGCCGCGCCCGCGTCCACCGCCGGCACCGCCCACCCCTACGGCGGTACACGACGAGGTCGTGCCCTTCGACAACATCCGGCGACGAACCGCCGAGCACATGGTGCGGTCGAAGGCCACGAGCGCGCACGTGTACACGTCGGTCGAGGTCGACTTCGAACGTATCGAGCGGGTTCGCGCCGCGCATCGAGCCGAGTGGAAGGCGAGTGAGGGCTTCTCGCTCACGTATCTGCCGTTCATCGCGCGAGCGTTCTGCGACACGGTCAACGACTTCCCGCGAGTGAACGCGAGCGTCGGCGACGACGCGCTCGTCGTCCATCACGACGTGCACCTCTCGATCGCGGTCGATCTCGATTTCGAGGGTCTCGTCGCACCCGTGATCCGCAATGCCGACGGGAAGCGGCTGCGACTGATCGCGCGCGAGATCCACGACCTCGCGACGCGCGCGCGCGGCAAGCGCCTCATGCCGGACGACGTGCTCGGTGGCACGTTCACGATCACGAACCCCGGGCCGTTCGGTACCTTCATGACGTTGGCGATCATCAACCAGCCTCAGGTCGCGATGCTCTCCACCGACGGGATCAAGAAGCGCCCGGTCGTGGTCTCCGGACCTTCGGGCGACGCGGTCGCGATCCACCACACGGGGCTGCTGGCGCTCACATGGGACCACCGCGCGTTCGACGGCGCCTACGCGGCCTCGTTCCTCCGCGCAGTGCAGACCGAGCTCGAGGAGCGCGACTGGGAAGCCGAGCTCGACTGATGCTGCGGGCGCGCTGGCTCGGACGCGTTCCCTACCACGAAGCCGACCAGCTGCAGCGCGCCCTCCACGCTCGGGCCGACGACGACTACCTGCTGCTCCTCGAGCATCCGCACGTCTACACACTGGGCACGACTGCCGCACTCGAACACGTGCTGGTGCCACCAGCCGGCGTGGGCGCGGAACTCGTGCGCGCCGACCGCGGCGGCGACGTCACGTACCACGGCCCCGGACAGCTCGTCGGCTACCCGATCGTCACGCTGCCCGACTGGCGCGACGGGCTGCGAGACGTCGTGGGGTACGTCCGCGCGCTCGAGTCCGTGCTCGTCGATGCGCTCGGCGATCTCGGCGTGGAGGCACGCCGCGAGCCGCGCTACCCGGGTGTCTGGGTCGGTGACGCGAAGATCGCGGCCGTCGGGGTGAAGGTGGCCGGGGGCCGGACCCGCCACGGTTTCGCGCTCAACGTGATCCCCGACCTCTCGATGTTCTCGCACATCGTCCCGTGCGGCATCCGCGACCGCGGCGTCACATCGCTCGCGGCGCTGCTCGGGGCTGCACCCGACATGCGACGCGTCGTCGACGTCGTGATCGCGCACTTCGCCCGCCACTTCGGGGACGGTTCGATCGAACGCCAGGACGTGGTGTGGCGCGAGCGCCCCGAGAACCTGGGTCGGTTCACGCGCGACGCGAGTTCGGGGGCGGTACCGGTGCGATTGCTCGGCCGGCTGGCCGAAGCAGGCGTCGCGCCGTCGGCCGACGTCGCGCCGCGCCGGCCCGAGTGGATGCGGGTGCGCGCGGATCTCGGCCAGGGCTTCCGTGAGACCAAGCGCTTGATGCGTGGGCTCGACCTGCACACGGTGTGCGAGGAGGCCGGCTGTCCCAACATCTACGAGTGCTGGGCCGACCGGACCGCCACGTTCATGATCCTCGGCGACCGGTGCACGCGGGCGTGCGGATACTGCCAGGTCGATACCCGGAAGCCACTCGCGCTCGATCCCCGGGAGCCGCAGCGGGTTGCCGAGGCGATCGCGCACCTGGGGCTCGAGCACGCGGTGATCACGAGCGTGGCGCGCGACGACGTCGACGACGGAGGCGCCGCGGCGTTCGCGGCCACGATCCGTGCCGCGCGCGTCCGTACACCCGAACACGCGGATCGAGGTGCTCATCCCCGACTGCAAAGGTGATCCGGCGTCGCTCGACGTGATCTTCGACGCGCGTGCCCGACGTCCTCAATCACAACCTCGAGACCGTGGCCCGCCTCCAGCGCGCGGTGCGGCCGTCGGCCGCGTACTTCCGTTCGCTCGCGCTGCTCGCGCGTGCGAAAGACGCCGGTCTGCTCACGAAGTCCGGGATCATCCTCGGCATGGGGGAGACCGAAGCCGAACTGCACGGCGCGATCGCCGACCTCCGCAACGTCGGCGTCGACATCCTCACGCTGGGCCAGTACCTCCGGCCGTCGGCACGCCACCTCCCGGTGACGCGTTGGTGGACTCCCGACGAGTTCGCCGACCTGGGTGCGTACGCGGAGAGCCTCGGTTTCGCCCACGTCGAGTCCGGCCCGCTGGTCCGCTCGAGCTACCACGCCAAGCGCGCGGCCACTGGCCATGCGGGTTCGTTGCTGGCGGCGCCGGCGTGAGCATGCACGCCGAGCGAATCGGGCGAGCGCGAGCCCGGATGCAGGAGCTGGGCGTCGACGTCGTGCTGCTGTCGACGGGTGCCGACCTTCCCTACCTCACCGGGTACGAGGCGATGCCGCTCGAGCGGCTCACGATGCTCGTGCTTCCCGCCGACGGCGACGCGGTGCTCGTGGTGCCGCGGCTCGAGGCGCCACGCGTCGTCGAGAGGCCGGATGCGTTCTCGATCCGAGCATGGGAGGAGACCGAGAATCCCCTCGAGATCGTCGCGGGGCTCGTGGGTGGCGCCGACCAGCGCCGCGATCGGTGATCACACCTGGGCTCGCTTCGTCATCGAGCTCCAGGACCTGTTGCCCGCGCGTGCGATTCCGACGCGCGATCGATGTCATCGGTCCGCTCCGGATCGTGAAGGACGCGGCGGAGGTCGACGCACTGCGTGCGGCGGCGCGCGCGGTCGACGCGATCGCCGAGTCGATGCGTGCGGAGCGCTTCGGCGGTCGCCGCGAGATCGAGGTGCACCGCCAACTCGTGGAGCGAATGCTCGACGCGGGGCACGAACGTGCCAACTTCGCGATCGTCGCCACCGGTCCCGAACGCGGCGAGTCCGCATCACGATCCGTCCGACCGAACGATCGAGCCGGGCGACGTCGTGCTCTGCGACTTCGGCGGCACGATGCACGGCTACTGCTCCGACATCACCCGGATGTTCGTCGTCGGGGAGGCGTCACAGGAGGTGCGCGACGCGTACGACGTGCTCGTGGACGCGCAAGAACGTGGTGTGCGTGCGGCAACCGTCGGCACGCCCTGTGAAGACGTCGACGCGGCCGCGCGCGACGTGATCACCGACGCCGGCTACGGCGAGTACTTCGTGCACCGTACCGGCCACGGCATCGGTGCCGAAGCTCACGAGGATCCCTATGTAGTGGCCGGCAACACCACGCCGCTGGCGCCGGGCCACGCCTTCAGCGTCGAGCCCGGCATCTACGTGCCGGGCCGCTTCGGCCTGCGCCTCGAGGACATCGTCGTCGCGACCGTGGCGGGGCCGGAACGGCTCAACGAGGCTCGACGCGACCTCGCGATCGTCGACTGAGCGCGGGAGCGATGCAACTCGACCTCGCCACGGTGCTGGTGCAGGTTGCCACGGGCGGCTTGGCGTTCTGCTGGGTGACGACCCGCCGGCGCGAAGTGGGGCTCGGGTACGGGTGGCTGCTCCGGATCACGTTCGGAGCGCTCGCGGTCCTCGGGGTCCTCGCGGGCCTCGGCGACGCGGGGACCGGCGCGGCCGTCCGGAACGTCGCCGCGGCGTTGATGGCGCTCGCCGCGGCGCTCGCGCTGTGGGTGTCGTTCGTCCATCGTGGTGCCGGCGTGAGCGGTCAACGCGAGCAACGTCGTGCACGCGCCGACCGAGTGGCCGCGATGGTCGGGACGACGCGCGATGTCGGTGCCGACACGGACGTCACGAGTGCCAAGGAGTTCGATCCCCGCCTCGATCTGCTCGCCCCGATCGCCGGTCTCGTGGCCGTCGCGGGCGCGGCGTCGTTCGCGGGCGGCGACTACCCGCTGAGCCTCGCCCGCCTCGAAGTGGGTGCTCTCTTCCTCGGGGCGGTCACGGACGCGATGCTGCTCGGTCACTGGTACCTGGTGCAGCCCGGTCTCTCGCGTGACCCCGTCAAGCAGCTGGTGAAGATCGTCGCAGTGCTCTGGCCGTTCGAGTTGACCGTGTGGCTGATCCCGACCGGCATGGTGTCGGTCCTGAACGGCACGATCGACGATGGCTACGACGGGCTGATCGGTTGGATGTGGGTCGTCGCATCGGCCACGACGATGGGGCTCGTCGTCGCCACCTGGTACGCCCTGAAGGAGCGCGCGTACTCCGCCGTGATGGCGGCCACGGGGCTGCTCTACCTGGCGATCCTCACCGGCTTCGGCATGGACCTCTTGCCGCGCGCCGTCCTGTCCTGACTATGGGTCGCTCACTGCGGCGCAGGTTACCTGCGCCGCGGCCGTTCGCTCCTGACTATGGGTGCGCTCACTGCGGCGCAGGCTACCTGCGCCGCGGCCGTTCGCTCCTGACTACGGGTACCGCGCCATCTGCTGATAGAGCGTGACGAACTCCTGCACCGCACGGGGCCAGGTGAACTCCTGCACTCGCGCGTGCCCGCGGGCGACGAGACGCGCCCGGAGGTCCGCGTCACCGAGCACGCGGCCGAGGGCGTCGGCGAGCGCGGCGGCGTCGCCGGGGTCGACGAGCAGCGCGGCGTCGCCGACCGCCTCGGGAAGTGCACCGGCGCGCGCCGTGACCACCGGCACGCCCGCAGCCATCGCTTCGAACGGCGGATATCCGAAGCCCTCGTAGAGCGACGGGTAGGCGAGTGTGGCGGCACCCGCGAGGAGGTCGGCTCGCTGCACGTCGCTGACGTAGCCGAGGCGCCGGACCCGCGTGCCGAACCGAGCTCGCGCCACCGCGTCGGTGAACGGCTTCGTACCCCAGCCGTCCGGACCGGCGACGACGAGGAGCAAATCGTCGTCGTGCGCCGCGACCTCGTCGAAAGCACGCACCAGATTGGGGAGGTTCTTGCGAGGTTCGACCGTGCCGATCGCGAGGACATACCGCGCGCCCCCTGCGAGCTCGCGCCCGGCGGCCGCGTCGCCGTGCGTTGGCGCAATCCCCGCGTAGATGCGCGTGACCCGGTCCTGCGGCAGGCCGAAGTACTCCCGCGCCTCTGCCGCGACGAAGTCGCTGACCGTGTGGACGCGAGCACCGCGGCTGATCGCTCGTCGCAGGAGTGGCTCGAACCGCAACGTCTCGGGGCGGCACAGCTCGGGCGAGTGCACGAAGGCGAGATCGTGCACCGTGACCAGGACCGGCGCGTGGGACGGCGGCGCGACGAAGTTGGTCGCGTGCACCACGTCGACCGCGCCGGTCCAGTGCTCGATCCCCGGCCAGGACGCGCGTGTCCAGAGCGCGTGAGCCACGCGCGCCGGAAACCACGACGTCGCGGCGCGGACGCCCGCGGGAAGCTGGTCGGCGAGGTCGTGTCGACCGGTTCGGCTGATCGCGTAGGCCGACGCAGCGATGTCGTCTCTGCCCGCGAGGCCGTCGAGGAGATGGGCGCTGAAGTGGCCGACGCCGGTGCGCACGCTCAGCAACGGGGCCGCGTCGATCGCGACGCGGAGGGGTGTGCCGGACCCGAGTGCCACGGGCGCAGAGGCTAGGGGTCGCAATCGAAGCTGGTACGGTCATCGCCCGAACGTGCCCGGCTGCGACGATGACCTCCACCAGCGCTGACCCTTCCGTGATGTCCCGCGATCCCAGGGTTCGGGTCGTGGTCCTCAACCACGAGGGCGGCGACATGACGATGCGCTGTCTCACGGCACTGCGTGATCTCGACTGGCCCGCCGACCATCTCGAGGTTGTTCTCGTCGACAACGCGTCCCACGACGGGATCGTCGACCAGGTCCGCAACGATTTGCCGTGGGTGCGTGTCGTGGAGAGCCCGCATAACGTGGGATTTGCCGGCGGCTGCAATCTCGCAATGCGCGATCTCCAGGATGTGGACTACGTCGCATTGATCAACAACGACGCGATCGCGAGCCCAGATTGGTTGCGCGCCCTCGTCGATGTACTCGAAGCCGACAAGGGTCTCGGCGCTGCCAACTCCAAGATCCTGTTCGCGCCATCGTTCGTGTCCGTCGTGCTCGAAGTTCCGGCCGGGCACGCGGGCGTGACGATCAGTGGTGTGGAAGTCGACGGTGCCGACGTGTGGGAGCACACGCAGTTCGGCAGCGGGTGCGAGTCGACGGAGACACGTGGCTCGGGCGCCGATCACGTGTGTCGCGCGTCGGGCCGCGCGGAAGTCCGCGTTCCGGTCGATCCCGAGTGCCCGCTCGCGGACGTCGTACGCATCGAACTCTCGGCGAAGGACCGCACTCCAGTCGGGCTGTCGGCCGGTGGAGCGTCGATCGTGGTCGACGTCGGGCAGCGCGCAACCCAGTACGAGGTACTCCTGAGCGGCCCCGCTGTTCGACGTGATCAACAATGTCGGTTCGTGTCTCGTTGCCGGCGGCTACGGCGCCAACCGCGGCTTTCTCGAACGGGACCACGGTCAGTACGAGAGGGCGGAGGAGGTGTTCGCGTGGTGCGGCGCCGCGGTGCTGCTGTCGGCCCACTACCTGCGCGAGGTCGGCATCTTCGACGACGCGTACTTCCTGTACTACGAGGACACCGACCTCTCGTGGCGCGGCCGCCTCGCGGGGTGGCGGTACGTCTACGTGCCGACGTCGGTCGTCCGCCATGTGCATGCGGCCAGCAGCATCGAGGGCTCCGCACTGTTCTTCCACTATGTGGAGCGGAACCGCTTCGTCACACTGGCTCGCAACGCCCCGTGGTCGTTGTTGCTCGATGCCGTGTACGTCTTCAACCGTGACACGCTGGTGCTCGTCAAGAGAGATCTCGTCCTGCCGGTCGTTCGGGGCGCGCGACCGTCGCCGACGCGGGTAGTGCGGCGCCTGCGGGCGTTCGCGGCGTTCCTCACCATGCTGCCGGGAGCACTCGCGGCGCGACGCCGGCAGCACGTCTCGCCGCGCACGCGGGCCGACTTGGTGCGGCGCTGGGTGAAATAGACAGGCGCTCCGCGTAGGCAGAGGGCTCCTCAGCTCGACCCGATCACGTCAGATGAGATTCCTGTGGACTGCGTCGACGACCCACGGCACGACCTCGTCGAGCATCTCGTCGAGCGTGGTCGTCGCCTCGAAGCCCGAGCACGCGCTTGGCCTTCTCGACCGACGGCACGCGCTTCTGGACGTCGTGCTCGAACGGGTCGTCGCACACGTAGCGGAACGGCACGTCCGGGCCGCGAACCTGCGCCAGATGATCTCGGCCAGCTCGAGCACCGTCGTCGACTCTGCGGTCGAGAGGTTGAAGTCGTCGTTCGAGCGCGTCGGGATGCTCCATCGCGGTCACGATGCCCGCGGCGAGGTCGCCGCCGTAGGTGTAGTGCCGGATCTGGTTGCCGTCGCCGAGGATGTGCAGCGGGTCCTGGCCCTTCACGACCTTCTGCACGAGGTCGGGCACGACGTGGCTCATCGCGAGCTTGACGTTGCCGCTCAGCACCTCGACGTCGGACTGCGCGCGCATCTCGCCGATGCCGACGCAGTTGAACGGCCGCACGATCGTGTACGGCAGCCCGTACTGCTGGTGCGCGGCGCGCGCGAAGTACTCGACCGCGAGCTTCTGGAAGCCGTACGACGAGATCGGCGGCGGGATCTCGCGCTCCTGGCCCTCGTACGACGGCCACGAGTCGGCCGACTCGAACACCATCGACGAGCTCATGTAGGTGACCTTCTGCGAGCCGTCCTTCGCGATGCGCGGCGATCGCGGCGTCGCACGACGACGGCCATGATGCGCTCGTTCGTCGCGAGCAGGTCGTACGCGTACGTGTGGAAGTACGAGATGCCGCCGATCATCGCGGCGCCGGCGATGAAGTGGTCGCAGCCGATCAGCAGCTCGGTCATCAGCGTCGACGTCGCGGGCGTCGCCCTCGACGAGCGTGTAGCTCGGGTGGTCGTCGTACGACTTCGCCGACCCGCCCGTACTTCGAGTGGTTGTCGATGCCGACGACCGTGTAGCCGCGCGCGAGCAGCTCCTCGACGACGTAGCCGCCGATGAAGCCGGCCGACCCGGTGACGAGCACCTTCTCGTCGGTCATGGCTCGCGTCTCCTCGTGCAGCTCGGAGCCTGCTCGAGCGTGAGCTGCGGGTCCGAACGCGAAGCGGTACCAGTGGAGGTAGCGCGGGATCCACCGCGCCGAGCTTGAAGTTCGACGCGCCGTGCGGCGCGCTCGAGCCAGATCGTCGGGATCTCGGCGACCGGGCGGCGCAGCCGGCGCGCCTTGGCGACGAGCTCGATGCCGATCTCGAAGCCGCTGTCGGACTCGATGCCGACCTCGCGGACGAAGTCGGTCGAGTACGCCTTGAACGAGTTCGTCGCGTCGCGCGTGCCGACACCGGCGAACCAGTAGAGCGACAGGCCCGCGAGCCGCGACAGCGTCGCTCTTCAGCAACGGGCCGCCGATCTGCTGGCCGCCGCTCATGTAGCGCGACGCGGCCGCGACCACGACGCCGCGCTCGACGAGCTTGCACAGCTCGTCGATCTGCTCGGCGTCGTCGCTGCCGTCGGCCATCGTGACGACCACGACCGGCGCCGCGCACGTGGTCGATGCCGTAGCGGATCGCGCGCGCCGGGCCGCGCCCGTACGTGTTGCGGCACGGGCACGACCCGCGGTCGTCTTGCGCGTACTTCGCGCAGCGGCGGGACCGTGCGTGTCGTCGCTCGTCGTCGTAGACGACGAGGACCTCGCACGGCAGGTGCACGCCGGCGAGGATCCGGTCGAGGCACGCGACGATCGCGTCACCCTCGTTGTAGACCGGGATGACGATCGAGACGCGCGGCCGGTCGGGATCGGTCACACGCTGCACTCCGCGCTCCAGCAGGTTCCAGATGTCGACGACGGGCATGTCGGTCTCGAGCTCGCGGTAGCACGGCGTGCGGCGTGCCGATGACGAGCAGGTCGGACTCGCGCGAGCACGTCGTCGAGCGGCGACAGGTCGGGGTCGTCCGTGACGTACGGATCGGTGCAGAGCACGCGCGCGGCCCTGAACCGCAGGATGCGCTTGAGCTTGTAGCTGAGGCTCGATCGGGTGTCGTCGGACTCGGCCTTGAACGCCATGCCGAGGATGCCGACGCGTCATGCGTCGACAGGTCGTAGCGCTGCTCGAGCCGCGCGACGACGTAGAGCGGCAGGCCCTCGTTGATCGTCACGCTCGCGTGACCGAGGTGGAAGTTGTTGTTGTTGAACGCCGCGAGCTGCATCGTGTCCTTGAACAGGCACGGGCCGGCGGCGAAGCCCGCGCCGGGCAGGTCGGCCGCACGCGGGTAGTCGTGCGTGAGCGCGGCGCGGATGCGCTCGAAGTCGAGGCCGAAGTCGTTCGCCATCATGAACAGCTGGTTCGCGGCCGCGAACTTGATGTAGCGCCACGTGTTCGTGAACAGCTTCGCGAGCTCGGCTTCCTCGGGCTCGAGGTACACGACCTCGTCGCGCGAGCGTGCGGAACAGCTTCGTCGCACGTTCGCGCGCCGCGCTCGGTGCGCGCCGCCACGATCTGCGGCAGCTCGAAGAGCTCGACCATCGCCTTGCCCTCGGCGATGCGCTCCGGGCAGAACGCCACGTCGACGTCGAGCCCGAGCCGCTGCGACGAGGCGCTCGACCATCGCGGTGACGCCCGGGTACACGGTGCTGCGCAGCACGAGGAGCTGGCCGTCGCCGAGGCTGGTCGGCGATGTCCTCGATCGCGCCTGGCACCGCGTGGAGGTCGGGGTTGAGGTGCTCGTCGATCGGCGTGCCGATGACGACCACGACGCGTGTCGGCGTCGCGCGATCGACGTCGGGCTCGGTGGTGGCCCGGAGCGCGCCCGGCGGCGAGCACCTCGGCGCAGCACCTCGCGGCGCCCCGGCTCGTCGAACGGCAGCTCCCCGCCGTTGACGAGTCGCGACCGCCGCGGCGTCGAGGTCGTAGAGCGACACGTCGAGACCGCGGCCCGCGAACGCGAGGCCGAGCGGGAGACCGACGTGCCCGCACCCGCCGACGATCGCGACGTCGACGGTGCGTGCCGGCGCGGTCATCGCGGGCCGCCCGGAAGATGCAGACGTCGCGGCATGCCGGAGAGAGTACGCGCTCGACTCGTTCGCACCGGGCTCCCGCCCGTTCCTGCTCATCGCCGGAATGTCGGCAACTGAGCCCCCGGGTGCACCTCCGCGAACACGCTCTCGAGCGGCGTCGCGACGCTGGCTGGCGCCACCGGTGCAACTGTGCCGCCCGAGGCGGCAGGCCCGGCTGCCGGCTCACCGTCCTTGCCAGCGCGAGCGGGACCAGTTCCGGTACACGCTGAACGCTCGCAGCGCAGCACGTGTCGCGAGCGCCCATAAGGTCCCGCCTGTGCAGTTCTGCCGGCTCTCGCTGGTGACCGCATCGCTTCTCGTCGTGTTCTGCTCCTCGCCCGCGGGCGCATCCCCGGATGGTTCCGGTGACACGACCTTGTTCGCACCAAGCTCACACGTCGTCGCGCCGAGTGCCGTGTTCGCGACATCGGGCAACGTGACCGACCCGTCGGCGTTCCTCCACGGCAGGCCGACGACCCTCACGGGCAGCGGGGCACAAGTCACCATCGACTTCGGTCGCGCCGTCGGCGGCCGCATCCGTCTCCACTTCTCGCACGCGAGCACGTCCCACGAGGCCGTCGGTCTCGCCTTCTCGGAGTCCTCGCTGTATGTCGGCCCGAACTCCGACGCCACCAACGGCAGTGGGCCGCCGCCTCCCCCGGACCTCGGCACGCTCGACTCCACTGGCATCAGCACCGACGGCGCCCTCAACGTCCCGGTCAGGGGACGAAGCATGTATGTGATGCCGGCGGACAAGGTCCGAAACAGCTTCCGCTACGTGACCGTCTTCCTTCGAAGTTCGGGCAGTGTGTCGTTCGATCGGCTCCGCGACGACTTCACAGCGGTGCCCACAATGGTCGTGCCCGACGCGTACACGGGCACGTTCCGCTCGAATGACGCGCTGTTGAACCGGATCTGGGCCGCAGGCGCCTACACCCTGCAGCTCGACACGCTCGACCCGAAACACGGTCGCCACTGGCCGCCTCTCGAAGCCGGGTGGGAAAACGATGCGACGATGAGCGCAGGCGACACCGTGCTCGCTGGCGGCGGCAAGCGCGACGGCGCCCTCTGGTCGGGCGACATGGCCATCGCCGATCTGACGGCGTACGTCTCCACGGGCGATCTCGTCCCGACACGCAACGCGCTCACGAGCCTCTTTGCGGTCGAACGTCCGGACGGCGAGCTCCCGTGGGCTGGGCCGCCGATCGACATCTACGGCTCCGACACGTACCACATTTGGACCCTCGTCGAGACGAGTACCTACTACGAGCTGACGGGTGACCGCTCATGGCTCTCCACGATCTGGGACCGCTACCGCAAGGCGCTTGCCTTCATCGAGAGCAAGGTCGACGACCGTGGTCTCCTCGCAGTCACCGGAGCGGCGGACTGGGCGTGTAACGGCCAGGGTGGCGAGAACGTCGAGGCGAACGCGATTCTCTACCGGGCGTTGACGGGTGCTTCCCGACTCGCGAAGGTAATGGGTGATCGCGCACTCGAGCGGCGTAGCGTCACCGAGGCGGTACGTCTGCGTCACGCCGTGAACCGATGGCTCTGGGACGCGCCCGCCGGAGCGTACCGCGACAACCCGAGCAGCATCCTGCATCCGCAGGACGGAAACGCCCTGGCAGTGTGGTATGGGATCGCGTCATCTGCGCGGGCAAGGTCCGCGCTCCGGGTGCTGCGTGCCAACTGGAACGCTCTCGGGGCCGTCACGCCCGAGTGGGGTGGCATCTCGCCGTTCACGGGCGGTATGGAGGTCATGGCCAGGTTCGCGGCGGGTGACGACGAGAACGCGGCTCGAACTCGTACGCCGCGAGTGGGGGGTACATGCTGGATGCTCCGATCGGGACCGCCAGCACCTTCTGGGAAGGCATGAGCGTTGACGGCCGATTCGTCTATGGCGGCAGCTACGAGTCGTTGGCGCACGGTTGGTCGACTGCGCCCACCGCCGCGCTCACAAGCTTCGTGCTCGGGCTCAATGCTGATGCCCCTGACGGGAGCCGGTTTCTTGTCGCACCGCACCCCGGTGACCTGACGTACGCGAGTGGCAACCTGCGTCTCGGACCCGGACGATCAGTCGCGGTGTCGTGGCGACACACTGCTCGCCAGTTCGTCCTCACCGTCACGGGCCGCGGCGCGAGCGGCGACCTCGCCGTCCCCACAGTGTTGGGGAACATCACACGGTTGACGCTCGACGGCCAGACTGCTGCTGGAACCCGGGACGGGGGCTACATCCGTCTACAACACGTGGGCCCAGGCAAGCACACCGTGCGTGCTGTGCTCGCATGACGAGCCGACCGAGGCCGCAACCGTGGAAGCGTCCAACCTTCTACTAGCGCGAGCACCGGTTCACGGGTTGAGGTGACAGATGGACCCTGTTGGTTGTGGTCATGATGCTCGCTTGTCACGGTGGCTGGCGATGCCGACGAAGGAACCACCTGCTCGTAATCCGGAGGCACACCAGGCTCCGGGGCGCGTTGCGCAACATCGGAACGTGACGCGCACCGCTATACGCACGGCGTGCCGCGCTCCGGCCCCTATTCCGCGGCGAGCGAGCCAATCCCGGAGCGGCGGCGATCCGTGTGAAGGCGTACGGCTCCGTGCTCCGCCGGCAGCCCTGGATGATCCGTGCGCGCGCCGCAGTCACTTCGCGGAGGAGCCAGCCCCCCAAGAGCGGAAGCTTCTCGCCCGGGAACCGAGCGGCGGCGCACGGCGAGCGTGCAGCCTCCGAACGAGCTCGCCGGCCACCCAGAGGACGCCGACGAGCCAGGCCATGAGCGCAAGCGGCCAGTGCGTCGGCTGGTAGGAGAACCGAACGACGCTCGTGCCCGGCGGCAGGTCGACCGACTCGAAGAGGTGGTCGTAAACCCGGATCCGAGCCGACCTCCCGTTCACGGTGGCCTTCCATCCGGGGAAGAAGAGCTCGCGGCGCACAAGGAGGCTGGCCCGGTCGCATTGGACGCGAGCCAATTGGCGTTGGACTGCGCGGACGGCACAGCCACCGCCAGTTGCGTCGAAGTAGGGGCGCGCGCCCGACAGCCGGTAGATGTCCGCGACGCCGTCGCGATGCACGAGGGTCATGCTGCTCTTGAGGGGCTCGCCCACCTGGCCGCCACGCGCCAACACCACGTACGTCACGCCCAGATTACGCAACGCACCCGGATGCGCGGCGACGGCCGCGAGGCCTGCCGCCTGGTTTGGGAAGTTCACCGGGTCGAGATCCGGCCCGAGTCGACTCTTCAGCCAGTCGGACCAGCGCTGCGGGAGCGGCACGTCCGTGGCCCCAGCGGAACCGATGTCGAAGTAGGAGCCGTAGTTCGCGGCGATCGGGCCAAACGTGAAGAATCGCTGCACTCCGGCGTGCGCCTGGAGCCACTGCACTGGCTGCGTGTCCACGACCACCCTTCTGGGCGCCGAGAGCGTCGGCAGGGCGAACATGAGCAACGAATCGGCGACCACCGTGGCGACAACAACGACCACGAGCGTGCGCCCGCGCAACAGTTTCGCCGCAACGATGACGACCCCGACCACGACGAAGCTCCACACCAATGATTCCACCAGGTATCGCTTCGCCCCCGGGGCGTTGGCGACGGGCCGCGCGCGGCAGCCCACCCGACCAGAACGAGGCACGACGTGATTGCGGCCGCGATCACCAGCCTTCGCGTTCCCAACCGCCGCCGGAAGATGTCGTCGAGGCCGAACGCGGCGAGGATCACAGCGGCCATCTCAAGCGCCGGCGACATGTACCGGTAGAACGCGACGCTGTCCATGCCCGGGAGCAGGTTGACCGCGCGCACGAACATGTGAGGCCCGAACGACTTCGCGAGGCAGAAGAGAATCCACCCGCCCAACAGCAAGCGGAGCCCTCGATCGCGGCGCCCCATGATCCCCACGATCGACAGGAATACGAGCGTTGCCGATAGGAAGCCTCCGACGTTCCCCCAGACGGCCCCCAGCGTGTTGTGTGGGTCGTTGAACGCGAAGATCGGTCCGAACGCGTAGGGCAGACCGAAGACGGTGGGGAGCGCGGCACGGGGAAGCGTGAAATTGCTGAAGGCTCCCGAATGCCCGGCGATGTCAGCCACAGAAAGATAGTCCGCAAACGGGATCAGCAATACCGCACCCAGGAGGAGCCCGCACCCGAGTCCTGCCGCGATCTTCATCACGAACCGACGACGGTGCGAGGGTGCGATGGTCGCAAGGCGCCATGTCGTCCAAGCCGCGACAAGCATGCCGTAGATGTAGACCGTCTCGAGAAAGCCCGCGTAGAGCGCGAGCGCGAGCGTGAGCGCGAGCGCGAGCCAACCTCCGCGCTCCTCGGTGTTCGCGTGATCTCGAGCTCGTTCCACGCCCAAGAGGAGTACCGGTAGGAACGCGACTGGCAGCATCGCCCCGTTCTGGAGCCAGGCGAAGGTCCCGTTGAGGCCGAACATGATGCCTGCCGCCCCCGAGGCGCACGCGTGGAGCCCAAGGCGCCGCATCAGTGCGTAGGTCGCGAGTCCCGCCACCAGCTCGAGGAGCAACGTCTCGAAGAAGAGGCCATTGGGGACGAGGTTGAACAGAGTGGGCGGGAAGAGCACAGCCGACTGGGGGCTGGCCAAGAGCGGTGAGCCGACGCCTTCGAACGCGTTCCACAGGGGGAGTTGGCCGTGGACGATCTGCTGTGCCCCCTGGCGGCCGATCGCTTGGGTGATGAAACCGTTGTTGGGGTCGATGGTGCGCTCACCAGGCAGCGGACCAGGTGAAATCGTCGTCGCTGCGAGGCCGGCTCGCGGACCGAGAGGATTCGGATCCGTCAGGCCGACGAGATAGAGCGCATTGCCGAGCAGCACGACGACCACCACGACAAGGGGGCCGGCGAAGCGCTTCCAGCGCTCGTTGGCGTACCCGATCCGCGCATCGCCCTTCTCAGCCTCCCCAGTTGCACGATCGCCGGCCGCGACCTCGGGCCGATTTGACGGGATGGGCCTCACGCCGCGGACGCGGGAGCACCCTTCACTGCATCAGCGATCGAGGCGCGAGGCTCGTCGAACCTCGCGGAGGACGGGTCGGTGACCGCGGATCGTCGATGGGAAGACAGGTCCTGGCAGCGCTGCATGTGCCAGATGAGGACGCCGCCCAAACGACCCGAGGAACTCCCCAGCAGACAGAGATCGCGGGTGAATCTCGTTGGCGGCACCGTGCGTCCCTCGGAACTCGTCCTCGACTTCGTATGCCTCGTGAGAGAACCCGCACGACGGGATGTCGTGACCGCCCGCGTCGACGGTGAGGGGACCGTCAGGAGGATGAAGTGTAGCGAAAGGCTCGCGCGTTGCCTGTGGTGTCGGGCCAATGTGTCCGAGTCCTCGGGCGCTTTCCGACAGGTATCCAGCAGTCGGATCGAAGTCGGTGCCGACCTCGTGCAGCGTCCTCAGGATCTCGGCGTGGCTGCGGAGGAGCCCGGCCACGAAGAGAGTCGGCAACGCCACCACGACACCGAGCAGCGTGACGACCACCGCAGTCAACGAGATGCTACCGAACGCACCTCGAGAGCGTTGCGGGCGAGTGGCCACGCGCCCGGTCTGATGCGCGTGGCGCATCGAACGTCGACGAGGCGGCATCTGCGGCGGTTCCGTGCGTCGCCGCGGGCGCATCAACCGCTACCTTGATGCCAGCATGACCTCGCTCAGGGAGTACTCCGACTCTCGGGAACTCGTCCTCAATCTCACGCTGCGAGAGCTACGGAGCCGGTACAAGAGGTCGGTTCTGGGCTGGACGTGGTCGCTCCTCAATCCGCTCGCCTCGGTCGTGATCTACACGATCGTCTTCGCCGGATTCCTCAAGGTCCAGGCACCGACAGGTGTTCCCAGCGGTCTCGACTCCTTCGTGATGTTCCTGCTGTGCGCTCTGGTTCCGTGGAATTTCGTGTCCGGCTGCCTCGGCTCCTCGCTCGACGCACTCGTATCGAATGGCAACCTGATCAAGAAGGTGTACTTCCCGCGCGACCTGATCATCGTCTCGATGGTGGGCTCGCTCCTGGTGACGTTCTTCATCGAGCTCTCAGTGCTGTGTGCCGCCCTGTTGATCTTCGGCAACATGGTGCTGCCGTGGCTCCCGCTGGTGCTCGTACTCGTCGCGCTCCTCGCCGCCATGCTCCTCGGCGTCGGTATGGCGCTGAGCGTGCTCAACGTCTACTTCCGTGACGTCAAGCACTTCGTGAACATCGCGCTGCAGATCCTGTTCTACTCGGCACCGATCGTGTACCCGCCGACGCTGGTGCCGGAGTACAAGGACATTCTCGGGATCGACGTTCCCGTCAGGTTCCTGTACGACTTGAACCCGCTCGTGCGCTTCATCGAGGCGTTCCGCGAGCGTCCTGTACGACCTCCGGTTCCCGCGCCTGGCCACGTTGGCCTACATCTTCCTGTGGGCGGTCGGCATGCTCGCGCTCGGCTCCTGGGCGTTCCGCCGGTTCGAGCCGAGGCTCGCGGAGGAGGTGTGAACACCAGGTCGGCGATCACCGTGTCGGGCGTTTCGAAGCGGTTCCGCCTCTACCACGAGCGCAACCAGTCGCTGAAGGCGTCGGTGATGCGAGGACGCCGAGCGCGCTACGAGGAGTTCTGGGCGCTCCGAGGACGTGTCGTTCGAGGTGCCCGAGGGGTCGACGTTCGGGCTCATCGGCGAGAACGGCTCGGGGAAGAGCACGCTGCTCAAGTGCATGGCGAAGATCCTGCGCCCGGACCGTGGGAGCGATCGCGTCGCACGGGAAGATCTCCGCGCTCCTCGAGCTGGGCGCCGGCTTCCATCAGGAGCTGTCCGGCCGGGAGAACGTCTATCTCAACGGCGCGATCCTCGGCCTCACGAAGAAGCAGCTCGAGGCGCGGTTCGACGAGATCGTCGGACTTCGCCGGGATCGAGCAGTTCATCGACACGCCGGTGAGGAACTACTCGTCGGGCATGTACGTACGCCTCGGGTTCTCCGTGGCCATCAACGTCGACCCCGACATCCTGCTCGTCGACGAGGTGCTGGCGGTGGGTGACGCCGAGTTCCAGCGCCGTTGCCTGGAGCGCTTCGACGAGATGCGCGCGAGCGGCAAGACGATCGTGATCGTCACCCATGCACTCGGGTCCGTCCGCAACCTGTGCGACGAGCTGGCGCTGCTCGAGCACGGCCAGCTCCGCCGCGTCGGCCCTCCGGCGGACGTCATCGACGAGTACCTCGGCGACGTCTTCGACGACCGGGTGCAGAGACGGCGAGTTCGGCGAGCGCTGGGGCTCGGGTGAAGGCGAGATCGAGCGCGTCGAGCTGCTCGACGCGGGCGGGCAGGCGACCAAGCGGATCCGCACCGGCGAGCCGGTCGTGTTCCGGATGCACTACGCGATGCACGAGCCGTCTGACGCAGCCCGTGTTCGGGATGCGCGATCCAGCGCATCGACGGCGCGGAGGTCACCGGCCCGAACACCCGCGAGGCCGGCCTCGTGCCGGACCGAGGTGGCCGGGCGAGGCGTTCGTCGACTTGCGGATCGACCGCCTCCTGCTTGTCCCCGGCACCTACGACCTCACCGTCTCGCTGGTGAACTTCAACCTCACGCACACGTACGACTTCCGGTACCGTGTCCTGCGCTTCGACGTCGAGGCCGGCGACCCGTACGCGGAGTTCGGCGTCGTCGCGGTCGACTGTGCCTGGTCCGGGACCCCGTTCGGTACGTGACCGTCGTGCACGATGGACCTGGACGGGCCGAGGCGGGCGCAGGCACGCGCCGGCGGCGCGTGCTCGTCGCCACCGGCGACGTGCTCGAGCCGAAGATGGCGGGGCCGGCGATCCGCGCCTGGCAGATCGCGCTCGCGCTCTGTCACGTGAGCACGACGTCCACCTGGTCAGCACGACTCGCGTGCACGCTCACGCATCCCGACTTCGCGGCGTCCTACGGGGAGGACGCCGACTTCACGAGGCTCGTCGACTGGTGCGACGTCGTCGTGTTCCAGGGCAACCTCATGGCGCGGTACGCCGCGCTCGCGGACCACCGAGCAAGGTCGTCGTGGCCGACATCTACGACCCCTTCCACCTCGAGGTGCTCGAGCAGGCGCGCGACCTCGACCCGATGGATCGCGGGTTGGTTGCGCGGTCGACACGCGAGGTGATCAACCAGCAGCTACGGCGCGGTGACTTCTTCCTCTGCGCGTCGGAGAAGCAGCGTGACTTCTGGCTCGGGCAGCTCACCGCCGTCGGACGTGTGAACCCTGTGACGTACGACGAGAACGAGAACCTCGACGCCCTCATCACGGTCGTGCCCTTTGGTGTGAGTGACGCTGCACCTACCAAGACTCGAGCCGTCCTGCGAGGCGTCGTGCCCGGCATCGACGCACGCTCCAAGCTGATTCTCTGGGGAGGCGGCGTCTACAACTGGTTCGACCCGCTCACGCTCCTGCGAGCCGTCGACAAGCTTCGCCGTCGCCTTCCCGACGTGCGGCTGTATTTTCTCGGCTTGCGGCACCCGAACCCCCACGTCGGGGAGATGCGCATGGCGGTGGACACCCGCGCGCTCGCCGACGAGCTGGGGTTGACGGGGACGCACGTGTTCTTCAACGAGGATTGGGTCGAGTACGACGATCGGCAGAACTACCTGCTCGAATCCGATGTGGGCGTGAGTACGCACCTCGATCACGTCGAGACGAGGTTCTCGTTCCGCACTCGCATCCTCGACTACTTGTGGGCCGGTCTTCCCGTGGTCGCCACCGACGGTGACGCTCTCGCCGAGCTGATCGACGACCGCGGACTCGGAATCACCGTCCCCGCAGGCGATGTCGACGCGCTCGAGCAGGCGCTCTTCCGGCTGCTCGACGACGAAGCGCTGCGAGCGAAGTGTGCTGGAGCGGCCGCGCGCGAGGCTGCGCGTCTCCGATGGTCCGACGTGCTCGAACCGCTGATCGCGTTCTGTCGTACTCCGAGGCGCGCACCGGATCTCACCGACCCGATCACTCTCGAGCTCGCCGCCGAGCCGCCCAGGGGTATCAAGCGCCTGCGCCGCGACATCCAGATTGCGGTTGGGATACTCCGGCGCGGCAGGTGGCGCGAGCTGTTCGAGCGGACTCGGGCCCGGCTCCGGAGCTCGTTCGGCCGCTAACCCGACGTCGCGTAGTTCAGCTCGGACGGCGTTCGACCGTCCGGCGCGACGAGCGTGAGGAAGTCGGCCCCGGCAAGGAAGTTCGGGTTGTAGAAGGGGTCGCGGCGGAGAAGGCTTCCCCAGCGCTGCGTCAGCAGATTGAGTTCCTCGAGGACGAACGACCGAACGCCGCGACTCGCCGACTCGTAGTGGAGCAGCATCGCCTCGGGGGCGAGCACGGTGCGGTACCCCCGCCGATGGAGTTTGATGCCGTAGTCGACGTCGTTGTAGTTGCTGGGGAACTCGAGTGAGAAGCCTCCGACGTCGTGGAAGCACTCCCGAGACGTCATCAGGCACGCCGCGGTGACTGCGAGGTAGTTGCAGGGCACGGACAGGTTGCCGAAGTAGCCCGCGGTGCCGACGCGGTAGCCGTAGTACGGGTGTCCGGGGTTTCCCGCGCTCGCGACCACACCCGCGTGCTGGATGCGCCCTCCCGGGAAGTGGAGCACGGCACCGACCGCGCCGACACGTGGATCGCTGGCGAACCCCAACAGCACCTCGATCCAATCGCTGGTCTGCACTTCGGTGTCGTCGTTCAGGAGCAGCAGGTACTCCCCCCGGCTGCGGAGCGCACCGATGTTGACCTTGTGCGAGAAATTGAACGGCAATGAGTAGTGCACGAGCTCGAGCCGGTGGCCGGCGGTCGCACGGATCGCGTCGATGACGTGGTCCGGTGTGCTGTCGTCAGCGACGCAGACGATCTCGTAGTTGTCGTAGGTACTGCGATCGACGATGCTCCGGACGCAGTTCACGACGAGGTCGACACTCTCCCCGCTCACGTCGCGGCTCGTTCCCGCGGTCGGGATCACGACGCTGACGAGCGGTTGATTGCGCAGCGCCGGTCGGAGACGGTAGATCTCCCGTTCGCGGTCGAGCTGGACGGAAAGCTGCGCGCCAGTACGAGCGAGGTGCTCTTCAATCGCGCGCTTGCCGGCTTCACTCGCGGCCAAGGGCGAGCGCGAGCGCGGTGCCCGGTGGTACAGGGGGTAGGGCACATGGACGATCGTTGACGCCCGCTCGCTGAGGCGGAGGACGAGATCGTGCTCGTACGCGTCGATCATTGCGGGTCGAACACCGCCGAGCTCGTTCACCAAGCTGCGGCGGTATGCCGCGAGCCGACCTGTGTAGTGCTGGGCGCGCAGACGATCGGGCGACCAGTCGGGCTTGAAGAACGGGTCGCGGTGTACGCCGCGGTCGAGAGTGTCCTCGTCGGTGTAGACGAGGTCGACCGCATCGCCGGCGACCTCGGCGACGCGCGCCAGCGCGTCCGGGTGAAGGACATCGCCGGAATCGACAAGGGTCAGGAACTCGCCGCGGGCGCTCCCGAGGGCGCGCGCGAGCTCGGCCGCAAGATCCGTGCCGGGCCGGCATTCGATGAGCTCGTGGTCGTCGTGACGCTGGGAGCGGATCGACGCTCGGGTGACGGCCGCGCTTTCCGGTTCGGCAGTGGGCGTGACCACGACCGAGAGCTTTGGCGCGACGCTCATCGGAGGCGGACAAGGATGCGCCGCAGAATGCTCCCGATCCGACCCCGGAAGCGCCCGTACGGCTCGTAGATCCGCCAGACCGCCGACCGACGGAAGTGCTCGAGCTCCCGCGCCGCGAACTGGTATCGCCCCAGCTCGGCTTCGAGCTCGCGTGCCCGCCCGAGCGCCTCGCCGAGCTCAGCCTCCAGCCCGATCGCGCGGTCGCGGCTCGCGAGCAGCTCTTCGCGCACCCCCGCGCGCCTCGGTGCGCTCTTCCTCGCGCACTTCCTCGCGCACCTCTTCGCGCACTTCCGCGCGTACTTCCGCGCGTACTTCCGCGCGCACTTCCGCGCGCACTTCCGCGCGCACTTCCGCGCGCAATTCCGCGCGCGCGCCCTCCACGTCGACGCCTTCGGGCCTCAGCTCCTCGAGCCGCCCCTGGAGCGTCAACGCGGTGGCGCGGACCTCCTGGACCTCACGGTTCAAACGGAACAACGTCCGCTCGTATGAACGGACAAGGTCCGTGGTGGTGATATCGATCCGCTCGTACAGCGCGGCCCACGGCGTGATGAACGACGCGTCGTAGTCGAGCTTGCGCACGAATCCGTGGGTGGCAAACGTCGCGGCCCAGTCTTCAGGTGACCGTACGTTGACGTGGGTGGGCTCCGCGTAGTCGAACGGCGACGACGAGATCAGGATCCGGTCGGTGGCGGCGCAGAGATTGGCGATCGCGCGGGAAGCCTCGGGCTCGGGGATGTGCTCGATGACTTCGATGCACGTCACGAGGTCGTACCGGCCGGCGATCGGTTCGGCGAGCGACACCTGGCGGCAGTGACCGACTGCTCCGGGCGCGAGGTTCGCCATCGCCCAGTCGGACACGTCGATGCCGCACGCGTCGACTCCGCGTGATCTGAGCGCCTCCACGAGCATGCCGATCGCGCACCCCGCGTCGAGTACGGAGTACGGGTGGAAATCGGTGACGATGCGACCCGCGATCGTGTCGAAGAACTTCGTCCAGTGCTCATTGTGCTCGTAGGGAACGCCGCAATCGTGGGCGAAGTAGTACTCACCAAAACCGAGGCCGCGTTCGCGGTCCAGCATCGTCTCCGCGGGCGCTTCGGCCTCTTGCGTGACGTGATCGTCGATGGGCACGGCAGCCGATGCTACCGCGGGCGCAGGATTGCGCTTTCCGAGAGACTCCGGCTCATACATGTCGCGGCGACCGATCCGTCACGCGATGTCGAGCCGAGAGTGATCGCCGACGAGCAGCCGGGTCGCGCGCGGTGTCTGTGCAGAGCGGACGATCTCGACGTGCCGCCCGATGAGCGAGTCGGTGATCCGAGGCACTGACACGACACGACTGTGCTCCAGGATCACCGAGTGTTCGATCTCCGATTCGATGATTTCGGAGTCTGCCGCGATCGAGGTGAACGGTCCGATGTAACTGTCGACGATGCGCACTCGTTCACCGATGATCGCAGGACCCCGAACCGTCGATCGCACGATCTCGGCGCCGGGTTCGACGACGACGCGGCCCTCGACCCGCGATTCGGCGTCGACCGTTCCGTCGATCCGTGCATCGAGCGTCTCGAGGATGAGCCGGTTGCTCTCGAGCAGCGGATCCTTCTTGCCCGTGTCGAGCCACCAACCGCTCAGGATCTCGTGGCGGACGCGGTGGCCCTGGTCGAGCAGCCACTGGATCGCATCGGTGATCTCGAGCTCCCCGCGCGCTGACGGTGTGATTGCGCGTACCGCGTCGTGCACACGAGGATCGAACAGGTACACACCGACGAGGGCCAGATCGGACCGTGGATCCTCCGGCTTCTCGATGAGGGCGGCGACATGCCCGTTGGTGCCGATCTCGGCGACGCCGAACTGACGCGGGTCGTCGACGTGCGCCAGCAGGATCTGCGCTGCGAGCGGCTGACCGCGCGAGCTCGTGTCGCGCGCTCGTGCCGACTCGAAAGCCTCGACGAAACCCTTCAGCCCCTGCTGGAGAAGGTTGTCGCCGAGGTACATGACGAAGGTGTCGTCGCCGAGGAACTCGCGAGCGATGAGCACGCAATGCGCGAGTCCGAGCGGTGCCTCTTGTGGGATGTACGTGATCTCAGCGCCCCATTGGGACCCGTCGCCGACCGCCGCGACGATTTCGTCGCGCGTATCGCCGACGATGATCCCGATCTCCTTGATGCCGGCCTCGGTCATCTCTTCGATGCCGTAGAAGAGGATCGGCTTGTTGGCGACCGGGACGAGCGCCTTGGCGCTGGTGTGCGTAATCGGGCGCAAACGGGTACCGGAACCGCCCGCGAGGATCAAGCCTTTCATCGGTGGGGATGTTAGGAGACGCAGCGATCGGTGCTGGTGCCGATCCTGTTGTGCCGCGAGCTGCTACAGAGGTCGAGCATGCTCGTCGGTCTTCGTTCCGCTGTCACGTGTCTCGTGGTGGCGCTCGTCGGGGTGGCGTTGATCCCGGTGCGCGCCCATGCCGCATCGACGTCGTGGGATCCTCGCGTCGCCGCCGATCGCGCGGGAAGTCGAGAAGTTGCGCGGCTTGAAGTTCGAGCACCCGGTGCCGGTCGATTTCCTCTCGGAGACCGCGTTCGTCGAGAAGCTCGCGATCGCCTCGAAGAAGCTCTCGACCCGTGAGAAGGAGCAGATCAGCCGCAGTGAACGCCAGCTTCGTGCGGTGGGCCTCCTCCCAGGCAACGTCGACCTGCTCGACGCGGAGAGGTCGCTCCAGCAGTCGGGCGTGCTCGCGTTCTACGACCCCGACACCAAGCGCGCCACCGTACGGGGTAGGCAGTTGAGCCCGGCGGCGAAGGTCACGCTCGCGCACGAGCTCACCCACGCGCTCCAAGACCAGCACTTCGATCTGAACAAGCTGGAGCGAACCGCCGACCGCAAGCACGCCTCCGCACCGCTGACCGCGTTGATCGAAGGCGACGCGGTACGCGTGCAACACCTGTACGCGGACGAGCTCCCGAGTGCAGAGCGGGCCGAATACGAGCAGTCGCTCAAGACGAGCGCGAGTGCGGCGCTCGCCGAGGCCCACTCCGGAGGAGTCCCCGATTCACTCGTCGTGCTGTCCCAGACGCCGTACACACTCGGGCCCGCGATGCTGCAGGTGGTGAAGGCGGACGAGGGCGCGCGTGCCGTCGACGGCCTGTTCCGCGAACCGCCAACGACCGACTCGTCGTATCTCACGCCCACCACGCTCGTCGACGGCACGAAGACCACGAAGGTCGGTCGTCCTGCGCTCCAATCCGGCGAGGCCGCCGACGGCAAGCCCGACGTGTTCGGCGCGTTCGCGCTGTACGTGATGCTGGCGGCGCGATCGGACCCGGTCGCGGCCCTCCGCGTCGCCGACGGCTGGGGTGGTGACTCGATGGTCACGTTCAAACGCGGTGGCACCACGTGCGTGCGCGCGAGCTTCACCGGCCGTACGGTCGACGCGGGCACCGCGATCCACGACGCGCTCGTGCAGTGGGCAGCCCAGTCACCCGCAGGAACGGCGGACGTGCGACGCGAAGGCGCGCTCGCGACGCTCACCGCGTGCGACCCCGGGTCGGCGTCCGGGGTACCGCCGGACCGCTCGCTGGCCGCGTTGACCGTGGCGGCAGTGCGCAACACGTTGTTCGCGACGCTCGCGGAGCAGGGGGTGAGCGTCAAGGTGGCCGACTGCACCGCGAACGGTGTGGTCGCCGACCCCGCGTTCGGGCCGGTGCTCGACGCCGCGGTCGCCGATCCCAACGCGACGCCGGGCGCCGACGTGCTGGCTCCGTTGCAGCAGAGCGTGCTGACGATCGCTAGCAAATGCGCGCGACAACACTGAATCGATGCGGCGACGAGCGCAGCGAGTCGCTCGCCAGCGAGCGAACGGCCGCGAGCCGGGTATCCCGGCTCGCAGAGAGCGAGCGAATAGTCAGGTGAGGAAGTACTTGGCTTCGGGGTGGGGGACGATGATCGCGGACGTGGTCTGCTCGGGCTCGAGCTGGAACTCCTCGGTGAGCTGCACGCCGATGCGGCGCAGCTCGAGCAGCTCGTCGAGCTTCGCCTGGTCCTCGAGGTCGGGACACGCCGGGTAGCCCCACGAGTAGCGCGACCCGCGGTACTGCTGGCGGAACAGGCCGGCGAGCGTCGGGCCGTCCTCGTCGGCGAAGCCCCACTCCTCGCGGATGCGGCGGTGCCAGAGCTCGGCGAGCGCCTCGGTCATCTCCACCGACAGGCCGTGGCAGAGCAGGTACTCCTGGTAGCGGTCGTCGGCGAACAGCTCGCGCTCGCGCTGCGAGGCGAGCTCGCCCATCGTGACGACGTGGAACGCGGCGTAGTCGGCGTCGCCGCTGGACGACGGACCGGAAGAAGTCGGAGATGCAGAGGTGGCGCTCGTTGCGCTGGCGCGGGAACGTGAAGCGCAGCCACTCGGTGCGGCGGTCGTCGTCGGTCCACACGACGAGGTCGTTGCCCTCGGCGTTCACCGGGAAGTAGCCCCACACGACCGCGGGGACGAGCCAGCCCTCGGCCTTCGCGACGTCGAGCTCCGCGCGCAACGTGGCGCGGATGCGCTCCTTGAAGTCGTCGTCGGTCTCGCCGATCGACTTGTCGGGACGGAACTGCCACTGGTTGCGGAACAGCGCGGTCTCGTTGACGTACCCGGCGATGTCGTCGAGCGAGATGCCCTTCGCGACGCGTGACCCGAGGAACGGCGGCGTGAAGACCGGGACGTCGGTCGCGACGTCGGACCCCGGGCGACGGGTTCGACGATCGTCCGTCGCGCGACTCCGACTTGCGCGGCGGGCAGGTCGCGCCCGCCGAGCGCGCGACCGAAGTCGGGATCGAGCTCGCCGGTGCGCTTGCCTTCCATGAGCGTGTCCATCGTGTGGAGGCCCTCGAACGCGTCCTTGCCGTAGAAGAGCCGGCCCTCGTAGACCTCGCGCAGGTCGCGCTCGACGTAGGTGCGCGTGAGCGCGGCGCCGCCGAGCAGCACCGGGAGTGTCGGACAGCCCGCGCTCGTTCAGCTCCTCGAGGTTCTCGCGCATGATGAGCGTGCTCTTCACGAGCAGGCCGCTCATGCCGATCGCGTCGGCGCTCACCTCCTCGGCCTTCTCGACGAATGCCGACAGCGGTGCCTTGATGCCGATGTTGTGGACCTCGTAGCCGTTGTTGGTGAGGATGATGTCGACGAGGTTCTTGCCGATGTCGTGGACGTCGCCCTTGACGGTGCCGATCACGACCGTGCCCTTGCCGCCGGCGTCGGCCTTCTCCATGTGCGGCTCGAGGTACGGCGACCGCCGCCTTCATCGTCTCGGCGCTCTGCAGCACGAACGGCAGCTGCATCTCGCCCGATCCGAAGAGGTCGCCGACGACCTTCATGCCGTCGAGCAGCACGTCGTTGACGATCGCGAGCGCGGGCAGCGTGCCGAGCTGCTCGTCGAGATCGGCTTCGAGGCCGTCGCGGTCGCCGTCGATGATGCGGTGCTTCAGCCGCTCCTCGACCGGCCAGCCCGAACGGTCTTCGCGCTCGACGGCGCCGGCCTCGACGCCTTCGAACAGCGCCATGAACTCGGTGAGCGGGTCGTAGCCCTCGCGGCGACGGTCGTAGATGAGGTCGAGGGCGACCTCTCTCACGTGGTCGTCGATGCGGTGCATCGGCATGATGCGCGCCGCGTGCACGATCGCGGCGTCGAGGCCGGCCTCGCGGCACTCGTGCAGGAACACGCTGTTGAGCACGTGGCGGGCGGCGGGCTTGAGGCCGAAGCTGACGTTCGACAGGCCGAGGACGGTCGAGACGCCCGGCAGCTCGGCCTTGATGCGCCGGATGGCCTCGATGGTCTCGACGCCGTCTGCGGCTCTCCTCGACGCCGGTCGCGAGCGGGAACGTGATGCAGTCGAAGATGAGGTCGGTCGGCTCGATGCCGTAGCGCTCGACCGCGAGGTCGTAGATGCGGCGCGCGATCGCGAGCTTCCAGTCGGCGGTGCGCGCCTGGCCCTCTTCGTCGATGGACAGGCAGATGACCGCGGCGCCGTACTCGCGCGCGAGCGACATCACGCGGTCGATGCGCTTGCCCGGCTCCTCGCCCTCTTCGAGGTTGGCGGAGTTGAGGATCGCCTTGCCGCCGAGTGCTGGAGCCCGGCTTCGAGGACCGGCGGCTCGGTCGAGTCGAACACGAGCGGCAGCCCCGCCTGGGTGGCGAAGCGGCTCGCGATCTCGTGCCATGTCGACGGTGCCGTCGCGGCCGACGTAGTCGACGCAGACGTCGAGCACGTGCGCGCCTTCCTTCACCTGCTCGCGGGCCATCTGCACGCACGTGTCCCAGTCGGCGTCGAGCATCGCGTCGCGGAACTTCTTCGAGCCGTTCGCGTTCGTGCGCTCGCCGATGGCGAGGTACGCGATGTCCTGGTGGAACGGAACGTGCGAGTAGATCGACGAGCAGCCGGGCTCGAACTCCACGTGCGTGCCACGGGGGCGCGCGTGCCGACGCGCTCGACGACGGCGCGCAGGTGCGCGGGCGTCGTGCCGCAACAGCCGCCGACGATGTTGAGGCCGAACTCGCTGACGAAGCGCTCGTGCGCGTCGGCGAGCACTTCGGGCGTGAGGTCGTAGTGCGTGTGACCGTCGACGACCGACGGCAGGCCGGCGTTCGGGAGGCACGACAGGAACGTGCGCGCGTGCTGCGACAGGTAGCGCAGGTGCTCGGTCATCTCGGCCGGACCGGTCGCGCAGTTCAGGCCGATCACGTCGGGGCGCATCGCCTCGAGCGCGGTGAGCGCGGCGCCGATCTCGGAGCCGACGAGCATGCGACCGGTCGTCTCGACCGTGACCTGCACCATGATCGGGACCTCGCGACCGGCGGCTGCCATCGCGCGCCGGCACCGATCATCGCCGCCTTGCCCTGGAGCAGGTCCTGCACGGTCTCGACGAGGAGCACGTCGACGCCGCCGGCGAGCAGCCCTTCGACCTGCGTCGTGTAGGCGTCGCGGAGGGTGGCGAAGTCGATGTGGCCGAGCGACGGCAGCTTGGTGCCCGGGCCGATCGAGCCGATCACGAAGCGGGGCCGATCCGGCGTGGCGAAGTCGGCGGCGACCTCCTTCGCGATCCGGGCCGCGGCCCGGTTCAGCTCGTAGGTCTTCTCGGCGATGTCGTACTCGGCGAGCACGATGCCGAACGCACCGAACGTGGCGGTCTCCACCGCGTCGACGCCCGGCGTCGAAGTACTCGCCGTGCATCTGCCGGATGAGGTCGGGCCGCGTGAGGACGAGGTGCTCGTTGCAGCCCTCGAGCGCCTCGCCGCCGAAGTCGTCGGGGCCGAGCTCTTGCCCCTGCATCCAGGTGCCGAACGCGCCGTCGAAGACCAGGACGCGTTCGCGCATGGTGGCGAGGAACTCGGACATTCCGCCCAGGCTACCGGAGGCGGTTCGCGATCCCGCCGGTCATTCCATGCCGATCCAAGCGATGCTGGTGGGGTCGCGCGCGAAGCGGCGCTTCCGCGTGACGCGCACCGGGCGGTCGGCCCGCGCCCAGAGCTCGCGGTCGCCGGAGCTGTCGCCGTACGCCCACACGTACGCCGGCTCACCGCCGATCCAGGCATCGAGTCGCCGCGCCTTCTCGGCGCCGCGCACGTTCGCGCCCTCGAGGTTGCCGGTGAGCTTGCCGTCGGGTCCGACTTCGAGCTCGGTGGCGAGCACCGCGTCGAAGCGCAGTCGCGCGGCGACCGGGCGCACGTAGACGCCGAGCGAGGCCGACACCACCACGAGCTTGTGGCCCTGCGTGCGGTGCCAGTCGACGCGGTCGACTGCCTCGGGACGGAGGCGCCGGCGCACGATGTCGAAGGCGAACGCGCGCCCGAGGGCGTCGAGACGGTCGGCGTCGTAGCCGGCGAAGATCCGGCGCAGCACGTCGGCCTTGACCGCGTCGCGGCCCCACTCGGAGCGGCCGCTCCGCGCGACTTGCACACCGCTCGTGGCCAACGTCTGCGTGGCAGCAGGCGCGCCCGCGACGCGGAACAGGAACGGCAGGAAGTTGTCGCGAGAGGAGAGGGTGCGGTCGAAGTCGAAGGCGGCGACGACCGGTGTGGCCTGGGCGGGAGGAGTGGAACGCATGCGCCCGCGAGGGTAGCGACCACCGAGCGTGGTCTCGGGTTTCTCGGCCGTCAGCCGGCGATGAGCTCGATCCGGTTGCCGAAGGGATCGTCGACGTAGCAATGCCGCACGCCGGGTTGGTCGCTCTCCCAACGCGGCATGAAGCCGGCTGCGTCGAGGCGAGCGGCGAGCTCGTCGATGCCGTCGACGAGGAGCGCGGGGTGTGCCTTCTTGGCCGCACGGAACTCGGCGTCGACGCCCAGGTGCAGCTGCACGCGGCCGGCCGCGTACCAGCGACCGCCGCGCGCCGCGAGCGGCGGCGGCTTCGGGATGACCTCGAACCCGAGCAGGTCGCGGTAGAAGCGGTCGGCTTCCTCCTCGCGTCCTGCCGGCATCGCGAGCTGCACGTGGTCGAGCCCGGTGATCCTCACGGTGAGGCGACGGTGAGCCCCGCGGCGCGCGCGGCGTCGAGCGCGCGCTGGTCGTACGAGAAGAAGACGACATCATCGCGACCCACTGCGAGCACGGTCGCGATGTGCAGCGCATCGAGTGAACGAAGCGTCGCGGGTTCGAGTCGAACTGCCTCCGCGATGATCGGTCGGTCGATCGGGACGAGGTTGATCGGAAGCAGCGCGGCTCGCGCCCGCACCAGGCCATCCTGTCCGCGCTGACGGAACGCGGCGCGACTGACTTCGACCGTGCTCAGGTCACTCGAGACCATGTGCTCATGTTCCCGGAGCTCCCGGCGCAGCACCGCGGTCTCGCGTTCATGGATGGCAAGCTTCACCAGCGCGGACGACTCGACGTACGCCGTGGTCACTCCTTGCCCTCTCGGTCAGCGGCCAGCGCGTCGGTTCCGTCCGTGCTGACCGGACCCGGTGGAAATGGGATGTCGTCGATCGTTCCGACCGCTGGCCGGATGCGCCCCTCGGCGAGCATGCGGTCGAACGCGCTCCGCGGCTCGCGCAACGGGGCGAGCACCGCGACGGGGTGCCCGTGCTCGGTGACCTCGAGCGACTCGCCCTCCTTCACCCGCCGGAGGTAGACGCTCAGGTTCTGGCGTAGCTCTCGAACCCCCACGCGCTCCATGACGCACAAGGTAGCACAATGGTCAGGCGGGGCTGTGCGAGAAGCTTCGCTCGACCAGGAGCTCGCACACCTGGATCCGGTACTCCGCGTACCAGTGCTCGCGGCCCCGTTGTTGCGCGGCGAGGTGTCGCGGGTCGTCGCGCCACGCGTCGTGGCCCGCTCTCGACGCGAACGTCACGAGTGACACACGCTCGCCGTCGTCGGCGACGAACGTCTTGAAGTCGACGAACCCGGGTACCTCGCGGGCACGCCGCTCCATCTCGGCCGCGGTGTGCGCGTACTCGTCACCCGCGTCGGCGCGCAGACGCGACCGGAACACCGTCACCATTTGCGAGCTCACCGACTCTTCGTTCATTGGGCCGCTCCTCTTCCCGCGTCGCGCAGCGCTTCCTTCCAGGTGCGAAATCGGTGGTGCACCGTGCCATCGGGTCCTTCTCCCTGTCCGCTCCCGTCGGGGAACACGCGGAACGTCCACGTCGTGCCGAGGTCGTCGGCCGAGAGCGCCATGTACCGCGCGTCCCCGCGCGACGGCGGACCCGCCCGCCACAGCAGCCATGGACCGATGCGCCGGAGGTACCCGACGACGGGCTCACCGATGTCGGCGCCGAGCTCGAGGAGCGATCGCGGCGCCTCGATCCACACGGTCGCGGGGATCCTCCGGTCGCGCTGTGGTGTCGCGGGGAGCTGGTCGGTGTGCACCGGCGACGCGTCGACCGGTCGCTCGCCGGATGGCAGCGCATCAGGCATCGCAGGCTCCGAAACCGAACGCCGTCAAATCGGGAGCCTGCGGAAGATCGGGCGGGGAACGTGCCGCAGTGCCGACATCACGTACCGCAACGTGGGCGGAACCCAGACCGTCTCGCTGCCGCGCTCCAGGCCGTGCACGATCGCGTCCGCGACCGCGTCCGCGGTGGTGGACAGCGGCGCGGCGTCCAGACCTTCCGTCATCTTCGTGTGCACGAAGCCCGGCCGGACGATCATCACCTTCACGCCGCTTCCGACGAGGCTGTCGCCGAGTCCCTGGAAGAACGTGTCCATTCCCGCTTTCGACGATCCGTACACGAAGTTCGAACGCCGTGCCCGCTCGCCGGCTACGGATGACAGCGCGACGATCGCCCCGTGGCCCTGCGCGCGCATCTTCTGTGCGAGCGGTACCCCCACCGACACCGATCCGAGGTAGTTCACGCGCGCGATGTCGAGCGCGGCATCAGGATCGCGCTCGGCCTGCTCCTGATCACCGAGCACGCCGAACGCGAGCAGCGCGAGGTCGATGTCGCCGACGCGGTCGAACACGTCGTCGATGAGCGCCGAGTGGTGCTCGGTGTCGCGCGCGTCGAACGCGACGGTCTCGACCTTGTCCGCGCCGAGCGCGCGCAGCTCCTCGACAAGCGGCGCGAGCGACGCCGGTTCGCGCGCCGCGAGCACGATCGTCCGCGCCCGCCGTGCCACGAGCGCGCGCAAGGTCGCGTGCGCGATGTCGGACCCGGCGCCCAACACGAGCACCGACTGCACCGACCCCAACGAATCCTGCATGGCTTCCTTTCCCAAACGAGCTACGGCAAGCCCAGGCGCCGTCGGAGGTCGGACTGGAGCACACCGGCAGGGTCGACGCGGGCGCGGAGCTCGGCGAAGCGCGGGAGATCGGGGTACATCACGGGGACCAGCTCCGGGCGGAGGCGCGAGTCCTTCGCGAGGTACACGCGGCCGCCGACGTCCGCGACCAGCTCGTCGAGGTCGTCGAGCAGCTGCGCGAGGCCGGGCACCGTGGCGGGGATGTCGAGCGCGAGGGTCCAGCCCGGCGCGGGGAACGACAGCGGCCCCGGATTCTCCGCGCCGAAACGCTTCAGCACCGCGAGGAACGAGGCCGCGCGCGCGTCGCTCAGCATCTCGACCGACCGGCGCACGGCCCTGTGGGCGTCGTCCGGGACGACGTACTGGTACTGGAGGAACCCGCGACTTCCGTACAGCCGGTTCCACCCTCGCACGCCGTCGAGCGGATGGAAGAACGACGAGATCGTCTCGAAGCCGCCGTGCAGTCGCGGCGAGACCCGGTACCAGAGCTCGTTGAAGATCGTGATGCTCGCGCGGTTGAGCAGCCGGTTCGGCGCCCACGGCGGTGCGCCGATCCGCGCCTGCGGATCGAAGTGCAGCGGCTTGCCTCGGTGCTTGCGTGGGAGCTCGTCGAGTCGCGCGTGGTCGCCGCGGGACAGGATCGAGCGACCCAGCGACGCGCCGCGGGCCAGGCAGTCGATCCATGCGACGGAGTACCGGTAGTCGGCGTCGTCGTCGAGCATCCGCGCCATCACGGTGTCGAGGTCGGGGCACCGAACGTTTCGCGTCCGGAGGAGCGACGTCTCCACCGGGAGCAGTCGCAGCACGACCTCGGTGACCACGCCGGTGAGCCCCATGCCCCCTGCGGTTCCCCAGAAGAGCTCCGGGTCGGAGTCGGGCGTGACACTGACGACTCCCTTCGGCGTGTGCAGCGTGAACGACTCGACGTGGTTGGCAAGGCTGCCGTCGACGTGATGGTTCTTCCCGTGCACGTCGGCCGCAAGGGCCCCGCCGACGGTGACGAGACGCGTGCCCGGCGTTACGGGGACGAAGTATCCGAGGGGAAGGACGAAGCGCATGAGCGCGTCGAGGCTGATGCCGGCGGCGACGCGGACAGTGCCGCGCGCGATGTCGACGTCGATCACGCCGGCGAGCGACACGCCGTCGAGAACGGTTCCGCCGGCGTTCTGCGCGGCGTCGCCGTAGCTGCGGCCGAGTCCGCGGGCGATGATCCCGCGCTCGCCGGCGTGTGCGAGCAGATCGTCGAGCTCGGTGTCAGCCGATACGGAGACGACCGTGGCCGCGCTCGGCGCAGTGCGGCTCCATCCTGTGAGCATCTCGGTGCGCGCGTCGGCCACGAGATACCTCAGCCACGCACGCCGAGCATGAACATGACGACCCAGATCACACCGACGGCCAAGAGCACCCGGTCGCCGAGCACGACTTCCTCGGGCGCGCCACCGCCACCCTGGTCGATCACGAAGCCGTAGCGCAGCACCGCGATCACGAACGGCACGATCGACAGGCGGAACCACGTGGTGTCGCCGCTCTTGCTCGCGTTCTCGAACGCCCAGAGGCAGTAGGCAGTGATCATCACGCCCGCTGCGACTGCGCGGACGAATCCGAGGTACGCGGTGGAGTACTCGCCGAGCGTGGTGCGGTGGCTGTGCGACGCCGACCCGAGCTCGACCTGCTCGGCGTGCCGCTTCCCGGTGACGATGAACAGCGATCCGGCGCCCGCGACGATCAGGAACCAGTCGGACAGCGGCACGTCGGTGGCGACGCCGCCGGCGATGGCCCGGAACACGAATCCGGCGGCGACCGCCGCGAGGTCGATCACCGGCTCGTGCTTGAGCCAGAGCGTGTACGAGAGCGTGACGGCCACGTAGGCGGCGACGACGGCCGTGAGCTTGCCGTCGTTGATGGGCGCGGTGATCGCGCACGCGATCACGATCAGGCCGACCGCTACGCCCCGAGCGAGGCTCGGTGAGAGTTCACCCGCCGCGATCGGACGTGAGCGCTTCGTGGGGTGCAGACGGTCGGCTTCGGCGTCGCCGGCGTCGTTGAGCAGGTAGGTGCCGCTTGCGGCGAGGCAGAAGGCGACGAACGCGACGAGCGTCTGGGCGATCGCGTCGGCGTGGTCGAGCACGCCGGCGGCGGCGGGCGCCGCGAACACGAGGACGTTCTTGGTCCATTGCTTGGGGCGCGCGGTCTTGAGGATGGCGCGCAGGTGTGACGGACGCGGAGGCGGTGCTGGGTCCCCGGTCGGGGTCTCCGGAGAAGGTTCGGGGACCGCGGACATCGCCCCAGGCTACGCGAACGATGGGTCGTAGACTCCGGCAACGATGGAACGGCCAACGGCTGCGGAAGGTGTACACGCGCACGGGCGACGACGGCACGACCGGGCTGCTCTACGGCGGACGCGTCGGCAAGGACACGGCCGGACCCGACGCGTACGGCGCAGTCGACGAAGCGGTCTCGGCGCTCGGGCTCGCCCGCGCCGAGACCGACCGCGGGTCGGAGCTCGACGAGCTGCTCGTGCGACTGCAGCGCGAGCTCTTCGTCGTCGGCGCCGAGCTCGCCACCGCGCCGGAGAACCGGGCGAAGCTCGAGCCGGGTGTGTCGCTCACCACCGCCGAGATGGTCGACGCGCTCGAGCCGATCATCGACGACATCACCGCGCGCTACGAACCGCCGACCGAGTTCGTGCTCCCGGGCGAGAACCGGGTCGCGGCCGCGCTCGACGTCGCGCGCAGCGTGGTGCGACGCGCCGAGCGTCAGTCGGTCGCCGCCGCGCACGCGGGCTGGCTGCCCGACAGCCAGCGTGATCCCGTACCTCAACCGGCTCGCCGATCTCGTGTACACGCTCGCCCGCTGGCAGGAGGGAACCTTCCGCCCGGTGCGAACCCGATCCTGACTCCGGAGGAACCCGTGGCGCTCACGTTCTCAGTCGTCACGACACCCGCCGACCGCGTCGCGGCCGAGCTGCTCGCGGTCCCGATCGCCAAGACGCGGATCCTCGGACCGGGTGCCGACGCGGTCGACGCCGCGCTCGACGGCGGTCTCGCCGCGTTCCTCGAGGAGACCGGCTTCGAGGGCAAGCTCGGCGAGACGCTCGCGGTGCCCACGTCCGGGAAGCTCGCGCGCCAAGGCCGCGGTGCTCGTCGGCGTCGGCGAGCTCGACGCGCTCACCGTCGACGGCCTGCGCCGCGCCGCCGCGGCGGTGGCCCGCCGCGCCGCCAAGGCGGCGTCGGTCGCCACCACGCTCGCGAGCGTCGCGCCCGGATCTGCCGACCGCGCCGATGCCGCGCAGGCCGTCGCCGAGGGCATCGTGCTCGGCGCGTACCAGTTCCTCGAGTACAAGCGCGACGGCAAACCCACGAAGCTGTCGAAGGTCAGCGTGATCGTGACGGGGGCGCCGCGGTACGCGCCGCGCTCGTGCGCGGCTCGGTGATCGCCGACGCGGTCATGTGGGCGCGCGACATCGTGAACCAGCCGCCGCAGGCGAAGTCGCCCGCCGAGATGGCAGCCGAAGCGCGCAAGCTGCTGCGCGGCCGCGGCGTCACCGTGCAGGTGCTCGACGTCCCGCAGCTCGAGCAGCAGAAGCTCGGCGGCGTGCTCGGCGTCGGTCAGGGCTCGGAGCAGACCGCCGCGGTTCCTGAAGCTCACCTACGCGCCGGCGGGCTCGCGCGGCAACCGCTCGCGCTCGTCGGGCAAGGGCGTCGTGTTCGACTCCGGCGGCCTCTCGCTCAAGACCGCGTGCGGGCATGGAGACGATGAAGACCGACATGTCGGGCGCCGCCGCGGTGATCGCGCGCGATGTCGGCGCTCGCCGAGCTCGGCGTGAAGACGCGCGTCACCGGCTACGTGCCGCTGGTCGAGAACATGCCGAGCGGCACCGCGATCCGTCCGGGCGACGTGCTGCGCATCCGCAACGGCAAGACGGTCGAGGTGCTCAACACCGACGCCGAGGGCCGGCTCATCCTCGCCGACGCGCTCGTCGCTCGCCTCCGAGGACAAGTCGGCCGCGATCGATCGACCTCGCGACGCTCACCGGCGCGTGCGTCGTCGCGCTCGGCGAGAAGATCGCCGGGCTGATGGGGAACGACGACGGCTGGACCAGCCAGGTGCAGGCCGCGGCCGACCGCGCCGGCGAGCGCGTGTGGCCGCTCCCGCTGCCCACCGACTACCGCCGGGGCATCGACTCGCGGTCGCCGACATGAAGAACATCGGGCCGCGGCGAGGGCGGCGCGCTCACCGCGGGGCTCTTCCTCCAGGAGTTCGTCGACGGCGTGCCGTGGGTGCACCTCGACATCGCGGGCCCGGCGTTCCTCGTCCGCGGACGACGGCTACCTCCCGAAGGGCGGCACCGGCTTCGGCGTGCGCACGCTCGTCGAGCTCGCGCGCACGTTCGAGCCCCCGACGTCGTCGGACGGGAAGGCGGCGAAGCCCGCCAAGTCCACCAAGTCGACGAACGGAGCTCGGTGACGCACCCGTCGGTGAAGTCCCGCAGTGCCGCGATCGTCGCCGCACTCACGCTTCGTCGCACCCGTTCTCGTGCTCGCGGCGCACCCGGCCGCGGCGCGCGTGCCGTCCGGCGGTGCCGTCGTCACCGTCCACGTGCGCGACAACGCTGTTCAGTCCGTCGCGCCTCGACGTGAAGCCGGGCACGACCGTGCGCTGGGTCAACGACGGGCGGAACCCGCACAACGTCACGCCGAACACGGGTGCACGCGCTTCGGCAGCAAGAACCTCGCGCCCGGGCAGTCGTACGCGTTCCGCTTCGAGGAGCCGGGCAGTTCGCGTACTACTGCACGCTGCACGGCGCGCCGGGCAAGGGGCAGCACGCGACCGCTCGCCGTCGGTGACGACGTCGGGCGCGGCCGACAGTCGCGCCGGTCGGTTCGGGCGACGCGCCCGCGCCGAACATCGAGGCGATCGGCCGCACGATCCACGTTCCCGCCGACGCGAAGACGATCCAGGCGCGGGGTCGACCGCGCCCGGCCCGGCGACCTCGTGCTGGTGTCGCCCGGCGTGTACCACGAGGCCGTCACGGTCGCGACCGACGGCATCGTGCTCCGCGGGCTCGACCGCAACCGCACGATCCTCGACGGCGACTTCACACGCGAGAACGGCGTGAAGGTGGTCGGCGCCGACGGCGTCGCGATCGAGAACCTCACCGCGCGCAACTACACCGAGAACGGCTTCTACTGGAACGGCGTGCTCGGGCTACCGCGGCTCCTACCTCACCGCGTATCGCAACGGCGACTACGGCATCTTCGCGTACGACTCCCAGTGGGGCGTCTTCGACCACTCGTACGCGTCGGGCAGCCCCGACTCGGGCTTCTACATCGGCCAGTGCAATCCGTGTCACGCGGTGATCACCGACGTGATCGCGGAGTACAACCAGATCGGTTACTCGGGAACGAACGCGGGCGGCGACCTCGTCATCGTCCGTTCGGTGTGGCGCAAGAACCGGACCGGCCTCGTGCCGAACAGACTCGACAGTGAGGAGCTCGCGCCGCAACGCGACGCGACGATCGTCGGCAACCTCATCGAGGTGAACGGAAGCTCCGACGCGGCCCGGTCGTCGACCGAAGTGTTCGATGTGGCGTATGGCGTCGGTCTCGCGCTCGTCGGGGCGTCCGACAACCAGATCCTGCGCAACCACCTGCCGGGGAACAGTCTCATCGGCATCGCACTCGCGCCGAATCCCGGCTTCGGGGAGAACTACTGGCCATCGGCCGGCAACGTCGTGCGCGGCAACAACGTCCACGGTTCGGCTCTGGCCGACCTCGCGGTGATCGCGGGGGGCGCCGACGACCACAACTGCTTTGCCGACAACCAGTACGGGACCAGCGCGCCCCTGCACATCGAGCAGCTCATGCCGTGCGAGGGCGCCGGTACCGGTGACCCGACCGAGGGCGCGCTCGACATCACGCGCTTCCTCGACACGTCGCAGAGTCCACCGGGCCGCGACTACAAGCAGACGCCGGTTCCGTCGAAGCAGCCGAACATGGCGAGGGCCAAGACCGGCAAGGCGCGGCCGGCGGGCGCACCGCCAAAGGTCGATGTCGACTCGATCACCCGCCCGACGTAGGGCTACGCGCGTGGCTCGTGACCGGTCTCGGTGCCGTCCGCGAGCACCGCGTGGGGGAGGCAGTGTTCGTCGTACTCGGCGATCACGATCGGCGGCGCGTTGTCACCGCACGCCGGGCACTTGGGATCGCGCCGCAGCTTGAACGTACGGAACGATTCCTCGAGCGCGTCGTACGCGAGCAAGCGTCCGACGAGCGGGTCACCGAGGTCGAGGACGAGCTTGATCGCTTCGAGCGCCTGGATCGAGCCGATGATGCCCGGCAGCACGCCGAGCACTCCGGCCTCCGCACAGCTGGGCGCGAGCTCCGGCAGGCGGCGGCTCGGGGAGGAGGCAGCGGTAGCACGGACCCTCGTAGGGCTTGAACACCGACACCTGACCTTCGAAGCGGAAGATCGATCCGTGGACGACCGGAATCCGCTTCAGCAGCGACGCGTCGTTCAGGAGGTAGCGCGTCGGGAAGTTGTCGGTGCCGTCGACGATCACGTCGTAGCCGTCGATCACGTCGAGGACGTTGTCCGCGCCGAAACGCACGTCGTAGGTGACGACGTCGACGTCGGGGTTGAGCTGTGTGAGCGTCTTCTTCGCGGAGTCGACCTTGCGCTCGCCGATGCGGTCGATGTTGTGCAGGATCTGGCGCTGCAGGTTCGACGCGTCGACGACGTCCATGTCGACGATGCCGAGCGTTCCTACCCCGGCAGCGGCGAGGTACAGCGCGGCCGGCGATCCGAGCCCACCGGCGCCGAGGAGGAGCACCTTGCTCTCGAGCAGCTTCTGCTGGCCGGCCTCGCCGACTTCGGGCAGCAGGATGTGACGGCCGTACCGGTTGCGCTGCTCGGGCGTCGAGCGCGGCAGGCGTGATCCAGGGACGCCCTTCGTTCTTCCAGCGGCCGAAGCCGCCGGCCATCGACACGATGTCGGTGTAGCCGAGCTGTTGCAGCGTGTCGGTGGCGAACACGGAGCGGTTGCCACCTGCGCAGAACACCACGACCGGTGCTTCCTTGGCCGGCAGCTTCGACTCGACCTGGGCCTCGAGGTGCCCGCGCGGAATGAAGACCGCACCGGGGATCGTGCCCTGGTCGTACTCGTCCTGCTCGCGGACGTCGAGGAACTGCGCCTCACCGAGTTGGAACTCGGCCGCTTCGGGTGACACCTCGCGGATGCGCTGCTTGGCCTCGTCTCAGCAGGTCGCGGTAGCTCGCCATGGGATCTCCTGTTCAACAGCGAGTAAATCCTACCGCAGAGGTCAGGTATTCCCAAGAAAGCGGTGTCAGACCTCGTCGACGATCGCCGGCAGCACCGCTTCGAGCCGATCGCGGGCTACCGCGCTCGCGTGGTGATCGTACGGCGTCTCCTCGGCAGTGAGTACCACGAGGGTTGCGTCGTTGCGCAGCGCGAGCTCGGGCAAGCCTGCCACCGGGTAGACCACGAGCGAAGTGCCGACCGCGAGGAACAGATCGCAGTTGGAGGCGGCCACCTGCGACCGCTGGAGATCGGCGGGCACGAGGTTCTCGCCGAACGAGATCGCGGCCGCCTTCAAGACTCCTCCGCAGACGAGGCAGGGTGGATCGTCCTCACCCGCGCGGACGCGCTCGACGGTTTCCTCCATCGGCCCGCGCCAGCCGCACGAGACGCACTTCGCCTCGCGCAGGTTCCCGTGAATCTCGACAATTCTGTCCGGCGAGTTGCCTGCGAGGTGATGCAAGCCGTCGACGTTCTGTGTGACGAGCGTGTCGAGCGCAGCGCGATTCTCGAGCTCGGCGAGCGCGTAGTGGCCGGCGTTCGGCTCGCCGCGCCAGATGTCGCCCTCGACCCGTCCTCGCCATGTGCGCTTGCGGTGCTCGGGATCCGACATGTAGTGCTGGATCGTCGCTCGCCGCTCCGCGGCGGGATCCTTGGTCCAGACGCCTTCGGGACCGCGGAAGTCCGGGATCCCCGATCCGGTGGAGATCCCCGCGCCGGTGAGCACGACGATCCGTCGCGCATCGCGCAACAATCCCGCGATCGTCGCGATGTCAGACACCGTGCTCGGCGCTCAGGCCTCTTCGAAGAGCTCGGCGCGCATCGAGTCGGGCTCGACGCCCGCTCGTGCCCATCGCCTCCTGGAGCTCGTCGCTCCTGAGGAATGCCTCGGCTTCCTCGGCGGTCGCGAACCGGTGCAGGACCAGGACGTGGTTCGGGTCGTCGGTCATCCGGTAGACGCTCTCCTCGAGCATCCCCGCGGATTTCTGCAGGGGCTCGACCTCGTCGTACACCTTCCGCCAGGCGTCGTAGTCGGCAACTCGGTGCAGTACCACCATGAGCGCCATCTCAAGCCTCCTCGTGCGCGCCGCCGCGGGCGAGCGTAGCGAGCGAGTGACCTGACGCGAGCCCCGGCAGCATGCATGTGTAGCGGCGAGCGAGCGGCGCGTCCCGAGGAAGGACGCGCCGCTCGTCGACGGCCGGTGGGGGTGGGCGGGACCGGCCGGATCAGCTTGTAGGCGCGTGCAGCGCCGCCGCGTGTTCGAGCGCCTCGAGATGACGGTCGTACGCCCAGCGGGCGCTCTCGTGACACACCGTCGGATGGAATCCCATCGCGTAGAGCACGCGCTCGACGTGGTCGGGGTCGTCGCCCTGCTCGAGCAACGTGAACGCCACCCGCCGCGCGTTACGTCGCGCGGTCGCGAGCGGCGGCTCCGCGAGCTGTGCTTCTGCCCATTCGGCGTGCGCGAGCTGGAGGTCGCTCGGGAGCCGACGAAGGTGCCGGCGGTTGACCGGCGGGATGTTGCGACGCACCGCGACGTTGCCCTGGCCGTCGTTGCACGCGAGGTCGAACTGCGTGAGGCGTTCGAGGGTGCGCACGATCGGCGAGCTCGTGCCGTCGCGCTGACCGAGACCGAGGGCGTGGCACGTGTCGGCGACAGTGAGCTCGATGCCGTCAGGCTGACGGTCGAAGCGGTCGGCGAGGTGGCGCAACAGGAGCAGCGCGGTGGGGCCGAGCGTCGGGAGCCAGAAGGTCTCCACATAGCGCGACCGAGGGTCGTGGCCGAGCGTGTCGATCAGGGGGTCGGGCCAGGGTTTGACGGTGAGCGTGAGGGGCACAGCACTTCCTCCTGAACTGCGACGCGACCGGGGAAGTGGGGACTGTCATTGAATGCGACAGACTGTATCAAATATGTCGAAAGCGGTCAAGCTCACCCATCACTCAGGCGACGTTGGCCGTTTGCCGACGCCGCACGCGCATCGCCTGCACCGGGTCGGGGCCGTAGAACTCGGCGGGGCGCGCCGGCCCGAACAGGTAGCCCTGGCCGAACTCGCAGCCCATCGCACGGAGGCGGTCGAGCTGGTCCGGCTGCTCGATCCCTTCGGCCACGGTCTTCAGCCGGAGCGCGTGCGCCAAGCTCACGATTGCCGTCGTGATCGCCGTGCTGTCGGCGCGCCGGCCCACGTCCGACACGAACGAGCGATCGATCTTGAGCGACTCGACCGGCAACTGCGCGAGGTACGCCATCGACGAGTAGCCCGTCCCGAAGTCGTCCACGGCGAGGTGCAGGCCGAGCGCGCGCAGCGCGCCGAGCGCGCTCAGTGCCGACTCGGCGTCACGCATCAGGGTGCTCTCGGTGATCTCGAGCCAGAGGGAGTCGGCGACCAGGCCGGTCTCGCCGAGCACGCGCGCCACCTCGTTCGGGAGCGAAGGCTCCGCGAGCTGGCGCGGCGACAGGTTCACGCTGATCGACAGCCGAGTCCCGTCGGCCGACGCTTCGTGCCAATGCATCGCCTGACGGCACGACTCCTCGAGTGCCCACGCGCCGAGCGGCACGATGAGGCCGGTCTCCTCGGCGAGCGGGACGAACTCCGACGGCGGGACGAGTCCACGCTCCGGATGCTGCCAGCGGATCAGCGCTTCGAAGCCGGTGAGCGTGCCGCGCGTGATGTCGAGCACGGGCTGGTAGTGCATCCGCAGCTCGCCTCGTTCGATCGCGCGGTGCAGGGCGTTCCCGGTCCGCAGGTCGTCGACGGCGCGGTGATGCGTGGGTGCGTCGAAGACCTCGGTGCGGTCGCGACCGAGCTCCTTCGCGTGGTACATGGCGGCGTCGGCGTTGCGAAGCAGCGTTTCGGGAGTCTCGACCCTGCCCCTCGGAGATCGCGATCCCGATCGATGCGGTGACGAACACCTCGCCCTCGACGAGCGCGACAGGCTTGGCGATCACCTCCGAGAGTCGTTCGGCGATGAGCTCAGCCGTCTCCACATTCGTCACGTCCTGGCACAAGACGGTGAACTCGTCGCCGCCGAAGCGCGCGACGACATCATGGGGTCGCATCGCGCCGCTGAGTCGGTCGGCGACCGCCACGAGCAGCCGATCACCCGCCGAGTGGCCGAGGCTGTCGTTCACCACCTTGAATCGGTCGAGGTCGAGGAACAAGACCGCGACGCGCGCGTTCGAGACTCACGGCACGCGTCAACTCGCGGCCCAGCCGATCGACGAAGAGCATCCGGTTCGGCAGCCCGGTCAGCGGGTCGTGGATCGCCTGGTGCGCGAGCGCCTCGCCACTCGCCTTCCGTTCCGTGATGTCCTCCATCTGGCACACGAAGTAGAGCGAGTTTCCGTTGAGGTCGCGCACGATCGACCAACTCAGCGCCACCCACACGGGGTGACCGTCGTGGTGGAGGAACCGCAGCTCGAGCTGACAACTCGGAACCTCGCCGGAGAGCAGGCGGCCGAGTGCTTCGGCGCACGCGTGGTGATCGTCTGCATGGGTGAGCTCGCGCACGGTCGCGCGCAGGAGCTCCTCGGTCGAGCGTCCGAGGACCTGCACCATCGCGCGGTTCACTCGGAACAGGTGGCCGTCGAGCGCCATCAGCGCCATGCCGATCGGCGCGTGCTCGAACGCGCTACGGAACCGCTCTTGGGCCTCCCGCAACTCCGCCTCGGCGCGCCGCCGATCCGTGACGTCGCGCGCGCTCACCACGAGGCCCTCGATCGCGGGGTCGTGGAGGAGGTTCGTGCTCATCGCCTCGATCGTGCGCCAGCCGCCGTCGGCGTGGTTCATGCGGAACTCGACGCGTTCGGCGGACTCCGGATCCGATTTCGCGACGTCGAAGGCCTGGAGGGCGCGGGGCCGATCCTCGGGATGGATGAGGTCGAAGGTGTTCGAGCCGACGAGTACCTCGGAGTCGAGCGCCGAGGATCCGCTCCGTCGCAGGGCTCGCGTACGTGAGGTACCCGTCGCGCGTCGACAATCGCCATGATGTCGCTCGAGTCCCGCACCATGGCGCGGAAACGAGCCTCGTTGCGCTCGAGGAGCTCGGTGACCCGGTCCACCGTGGTCGCGGCGCGACGCCCCACCATCCGCATGGACACCAGGGCGAGCGTGACGACGCCGGCGAGTGCGGAGAGGACCAGGACGGTCTCCGACTTCATGGGCAATCTGTCGGATTTTCGTCCGGGGTCAACCTAAGCTCTTGAGGGCCTCCACGATGGCCACGGCAGCTGCGGTGGGCGTCGTCTGGCCTGCTGCGACGGCGTTCTCGAGCTCGCCCGGCAAGGGCGGCAACCCGTTCATCGCTGCGCAGGGCGTCGAGGAGCGCTTCGGTGACCTCCGACCACATCCACTCCCGGGACTGCTCGGCGCGCCGCGCCGCAAGCGTCGTACCGACCGCGGCGCGGAAGTCCGCGACGGCGTGCCACACCGCGTCGATGCCCTCGCCGAGCAGCGCCGAACACTGGAGCACCCGCGGTGTCCATCCCGGCGATGCGAGGACGCATGAGGTGCAGCGCGCTCGCGTAGTCGCTCGCGGTGACGCCCGCCGCGTGCGCGAGCTCGCCGTCGGCCTTGTTGACGACCACGAGATCGGCGAGCTCCATGATCCCGCGCTTCAGCCCTTGCAACTCGTCCCCCGCGCCCGGCGCGACGAGCACGAGGAAGAGATCGACCATCGCCGCGACCTTCACTTCGGACTGCCCGACGCCGACTGTTTCGACGAGCACGACGTCGAACCCGGCGGCCTCGCACAACAGCATCGCTTCGCGTGTGCGCCGAGCGACGCCACCGAGGGTTCCCCCGGTGGGCGACGGCCGGACGAACGCGAGGGGCGAGCGTGTCGAGCTCTTCCATGCGCGTCTTGTCGCCGAGGATCGAACCACCGCTACGGGTACTCGACGGATCGACCGCGAGCACCGCGACGCGATACCCCTGCTCGACCAACGAGAGACCCAGCGCCTCGATGAACGTCGACTTTCCCGCACCCGGCGCTCCCGAGATCCCGATCCGGATCGCGTCGCCGGTGTGCGGCATTACCTCGGCGAGCAATTGCTCGGCGTCTTCGCGGTGATCGCCCCGTGTCGACTCGACGAGCGTGATCGCCCGCGCCAGCGCGCGTCGATCCCCGTCGATCACCTGCCGAGCGAGCGCATCCACCCCGCCAGTCTGCCCGCAACGACCCGGCTACTTCTGGAGTAGCGAGAGGATCTCGGACGCGGCCGCGGGGATGTTCGTCCCCGGGCCGAAGATGGCTGCGACACCGGCGTCGCGCAGCTCGGCGTAGTCCTGCGCGGGAATCACGCCCCCGACGACGACGAGCACATCGTCGCCGCCTTGCTTGTGCAGCTGCGCGATGAGCTCGGGGACGAGCGTCTTGTGCCCGGCTGCCTGGCTCGACACGCCGACGACGTGCACGTCGTTCTCGACCGCGTCGCGTGCGGCCTCCTCGGGCGTCTGGAAGAGGGGCCCGACGTCGACGTCGAAGCCGAGGTCGGCGAAGGCGGTGGCGATCACCTTGGCGCCGCGGTCGTGGCCGTCCTGGCCGAGCTTGACCACGAGGAGGCGCGGCCGGCGGCCCTCGCGCGTCGCGAACTCCTCGACCGCGTCGTGGATGCGTGCGTACTCCTCGTCGCCCTCGTAGGCGGCGCCGTACACGCCCGAGATGCTGCGAATCGTGGCCCGGTGGCGGCCGAACACGTCTTCGAGGGCGTCCGAGATCTCGCCCACGGTCGCGCGGGCGCGTGCCGCCTCGATCGCGAGCTCCAGAAGGTTGGCGTCGCCCGCGGCACCTTTGCGGAGCGCGCCGAGCGCTTCCTGCACGCGCGCGTCGTCGCGGTTGGCACGCAACGTCGCGAGCCGCGCCAGTTGCTGCTCGCGCACGCTCGTGTTGTCGACCTCGCGTACGTCGACGTCGGGCTCCTGTTCGAGGCGGTACCTGTTGACGCCGACGATCACTTCCTCGCCGCGGTCCACGGCGGCCTGCCGCCGGGCGGCCGCCTCTTCGATGCGGAGCTTGGGCATACCCGAGTCGACCGCCTTGGTCATCCCGCCGAGCGCCTCGACTTCTTCCATCAGTTTCGAGGCCTCGGTGGCGAGGCTGTTCGTGAGCGCTTCGACGTAGTAGCTGCCACCGAGCGGGTCGACCACGTGAGTGATGCCCGACTCCTCTGCGAGGATGAGCTGCGTGTTGCGCGCGACGCGCGCCGCGAACTCACTGGGCAGCGCGATCGCTTCGTCGAACGAGTTCGTGTGCAGGCTCTGCGTGCCGCCGAGGACGGCGGCGAGCGCCTCGATCGTGGTGCGCACGATGTTGTTGTAGGGGTCGTGCTCGGTGAGCGAGACGCCCGACGTCTGGCAGTGGGTGCGCAGCATGAGCGACGAGGGCTTGTTCGCGCCCAGGTCCCTCATGGAGCGTGACCACAACAATCGCGCGGCGCGCAGCTTGGCCACCTCCATGAACAGGTTCATGCCGATCCCGAAGAAGAACGACATGCGAGGGGCGAACTCGTCGACGTCGAGCCCGCGGTCGACCGCGGCGCGCGCGTACTCGATCCCGTCGGCAAGCGTGAAGCCGAGCTCCTGCACGGCGGTCGCGCCGGCCTCTTGCATGTGGTACCCGGAGATCGAGATGAAGTTGAACCGCGGCATACGGCGTGTCGTGTACTCGATGATGTCGGTGACGATCCGCAGGCTCGGGCCCGGCGGGTAGATGTAGGTGTTGCGGACCATGAACTCCTTGAGGATGTCGTTCTGCAGCGTCCCGGCGAGCTGTTCCTCGGGAACGCCCTGCTCCTCGGCGGCGACGATGTAGCCGGCCATCACCGGCAGCACCGCGCCGTTCATGGTCATGGACACCGTCATCTTGTCGAGCGGGATGCCGTCGAAGAGAATCTTCATGTCCTCGACGGAGTCGATCGCGACGCCGGCCTTGCCGACATCGCCGACGACGCGCGGATGGTCGCTGTCGTAGCCGCGGTGGGTCGCGAGGTCGAAGGCGACCGACAACCCCATCTGCCCGGCGGCGAGGTTCGCCCGGTAGAAGGCGTTCGACTCTTCGGCCGTGGAGAACCCCGCGTACTGACGGACGGTCCACGGCCGGTTCGCGTACATGGTTGCCCGCACACCGCGGAGGAACGGCTCGAACCCGGGTAGCGAGTCGACGGCTCCGAGGCCCTCGAGGTCGGCGGCGGTGTAGAGCGGCTTGACCGCGATGCCCTCGGGTGTGTGCCACACGAGGGACTCGGGGTCGCCCTTCAACTCCTTGCTCGCGAGCTCTTCCCAGTCGCGCCGCGTGGGCTCGTTGCTCATGGCCAAAGGGTACGGCGCACCCCCGAGGGGAGCGAAGCCGGAGCCCTCGGGTTCAGCTGGCCTGGCGCAGCTCCTGGGCCACCCGGGCCTCTTCGAGTGCTCGTCGGGCGGCGGCGACACCGGCCCGGCCGATGCGTCGGGTGTGGTCGTCGAGCTCCCAAGCGCCCCAGTGGACCGCGCGCCGCGCACGGCCGGGAGCGGCCTTGGCCTTGACCTTCGCCTCGGGCGCGTGGGCCGGGCGCTTCAGCTGCTTCGTGGGGGATTCGACGAGGCGCAGTTGCGTGCTCACAAAAGGAGTATCGCCCGGGGGTATGACAGTTATTCCTCGGGTGGGGGTGGCAGCGGCCACTTCTAGACTTGTGCGCCTGTGACACCCGCCGGTGCCTACCTCGACCATGCCGCGACCACCCCGATGCGGCCGGAAGCCGTCGCGGCGATGGCGCCGTTCCTGTCCGGCAACTTCGGGAATCCGTCCGGTGGCCACTCGGTCGCGCGGGCGGCCAAGACCGCCCTGGAGGAGGCCCGGGAGACCGTTGCCGGCGCCCTCGGCGCGAGCCCGTCGGAGGTCGTGTTCACGGCCGGCGGAACCGAAGCCGACAACCTCGGCGTGAAGGGCGCAGCCCGCGCCGCGCGCGACGCCGGCCTGGGCGACGGCGTCGTGACCGTCGCGTTCGAGCACAAGGCCGTGCTCGCGGCCTGCGACCGCCTGGTTCGCGACGGCTTTCGGGTCACGCGGGTCCGGGCCCGCCGCGACGGCATCGTCGACCTCGCGGCGCTCGAGGACGCGCTCGACGATCGCACCGTGCTGGTGTCGGTGATGCTCGTGAACAACGAGGTCGGCACGATCCAGCCGCTCGACGCCGTGGCCGAACTCGTGCGGGCGCGTGCCCCCCGGGCCGTGGTGCACACCGACGCCGTGCAGGCGGTCCCGTGGCTCGACGTGAGCACTGCCGCCCGGCCCGCGCAGCTCGTCTCGATCTCCGCGCACAAGTTCGGCGGTCCGAAGGGCACGGGCGCGCTCCTGGTGCGCGGCGTGCCGCTCGAGCCGTTGATCGAGGGCGGCGGCCAGGAGCAGGGGCTCCGGTCGGGCACCTCCGACGTCGCCGGGGCGGTCGCGATGGCGGCGGCCTTGGAGGCCACCGTTGTGTCACGTGCCGCCGACGGCGCGCGCATCGCCGCGATGCGCGACCGGTTGGTCGACGGGCTGCTCGCGTCGATCCCGGGCTCGTTCGAGAACGGCGAGCGTGATCGGAAGGTGCCCGGCAACGCGCACGTCGGCTTCGAGGGTGTCGAGGCGGAGGCGCTCCTCGTGGTGCTCGACACGGCCGGCGTGTGCGCGGCCGCGGGATCCTCGTGCTCGTCGGGCGCCGCGGAGCCGTCGCACGTCCTGGAGGCGATGGGGACGCCACGCGACGCTGCGCTCTCCTCGATCCGGCTCAGCCTCGGATACGCCTCGGTCGACCGCGATGTCGATACCGCGCTCGACGTCGTTCCCGAAGCCGTCGCGAAGCTGCGCGCCGCGGGCATCGTCGCATGACGACAGTGCACACATGACCGGGCAAACCACCCAGTCGAGGGTCCTCGTCGCGATGAGCGGCGGAGTCGACTCGTCCGTTGCGGCTGCGTTGCTGCTCGAACGCGGGTACGACGTCACGGGGGTCACGCTCAAGCTCTGGGGCGGCGACTCCGACTCCGGTTGCTGCAGCGTGTCCGACGTGGAAGATGCGCGCCGGGTTGCGGCCCAGCTCGGGATCCCGCATTACGTGTTCAACTTCACCGACGAGTTCTCCGCGCGCGTGGTCGACCCCTATGTCGACGCGTACGCGTCGGGTCGTACCCCGAACCCCTGCGTCGAATGCAACCGTGTGATCAAGTTCGGGCGCCTCCTTGATCGTGCGAGTGCGCTGGGTTTCGATCGCGTCGCCACGGGCCATCACGCGCGTGTCCGGCAGCACGGTCACCGGTACGAACTCTCGCGCGGGCACCGACCGCGCCAAGGACCAGTCGTACGTGCTCTACATGCTCGGCCAGCGTGAGCTCGCTCGCGCCGAGTTCCCGGTCGGCGAGCTCACGAAGCCCCAGGTGCGCGCGCACGCGTCGCGCCTCGGGCTTCGTACCGCGGACAAGCCCGAGAGCATGGACGTCTGCTTCGTGAAGAAGGGTGGCCGCGTCGAGTTCCTCGCCCAACGGAGCCCGATGGTGCCCGGCACCCTGGTCGACTCAGGGGGCGCGGTGCTCGGCATGCACCAGGGGGTGGCGTCGTTCACGATCGGCCAGCGTCGCGGAGTGGGCATAGCCGCGGGCGGGCGGCGCTATGTGGTCGACATCGACGAGCGCACCGCGACGGTCACGGTCGGATCGCGAGTCGAGCTGTTGCGCGACGAGGTCGCTGTCGACGATCTCACCTTCGTCGACGGCGCGCCGGGCGAGCGATCGCTGCTCGTGCAGTTGCGCGCGCACAGCGAGCCGGTGGCCGCTCGTCTCGACGGCAACGTCGTCCGCTTCGCGCACCCGCAACCTCGCGTCGCGCGCGGTCAGGTCGTCGCGCTCTATCACCGCGACACGCTCGTCGGCGGCGGTATCGCGGCCTGAAACGGCGGCGCGTTACTGCACCCGGATGCGCCGAGAGGCAGCGAGTCGGAGCATCTCGTGACGACGGACCACGGCGATCAGGATGCCCTCCGTTCGCACCGTCTCCGCCGGTTTCCGGGCGCGACCGGCTCGGACGATCTCCGCGGGCTCGTTGAAGCTCAACGCCACCGAACCCAGCGTCGCCCCGAGTCGGAGGTCGAGCAGTGGGGAACCTGATGCGGCGTCGGCATCAACCGCGTGCATGCCCGTGATGCGCTCGCGCAGGAACAGAACGGGATCGGTGAGAGTCATCGGGTCGACCACCACGAATCCCGCGGGAACCAGCACCGCAAAGCGCCGCGACAGACCGTAGAGCGCACGCACCAGCACCACGACCAGTGGCACGCCGATTGCCAACGCCACCACTCCGAGCACGATGCGCCCGTCGGCAAGGAGCAACGGGGCTGCGATCACGCCGCCCACCACGAGCGCGCGGCGAGCGGCAGCGGGGCGAGGAACAATGCGGGTGGCACGCGGAGGGGCACGCGCTGCTCATCGCCGTAGGCGAGCGCGTTCACGGCCGCGATCGCGACGTCGTGACCCGACGCGAGCACCGCAGTGACCGCCGTCGCAACGAGAGCCGCGACGGTTGCCGCCGTCGAAGCGCGGCCGGCGAAGGCGACCGCGATCGCGAACACCAGGAACGCGGGCGCGATGGCGCGGAGCGCGGTGAGTCCCAGCGGTCGCGGCGCAAGCGTTGCCAGCAGTCCCGCGCCCCATGCGAGCCAGAGCAGCACTTCGGCGACCAGTCGTGGCGCGTCCGACCAGTCGCTCAGTGCGGCCGAGGCCGCGGGTCCGGCGGTGAGCGGAAGCGTGATCCACGCGATGCGCAGGAACCACAGCGGGACCGAACGGGTCAGCGTCACTCCGTTTCGCACAGCATCACGCGGAAGCCCGCTTCCGGCGCGCGTCCTGAATGTCCGTATAGTACGAGCCCATGAGGCGAACGACCGCGGCGCAGGTACCCGATTATGGGTCGCTCACGGCGGACCGGGATACCCGGTCCAGCGCCGTTCGCTCTTGCGCCGCAGTGAGCCGTTTGCCGCAGGTGGCGCAGTGCGGCCCGGTGCGAAGCACCGAGAGCGGAAGCGCATGACGTCGACCCTCTCGGCGCCGGTACTCCTCCCCGGCCTCGCGACCGGTATCGGCAGCCTGCCGCACACCGACGCGCACGACGCCGCAGAGGCCGTCTTGCGTTGCCTCCCGGGGTTGCCCGCCGTGCCCCAGCTCCCCGCGCGACCCGCGGGAGGGGATGCTCGCGCAATGGCTCGGCGCGCTCCCGGAAGTCACGGTGGCCGCCGACGGTTCCTTCGACATCGTGGGCACGTCCGAGCTCGCGCCCGAGTGCGTGTTCGACGAGCACGCGCACGCCGGGCTCCTCGCGTTTCTCGACGCCGCCGGCGCGCTCGAGCGGCCGCCGGCGCGGGTCAAGGTCCAGGTCACCGGCCCGCTCACGCTCGGCGTCGCGCTCCTCACGGCCGGCATGCCCGCCCGCCGAGCGTTCCGCCGGGCGGCCGAGGCCACACGCGCATGGTCGGTCGCGCTCGAAGACATCTCGAGCCGGCGTCTGCCGCACACGTCGGTCGTGATGTTCTTCGACGAGCCCGCGCTGGTGGCGTGGCGTCGCGGCGACGCTCCACTCGATCGCGAGTCGGCCATCGACGTGCTGTCGGGCGCGCTCGCGGCCGTCGACTGCGTCACGGGCGTCCACGTGTGCGGCGACGGCGACCTCGGGCTCGCGCTCGAAGCCGGGCCCCAAGTGCTCGGTGTCGAGGTGAGCGAGGCGCTCGTGCGCGACACGATCCCGATCGCTCGGTTCCTCGACGGCGACGGCTGGATCGCATGGGGCGCGATCCCCACCGACCGTCCCGTCGGTGAGTCGGCCGACACGCACTGGCGCCGGTTGGCGAGCGTGTGGTGCGAGCTCACCCGACGCGGGTGCGACCCGGTGCCACTCCGCGCACGCGGGATCATCACCCCTGCGTGCGGACTCGCGGGTTATGGTGCCTCGCAAGCCGAGCGGGTGCTCGGTATCGCGCGCGAGCTTGCCGCTCGCGTGCACGACCAGGCCGTTGCGGCCCGCCTCACGCTGGGAGCCTGACTTGGAGCCGACCTCGACCCGCTATTGCGGCGTGTGTGGTCAGCCGCTCGAGACCGGTGCCACGGTGTGCGGCAACTGCGGTGCTGCGGTGGAGCCGACTTCAGACGACGCCGCGGGCGGCGACACGCCGGAGGCGACCGGCGCCGAGCCGACGGTCGCGATGACGGGAGCAGCGGCCGGCGCGGCCGGGGCGGGTGCGGCCGCAGGCGGGGGAGCCGGGACCGGTGACGGTGAACCACCTGACGGTGCTGCTGACGGTGGAATGTCGCCGGCGCAGCGGTGGCTCATCGCCGCGGTGATCGTGCTCGTGATCGTGCTCGTCGGCGTCATCGCCGCGCTTGCGCTGAGCGGGGGCAACGACAACAAGCCGCCGCCCACCACCACGTCGTCGAGCACGACGACCTCGACCAGCACCACCACGTCGACGAGCACGACGACCTCGACCACCACGACCACCACCACGACCCTGCCGCCCACTACTACGACAGAACCGCCGACCACGACCACCACCACGACCACCACCACGACCCTGCCGCCGACCACCACCACGACCCTGCCGCCGACCACCACCACCTGATCCTTCGCTCCTGACTATTCGCTCGCTCTCTGCGAGCCGGGATACCCGGCTCGCGGTCGTTCGCTCCTGACTATTCGCTCGCTCTCTGCGAGCCGGGATACCCGGCTCGCGGTCGTTCGCTCCTGACTATTTGCTCGCTCTCTGCGAGCCGGGATACCCGGCTCGCGGTCGTTCGCTCGCTGGCGAGCCCACTTCGCTTCGCTCCGTGCGCCGCGTGCGTCAGACGGACGCGCGCCCGTCACACCCGGTCGGTAGATTGCGGTCGGTGGCCGCGAATCGTGACGACGGTGTTCCTTCGGAGATCGCCGATCGCGCGGCGGCGCTCGCCGATCTCGTTCGTTACCACCGCGAGCGCTACTACAACGACGAGCCGGAGATCTCCGACGGCGAGTACGACGAGTTGGAGCGCGAGCTCAAGTCGATCGAAGAGCAGTACCCGCAGCTCCGCGAGGGCTCCCCGCTCGGCGAGGTCGGCGGGCTCCTCTCGTCGACCTTCGCGCCGGTCCGCCACGCCGTACGCATGTTCTCGCTCGACAACGCGTTCGACCGCGACGAGCTGTTCGCGTGGCACGGGCGAGTCGAGCGGGTGGTCGGGAACGCCGTGCACTTCGTCGGCGAGCCCAAGCTCGACGGCCTCGCGATGTCGCTCCTGTACGAGGACGGCCGTCTCACACGAGCGGCGACGAGAGGTGATGGCGAGACCGGCGAAGACGTCACCGCCAACATCCTCACGATCGATCGCATCCCGCACGAGCTCGCCGGCTCGAGCCTGCCGAAACGGGTCGAAGTGCGCGGCGAGGTCTTCATGCCGCTGTCGTCGTTCGCGGAGCTCAACCGCCGGCAGGGTGACGCGGGCGAGCGGCTCTTCGCGAACCCGCGCAACGCGGCGGCGGGCAGCCTCCGCGTGAAGGACACGCGCATCACCGCGTCGCGTGACCTCGCCTTCTACTCGTACCAACTCGGCCTTCAAGACGGCGGTCCGAGGTTGCGATCGCACCACGAGACGTTGGAGTGGCTGCGAGATCTCGGCCTCCCGGTGAACGAGCACATCGAGGTGCTCGAGCACATCGACGCGGTCTACGACTTCTGCGAGCGCATGCTCGCGAGCCGCCATTCGTTCGGATACGAGATCGACGGAGCCGTCGTGAAGGTCGACGACCTTGCGCAGCGCAACGAGCTCGGGTTCACGAGCAAGGCGCCGCGCTGGGCGATCGCGTTCAAGTTCCCGCCGGAGGAGAAGACCACGCTCCTTCGCCACATCATGGTGAGCATCGGGCGCACCGGACGCGCCACGCCGTTCGCGCAGCTCGAGCCGGTGTTCGTCGGCGGCTCCACCGTCGGGCTCGCGACGTTGCACAACGAGGACGAAGTGGCCCGCAAGGATGTGCGCGAGGGCGATACCGTCATCGTGCGCAAGGCGGGCGACGTGATCCCCGAAGTCGTCGGCCCGGTGATCGCGAAACGCAAGCGCGGTCTGCGCAAGTGGAAGTTTCCCACGCAGTGCCCGGTCTGCGGCCAGCCGCTGGTGCGCCTCGAGGGCGAGGCGAACCACCACTGCGTCAACGTCGACTGTCCGGCGCAGCGCGTGCAGCGCATCGTCCACTTCGCGAGCCGCGGCGCCATGGACATCGAGGGGCTCGGTGAGGAACGGGTGCGGCAGTTCGTCGATGCCGGTCTCCTGTCCGACGCGGGCGACATCTACTCGCTCACGCCCGAGCAGCTCGTGCCGCTCGAACGGATCGGGGAACGCTCGGCGCAGCTGCTCGTCGACGCAATCGACGACTCGCGCACCCGGCCGTTGGCGCGGTTGCTCGTGGGCCTCGGGATCTCGCACATCGGGCCGGCCGCGGCGGGCGCGCTCGCGCGTGAGATCGGGAGTCTCGACGCCATTGCCTCCGCATCGAGCGAAGCGCTCGCGGCGGTCGACGGCGTCGGCGGCATCATCGCCGAGAGCGTCGCCAAGTTCTTCGCCAACGAACGCAACCGCGGGGTCGTGGAGAAGTTGCGTGCCGCGGGCGTGAACTTCGAAGGCCCGCCGCGCGCGGAGCCTCCCAATTCCGTACAGTCGTTCGCGGGGATGACCTTCGTGCTCACGGGAACCCTCGAGGGTTTCACGCGTGAAGAGGCAACCGCGGAGATCGCGACGCGCGGTGGCAAGGTCACCGGCAGCGTGTCGAAGAAGACGAGTTACGTGCTCGCGGGCGAGAGTCCCGGTACGAAGCTGGCGAAAGCGGAACAGCTCGGCGTCGAGGTCATCGGCGAGGAGAAATTCCGGGAGCTACTCGAGTAGCTGCGCAGTCGCGTCGCGCGCAAATGTGACCGCTTCGTCGTCGCGCATCCCCATGCCGCGGTCGCGCAGCTCGGCGAAGCGCGCGTCGCCGAGGGCGGCCGCGGAGCCTGCGATCGACCGGTCGCGGGCTTCGGCGGCCGGGCCTGCCCAGCCTCGGTCGCCGTTCATCTCGACGACCGCGCCGTGGAGGATCGCCGAGCTCTCGTGGGCTTCGAGCTCGGTGAAGGTGACGGCGATCATCAGCAGGGTTCCGGCGGCGCTGAAATGGTCACCGATCTGCAGCTGCTGGGCGGTGGCCGCGACCATGGCCGGAAGCGCCCCGCGGCGGTCGCCGAGCTGTGCCGCGCCCAGGCGAGCGACCCGAGCGCCGACGCGACGCCTTGCTGGTTGCCGCTCGCGGTGCCCAAGGCCACCGCTTCCTCGCACACGTCGATCGCGCGTTGGGGATCGACCTCCGTGAGGAACAACCCGAACACCGTCAGGGCCCACGAGAGGCTCGACGGGTTCCCGAGCCGTCGAGCCTCGTCGACGGCTTGCTCGATCACGCGCAGCCCCGCCGGGACATCCTCGACGAGCGTCGCCGGGAGTATCGAGAGCCCCTGGACGGTCTCGTACTGGTCGCCTGCTTCGCGCGCGACCGCGATCCAACGACGCGCGTGCTCGGCGGCCGCCGCGAGGTCTCCCGAGAAGAGGGCGATCGTCGCAGGCGCCTGGAAGTTGGCCGGGTTCGGCGCCAGTCCGAGCGCAGCCTCCGCCGCGACGCGCCGGGCCTCCAGCGTTCTTGCCTCGTCGAGCCGTCCGACCATCACCGCGCTCCATGCCGCTTGCGCGAGGAGGGCCGGCCCGAGGGGATGCTCGTCGACGCCGGGCGCGCCTGCCACGAGCTCTGCCCAGGTGAGCGCGAGATACCCGATGTCGATGCCGTTCACGCAGACGGCGACGACGAGCGTGAGCGCGAGATCGAGGTCGTCGTGGTCGAGCGCCGATGCCAGCGCGACGCGCAGGTTGTCGAACTCCGGCGCGAGCCGCGCGATCCACTCGAGCTGGTCGGCAGCGCGAAGGTGCGGCCCTGCCTCCTCCGGCGAGCGCCGTGAAGAAGACGGCGTGTCGGCCGCCCACGGAGTTCGTTTCGCCGGTTTCCTCGAGCCGATCCTGCGCGTACTGCCGGATCGTCTCGAGCAGCCGGTATCGCGTCTGTTCTCCGAACTGGTCGGCGACGACCAGTGACCGACGGACGAGCGTTGCGAGGTGGTCGAGCACGTCGAGCTGGTCGATGCCGTCTCCCCCGGCGACGGCTTCCGCCGCGTCCAGGGTGCACCCGCCCGCGAAGACCGAGAGACGTTGCAACACGCGGCGCTCGTCGTCGCTGAGCATGTCGTACGACCAGTCGATCGCGCGTCGCAGCGTCTGGTGACGTTCCACCGCGGTCCTGCGACCGCTCGACAGCAATCGGAATTGATCGTCGAGACGCGCCGCGATCTCGGCCGGCGTCATCGCCTGGACCCGGGCCGCCGCGAGCTCGATGGCGAGCGGGATCCCGTCGAGGCGCGCGCAGATCTGTTCGACCGCAGCCGCGTTTTCGGTCGTCACCGTGAACTCTGCCCGCGCCTCGGCCGCGCGCTCGGCGAACAGCGTGACCGCGTCGCCGGCGAGCCCGAGCGACGGCAACGCGATCATGCGTTCGCCAGGAAGCGCGAGTCCCTCACGACTCGTCGCCATTATCGTGACCCGCGCCGCGGCGTGTACCAGGCGATCGACGAGTTCCGCGACCGAGTCGAGCAGGTGCTCGCAATTGTCGAGGACGAGCAGGAGCTCCTTCGAGCGGAGAAAGTCGAGCAGAGCCTCGTCGAGGGTCTGACCCATGCGCGGCTGCACCCCGAGCGCGGTAGCGATCGCCTCGATGATCGCCTCGGGCTCCCCGACGGGCGCGAGCTCGCACAGCCACGCGCCGTCGCGGTAGCGCGGGAGCGCTTCGGCCGCGACCTGGGTCGCGAGTCTCGTCTTGCCGACACCACCCACGCCGGTCAGCGTGACGACCCGTGCATCGGCGAGCGCACTCACGACGTCGGCCAGCTCACGCTCGCGTCCCACGAAGCCGGTGGTCTGGAGAGGCAGGTTGCTCGGGAACGCGTCGAGCGATCGCAATGGCGCGAAGTCGCGTTCGAGATCCTCGTGACAGACCTGCAGTATCCGTTCGGGTCGCTCGAGATCGCGCAGCCGATGCTCGCCGAGGTCGATGAATGTGATGTCGACGAGCGCGTCGCCCGCGAGCTCCGCCGCGGTGTGCGATACGACGACCTGGCCGCCGTGCGCAACCGACATCAGGCGCGCGGCGCGGTTGGTGACCGACCCGTAGTAGTCACCCTCGCGGAGTTGCGCGGCGCCGCTGTGTAGACCTATCCGGATCCGGAGGGGACCGGTTTGCGCCCACGTCTCCTGCGCGAGCGCGCGTTGTGCGTCCGTCGCCGCGCGCACGCCGTCTTCCGCGGTGGCGAAGACGGCGTGGACGCCGTCGCCGGTGCGTTTCACGATGTGCCCGTGGTGCGTGGCTACCGCGTTGTCGACGATCGCGTCGTGACGCGCGAGCGCAGCCTTCATCGCCTCGGGATGCTCTTCCCACAGGCGTGTGGAGCCCTCGAGGTCGGTGAAGAGAAAGGTGACGGTGCCGGTAGGCAGATCGACCACGGCGCCCCCTCGTCGCGTCATGCGATTCAAGCACGTCGCGCCGCATACCTTGTGAGACGATGCGTGCGCTCGTACTCCAGCAGGCGGCGCCGATCGCGTCGAGCCCGCTCGCGTGCGTCGAGCGCCCGGTGCCCGATCCCGCCCCCGGCGAGGTTCGGGTGCGGGTCACGGTCTGCGCGTGCTGCCGCACCGACCTCCACGTCGTGGAGGGTGACCTCGACCTCCCGCACCTCCCCGTGGTTCCCGGCCACCAGGTGGTCGGGACGGTCGACGCGCTCGGCGCGGGCTGTGAGGTGCTGCACATCGGCGATCGTGTCGGCGTGCCGTGGCTCCACCGCACGTGCGGCGTCTGCGAATACTGCCGGCGGGGAGAAGAGAACTTGTGCGAGCGCGCCTTGTTCACCGGGTGGACGGTGGACGGTGGCTATGCCGACGCGCTCACGGTGCCGGAGACGTTCGCGGTGAAGCTGCCCGACGGTCTCGGCGACCTCGAAGCCGCGCCGCTGCTGTGCGCGGGTGTGATCGGCTACCGCGCCCTCCGGCGGGCGGAGGTGCAACCCGGAGAGCGCGTCGCCTTGATGGGATTCGGCGCGTCGGCACACCTCGCGATCCAGGTGTTGCACCACTGGGGTTGCGACACCGTGGTACTCACGCGCGGCGAGCGGCATCGTGACCTCGCGCGTGAGATGGGCGCATCGTGGGTGGGTGACGCGGCCGAATTGCCGCCGGGAGCATGTGACCGCGCGATCGTGTTCGCTCCCGCGGGCGAGCTCGTACCCGTTGCGCTGCAACTCGTGCGCCCGGGCGGCACCGTGAGCCTCGCCGGCATCCATATGAGCACGATCCCCGCGTTCGACTACGCGCTGCTCTGGCGCGAGCGGAGTCTCCGTTCGGTAGCGAACATGACGCGGCGCGACGCGCAGGAGTTCATGGCGATCGCCGCCGAGGCGAACATCCGTGTGGCATACGAGACCTATCCGTTGGAAGACGCGAACATCGCTCTCGCCGCGATCGCCTCCGACGACATCCGCGGCGCCGCGATACTCACGGTGAGCTGACCAGGGTGGCGGAGCGAGCGCAGCCGAGCGGAGCACGCGGAGCGAACGGAGCGAACGGAGCGGAGGCGGAGCCGGTAGCGGAGTGGGAGCGGAGCAGTAGTGCAGGTGACATGACGCGGCTCACGCCGCGGCGCGGAACCGCCAGGAGAAGGTGAACGGATTGGCCGGGCGCGGGTCGGTTCTGAGCCAGTAGAGCACGACGACGGTGTTGTCGCCGGTGTTGAACCGGGTGAGCTCCTTGCCGGGACCGGGTCGGAACGCGATCACTCCGAGTTGCTCGATGCGGTCGAGCTGGTCCTCGGGGATCTCTCGCCCGTCGATCTCCAGGACGCCGGTGTACTGATCCTGGAGGTCGACTTCCACGTCGTCGACCAAACCGGTGAGCTCGCCGCGTCTCGGGACTGATCGCCTCGATGGTGGCCGGAAGCTCAGGACGGCTGCCTCCCGTGCTCGTGTCGGTGTCGCGCGAGGAGGAAATAGCCGAGATTGAGGACGGCGATCAACGCGATCACGATCACGGCGACGCGTCCCGGGTGCTCGAACACGCGGGCGCGCTTCGCGTCGGCCATCGGCCGAGGGTAACGCCCGGGGGTGCCACGTTCGGCGTCGTGGCGCCCGGTACGTTGGACCGAATGGCGATCAGTGGCGTCGCCGATCTCACCGGCCGAGTCCTCGCCGGCCGGTACCGCCTGCTCACGCCGATCGGCGCGGGCGCGAGCGGTCGCGTCTACGTGGCCGACGACGTTCGGCTCCGCCGCCGCGTCGCGGTGAAGGTGCTCCACCTCGCCCTCGCGGACGACGCCGGTTTCCTGCGGCGGTTCCGCGCCGAGGCGCAGGTCGCGGCCTCGCTGCACCACCCGAACGTGATGGCGGTGTACGACTGGGGCGACGACGACGTGCCGTTCATGGTGCTCGAGCTCTTGAGAGGCGGAAGCCTCCGAGGCCTGCTCGACACCGGCGAGCGACTCACCCCTGCGCAGGCCATCCACGTCGGACGGCAGGTCACGGCCGCGCTCGAGTACGCGCACGTGCGAGGGATCGTCCACCGCGACATCAAACCCGCCAACCTCCTGTTCGACGAGCACGGGATCGTGCGCGTCGCCGACTTCGGTCTCGCGCGCGCGCTCGCGGAAGCGAGTTGGACGGAACCCGCGGGTTCGGTGGTCGGCACCGCGCGGTATGCCGCGCCCGAGCAGGCCAGCGGCGCGCCACTCGACGGCCGCGCCGACCTCTACGCGCTCGCGGTGGTGCTCGCCGAAGCCGTCACGGGCACCGTGCCCGCGATGGCCGACACCGCGATCGGAACCCTCGCGGCACGTCAGCACACGCCGCTGCTCGCGCCGGCAGAGCTCGGCCGGCTCGGGGCGGTGGTGGAACGCGCCGGCCGTCCGGATCCGACGGAGCGCTACCCCGACGCCGCGACCATGGGCGCGGCGCTCGCCGATGCCGCGCGCGCCTTCCCGCCGCCGCAGCCGCTCGCGCTCCCCGGGCTCGGCGCCGACACCGGTGTGGTCGATCCCACGCAGATCGGTCGTCTCGACGCCGCTCTTCGACCAGGACGCGCCCGACGACGCCCCGGACGAGCTCGCCCCTGCGCCGCGGCGCCGCACGCACGCGCCAGGATCGCGGCGGCTCGTGCCGTTGGTCGTCGCGTTCGTGGTCGTCGCCGCGCTCGTCGCCGGTGGCGTCGCGATCGCCGCTACCGGCAGTGGCACGGTCGCGGTGCCGTCCGTCGTCGGCTCGAGCAAGGACACCGCGACGAGCCGGGTCACGACCGAGGGCCTCAGCGTCACGATCGTCAAACGAAACGCCGACGATCCTGCGGGAGTCGTGATCGCACAGCGTCCGGCGGCCGGCTCGTTCGCGAGCGGCGGCAGCAACGTGCGGATCGTCGTCTCACGCGGACCTCCTCCGGTGCCGATCGCCCGATGTCCGCGACCTGTCTCCCGAGGACGCGCAGGCGAGCGCTCGAGCAGGATGGCTTCGTCGTGACGGTCCAACATCCGTACGACGAAGCCGTTCCGCTCAACAGCATCGTCAACACTGATCCGCCGATCGGCGGCGCCAGCGCCACGCGACTCCGAGATCACGTTGCTGGTCAGCAACGGTCCCGCGCCCGTACAGATCCCCGACGTGTCGAGCAAGAGCTACGACGACGCTGCGCAGGCGCTCGGGGCGAGCGGCTTCACGGTGACCCGAGGCGACGACTTCAGCGACACGATCGCGGTCGACAAGGTCATCGGCACCGACCCGGCCGCGGGAACGTCCGCGCCTCGCGGGTCGGCGGTGCAGATCGTGGTGAGCAAGGGGCCCGAGCTCGTCACCGTTCCCGACCTGAAGGGCAAGACGCTCGAGGCGGCTCAGGCGCAGCTCGTTTCGCTCGGGCTCGACGTCGACACGGTGGGTTACCTCCCGGGACGCGTGGTCCGTGCACCAGACTCCGGCCGCGAACCAGAAGGTCAAGAAGGGCACGAAGGTCACGCTGGTCTTCTGATCCTGCTCGGCGCGTGTGACACGCGACCGGTTCGTGCGTCTTCACCGAGGGACGGTGAGCGGAGGGCTTTCCGTGAGCGGGAGGAAGCGGATGCGGCGACCACCTCATGGTGCGACGGCCCGACCCGGTCCACGCGGTCCGGGCGAACGGCTACGGGCGCTCGGTCGGGCGTCCCGGGCCACGGGTACCGGTCGCGGCGGCGAGACCACTCGAGCCGGGCCGCTTCCTGGTGGTCGAATCGATGCCCGCACCGTCGGGGCATCCACCGCTCGATCCCGCGGTCACTCCGTGATCTCGGAGATCGCGCTCGCGAGGCCGGGTCCACCCGGGGCCGGCGCCGGTGGCCTGTGCCGCCATCAGCTTCGTGAGGTCGCCCTGGATCTTCACCTTGCCCTCCATGAACGCCTGCAGCGCCGCCTGCGGATCGCCCGATACGAGGATCTCGCGAGCGGTCAGCGTAGTCGGTGGTGAGGGTGAGGTCGGCGTCGTCCGCGTGGCCGGCGCCCCAATCGGCGTGCGCCGTCGCTGCATCGCGATGTGCAGGTGGCGGTCTTCGGCGAACGGGCGTGTCGGTCACGACCAGGTTCATCGTGACGTTCGGTGCCCGCGGGCACCTCGATCGTTCTGCTCGTCGACGATGCGTCGCACTTCGCCGAACCACTCGTCGGACAGGAACGGGTATGCAGGCACGGCGGCATCGTAGCGAGTCCCTAGACTCGCACGCCATGGTCCCAGCTCACGCGCGCCGACGTCGAGCACGTCGCGCAGCTCGCCCGTCTCGCGCTCGACCGACGACGAGATCGAGCAGCTTCACGCGCGAGCTCGGGGTGATCCTCGAGCACGCCGCGCAGGTGGCGGCGCTCGACACCGCGCGACGTGCCGCCGACCGCGCACCCGCTGCCGCTCGTCAACGTGCTGCGCGCCGACGCGCCGCACCGAGCCTCGATCGCGACGAGGTGCTCGCGATGGCGCCCGCCGCCGAAGACGACCGGTTCCGCGTCCCCCGCATCCTCGACGCACCGTGAGCAGCGCCGAAACACGGTGACGGCGCTCGAGCTCGCCGCAGCGGTCCGCGGCGGCGATCGATCCGCCGTCGACGTCGTCGAGGAGCACCTCGCGGTCGTCGCCGCGCGGGAGCCCGAGCTGCACGCGTGCAACCTCGTGATCGCCGAGCGGCGCGGCCGCCGCGGCGGCGGTCGACGCCGCGGTCGCACGCGGCGACGATCCCGGGACCGCTCGCCGGTGTCCCGATCGTGCTGAAGGACAACCTCTGCACGCGCGGCGTGCCCACCACGTGCTCGTCGCGGATCCTCGAGGGCTGGCGCCCGCCGTACACCGCGACCGTCGTCGAGCGGGTGCTTCGCGCCGGTGCGATCCCGGTCGCCAAGACCAACCTCGACGAGTTCGCGATGGGTTCGTCCACCGAGAACTCGGCGTTCGGCCCCACTCGCAACCCGCACGACCCGTCGCGCGTACCGGGCGGCTCGAGCGGCGGCTCGGCGGCCGCGGTCGCCGCCGGGTACGCGCCGCTCGGCCTCGGTTCCGACACCGGTGGCTCGATCCGCCAGCCCGCGGCGCTGTGCGGCGTCGTCGGCGTGAAGCCCACCTACGGCTCGGTGTCGCGCTACGGGCTCGATCGCGTTCGCGAGCTCGCTCGACCAGATCGGTCCGTTCGCCACGACGGTCGCCGACGCGGCGCTGCTCCTCGACGTCATCGCCGGTCACGACCCCGCCGACTCCACGTCGATCCCCGACGCGCGCGACGCCGCTCGCTCCCCGTCGTCGACCACGGTGTCGACGGGCTGCGGATCGGGATCGTCGAGGAGCTCATCGACGCCGACGGCATCCAGCCCGAGGTCGTCGGCGCGGTCGAGCAGGCGGCGCTCGCGCTCGAGAAGGCAGGCGCGACCGTCGACCGCGTGAGCGTGCCCGAGCGCGGTCTACGGCCTGTCGGCGTACTACCTGATCGCGCCGGCGGAGGCGTCGTCGAACCTCGCCGCGGTACGACGGCGTGCGCTACGGCCTGCGCGTCGACGGCGACGACGTCGCCACGATGAACGCGCGGACTCGCGACGCCGGCTTCGGCCCCGAGGTGAAGCGCCGCATCATGCTCGGCACCTACGCGCTGTCGGCGGGCTACTACGACGCGTACTACGGCCAGGCGCAGCGCGTGCGCACGCTGATCATCCGCGACTTCGCCCGCGCCTACGAGCAGTTCGACGTGCTGCTGTCGCCCACGTCGCCGACGGTCGCGTTCGAGCTCGGCGCCAAGACGGCCGACCCGCTCGCGATGTACCTGTCCGACATCTGCACGATCCCCACGAACCTCGCCGGCCATCCCGGCGATGAGCGTGCCGTTCGGCTCGGGCGAGGCGGGCTGCCGGTCGGCGTGCAGGTGCTCGCACCCGCGCTGGGCGAACCCGTGATGTTCCGCGCCGCACGCGTGCTGGAAGTGAGCGTCACATGAGTACCGACGTCGTCGACCGACTACGAGCCGGTGATCGGGCTCGAGGTGCACTGCGAGCTGTCGACCGCGACGAAGCTGTTCTGCGGGTGCCCGAACGAGTTCGGCGCCGAGCCCAACACGAACGTCTGCCCGGTGTGCCTCGGACTGCCCGGGCTCGTTGCCGGTGCTCAACGAGCAGGCGGTCGAGTATCGCGCTGCGGTTCGCCGAGGCCGTGCACCTGCGCGTGCCCGAGCAGTCGATCTTCGCCCGCAAGAACTACTTCTATCCCGACATGCCGAAGGACTACCAGATCTCGCAGTACGACGAGCCGATCACGATCGACGGGTGGATCGACGTCGACGGCGCGCGCGATCGGCATCGAGCGCGCGCACCTCGAGGAGGACACCGGCAAGACGATCGCACGTCGGTGGCGGTGGTCGCATCCACGACGCCGACTACTCGCTCGTCGACTACAACCGCGCCGGCGTGCCGCTCATGGAGATCGTGAGCCGGCCCGACATCCGCAGTGCCGAGCAGGCCACGCGCGTACGTGTCGGAGCTGCGCGCGGTGCTGCAGGCGATCGGCGTGTCCGACGTGAAGATGGAAGAGGGCTCGATGCGCGTCGACGCCAACGTGTCGGTGCGGCCGGCGGGCACGTCGGAGTTCGGCGTCAAGGTCGAGATCAAGAACATGAACTCGCTGCGCTCGCTCGGCCGTGCGATCGACTTCGAGATCGAGCGCCAGATCGCGGCGCTCGAGGCGGGCGAGCGCATCGTGCAGGAGACGCGCCACTGGGACGAGGCCGACGGGCGCACGCACTCGATGCGCACGAAGGAGGGCTCGTCCGACTACCGCTACTTCCCCGAGCCCGACCTCGTGCCGGTCGCGCCCACCGACGAGATGCGCGCCGCGTGTCCGCGTCGTCGATGCCCGAGCTGCCGGCGGCGCACCGGGCGCGGCTCGTCGCCGAGTGGGGGATCAGCGAGGGCGACGCGCGCATCCTCGTCGCCACGCCGGGCCTCGCCGAGTACGCCGAGGCGGCGGCGGTCGCGCTCGACGGCGGGCACCGCCAAGGACGTCGTCAACTGGTGCATCGGCGAGGTGCTCGCCTACCTCAACGAGACCGGGCTCTCGCCCGAGGTGCTGCCGCTCGCACCCGACGGGCTCGCCGAGCTCGTCGATCTCGTCGCCGACGGCACGATCTCGCGGAACCAGGCCAAGGACGTGCTCGACGAGTGCCTCCGCGAGCCGAAGCGCCCGAAGCAGGTCGTCGCCGAGCGCGGGCTCGCGCAGGTGAGCGACGAAGGCGAGCTCGGCGCCGTCGTCGACGCGATGCTCGCCGCGAACGCCGACGACGTCGACGAGTACCGCACCGGCGACGACAAGGTCCGCAAGAAGAAGCGCGGCTTCCTCATGGGCGAGGCGATGAAGGCCACGAAGGGCCAGGGCAACCCGCAGCTGCTCAACCAGCTCCTCGACGAGCGCCTCGCCGGTTAGTTCGTCGCGTCAGCCGCCTGCGCCACCGCCCGACGACTTCGACTGGCGCAGCGTCTTCGTCAGCCCGTCGGCGAGCTCGTTCTTTTCGGCGGCAGTCAGCTTCGCGTTCGAGTGGAGTCCGAACCACGTGTAGTAGCCCGGAGGCATCGACCCGTTCCGCACGGTTTCCGCGGCGTCGTCTCCGCCTTCACCCCCCTTCGACCCCCACTCGGAGAAGTTCAGCTTTGCGCGGCCTTCGTCGACGTGGTTCTTGATCCACCACGACAACGGCGCGACCTTCTCGAACCACAGGACGTTCGTCTCGTTGCTGTGGCAGTCGAAGCACGCACGCACCGCGAGTTCTCGCGTGCGTGGGCTGTCCCAGTTCGGCTCCCTCACCACGGGCGGGTTCGTGACGTGGCTCGGAATCAGTTGGATCAGCAGCACCACGGCGACGAACGGGAGCACCACGAAGAGCAGCACGCGCCGCAGGCGGCGTCGCGGAGGCCCTTCGGTCTCCTCCGTGCCGGTCGGCGTGTCGGTCAACGCGTACTTCCCGGTCGGTCTGGCGCGTGTCCCGAGTGCCACGCGACTCTGAACGATCGAGCACTCGAGGGAAAGGAACGAAAGACCCGATTCCTCGTCAGTCCATCGGGACCTTGCGGACGATCTTTCCGTCGATGCGGTCGAAGATCTCGTCGAGGCTGTGGCCCGTGATCGTGAGACCGTGGTTGCGCTGGCCGACGACCGCGCGCGATGGATCGGGGGCCTGGCGTACGAGCTCGGCCACCGATTCGGCGAGCTCAACCGTGCCGCACGGGTAGTTGATCTCGGTGGCGGAGGTGCCTTCGATCCACGCGTGCACGTGGAGGATCGCATGGACGTCGGGATGCTCTCGGTAGATCATCCAGTGCTCGATCGCGTCGACCGACACCCGGCGCGGCTCCACGCCCGGCGGCACCCGCAGCAGCATCACGTCGCGCTCGGTGTCGTGACCGGTGACGAGCAGGATGTCTCGTCCGATTTCGTGCAGCGACGACTTGTCGACCCCGCTCGCGCTCATCCAGTACTGCGGCTCGGGCTCGCCGGGCCCCACCACCCGACGCGCGCTCGACGTTGCCGTAGCTCAGCCCGCCGATGCCGTAGAGCAGCTTCACGTGCCGCAGGTCGCGCGGCGAGAGGATCTCCTCGATCGGGAACGCGGCGGGCAGAAGATCGAGCGCCCCGAGGCGCTCGCCGGCGCGGGTGATCTGGCGGGTGACGTCGTCTCCCTCGCACAGCTCGGGTGGGAGGTCGGGCGTGAACTCGTTGCCGATCACCAGACGCGACGTCGCGAGCGGCTCGACTCGCGAGAACACGGTCTTGAAGAAGAACTGGTCGTCGCCCGCACCCGTGTCGACGGCGTAGGTGCCCTGCTCGAGCGTGACGAAGTGGGTGATCGAACCCTCGGAGTCCGGGCTCACCATCACACACAGGTTCGCCAACCCCCGGACGAGCAGCGGGTAGCCGGTGCGCAGCACGTCGTCGGGTGGAGCGGGGAGCTCGGCCAGCGCGACGACGAACGTGGGTGCGTTCTTGCGCCGGTAGGGGCGCGCGGCGTCGGGGTCGAGGAAGTGGAGCACCACGGCCACCTCGGGCCCGGCCTGCGCGACCTCGGTGTACCCCTGGTCGAGCATCGCGCTCCGCAGGCCGTCCGCGAACCAGCGCATCCGGTCGCCGGTTGGTTCACCGCTCCACGCGAAGGTGCGGGGGACGACTCCCGGACCGTCGACGAGACCGATGCCGAACGGCTTGGCGGTCATGAGCGTTCCACGTGGAGGCGGGTCACGGGGCGGAAGCGTACTTGGGTTGCCCTCACCTGCCGGGCGTTGGCCCGACCACGGCTCGCGGCCGTTCGGCGATCGCCACGCCGGAAACGGCCGCCAGCCCATCGGCGACGAGCTCCCAACCCCTGATCCCCGTCTCGGACACCCACACGTTCCCCGCGCCGTCGGCGAGCGCGGCGCGGCCGTTCCCGGTGGCCAGGCACCGGGTGTCGACGTTGCCCCGGAGCTGATCGGCGAGCCCAGCGTCGATGCGCTCCAGCGGGCCACCGGAGACCGGGCACCGGTAGATCGCCGAACGGGAAGCCCTCGGGCCGTCGGAGATGCTCAGGAGCACGTCGTCGTCGATGAAGGCGACGGCCCGCGCGTACGTGGTGGGGAGGCCGTCGACCACGACTGACCACGTGGCGCCGGCGTCGTGGCTCACGCACAGCCCGACGGCCGCGGCGGCCATGACGACGTTCGGCATCGTGGGATGTGCGCGTACCTCGTGCACGTCGTGGTCGACGGGAAGCGTCGGCTCCCACGACTCGCCGAGATCGGTAGACCGCTGGATGCCACCCACGTGCACGTTCGCCAGGAACACCTGCTCGTCGCACGTTGCTGTCATGGACCGCACGTTGAGCGCCGGTCCGACCTGGTGCCATTCGTCGCGATTGGCGATGCGGTCGAAGCTCTCGACGGGTACGAACTTGTCGCCGTCGAGGCGCAACAGCCGTGCGTCGTAGGTGCCACCGAACACCACACCAGCGACCGTGATCAACGACGACAGGTCCACCTCTGCGGTCGCGAGTGGGCTCCACGTGCCGTCGGCTGCGTGCTGCCACACCTCGCGGCGGTCGACGATCGCGAGCCAGGTGAGGACAGGACCGGGAGCGAGCGTGGCGAGCGAGTGGCCCTCCAGCGCGGTGAGATGCTCCCCGGACGACGTGAAGATGTGGTAGCCGTCGGAAGTCGCAACGAGAACGCTCATGGCACGAGGGTACGCTCACCGAGCGACCGACGGGAGATGGGGCCATGGCAGACCAGATGAAGCCGCACAGTTTCGAGGTCACCGACGGCATGGTGCGCGCCGGCGCGCGGGCGATGCTGCGAGCGGTCGGCATGACCGACGACGACTGGGGCAAGTCCCAGGTGGGTGTGGCCTCGAGCTGGAACGAGGTCACGCCGTGCAACATGCCGCTCGACCGGTTGGCAAAGCGCGCCAAGGACGGCGTCCGCGCGGCGGGTGGCTTCCCGATGGAGTTCGTCACGATCGCGGTGAGCGACGGCATCTCGATGGGCCATGAAGGGATGCGCGGTTCGCTCGTGAGCCGTGAGATCATCACGGACTCCGTCGAGTGCATGGTGCACTCCGAGCGGCTCGATGCGCTCGTCACCCTCGCGGGCTGCGACAAGAGCCTCCCGGGGATGCTGATGGCCGCGGCGCGCACCAACGTCCCGTCGGTGTTCCTCTACGGCGGTTCGATCCTGCCCGGCCACTACAAAGGCGAGGCGCTCGACGTCGTGAGCGTGTTCGAGGCGGTCGGGGCGTGCGCAGCCGGCGCCATCACCGAGAACGAGCTGGGTGAGATCGAGCGCCGTGCGTGCCCGACTGAAGGTTCGTGCGCCGGCATGTTCACCGCGAACACCATGGCCTCGATCGCCGAAGCGATCGGCATGTCGCTGCCCGGCAGCTCGGCGGCTCCCGCCGTCGACCGGCGCCGCGACGACTTCGCGTACAAGTCGGGCGAGGCCGTTGTGCGCTTGGTGGAGCTCGGTATCCGCCCGCGCCAGATCATGACCAAGGAGGCGTTCGAGAACGCGATCGCGGTCACCATGGCCATCGGCGGCTCCACCAACGCGGTGCTCCACCTGCTCGCGATCGCACACGAAGCCGGCGTCGAGCTCGAGCTCGACGACTTCAACCGCATCGGCGCGCGGGTGCCGCACATCGCCGACATGAAGCCGCACGGCAAGTACCACATGACCGATCTCGATCGCGTCGGCGGCGTGGAAGTCGTCTTGCGTGAGCTGCTCGACGCCGGCCTGCTCCACGGCGACTGCCTCACGGTCACCGGCAAGACGATGGCCGAGAACCTCGCCGACCTCGATCCGCCCGAGCCCGACGGCGAGGTCGTCCACCCGCTCACCGATCCGATCCACGCGCAGGGCGGCATCGCGGTGCTGCGCGGCTCGCTCGCGCCGAACGGTGGCGTCGTGAAGGTCGCCGGTATCGACAACCTCCGCTTCGAAGGCACCGCGCGTGTGTTCGACGGCGAGGAGTTCGCGATGGACGCGATCCTCGCGGGCCAGATCAATCCCGGCGACGTCGTCGTGATCCGCTACGAGGGCCCGAAGGGCGGGCCCGGCATGCGCGAGATGCTCGCGGTCACCGGCGCGATGAAGGGCGCGGGCCGCGGCGCCGACGCCGCGCTGGTCACCGACGGCCGCTTCTCCGGCGGCACCCACGGGTTCTGCGTCGGGCACGTCGCGCCCGAAGCCGTCGACGGCGGGCCGATCGCGCTCGTCGCGGAGGGTGATCGCATCGTGATCGATGCGAGCACGTACACGATCGAGCTGCTCGTCGACGACGCCGAGCTCGAGCGACGTCGCGCCACGTGGAAGCCGATGGAACCGCGCTACACGAGCGGCTTCCTCGCGAAGTACGCAAAGCTGGCGCAGGGAGCAGAGCGCGGCGCGATCACGAACTTCTGAGCGGGCGCGCGCTTGCCCGAGATCCTCGAGGTCGAGTCGGCGCGTCGGCTGATCGACGCGAAGGCACTGCATCGGAAGATCGAAACCGTGCACGCGCCGGACGCGTGGTTCTTGAAGCGGGGCCTCACGCCCCGCGCGTGCGGGCCGCGCTCCGCGGACAACAGCTCACCACCGCACGTCGGCGGGGGAAGCTGATCCTGGTCGACACCGACGGCGGCCCGGTGGTCGGCCTCCATCTCGGCATGAGCGGACGCGTGCTGATCGACGGCGAGGCGGCGGGCGACCCGCTGATCTACGCGAGCAATCGTGCCGTCTCGGCGTGGCACCGCTTCGGCCTTTCGTTCGCCGACGGCGGCAGCCTCTACCTGCGCGACCCGCGCCGGCTGGGCGCGGTGGAGCTCGACCCCGACGAGGATCGCCTCGGACCCGACGCGTTCGACGTGACGCTCGCGTACCTGCGCCGCGTGCTCGGCACGCAGCCGCGCACCGATCAAGGCCGTGATCATGGACCAGTCGCGCATCGCCGGGCTCGGCAACCTGCTGTGCGACGAGACGCTCTGGCGTGCCGGAATCGATCCCGACGCGGCCGGCCGAGTCGCTGACCGACGACGAGGTTCGTCGCCTCCACCGCGCGATCCGCGACACGTTGCGGGTCCTCGGGCGCCGCGGCGGCTCGCACACCGGCGATCTCACCTCGCAACGCGAACCCGGTGCGCACTGTCCGAAGGACGGCGCGCCGCTCGTGCGAAGAACGGTCGGCGGCCGCACCACGTACTCGTGTCCCGTGCACCAGCGGTAGCCATCCCGGGCGACTTGCGCCGAGGCGTGCGAATGGGGCAGAATGATCGGTCAATGACCGTGCTCACCGGCATCCTCGTAGTTACGTAGCGCACGGCGCGCCCTCGCGCCCGTGCGCTCCTCACCCCTCGCCCCGGCGAGGGGTTTTTTGTGCCCCCGATCCAGTCAGCCACCACCGGATCCACCCGAAGACGGAGACCACGATGAAGCTCACCGGAGCCCAGGCCCTCATCAAGAGCCTCGAGATGGAAGGCATGGAGGTCATGTTCGGCCTCCCGGGCGGGGCGATCCTCCCGGTCTACGACCCGCTCATCGACTCGTCGATCCGCCACATCCTCGTGCGCCACGAGCAGGGCGCGGGCCACATGGCCGAGGGGTACGCGCACGCGACCGGCCGTCCCGGCGTGGCGATGGTCACGAGCGGCCCGGCAGCGACGAACATCGTCACGCCGCTCTGCGACGCGTACATGGACACCATCCCGATCGTCGTGATCACCGGCCAGGTCGCGTACTCGGTGATCGGTACCGACGCGTTCCAGGAGTGCGACACCGTCGGCATCACGATGCCGGTCACGAAGCACAACTGGTTGATCACCGACGCGAACGACATCCCGCGCGTGATCCGCGAGGCGTTCCACGTCGCGACCACCGGACGACCCGGTCCCGGTGCTCGTCGACATGCCGAAGGACGTCGCGAACCAGACGATGGACTGGTACTGGCCCGAGACGGTCGACCTTCCCGGCTACAAGCCGAACGTGAAGGGTCACCCCAAGCAGATCAAGGACGCGGCGCGCCTCATGGGCGACGCGGAGCGGCCGGTGATCTACGCCGGTGGCGGCATCCTCAAGGCGCGCGCGGCGGAGGCGCTGCGGGAGCTCGCCGAGCTCACCGGCATCCCCGTGGTCACCACGCTGATGGCGCGCGGCTCGTTCCCCGACGACCACCCGCTGTGCCTCGGCATGCCGGGCATGCACGGCAACTACACCGCGGTCACGTCGATGCAGAAGGCCGACCTGCTGATCACGCTCGGGTCGCGCTTCGACGACCGCGTGACCGGCAAGGTGAGCACCGTTCGCACCGAACGCCAAGGTCATCCACGTCGACATCGACCCCGCCGAGCTCGGCAAGGTGCGCCGTCCCGACGTGCCGATCGTCGGCGACTGCCGCCTCGTGATCGAGGAGCTGGTCAAGGCGGTGAAGGCCGAGCACGCCAAGCGCGAGTGGCCGACACTCGAAACCTGGCACCGGCAGCTGCGGGAGTGGCAGGAGCGTTACCCGCTCCGGTACGAGCAGCTCGAAGACGGTCCGCTGAAGCCGCAGTTCTTCGTCGAGATGCTGCGCGACAACACGCCCGACGACACGATCGTGGTGGCGGGCGTCGGCCAGCACCAGATGTGGACGAGCCAGCTGTGGAAGTTCAACTACCCGAACACGTGGGTGAACTCGGGTGGGCTCGGCACGATGGGCTACGCGGTGCCGGCCGCGATCGGCGCCAAGGTCGGGCAAGCCCGACCGGATGGTGTGGGCGGTCGACGGCGACGGCTGCTTCCAGATGACCGCGCAGGAGCTCGTCACCGCGAGCGCCGAGCGCATCCCGGTGAAGATCGCGATCCTCAACAACGCGTACCTCGGCATGGTGCGCCAGTGGCAGGAGCTCTTCTACGAGGAGCGCTACAGCGAGGTGTACCTGTCGCCCGACCTGCCCGACTACGTGAAGTGGGCCGAGGCGATGGGCTGTGTCGGCATCCGCGTCGACACGCCCGACGACGTCGTGCCCACGATCGAGAAGGCGAACGAGATCGACGACCGGCCGGTCGTGATCGACTTCCGCACCGACTGGCGCGAGAAGGTGTACCCGATGGTCGCGGCCGGCGCGTCGAACGACGACATCATCCTCGATCCCGCGTTCGACACGTAGGGAGCTCGATGACCATGAGTGAAGGCCAGCACCACATCCTCACCGTGCCCGTCGAGAACAAGCCCGGCGTGCTCTCGCGCGTCGCGGGTCTGTTCTCGCGGCGCGGCTTCAACATCGTGTCGCTCGCGGTCAGCCCGACCGACGACGAGCGGTTCAGCCGGATGACGATCGTGGTCGACGCCGAGTCGGCGCCGCTCGAGCAGGTCGTGAAGCAGCTCAACAAGCTGATCCCGGTGATCAAGATCACCGAGGTCGCGCCCGATCAGGCGGTCGAGCGCGAGCTGATGATGGTGACGGTGAAGGCGACGGCCGAGGCCGCGGTCGCAGGTCACCGAGCTCACGTCGATCTTCGAGGCGAAGATCGTCGACGTCGGCTACGACGCGATGACGATCATGGTCGCGGGCGAGCCCGACAAGCTCGACGCGTTCAGCGACCTGCTCAAGCCGTTCGGCATCGTCGAGCTCCAGCGCACCGGCCGCATCGCGCTGCCCAAGCTCGCCCGCCAACCCGCCAAGCTCCGTGCCGTACGATCGCGACTGCTCGACGATGCGCGTCCAAGACGAGCGCGCGGTGAACGCCCGCGCGCAGTACCCGCGCCGCAGTGAACGAGGAGATCGACGTCGCATGCCTGCCACCATCTATTACGACAACGACGCCGATCTCGGGCTGCTCGCCGACACGCAAGGTCGCGATCCTCGGCTACGGCTCGCAGGGTCACGCGCACGCGCTGAACCTGAAGGACTCCGGGATCGACGTGCTCGTCGGCCTGCGCGAGGGCTCGACGTCGAAGGCGAAGGCCGAAGCGGCCGGCCTGCGGGTCGTCACCACCGCGCGAGGCGGTGCAGGAAGCCGACATCGTGATGGTGCTGCTGCCCGACACCGAGCAGAAGAAGGTCTACGGCGACGACATCGCGCCGAACCTCGTCGACGGCAACTCGCTCGCGTTCGCGCACGGCTTCAACATCCACTTCGGCCAGATCCGCCCGCCGAAGGGCGTCGACGTGTGGATGATCGCGCCGAAGGGCCCCGGTCACCTCGTGCGCCGCACGTACGACGAGGGCGGCGGCGTGCCCGTGCCTCGTCGCGGTCGACGCCGACGCGACCGGCAAGGCCAAGCAGACCGCGCTCGCGTACGCGAGGGCGATCGGCGGCACGCGTGCCGGCGTGCTCGACACCACGTTCGAGGAGGAGACCGAGACCGACCTCTTCGGCGAGCAGGTCGTGCTGTGCGGCGGGCTCGTCGAGCTCATCCCAACGGCTACGAGACGCTCGTCGAGGCCGGGCTACCAGCCCGAGTCGGCGTACTTCGAGACGCTGCACGAGGTGAAGCTCATCGTCGACCTCATCTACGAGGGCGGCATCGCCAACATGAACTACTCGATCTCCGACACCGCCGAGTACGGCGAGATGACGCGCGGGCCGCGCATCATCACCGACGAGACGAAGGCCGAGATGAAGAAGATCCTCGGCGAGATCCAGTCGGGCAAGTTCGCCGAAGGAGTGGATCGCCGAGAACGAGAACGGTCGTCCGAACTTCAACGCGCTGCGCCGCCAGTCGGCCAAGCACCCGATCGAGGAGGTCGGCGCCGGCTGCGGGGCATGATGCCGTGGATCGCGCGCGGGCAAGGCGCGTCCGCAGGACGTCTCCGGCGGCTGATTCGCCGCGCTTGTCGTAGTCTCCGGCACGTGTCGGACGTCGAAGAGGTCCTGCTCGGCGTTGCGATCGGGTACCTGATCGGGACGTTCCCGTCTGCCGATCTGGTGACGCGCGCGGTGCACACGTGGATCGGTCGACATCCGCCAGGAGGGGAGCGGCAACCCCGGCGGGCTCAACACGATGCGCGTGCTGGGCAAGGGCTGGGGCGTGCTCGTGATCTTCCTCGACGCGCTCAAGGGCGCGGTCGCGGGGTTCGCCGGCCTCGCGATCGGCGACGCCGCCGCGTACGCGGCGGGCACCGCTGCGATCGCCGGCCACGTGTGGCCGGTGTGGACTCGCTTCCGCGGCGGAAGGGGAGTCGCGACAGCCGGGGGATCGTTCGCGTCGGTGTTCCCCCCCTTCTTCCTCATCGCAGGCGTCTTCGCGCTCGTCGTGACCCTGATCCGGCGGAACCCTCGGCTCACGATCGTGCTCGTCTGCCCTCTGTGGATCGCGGCGGCGGCGGTCTGGTGGGCTGACGATCTCCCGAACTGGTGGGGCCCCGAGCCCGCAGCCGGCCTCCTCGTCTACGCAGTGCTCGGTTCCGTGGTGGTCCTGGCCCGCTTCCGCTCGTCGGTGCGATCCGGCAGCGGTTTGGAGTGAGCGGCCGCGACCCGGGCATCCCGGCGAGCAGCGAGCGACCCTTGTGTTGGGGTGATCCATTGGGACCCTCCGTGGCGAATGACGAGCCAGTGAACCAAGCTGTCGAGGTGCAGACCCGGGTCGTCGTCCCGAGCGACTGGGAGCGGGACGTCCGCGACCGGCTCGTCGGAGGCGAGGAGTCCGCGCTCGCGGAGATCTACGACCAGTACGCGTCGTTCGTGTACGGCCTCGCGCTGCGCGTGATCGGCGACCCTCGGGCTGCCGAAGACGTGAGCCAGGACGTCTTCGTGGGCCTGTGGGAGCGGCCGGCGGCGTTCGACCCCGACCGCGGCAGCCTCCGCACCTGGCTCGCGACGCTGGCCCACCGGCGGGCCGTCGACTACGTGCGGAGGGAAGAAGCACGCCGTCGTCGGGCCGAGCGCGATGCGGCACGCGCCGTGACCGCTCCGGACGTGGAGGAGATGGCCACCGCGATGGTGGCGGCGGAGCGGGTTCGGGCGGCGCTCGACGTGTTGCCGAGTGAGCAGCGGCGTGCCATCCAGCTCGCCTACTTCGGGGGAAAGACGTACCGGCAAGTAGCCGAAGTCCTCGGTATCCCGGAAGGCACCGCCAAGTCGCGGTTGCGTCTCGGGCTCCGCCGAATTGCCGAGGCGCTCGAAGCACAAGGAGACGAGTGGTGACCCGAGTGAGTGGGCAGCTCACCGACGCCGACGTCGAGGAACTCCTCGGCGCGTACGCGCTCGACGCATGCGAGCCCGACGAAGTCGCTGCGATCGAGGCCGTCCTCGCGCGGCGTCCCGACCTCGCCCGCGAGGCGGCGCGCCTGACGCGCGCGGCAACGTGGATCGGCGCCACCGAGGCACTCGATCCCCCGTCGGCACTCCGCAGCAACGTGATCGGTACCGCGCGCACCCGGCGCGCGGGTGAGCGCGACGATCCGGTCATCGACCTCTACCGCACGCAGTCGGAGCGGTTCGCGCACGCAGTCGATCTCGTCAGCGACGGCGCGCTCGACGAGACCACCACGAACGGCCTCAGCGCGCGCGACCTCGTGATCCACGAGGCGGCGCAGGAGAGCCTGCTCGCTCAGGCCGTCGGAGCGACGCCGGTACCCGAGGTCATGGAGACCGACATCGACGCGCGCACCTCTGCCTTCGTCGAACGCCTCGCCGACCGTCCGCTCGACGACGCGATCACCCTGTGGCGCGCATCGGTCGACGCGAATTGCGATTGGGCCGCGCTCCCGCAGCCGGGAAGCGCGAACTGGCGCGGACTCGAGCTCGATCGGAACGACGCCATCATCGTCCGCGCATTCGAGACGTGGATCCACACCGACGACCTGCGCCGCGTGGTCGGGTTGCCCGGAGTGCCCCCTGATCCGCGGCACCTCGCCCTCATGTCCGACCTGGCCGCACGCACGCTGAGCACGGCGCTGGGCCTCGTCGATCGCACACGCGAAGGCAAGACCGCGCGCTTGGTGCTCACCGGCGGTGGCGGCGGCGAGTGGCTCGTCGCCATGGACGGCAGCGGTCCCGGTGTGGGTGCTCCCGACGTCACCGTCACCGTGAACGTGGTCGACTGGTGCATGGTGGTCGGCGATCGCATCGCCCCGTCGCACCTCACCCACACGGTGGAGGGCGACGCACGCCTCGCCGAAGATCTCCTCGCCGCCGCGCCGGCGCTCGCGACGCTGTAGCCACTCCGGAGCCTGCGCTCCACAGCTGCGCCCGGTGCGTCCGGTACCGTGCGTCGCCGCCTCATGACGCACGAGCCCGAATCCGAGCCGAACGGCCTCCTCGCGGTCCCGATGTCCGTGTGGCTCGAGTTGTTCTACGACCTCGTCTTCGTTGCCGCGATCCTCGTGCTGAGCGACGCCGCCTCGCACGGCCACGATGTGACACGAATCGTTCGGGTCATCGTGATCTTCGTCGCGCTCTGGTGGGTGTGGCTCTCGACGACGCTCTTCACGAACCGATTCCGAACCAGCGACCTCGCGCACCGGGTTCTCGTCCTCGGTCAGATGATCCTCGTCGTGCTGGTCGCCATGGAAGCGCATGCCGGTGTCCGACGCGACGCGGCATATCTCTCGCTGACCTACGCGGGACTGGTTGCGTCGGTGGCGGTGATGTACACGCGTGCCGCCCGAGCGAGCCTCGACCGATCCGACGACGCGCTGACGACGGGCGCGTGCCGCCTGGGCCAGTGTGGGCCTCTTCTTGGGCGCTGCGATGGTTCCGTGGCCGGTCAGCGGCGCCGTGTGGGCCGTTGCCTTCGGGGCGCTGATCGCGTCGTCGCTCGCGGGCACACGTACCAGTGGTGCTGGCACGGGGATCGCCGAGCCCCACCTCATCGAGCGCATGGGCGCATTCACCATCATCGTGTGCGGCGAGGCGTTCGTGAAGGTCGCGATCGCGGTGAGCGGTAGTTCGGTCATCGAGGTCGACGTGGTGGCGCTCATCTTCGAGTTCGTCCTGACGTTCGCGATCTGGTCGAGCTACTTCGACGACGTGCCGCAGGCCGGCATACGCGCCGGCAGGCTGCACGCCTGGATCGCATCGCATCTCGTGCTGCAGCTCGCCATCGCGGGCACCGCGATCGGGGTGGCGAAGCTCGTGAAGGTCGGGCCGCTCGACCACCTTCCTTCGGAGGACATCCTCGAGATCACAGGTACGCTCGCGGCTGTATACCTCGCGCTCGCGCTGCTCGGCACCTGCACGCGACGCGTGCCCGTCTCGGGCTTGCTGACGTTGCGCCTGCTGACGACGGCGGTCGTCGTCGCGGTGGGGATCGGCGCGTGGCGAATCGAGGTCTTCGACCTCGTCGAAGGCGTCGCCGCGCTGAGCGTCGTGGCAGTGGTCTATGCCGGACTGGCGTACCGCGTCACCCGGACCACCAGTGTGGAGACCGCGCGTTGACCTTGGCTCAGTCCTCGTCGACCTTCGCGAGCTCTTCCTCGGCTTCCTTGATCTCCCCGACGATGCGCTGGATCTCGGCGTCGGCGTTCTCGGCCGGACTCCCGATCTTCTGCCCGTAGACCAGCCCGCCCAGCTCTTCCTTGAGCTCACCGATCTTCTTCTCGATCTTGCGTTCCTCGAGCTTCTCCTGACCGGTGTTGACGGCTTCCTTCGTCTTGTCGACGCCCTTCTGGGCCGTTTCCTTCATCTTGTCGAGCAGCGACATGCGGCTCACACTCCCTTGGTCGTCGATCCCGGATCGCGGGCGGCAGTTCTACACCGACACCATGCGTCGCTCAACTGCGAGCCGGGGTACCCGGCTCGCGGACGTTTCGCTCCCTAAGCCGGCTGTTGCTTCACGAGCTTGAGGTGCCGCGCGTGGACCGCCTCCGGCGGCGCAAGGTAGTAGCCCTGCGCGCGGTCGCAGCCGAGCTCCACGAGGCGAGCTCGCTGTACCTCGGTCTCCACGCCTTCCGCCGCGACGACCATGCCGAGCGCGTGCGCCATGTCGATGGTGGCCGCCACGATGGCGTCGTCGGCGGCGCTCTTGCCGAGCCCGGCGACGAAGGCGCAGTCGATCTTCAGCTCGTCGAACGGGTATTTGCGCAGATACGTGAGCGACGACCCACCGGTTCCGAAGTCGTCGATCGCCAGCCGGACGCCGATCGCCTTCAGCGCGTTGAGCACGCCGCTCGTGGTCTCCTGATCATCGAGCAGCACGTGCTCCGCGATCTCGAGACAGAGCGCCGACGGATCGAGGTCGAACTCGCGGAGCACCGAGTGCACGAAACGCGGAAAATCGGGGCGCAGGAGCTGGCGTGCAGAGATGTTCGCCGAGACGCACAGCTGCCCGTTGTCGGGGCCCTCGTTGCGGGCCCGGCTCGCCCGCTCGCAGACCTGTTCGAGGACCCAGCTGCCGATCGGCACGATGATGCCGGTCTCTTCGGCGATTTCGATGAACTCTCCCGGCGCGATGAGGCCTCGTACGGGGTGGGCCCAGCGCAGGAGTGCCTCGTCGGCGACGCGCTCGCCGGTCGCGAGCTCGAACTGGGGTTGGAACAGCACCCGGAGCTCGTCGCGCTCGAGCGCCTCGCGCAGCGCCACGCTCGGTCAGGAGACGGGTGACGGCCTGCGTGTGCATCGCCTGGTCGAACAGCTCGTACCGCGCGCCGCCACGGCTCTTGGCGCGGTACATCGCAGCGTCGGCATCGCGGAGGAGGCTCGCCGGCGCGATCGGAGGGGCGCCGCGTGACCGCGATGCCGATGCTCGCGGTGACGACCACCTCCGCGCGTTCGAGCGCGAACGGCTCGCTGAGGGCGTGGATGGCGCGGTCGGCAAGCTCCTCGACCTGGTGCATCGTCCGTGAGGTCCTCGCAGACGATGACGAACTCGTCTCCTCCGAACCGGGCGACGGTGTCGTTGCGGCGGACCGACGCGGCGAGACGACGACCCACCGCCACGAGCAGCTCGTCGCCCGTGTCGTGGCCGAGGCCGTCGTTGACCACCTTGAAGCGGTCGAGGTCGAGGAAGAGCACCGCCACCATCGATTCGTCGTCGTGCAGGCGCTCCAACGCGGCGTCGAGACGGTCGACGGCGAGCGCGCGGTTCGGCAGCTCGGTGAGCGTGTCGTGGAGTGCGAGATGGCCGAGCTGTCGGGTGTGCGCCGCACGGTCGAGCGCGACGCTCACGATGTTCCGGACGCGATCCATCATCGCTCGCTCGGTGTCGGACGGCTCACGCGCGGTTCGCACGTAGATCGCGAGCATTCCCAACAGCCTCTCGTCGTCGGGGTGCGGATCGGGACAGACCAGAACGCGCGGAAACCTTCCCTTCGCGTCAACTCGCGAAGTTGTTGAATGTGCGGGAACCGGAAGTCGTTGGCGATGTCGGGAATGATGATCGGCTCGAAGCGAGCGTTGTAGGCCTCCTCGGCGTCGCCGACCTGCGCGGCCAGGCGATCGTCGATCGCGTCGATGAACGCCGGGGACGAGCGACGGCGCCGCCGACGCGCTGCAACCTCGCCGGTTTCGGCGTCGAACAGTCGGATCGTCGCCGACACGTCACCGAGGTACTCCTCCACGGCTTCGAGGAGCTGATGCAGCGTCTGCGGGACGGGTGTGCCGGCGAGGATCCGCTCGAGGACGTCGGTTTCGCGTGCGCCGAGTGCCTCGGTACGGCGGCGCTCGGTGACGTCGCGGAAGTTCCCCACGATGCCTCGTACCGCGGGCTCGTACATCTGGTTCGTGCACGTCGCCTGAGTCCACCGCCAGCGTGCCGTCGGCGTGTCGGCACCGGAACTCGACGAACTCGCTCTCCAACGGACGGTCGGCGAGCGCGGCGATGGCCAGGACCGCGTCATCGACGTCGTCGCTGTGGACGAAGTCGACGACCTTGTGTCCGATCATCTGACTGGGCTCGTAACCGAAGCACGTCCGTCACCGAGGGGCTGACGTAGATGATCGTTCCCGACCGCGTCGATCACCCCTACCACGTCGGAGGAGTGCTGTACGAACGCACGGAACCGTCGCCTCGCTCTCCGCGAGCACCTCGCACGCCGCGATCGGTGTCCGACACGAGGCGCGCGATGCGCCAAGCGACGAGCGCGGCGGTGACGCCGATGAGGGCGGTCGAGCGCGACCGCGTCGCCGCGACCGGCGCCGTCGAAGACGACCGCGACAGCCGGCACCATGAACAGCGCGGCACCCAGGACGAGCATGCGTGCCCGCCCGTGTCGAACCAGGCCTTCGTGCTGTGTGGTCCAGAGCTCCCGCATCGTCGGGTGCAACATGGCGCCCGCCAGACAGGAAGTACGAGACCGGCCAGAAGGCGTCGAGCACGCCACCGGTCCACGTACCTGCCGTCTGCTATCAGCCGGGCGTAGACGGTGTCGGCGACGAGCAAGACGGTCAGCCCGCGAACAGGAACCATGCCGCCGGCACCCACCGAGGGAGCGTGAACACTGCGTGCACGATCGCCACGACCAGCACGACGTCCATCACCGGGTACGCCGCCGCGACGATTCGCTCCATCGTCGCACCGTCGGAGTGCTCGATGACGGGCGTGATCACCCACTGCCAGATCACTGCCGACACCGCAGCGGCGACGATCGCGCTGTCGACCACGGTGTCGCGCCGGAAGTTCCGCGAGTGAGGCTGGGGTAGAGGCACGAACACGAGGAGCGGGATACACGGCGAGGTACAGGATGTCGGCCCATGGATATCCGGTGCTCCCGCCCATGCCGCGAGTGGCGACGTCCCACGCGACGTCGCCGGCGGCGAAGAGCGCGAGGCCGAACGCGAGGAACAGCCAGGAGAACCGGCGGTCCGGACGGTTCCGCAGGATGCCGTACACCGCGCCACCCACGGCGATCACCGCGCACGTCGAACACGAACGACCGGAGCGAATCCGACGTGTCCAGCATGCGAGACCCGAGACCGCGATGCCGAGCACGACGAACCACCAGCTCACCGCGGGGCGTGAGCGTGCCGGAAGCTCTTCGGTCCACGGTGGCGAAATGTCCACTCCTGGCGGCACCCCTCCGCCCGGCCCGGCCAGGCCGGGCAGCTGTCCGAGAGACTAACAGCCTCTCTGTGGTTATCCGGTCACTGTCCGTGGTAACGCGTCGGCGAAGAACCACCGCGGTGTTCGGCCTGCCCACGGGCGCACCTGCTCGAGTTCGGCCACGACCCGGAACAACAGATCCTCTCGACCGGTCGCGGCCACGAGTTGAACACCGATCGGGAGATCGCCCGACGTCGAGGTCGGTACCGACATCGCGGGTTGCCCGGTGATGTTGAACGGCGCGGTGAAGACCCCGAAGGGCACGGTGTCGCGCCAGTGCGGGCAAGGGGTCCGGTGCGTCGCTGTCGATGTCTCCGAGCAATGGCGGGGGTCGCGCCAGCGTCGGGGTGAGCAAGAGGTCGAACCCGCCGCCGTCGTCGTCCCACCAACGCGCCACCCGTCGTGACCAGGCACGGCGCGCGCTCGAGTGTCTCCACGTACATGGCCGACGTCGATGCGCGCGGGCCACGCTCGCGCAACGCCCAGGTGAGCGTCTCGACGTCGTCGGCGCCGATCTCGCGACCGGTGAGGCGTGGCGAGGCGGTCGACGTCGCACGCGACCGCCACCGCCTGGATCGCGGTGAACGCGGCGAGCGCGGCGAGGTCGTCGAAGGCGTCGGGCCACACGGGTTCGACCTCGTGACCGAGCTACGCGTTCGAGTACGGCGGCGACGTCGTTCGCCGCCTCCGTGCACACGGCCGCGACGTCCACGAGCTCGCCCGGGGCGGTCGCGGCGCGCACGCCGATCCGAAGCGGCCCGATCTCGGCGCCCACCTCTTCGAGGAACGGCCGCGATGGAGGTGCTGCCGAGTAGGGATCGCCGGGCATCGCGCCGGCGAGCAGGTCGAGCACCGCCACGCTGTCGCGCACACTGCGGGTGATCACGTGCCGGACCACGAGGCCCGCCCATACCTCGCCGTCGTCGGGGCCGAGCGACACACGCCGCGCGTGGGCTTGAGACCGAACACACCGCACATGCTCGCCGGAATGCGGATGGAGCCGCCGCCGTCGCCTCCGTCCGCGAGCGGCACCATGCCCGAAGCCACCGCCGCTCCGGAGCCGCCGCTCGAGCCACCCGAGCTGCGTTCGACGTCCCACGGATTTCGAGCGGACCCGTACGCGGTCGGCTCGGTGGTGGGTAGCAACCCGAACTACGTCGCTGTACTTGGGGTTCTTCGTGCTCGTGCTCGCCCACAACAGGCGCTGCGGCCGCGCGCCTTTCGCCCCCAGCGCGGCAAACCGCTTGCCGTGGAAGATCTCCTTGAACCGCTGGTACAGCAGCTTCGAATTGGCGATGGCCGCCTTACCAAAGAATTCCGGCGGCGCGCCTTTCTGTTCGAGCAACGTGTCGACTGCCGTGTCCACGCGGCTGACGAACAGACTGGCCACCGAAGCGATACGTGTCACGTCCCTGCCCTTGTTTGCGCGCTTCTCCAGGCCGCGAATGTAGGCTTCGTAAACCTGCTCGTACGTTTCCATCGAGAACATCAGTGTCACGTTGACGTTGATGCCTTCGCCAAGCAGCTGCTGGATGGCGGGCATGCCCTCCAGCGTGGCCGGCACCTTGATCATCACGTTCGGCGCCGCGCCACCCATTTCCACAGACGCTCGCCTCTCCGCTACCGTGGCATCGGTGTTGTGAGGCGAGCTTCGGTGCGATACCTCCAGCGCACACCAGACCGTCTTTGCCCTGCTCGCGGGGTCGTAAAGCGAGGCGGCAAGGCGTCGGCCGCTGACTTGGGATGTCGGCCACGGCCATTTTTTTCCTCGTACAGGTCGGTCGGCAAAATGACGTCGCGCTCGACAAGCTCGCGGATGGGCGTCCGTCGTAATCGTTGCTTTCGCCGATCGCCTTCTCGAAGATCGTCGGGTTCGACGTCATGCCGCGAACCCCTTGCGCGATCATCTTCGCGAGCCCGCCGGACTGCAGCAGACTGCGGCGCATGTTGTCGTACCAGATGCTCTGTCCGAGCTTCTGAAGTTCGATGAGGGGGTTCATAAGCGCCTCGTAAGATTGGATGAAGTTCCGAGGGCCCGGTTTTCAGATTACTACAGGTAGGGCGGGTTGGGAGGCAAGGACACAAAGGACATCAAGGACATCAAAGACATCAAGGACAACAGGCCGAGCGTCCTTTGGGTCCTTGATGTCCTTGATGTCCTTGTTGTCCTTTCGCCGCGCTCACGTCTTCCAGGGCGGCGTTCCGGCAGCAGCTTGTCGAACTCGGCGATCAAGGCCGCCTCGTAGTCGCCGGCGTAACTGGCCGGCGAGGAACTTGTCGCCATGGCCTCGTCGTAGAAGCGCTCCCAGGACTGGCGTCCTCGTTGCCGGGGTTGATGGGGAAGAAGAGGGCGTCGTTGGCCGCGCGCGGCCTTGCATGTCGCCCGGCGCGTCGCCGATCATCAGGATGTGGTTCGGCTGGCGTAGCGGCCCCTGGCGGCCAGCGCCAGGTGCTCCTTCTTGCGTGCCCATCTCCTGGCCGGCGATCACGCGGGCGTAGCGTGGCGATGTCGTGCTCCTCCCACTCGCGCGCCAGCGCCTCGCCCGGGCGTGGCCGAGACGCACGATCATGTCCGCCTTGCGCGACCAGCTTCTCCAGGCTCTCGCGGACGAAGGGGAACGGCGGCACGCCGTGCACCATGTCGGCGATGGAGGCGTTGACCGCCTCGCTCCAGGCGCAGGGCCTGCTTCAGCTCCGGGTCGCCGGTCTTCTCGACCTCGGCCTTCAGCGCGGGGTTGCCCAGCTTGGTCTCGCGCTTCGATCCAGTCGCGCAGCGGCGGCACCTCGGGCAGTCTGCACGTGGCGCGCCTGGACCTCCGGCCGCTCGGCCAGCAGGTCGAACGACCATCAGCAGCGCCGGCCAGCGGTTGATGCCGCGCCACTTGGAGTAGAGGTTGACGAACTCGGCGGCCTCGCGGGCGTACTTGCGAGACCGGCTGCAGGTCCCAGTGCTTGATGATGTTGGGGATGAAGCACTCCTTGTGCTTGATCTCCATCGTGTCGAACGCGCAGCCGTCGGAATCGATGCCGACGAAGAACTCGTGCTTCTTCGGGAAATTCTTCAACGCTGCTTGAGCATCAGACATGATTTCTCCTCACTCAGAAGCCACCACAAAGCCCTCGGAATTATTTTTCACCGATGACGGCACCAGAGGTTCGCAGAGGAACGCAGAGGAACGCAGAGGAAAGAAGGTGCGAGGAGAGAAGACCCTCTCGAATCTCTTTGAGAACTTCGCGCAGCGATCGTCCCAATCCTCGTCCTTCTGAAAGGCCTTCCTCTGAGCCCTCTGCCTCCCTCTGCGCTTCTCGGGTTCCTCTGCGATCCTCCGCGAACCTCCGCGTCCTCTGCGGTTAAGCCCCGGCCGCTATTTACGGTAAGCCTCGGGGACGTACGCCGTCAACTTCTGGGGCGCGAACACCTGCTCGAAACGGGAGTACCGCTCGCGCCATTGATCACCGGTACGCTCACCAGTCCTCGCCGATCAGGGGACGCGCGTATCGCACGAAGTCGTCGGGGTCGTCGATGCGGTTCGGCGCGATCCAGTGCTCCGGGAAATGTCTCTCTCGAGTTCGCCACCACGTCGAGCGGCGCCTTATCGTAGTCCACGGCGTAGATCAGGCCCGGCCGCCGCAGCATGGTGGACATGAAGCCGGAGCATCCCTGGGCGGCGATCGCCACCGCGTTCTGGCCGATCTTGTACGCTTCGTCGAGTTCCACGGTGGAGGCGTAGATCATGCTGTCGCGCTGGTCGGTGCCCACGGTCTGACCGCGAGCCGCGCCCCGCGCCTTCAGGCCCGCCTTGTTCAGGTGGTTCACCACGATCTGCTGCGCGGTGAACAGGCTCGAGCTGAATTCGGTGTGGCCGAAAGCGTTCTTCAGCTCGCCGATATCGCCCGCGTCGTAGCCCTCGCTCACCACGACGACGCAGCGGCCGCTGCGCTTCAGTTCGTCGTTTACGTTGTCGGTCAGCTCGGCGAGGCTCACCTTCGACTCGCGCATGTAGATCTGAAGGGGCATCTCGCGGCGTGGATCGGCCAGGCGGGCCGCCGCGGGGATG
>CAVPKG010000008.1:0-89486 GCA_963705625.1 uncultured Actinomycetes bacterium
CTAGAAGTCACGGTCCCGGACGGCACAGCGGCCCGGTTCACGTTTCGGCGATGAAGGCGACGACTTCGTTTGCCACGGCTTCGACGGTTCGACCCGTGGTGTCCACGACGGGTAACCCAAGCGACCGGTAGGCCGCCGCGTCGGCCGAGCGCGCCGTTCACATCGCCTGCAGAACGCCCGCCGAGGCGTCGGCGACGCTCGTCGTCGCGGCAGTCAAGCAGGATCCACCGCGAGTTCGGCCACCCGACCAACTCGTCAGGGGTACAGACACCGAGAACAACAACGCGCGACGGCCCGGCTGCCTCTACGGCGGCCCGAACGACCTTTCCGTACGCTGGCCACAGGTCGGGCGAACTTGTGATGTCTCGCCGAGCCACCGCGCCGGCGGCGCTCATGAAGTCATCCCAGTCGATGACGACGCGATGTCGGCATGAGCTTGCGAAGCACCGGCGCAACCGTGCTCTTTCCCGAGCCGGGAGCGCCAAGCACGAAGGTGAGCACCGTAGGACCATAGGCAGGGTGCCCCGCCGTACGCCGGGGAGGCCGCACATCCTTCCTTCTTGCGCTCGCTCGGAACCACTGCGGCGTTCTTGCAAGGCTCGACGACGATGGAAGTCGTCCTTCCGGGAGTATTCCCGGAAGCATCGTCGGACAGAGTGGGACAGAGCAGCTGTGCGGCGTCCGACCCCGTCGGGAGTAGTTCCGGGAGTAGTTCCGGGAGTAGTCCACCGTGTCCCGCGCGACGTTCCCGCAGAATTCCCTGCTGCAGGCACGCCGGGAGTAATTCCGGGAGTAGTCCCGGGAGTGAGTCCGGCGCACCATCGCGGACCATGGGCTCGCTTCTGAATGCGCCGAGCCCTCAGCTCGAAGCACGCATGGGAGTCGAGATGGAGAGCAACGAGCGTCTCACTGTTACGGTGCCCGAGGCGGCCGCGATCCTCGGGATCTCGCGATCGTTCGCGTACGAGCTCATCGGGCGCGGGGAGTTACCCGTCGTGCGATTCGGGCGCCGCGTCGTCGTGCCGCGCAGGGCGCTCGAAACACTTCTTGACGTCGTCCGGCCCACGAGCGCGTGACGCGCGACTCCCTGTGTCGGGCCGCCCGGGACGGTCGCCCGATCGGCGCGCCGCCCTATTCGGGAGCCGCGGTAAGAACCTCGTCGACATTTGTCGGTCCGACTTCGAGTTGCGGGCGATCGGGCGACCCCCTCGTGCCGAGGACCCGACCGATCACGGCGGCAGCGGCGCGGTCGCGCTCCTCGATGACGTGGCTGTAGACCCGCAGTGTCAGCGACGGGTCGGAATGCCCGAGCCGGCCGGCAACCGTGCGCACGTCAACGCCGGCACCGATCAACTGCGTCGCCGTGAAGTGCCGGAGGTCGTGAAGCCGCACGCTCTTGAAACCCAGCTCGTCGCGCACACGCATGAAGAAGCTCGTGACGTTGTCGGGACGATATGACTTCGAGCCATCGACATCGGGAGAGAAGACGTACGCGCCGTCGGCCAGGTCTGCGCCTGCGTCGCGCGCCCACGCCTCGACACGAACCCGGTGGGCCTCGAGCAGCGCCACGCCGACCTCATCGAGAGCGACCCGTCGTGAGCGATCGGTCTTTGTCGTCTTCTCCGCGACGCCCCCGGGAACGACGACTACCGAACGAGAAACCTCGAGCACACCGAGATCGAGATCGACGTCGCTCCACCGCAGTGCGCAGAGTTCACCGCGACGCATGCCAGTCAGCGCGGCCAGCATGAGGAGCGGGGCGAGACGCGGATCGGCGCGCTTCGGCCTCCTCGACGACGGCGCGGACCGAGTCGACAGACGGAGGATTCACTCGCCGTTGGGAGATTCGCGGTGGCTTCGCCTTGTCGGCAACGTTCTCGCGGACCCACCCCCAGCGCACGGCCTGGTGCAACGCCGAGGAGATGATCGCATGGTGGTTGCGAATCGTCTTCGACGACTTGCCGCTTGTCTTCATCTCGCCGTAGAGGTTGTCGAGGTGCTTCGGGGTAAGACGGCTCAGCACGAGCTTGCCGAGCCGGGGCGAATAGTCAGGTCGATCTGCACGCGGTAGGTCCGCAGCGTTGTCGGTGAGAGGTCAAGCCGCTCGCACTCCTCCAACCAGCGGTCGAAGAGCTGACCGACGGTCATTCCCCAACCGTCAGGGCGCCCCTCCGCGTGCTTCTCGACCAGCTCTCGTAGGGCTTTGTCCCCGGCGCGAGCACCGCCATGGAACGTCCGCGAGACTTGCCGCGGGTTGCCGGTGGCGGGGTCACGACCGATGTAGACCCTGAGCTCCCACACACCGTCTTTGCGCTTGCGCTTCGTACCGCGCATGGCCGCAAGTTACCGCGTTGTAGGGATTCCTGTAGGGATACGGGCCGCCCCAGCAGGAGAGCCCTCCCAGTGGGAGGGCTCTGACCTGGGCTTTCGTTGGTGGCGGGGGGAGGATTTGAACCTCCGACCTTCGGGTTATGAGCCCGACGAGCTACCAGACTGCTCCACCCCGCGGCGTACCGCCGAGGTTAGCAAACCGCCCACTCCGGGTCGCAGGCCGCGCCGCTAGGGTCGCTCCACTCGTCGAGGGAGGTTCCGATGCGAGAGTTGCGCGGGGGCGTTGCCGTGATCACCGGGGCTGCGAGCGGGATCGGTCTCGGCATCGCGCACGCGCTCGGCGAGGCGGGGATGGATCTCGTGCTCGCCGACATCGAGCCCGGCCCGCTCGCGACGGCCGCCGAGGACATGGCCGCGTACGGCGCGCGCACGCTCACCGTGCCGACCGATGTCACCGATCGTGCCGCGGTCGCCGCACTGGCGGACGCCGCGTACGACGCGATGGGACGGGTCGACGTGCTGTGCTCGAACGCCGGTGTCGGCGCATTCCCTCCGATCGCGGACGCGACCGCGTCCGACTGGGATTGGGTGATGTCGGTGAACCTCGGCGGCACGGTCAACTGCCTGCTGGCGTTCCTGCCGCGCATGAGGGATCAGGAAGGCGAGAAGCACATCGTGCTCACCGCGTCGATCGCGGGTCTCGCACCGCTGAACATGACGATCTACGCGACCACGAAGTACGCGATCGTCGGGATGGGCGAGTCGCTCGCGCAGGAATCAGAAGCGAACGGCTACGGCATCGGCGTGAGCATCCTCTGTCCCGGCGGCGTCGCCACCAACTTCGGCACGTCGAATCGCAATCGTCCCGACGGTCTGACCGGACGACAGCTCTCACCGAGCACCTCGGCCGGCAGCCGCGGTTCCGACCCCGACCGGCAGTACACCGTGATGGAACCACGCGAGGTCGGGATCTTGGTGCGCGACGCGATCATCGACGGCGACCTCTACGTGCTCCCGCACGCCTACACGCGGTCATACGTCGATGCGCGCCACGCAAGGATCAGCGCTGCGTACGACAAGGCCAGCGCGAAGGCCGAGCTCGCGTCCGGTTGAGCGACCCGCTCAGGCGGTGGCCGCGCGGCGCTGCTGGCGGGCCTGGAAGCTCGCGTAGTGCGTGCTCATGTCGGCGAAGAACGCGAGGATCACGACGAACCAGCCGAAGCCGGTGACGCCTTGGATCGGCGCGTAGGCGACGGCCCACGCCAGCGTCGTCCACGGCAGGAAGATGAAGCCGAGCAGGGCGATCCAGAACGAGTTGAAGGCGATTCCCATCCGGTCGGTGAACAGCCACACGAGAAAGATGGCCAAACGCGGCGAGAAGAACGCGACGAGGGCAATGAAGCATCCGCACATGGCGAGAGAGACTACGCCGAACGCCCGCCCAGGTCGAGGTCGCCGAACACCTCCCGCGCGTGCGCGGTATCGGCGTACTCCTTGACGATGACGATCTTGCCGTCGCGGATCTCGAAGAGCATGTGGTAGTGGTTGTTGTAGACCTTGCCGTTGACCAGCGGCGCGTAGCTCTCCACCTCCGCCGCGACGCGGACGCCTTCGGCGGTGAGCGCGTGGACGGTGAACGCGATGCCTCCTTCGACGAAGATCGGCATCGGGTCCACCATGATCGCTCGCATCCCGTCGATGCCGGCGAAGTCGTCGGTCGACGCTCGGCCGCCACCCCACTTCGCGTCTGCGGCGAACAGTTCCCACATCTCCTCGTACCGCCGGTCGTTCATCCGCCGGTAGAACTCGAGCACGAGCGCCTTGTTCTCTTCGACACCCATCGCTACCTCACGTTCGGCGGTCGACGAGGAACGGATACCGCTCGCGGGTCTTCTGCACCACTGCCGGGTCCACGTCGGCAACGAGCACCGTCTCGCCGGCACCGCCGCCGTCGGCGAGCTCCTCGCCGAACGGTCCGATGATCGCGCTGTCACCGACGTACGTGACCCCTCCCCCGCTCCCCACCCGGTTGGCACCGACCACGTACGCCAGGTTCTCGATCGCTCGGGCCCGGAGCAGTGCGCGCCAGTGGTCGCGGCGCTGCTCCGGCCAGTTCGCCGGACATGACGTAGCAGTCGGTGTCGCGGCGCAAGCGCCCAGAACTCGTCGGCGAAGCGGAGGTCGTAGCAGACGAAGAGGCTCAACCGCACGCCTTCGACGTTGACCGTGAGGAGTTGGTCGCCGGCCTCGTAGCGCTCGTGCTCGCCGGAGTAGGTGAACGGGTGGATCTTGTCGGTACCGGTACGCCGCGCCGTCGGGACCGGCGAGCACGAGACAGTTCGCCGGCTTCGTGCTGCCATCCCGCCGTTCGGGGACGGATCCGCACACCCACACGCCGTGCGCGCGGGCCTGTTCGACGAGGAACCGGGCGCTCGGGCCGTCGTACGGCTCCGCGATCCTGTCGGTGTCCATCGAGAACCCGGTCGAGCACATCTCGGTGAGCACCACGAGCCGCGCACCCTCGGCCGCCGCCTGCTCGATCATGGGCGCGAGCCGCGCGAAGTTCGCGGGTGGGTCTTCCCACACGATGTCGTGCTGCACCGCCGCGACCCTCACGGGCGCAACGCCTTCAATCGTGCAACCGCTTCGTCGATCACGTCGAGGCGCTTGCAGAACGCGAACCGCACGAGCGGGAGGCCGGCGGCCCGGTCGTCGTAGAACACCACGTTCGGGACCGCGACCACTCCGCAGCGCTCGGGCAGTGCACGGCAGAACGCGAGGCCGTCCTGCTCACCGAGCGCGCGGATGTCGGTGGTGACGAAGTACGTACCGTGCGACGGGAACACCGTGAAGCCGGCATCGGCCAGACCACGCGACAACCGGTCGCGCTTCTCGCGGAGGTCCGCCGCGAGCGCGTGGAACCTCGCGTCGGGCAGGCGCGAGGCCTTCCGCGATCGCGAACTGGAACGGTCCCGCGTTCACGTAGGTGAGGAACTGCTTCGCGGTGCGCACGGCGGTGACGAGTGGAGCGGTCGCGCACACCCAACCGACCTTCCAGCCGGTAAACGAGAAGGTCTTGCCTCCCGACGAGATCGTCACCGTGCGGTCGCGCATGCCGGGGAGCGTGGCGAGCGGTACGTGCTCGCCGTCGAAGACGAGGTGCTCGTACACCTCGTCGGTGACGGCGAGGAGGTCGTGCTCGACGCACATACGCGCCACCGTGTCGAGCTCGCCGCGCGAGAAGACCTTGCCGGTCGGGTTGTGCGGGGAGTTGAGGAGCACGAGCCGGGTGCGCGGCGTGATCGCGGCCGCGAGCGCGTCGGCGTCGAACGAGTAGTCGGGTGGGCGCAGTTGCACCACCCGCCGCTCCGCGCCTGCCATCGCGATGCACGCGGCGTACGAGTCGTAGTACGGCTCGAACGTGACGACCTCGTCGCCCGGCTCGCACAACGAGAGCAGCGCGGCGGCGATCGCTTCGGTGGCGCCGGCGGTGACGAGCACCTCGGTGTCGGCGTCGTAGTCGAGGCCGTACAAGTGCCGCTGGTGCGCGGCGATCGCGGCGCGCAGTTCGGGGATCCCGGGCCCCGGCGGGTACTGGTTGTGGCCGCCCCGGATCGCGGCGACCGCGGCGTCGAGCACCTCGGGCGGGCCGTCGGTGTCGGGGAAGCCCTGCCCGAGGTTGATCGAACCGGTCGCCACCGCGAGCGCCGACATCTCGGCGAAGATCGTGGTGCCGAACCCCTGGAGCCGTGACGTCAGGTAGGGCACGCGATCGCTCACCGCGCTCACCCCGCCACGCTCTGCCAGACGACGAGCATCGGAGCGAACGACCGCGTGGCCGGGTATCCCGGCCACGTAGTGAGCGACCCATGAGCAGGTTCGCCGGCTTGTACGGGGAGCACGACACTCGGGGCGACGATCGCGGGGAGCACGTGATCGGCACCGTGCCCGGGCGAGCCGTGCGCGTGCCGGTAGCGGCCGTCGCGCGGGAGGAGGCGCTCGAGCGCTTCGACGAGGTCTTCGTCGGAGTGCGCGCCCGTTTCGATCACCGCGAGCCCGGCCGTCGCGTGGGGCGCGAAGACGTTGCAGAGCCCGTCGCCGCGACCGGAGCAGAACGCGCGGAGCTGACGGGTGAGATCGACGATCTGCTCGCGCGACGTGTCGACGTCGAGCACGGTGGTATCCATCCGCGACGAGCCTACGCTCACAGCATGAGGAAACGGACTGCTCTCCTCGTCGCCGGCGCCGCGGTCGCCGGCGCAGTCGCGTACCGCCGGATCGTGCGGCCGTGGATGACGACACTGGGCGCCACGGCCACCGAGCTCGAGCAGCCACTCTCGTGATGGAGCAGCAGATGATGCGCGGGCTCAAGGAACGCGCCGAGCGCGCGAGCGCATCCGTATGAGCGATCCGTCGGCAACCCGTCCACACATGCCCGGGTACGGCGTGCAACCGGCCGCCGAGGGCACCGGGCTGCTGCCGTGGTCCTGGGCGGTCGAACGGCTGACGCGCTCGCACGACTACTGGCTCGCGACGACGTGGCTCGGAAGAGGGAGTCCCCACGTGATGCCCGTGTGGGGAGTGTGGTTGAACGACGCGCTGTGGTTCAGCTCCGGCCTGCGGTCGCGCAAGGCGCAGAATCTCGCGCACGACGACCGCTGCGTGCTGACGACCGACGACGCGCGGAACCCGGTGGTCATCGAGGGCACTGCCGCGCGCGTCACCGACCCCCACATGATCGCCGGGTTCAACGATGCGGTGAACGGCAAGTACGAGACGAGCTATTCGGTCGACTTCTACGACCGCACGGTCAACGGCGTGTTCCGAGTGGAACCGGTGGCTGCTTTCGGCGTTGCCGAGGGCGACTTCACCGGGTCGCCCACCCGCTGGATCTTCCCGTGACCGGCGACGTCCTCGAGCAGTACGGCCTCGATCCCGCGGCTCCCTCGGCCGACGAGTGGCGGGAGCTCATCGCACTCGCGGTTGCCTCGGGCGCGTCCGAGGAAGAGATCCAGCGGGGAATCGACGAGCGGTCACTGCACGCGATCCCCGTGCAGCGCGGGCTGGTTGCCGGGCGCGAGCAGCTGACCATCGAGAGTGCCGGCGAACGCGCCGGCCTCGATCCCGAGTTTGCGCGACGAGTGTGGGGCGCGCTCAGCCTTCCCGACGACGAGTGGACGATGTGCTCGGAGCGCGACGTCCCACTCTTCGAGTACTTCAAGGTGCTGGGCGAGCTCATCGGGCGCGAACAGGCCCTGCGGTCCGCGTACGCCATGGGCGCGGCGCTCTCGCAACTGGCCGATTCGGAGGTGTCGCAGGTTCGCTCGGCCTTCGAAGCTCCGCTTCGCACGAGCGGAGGCGGAAACCCCGACGTGGCGCGCCTGCTGTTGGGCCTGCTCGACGCGATACCGGCCCTGAACGAGGCGATGCTCGTCGTGCACCGGCAACACCTCCACGTTGCGGGACGGCGCTACTCCTTGTGGGGTGTCCGACCGTCCGAGGCGAGCACCACCGAGTGTGTCGTGGGGTTCGCCGACATGGTCGGCTCCACCTCGCTGGGCGAGCGGCTCGACGCCGGTCAACTCGACGCATTGCTTCGGAATTTCGAGCAGCGGGTTGCGCGCCTCGCGACCAGCCGGCGCACGCGGCTCGTCAAGCTCATCGGCGACGAAGCGCTGTTCGTCGCGGGAAGCCCGGAGGAAGCCATGTCGATCGCCTCGTCGCTCCTGCGCGATCGCGAGATCCCGGAGCTCAGGGTGGGCCTCGCGGCCGGCGAGGTCGTGACGCGCGGCGGTGACGTGTACGGGTCGGTGGTGAACCTCGCGTCCCGGCTGGTGGCGATCGCCGCGCCTGGTCAGATCCTGGTCGACGCGCGAACCGTGGAACGCTTCGCACCCGGCGGGGACGCGCGTGTGGAGGCACTCGGCGCGCGTGCGTTGCCTGGCTTCGCAGCTCCGGTCGACGTGTTCGCGGTCACCCCGCGTCGACGAGCCAGCTGAAGCCGTGCTCTCGTAGCCCGTCGATGATGCGAGCAGTGACGGGCTGGAGTTGGTCGGTGAGCAGGATGATCCCGAAGATCGCGAGGATCCCTGCCGAGACGAGCGTGATCGCGCGTGAGTGGCGCTTGAACCAGTTGAGCGTCCGCGTGAGCTTGCCCATCGCCAGCCCCACCACTAGGAACGAGAGGCCCAGCCCGAGCGAGTAGGAGATGAGCAGCAGCGTTCGCGCGCGGTGTTGTCCCCGACCGCGGCAAAGCCGAGCACCGCGCCGAGCACGGGACCGATGCAGGGCTGCCAGCCGAGACCGAACGCCGCACCGGTCACCGGCGCGGCCACGGGCCCGAAGCGCTCGAGGTGCGGATGGAACCGCACCTCCTGGTAGAGGCTCGGCGTGGTGAGGATCTGCGAGCCCGCGAGGTAGCACGCCATCAGCAGCACGAGGCCACCCGAGATCCGCGTGAGCGTCTCCTGGTTGGTGAAGAGCGCGTTGCCGACGGTCGTGGTGAGCAGACCCAGGAACACGAACACCACGGTGAAGCCGAGCACGAACAGGCCTGTGTTGATCGCGATGCGCTTGAGGTAGTGCGGGCTGCCTTCCTGGATCTCGCCGACCGAGAGGCCCGTGACCAGGCTGAGATAGCCGGGCACCATCGGCAGCACGCACGGCGAGAGGAACGAGATCACGCCACCGCCGAACGCCGTGAGGAGATAGAGGTTGCTGGTGACGTTCGTCGCGAGCGCGTGCATACGGAAGGTGCCGGTGATGGTAGGGCGGGTGGATCACGGTCCGAACTCGGGACCGTCTGCCCTATGGCAAGGCAGGCAGGCTCCACACGCCGACGACCTTGAACGCGTTCCCACCTGCGAAGTTCACGACCGGCGAGTCCTTGCACTTGGCGTTCGTGGCGCTCGGCGCAGCGGAGTCGAGGAACCGGGTCGTGACGCCCGCGCTCTCGGTGCTCGAGCCGCAGGCCCCACCGTCCGAGTGCAGGTACAGGTCGGTGTTCGGTTGCGGCGTGATCGTTCCGTCGAAGCGCGACGGGCGCGAACGCGGCGTCGTAGTACACGCGCAGGCCCGTGGCGCTGTTGTGACTTCCTCCGGCCACGGTGCACTTCGTGCCGTTCGGGTTCGTGCCGATCCGCGCCGAGATCCGGAGCGCCAGCGCGTCGTTCGTGCCGACGGCCAGGGGCGCCGTGAGCGGATACCAGGGGACGACCACCTGCTTGGCGAGGGAAGGATTCCTCGTCACTCCGGGCACGCATCGAGTCAGACCCGACGCGACCGGGTTGCCGTTCTGGAGCAACTCGACCTGGAGGTCGAACAAGGTGCCCTGGTCGTCGCTGTTGCGCAGCCCGACGAACGCGTGGACGTCGCTGAGCGTCGTGAGCTGGCGCGCCGTTACAGCAGGTGCGCCGGGCTCGGTGATGACCGCATTGGCGGTCCCGTCCTGGTCGCCGGGGGCCACACCGTCCTGCAGGTGCAGGGTGATCCGGTCACCGCTCACGACGGCGGCGGGCGCCAGGAGCTTGACCCACGCCGGGGTACTCGTGAGCTTGTAGTACGCGTCGGGGTGGGTGCCCGGCGGCAGGTCGATGGTCACCGTTGCCGGATCGCCGGGCTGGGCCACGTGCACGTTGAAGCCGAGGATTCCCAGAGGGAACGCCTCCCCGTCGGGCCACGCCGGGGTCGTGGGCGCGGGCAGGGCCTGCACGTCGGTCAGGGTCGTGCCCTCGGGCGCGGTGATCGTGAGCGGACTCCCGCCGGCGGGGCTTTGCACCCTCACCTGGTTCGTGGGCCCGAAGTAGAGGTAGGCGTGGCCCGACCACGCGTGGTCGGCGGTTGGTGTCTGGTTGGCCACGAGGAAGCACTGGTCACCGCCGAGGACGGGCGGCACGGTCGGCGGCTGCCCGTTCTCGGTGCAGTCGCTGGTGGTGAGAGCGAGGTCGGGTGGCGGGGTCGTCACCGGGCTCTGCACCACGGCGACGTCGGCCTCGAAGGTGCCGTCGTCCTGGACCGGGAAGCGCGTCCCCAGGGTGAATGTCCCGTCCGTCGTCGGGTCGCCGATGATCGGCGTGAAGTTCTGGCCGTCGATCTGGCCGCAGAAGCCGGGTCCCGCGTCGCCGTTCACACATTCGGCGACGACGACGTCCTCGTCGGGCACCCATCCGAGCCCCGTCACGTGGACGGTCGAGCCGTCCCCGAGATCGGTGATCGGGCTGGCCGTGATCCGGCCCCACCAGAGGCCGGGCCAGACCCCGTTGTCGCGGGCCGGCTGGTCGGGAGTGGTCTGGCTCTGGGCGAGGAGGAAGCACCCGAACGGGAACTGCCGGCCCGAGGTCTGGCAGTTCACGCCGCCGATCTGCTTCGCGACCGCCAGCGTTCCCGTGAACGTCGAGTCGTTGCCAATCGTGACCGTGGTCTGGTTGCCCACGCCGCCACAATCGGAGATCTGCGCGCCGGGCGCGCACTCCTTCACGTTCACCTGTGAGCCGGCGGTGAAGCCGCTGAGCCTGAACGAAACGGCGTCGCCGTCGAGGAGGCCGAGGTTCGAGTTGTTCAGGAACTCCAACTTCGGCAAGGGAATGCTCGCGTCGAACCCGAGGTCGTGACTCGCCAACTCGGTCGGGCTGGGGCCCAAGGGCCACAGGGCCACCAGGCGGCAGCCCTCGGTGACGCAGTCATTGCCGTTCACGACGCGGTGCACCACCACCGGCACGGCCGCGAACGTGCCCGAGCCGGAACCGGTGCCGCCGAGGCCGATGCAGTTCGCGCCAGGGCCCACGCACTCGACGAACGAGACGTTCTGGTTGGCGCTCCAGCCCGAGCCGCCGACCTGCACGGTCGGGTTGAGGGCGAGCCCCGTGTCGGGTACGACCGTGATGGACGGCGGCCCCGCCGCCGTCGCCGGTGTCGCCCCGCCGAGTCCGGTGACCCCCCGCGCTGCCCAGCACTCCGAACACAAGCGCGCACGCAGCCACGAGCGACCTGCGCCTCTGCGAACCCCGCATCACCGTCACCCCGCCCCGCCGTCGCTTCGCCCCAGAACCGGGGACCACCCTGACTCATCCGCAAGCATCCGCCCCGACGCACCCCATCCATAGAGTCCTAAGACCCCACCACGCGATCGCGGCGCGTTGAGATCTCCTCGACGCTCGCGGCGATGCGCGATTCCTCAGACGCGGAGCCCGTCCACCGTCGCTACCGTACGGCCGTCGATCCGCGAGCCAGGGGGAACCGAGATGGGAAGACTCGACGGCAAGGTTGCACTGGTGACCGGCGCGGCACGCGGTACCGGCGCCACGATCGCGCAGCTCTTCGTCGACGAGGGCGCGACCGTCGTGATCGCCGACATCCTCGACGATCGCGGCAAGGAGACCGCCGAGAAGATCGGCCCCGGCGCCCGGTTCCGTCACCACGACGTCACCAGCGAGGACGACTGGCGCGAGACCGTCGAGGACGTCCGTGCCCAGGAGGGCAAGCTCGACGTGTTGGTGAACGACGCGGCCGTGCTGCACCTCTCGTCGATCGACGACACGACCCCGGAGACGTTCGAGAAGGTCTTCCGCGTGAACTGCTTCGGGCCGTTCCTCGGCACGCAGCGCGTGCCTGCCGATGCTCCGTGAGACGCGCGGCGCGATCGTGAACATCGGGTCGATCAACAGCATCTTCACGCTGCCCGGCACCGTGGCGTACACGGCCGCGAAGTTCGGGCTGCGCGGTCTCACGAAGTCGACCGCGCTCGAGAACGGCAAGTACGGCGTGCGCGCCAACATCGTCTGCCCGGCCACCGGCAACCCCGAGATGCACTTCGACCTCGTCGGCAAGGAGCGTTCCGGTGATCTCCCGGCCGAGGGACCGAAGACGCCGGGCCAGGAGGCTGCCGACGAGCTCGTCACCGGCATGGACCTCGGTCCGATCGCGGCGGTCGCGCTGTTCCTCGCCTCCGACGAGTCGCGCTACTGCACCGGAGCGGAGTTCGTCGCCGACAACGGCATGCAAGTGGGCCCCGTCATCGACATCCCCGGCGTGTGGACATCCGAGATCTGACTACAGCTCAGCGAGGCGTCGAACATCGGCGGGGTCGTTGACGCCGATCACGTCATCGAGATAGCCGAGGTTCTTGGCGATCAACATCATTGAAAGCGCCGGCGCCCTTCCCGGGGAAGATGCGACGTCAGGACGACGAATGGTGGGTGATCGCCAGCGCGCGCAGCAGCGCCCCATTGGCGACCGCTTTCTTCACCGTGTCAGTTCGTAAGAAGCCGGGGCGCGTACCCTGAAAGCTGCCCTTGTACTCCGCCCACACGAGAGTTCCTCGACGACTTACGCAGACTTGATCGATCTCGACACCGAGCTCGCGAAATACCCGCCGACCTTGCAGTTCGTAGCCGTTCGAGATCAGGAGGAAGTCACACTGCTGTGCGAATTGCCGGCCCAGCCAACCCGCAGCGGATTGGAACTCGCTCGATCCTGCCCCGTGTCGTTCTCGTCTCTGAACAAGGGCGCGACCCGGATCTCGAACGCAACCCGCTCTTCGTCGAGATCGTCGTCCTTCCAGATGTGCTCGTCGGGGTAGGCATCGACGACTGTTCCGGTCTGCTCGATCCACTCGCCAAGCGCGGTTGCCCACTCCTCTGCAAGGAGCGCAGAGCGGATCAACGATGCACGGCTCGGGTCGCGTAGGTCTGTAGCCCGAGTCCGCGCGATGACATGCAACGCAAGGACTCGAGAGAGCACCTCCTCGTCTTCTGCGATGTAGACGTCGGGAGGATCCGAGTGCACCACCGCATAGGCAACCCGTCCACGCTCGGGGAACATGCTCACGTCGTCTCCGAACCGGGGCCGAGCATCTCGCCGATCGGCCCGAAGGCTCCTCCTGCCGCGTATTCGACGAGCCGGCGCTGGCCTGCATCGTCTCGCATCTCGAGAACGTCCATGAACAACTGACCGCGCGCCTTGCGAAGCGCGGCGTACCCGGCGCTTCCACGCGGAGGCAGGTCGGTAGTGAGCAAGATCAACGGCGGTGCCCGATCGCCGAGTTCCAGTCGTAGCACCGCCGCCTCGCCGAGCGCCTTCCAGACAGTGTCCGTTCGACGGAGCCCAGCACGCGCGCTGGTGAACGCCCCCGAAACGTCGAAGTACCAGAGCCTCCCAGCGGCATCGCGTGCCGTCATGTTCACCTCGACGCCCGAACGAAACCGCTTGTTCTCTTCGATGTCAGTGAACCGACAATCTCTCACGACCTCTTTGGCGATCTCCTCAGCCTTCTGCCCCTCCCGCACAGCGCGCGCCTGGAAACTGCCGCCGGGCTCGTCGTCCGGCTCGTTCTCCGGAATCGCCACGAGTCTTGGCCGCTCGAGCGGCGGCCTCGCCGCGATGCGATCACGTTCTGCTTGCGCTCGTTCCTTCGCTACGGCGACATAGTTCTCGTCGGTGTCGTATCCGATGTAGTGCCGGCGTGTCCGGACTGCCGCCACTGCTGTTGTTCCCGAACCCATGAAGGGGTCGAGCACCAGGTCTTCGTCGTACGTGTAGAGCTCGATCAACCGCTGTGGCAACTCGACGGGGAATGGGGCGGGATGACCGACGCGTCGTGCGCTCTCCGCCGGAATGTCCCAGAGGTCGACGGTTGCCTCCATGAACTCGTCTTTGTAGATCGTTCCCTCGGAAGGAAGCCCCGCATGGTGTCGTTCCCGACGAGAGAGTGCCCGGTCGAAGCGCCCCTTGCTCGCGACGATCACCCGTTCAGTGAGATCGCGGAGCACGGGGTTCGCAGCGCTCTGAAATGAACCCCATGCGCACGATCCAGCGGCACCGTGCGCCTTCTGCCAGATGACTTCTCCGCGAAGCAACAAGCGAAGGTCGTCTTGCAGGATTGTGATCACGTCAGCAGACAACGAACGGTAGGGGCGACGACCAAGGTTGGCGACGTTGACGGCGAGTCGCCCACCCGGCTCGAGCACGCGCACGCACTCTCCGAGCACTTCCGCGAGCATCTTGCGGTACTCGTTGTAGCTCGCCGGGATGTTGCCCTGACCGAGCGCCTCCTCGTACTCCTTGCCGGCAAAGTACGGAGGGGAAGTGACGACGAGGGCTACCGAATCGGGCGCGACCTGGCGCATGTCGCGGCTGTCATCGCAGTAGATCTCGTCGACAACCTCGGTGCGCTGGACCTTCTTCGCCTTGGAGATGACGGGAGGAGTGAAGCACACGTAGAACGCGCTCGCGTCGTGACTTTCGCGTCGACCGACGCCAAAAGTTGATGTTGTCGTGGGTTTCCGGCGCTCCGCCAAGTGATCCTCCGACCGCCGGGTGGATTCTCGCATGCTGCCACGGCCCTACGACGCTTATCCGGGTCGGCCGGTCAAGATGCGGTCCTGGTACGCCGGCGGCGGAGCCAGACCGCGATACCCGCGGTGGCGGCGAGCGCGCCGGCCGCGATCAGGACACCGGTGGGGAGCCCACGGCGTCGCCGCCGCCGCCTCCGCCACTCCTGCGGTGCACCGCGGCCGCCTCGACCTGCGCGGCGTTGCGGTCGCGCGGTCGGGACGTGGTCGTCGGAGGAGTCGTGGACGTCGGTGGCGCGGCCGATCCTGCATCGTCGGGCTCGGGATTGCCGGCGGCGGCATCGGTCGAGCCCGCACCGCCCGGCTCGACCGTCCCGCCCGATTGCCCGCCGCTCGGGCCGGCGCTCGGGGCCCCACTCGGTTCGTCACTCGACCCGCCGGTCGTCCCCGGCGTGGTCCCCCCGGTCGTCCCCGGGGTCGTCTCACCGGTCGTCCCGCCCGGGCCGTTTCCCGGACTCGCGCCCGCTCCGCCACCGGCCGGGGGCGACGTCGCCGGCGGCGCGCAGTCGACGTACGCGGAGAAGTCGGCGGACGAACTCGGTGCCGTGCCGGTGCCGTAGCGCCAGCCCTCGACGTCACCGTCGTGCACCGTCGTCGTGCACGCGCAGCCGCGCGAGTACGCCCAGCTCGTGGACCCACCCGTTGCGACGAAGTACGCCCAGTACTCGCCGTGCGGACCGATGAGACACGACTGGTCCGCGGGATTGCCCACACCGTCGAGCGCGCACACCGCGGCGCCCTGTCCCTGGAACCCGTAGGTCACCGGGTTCGCGCCGGCAAGCTGGAGCGCGTCGATCCCGCTGATCGATCCGTCGAAGTGGATCACCGTATGGCGCACTGCCGCGCCGGTGTCGATCACGACGACGGCGGTCGAGCTCCCGGCCGCGGACGCGACCCGTCGCGCCCACGGCATCCAAGCCCCCGAACGTCGCGACCATCGCGACGATTGCGGCCACGGCACGCGCCGTCGCGCCCTCATCCGGTGAACGTGGGCTGGACGCTCACAACCGCTGCTCCGACGGCAACCGGTTGTTCGACCGCAACCACGCCTTCGACGGCAACCGCGCCTTGGGCGGCAACCGCGCCTTCGACGGCAACCGCGGCTCGCACGTCGATGGTGACGACGCTCGTTGTGGGTTGCCCGTCGGGGCCGAGGCCCGCCACCACGATCTCGTGGGCACCCGCTGCCGTATCGGCAGGGATGGTGACGGTTGCCGAGTACGCACCCGTCACGTCGGCGGTGACCGTCGCGAGCACGACCGCGTCGCTGTGCAACTCGATCGTGAGCGACGCGCCGGGCGCGAAACCGTCACCGGACACAGTGATCGTTCCGCCGGCGGTGGGGGCGCTGGTGCTCACGCTCGGCGCGGACCCGGCTGTCGTGCACACCTGTGCGGCGGCGCGCGCGACGGGGAGCCACGACCGGAGCAGTCCCTCGACCGCCTGCGACGTTGGCAGCGTATTGATGCCGAACGAGTCGCTCGGGCTCTGCACCCGGCCGGCGTCGGCGCCGGTGGTGAGCTGCCGGGAACGGAGCCAGACATCGGGACTCGTGTACGGGGTGCCCGCGAGCGCGGGTGCCACGGCGTCACGCCAGCACGGCGTTCTCACGTCGTAGCCGGCGGCGGTGATCGCGAGGATCGCCATCGCGGTGGAGTTCGGGTCGTCCTCTCCGAAGGACTGCCACGCGCCGTTCGCCTGGTGGTTGTGCGCGAGGAACCCGAGGGCGGCGCGCACCGCGGGATCGCTCGGGAGTGCGCCGCTGCCGACGAGCGCTTCGACCGCGAGCGCGGTGGTGTCGTTGTCGATGTCGTCGGCGGTCGGGTCGCCCACGAACCCCCATCCGCCGTTGGCTTGCTGCGCCGCGCGCACCGCGGTGACCGACGCCGCGGGTGCGCCGTTGCACGACAGTTGCTGGGCGATGATCAGGTAGAGGAGCCCGTTGAACGTCGGGCTCGTCAGACCGCTGCAGCCGCCCATCTTGGCCTGGAGGTTCACCGCCCCGAACGCCGTGGGGTCGATCCCGAGCGGTTCGCTCACCAGCACGACGGTCTTCGCCGCCACGCCCGGGTCGTTGCTCGCCGCCACCAGGTCCTCGAGATAGTCGAGTGGTGTGGGCCCGGAACCGCCCGCCTGCAGCGCCTCGACCGCGGTCCGCGCCGCGCTCGCGGTCCACGTCGTGGTGGTCTGCGCCTGCTCCGCGATGGCGAGCACCACGTCCCGCGTCTCGAAGCCGGCGAAGCTGGCGACCTCGAAGCCGCCGTCGGGCTGCTGCTGCGTCTTCAGCCACGCGACGGCGCTCGCGGCCGCGCCGATAGATGTGGAGTCGGTGGAGGCGGGGTCGGCCGCGCCGGCAGGCGCGGCCGACGAACTGAACAGGAGTGCGAGCGCGATCGCGCTGACGCACGCGAGCACGACGACGACGGCGCGTCATCGGATGACCTCCACTGGCCCCTGGTCCACGAGGGCCTTCTGTGGACCGCCCGAGGGCGGCCTCCCTACGGGAGCACCGGTGGCCCGGTGGACAGAGGCGGGTAGCCTGGCTCGCGGAGTGCGGCGGTGATGCCGCAGAGCCGCTCACAGTTGCGGGTCAGCGTCGGTCTCGCACCGACTTCCCCCGTCCCGACACACTTGCGTCCCGGGACCACACGTACGCCCGGCCCTCTTGGGCCGGGTTCCGCGCAACCGCTGTCGAGGAAGCAGGCTACGGATCGTGACCAGCGGGGTGCAAACCAGGACCGCCATCGCCGAACCGGTCACCGAGTCGGTGGTCGAGCCGGCTCGCGCTTCGGTCGCCGAGTGGCATGCCGGTGTCTGGTTGGTGTGGGCGCTCGCGGCGGGCGCATGCGTACAGCTCGCATCGAGCCCGGTCTACGTCGCGCTGGTGGTCGGCATCGCCACGCTCGCGGTCTCAGCGCACGCGCGCCCCGGACCGTACGCTCGGGCGTTCCCGATTCTCGTGAGTGTCGGGGTGTGCTTCGCGATCGTGCGGATGCTCCTCACGGTGGCCACCACGCATGGCCTCGGCCACGTGTTGTTCGCCACCCCCCACTTCGTGCTCCCCGAGATGCTCGGAGGGTTCACGGTCGGGGGCACCGTCGAGCTCACCGTGATGCTGCAGTCGCTCGCCGAGGGCTTCGCGATCGTCGGCATGATGGCGGTCTTCGGCGCGTTCAACGGAGTGGTCACGCACTCGGAGCTGGTGCAGTCCACACCACGCGCGTTCTACGAGGTCGGGTTGGTCGTGGTGGTCGCGCTCGCGTTCGTGCCGTCGACGCTCGCGGCGATCGGCGACGTGCGCGACGCCGATCGTGCCCGCACCGGAGGGCGTGCCGTCCGGCGGGGCCGGCTCCTGCGCCAGACCGTGCCGGTGCTCGAGCTGGGCATGGAGCGCGCGGTGACGCTGGCGGAGTCGATGGACGCGCGCGGGGGTTCGCGCGCGTCGGCGCCGGACCGCGCGACCGCGTGGCCGGGTGGTGCGGAGTGGCGTCGCTCCTCGCGCTCGCAGGATCCTTCGTCGCGCTCATCGGCGAGCGCCGCACGCCGGCCGCGGTGCTCGGCCTCACGGGCGCCATCGGTCTCGCGGCGGCCGTGGTGCTCGCGTCGTCGGGAGAGCAGCGAGCGCGCTACCGGCCGCGGCGCATGTCGCTCGCGGACTGGATCGTCGCGGGCGCAGTGCTCGTCGCGCCGGCGGGCCTCGCCCTTTGTTCGATCGTGGGCGACGGCAGCCTGTTCTGGTACGCGAGCCCACTCCGCTGGCCCACGCTGCACGTGGTCCCCACGCTCACGCTGCTCCCCTTGCTCGTACCGGTCGTCGCGCGCTCCTGGATCAAGCCGTGAGCGCGATCTCGATGCGGGACCTGTCGTACGCGTACCCGGACAGCGCCGCGTCCCGCGCTCACGCAGGCCCGCCTCGACGTCGAGCCGGGCGAGCTCCTGCTCGTGGTGGGCACGTCGGGCTCGGGAAAGAGCACGCTGCTGCGCTGCGCGAACGGCCTGGTCCCGCACTCGAGCGGCGGCCGGTTCGCCGGCGAGGTGATCGTGTTCGGGCGTTCCACACGCTCGCACCACCCACGCGAGCTCGCCGACGTCGTCGGTTTCGTCGCGCAAGACCCTGAGTCGCAGTTCGTCGTCGACCACGTGGAACGCGACATCGCATTCGTGTTCGAGAACCTGGGCTTCGCGCCCGACGCGATGCGGCGCCGCGTGGAGGAGACGCTCGACGCGCTCGGGATCGCACACCTCCGCGACCGTGATCCCTCCACACTGTCCGGCGGCGAGCAGCAACGGTGTGTGATCGCGGGTGCGCTGGCGGCGGCGCCTTCGGCTTTGGTGCTCGACGAGCCCACGTCACAGCTCGACCCACAGGGCGCCGACGACGTGCTCGGGGCGCTCACGCGTCTCAACGCCGACCTCGGCACCACTGTCCTGCTCGCGGAGCACCGGCTCGAGCGCGCCGCACCGCTCGCGGACCGGACGGTGATCGTCGAGGGCGGCAGTGTGGGCACGCCCGGTGCTCCCGGTGTCGTGCTTGCGGACTACCCGGGCGCGCCGAGTGTGACCCGGCTCGGGCGCGCGCTCGGCTGGGACCCTCCGCCGCTCACCGTCCGCGATGCGCGCCGATGGGCGGCGCGCACTGCCCGTCGAGCTCCCCGATCCCGTCGAACGGTCGGCGAGCGCGCCGGGCGAACTGCTGCTCTCGGCGCGCGGCGTGCGCGCCGAGCTCGGTGGGCAGATGGTCCTCCGCGACGTCAGCGTCGACCTGCGGCGCGGCGACGTCGTCGCGTTGCTCGGTCGGAACGGTTCGGGCAAGTCCACGTTGCTTCGGGTGCTCGCCGGGCTGCTGGACCCGGCGGGGGGTCGCGTCGCCCTGTTTGAGGGCGCACGGGCCGCCTATGTGCCCCAGAACCCGAACACGCTGCTCTTCGAGCCCACCGTCCGCCGCGAGATCGAGGAGACCCTGCGCCTGCTCGGCACCCACGATCACGGCGACGTCGACCGCTGGCTCGACACGCTCGGCCTGCACGACCTCGCGGCGCGTCACCCGCGCAGCCTGTCGGGCGGCGAGCGCCAGCGCATCGCGATCGCGGCGGTCGCGGTCGGTGGTGCGCCGGTGCTGCTGCTCGACGAGCCCACCCGCGGCATGGACGCGTCGTCACGGCTCGCCCTCGATCGGGCCGTCCGGCTGCACGCGCAATCCGGCGGCGCGGTGGTGCTCGCGACACACGACGTCGAGCTCGCCGCACGCTCCGCGACACGGGCGGTGGTGCTCGGTGACGGTGACATCGTCGCCGAGGGGAACGCTCGCCGCGTGCTCGCCGGATCGCTGTTCGCGCCGCAGGTGCTCCGGGTACTGCCGCCGTTCCTCACCGTCGAAGAAGTCGAACGGGCCGGACCGGCGCACACGAGCGAACGTCCGCGGGCCGGGTACCCCGGCCCGCAGGGAGCGAGCCATCGTGCAGGCACCGAGAGCGGGGAGGAGGGATGATCACGAGACACGCGCCCGTTGCTCGTGTACCTGCTCATGGTCGTCCTGGGCGCGGCGGCGTTCCTGTACCCGTTCTGGCTTCCCTCCGCCGCGTTCTCCAGCCAGGCCCACAGCGCCGACGCGCCGCTCGTCGCCGCGTTCGTCGGTGCGCTCGTCATCGTCGCGGTGGCGCTCGAGGTTCGGCACGGCACCATGAACGGAGCGACCGTCGCGATCCTCGGCATGCTGTCGGCGTGCGCCGGGCTGCTCCGGCTCCTCGACCTCCCCGGCGGCGGCAGCGGGATCTTCTTCCTCATCGTGCTCGCCGGCGCGGCTTTCGGCCCGCGCTTCGGGTTGCTGCTCGGGCTGTGCTCGATGGCGGTGTCGGCCGTCGTCACCGGTGGGATCGGACCCTGGCTGCCGTTCCAGATGTTGGCGCTGGCGTGGATGGGCGGACTCGCCGGCATCGTCGGCCTGTGGACCGCGCGGCTGCACCCGCGCGGAGGTGCTCGCCCTCGCTGCGTACGGATGGATCTGGGGGTTCGCCTACGGGGCGATCATGAACCTGTGGTTCTGGCCGTTCGCACACGGCGGCGCGCTCGACTGGCATCCGGGCCTCGGCTTCACCGAGACCCTCCACCGCTACTGGTCGTTCTACGTCGCGACGTCGCTCGGCTGGGACGCCGCCGCCGCGATCACGAACGCCGCGCTCATCCTGGTCACCGGCGCCGCCCTGCTCCGCACCCTCCGGCGCTTCGCCCACCGCCTCGAGCCCGCCGTCACCTTCGAACCGGCGTCAACAAACGGGGTATAGCCCCATCTGCTGACGCCAGTTCGTTCTCAATCTCCGCCGATGCGGAGGTAGGTGCCGCGGTAGAAGAGCAGCGGGCGTGCGTCTTCGCGCATGTCGAGGTCGAGCACGCTGCCGACGATGATCTTGTGGTCGCCGCCCGGGTACTCGGCCTCGAACTCGCAGTCCATGTACGCGATCGCCTCGTCGAGCACGGGCGATCCGGAGATTCCTCGGTGCCAGGGCGTCACGCCGAAACGGTCGGCACCGCGTTGCGCGAACAGGCGGGACAGCTCCTCGTGCTCCTCGCCGAGGATGTTGACGGCGAACTTGCCGCGCCTGTTCGATCCGCGGCCACGTGGTCGACGAGTGCGCGACGCAGAACAGCACGAGCGGCGGATCGAGCGACAGCGACGTGAAGGAGTTGGCGGCCATGCCGACGGGTTCGTCGCCGTCCATCGCGGTGATGATGGTGACACCCGTCGCGAAGTGGCCGAACACGTCGCGGAAGCGACGATCGTCGGGGGTGACGATCTCGTCAGGCATCGCGCGCCGAGCGCGGCAGCACCAGGTGTTGCATGCTGTCGGCGGCCGCGAACAGCTCGGGACCGCCGATCCGCGCCGAGAGCTCGCGCGCGTCACGCAGGATCTCGTCGACCTGGTCGTCGCCGTGCGACGGGCAATGGTGGAAGAGCGCGAGCTCACGGGCGCCGGATTCGCGCGCCACGTGGATCGCGTACTCGATCGTGCAGTGACCCCAGTTGCGCTTGAGCTCGTACTCGTCGGTTGTGTGCTGCGCGTCGTGGATGAGGAGGTCGACGCCGTCGCACAGCTCGAGCACGTCGTTCGGCACGTAGTCGTCGGGGTCGTCGGGAACGGTGCCCGGCCCGTGATCGGGCAGGTAGGCGATCGACACACCCTCGATCTCGACCCGGAACCCGAGCGTGGGATCGGTGTGGCGGACCCAGCGCGAGCGGACCTTCGCGCCGTTCACCGCGAAGTCGTCGCGGCCCACGCCTTGGAACGAGACCGTTCCTCGGAGCTCCTCCGGACGGATCGGGAAGTAGGGCGGGCGCATCACGTCGCCGAAGACGACGTCGAGCGGCCCTTCCTCCTGCTCGGGCCCGTACACCTCGATCGTGCCGCCCCCGGCAGCCATCGGCGCGAAGAACGGCAGACCCTGGATGTGGTCCCAGTGGAGGTGGGTGAGCAGGACGCTCCCGTGGTATCCGGGGAGCCGCCCGTCCTCGGCCAGCTGCGCGCCGTAGTTGCGCAGACCGGTGCCGAGATCGAAGATCAGCGGGTCGTGGCCGTCGGCCGCGATCTCCACGCACGACGTGTTCCCGCCGTACCGATCGAACTGGTGGCCGTCACACGGAGTGGATCCGCGTACCCCCCAGAATGTGACATGCGTCGCGGGCGACACATTTCCACCATACCCGCGTAACCGGCGAGCAATACGTCCGGGCGCCGGTCAGCTCAGCACGCGCTTCTTGAAGCCCTTGATTCCGAGCCACGTAAACAACGCCGAGAACCCCAGCATCGCGGGATAGACCGCCCACAAGGTCATGTGCGGGCTGGTCGTGAGCGCGGCGCGCAGGCCTTCACACAGGTACACGAGCGGGTTCGCCAGCACGAGGATCTGGACCCACCGCACCGGCTCGAGCGTGGACCAGCTGTAGTAGACGGCGCCGAGGAACGTGATCGGGAGCACGAAGATACCGAACAACATCGGCACGGTACGCGGCTCGAACCGAGTGCCGAACGTGAGGCCGAGCGCGCCGCACATGTAGCACCCGATGGGCACGATCGTGAGCAGTTCGAGCCAGTTCACCTCGAGATTCACCGGAGTGGCAGGGACGATCGCCGCGATCGGGAACACGAGCAGGGCCGCGAACACCCCGTTCACTGCGCCCGCAACCGCCTTCTCCACCGCGAGCAGCGACACCGGCAGCGGTGCCTGCACACGGTCCTCGATCTCCCGGGTGTACCCGAACTCCTGCACCATCGGGATCGCGACCGACTGGACGCCCTGGAACATGATCGCGAGTCCGACCACTCCGGCGACCAGCAACGTGGAGAAGTCGGTCTCACCGAGCCGTCCGCCGATCCCCTGGCCGATCTTCGGGAACACGTACGCGAAGACGAAGACGAGCAGGAAGGGCTGCATCAACGACCGGGGAACAACCTCCTTCCACGTCTTGCGCACGACGACGAGGTCGCGCACGAGCAGCGCGCCGAATGCCGTGCGCGCGCCGCGGAGGTCGGGCTACAGGTGGGAGCAAGCGTTGCGGGTGTGGCGGACGTGACCGCGGTCATTCGCGCAGATCCTTTCCCGTGAGGTTGATGAAGACCGTCTCGAGCGACGGCTCGGCAACCGAGACATCGGTGAGGTCGAAGCCGTGTCGCTCGGCGGCGTTGAAGACGGCGGGCAACACACCCTCGCTGCCGCGCACCGCCACCCGGACGGTGCTGTCGACACGGTCGACTCGCTGCACGAAGGGCAAGTCGGCCATGAGCACGCGGGCGAGTGCGTCGAGGTCGCCCACCGCGGAGATCGTGACCATCGTGTCGACGCCGACGGTCCGCTTCAGCTCGGCCGGGCTTCCCAGCGCGAGGAGGTGCCCGTGGTCGATGATCGCGACGCGGTCACACAGGTTGTCGGCCTCTTCCATGTAGTGCGTGTTCATCATGATCGTCTGGCCGCCGCCGTGCAGCTCACGCAGGATCTCCCAGAGTGCGATTCGGCTCTGCGGATCGAGCCCGGCCGTGGGTTCGTCGAGAAAGAGCGTCGCGGGCTGGTGCATGATCGCCCGCGCCACCATCAGGCGTTGCGCCATGCCGCCCGAGAGGGATTCGATGCGATCGTGCGCGCGGTCGGCGAGCCGGAATTGCTCGAGCAGGCGCGTCGCTTCCGCCTTCGCGGTCGCCGCCGGCATCGAGAAGAACCGACCGTGGAAGTAGAGGTTCTCCCACAGATCGAGTGAACGGTCGAGCGTGTTCGTCTGCGGAACGACGCCGATCACCTGCTTGGCCGCAGTGGGGTGGGCGACCACGTCGACGCCCCCGACGAACGCGCGTCCGCTCGTGGGGATCACGCGCGCCGTGAGCATGCCGATGGTGGTGGTCTTGCCGGCGCCGTTGGGCCCGAGGAAACCGAAGATCTCGCCGCGCTGCACCTCGAGGTCGAGGTTCTCGACCGCGCGCACACCGTTGGGGTACACCTTGGTGAGCTGCTCGGTGCGGATGACCGGGTCCATCACCTCTCATCATGAGCCTGCGGCGTGGGCCACGCCAGCCGGGCGGTCAGGCCTGCTGCGGCCCCACGTCTCGCACCTTCTGCACGTGCACGAGCGCGTCACGGAGCTGCGTGATCCAGTCGGATTCGTGGTCGCCGACGAGGCGCACACACCACGCGAGGGCGTGGCTCCGGCTGCGCGCCACGCCGGCGTCGACGAGGGTGTCGAGCACCTGCCGCTCCGGCATGCGGAGGCGCGTCATCACCGGCACGCTCATCGTCGTGAAGATCTCTTCCTCGTCGCCGCAGCGCGCCGCCCAGGCCACCTTGCGCCCGAACCTCGCCTCGGCTTCGTCGGCGATACGCATCCGGGATTGGCGGGTGTCCTCGCGGAACCCCTGGATGCGCGCGAGCCGTGCCGCGGCGTTCGTGGTGTCGTCGGCATCCCGTCCGGCGTCGGGTTCGGCCAGGGTCCCCCAGACCAGGATCTCGTCGCGGTCGAAGGTGACCTCGGGGGGTGCGGTGAACCAACCGTCGGGAAGCCGCCCGGCGAACCAGCCCAGGAGCTTGCCGCCGTGGGACGTGGCGTCGGTGCTCGGTGGCTGCTGCGATGCCTGATCGTTCATGATGATTACAGTATTACATCGTTGCGCCCTTGGCAAGAGCAGCCCGGATGGCCTCCGCGCACGCCGCCATCTCCTCCTCGCTCGCGTACTTCGTGCGGGGCCAGAAGAAGCCCCGGAGACCGTCCTTGCGGTTGCGCGGAACCGCGTGCACGTGCAGGTGGGGCACGCTCTGGCTCACCACGTTGTTCAGGGCGACGAACGAGCCCTGGGCGCCCGTCGCGTCCTGCACCGCCGCGGCGACCGCCTGGGTCTGCGCGAAGAGCTCGTCGCGGAGCGAGTCGGGCAGGTCGCGCAACGTCGGTATGTGCGCGCGCGGGAGCACGAGCGTGTGGCCGGCAAAGAGCGGGCGGTGGTCGAGGAACGCCACGACGTTCGGCGTGTCGAGCACGACGTGCGCCGCGACGTCCCCGGCGACGATCGAGCAGAACGCGCAGCCCGTCGCCATGGGTGTGCCCTACTCGGGTGACGTGTAGGGCCGCCGGCGGGCGGGGCCCGCCTCGCGCCTGGGCACCATCACCTTCCGGCGGAAGTAGCACACCTCTTCACCGCGCTGGTTGAAGCCGCGCGACTCCACGGTGACCACGCCGCGGTCCGGGCGGCTCTCGGAGGCGCGCTTCTCGAGCACCGTCGTCTCCGCGTAGATCGTGTCGCCGTGGAAGGTGGGGCGCCGGTGGCGGAGCTGCTCCACTTCGAGATTGGCGATCGCGGCACCGCTCACGTCGGGCACGCTCATCCCGAGGACCAACGAGTACACGAGGTTGCCCACCACCACGTTCTTGCCGAACTGTGTCTGCGTCTCCGCGTACCACACGTCGAGGTGCAACGGATGATGGTTCATCGTGATCAGGCAGAAGAGGTGGTCGTCGGCTTCGGTGATCGTCTTGCCCGGCCAGTGCTTGTACACGTCGCCCGGCTCGAAGTCCTCGAAGTACCGCCCGAACGGCCGTTCATGGATGGCCATGGTGGGGAGGCTACCGACGAGGCGAGAAGCGAAGCGAGCGAGTGACCCAAGTGTCGGCTGGGTCGCCGGATACCATCCGACGGTCGCCGGCCTCCCGATCACGGCGCCCTTCCCGATGCCCGATCCCTACCCTCGCGACTCCGGCGGCCACGACGCTCGGCACAGCCGACGCGACCGCCGTGTCTGGCGACGGCAGGAGCGCGCCCGCCGCATCGTCACCATCGCTGCCGCGATCGTGATCGCCGCCGGTTTCGGGCTCCTCGCGACCGAGACGGTCCGGTTCGGCGGCGACGACCGTCCGACCCTTGCCGGCGCGGTGCCGCGCGGAGCCGGGCAGCACGTCGTCCACCACGACGATCGTCTCGGACCGGCCGTGTCGCTCCCCGCTCACCGACCCCAACCCGCTTCGCCTCTGGGTCGGCGGTGACTCGCTCGCCGGGTCGCTCGGCCCGTCGCTCGGGACGATCGCGGGGGCCACCGGTGTGGTCCAGCCGTACTTCGACTCGCGCGTGTCGAGCGGCCTCACCAACCCGAGCTTCTTCAACTGGCCCACCCACGCCGCGGCGGAGATGGCGCGCCTGAACCCGGAGATCGCCGTCTTCATCATCGGCGCCAACGACTATCTGGCGCCGACGACGCGACCCACCACGACCGGCACGGACGCCGCAACGAGCACCACGATGGCCGGTGACGACGCGTGGAAGGCCGACTACGCGAATCGCGTGGAGGCGATGCTGACAACGCTGAGCGCGCCGGGACGAACCGTCATCTGGGTGGGGCCGCCTCCGTTCAAGAACGATCACGACAACGCCGGTATCGAACAGATCAACGAGGTCTCGAAGGAAGTGATCGCGCGTCACCACGACGCCGTGTTCGTGGACGACTACGCGATGTTCCTCGACGCGAACGGGAAGTACACCGACAAGCTGCCCGACGAGCACGGGAACCTCGTGACCGTTCGCGCCGGCGACGGTGTGCACTTCACAACGGACGGCGGCAGCATGCTCGCACGCGCGGTGTACAAGCTCGTCGACGCACAGTGCAAGGTGACCGCGCAGCGCGTGCCCGGCGTGACGAAGGCGACCATCCAAACCGAAGGCAGCACGCTCGTCGCGCCCGGGGGCAACACCGGGCAGGGTGGCACCGTCGCCACCACCCCTCCCGCCACCGCGCCTCCCACGACGACCGCGCCGACGACGACGACCGCGCCGACGACGACGACCACCAGGCCGACGACCCTCCCGACCATCCCATCCGCCACTGCGCCACCGATCCCGACCTTCTCGACCGTCCCCTCGAGGTGACGCTCGGGCACCGCGGGCGCGGAGGCCGTCGGTAGGCTGCCGCTCATGCCCGACCAGCTGGTTGCCGCGGCGGCCGCCGTCGACCGGGCAGCCGAGATCGTCGACACCGCGACCGGCACGCTCGCGCGTGCATCGACCGAAAGCGGGCGGCTGTCGGTCGCGAAGCTCGACCAAAACCAGGTGCTCGCCTACGACCTCGCGCACGCCGCCAGCGCGGTCGAGGGGTGCCGCGTGATGCTCACCTACGGCGAGGAGGGCGAGCTCGAGTCGATGCTCGCACGCGCGTTCATCGCCGACGCCGTCGCCGATCTGGGTGCGAAGGTGCTCGGTCGAGACGCGCTGTGGGGCGCCGACCTCGACACGCTCGCCGGGGCGCTCCCGTTCGTCGAGGCGCACCGTTCTCCGCAGTTCCTGGAGGCACTGGCCGCGACGCTGCCCGAGTCGGGCACCGGTCCCCGCCACCTACCGGAGGAATTCGAGCTCGCGGCCGACACGTTCCGCCGGTTCGCCGCCGACAAGATCCGCCCGGTCGCCGAGCACGTGCACCGCACGAACGCCGACATCCCCGAGGACGTGATGGCCGGGTTGGCCGAGCTGGGCGGCTTCGGGCTCTCGGTGCCGGAGGAGTACGGAGGCTTCGCGACCGGCGGTGAATCCGACTACCTCGGCATGGTCGTCGCCACCGAGGAGCTGTCGTGGGGGTCGCTGGGCGTCGGCGGATCGCTCATCACGCGGCCCGAGATCCTGACGCGCGCGATCGTGGCCGGGGGCACCGCGGCGCAGAAGCAGCGCTGGCTCCCTCGCATCGCGTCGGGCGAGCTGCTGGTAGGGGTGAGCGTGACCGAGCCCGACTTCGGCTCCGACGTCGCGAGCATCACCACGATGGCCACGCCGGTCGACGGCGGCTACCGCGTGAACGGTGTGAAGACCTGGGCGACGTTCGCCGGGCGCGCCGAGCTGATCATGCTCCTCGCGCGCACCGATCCCGACCGTTCCGCTGCACACCGAGGGCTCTCACTGTTCGTCGTGGAGAAGGAAGCGGTGCCCGGCCACGCGTTCGCGCTCGCGCAGGGTGGCGGCGGCACGGTCGAGGGGCGCGCGATCGACACGATCGGCTACCGCGGCATGCATTCGTTCGAGGTGTCGTACGCCGACTGGTTCGTGCCCGCGGAGAACCTCGTGGGCGAGGAAGCCGGCCTCGGCCGCGGCTTCTACCTCCAGATGGAGGGTTTCGAGAACGGACGGTTGCAGACCGCCGCGCGCGCCGTCGGGCTGATGCAGGCGGCGTTCGAGGCGGGGCTCGGCTACGCACGCGAGCGGGTCGTGTTCGGCCAACCCGTGTTCGACTACCAGCTGAGCCGGGCGAAGCTCGCCCGCATGGCGGCGTCGATCCAGGCCGGGCGCCAGTTCTCGTACGACGTCGCGGCCCGCATGGGCCGCGGTGAGGGAACGCTGGCGGCGTCGATGGTGAAGGCGTACGTGTGCCGGGCGGCGGAGTGGGTCACCAGGGAGGCGATGCAGCTCCACGGCGGCATGGGCTACGCCGAGGAGTTCCCCGTGTCGCGCTACTTCGTCGATGCACGCGTGCTGTCGATCTTCGAGGGCGCCGACGAGACGCTCTGCCTGCGCGTCATCGCCCGTCGCTTGGCGGAGCAGGCGCTCGCCTGACCTGCCCGTTTGACGCGCTTACTTCATGCCGGCTTCGATGCCGGCGACGCTGAAGTCGGCGTTGATCTTGACGGTGACCTTGGAGCCGTCCGACTTCGTCATGTGCGCCTCGTACGTTGCGCCCTCGGCGTCGTTCTCGACGCGGTCGACGGTGGCACCGGGCACCGCAGCCCGAGCGGCGGACGTGACCTGGGTCGCGGTGTCACCGGTGAGCAGCACTTCGGTGACGCCGTTCGCCGTGTGGCCACCCTGGCTCGGATCCGGTGCCGGCGCAGCGCGGTTCGGCGCACCGGTGGAGCTCGACGATGACGACGAGGAGCCGGTCTGGGCAGTGGCGGTGCCGACGACGGAAGCGCCGATGGCACCGCCCGTGATCGCCGCGCCGACGGCGACCGCGGTCACTGCCAGCTTGCGGAACGTGTTCATGGTGTTCTCCGTTTCTGGTCGTTGGTGTGGCTGATTGCCGAGACCAGACTCGGAGACGAACCACAAGCGTTCGTCGGCTCGACTCAAGAGTCGTGCAAGAAACCGATCGCGCCTGAACGTACGCGCTTGGGAGCGGCTTCCGCACCCAAACGCGCGCCCTTGCCGGTCAACTGCGGGTCATGCCCGCCGCGCTCGCCGCGGGTGACGAACTTGAGCGCCATCTTTCGACTCGCTTCGTCGATCATCTCGTCGCCGAACATCACCGCACCGCGGCGTTCGCCTTCGGTGTGCGTGCTCGTAGGCCTCGAGAATGTCGAACGCGCGGTCGAACTGCTCCTGCGTGGGCGTGAACACGTCGTTGATCACGGGCACCTGGTCGGGGTGGAGCGCCCACTTGCCGTCGTAACCGAGGATGCGGGTGCGCATCGCGTACTCGCGCAGCGCGTCGACCTCCCGGATCTTGAGGAACGGGCCGTCGATCACCTGGAGCCCGTTGGCGCGCCCGGCCATGAGGATCTTGGCGAACACGTAGTGGAAGTGGTCGCCCGGATACTCGGGGATCTGCACGCCGCCGGTGAGCACCGGCATCTCGGTGGACGCGGCGAAGTCGGCGGGCCCGAACACGATCGTCTCCATCCGCGGTGACGCGGCGCAGATCTCCTCGACGTTGATGAGGCCGCGGGCGGTCTCGATCTGCGCTTCGATGCCGACGTGCGACTCACGGCCGGTGACCTGCTCGATCTGCGTGAGCAGGAGGTCGAGGGCGACCACCTCGCTCGCCGACTGCACCTTGGGCAGCATGAGCTCGTCGAGGCGCTCGGACGCGTTCTCGACCACGTGTACGACGTCGCGATACGTCCACTTCGTGTCCCACGCGTTCACCCGCACGCAGAGCACGGTCTCGCCCCAGTCGAGCTCGTTGATCGCCTTCACGACGTTGTCGCGGGCGGCTTCCTTCTCGAGCGGTGCGACCGAGTCCTCGAGGTCGAGGAAGACCATGTCGGCGCCGAGGTTCGGTGCCTTGCCGAGCATCTTCTCGCTCGAGCCCGGTACCGCCAGGCACGTGCGCCGAGGCAGGTCACGTGATCGTTCGGACATGGCCCGGAGGGTAGACGCGCGGCGCCGAAATGGGCTTCGCCGCGGCGGTCAACCTCTCCCGCGCCGAGCTCGACCGGGTGATCGAGGGCATAGCCTCCGAGCCATGACTGCGAAGACCTCACACTCGAAATTGGGCCTCACCGAGCTCGGCGACGGCGTGTACGCGTGGCTCCAACCCGGCGGCGAATCTGGCGTGTCGAACGCGGGCGTGGTCGTCGACGACGACGGCATCACGGTGATCGACACCCTCATGGTGCGCTCGCAGTGGGAGCCGTTCGCGGCGGCGGTGGCCGAGCTCGACATCCCCGTACGGCGCACGATCCTCACGCATGCGCACATCGACCACTGCGGGGGCACGAAAGCCTTCGAACGCGCGGCCGTCTACGGCTCGCAGCAGACGAGCGACGTGCTCGACCAGGCCATGCCGATCGACGGCTACAAGGCGTTCATGCCCGCATTCGATCGCGAGTTCGACGAGCTCGAGGAGCTCGGCACCCGGCCGGTCACCCACATCGTGAGCGGCCCCGCGCAGCTCACGCCGCGGTGCGAAGTGCTCCCGGCCGAGGGCCACACCGAGGGCGACATCATCGTGCTCGTCGCCGACACCGACCTCTGCTTCGCCGGCGACATCTGCTTCTTCGGCGTCACGCCGCTGGCGTTCCAGGGCAACCCCGCGGTGTGGGCCGACGTGCTCGACGCGGTCGCGGACCTCGCGGGGGTGATCGTGCCCGGGCACGGGCCCGTGGGCAGCGAAACCGAAGTGCGCGAGCTCCAGGGCTACCTGCGTGCCTGCGTCGACGCCGACGGCGACGTACGCGCGATCCCGGCAGGACCGTGGGACACCTGGCTCGAGCGGGAACGCGACGCGATCAACGTCGAACGCGCCGCCATGCTCGGGCGCGGCGACGACCAGATCCCGCAGTCGATGCTGAAGGCCATGGGGATGGCCTGACCCGAGCGCTACTTCACGTGCTCTCGGAGAAAGGCGATCGTGCGCTCCCACGCCGCCTGCGAGTGCGCCTCGTGGTACACCTCGGGCCGGTGGTGGTTGGTGAACGCGTGCTCGGTGCCCGGGTAGAGGAAGAACTCGTAGTGCTTCCCGGCGGCTGCGAGCTGGTCTTCGAGCGCGGCAACCGCCGGCGGACCCGCGAAGTCGTCGTTCTGCGCATAATGCCCCTGCAGCGCCGCCTTGAGCTTCGTGTAGTCGGGTTGCGCACCCTCCCACGGGATGACCCCGTAGTACGGCACGACCGCGAGGACATCGTCGGGCCGCAGCGTCGCGAGCCACAGCGCGAGCCCGCCGCCCATGCAGAACCCGACGACACCGACACCGTTGGACGTGACCGCTGCGTGCGCCGCGCAGGTAGTCGATCGCGCCCGCCATGTCCTTCGCGGCCCGCTCGATGTTCAGCGCCATCATCAGCTTGCCGGCCTCGTCGGGTTCCGTCGTGATCTCACCGCGGTAGATGTCGGGGGCCAGCGCGACGAAGCCCTCGGACGCGAAGCGGTCGCAGACCTCCTTGATCTGGTCGTTGAGACCCCACCACTCCTGCAGCACGACGATGCCCGGTCCTGCACCCGAGGCGGGAACGGCGAGATACCCCTGTCCCTCGGTGCCGTTGCTCGGAAAGCTCACCATCACCTGCGCTCACTCTCTGCGGCGCAGGGCACCTGCACCGCGGTCGTTCGTTCGCCGGCGAGCGCACTCCGCTTCCGCTGCGTGCGCCGCATCGCGCAGGCTACGCGTTAAGTTCTGCCCGTTCCTGGAGGACAGCGTGGTGAAGAATCCCGATCCGACCCTGAAGCTCACGACGACGAAGGGCGTGACGCGCACGCTCGACGACTGGTCGACCATGTTCCACCTCTGCCTCGTGATCCTCCCGCCCCGGCCGGAAGCGTCTGCCTTCATCCCGATCGCGAAGCGGATCTTCGCGGTGTTCGGCGACGCCGACTGCCACACGGCGTTCTGCGTATGCGGCAACGAGTTCATCGCCCGTGGCGTGCTCGGCGACGCCGAAGACCGGTACCTCACGTTCATCGATCCCGACCGCGCCTTCGTCGAGAGCCTCGGCCTCACCCACCTGCCGGCCTTCGTGCACCTCCGGCAGGACACCAGCATCGTCGCGTCGGCAGAGGGCTGGGATCCCGAGGAGTGGCAGCGGGTGGTCAAGGAGGTGGCCAGGGCCATGGCCTGGAGCGCTCCCGAGGTGGCGAAGCCCGGCGATCCTCCCCCCACACCCGGCTGGCCCGTGTAAGAATGCCCTGGTCAGCGGCCGGGAACACGATGGCTGGACCCGCCCGCAACCGCTCAACTAGGGTGCGGCGCGTTCGAGCCGTACGTCATGTGAGTGGCGTACGGCTTTGTCGTTGTCAGATGTGTCCATTGCGGCAGAGCTTGGGAGCCCCCTCACACATGAAGCGCCGGGCACTGCGACTGCTCACACTGGCACTCGCGCTGTCGACGCTGGGCTCGCTCCTCGGTCCGGTCTCTGCGCCGGCTGCGCCGATCGACGACAAGCAGGCAGAGGCCGCGCAGCTCGAGCAGCAGATCACCGAGAACGGCCGCCGCATCGACGCAGTCAACGAGCAGATCAACAGCGCGCAGATCGCGCTCGACGACGCCAATGCCGCCATCGCCCTGGCCGATGCGCAGGTCGCCGCCGCGACCGCGAAGACCAAGGACCTGCGCGACGAGCTGGCTCGCCGCGCCGCCAACGTCTACATGCAGTCGGGTTCGTCGGGAGGCGTGTTCGACCTCGACGCGACGAACGCCACCGACCTCAACGCGCGCCGGACGTACACGGGCCTGGCCGCGCAGCGCGAGAAGCTACTGGTGAGTCAGCTCGCGCGCGCGCCAAGGACGACCTCGCGGCACGCAAGGCCGACGCGGAGGACGCGCGCGCCGCCGCCGATACCCAGAAGCAGCAGATCGAGTCGACGAAAGCGGTCCTCGTGGCGGGCGACGCCAAGCAGCGCGACCTGCTGTCGCAGGTGAAGGGCGACATCGCCGTCCTCGTCGCGCAGCAGGAAGCGGAGCGACGCGCGCGCGAAGAAGCCGCGGCCCAGGCACGAATCGCAGCGGCGGCCGCCGCGGCGGGCAACACGAGCAGTGGCGGCGGATCGGGCCTCGGCGCCGACACGACGCCGAGGAAGATCCCCGCTCCCAGCCCCAATGCGGCGAAGGCAATCGCGTACGCGCAGTCTCAGCTCGGCAAGCCGTACTGCTATGGCGGCGCCGGCCCGGACTGCTTCGACTGCTCGGGCCTCACGATGATGGCCTGGGGTGCGGGCGGTGTCGCGATGCCCCACGGCTCCACCGAGCAATACAACATGTTCGCGCACCTCCCGGTGGGCCAGGCCCAACCCGGCGACCTCATCGTGTGGGACGGGCACGTGGGCCTCTACATCGGCGGCGGCATGATGATCCATGCACCGCATACGGGCACCGTCGTCCAGATCGCGCCCATCTACGGCACCCCGTGGGGCGCCGCCCGTCCCGGCTGATCCCTCTCCCTCGGGGGACTCGTGAAGCTGACGCAGTACTCGCACGGGGCGGGCTGCGCGTGCAAGCTGTCGCCTGACGACCTGCGCACCGTGCTCGGCCTCGTGCGCGGGATCGACGCACCCGAAGACCCCGACCTGCTGGTCGGGTTCGACACCGCCGACGACGCGGCCGTCTACCGCGTGCGCGACGACCTCGCGCTCGTCGTCACCACCGACTTCTTCACGCCGATCGTGGACGACGCCTACGACTGGGGGCGCATCGCCGCCACCAACGCCTTGTCCGACGTGTACGCGATGGGCGGCACACCGCTGCTCGCGCTGAACATCGTGGCGTGGCCGCGCGAGGGCCTGCCGTTCGAGCTCCTCGCGCGCGTGCTCGACGGCGGCAGCGACGTCGTGCGCGCCGCGGGCGCGATCGTCGCCGGCGGGCATTCGATCGACGATCCCGAGCCCAAGTTCGGCCTCGCCGTGGTCGGCACGGTCCACCCCGAGCGGGTGCTGACGAATCGCGCGGCACAGGCCGGTGACGCGCTCGTGCTCACCAAGCCGATCGGCCTGGGCGTGATCTCCACCGCGGTGAAACGCAATCAGGCACCGCCCGCGCTCGTCGACGAGGCGATCCGGGTGATGACCACGCTCAACGCCGGCGCGCGCGATGCCGCGCTCGAGCTCGGCGACGCGGTGCACGCCGCCACCGACGTCACCGGCTTCGGCCTACTCGGGCACTTGCGCGAGCTGGTCTCCGCATCCGGTCTCGCGGCCGACGTCGAACCGGGGGCGGTGCCGGTGATCGATGGCGTCCGTGATCTCCTCGATCTGGGCATGGTCGCCGGCGGCACGCAGCGCAATCACGCGTTCGTGAGCGAATCGGTCGAGTGGAACGGGCTCGCCGAGAACGATCAGCTCCTGCTCGCCGACGCGCAGACGTCGGGTGGACTGCTCCTCGCCGTCGCGCGACGACGCCGCGCCCGACCTCGTCCACGCACTCGAAGCCCGCCACACCCTCGCCGCGGCCGTCGTCGGCGAGACCCACGCAGGCCTCGCGGGCTCGATCACGATTCAGTAGCAAGTCCGGCTCACGCGGCGACGAGCGAAGCGAGTCGCTCGCCAGCGAGCGAGCGCCCGCGGCGCAGGTACCCTGCGCCGCAGCGAGCGAGCCAGTAGTCAGGAGCGAGCGCCCGCGGCGCAGGTACCCTGCGCCGCAGCGAGCGAGCCAGCAGTCAGGAGCGAGCGCCCGCGGGCTCGATCACGATCCAGGAACAAACGCGGCGACGAGCGAAGCGAGTCGCTCGCCAGCGAGCGAGCGCCCGCGGCGCAGGTATCCTGCGCCGCAGCGAGGGAGCGAATAGTCAGGGAATCACCAACATCCCGAGCTCGGCTTCGAGTTGGGGACGCGGCTTGGCGCCGAGCGAAGCACGTTCGAGACGGCCGTTCCTGAACAGCCCGATGAGCGGGATGCTCTGCACGTCGTAACGCTGCGCGAGCGTCGGCTCCTCGTCGATGTTCACCTTCACGACCTTGTACGCGCCCTGGCGCATCAGCGCGATCTGCTCGACGACGGGACCCACCTGGCGGCACGGCCCGCACCACGGCGCCCAGAAGTCGACGATCACCGGGATGTCGGAGCCGAGCACTTCGGTGTCGAACTCGGCGGTGGTCACCGGCCTCACCGGACTCTCGGGCGGAGGCGCCGGGAGCGGCTCCGCCGGGCGTTCGCCGGCTCTGACCGCGTCGAGCCAGGCCCGCGCCTGTTGCACGCTCTCGAGCGCAACTTCGTGGCCCATCGGGAACTCGGCGAAGACCAGCGGCACGTCGTGCTCGACGAGGACCTTTGCGAGCTCGCGGCTGTTCGTGACCTTCACCATCGGGTCGTCGGTGCCGTGCTGGAGGAGCACCGCGACGTTGCGCGCCGCGTCCCAGTCGACGTCGACCAGCTCGAGGCGGACGAACGGGCTCATCGCGAGCACGGCCGCGGGATGCGCGCGGTCGCTGCGGCCGAGCCCGAGCGCGAACGCGAGGCCGGCCCCCTGCGAGAAGCCGGCCACCACCGCCTCCTCGCGCTTCATGTCGTGCTCGGCGCACACCTCGTCGAGGAGGTCGTCGACCGCGGCGAGCGCGGCGGCGAAACCGTCGCGCGCCTCGTCGGGATCGGAGGTCATCACGTCGAACCACGAGAAGCCGGGCGGCGCGGCGAGCGGACCGCGTGGGAGCACCGTGACGAACTTGCCCTCGGGATCCAGGTAGGGAAGGAGGCCACCGAGGTCGCGCTCGTCGGCGCCGTACCCGTGCATGAGCAGGAGGACCCGCGCGGCCTCGCTCCCCTTCACCACGTTCTGCACCAGCGCCATCGAACGATCCTCCTCCTACTTCCGGTTCCCGCTCGGGCCGCTCAGAACATGTAGTTCATCTCGCCGACCACCCGTCGCCCGAGCTCGTCGTCGCCTTCGATCCGCACCTCACCGGCCGCGACGGCCAACGCCGGGTCGACCCGGCCACACGCAAGGCGCTCGAACGTCACGCTGTCCATCGCGAGTCGGGCAGTGGGTTTGGCCGGCACCGCGTCGAGTCGTGCCGCACGACGCTCGACCATCTGGATCGCGAGCTCGCGCGGCAGAGGGCCGGTGATCGAGAACACGACGATGCAACCGTCGGGAGGCGCCACCTTCTTCCCGACGACGAAGGGCATCGCGTCGACCACCATGCTCTGGGTGAACCGGGCGGCGTCCGAATCGAGGTTCCCCGCGCGGGCGACGGCACGACGCATGTCCTGCTCGTGGACCCACGAGTCGAAGATGCGGAACGGGAGCAGGTCGCGCACCGTTCCCGGGCCCACGGGGGTCCACGAATCGGCGCCGAAGCCGTCTTCGTCGAGGGCGCGCAGCTGCGCGATCCGCTCCGTCGTGAGCACGTGGAACTCGGCCAGCGCCCGCGCGCCGGTCCATCCACGCCGGGAATCGACGGCGTGCTCGTTGGACTTCCCGATCTCGTTCTGCACGTGGCGTAGATCGGTGGCCTCGTGCCCCCTCCACGGCCGGCCGAGGCTCATCGCCTCGACCGCGGAGAGGTGCACCAGGTTGTCCTGCACCGTCCAACCCGGTAGCTCGGTATGCCGCTTCCACTCGCTCTCGGTGAGGTCCTCGCCCATCGTCTCGATGGAGTCCCAGACCGACTCGAGCAGGTCCACCAGCTCTTGATCCGTCACAGGCCTATCTTTCCCGCTCTCGGCGCTCCACGCCGGGCCGCTCCGGCCCCGGCTCGCGGTGCCGCATGTGGGCGAACGACCGCGGGCCGGGTATCCCGGCCCGCCGTGAGCGAACCATAGTCAGGAGCGAACGGCCGCGAGCCGGGTATCCCGGCTCGCAGTGAGCGACCCGGAGTCAGGTAGCTTCGGCACGGCCGCCCGCCTCCGGGCTTCCACGCGGACGGCGGATCCGCCTCATGGAGTGGTCGGGGCCCTTCTCGACGACGACGTCGGCGAACTCGCGGGTGGGGAGGATGTACTCGTGGAGGTTCACCGCGTTGATCGCCGCCCACGTCCGGCGGGCAACGGCGGTCACGTCGTCGTCGGACATCCTCGCGAACTGCGCGTAGAACGAATGGCCGCTGTTCCGCAGTTCGAGGAACCGGTCCACGTACCACTGCTCGATGTCGGGTTCGACGGCGTCCACGTAGATCCCGACGTCGATCGCGTCCGACAGTTGCAAGAGGTGGAGTCCCTCGACGATGACGACTTCGGCTTCCGCCAGGACGCGCGGTTCGTCGAGGACGTCGTACTCCTCGTGCGAGTACACGGGAACGCGGATGTCGCGCTCCCCGGCCTTGACGGCTTCGAGGAACGCGACGAGCGCGGCGCGGTCGTAGGTCTCGGGAAAGCCCTTCCGCATCGCGAGCCCACGCTCGTCGAGCACACGGTTCGGGTACAGGAACCCGTCGGACGACACGATCTCCACCCGAAGCTCGTCGATCGTGGCGGTCAGCGACTCCCCCAGGAGCCGCGCGGTCGTGCTCTTCCCGACGGCGACGCTTCCGGTGATGGCCGTGACGTTCCGAACCTGCCGGGCCCGGCATCCCTCGATACCGGGCCGGAGCAGGAGTTGGAGCTCGATCAGGGGGTCCGCCACTCCCCCACGCTCACACGCCGGCGCCCACCGCGGCAAGGTGCCGGGCTTCGTCGGCGTCGGTGAGCGCGCCCAGCGCCGCGACGGTGTCGCACGTCGTTCGAGAAACGTCACGCCGCACGGGCCGTGCCTCGGCTCATGCGCCCGCGCCTGACCGGCTCCAGATGTCGGCGCACTCCTCGCACACGGACTCGGGGATCACACCGAGCCGCATGAGGAGGTTGAAGATCTTGCACCCGAGGCAGTAGGCGAACACCGACTCGAGCGTGGCCGCGATCACGATCATGCCGACGAGCACGTAGGCGGCACCGGTGGCACCGAATCCGAAGTGCAGGATCAAGGCCGTGACGGACAACGTTGCACCGACGCCCTGCGCAAACCGCTTCGGAGGCCCGGGCACGTACTTCGGAGCGAACGGCAACCGCGGCGTGATCACGCGTGTGACCAACTGACCGAGCGGGCTCAGCGTGGGACCGGTGAGCGCACGAGCCACGAATCCGTACGCGAGCGGCACGAGGATCCACGGTTGGTCGAACACGACCGTCGCCACACTCATCACGACGACCCCCGCCGCCACCGACCGCGCCGAGACCTCGTTCACCGGGTTCGGGAAGCTGAAGAGCTGCTTCATGCGACGCTCTCCGTTCGGTTCGTCACGACTTCTCCCGCAACTTTGCGATGACCCGCTCGTCGGTGTCGAAGGCGAGCGGCACAGGCAGGTCATCGAGCGCGAAGAAGCCGGCGTCGACCGCGTCGTCGCCCGCTCGTAGCGTGCCGCCGACGCGGTGTCCCGAGAACCAGATCCCCGCATGGTGCCGATTGCGGTCGTGGAACGTGGTGTGCGCGTCGAACACACCGTCGAGCTCGACCACGAGGCCAGTCTCCTCCTCGAGCTCTCGGACCGCGGCCTCCCGCACGTCCTCGTGCCAAGCGACGTGACCGCACGGTATGCACCACGCGCCCGCGTCGCGGCCGTAGCGGCGCTGCACCATCAGCAACCGCCCTTCCTCCAACACGATCACCGCCACCCCGACGATCTGGCGACGGTGCTGACGGTGTCCGCAGCTCGGGCACACCCAGATCGGCTCGCCGCCGACTTCGGTCTGCTCGACGGGCGTCGCGCACTGCGAACAGAATCGCGGCAGCACGTCGTCGTCGCTCATGGCATCACGATACGACCCTCAGAAATCGGTGCCGCCGTCGATGTTGATCAACGCCCCGGTGAGATATCCGGCGCGCGGCGAGAGCAGGAACGCGAACAGGTCACCCACCTCGTCGGGGCGCCCCGGACGGCCCAACGCCACGTCCATGTGCCATTCCTCGACCATCACCCGCTCGAGCACGCCTTCCTCCGGGATCCCACGCGCGGTTGCGATCTGCGTCCGCAGCGCGGCCAGACCTCCCGTCTCGATCGCGCCGGGGCACACGCAGTTCGCCCGAATTCCGGCGCGCCCGTAGGTCTTCGCCACGTTCTTGGTGAACACCGCGACCGCCGCCTTGAGCGCCACGTATGGCATGCGATTCGAGTGCGGCGAGTGGATGCTGTAGGCCGAAGTGGTGACGATCGTGCCCGACCCGCGATCGACGAGCTGCGGCAGCACCGCCTTCACCGTGCGGACGATCGACATCAGCACGTCTTGCACCGCCTCGTCCCAGACCTCGTCGGTGGCGTCCTCGAGCGTGCTGTGCGCCAGCCCGCTGGTCCCGGTCGTGATCGCCATGCCGGCGAGATCCCCGAGCGCTTCCGTCGCCTCGGCCACTACCCGCTCGGCCTCCCCCGCCGCTTTGCCGACGTCGCCGGCAATCGGCACGACCCGGGTTTGGTACTCGGCGCCGATCGCGTCGGCGGCGCGGCGGGCTCGGTCCGGGTCACGCCCGGCGACCGCCACCCGCGCGCCGTCGGCGGCCAGCGCACGCGCCGCCTCGTACCCCATGCCGGCCGTGCCGCCGACGATCAGGTATGCCTGGTCCCGCACTCCGAGGTCCATCGAGCTCCTCTTCTCGGCGTGTCATCTCGGTCGGTCACGACGGCAGGCCGTCGGAAAGAGAGCTGACAACGCCGGCCAAGAAACCGCGCGCCCATGCTTGCGTCGCTTGCATGATCACGTCCGGCTCCACCGAGGGCAGTTCGCTGCGAAGGTAGGTGCCGATGACCGTCAGGTTGGAACGGGCTGCGTCCGCGCGCTCGAGCTGGAGGTCACCATCGAAGAGCTCGGGGAACAGCTCCGGGGACAGGCGGCTGATCCATCGCATCGCGACGGCAAGGGCATCGGGCGCCACACGTACTGGGCCGAGTTCGTACCGGAGCGCGTCCGGCCATACCCTGATCGCCGGCATGCGCGACCCTTCGGCAGAGCGGTTGCGGACCGATTGCAGCGCGTCGCCCACGGCCGTGATGGCCAACGGATGGAGCCAATCGGGGGCGACGAAGTGGGGCGCGAGGCGCTCGAAGGGCTGCGTTACCTGGGAGGCTTCCCGAATGAACACGGGTTTCCCCTCCCGACAGCACGCAGCTGCCGTTCTCGGTGTCGATGCTTCGACCGGTTCTCGGTGTCGATCTTCGACCGGAACGGCTGAGCCGCCTAGGGTCGAAGGTCATTGCCGCCAGCTTTTTCGAACTGCTCGGGCGAACCCGTCGGAGGGGTGTCGCGGCTCGAGGGCATCATTACCAGTAGCGGGGACGAGGCGGGCTCTGCCAGCGTGCTTCGAAGACGATCCTTCGAATTTCGCGGATCGTTTCGTCGATCTCGTCGATCACCGCGTGGGTCGCGTCCCCCACCTCGTGTCGCTCTGCGATCTGTGCCGTCAGCGTGAGCCCGACATCGAACAGACGTCGGACGATCGAATCCAGCAGCTCATGAGCGAGCCGATCGCGCTCTTGGTCCAGCGCGAGCTCTGAGGCGGTCTCGCGGGCCAGCTGCGCGTCCGAGACATCACGCACGATCGCGATCGTCAACCGCGCAGAACCCTCGTTGAACGGACTGAGGCTCACCTCGATCGGGAACTCGACACCATCCGCGCGTAAGCCGTGCAGCAGAATTCCCGCGCCCATGGGCCGAGTCACCGGCGCGACTGCGAACGCCGCGCGATGTTCTTCGTGACGCGCCCGCAGTCGTGTCGGGAGCAGCTCCTCGACGGGACGGTGGAGCAGCCCGCCGCGCCCGTAGCCAAAGATCCCCTCGGCTCGGCGATTCGCGAGCACGATCTCGCCACCCTGTTCGACGAGAAGGATGCCGTCCGGCGCGGCGTCGACGATCGCCCAACCGACGCTGCCCACCGACTGGGACAGCCGCGACGAAGACACGGGTCGAGAGTCATCGGCAACCCGCAACTGCACGAGCCTTCCCACCTCCTGCCCCCGCGAGCCAAGAGCAGCAAGATCTTCTCGCGCCGAAGGCAGCCGCACAACAGGACGGCAGCGCTTCAGTGCGCCGGGTCGACGGTGCGCCGGGTGAGCAGGCGGACGAGACTCCAGAGCGACACCGCGAGCCACACGACCTCGAGGAGCACGAAGCCCCACTGGTCCTCCACCACGGCGGTCGTCAGCAAGAGGATCGAACCCGCGACGTTCGCGACGAGATACGCGAGCCCGACGCTGCTGAGCCTGCGGATCTGCACGCCGACGAAGGCCGCGAGAATGAGGATCGATCCGGTCAGTTGGGCAGCGAGGCTCATCAGATCTCCTGCGGGCAGTGCTCGTTGAGCGGACCCATCACGCGCTCGGCGTTGCCGATCTGCGACGACAGACGTTCGAAGTCGCGGCGGATGTCGTCGGCGATCGGCGTTCCGGCTTCCGAGAGCCAACCGGCGAGCGTCTCCAGCGCCGATCCGAACTCGTCGGCGTCGATGCGCGCGTCGACCGAGCGGCACTGGTCGAGCGTGAGGTGATCGTCGAGGAGGATGACCAGGCCGCGAAGCCGGCCGGCGAGATCAGCGCGCGTGGCGAAGTCCACGAGGCCAGTCTCGCAGAACGTGGCGGAGCTCGAACGACGACTTCACCCGTCGCCGGCCGGGACGCGCGCGCGTCCCATGGGTGGGGTCGGGATGAAGGGCTCGGGCTGCTGCTCGATGAGCCCGCGCGAGACCCAACCCCGCTTCGGCTGGTCGGCCCACACGAGCATCGGCGGGAGCACCACCAGCGCGCTGAGCAACGCGACGGCGACGTTCATCGCCACGATGTGGCCGAAGTCGCGCAGCAGCGGCAGCGACGAGAACGAGAGCACCGCGACACCGGCGATCGCGGTGAGCGCCGAGACGACGAACGCGCGGCCGGTGCGCGACGCGGTGACGTCGATCGCCGCACGCGGCTCGAGCCCGCGCCGCCGTTCCTCGACGAAGCGCAGCAGGATCAGCGACGTGAACTCGGTACAGGCCGCGACCACGAGCGGACCGCCGACCGCGGTCATCGGGCTGAGCTTGAAGCTGAGCCCGTACGCGACGAGCGACGCGATGCCCACCGCGATGAGCACGGGCACGAGCGACAGCAGCGAGCGGATCACCGACCGGAGCCGGAACGCGAGGAACAGGAACACGAACAGGATCGCGAGGTAGGTGAGCTCGACCCGGTTCGCCTCGAGGTTGTCGAGCAGGCCGACGCCGACGACGGCGAGGCCGGAGGGCGTGGCCCGGATGCCCGGCGGGCGGCTCGGTGTCGGCACGGATCTCGCGGACGACGGGCGCTCGTGCGTCCAGCGACCCCTGGCCCGGTGCGGAACACGATGTTGAACGCGGTGCCGTTCTCGGCGACCGTCGACTTCTTGACGTCGGCCGGCGCGACGTCGTAGGCGGCGCTGCACGTCGTCACCGGTCGGTGCGATGTCGGTGGCACCGGGAACGTCGTCGACGATGTCGCCGATCGCGCGTCTCGATGCTCGACCCGGTGAGCAGCAGCTTCGGGTACTTCTCGAGCGTGCCGGTTCGCGTGAAGTCGTGCGCGAACGTGACGAACTCGTCCGTGAAGACGTCCTTGCTCCGTGGCGAACACGCCGAGCTCGCTCGATCCGCCCGTCGGCGTTCGACCGTCTTGGATGTCCTTGATGGTCTGGCTGTTCTGGTTGACCCACTGGATCGGGTCGGTCTGCAGCGTGAGCTTGCCCTCGACGACGATGCCGCCGACGAAGATCGCCGATGCTCACGACCGCGAACAGGACCGCGGCGCGCGCGGGGAGGCTGCCGAGCCAGACGACGAGCCGGCCGAGCGGACCGCTCGCGGAAGTCGCGGCCCTTGGTCGGCGACTTGAACTCGCGGATGCCGAGGATCGCGAGCGGCAGGATGATCGAGCAGAGGCAGATCGCCGCGATGCCGACCGCGAGCAGCAGCCCGAAGTCGCGGATCATCGGCACCTTGGCGAAGTGCAGCGCGGCGAAGGCGAAGATCGCGTCGAACGTGACGACGAGCAGCGCGGGTCCGAGGTTCCGGGCGGTCTCCTGGATCGGGTGCTCGGCGCGGTCGATCACGACCTCTTCCTCGACCCGCGCGTGCATCTGGATCGCGTAGTCGATGCCGATGCCGAGCATCACGGGCAGACCGGCGATCGTGACGATCGTGAGCGGGATCCCGAGGTAGCCCGCGAGGCCGAACGCCCAGATGACGCCGACGAGCACGACGCAGCAGCGGCAGCAGCCGCCACCGCACGTTGAACAGCACGAGCAGGATCACGACCATGATCGCGACCGCGATGCGCGCCGAGCGTGAGCATCCCGCCGCGGAGGTAGTCGTTGATGTCCTTGAGCAGCACCGCCGCGCCGGTCGGTGACGATCGTCGTGTTCGCGAGATGCGAGCTTCGCCGCCTGCTGCCTGGACGAGCGTCGGCCGCCTTGCCTTCGGCCGTCGATCGACTCGTTGCCGGGAAGCCGCGTGACGATCTGCGCGGTGTGCTCGTCGAGGATGACCGAACGCAGCGCCTTCCGGACTTCCCCTGGTTGTCGTAGAGGAGGAACTTGCACCCACGCGGGGTTGTCGAGCGTGCGCTCCGCGAGTGGAATCGCGGCGAGGCGCTCGAGCGTCTTCACCGTGTCGGCCGTGCGCGCGCCGCGGCCGCCGGCGATCCGGGTACCTCCTTCGCCTGCGCGGCGAGCAGCGCCTTGCCGGCGACGCTCGTGGTCGGGTTGCCGTCCGGGCTCGAGACCAGCGCGTCCGAGAACTCGAGGATCGTGAGCGGCGTGACGACCGCTGGACCTTGCCGGTTCGCATCAGCGTGTCGTGGAACTCCTTGAACTGCGCGGCGGCCGTCACCCGTGAAGAGCTCGTCGACCGTGTGGCCGGCCTTCATCGAGATGACGGTCAGCATCGCCTGGCCGCCGAAGAGGCGCTGGTAGACGACGTTGTCCTTGTAGACCTGGTCGCTCTTGTTGAGGTAGCTGTCCTGACCCGTCGCGAAGCTCAGCTGCGTGATCCCGAGACCGAGCGCGATCGTGACGACGACGCCGATCACCGTCACCCAGCACCGCGTGCTTGCCGAGCTGCACGGCGATGTAGGACCAGAACCGCTGCATCACACCTCCCCCCGGGTATCGCTGCGAAGAGTACGACCGTTGCCGGTCTCAGTCGACGCGGCGGTGAGAGTGGCGATGGTGGATGTCGCTGACGTGCGCGTGCGAGTGCACGAGGTCGTCGTGATGATGCTGATGTGAGTGCGGTTCGTCCGGTGAGATGCCGGGATCATGGGTGTGCTGATGGTGTGCATCGTGGACGTGGACATGCGCGTGGTCCATCGGTTCGTGGCGATGGACGTGTTGGTGGCGCTCACTGAGCAGGAGCGCGACACCGCATGCCATCAACGCACCGGCCACCAACTCCTGGAGACCGATTGACTCGGGCAGCACGAGTGGAGCGAGCAAGGCGCCGGCGAACGGTGCCACGGCGAACACGGCTGCCTCGCGTGCCGCGCCGAGGCTGCGGAGCGCGAGCGCGTCCAGGTAGACGCTCATGCCGTAGCTGATGCCACCGAGCGCCAGCACGGCGGCAAGAATCGAGACCTGGGGCAGACTCTGTCCCACGATCACTGCGAGCACCGCGTTGACCGTCCCCGCGATGCCCACCTTCACCCTCACGATCGAGCGCGGATCGCGAACCGTCAACGACTGGGTGAGGTTGTTGTCGATCGCCCAGCACGCGGACGCGGCGGCGATCAGCGCGATGCCGACCCAGTCCGCCCGAGTGCTCCCGGGCCCCAGTCCGAGCAGGAACGCGCCCGAGAAGATCACGACCGCACCCAACACCGCCTGCCGGGGTAGATGCTCCCGGAAGAGCGCGACCCCCACCGCGATGGTGAACGGGCCCTCGAGGTTCAAGAGCAGCGAACCGGTCACACCGGTCACGCGCTCCAAGCCGAGCAACAACAGCACCGGCGCGACCACGCCACCCGCAAGGATCATCGCGGCCATCCGAGGACCATCCGCGCGCTGGAGCGGTGCTTCCACCCGTGACCGGCGGCCGAACAGGCTGAGCACGACGAAGGCACCGAGATAGAGCAGGCCCGCCAACATCTGCGGCCGCACATCGGCCAGCAACACCTTTGCCAACGGCGCACTGATCCCGAACGACACCGCTGCCCCGAGTCCCAGCAGGACGCCTCGCCGGGCCGCCGAATTCCGCGCCACGCACACGACCGTACCGCCGATCGCCGCACGAGGCGCGCGGGACGAACGGCCCTACCGTCAACCGCCGAACGCTGCGATCGTCGATGGCGTCGAACGTTGCCAGCGAGGGAAGGAAGCCGACGTGGGAACGATCCTGGCCGCAATGCACGCACGGGGATCTGACGACTGGATGGACAACCACATGGGCGGTGGGAGTGGTTGGTGGTGGGTGATGGGCATCGGTTGGCTCGTGTTGCTCGCCGCGGTCGTCGTGGTGGTCGTGCTCCTCACACGGCGGCCCGGGAATCAGGACGGCCGCGGCGCGGCGCGGAGCGCCGAGGACGTGCTGGCGGATCGCTTCGCGTGGGTGAGATCGACGAGGCCGAGTTCTACCGGGAGGCGCGACGCGTTGCGCAGCTGATCACGGAGCTCTGGTCGTCGGTGTCCCGGATGTACGAGACTCGTCGCGTGGCGGCCGACGTCCCGAAGTCCCCGTTCTCACCGTCAACCGCTCCTCCCGTCGCGCATCCCGACTGGTCGCGCACGACCCGAGCCATCGTGGGCGGCCGCCCGGCACGCGCACCCGACGCGCCGTTGAACCCACCGCCGGTGTTCGCTTCGGCGTACCACGCCGGGGGTCCGGTGGCGTACGCCCGCGACGGCAACCCCACGTGGACCGCGCTCGAGGACGTTCTCGGCGACCTCGAAGGCGGCACCGCCGTCGCGTTCGCGTCCGGCATGGCCGCCACCGCGGCGATGTTCGACCAGGTCGCGATCGGGGGCGCCATCGTCGTGCCGAGAGACGGCTACTACGGCACGCGCGCGTTCCTCGACGCGGCCGTTGCCGGTCGGTGGGAGGTGCGACCGGTCGACGTCGCCGACACCGACGCGACCGTCGCCGCGTGCAACGGCGCGGCGTTGCTCTTCATCGAGTCGCCGACGAACCCGATGCTCGACGTCGCCGACATCCCCGCGCTCGCCGTAGCTGCGCAGTCACGAGGGCTCGTCGTGGCCGTCGACAACACGCTCATGACCCCGCTCGGCCAACGGCCGCTGGAGCTCGGCGCCGACGTCGTGGTGCACAGCGCGACGAAGCTCCTCGCCGGTCACTCCGACGTGGTCTTGGGTGCCGTGGTGACTCGTCGTGGCACCGAGCGGTGCGACCAGTTCCGGCAGCGCCGCTCGCTCGCGGGCGCCGTGCCCGGGCCGATGGAGACCTACCTCGCGTTGCGCGGCATCCGCACGCTGCCGCTGCGCTTCGAACGCGCGTCGGCCAATGCCGAGGGGCTCGCCCGTCGGCTCGAGCAACACCCCGGCGTCGAACGGGTCCGGTATCCCGGCCTCCCGTCGGACCCGGGACACGAACGTGCCCGCGCGCAGATGGAGAGTTTCGGGGCGATGCTCGCGTTCGAGGTCTACGGCGGAGCGGGCGCAGCCGAGGCGCTCGCGCGCTCGACCCGCCTGATCGTCCACGCCACCAGCCTCGGTGGCATCGAGACGACGATGGAACGCCGCCGCGAAGTGGCCCGGCGACCACGCGCCACCGGCGCTGCTGCGACTCAGCGTCGGATGCGAAGACCTCGACGACCTCTGGGCCGACCTCGATCATGCGCTCGCCATCGCGGCAGCGGTTCGGCGCGCCGACACCACCGAGGTGGCCATCACGTCGCCACACGGGAGCCGGCGCGTGGACGAGTAGCGAGCGACGAGACCGCGTGCCCGGGGAGGGAGTCGAACCCATCACGCTCTTTCGAGCCGGCGGGTTTAAGCCGCCTGCGTCTACCGTTCCGCCACCCGGGCTCGGGCCACGAAAGGCTACGCCGCTCGGGCAGGGACCTCGCCGTGGACCGCGTCCTCGAGCGCGGCGCGGATGCGTGCCGCGTCGGCAGGCGCGACCCGGTTGGCGACGAGCACGCCCTCCACCATGTCGTCGAGCGCGGCCTCGAACGGGCGGCCCCGGAGCCGCACCGACACGACGGTGCCGCCCGGGTAACGGCGGATCGTGCGGGTTGCGCCCGCGATCCGCGGCGGGCAGCGGAACGCCGGCACGGCGAGCCCGCCCGCGTGCGCAGCGGCACCGAGGCGGCGGGCCGCATCGGCGAAGCGCAGCGCGGGGAGATTTTCCACGCACACAGCATCGCGCCGGGCTGTGACACTTATTCCTCGATGCAGGTCATCCGCCGCAGCCGCCACGACCGCGAGATCGTCCGCCTCGCCGTCCCCGCGCTCGGCGCGCTCGCCGCCGAGCCCCTCTACCTGCTCGCCGACACCGCCATCGTCGGCCACCTCGGCACGAACCCGCTCGCCGGCCTCGCGGTCGCCGGCACCGTGCTCACCGCCGCCTTCTCCGTCTTCAACTTCCTCGCGTACGCCACCACCGCGTCGGTGGCACGTCAGGTGGGCGCCGGCAACCGGCGGGCCGCCTCCGAGCTCGGGATCGACGGGTGCTGGCTCGCGGTGGGGCTCGGGCTGGCGCTGACCGTCCTCGGCCTCGCGCTCGCGCCCGTCATCGTCGACGTGATGGGCGCGTCGAGGGTCGTGCACCCCTTCGCGGTCACGTACCTCCGCATCAGCATCCTCGGCGCACCGGCGCTGCTGCTGACGCTCGCGGGCGCCGGCTACCTGCGCGGCATGCAGGACACGCGGACGACCCTCGTGATCGCGGTGGCGTCCAACACCCTCAACCTCCTCCTCGAGCTTGCGTTCGTGTACGCCCTCCACCTCGGCATCGCAGGCTCGGCGTGGGGCACCGTCATCGCCCAGTTCGCCGCCGCGGCCGCCTACCTCCTCGTGGTGGGTCGTGCCGCCCGGCAGGCGGCAGCCTCGGTGCGGCCCCGTCCCGCCGGCATCCGTGCCAACGCGGCCGTCGGCAGCCGCCTCGTGATCCGCACCGCGGCGCTCCTCGTGACCCTGCTCACGGCCACCGCGATCGCGGCCCGCTTCGGCGACGACGACGTGGCCGCGCACCAGGTCGCGATGCAGATCCTGCTGTTCCTCGCCCTCTCCCTCGACGCGCTGGCAATCGCGGCGCAGGCGATGGTGGGCCGGTTCCTCGGTGCCGACGCCGCGCACGACGCCCGCACCTCGGCGCGACGCCTCCTCGAATGGGGAGTCATGGCCGGAATCGTGCTCGGGATCACGGTCGCGCTGACGCGGCCGTGGCTCGCCGCGCTGTTCACCGACGACGGCCACGTGCGCGCCCTCGTCGAGCAGCTCCTCTGGTTCGTCGCCGCGTTGCAGCCCGCGGCGGCGATCGTGTTCGTGCTCGACGGTGTGCTCATCGGTGCGGGCGACGCCGGCTATCTGGCGATCGCGATGCTCGCCGCGACCGTGGCCGTGTACCTGCCTGCCGCGTTGGTCGTCGCCGCGCTCGATGCCGGGTTGCTCTGGCTCTGGGGCGCGATCTCGCTCTGGATGATCGCCCGGCTGGTGGGCATGGTGGCGCGCTACCGCACCGACCGTTGGCAGGTGACCGGCGCGACGCGTTCGGTCTAGCTCAGGAACGCAGCTTCGATCTCGTGTTTCCGCGCGTTCCAGTCTTCGATCGTGATCGCGTAGCGCACGTGGTCTTCCCAGACCCCGCGGATCTGGAGGAAGCGGAGCGCAGTTCCCTCGTCGCGCAGGCCGAGCTTCTCGGCGACGCGGCGGCTCTTCTCGTTGCGCGGGACGATCGCCGCCTCCATCCGGTGCAGGCCGAGCGTCTCGAACCCGTAGCGGATGAGGAGCGCGACCCCCTCGGGGACGTACCCGTTCCCCGCCTGCTTCTCGTCGATCCAGTAGCCGATGAAGCTCGACTGGAACGGGCCGCGCAGCACGCTGCCGAGGCTCACCTCGCCGAGCAGGGTGCCGTCGCGCAGGATCAGGCCGAAGCCGTACGCAGTGTCGAACTGCCGCTGACGTTCCCATGCACCGCAGCGGGCGCGGAACGCGTCGCGATCGGCGACCGGGTCGGGCGAGCCGACCTCGGGCAGCGGCTCCCAGGGCTCGAGCCAGTCCCGGCTGCGGATCCGGATCTCGCGCCAGGCTTCGAAGTCGCGGCTCTCGAGCGCGCGCAGCATCACGCGCGGCCCGGCGAGCGATACTTCGCGGCGCGCTCTCACCTGCAACTCCCCATGGCCGCGAACACTACGCACCGATTCGTTACTGTGACCAGATGACCGAGCCCCCCGCCGACGACCGGCTCGTGTGGCTCGACCTCGAGATGACCGGGCTCGACATCCGCCGTCACGTGATCGTCGAGATCGCCGCGCTCGTCACGAACGGCGCGCTCGAGCCGCTCGACGAGGGGATCGACGTCATCGTCCACCGACCGCCGACCGCGCTCGCGGAGATGGACGACTTCGTGCGGGCGATGCACACCCGATCGGGGCTGATCACGGCGATCGAGGCGTCGACCGTCTCGCTCGACGACGCCGGCGCGCAGGTGCTCGACTACGTGCGCGTCCACGTGCCGGAGCCGGGTACCGCGCCCCTGTGCGGCAACTCGATCGGCGTCGACCGCCGCTTCCTCGACGCCCAGCTCCCCGAGCTCGACCAGTACCTCCACTACCGCAGCATCGACGTCTCGAGCTTCAAGGAGCTGTGCCGGCGCTGGTACCCCGACGTGTACCGCAAGCGTCCCGCGAAGGTGGAGACGCACCGCGCGCTCGCCGACGTCCACGAGTCGATCGCCGAGCTGCGCTACTACCGCGAGGCGATGCTGCGACCCGCCGCCGAAACCTCGGCGCCTCCGTCAGGCGAGCAGCTCGCGGAGCGCGCCGAGCAGCGTGGTGACCGAGCGCTCGCGCGCCGAGTGGCCCATGAGCCCGATGCGCCACGCCCTGCCCGCGAACTCGCCGAGGCCGCCGCCGACCTCGATGCCGTAGGTCTCGAGCAGCGCCTTGCGCAGCGTCGGCGTCGTCGGCGCCGTCGGGCAGCCACGCGGTGGTGAGCTCGGGGAGCCGGTGCCCCTCGGGCACCGACCAGCCGGAACCCGAGCTCGGGGAGCTCCGCCTGGAGCCGCGTGCCGACGGCGCGGTGGCGCGCCCACGCCGCCTCGAGGCCCTCGTCGAGCAGCGCGCCGAGCGCGGCGTGCAGCGCGAAGATCATCGCGACCGGCGCGGTGTGGTGGTACACGCGCGCGCGCCCGCGACGTAGTTGGCGATGAGCGACAGGTCGAGGTACCACGACTGCGGCGCGTGCTCGCGCGGACTGCGAGCGCGGTCGACGGCGCGGTCGGAGAACGTGACCGGCGACAGGCCCGGCGGCACGCCCGAGGCACTTCTGGGTGCCGGAGTAGCACGGCGTCGACGCCCCAGCCGTCGATCTCGACCGGGATGCCGCCGAGCGACGTGACGGTGTCGACGAGCAGCAGCGTGTCGGTGTCGCTGCAGCGCGCGGAGCGGCGCGATGTCGTTCTCGACGCCGGTCGACGTCTCGGCGTGCACGACCGCGACGACGCGCGCGTCCGGGTGCTCGCGCTGCGCGTCGAGCAGGCGCTGCGGGTCGAGCGGCAGCCCCCAGCGCTCCTCGACGCGCACGACGTCGGCGCCGCAGCGGCGCGCCACCTCGCACATGCGGTCGCCGAACACGCCGTTGACGCCGACGATCGCGGTGTCGCCGGGCTCGAGCAGGTTGACGAAGCACGCCTCCATGCCGGCCGAGCCGGTGCCGGTGATCGGCAGCGTGAGCGCGTTGTCGGTGCGGAACACCGTGCGCAGGCGCGCCATCGTCTCGTCGAGGATCGCGAGGAACTCGGGATCCATGTGCCCGAGCAGCGGCCGCGCGAGCGCGGCGGTCGCCTCGGGGTACGGGTTCGACGGGCCCGGCCCGAGGAGCAGGCGGCCAGTGATCGGACGGCGGGTGATCGGCACGCGCCGAGACGCATTGGACCGCGGTCAGCTGCGCACGGCGAGCGGGAACCAGTGCACGAGCAGCCGGCTCACTTCGCTCTCGACGCCGTGCGCGGCGACCAGGCCACGCGCGACCTCCGCCGCGGCGCGCGCCACGTGCGTGACGTCGGGGTCGGGCAGCTCGCATCCCCTGCGCCGCTGCGGTCCGCTGGACGATCTGCGCGGCGTCCCACGCGGCGTGCGCGGCTTCGCGGGAGCGGTGCGTGTGCCGGAGCGCGCGGTCGATCGCGATGGTCGCTCGCCACGCGTCGACTTCGTCGCCCGCGGTGTCACTCTCGAGCGAACGCGCGATCGCGTGGATGTCGTGGCGGCGTGAGCCTGCTCAGCGCTTCGGCGAACTCCGAATTGGCCATGACCGCTATTCTCGGCACAAATCATGAACGAGTTGGGGGATTTCGCGGTTCCCGGACGTGAATTCCGTGTTACCGGTGGCACATTCCGTGAGGTTGCAGGGCCTGGCGGGGCCGGAATCGCGTCGAGGCGACGGCGGCGCGGTCAGCTGAGGCTGCGCACGAGGCCGTCGAGGATGTCGGCCTCCGAGACGAGCATCTCGTCGAAGCCGAGCACGCGCAGGATGGTCACGAGCACGATCACGCCACCGACGATCACGTCGACCCGACCGGGCTCGAGCCCGGGGTTGTGGCGCGCGCTGCGCGGCGGTCTCGGTCGCGAGCGTGCGGAACACGTCTTCCGCAGCCGCCGCGCGTCAGGCGGAAGTGGTGGATGCGCTCGGGGTCGTACTCGGGGAGGCCGAGCTCGATCGCGGCGACGGTCGTGACCGTGCCGGCGAGGCCGACGAGCGTGCCGGCCTCGCGCGGCGCCCGGCACGACGCGCGGCACGTCGGCGACGAGGTCGCGCACGGTGGCGACCGCGTTCGACAGCTCCTCGGGCGCGGGCGGGTCGGACGTGAGGAACTGCTCGGTGATGCGCACGCACCCGATGTCGAGCGAGACGAGCCCGTCGGGCTCGTGCGGTGCCGAGCACGAACTCGGTCGACCCGCCACCGATGTCGACGACGAGGTAGGGCGACGGGGCGTCGAGGTCGGCGGTGGCACCGAGGAACGAGAGCGCCGCCTCCTCCTCGCCGGAGAGGAGCTCGGGGGTCACGCCGAGGGCGTCGAGCGCGGCGCCGAAGAAGTCGTCGCGGTTGCGTCGCGTCGCGTGCCGCGCTGGTCGCCGTGGCGCGCACGCGTTGCACGCCGTGCTCGTCGAGCGCGGCCCGGTACTCGCGCAGCACGTCGACGGTGCGCTCGATCGCGTCGGGCGCGAGCGCGCGGGCGCGGTCGACACCCTGGCCGAGCCGGGTGATGCGCATCCGCCGGTCGAGCGTGCGCAGCTTCGCGTCGCGGCCCGAGCCGTCGACGTCGGCGACGAGCAGCCGCACCGAGTTCGTGCCGATGTCGACCGCGCCGAGCGTGCTCACGAACCGTCCCTGAGGTGGGCGGCGACCCACGCGCCGACGGGGTCGTCGCCGCCGGCGAGGAAGTAGGCGTAGTGCGCGTGGAGGCACTTCACGCCGGTGCGGGTGCCGCCGACACCGCCGTGCGGGCGCGGACCCGCGTGGCCGGCCGGGAGCGCGGCGTCGCGCTCCGCCGCGTAGGCGTCGTGCGCGGCGCGCAGCGCGTCCGGGTCGACGGCCTCCTCGGCGGCGCGCACACCGCCGGCCGACTCGAGCCGCGACACCGCGGTCGACGAGGTCGCGGTCGACGAGCCAGTAGCGGGTCGGCATCGGCGTGCCGTCGCGGGTGAGCGGCGCGTTGCGGATCACGACCGGCGCGCCCGTCGCACCGCGCACGACGACGTCGAACTCGGCCTCGGCGGACGGCCCGAGCAGCGCGGTGAGCGCGGCGACGTCGTCGGGGAGGCGACCATCGGCCGCAGTCTACGGGGCCGGATTCGTCGCTTCCGGGGGCGGGACGGGTGGTGGGCGCGCGGGATGATCACGAACGGCTGCTCGCCCGGTCTGACCAGTCCGTACCGCGCGCGCGAGCCGCTCGATCTCGGCGTCGCTCTTCAGCCGCTTCGCTTCGTGCGCGAGCTTCGCGTTCTCCGACTTCAGGAGCTCGAGCTGTGCGCGTGCACGGTTGGTGGCGTCACGCTGGTCGAGGAACGTGCGCGTCGGGTACACGAACACGAAGAGCAGGCCCACGAGCACGACGCTGCCGATCGCCGCCGCGCACGACCGCGAGCCGGCGCCCCGCATCTCGATTCGGCTTCGGTTTCGGTTTGGCTTTCGGTCTGGGTTTGGCCTTGGGTCTGGGTTCGGCCTTCGGTTCGGCCGCGGCCCTCGCGGCCGATGTGCGCGCCGGCTTCGGCCGTTCAGGCACCGGCGAACCCCGGAGCCAGCGCGGCGCGCCCGAGGTACGCCGCGACCGGACCGAGCTCCTCCTCGATGCGCAGGAGCTGGTTGTACTTCGCCACCCGGTCGCTGCGCGCCGGCGCGCCGCTCTTGATCTGCCCGCAGTTCGTCGCGACCGCGAGGTCGGCGATCGTGGTGTCTTCGGTCTCGCCGCTGCGGTGCGACATCATCGGCGTGTACCCGTCGCGCGCGCGAGCTGCATCGTGTCGAGCGTCTCCGACAGCGTGCCGATCTGGTTCACCTTGATCAGGATCGAGTTGGCGACGCCGCGCTCGATGCCCTGGCGGAGCCGCTCGACGTTGGTGACGAAGACGTCGTCGCCCACGAGCTGCACGCGGCGCCGAGCGCGTTGGGTGAGCGCGACCCAGCCGTCCCAGTCGTCCTCGGCCATGCCGTCCTCGATCGACACGATCGGGTAGCGGTCGCACAACGTCGACGAGCCGGTCGGCCCACTCCTCCGACGAGTAGTCGGCGCCCTCGCCCGCGAGCACGTAGCGTGCCGTCGACGTAGAACTCGCTCGCCGCCGCGTCGAGCGCGAGCGCGATCTCGTCGCCCGGCGTGTAGCCCGCGGCCTCGATCGCGCCGAGCAGCAGCGTCGAGCGCCTCCTCGTTCGACGGCAGGTTCGGCGCGAAGCCGCCTTCGTCGCCGAGCGCGGTCGAGAGCCCACGGTCGTGCAGGCGCGCCTTGCAGCGCGTGGTACGTCTCGACGCCCCAGCGCAGCGCCTCGGCGAAGCTCGCGGCGCCGACCGGCGCGAGCATGAACTCCTGGAGGTCGACGTTGCTGTCGGCGTGCGCGCCGCCGTTGAGCACGTTCAGGAACGGCACCGGCAGCACGTGCGCGTTCGCGCCGCCGACGTAGCGGTAGAGCGGGAGGTCGAGCTCGTCGGCCGCCGCCTTCGCCACCGCGAGCGACACGCCGAGGATCGCGTTCGCGCCGAGCCGCGACTTGCCGTCGGTGCCGTCGAGCGTGACGAGCTCGTCGTCGAGGAGCCGCTGGTCGGTGGCGTCGAGGCCGACGACGAGGTCGGCGATCTCGCCGTTGACGTTCGCGACCGCGGTGCGCACGCCCTTGCCGCCGTAGCGCTCGCCGCCGTCGCGCAGCTCGACCGCCTCGTGGGCGCCGGTGCTCGCGCCGCTCGGGACGATCGGCCCGGCCCCGGGCGCCCGAGAGGAGCTCGACCTCGACCTCGACGGTGGGATTGCCGCGCGAGTCGAGGACCTCGCGGCCGACGACCTCGACGATCGTGCTCACCGTCGAACGCTCCCTCGTCCACAGACGGTGCCCGCAACCGTCGGTAGTGTTGCTCCTGTGACGGGTGATCCTATCCCGAACGGCTTCGCGGACCCGCCCACCTTCAATCCGCTCGAGCCCGGCTTCGCGGCGGACCCCTACCCGCAGTACCGGCTCATGTTGGAACAGAACCCCGTGCAGCGGAGCCTGTTCGGGCCCTGGATGCTGTTCCGCTACGACGACTGCTTCCGGTTCCTGCGCGACCCGACGCTCAGCGTGGAAGACGCGAGCGTCGAGGGCGTGAATCCCCGCGCCGAGCTGCGCGAGCAGGTGCTCGGCGAACGCGCCCGGCGCGGCACCCGCAGCATCCTCAGCATCGACCCGCCCGACCACACGCGGATCCGCGGGATCGTCCAGAAGGTCTTCACGCCGCGCGCGATCGAACAGCTCGCACCGCGCGTGCAGGAACTGGTCGACGACGCGCTCGACGCGGTGGTCGCCCGTGGCGACGGCATGCCGGATGCCGAAATGGAGGTCATCGCCGACCTCGCGTTCCCGCTCCCCTTCCAGGTGATCTCCGACATGCTCGGGATGCCCGACGCCGACCGCGACGAGCTCCGCGGTTGGGCGCACACGCTCACGCTCGGTCTCGAACCCGTCCTCGCGCAGCTCCACATCGACGACATCATGGAAGCGTCCGATCACATGACGGATCACGTCCTCGACGCGATCGAGTGGAAGCGCGCGCACCCGGCCGACGACCTCCTCACCGCGCTCATCGACGCCGAGCACGAAGGCGAGCGGCTCACCGCCGACGAGCTCGTCGACCAGGTGGTGCTGCTGTTCGTCGCCGGTCACGAGACCACGGTCAACCTCATCGGCAACGGGACGCTCGCGCTGCTGCGCAACCGTGCGCAGCTCGAGCGGTGGCAGCGCGATCCGTCGATCGCGGCGGGCGCGATCGACGAGCTGCTGCGCTACGACGCGCCGGTGCAGTTCTCACGGCGCGTCACCACCACCGACGTCGAGGTGGACGGCCGCTCGATCGCCGCGGGCACGTTCGTGTTCGTCGTGCTCGGTTCCGCCAACCGCGACGCCGCGCGTTGGGGCGACGACGCCGATACGGTCGACCTCACCCGGCCCGGTGCCGCGCAACACCTCGCGTTCGGCAGCGGGATCCACCACTGTCTCGGCGCCGCGCTCGCGCGGCTCGAAGGCCGGATCGCGCTGGGCACGCTCGTGGCGCGCTTCCCCGAGATGGAGCTCGCGACCGGCGAGCCCGAGTGGAACGGCCGGCTCGTCCTCCGCGGCCTCGACGAGCTCCCGGTGGCGCTGGGCAGGGGGCTGACGGCACGCGCGCAGGAATAGTTGCGCACGCAAGGAGGTTGGCGACCGGCATGCCTGCTGTGACGGTCGAGAACCCGCTCGTCCTGCCGAGGATCGCTCGGCCCGACCTCCAGACCGCCGTCGCCCGGCCCGTCGGGCAGGTCGTACCCGCCCACCACGCGGTCGAGGGCGCCGGCTTCGAGGTGTGGCGCCCCTTCCCGGGCGCCCTCGACCTCCACGTCAGCGACCCGTTCCTGTTGTTGGATCAGCTCGGGCCGGTCTCGTACGCGCCGGGCGAGGCGAAGGGCGCGCCGTGGCACCCCCACCGCGGCTTCGAGACCGTCACCTACGTGCTCGACGGCGAGATCTCCCACCACGACTCGAACGGTGGCGGTGGGACGATCGGCGAGGGCGACACGCAGTGGATGACCGCCGGCGCCGGGATCCTGCACGACGAGGTACCGAGCGAGCGAGCGCTGCGCGACGGCGGGCCGTCGCACGGCGTGCAGCTCTGGGTGAACCTTCCCGCCGAGCTCAAGTTCACGCCGCCGCGGTACCAGGCGATCACGGGCGACAACCTCGTGCTCCTGTCGTCGCACGACGGTGGTGCGCTGGTGCGGTTGATCGCCGGCGAGCTCGGCGGTCACCCCGGCCCGGGATCGACCCACACGCCGATCACGTATGCGCACGCCACCATCTCTCCGGGCGCGGAGCTGTCGGTGCCGTGGAACCCGGAGTTCAACGCGCTGGCGTACGTGCTGCTCGGTCAGGGCTACGCCGGGGCGGAGGGTCGACCCGTCCGCGACCACGATCTCGTGGTGTTCGGTCCCGGCGACGCGTTGGCGTTCCGCGCCGCCGACCGTCAAGACGGTCCGTCGGACGCACTCGAGGTGCTGCTGCTCGGCGGGCTCCCGATCCGTGAGCCCATCGCGCACTACGGCCCGTTCGTGATGAACACCCGCGACGAGATCCTCGAGGCGATCGACGACTTCAACGCGGGCCGCATGGGCACGATCCCCGCCGTCGAGCTCGGAGGCTGACGTTGGGCTCCGACGTCAACTGACCGAACGGCCGAAGCTCTTCGCGCGCGTTCACGATCGTTGGTGTCACACCCTCGTGTGATGATCTCGGTACGCCTCGAGAGCCTGGCGTGCATGGCTCTCCTTTCGAGTCCTGCAGCAATGTCCGTCGAGCGCGAATACCGATCCGCAGCTCTGGCGCGCTGCCGCAAGCGATCGCGATGTTTCACAACGACCGCTGTGAAATACAGGGTCCTGCGGAATGTTCCCTTCTCTGCGCCGGTCAGCGGCGCGTCTATGGGGTTGCTTTGCGATGGCGCTGGATCCAACCGTGTTGGGGTCGCTCAAGTCCGAGATGGCGCCCACGGGCATGCAGAACATCGGTACGGGTACAGACGCCGACCAGATACTCGCCGTCGACGACGGGAAGGTGATCGACGCGTTCCTGCACCATCTTCTCGAGCGCTGAGAGGACCGAGTCGCCTGGGGCGACGACGACCAGCTGTGACTCGATCGGAACGCAGGCGTCGTCACCCGCGGCGAGGATATCGCCGCGGGTGACGATTCCGACGCAACGGCCGTCTGGGTCAACGACGGGATACGCGCTGTGTCCTCCAATCGCGAAGAGTTCTCGGAGTGTCTGCGCGGAAGCATGTTCCGGAAGGGTTTGCACGTCACGCGTCATCACTTCGCTGACGACAGTCGCGCGCAACACATCCGGCTCGTATCCGGTGGGGACGCGAAGCCCACGACGGGCGAGCTTCTCTGTCATGATGCTCTCCGGGAGGAACGTGCTCGCAACGAGGTCAGCAAGCACCGCGGCAAGCATGAGCGGGACGATGGCGCTGTAGTCGCGTGTCAGCTCGAACGCGAAGACGATCGCGGTGAATGTCGCCCTCGTCGCAGCCCCGAACGTCGCGGCCATGGCAACGAGCGCGACCGCCCCGGGAGAGATCCCGAGGCCGGGGACGACGTGTTGCACAAGCGCGCCCATCAAGCCGCCGAAACACCCGCTGATCAGCAAGATCGGCGCCAGTGTGCCCCCCGAAGTCCCCGACGCGAGCGCTATCCACCACATCGCCAGCTTCGCGAGGAGGAGCACGGCCAGGGTTCCGACCGCGAGCCGGTTCGCGAGCACGTCGTTGATCGACTGATAGCCGACGCCGAGTGCACGCGGAACGGACATGCCGATGCTCGCGAAGACCAGGGCCCCGAGCATCGGGTGCCAGAACACGCCGAACGGCAGCCGGCGAAATACCGCCTCGATGAGGAACAGGCCGCGCACGACAACGATGGCGAGCGCGCCGCACGCGACACCGAGCACCGCGAAGACCCACAGGGTGTCGAGCCCTGCGTACTCATGCGGCGGCACATGAAACAGCGGCCCAGCTCCGAACAGCGCCGCGTGCATCCCCGCCGCGATACTCGCCGACACGACGAGCGGAACGAGCGAACGCGGCGAGAACTCGAAGAGCAGGAGCTCGACTGCGAGCATGACCGACGCGAGCGGCGCGCCGAACACCGCGGCCATACCCCCTGCGGCCCCACACGCGAGCAAGATCTTGCGCTCCGACGGTGAGACACGGAACAACTGGCCGAGCAACGAGCCGACCGCGCCGCCGGTCACGATGATGGGACCCTCAGCACCGAAGGGCCCTCCCGTCCCGATTGCCACTGCAGCCGAGATCGGCTTCGCGATTGCGGTGCGCGGCGAAATGCGGCTCTCGCCGGTGAGCACGGCCTCCTGCGCCTCGGGAATCCCGTGCCCTCGGATGTTCGGTGACCACAGCGCGAGCAGGGTCACCACGAGCGCGCCACCGACCGCCGACGAGCAGCAGCTCGGGTCCCGGGTGGAAGGCGGCAAACGATGGCACGTTCCAGCCGAATCGGTGGAACAGCGCCAGATTCGTGATGAGCCCGATCAGGTGCAAGAGGAGCCAGGCAGCCGCGCCGCCGACGAGTCCGAGACCAGTACCGACAGCGGTCAGAAACCACAACCGCCGCGGTGGAGTGTGCACGCGAGAGACTCCTCGTCGACAGACCGGCAGTCGTCGTCGCAGTTATATCTTGTCAGGATATATCTATGACGGAACCGGATCTCAACGATGCCCAGTACTCGCAGCTCCTCGAATTCCGAACAGCGCTACGCCAGTTCCTGCACTGGAGCGAAGAGCAGGCCCGCGCGGCCGGACTCTCGCCTGCCGAGCACCAGCTCTTACTCGCCATACGTGGCCACCCTCGTCGCGAGGCGCCCACCGTCGGCGACGTCGCCCAATCGCTGCTCCTTCATCACCACAGCGCCGTGCAACTCATCGACCGTGCTGAACAACATGGCCTTGTCCACCGCAAACCCGACACGCGAGACCGCCGCGTCGTGCGCCTCCAGCTGAGCGCACGAGGCCGCGCCCGCCTCACCAAACTCAGCGCTGCCCACGTCGAAGAACTCGCCCGCCTCGCGCCCGCACTCAAATCACTGTGACCACAAAGCTCCACGGTCGCGGCGCCGGCGTAGCTCACACCGGGCCGGCGGCCTCCAACCAGAGGGCGGCAACGCCGGCTTCGTCGAGCGCGGCGAGGTCGAGGCCGCGGGCGATGGCGAGGCGTTCCATCGCCTCGAAGCGCCCCCGGTACCGCGCGGCCCAACCGCGTAGCGCCGATTCGGCGTCGATACCGCCGGCGCGCCGCGACCACGACCGCGGCCGCCAGCAGCTGCGCGAGATCGTGCTCGAAGGTCCGGTTGTCGGCACGCAGAGCGCGCGACCGCGGTGTCGACCCGGTCGAGCGCCTCGTCGAGCAGCGCCGGGATCGAGGCCGACCGACGCCGCCTTGCTGAAGAGCTTGTGCGTATAGAGCAGGGACGGCAATCCCGGGGTGATGCCCTCGACGATCGACGTGTTGCCCTTCTCGTCCTTCTTGATCTGCTCCCAGTTGCGCACGACCTCGGTGGACTCCTCGGCGACGACGTCACCGAACACGTGCGGATGCCGGCGCACGAGCTTGTCGTGGATGCCGCGGGCCACATCGGCCATCGTGAACTCGTCGGTCTCTTCCACGATCGCCGAGTGGAACACGACCTGGTAGAGGAGATCGCCGAGTTCGTCGGCGAGCGCGATGTACGCGGCGGGATCCGGCAGGGCCTCGATCACCTCCACGACCTCGTACGACTCCTCGAGCAGGTACCGGGTGAGCGACTGGTGGGTCTGCTCCGCGTCCCACGGGCAGCCACCGGGGTCACGCAGGCGCTTGGTGAGCTGCAGCAGCCGGCCAACCTCGTGCGCCGCGCCGGCCGCGCTCCGGTCCACGTCGACGTACAGAGATGTGAGGTGGTCGGGCTCGACGATCCGGTCGAGCTCGACAAGGGGCACGCGCTGGACGAGCTCGTCGGCGAGGCCCAGACGCTGGAGCACCGTGATCGGCGTATCCGAGGCGAGGTGTTCCAGCAGCGCGAGCTTCACGTCGGACAGTACGAGTGCGTGGTCGCACTCCGCGATGAGCATCGGGACCGGCGAGCTCCACCTCGTCGATCGCGCGCACGTCGACGACACGCGCTTCGCTCGCCATCGGGTCGATACCCACGCGCGTCCACGCGAGGTCCGCGAACGACAGGCCGGGGACCACTTCGAGCTCCAGTCCGCGCTCACGCAGCAGGACCACGGTGCGCTCCGCCACCGCGGGGTTCCCTGGCACCGCGTACACGACTGCTCCTCGGGATGTCGCTTCCACGAGCGCGTCGACCATCCGGGTGTACGCCGACTCCAGATCGGGCGCGGCGTCGTAGACGTCGTCGAAGGCGGTGAACGTGATCCCGGCGGCCTCCAGCTCCGCGACGGCGGGATGACGGCGGGTGCGCACGAAGCGCACCGAAGCCGATTCGAGCGCCTCCCGAGCGGCCGGGAGCACGAAGTCGGCGCCCGCCGGTCCGAGCCCCACGACGACGACGCGGCCGGGCACGACAGCTGCTACCCGCCCGACGACGGCGGCGGACAGCCGGTCGGGGGGCAGACGATCAGCCGCTTCCCGTTCCAACGCCCGTACCGGGGATCGACGGTGACGCTCGCGCGTCTCGGCGCGCGACTGATCGCCGTCGTAACGCCGCTCTGGCCGAGCTTGTTCTGCAGCTTCTGGAGCCCGAGGTTGTAGTCGAGCAACGTGCGCTTCACGCTGCTCGAGAGCCCCTGGAGCTGGTTGCCGGCGCTCTTTTCGAGGCGCGCGCGCTGAGCATCGGTCAACGTGATGCCCTGACGGTCGAGCTCCTCGAGGACGACCTGGGTCTGGACGAGGCGCGTGAGCCAGCCCGAGCTGACCGTGCTGGTGACCGAGCCTTCCGAGCTTTGCGCCGTCTGGTTCAGTTGACCGCTGTTCGCGATCGAATCGAGGTCGTCGTTGATGTCCTGTTGGGACGTGACATGACCATTGACCTCGAGCCCGGTTGGCGAGAGATCGGTCGCGGTCACGGCAACCCCGGCTCCGACCACCACGACGAGCGCGAGCACCACGACGACGACCAGGCTGGTGGACACGTACCGGTTCATGGCGCTGCGGAGGCTAGTGCAGGCGCTTCTGACGGCTCGGCCGGAGCCGGAGGCACGAGCTCCCCGAACAGCGCGACCAGTGTGGATGCGACGTCGGCGGGCGCCACGGTGAGCGGAACTGCGACCTCGCCCTCGTCCTTGGCAACGGCATTCGGCACCAGGCGTCGGAGCCTGACCTTCTGCGACTCCTTCAAGTCGAGCCCGGTGATGCGCGCGGTGTTGCGCTGGACCGTGATCGAACGGATGCCGAGGCGCGCGCACTCGGCACGCAGGCGCGCCACGTCGAGCAGCGCGACCGCCGGCGCCGGCGGCGGCCCGTAGCGGTCCTCCCACTCGGCGCGCACGTCTGCGACGTCGGCGGGATCGGTGACCGCCGCAAGGCGGCGGTACGCCTCCATGCGGACGTCGTCGCGCGCGACGTAGTCACGCGGGAGGTTGGCGTCGACCGGGAGGTCGACGGTGATCTCGAGCGGCTCCGGGATCGGCTCGCCCTTGAGCTCGCCGACGGCTTCGATGACCATCTGGCAGTAGAGATCGAAGCCGACCGCGGCGATGTGGCCCGACTGCGCGGCTCCGAGCAGGTTGCCCGCGCCCCGGATCTCGAGGTCGCGCATGGCGATCTTGAAGCCGGATCCGAGATCGGTGAACTCGCCGATCGTCTTCAAACGCTCGTAGGCCTCTTCGGTGAGCACGCGGTCGGGCGGATGCAAGAGGTACGCGTACGCGCGCTGCCCACGACGACCGACCCGGCCCCGGAGCTGGTAGAGCTGTGCGAGCCCGAGCAGGTCGGACCGGTCGACGACGAGCGTGTTCACCGTCGGCATGTCGAGACCGCTCTCGACGATCGTCGTGCACACGAGCACGTCGTACTCGCGCTCCCAGAAGTCCTGCACCACGCGCTCGAGGCGACTCTCGTCCATCTGCCCGTGCGCGACCGCGACGCGCGCTTCGGGCACCAGCGCCCGCACGTTCTCGGCGACGAGCTGGATGTCGCGGACGCGGTTGTGCACGTAGAAGACCTGGCCCTCACGGAGCAGCTCGCGGCGGATCGCCTCGGCGGCGGCATGGTCGTCGTACTCGCCGACATAGGTGAGGATCGGTTGGCGGTCTTCCGGCGGCGTGTTCACGAGCGACAGATCGCGGATGCCCGTGAGCGACAGCTCCAGGGTCCGCGGGATCGGCGTGGCGGTGAGCGTGAGCACGTCGACGTTGGCGCGCAGGTGCTTGATGCGTTCCTTGTGCTGCACCCCGAAGCGTTGCTCCTCGTCGACGACGAGCAGGCCGAGGTTCGGCACCTTCACGTCGTCGGAGAGCAGCCGGTGCGTGCCGATGACGATGTCGACCGAACCCGCTTCGAGGTCGCGGATGACGCCGGCCTGTTCCCGCGCGGAGAGGAAGCGCGAGAGCACCTCGACCCGCACCGGATAGTTGACGAAGCGGTCACGGAACGTCTGGCCGTGCTGGCTCGCGAGGAGCGTGGTGGGCACGAGCACCATCGCCTGCTTGCCGTCCTGCACGGCCTTGAACGCGGCACGCACCGCGATCTCGGTCTTGCCGTAACCGACGTCACCGCACACGAGGCGATCCATCGGGATCGGCTGCTCCATGTCGCCCTTCACGTCCTCGATGGCGCGGAGCTGGTCGGGAGTCTCCTCGTAGGGGAACGCCTCCTCCACCTCGTGCTGCCACGGCGTATCGGGCGGGAAGGCGTGACCGGTCGTGGCGAGCCGCTGCCGGTAGAGCACCACCAGCTCTTCGGCGATCTCCTGCACCGCGGTGCGCACCCTGGCGCGCTGCCGCTCGAAGTCGGCGCCGCCCATCCGGTTCAGCGACGGCGACTCGCCACCCGTGTACTTCCGGACGAACCCCACCTGGTCGGTGGGCACGTACACCATGCCGTCGCGGAACTGCAGCGACAGGTAGTCACGCTCGACCCCGCCCATCGTGAGCGGCTTCATCTCGACGTACCGGCCGACACCGTGCACGTAGTGGACGACGTAGTCACCCGGTTCCAGGGCGTCGTAGTAGTCGGCGCCGCGCCGTGCACCGCGCGGCACGACGGTGCACCCGCCGGCGCCCGGTGAGGTCGGCCTCGGCGACGAGCGCGAGGCGCGCCCCCGGCAGCACGACCCCGCGCCCGATGGGCGCGACGACGAGCTCGAGGACTCCGTCGACCCCCTCCGACGCCAGCACGTCGCGCAGACGTTGCGCGGACCCGGTGCCTTCCGCCGCGAGCACGACGCGGTACCCCTCGCCCGCGAGCGAGCGCAACCGGCGCGCGAGCGCGTCGGTGTCACCCACGACGGGGTCGAACGCCGTGGCCGCGACCCGCGGCGTGTCGGGACCCTCGGGCGTCGCGAGCAACGACACCGCGCCTGCTCTCGTGTGCGCCAGGAGGCGGTCGAAGTCGAGCGACAAACGCTCGAGGTCACCGTCGTCGGTCGCCTCCCAGGTGATCGACAGCGTCGCCGCGAGCGCGGCTTCGTCGTCGAGCAGTTCCTGCGCACGGTCGCGCATTCGCTTGGGCTCGACGAGCAGGGTGAGCGCACTGTCGGGCAGCAGATCGGGCAACAGGTGCTCTCGCTCCGCCAGCCACGGGAGCCACGACTCCATGCCGTCGAACACCTGACCCTCGGCGAGACGTTCCCACTGCTCGCGTCCCCACGGGTGCGTCCGCACGAGCTGCGCCGCGCGCGCGGACCGCGTCGGTCGGGAGGAGCTCACGGGTGGGGAAGATCCACACCTCGTCGACGTCGTGGGTGGACCGCTGGTCGGCCACCGCGAACGCGGAGAGCCGATCGACCTCGTCGCCCCAGAGATCGATGCGCACGGGATGGTCGTCGGTGGACGGGTACACGTCGACGATCGACCCGCGGACGGCAACCTCGCCGCGCGCCTCCACCTGGTACTCGCGCCGGTAGCCGCTCGCCACCAGCGTTGCCACGAGCTCGTCGCGGTCGAGCTGGTCGCCCGGCCGCACCACGACCGGCTCCACCTCCTCCACGTGAGGGCCCAGCCGCTGCACGAGGGCCCGGACGGGCGCAACCACCACGGCGGGTGCGCGGTCAGCCGAACGGAGGCGCCAGAGCACCCGGAGGCGGCGACCCATCGTCTCGAGCGACGGCGACACCCGCTCGAACGGCAGCGTCTCCCAGGCCGGGAACAGCTCGACCGCGCCGAATCCCGGGGTTTCCCCGCCGAGGAACTGCGCGAGGTCGCGAGCCAGCCGTTCGGCCTCCGCGCCGGTCGGGACGGCCAGGAGCAGTGGCCGGCGTGTGGTGGCCCCGGCGAGCGCGGCGACGAACAGCGCCCGGGCTGCTTCGGGCACCGCCACCGCGGTGGCGCGGGCGATGACGGCGCGCACCGCCGGCTCCTCGGCGAGCATCGCCGGGAGCGTGGTGAGGGGGAGAGGCGTTGCGGGGTCAGGGGAGGGCATGAGAACGCGACGAAGACCCGAATACCGCGCGGCACCCGGGCATCACCATGTTAGAAGCGATCGGTGAGCACACGCGGCACGAGCGAGCGGACCGCACACGCGGCACGAGCGAGCGAAGCGAGTCGAGTGCTCGCCAGGAGCGAGCGGCCGCGAGGCGGGTATCCCGGCTCGCAGCGAGCGACCCATGTGCAGGAGCGAGCGGCCGCGAGGCGGGTATCCCGGCTCGCAGCGAGCGACCCATGTGTAGGAGCGAGCGGCCGCGAGGCGGGTATCCCGCCGAGCAGCGAGCGACCCATGTGCAGGAGCGAGCGCCCGCGAGGCGGGTATCCCGGCTCGCAGCGAGCGACCCATGTGTAGGAGCGAGCGCCCGCGAGGCGGGTATCCCGGCCGAGCAGCGAGCGACCCATGTGCAGGAGCGAGCGCCCGCGAGGCGGGTATCCCGGCTCGCAGCGAGCGACCCATGTGCAGGAGCGAGCGCCCGCGAGGCGACGCACACGCGGCACGAGCGAGCGAAGCGAGTCGAGTGCTCGCAGACGAGCGAGCGCCCGCGGCGCAGGTACCCTGCGCCGCAGCGAGCGAGTCAGTTGATACCGGTTCATGGCGGCGTCGACGCCGTCGGTGGCGATGCACTCGACCGCGTCGGCGGCCTGTTCGATCGTCACGTCGATCTCGGCCCGCTCGCGCTTCGAGAACCGGCGCAGCACGTGGTCGACGCCGCGCTCCTTCGACACCGGCTTGCCGACGCCGATGCGCACGCGCTGGAACTCGTCGGAGTGCAGGTGCGACGTGATCGAGCGGAGCCCGTTGTGGCCCGCGAGCCCGCCGCCCGACTTCACCCGCAGCGCGGCCGCGGGCAGGTCGAGCTCGTCGTGCACGATCACGATCTGCTCGGGTTCCACGCCGTACCGTCGCGCCAGCGCGGCGACCGCGAGGCCCGAGTCGTTCATGTACGTGAGCGGGACCGCGAGCGCGACGCGCTTGCCGCCGATCGTGACCTCGTCGGCCCGCGCGCGCTCCTTGCTCTTGCGCAGCGACGCGCCGTGACGCTCGCGAGCAGCTCCACCGTGTCGGCACCGACGTTGTGCCGCGTGCGCGCGTACTCCTCGCCGGGATTGCCGAGACCGACGACGAGCAGGTCGGCCGGCGTGCCCGTGCGCGGCGCGCGACCGGGCCGCCGGAGTCTCACGGCGGGCTACTCGCCGCCGTCGCCGCCCTCGGACGGCGCCCCGCTCGACGCCTCGCCCTCGGCGCCCTCGGCCGCCTCGCCCTCTTCGCCCTCGGCCAGCTCGCCCTCGACCTCTTCCTCGACCACGACCCGCGGCGCCGCGACCTGCGCGACGACCGCGTCGGCATCGAGCTGGGTCGCGACGTCGGCCGGGATCGACAGGTCGGACGCGTGGCGCTGGTCGCCGATCGCGAGCGCCGAGACGTCGAGCTCGAGCGACACCGGGATGTTGCCCGGCATCGCCTCGACGGTGACGCTGAAGATGAGCTGCTCGAGCAGACCGCCGTCGCGCACACCCGCGGGCTCACCGACGAGGTGGAGCGGGACCTCGGCGGCGACCGCGACGTCGCGGCGGATGCGGATGAAGTCGACGTGGACGAGCTCGCCGCGGGTCGGGTGGCGCTGGATCTGGCGGGCGAGGGTGAGCATCGGTCGCCGTCGAGCTCGAGGGTGATCAGCGTGTTGGCGCCGCTCTCCCGGCGAGGATGTGGCCGAGCTCGCGCGACGGCACGGTGACGGCGACGGTGTCGGTGCCGAGGCCGTAGACGACGGCCGGCACGAAGCCCTCTCGGCGCAGCCGCCCGGCGGGACGGGAGCCGCGCTCAGACCGCGGAGCTGCAGCGAGGATGATGTCGGCCATGGCGCGCGGAGCCTTTCGGAGCCAGGGAAAGGAGGTGACGTGAAGGCCCGTGAGTCTACACGTTGTCGCCGCGGAAGATCTCGCTGACGCAGGTGTCCTCGAAGACGGCGTCGAGCGCCTCGGCGACGATCGGGGCGATCGAGAGCACCGTGAGGCTGTCGAAGTGCTTCTCGTCGGGGATCGGCAGCGTGTTCGTGACGACGACCTCGCGGATCGGGCGCGTTCTTGAGCCGGTCGACCGCCGGGCCCGACAGCAGGCCGTGGGTCGCGGCGATGATGACCGACTCCGGCGCCCCGCGTCGACGAGCAGCTGCGGCGCGCTGGTGATGGTGCCGGCGGTGTCGATCATGTCGTCGATCGAGCACGCAGGTGCGGCCCTCGACCTCGCCGACGACCTCCCTGGCGACGGCGACGTTGTGCGTGCCCTTCGGGCGCCGCTTGTCGATGAACGCGAGCTCGGCCTCGATGCCCGTGCTCGTCGAGGCAGTTCGCGAACCGGCGGGCGAGCTTGCCGCCGCCGGCGTCGGGCGCGACCACGGTGACCGCTTCGCCCGATGATCTCGCGGCCGACGTGGTCGGCGAGCAGCGGCACGGCGGTGAGGTGGTCGACGGGGAAGTCGAAGAAGCCCTGGATCTGCCCGGTGTGCAGGTCGACGGTGACGACGCGGTCGGCACCCGCCGACGGTGAGCAGGTCGGCGAGCAGGCGCGCCGTGATCGGCTCGCGCCCCTCGGCCTTCCGGTCCTGGCGCGCGTAGCCGTAGAACGGGCACACCGCGGTGATGCGCTTCGCCGACGCGCGCTTCGCGGCGTCGATCATGATGAGCTGCTCCATGATGCGGTCGTTGATCGGCTCGCAGTGGCGTCTGGAGCACGAACACGTCGGCGCCGCGGATGCTCTCGCCGTAGCGGCAGTAGATCTCGCCGTTGGCGAAGCGTCGACAGCGTGACCGTCGCCGAGCGGAACCTTCAGGTTCTCGGCGATCTCCTCGGAGAGCTCCGGGTGGCCGCGACCCGGCGAAGAGCATCAGCCGCTTCTTCGAGACCAGCTCCATCAGGGTTACGCCCCTTCGCCGTCGTCCCCGTCGTCCGCCTCGTCATTCTCGCGCTTCGCCACCCACTCTTCGTCGATCCGGGCCGGCACACCCTTGGCCAGCGCGCCCGGCGGCACGTCGCGGTTCACCACCGCGCCCGCGCCCGTGTACGCGCCGTCGCCGACCTCGACCGGCGCGACGAGGACGGTGTTCGACCCGATCCGCACGTCGTCGCCGATCTTGGTGCGGTGCTTCCCGCGTCCGTCGTAGTTGGCGGTGATGGTGCCCGCCCCGATGTTGGCTGCGGCCCCGATCGTCGGCGTCGCCGACGTAGGAGAGGTGCGGCACCTTGGCGCCCTCACCGATCTCGGTGTTCTTCATCTCGACGAACGTGCCGACGTGCGCGTCGTCGGCCACGCGGGTGCCCGGCGCGCAGCGACACGTACGGGCCGACGGTGACCCGGTCGCCGATCTCGGACTCGAACGCGACGGTCTGGCGGATCACCGCGTCGCGCCCGACGATCGTGTCGACGAGCTGGACGTCGGGCCCGATCACCGAGCCGCCGTGACCACGGTGCGCCCCTCGAGGATCGTGCCCGGCAGCAGGCGGACGTCGGGCTCGAGCTCGACCGATCGCGTCGATGTAGGTGCGGCTCGGGTCGACCATCGAGACGCCCTCGCGCATCCACCGGTCGTTGATGCGCGACCGAAGCTCGGCCTCGGCCACCGCGAGCTGCGCGCGGTCGTTGACCTGCCGACCTCGGTGGGGTCGTCGACCTCGAGCGCGACGACCACGTGCCCGGCCTGGCGCAGCACCTCGATCACGTCGGTGAGGTAGTACTCGCCCTGCGCGTTCTCGGGGCTCGAGGCGGCGCAGCGCGGGCGCGAGCAGCCCGCGCCGGAAGCAGTAGATCGACGGGTTGACCTCGTCGATGCTCGAGCTCCTCGGGCGTGGCGTCCGGCTGCTCGACGATGCGGTCGACGTGGCCGTTCGCGTCGCGCACGACACGCCCGTAGCTCGACGGGTCGTCGAGTCGCGCGGTGAGCAGCGTGGCCGCGGCGTCGCCGCAGGCGGTGCTCGGTGGCGAGCATCGGCGAGCGTCTCGGGGCGGAGGAGCGGGGCGTCGGCGGACACGACGAGCACGTCGTCCTCGCCGTCGAGCTCGTCGGCGAAGGCGGTGAGCCCGACGCTCGACCGCGTCACCGGTGCCGCGCTGGACGCGTCTGCTCGACGAACTCGATCGGCATCTCGGTGACGAGCTGCTCCTGGACGGTCTTCGTCACGTGCTCGGCGCCGTGGCCGACGACGACGACGATGCGTTCGAGCGGGAGCGCTGACGAGCGCGTCGAGCACGTGCAGGATCATCGGGCGGCCGCACAGCGGGTGGAGCACCTTGGGCGTACCGGACCGCATGCGCGTGCCCTCGCCCGCGGCGAGCACGACGGCGGAGAGCGGGCGACGGTGCTGACCGGGCATCTCCGTGGCTTTCCTTCCCCTTGTCGCTCTGATTGCGAGTTCTCACGAGGTGGTCGTGGCTCGGGGGCGAGGTCTCGAACCTCGACTTGGGACTCCAAAGGACCCCGTGCTGCCGTTACACCACCCCCGATCGTCCCCTCGACCCTACTCTCGGCCGGCGCGCGTCTTGGACACGGTTCGTGGCGCACAGCCCTGGCGCGACTAGCGTTCACGCCGCCATGGGCTCACTGATCAAGAAGCGCCGCAAGCGCATGCGCAAGAAGAAGCACAAGAAGCTTCTGAAGCGGACGCGCTGGCAGCGCCGCCAGCAGGGCCGCTGAGGCACCCCACCTCCAACCTGCGTCAGTTCGCCGCGTTGGACACGGCGTCTTGACGCCAGTTCGTTGCGAGCGGAGTCGCGAGGCGCACGCCACGCGAGACGCGTCGTGGTGCCGACCACGGGCACCTGCAGCCGGCTGCTCGACCGCCTGGGCCAGGCCGGGCAGCACGCCGCGCGTCCGGCACCGGCACCACGTACGCCGATCCGCTCCCGGCGAGCATCGCGGGCGCGCTCGGTGGCCGCCTCGAGCGCGGCGCGGAACTCCACCAGGCGCGGCTCGACCGCCTCGGCCGCCGGCTCGAGGTCGTTCGCGAGCTCGGGCAGGAGCGCCGCTCACCCGACGCGGTGCGGGCACCGCACGCGTGGCCCGCGGGCCACCGAGCTCGTCCCACGTGCGGTACACCTCGGGCGTCGACAGGCGGAACGGCGGGATCGCGACGAGGAACGCCAGCCCGGCGGAAGCGACACCGGCTCGATGACCTCGCCGCGTCCGCGCATCCACGCCGCGCCGCCGCCCACGCAGAACGGCACGTCGGAACCGATCTCGGCCGCGAGCTCGGCGATGCCCGCGTCGTCGACGTCGACGTCGAGGAGCTTGCGCACCGCGAGCAGCGCGGCGGCGGCGTCGGCCGACCCGCCGCCGAGCCCGGCGCCCGCAGGGATCTGCTTGCGCACGACGAGACGCACTCCGTGCCCCGACCGGCCCGCGCGCACCAGGAGCTTCTCCGCGGCGATGAACGCGAGGTTGTCGTGGTCGGTCGGGCACGTCCTTCGCCGCGTCGTCGCCGATCACCTCCACCTGCACGCCACCCGGTGCCGGCACTGCATAGGCCTCGAGCACGTCGTGGGGCTGACCGAGCGACACGACCAGCGCCTCGAGGTCGTGGAAGCCGTCGGGTCGCTTCCCGAGGATGCGCAACGAGAGGGTGAGCTTCGGGTACGCGGTGGCGCGGACGCGTGCGAGCCTCATGACGAGGCCGCTGCGCTCCGAGCGAGCGCCGCCCACTGCTCGAGCCCGAGCGCCTCCGCACGCGCGGTCGGCGCGACCCCGGCAGCCTCGAGCACCGCCGTCGGCCCGCTCACCGAGCACCGGACGCAGCGAGCGTGCGCAGCATCTTGCGTCGCTGCGCGAACCCGCCCCGGACGAGCACGAACAGCTCGGACTCCGACGGCACCGACACCGGCGGCGCCTCGCCGCCGGCGCAGACCGCACGAGCACCGACGTCGACCTTCGGTCGCGGCACGAACACCGTCGGGGGCACGGCGCCCGACCAACGCGGCCTCGGCGTAGTACGCGACCTTCACCGAGACCGCTCCGTACTCCGGGTCGCCGGGCCCTGCGGCCAGTCGCTCCCCCACCTCTCGCTGCACCATCACCAGGATCCGAGTGACGGCCGGCGCCTCCTCGAGCAGCCGCACCACGACGGGTACGGCGACGTTGTAGGGCAGGTTCGACACGCACGACCACGGAGCCCGTCCACGAGCACCGCCGCCCAGTCGACGGACGCCGCGTCGGCCACTCGTACCTCGACCGTGCCTCGCTCGACTCCGCCCGATCGAGCACCGACTCGAGGACGCGTGCGAGCGTGGCGTCGAGCTCGACCGCGAGCACCGCGCGCGCCACGCTCCAGGAGCGCGAGCGTCAGCGAGCCGAGGCCGGGGCCGATCTCGAGGACGGCATCGCCGGGCTGCACCGCAGGCGACGGTCGACGACCCGCCGCGCGGTGTTCGGATCGGCGAGGAAGTGCTGCCCGAGGCTCTTCTTCGGACGGATCCCGTGCTCCGTCAGCAGCGCCGGACCGTCGCCGGCGTGAGCATCTCCATGGGGCGCACAAGCTACCCGGACACCTGATCATGCGTCGCTCACTGCGAGCCGGGCACCCGCCTCGCGGCCGTTCGCTCCTGGCACATGCGTCGCTCACTGCGAGCCGGCTCGTGCCGCTCTCCCTACCAATGCAACACGTCGCGCGCGCAGCCCCAGGCGGACCAGCCGTAGGCGGCGAAGATCCGCTTCCCCACGATGATCTGCTCCTCGCGGGTGGCCTGGCCCGCGATCGGCGCGAAGCTCGCGCCCGCCGAACGCGACCCACGTGCTGCCGCGCGATACCGAGCCCGCCGTCGTACCCGCCGGGGGAACCGTCGATGGTGCTCCAACGACCGCCCGACTCACAGGCGGCCAACGTGTCCCAGTGCCAGTCGGCCTTCGTGCCGTACCCCATGATCTGCGACACCGGCTCACTGGACCGAACCCTGGAGAGAACGGTGGTGGCGACCACGACACCGTTCTCGACCCGCTCGCGGTAGGTGATCGTCGTCTGCCCGTTCGCACCGGGGCGCAGTTCCGACGTCTGACCGATGTCGATGCCGGGATCGGGCTGCTGGTCGATGGTGAACGGAATCGTCTCGAACCGTTGCTTGGTGTCGCCGCCCACGCGTGTGACCGTGATCGTCTGCCCGTTCGCGAGCAGCGCGTCGCGCGCGGGTTGGACATAGTCGTCACCGGACAGCGCGACGCTGTACGAGGCGAGCAGTTCGTCCACGGTACGCGACGGGGAGTCGAAGCGCAGTGACTGGCCGTCGACCGCGAGGACCCCGTTGTGACGGGTCCGGAGCACGACCTCCGACCCCGCGTGCAGACGCCCCGGGATGTTCCGCACCGCGACCAGCTTGCCGACGTGCAGGGTGCGCATCAGGCCGTCGGCGCTCCGCTCGGTGGTGCTCACCGTACGGACCACGCCGTCGACGTCGACCGCGACCCGGAAGGAGGCCACGCGTGCGGCCGGAGCACCGTTGCCGGTGACCACTTGCACTCCGACGGCAATCGTGGCCGCGACGAGCAGGACGAGCAGCATCGAGCGCAGGCTGGGCACGAACCGGCCAACCCGGCGAAGCTCGCGGGGCCGTGCCGGCGGGCCCAACCCGGCTTGGAGCTCCGGGATGGTGACGAGCGTGTGAGGATCCGGCACGGGCAGCCACGCCGCGGCGTCGTGCGGCTCGGCGCGCGCCGGAGACGGCGCCACCGCGGCTTCGGCCGCTGCCGCGGCCTCGGCGATGACGGCCTCGGCGTCCTCGACGACGGCGCGGGCTTCGGGTGACGGCGCGAGCAACTCGTCCAACGGTGGCAGCGCCCCGAGGTCGTCGGGTAGGGGTAGCCAGGCGGCGGGGTCGTGAGGTTCGGCCCGGGCCGGCGACGGCGACACGAACGAGTCGAGCGAGAGGTCCTCGAGCGACGGCAGCGCCGACGGATCAGGAACGGGAAGCCACGCGTCGGGGTCGTACGGAACGGCTCGCGCCGGTGACGGCCGAACCGAGTGCGCGACCGAGCGCGGCATCCGCTCATGGCGCAACTGCTGACGATGTGACCGCGAACCAGGTGTTCGGCTCGCGTGTCGGCTGGGGTGCTCGGCGATCGGGTCCGCCCTCCCGTCGAGACGTGGGGACAGCGGGGAACGTAGTCAACGGGCCGCGGCGGGGCCAACACCGGGGGCATCCGGGCAGGTCAGATGGGGTCCGGGGGCGCCCCGGGATGCCCGAACACCGCGGCCGCGTTCGCCCGGGTCGCGGCCGCGATCCGGTCCGTCGAGCGGCCCATGGCGGCCGCGAGCGCGGCGCCGACGTCCGCCACCAACGCGGGCTCGTTCTCGCGGCCCCGGTGCGGCACGGGCGCGAGGTACGGCGAGTCGGTCTCGACGAGCATGCGGTCGAGCGGCGTGAGCGCGGCGGCGGCGCGCACGTCGTCCGCGTTCTTGAACGACACGATGCCGCTGAACGAGAGGTACGCGCCGAGCGCCAGCGCGCGCGCGCCTCGTCGGGACCGCCGGTGAAGCAGTGGAAGACCGTGCGGTCGGGTACGCCCTCGTCGTCGAGCACGCGGAACGTGTCGTCCCACGCGTCGCGCGAGTGGATCACGAGCGGCGTGTCGAGCCGGCGGGCCAGCGCGGATCTGCGCAGCGGAACGCGGCCTCCTGCTCGTCGGGCGGCGAGTGCTGGTAGTAGAGGTCGAACCCGGTCTCGCCGACCGCGACGACCGTCGGCGTGCCGCGCCAGCGCCTCGAGCATCGTCCCACTCGGTCGCGAGCTTCGACGCGTCGTGCGGGTGCAGCCCGACCGTGGCGCGCCACGTCGCGGTGACGCGCCGCGAGCTCGATCGCCGCCCGCGAGGTCTCGAGATCGGTCCCGACGCACACCACCACTCCACGCCCGCCGCCGCGCGCGCCGCTCGAGCGCGGCGTCGGCGCCCCCGCTGAGCGACTGCAGGTGGCAGTGGGAGTCGACCCAGGTCACGTCTCGATCCTGCGCGGGAACAGCGGCGTCGCCCTTCTCGAGCGCGGCGCCCGCCGGGCAGCGAGACCCCCACGCCGCCGCGTCGGGGAGGCGCTGGTCCTCGGGCCGGCCGGGCAGCCCGAGCCGCCGCCACAGCTCGGCCGACGCGCGCGGGATCACCGGCGACGCCAGCAGCGCGACGATGCGCAGCGCCTCGAGGCAGTCGCCGAGCACCGCGGCGACGCGCCGCCGCGTCGCCCGCCTTGTGCAGCGCCCACGGCTCCCGGTCCTCGATGTACGAGTTCGTGGCGCGGATGAGGTCCCACACCGCGCCGAAGCCGCTGCGAGTAGTCGAGCCGCTCCATCGCGTCGCGACAGGCCGTCGAACGCGGCGCTCGGCCGACGTCGGCCGAGCGGGCCGTCGGCGCGCGCGTCGGGGACGACGCCGCCGCAGTAGCTCACCGCCATGTTGAGCACGCGGTTCGCGAGGTTGCCGAAGTTGTTCGCGAGGTCGGCGTTGTAGCGTGCGACCATCGCCTCGTAGGAGAAGTCGCCGTCGGGCCCGAAGCGCTGGTCGGCGCATGAAGTGGTAGCGGAAGCCGTCGACACCGAAGTCGGCGACGAGGTCCGCCGGCGCGATCTGGTTGAGCGCGCGTCTTGGTCATCTTCTCGCCGCCGACGAGCAGCCAGCCGTGCGCGAACACGCACGTCGGCGGCGCCACGCCGGCCGCCATCAGCATCGCGGGCCAGTAGACGGCGTGGAACCGCAGGATGTCCTTGCCGACGAGGTGGTAGTCGACGGGCCAGTAGCGATCGAACCGCTCGGGGTCGTTGCCGTAGCCGACCGCGGTGCAGTAGTTGAACAGCGCGTCGAACCACACGTACGCGACGTGCTGCGCGGATCCCACGGCAGCGGGACGCCCCACGATGATCGACGTGCGGCTCATCGAGAAGTCGTGCAGCCCCTGCCGGATGAAGCCGAGCACCTCGTTGCGGCGCGTCGTCGGCTGCACCGCCTCGGGATGCTCGGCGTAGTGCTCGAGCAGCCGGTCCTCGTAGCGCGACAGCTGGAAGAAGTAGTTCTCCTCGGTGACGTGCTCGACCGGGGTGCCGTGGATCGGGCACATGCCCGTCGACCAGCTCGTCCTCGGTGTAGTACGCCTCGCACGCGACGCAGTAGAGGCCTTCGTAGGTGCCGAGCTCGATGTCGCCGGCGTCGTAGACCGCCTGCAGGAACTGCTGCACGGCCTGGTAGTGGCGCGGCTCGGTGGTGCGGATGAAGTCGTTGTTGGTGATGTCGAGCGCGGCGCGAGCTCGCGGAACCGCGCGCTGCGTCCGGTCGACCAGCTCCTGGGGCGTGACGCCCTGCGCCTCGGCCGCCCGCTGGATCTTGAGGCCGTGCTCGTCGGTGCCGGTGAGGAACACGACGTCGTCGCCCCACAGCCGCCGCCAGCGCGCGAGCATGTCGCCCGCGACCGTCGTGTACGCGTGGCCGATGTGGGGCACGTCGTTCACGTAGTAGATCGGCGTCGTGACGTAGAACGGGCGCGGCATGGCGGCCAACTCTATTTCTCTTCCTGCGCGGCTCGTCCTTCTGCGTCCGGCGCAGCCGGGTTGCGGTGTCGTAGGCGCGTCGCCGCGGCACGCCGAGATCGCGCGCGACACGCGGCCGCGGCGTCACGCGTCGACAGTCCCTCCGCGAGCGCGGCCTCCACGTGGGCGTCGACCTCGTCGTCGCTCGCGGCAGGCGGCTCCGGCGCGGGCGCGAGCACGATCACGTGCTCCCCGCGGGCCTCGGTCGACGTCGGCGTGCCCGACGGCGTCGCGACAGCTCGCCGCGCCACACCTCCTCGTGCAGCTTCGTGAGCTCACGGGCGACGGCCACCGTCGCGGTACGGCCCGCACGCGGCCAGCAGGTCCGACAGCGTGCCGCAGCACCCGCCCCGGCGCCTCGAACAGCACCGATCGTTCGCGCTCGCGCCGCGAGCGCGCGCGATGCGCTCGCCGCGCACCGGGCCGCGCCGCGGCAGGAACCCCTCGAACACGAACCGCTCGGTGGGGAAGCCCGACAGCACGAGCGCGGTGAGCACCGCGCTCGGGCCCGGGACCGACTTCCACCGCGAGCCCGGCGTCGAGGCACGCGCGCACGAGCCGTTCGCCGGGATCCGAGATGCCGGGCATGCCGGCGTCGGTCACGTACGCGACCGCTGACCGGACTGCACGGCCTCGACGACGACCGTGCGCACCTCGACGCTCGTTGTGCGCGTGCACTGCGCGCAGGCGGCCGCCTGCCGGAACGCCGGCGTGCGTGAGCAGCGCCCGCGCGCGTCGCGTGTCCTCGGCCGCGATCACATCCGCGTCGCGGAGCGCCTCGACCGCGCGCGGCGAGAGGTCGCCGAGGTTCCCGATCGGCGTGGCGACGAGCACGAGCGCGCCCGCTGCCGGTGCGCCGTCGCATGCACTCGTTCACTCCGCGCAGCTCGACCGGTCGCCGGGCTGGAGCCTCCACCGATCGAACGCGCCCGCCGCGCGCCTCGATCGCGAACGCGGCGCGCCGCACGACGCGGCGAGAGGCGACGCGGGGCGCAGCGTGCACGTGCGCAGCACGACGCCGTCGCGGTCGCAGAAGGCGACGTCGATCGGGAACCGCATGCCGAACGTGTGCACCTGCCGACACGGCCGCAGCACGAGCACACCCTCGACGGCGTCTCGACCGAGCAGGCCGCGACGGCGTGCACGCGTGCGTCGCGCGCCACCTCGGCGGTCGCGAGCACGTCACCGTCACGCACGAGCCACATCGCCATCTCTCCGCTCGGGCGTCACACGTTGAACCGGATCTCGAGCACGTCGCCGTCCTGCGACCACGTAGTCCTTGCCCTCGACGCGGAGCCGACCGAGCTCCTTGGCCTTCGCCCACGACCCGATCTCGAGCAGCTCGCCCCACTCGATCACCTCGGCCCGGATGAAGCCGCGTTGCAGGTCGGAGTGGATCACTCCTGCGCACTCGGGCGCCTTGGCACCGGCGCGGAACGTCCACGCGCGCGTCTCCTTGTCGCCCGTGGTCAGGAAGGTCCGCCGGCCGAGCAGGTGGTACGCAGCCCGCGCGACGCGCGGCAACCACACCGATGCCGAGCCCGAGCCCCTCGAGCATCTCGGCGCGCGTCCTCGGGGTCGAGCGCGGCAGCCTCGGCTTCGAGCTGCAGGCACACCGCGAGCACGTCGTCGCCGTTCGACGCGCGCCGACGCGAGCTCGTCGGCCCGGTCGAGCTGGTCCTCGCCGATGTTCACGACCACGAGCACCGGCTTGTCGGTGAGCAGGAACGCGGGCAGCGAGGTGCTCCCGCTCGTCGGCCGAGAGATCCGACCGGTAGATCGGCACGCCGTCGCCGAGCGCGGCCACGGCCCGCTCCAGGGCTGCGACCTCGCCCGCCAGCGTCTTGTCGCCCTTGGCCGCGCGCCGTTGCCGGGAGAGCCGGCCTTCGACCGACGCGAGGTCGGCGAGCACGAGCTCGAGCTCGAGCGTGTCGAGCGCCGACGCCGGATCGGCGTCGCCGGCCACCGCGTCGTCCTCGAAGGCGCGCAGCACGAACAGGATGGCGTCGCAGTCGCGCAGCGAGCCGAGAAAGGAGTTCCCGAGGCCTTCCCCGCCACTCGATCCCTTGACGAGCGCCGGCGATGTCGACGATCTCGAAGCTCGTGTACACGAGCTTCTTCGAGTGCGACATCTCGCCCAGCAGATCGACCCGTTCGTCGGGCACGTGCGCGATGCCCACCGTGGTCTCGGTGGTCGAGAAGGGGTGGGCGGCAACCACCGACGACGCGCCGGTCAACGCGTTGAAGAGGCTCGACTTGCCGCTGTTGGGGAGCCCGACCAGGCCGAGACGTTCCAGGGGATGTCAGGCTACCGGCGCGACCCCGGCATCGGGAGCGAGACTACGGCGTCTTGCAGGCCAACGAGAGCGCCGCGTTCGCGTCGACCCCGCCATAGCCGTACGCGGCATCCAGGCCCGCCGTCCCGAGATCGTGTGCCGTCTGCTGGAGCGTGGACACGACGTCGGTCTGCGTGTCGTTCGGGCAAGCCGCCCGGACGAGGGCCGCCACCGCCGCCACGAACGGTGTGGCCATCGACGTGCCGCTGAGGACGGAGTAGCCGCCGGTGTTCCACGTGGAGTTGATGTTCACGCCGGCCGCGTCGACCCCGCTGGGCGCGTGGTTCGAGAACGTCGCGAGCTGGTACGGATCGGACGGGAACGTGTTCGCGCAGTAGGTGACGGTTCCCGTCTGGCACAGCGCGCCCACCGCGAGCACGCCCGGGTACGCGGCGGGGTAGATCGGCGTGCTGCCACCCGAGTTGCCTGCCGCGGCAACCACCACGACGCCCCGGCTGATCGCGGTCGCGACCGCCGCGCTGAGGACGGAGCTGCCCGAGCTCGCCCCCAGGCTCATGCTGATGACCGTGGCGTTGCCCTTGGTGGGGTCGGACGCCCAGAGGATGCCGTTGGCCACCGCGGAGAGCGTGCCCGAGCCGCTCTTGTCGAGGACACGCACCGCGACGATGGTCGACTCGGGCGTGCCGCCGACGACGCCGATGGAATTGTCGTCGGCCGCGAGGATTCCCGCCACGTGCGTGCCGTGACCGTGGCAGTCGGTGGTGCCGTCGAGCGCGCTGTTCACGAAGTCCTGGCCGGGCACGACCCGACCGGCGAGGTCGGCATGCGCGGCGTCGACACCGGTGTCGATCACCGCGACGCGGACTCCCCGCGCCCTTCGTCGCGGGCGCCACGGTCCACGCACTCGAGTAGCCGACGCTGGTGAAGCCCCACGTGGGGGTCTGCGCGAGCGCATGCACCGACTCGGTGTCGGGAGACACCGCCAGCACCTCACCCGTCGCGTTCAGGTCGTCTTCGAACTTCTGCTCCTCGGCACCCGAGCGGACGGTGCGCGTCACCACACGCACGTCACGCCCTCGGCGGACCACCGCGGCGTACTGCTGGCCACCCCCGCCCGCCTGCGACGCCGTGCTCACGTCGCACGGGTTCGGCGGCAGCGTGGTGGTCGTGGTGGAGGAGGTCGTGGTGGTCGTTCCGTGGCTCGTGCAGCGGCCGCGGTGGCAGGAGGTTCCCCCGCCTCCACCTCCGGAGCCTGGAGATCCCGGCGGCGTGGGCGCCGGCGGCTGGCACGCGACCGAGATGAGAGCGACCGTGGCGCACGCCGCGAGCAGCCAGGTGCCGCTCATGATCTTCGTTCCGCGAGTCCGGCGCTGCATCCCGACTCTCCTCGATCGTGAAGGGGAAAATGTAACCCCTCGGTACCGCCACGTGGTCGATCGACGACGGGGAGTGACGAACGACCGTCGACTACGCTCATCGGCTCCGACGGAGGCAATCATGAGCAAGAAGACCAGCAAGCGCAAGCTGCGCTCACGGCGCAACAAGGCCAACCACGGCAAACGGCCCAACTCCGGCCGTCGCTAGTCACGGCACCGTTCCCGTTTCCCTCCCCGTGACCGGCCCGGGCGCCGGGCCCTCCAGCTCTTCGAGGATCACGGTCTGCACGCCTCGCCCGATACGGCCCCGCTCGTCGTGGAGCACCGTCTCGGCCACCCCGATCCCGGTGGGCTCGGGGAACATGACCCCGTCGAGACCCACCCACTCCCCCACGGGGAGGCGGTGCAGGGTCACGGTGAGATCGGCGTTGATGAACGACAGCCGGGTGCGGTCGATGCCGGAGCCCACGCCGTTCCCGAAGTCGGCCACCGCGGCCACGCGTTGCAGCGGGAGCGTCTCCTGCCCGGCCACCACCGGCACCCGGAGGCGGAACCACACCGACGCGGGCCCGGGCACGAAGAGCTGCCCCACCACCGGGCTCATCTCGACCGCGTTCCAGAACCCGAGGTCGCCGCGCTCGGTCCGGGGGAACTGGAACTGCGACGGAGTGCCGGGCGGCGGCAGCGGGACCACGTCAGGTGCGCTCCAGGCCGGGGTGAGTGGGGCATCGAGCGTGCGCAGCCGCAGCGCGCTCGCGTGGGCGACCTCCACGTCGCCGTCGTACAGCGAGGCCTCGACGATCTGGAGCTTCCTTCCCGGTCGGACGACGCGCGTTTCGACCCGCAGCGGCGCGAGTGGCACCGGGCGCATGAGGTCGATCGTGAGCCGGACGGTGAAGGCGGGCGGGCCGGCCTCGGTTCGCTCGAGCACGCCCGCGAGCAGCGCCGACGGCGCGCCGCCGTGCTGGGCGTGGGGCGACCAGGGACCGCGCGAGATCTCGGTGGGGACGGCGACGTTGCCGTCGAGATGGAAGATCGCCTCCGGCACGGGGGTGGGCACGGCGCCGGATCGTACGCGCTCTCGAACCATCACGAGATTGCCGGGAGGCGGCGGAAAGTAGCGTGGAGCGGATGGACCCGGCCGATCTGATCCAGCCCGCCGACACCAAGATCCTGCTCGTGGTGATGGACGGGCTCGGCGGCTACGCCGACGCCGAGCACGGCACCGAGCTCGAGGAAGCCGTCACGCCCCACCTCGATCGGCTCGCGGCGGAAGGCAGCACCGGCCTCTGCGAGCCCGTCGGCCCGGGGATCACGCCCGGATCCGGTCCGGGCCACCTGGGCCTCTTCGGCTACGACCCCGAACGGTTCGAGCTCGGGCGCGGCGCGCTCTCGGCCGCCGGTCTCGACTTCGAGCTCGAGGCGGGCGACGTCGCGGCCCGCGGCAACTTCGTGACGCTCGGCCCCGGCGGCATCGTCACCGACCGGCGCGCCGGGCGCATCCCCGACACCGAGGCGCAGGCCGTCGTCGATCGGCTGCAGGCCGCGGTGCACCTCCCGGGCGTGGAGGTGTTCTTCCGGCACGAGCGCGAGCACCGGCTGCTGGTCGTGCTGCGCGGCGACGGGCTCGACGCGCGGCTCGGCGACACCGACCCGCAGCAGACGGGCGTCCCTCCGCTCCCGCCGTCGTCGCTCGCGCCCGAAGCGAAACGCACCGCCGACCTCGTCGTCGAGCTCGACACGCAGATCCGCGCACGGTGCTCGCCGAGCGATCCCCGAGCCAACGTCGTGCTGCTCCGCGGCTTCGACACGCACCGGGAGCTCCCGGGCTTCGAGGAGCGCTACGGGCTCGCACGCGGCCGCGATCGCCATCTACCCGATGTACCGCGGGATCGCACGCCTGCTCGGCATGGACGTGCTCGGTCGGCCCGTGGATCTCGCCGCGCAGGTGGGGCTCTTGATGGACGCGTGGAACGACTACGACTACTTCTTCCTGCACCACAAGTACACCGACTCCGCCGGTGAAGACGGCGACCGCGCGCGCAAGATCGCCGCGATCGAGACGTTCGACGCCGTCGTACCCGAGCTGCGCGCGCTCGACCCCGACGTGATCGTCGTCAGCGGCGACCACTCCACGCCGTCGCAGATGGCCGCGCACTCGTGGCATCCCGTGCCCACGCTGCTGTGGGGCGAGCGCTGCGGCCGCGACGACACCGACCGTTTCGGCGAGCGCTGGTGCCGTCACGGCATGCTCGGCATCCGCCCCACCAAGGACCTGATGGCCTTCATGCTCGCCAACGCCGGCCGCCTCCAGAAGTACGGCGCCTGACTCCCCCACCAGCGAACTGGCGTCAACAAACGGGGTATAGACCCACTGGCTGACGCCGGTTGCGTGCTGGGAGTCACGCCGGCTTGATGTTCTGGTTGTGGCGGAACAGGTTGTCGGGGTCCCACTGCTTCTTGAGGGCCTGGAGACGCGCGGACTTCTCGAGCGCCGAACGCCGATTCGACGCGCTCGGTGCCTTCGTCACCGATGAAGTTGAGATACACGCCACCCGCGGCCCAGGGCTTCATCGAACCGGAGAGTGCCTTCGTGTACTCGATGTTCGTCGCCGAGTCGGCGGGGTCGGGCCACATCGACAGGTAGTGGATGTTCCATTGCGCGTGACGCTCGCCGAACGCCATGGCGTCGTCCGGCACGCGGGAGATCGCCCCGCCGCCGGGGACAACGAGGATCTGGGTGAGCGGCGACACCGGACTGGTCGCACCCGCGACGAGCACGTCGACGGCCTCGTCGGGGAGCGTGTCGTAGAAGTCGGCCGTCCAGTAGTTGTGCATCCCGTGCTGGTTCGGCGGGCTCGATGAGCGCCTGCAGCGCCATGTAGGGCATCGGCTCGACGAGATCCAACGCCGGCGGACCGAACTCGCGGAACGGGGCGAGTGCACGCTCGCCTTCCTCGGGCGGGCCCGCGTACGACACCACGATCCCGATGACGGGATGACCCTGCACCTCGGGCGGCACGAAGGGCGCGGGCGGCGCGGTGATGAAGGCCATGCCTCCGCCCACTTCGTCCGGCGCCGCGAGCATGAAGTCGCGATAGAACCGCAACAGGTCGCGCCCATCTCGGCCGGATGGATCAGACATGCCGGCGAGCAGCAACGGCCGACCGGGTGGAGCCGGAAGTGGAACGCGGTGACCACACCGAAGTTGCCGCCGCCACCACGGAGACCCCAGAACAGATCCGGCGTTCTCGGTCGCCGACGCGGTCACCTTGCGCCCGTCGGCGGTGACGACCTCGGCCTCGATCAGGTTGTCGCACGCGAAGCCGTACTTGCGCTCCATCCAGCCGCTCCCGCTGCCGAGCGCGAGCCCGGCGATGCCGGTGCTGGGCACCCGCCCGCCGGTGACCGCCAGACCGTGCTCGGTGGTCGCGGCGTCGAACTCGCCCCAGGTGAGGCCCCCCTCGGCGCGGACGGTCTTCGCCTTCGGGTCGACGTGGAGCCCTTCATGCCGCGGAGGTCCACGCAGATCCCGCCGTCGACGACGGCCGAACCGGTCACGCCGTGCCCGCCTCCGTACACCGACAGCGGTGATCCCCTGACTGCGGCGCCAGGTTCACCGCCTTCACGACATCGTCGGCGTTCGCGCACCGGGCGATGAGCAACGGCCGCCGGTCGATCATGGCGTTGAAGACGGCCCGGGCATCGTCGTAGCCGGCATCACCCGGGTGGAAGAGGTCGCCCTGGAATCCCGGGAGCTCGTAGGTCGCGGTACCGGTCGTCGCCATGGTTCCTCCGCTCTCGTGAGGGCCGTTCCGGCGTATCTTCGCAGCCTCTCGTGCCGTGGAGCATCTCGGAGCCCCTCTGCTCCGTATCCTCGGTGTGATGAGCGAAACCGCGCGAAACGGCGGCGGCGCCCCGTCGGACGCCGGGTGTTCCTCGGCCTCCTCGGGCTCGGCGCGGCTGGGAGTGCTGCTCGGCGCGGAGGCGCAGGACTGGCTCGAGCGCGACGGTCGGGCCGCTCATCGCCAAGGACGGCACCGGGCTCGTCGTCGCTCCTGCCGATCGGCCGGTTCCGCATCTACACGGTCACCGGCGACCTCCCGTCAGCGCAGCCGCGACGAGTACCGCCTGCAAGGTCGAAGGGCCTCGTCGACCAGCCGCTCACCCTCACGTACGCCGACATCACCGCCATGGAGCCCACGGCGCTCACCCGCGACTTCCAGTGCGTCACCGGCTGGCGCGTGCACGACGTCGCGTGGAAGGGCGTGCGGCTCGCGCGACGTGCTCGACCGCGCCGGCGTGCAGCCCGAGGCGCACGGCGGTGCGCTTCACGTCGTTCGACGGCGCGTACACCGAGAGCCTCACGCTGGAGCAGGCGCGCCGCGACGACGTGCTCGTCGCGTACGAGCTCGAAGGCGATCGCCGCTCTCCGACGAGCACGGCGGACCGGTTCGCCTCTACGTCGCGCCGATGTACGGCTACAAGTCGCTGAAGTGGCTCGACACCATCGAGCTCACCGAAGCACGTCGAGCCGGGCTACTGGGAGACGCGCGGCTACGACGTCGACGGCTGGGTCGGCCGGTCGAACGGCCGCGACGACGATGCCACCTGACGCCGACGCGCACACGCCCGTCGCCGAGCAACATCGCGGTCGACCGACCGCCGCCCACCACGCTCGTCCGCTTCGACCGCGTCGAGCGCATCGCTCCACTGGGTGAACGCCACGCTCTTCGGCATCGCTCATGCTCACCGGCGCCGCGCTCTACGCCGGGCCGATCTCCACGCTCGTCGGACACCGCGAGCTCGTGCGCACCGTCCACGTCTACTGCCGGGCTCGCTGCTCCCGGTCGCGCTCCTCGTCGCGCTCGCCGGCCGTCGCGGCACGCGCCTGCGCCGCGACCTCGGCCGCCTCAACCGCTGGAGCCGCGACGACGCGCGCTGGTTCCGCCGGCAGCACGCGACCCGACGTGCGGCTCGGCAAGTTCAACCCCGGGCAGAAGCTCAACGCCGCGTTCGTCGTCGGCGCGCGGTCGTCGTGATGCTCGGCGACCGGTTCGATCATGCACTGGTTCGAGCGCGTTCCCGCTCGACTGGCGCACCGGCGCGACGTTCGTGCACGACTGGTTCGCGCTCGGCATCTGGGTCGCGGTGCTCGGGCACATCTTCTTCGCGCTCCGCGACCAGCGACTCGCTCGAAGCCATGCTCGGCGGCGAGATCTCCGCCAAGTGGGCGCGCACGCACGCACCGCTCTGGTACGAGGAGCTCACCCGATGATCCCGAACGCCGACGTCGAACGCGCGCTGCCGCGAGCTCGACGACCTCGTCCGGATCCCGAGCATCAGCGCCGATCCCGCGCACGCGGCCGACGTGCACGCGAGCGCCGAGGCAACGGTCGAGGCGCTCATGGAGCGAATCGGGTCTCGAGTCCGTTCGCCTAGATCGTCGTCGACGGAGGGCATCCGTACGTCGTCGGCGAGTGGACCGGGCTTCCCGACGCCCCGACCGTGCTGCTGTACGCGCACCACGACGTCCAGCCCCCGGGCTACGTCGACCGCTGGACCGGCGACCCGTTCGAGCCCGTCGAGCGCGACGGCCGTCTGTACGGGCGTGGGACCGCCGACGACAAGGCGGGCGCGGTCGCGCACCTCGCCGTCGTGCGCGCGTGGCTCGGCACGGCCGGCGGGCTGCCGTGCAACGTGCGCGTGCTCGTCGAGGGTGAGGAGGAGATCGGGTCGCCCGGCCTCTGCACGCGTTCCTCGTCGACCACGTCGACGAGCTGCGCTCCGACGTGCTGGTGCTCGCCGACGCGGGCAACTGGAAGGTCGGCGTCCCGGGGCTCACGTACTCGCTGCGGGGCCTCGCGGCGGTCGACATGCGGGTGCGTGCGCTCGACGGGCCGGTGCACTGCGGCATGGCCGGCGGCCTCGTCCCCGACCCGATCCTGGCGCTGGCGCGGATGCTCGCGTCGCTCGTCGACGAGCGTGGCGATCCCGCGTTCGACGGCTGCTGGGACGACTACGAGCCACCCGGCGACGCCGAGCGCGACCGCCTCGACGCCCTCCCCGACAACCTCGACCGCCTGCGCGCCGACCGTGGGAATCCGCCACGGCGTCGAGCTCGCGGGCGATCCCGACACGCAGTCTTCGAACGCCTGTGGCTGCGCCCGGCGATCACCGTCATCGGGATCGACGGCCACCCGATCAAGGGGTCGTCGAACCAGATCATAGCGGAAGCCGCCGCCCGCATCAGCGTGCGCGTCGGGCGCGGTCAGGACCCCGACCGTCTCAACGACGCGCTCGCGCGCGCACCTCGAGCGGCGCGTCCCCTCGGGCTCGAGCTCACCGTCACCCCGATCGAAGCGGTCGCCGCGTGGGAGACGCGATCCCACGGGTCCGGCGTTCGACGCGGCGCGACGCGCGCTGCGCACCGGTTTCGGCGTCGACCCGGTGCTCATGGGCGTCGGCGGGTCGATCCCGTTCGTGGGACCGTTCGCCGACGCGTTCGGCGGCATCCCCGCGCTCCTGCTCGGACCGGCCGACCCGACAGCCGCATCCACGGCGAGGACGAGAGCCTGCACCTCGGCGACTGGCGCACCCTCATCCGCAGCGAGATCCACCTCCTCGCCGAGCTCGCGGCAAACGACACGGGGGCGGGAGAAGGCGCCGGTAGCCTGGCGCAGTGACCGTGCGCATCCCGCCCGAGCTGCTCCCCGGCGACGGCCGCTTCGGCTCCGGGCCGTCGAAAGTGCGCACCGAGGCCGTCCGCGCGCTCGCGGAGGCGGGCGCCGGCTATCTCGGCACCAGCCACCGCCGTGAGGGCGTGCGCTGCGGTGGTGCACGCCACGCGGGAAGGGCTCACCGAGCTGTTCGCGCTCCCCGACGGCTACGAGGTGCTGCTGGGTACGGGCGGCAGCACGCTGTTCTGGGACGCCGCCGCGTTCGGCCTGGTCGAGCGGCGCGCCGAGCACCTGGCGTTCGGCGAGTTCTCGGCGAAGTTCGCGGCGGTCACCGCCGCGGCACCGTTCCTCGACGACCCGCTCGTGATCGAGTCGGAACCGGGCACGCACCCCGAGCTGGTGGCCGACCCCTCGGTCGACGCGTACGCCTTCCCGCACAACGAGACGTCGACCGGCGTGATGATGGACGTGCACCGTCCGGCGGGGTGCAAGCCGACGCGCTCATGCTCGTCGACGGCACCTCGAGCGCCGCCGGGCTGCGTGTGGACCCCACGCAGTTCGACGCCTACTACTTCGCGCCGCAGAAGGCCTTCGCCGCCGACGCGGGCATCTGGGTCGCGCTCTGTTCCCCGCCGCGATCGAGCGCATCGAGCGTGTCGCCGCCACCGGGCGTTGGGTGCCGGCGTCGCTCAGTCTTCCCGATCGCGCTCGAGAACTCGCGTCTCGACCAGACCTACAACACGCCGCCGCTCGCGTCGATCTTCCTCGTCGCCGACACCGTGCGCTGGATGCTCGACCACGGCGGCCTCGAGTGGGCAACGTCGCGCTGCGACCGGTCCGCGGAGATCGTCTACGGCTGGGCCGAGGCGAGCGCGCACGCCACCCCGTACGTGGCGAAGCCGTCGGAGCGGAGCCACACGGTCGCGTGCATCGACTTCGTCGACACGGTCGACGCCAATGCGATTGCCGCCGCACTGCGCGACAACGGCATCGTCGACACCGAGTCCTACCGAAAGCTCGGGCGCAACCAGCTGCGCATCGCGCTGTTCCCGGCAATCGAGCCCGACGACGTCGCCACGCTCACCCACTGCATCGACTACGTCGTCGACGCGCTCCGCTCACCAACCCCCTGAATTGCGGGGAGGTTGGATGGAAATGGTGATAAGGAAGATTGCGCGTCTCTGTGAACTCTGTGCCTCCACATGAAAAACTCTTAAGGCATACTGGTTTTTCATGCTTGGGGCATGATCCCTGCCTGAGGATCATGAGCTCTTTGTGGTAAATAATTGTAGCTGATAAATCAACCCTGGTGGTTTACGGAATAAAACCTCAGATTCACAGAGCGCACAGAGGACCATGGAAAAATGACGGATTCCTGTGACTAGCGCACGAACCCACACAAATAACGAGGAGCCAAAAAAAAACATCGTATCGGGTAGCTTACGAGGTTTTATGAGCCAATGCCTCGACAAGGCCTGGCACCTGATCGGCTCCCACTGGTACTGTGATGCTGGAGCCGTTGAAGGCCGAGCCTATGGGCTCATACCTCCCGCCCAAATGCATCGACAGGAATGCCTCAGTGAGCGCGTAAAAGGACAGCCCGTTCCCAGGCCGAACGAAACCGTGGCCTTCGTCCGGGTAGAGGGCATAGGTTACAGGAATCTTTCTATCCTGCATGGCCTGGACGATCTGACTGGACTCGTTCTTATTTACCCTGGGATCATTAGCTCCCTGAGCGATCAATATCGGCCTCTGGATACGATCCACATATGTGAGAGGGGAACGCTCTCGAAGCAGATTTCTTCCTTCTTCCGTTCTGTAATCCCCTATCCTCTTGAACTTCATCTCAATATCCGGCTTCCAATAGGGCGGGAATGGTGAGGAGGAATGATGTCAGATTAGACGGTCCACATATGTCGACTCCGCAGGCGAATATCTCTGGCGTAAATGTCATGCCCGCCAGAGTGGCATATCCGCCATAGCTCAAGCCCATTATGGCGACCCGATCCGGATCTGCTATCCCTGACTCTGTCGACCAGTTGACGGCATCCAGGAGATCGTACTGCATCTTTCTGCCCCATTCCCGGTCGCCCGCATTTGTAAAGTTCTTTCCAAATCCCGTGGACCCTCTGAAGTTGACGCTGAGTACTGCATATCCACGGTTGGACAGAAGCTGATGTGTCTCATCAAATCCCCAAACGTCCCTCTCCCACGGGCCGCCATGGACGAGTAGAACCATAGGAAGCGGCTTCTCAGGTATCCCATCCATGTCTTTATCAGCCCACGGCGGCAAGGTATAGTAGCTGACGAGGTCCAGGCCATCGCGGGACTTTATAGTGGTGTAGTTCATTCTCGAAAGGGGCAGATGCTCCTGGCGTCTATTGGCACTGAACAGCAACCTGGCTGTCTTGGCGTTCCGGTCGTAGATGTAGTATCGAGCAGGACCATTGTCACTGATAAATGCGACTATCCAGCGACTATCATCCAGAGTGCGGGCGGTCACAGCCATATCCCCGTCATCGACTTTGTGCAGGTATTCGATATCCGGCTTGATGGATTTATCCAAAATCGTCCAGTTATGCCGATAGTAGTTGAAATCCACCGCCTGGATGGTCTTCTCGGTAGGGATGAATCATCATCATACCGGGGTCTACCTTGGGGTCTTCAGCCAGGACTTCGATCTCGCCGGTCAACAGGTTCAGCGGATTCTATTGCTGCCGTATTCCTCCCGCGACTCTCGACATGTAAAGGATGTCGCCGGTCTTGTCGAATCCTATGGGATAGGTAGTGGCGCTGTCCTCGTACTTGATCTTCATGAATGGTTCCCAGGAGCCGTTGCCGGCAGGCTTAAGGTAGTCTACATCTCCGTTGGAGGTCACATTAGCCGCAAGACGAACTCTTAAATCATCATCGACAACGAATTCCGCAAACTTCATCGTTCTTCTGGACCAGACGCTTCTCACCGGTCGTGATATTGATCACGGTATACGTCATGGTACTCGGGATTTCTATCATTCAGGGCTATCAGGAGCTCCTGAGGGAACTTGTAGCTGACTCCCTGTACATATGCACTGACGTTCTTATAGGGTGTGAGGTCCGACTTCGCCCCGGTTGTTATGTTGACGGCATAAATGTGCCAGTTTTCGTCGCCAAACGTGTCCTGACTGTAGATGATATGACGATTGGTAAAAGCCCAGAAGTAGCTCTCGACACCACGAATGGTCTCATTGGTGACAGGTCTTGCCTCGGATATATGGTCCACGGGAGCTATCACGGACGTTGAAGACTCCACTCAAAGCTGACAGGTAGCTGATCCATTTGCCATCC
>CAVPKG010000009.1:0-171948 GCA_963705625.1 uncultured Actinomycetes bacterium
CGGCGGCGGTCGGCTCGAACGGCACCCGGCACTCGCTGCAGATGCGGCGCACGAGGCGCTGCGCGACGACGCCGACGATCGACGAGGTGACCAGGAACGGCTCGATGCCCATGTCGAGGCAGCCGGTAGAGCGACGAGACCGCGTCGATCGCGTGCACCGACGAGAACACGCGGTGGCCGGTGAGCGCCGACTGCACGGCGATGCGCGCGGTCTCGACGTCGCGCACCTCGCCGACGAGGATCACGTCGGGGTCCTGGCGCAGGATCGACTTGAGCCCGGTGGCGAACGTCATGCCCGCCTGCTCGTTGATCTGGATCTGGTTGACCTCGCGGGAAGATGTACTCGACCGGGTCTTCGATCGTCATCACGTTGATGTCGGGACGGTTGATCTCCGACAACGTCGCGTAGAGCGTGGTGGTCTTGCCGCTCCCGGTCGGGCCGCCGACGATGACCATCCCGTACGGCGAGTTGACGAGCTCGCGAGTACAGCGCCTCGCGTCGGGCGGCATGCCGAGGTCGCTCGAGCGTGTAGAGCGAACGCGCTGCGGTCGAGCAGCCGGAGCACCGTCTTCTCGCCCCAGATCGTCGGACGTGGTGGAGACGCGCACGTCGAGCGCGGCGACCGTCGATGTTCATCTCGAACTGACCGTCTTGCGGACGGCGCCGCTCGACGATGTTCATGTCGGCCATGATCTTGATGCGGCTGACGAGCGCCTGGCCCATCTCGACCGGGCAGCTCGACGCACCTCGTGGAGCGCGCCGTCGATGCGGAAGCGCACCCGCACGCGGTCGTCCTGGGGCTCGATGTGCACGTCGGAGGCGCGGTCGCGCAGCGCCTGCGTGACGATCAGGTTGACCACCTGCACGATCGGCGCGTGCTCCTCGACCGCGATCTCGAGCTCGGTCGGTTCGGCCGGCCGCGTTGCGGTGGCGGTGAGCTCGAAGTGGCGAACCTGCTCGGCGACGCCGGCGAGCGCCTTGTAGGCACGGTCGATCGCTCGCCGTACGTCACTGGGCGGCGCGAGTGCCAGCTTGACTTTGGCGCCTGTCGCGCGCTCGAGTTCGGCTTCGAGGCCCGGCCGGTTGGGGTCGGCGATGACGATGAGGAAGCCGTCTTCGTTCCGACGCAGCGGCAGCGCGGCGAGGCTGCGCGCCACCGATTCGGGCAATGCCGCGAGCGCTTCAGGATCGGGTGTTTCGCGACGCAGGTCGACGATCTCGATGCCGCGCTGCTGCGCGAGCGCGAGCACCAGGCTCTTCTCGTCGAGTGCACCTTGTTCCACGAGCGCGGCACCGAGGCGCACACCCGACTCTTCCTGACGCACGAGTGCCGCCGCGAGGTCGTCCTGGGAGATCAGCTCCCGTTCGAGGAGGAGTTCACCGAGACGCGGACCGCCATGTGTGGGCTGGGCCGGCTGGGCGGTTGCTGAGGGCTCGACGGCCCCACCACGCCTACGGCGACCGCTCCTCCCGGGCTTGTCGACGTCGTCACTCTTCTCGGCCGCGGCGGTGTCGCCCCGACCCAACCGGAGCGCGCCGCTCTCGTCAGAATTCGGACGTCGAAATCCCTTCACCGGAAGTTCCCATCGACCGTCGAAAGATCCCGCCGTCGCGTCGTGCTGCCGATCACATCAAGCTCCCACGCCCGCCGCGAACGCTGAATGTTAGCAAGGTGTCGCTCTGAGTGGTTCGGCACACCCCCCCTGTGGAGAACATCCCCACACTCAGCGTGACCGTTTTCACAGGCAGCCGGGTCCGATTTGTCCATCTGTCTGAGCGTCGACACGCCGCCGCCGCCGCTTGAGGACGATCACAGAGGTGTCGTTCGACCTCGTGGGTGGTTCGTCACGAGCCGTTCGTACTCGCAGGTCCGGCACAGTCCGTTCGTTACCCCGATGCACCCGTCGATGTGCTGCCCGCCTTCTTGCTCAGCGCCGCCTTCGCGAGATCGACGAATGCGCTCTCGGGAACCTTCGCCGAGCCGCCACTCAAGAAGACCTCGATGAACGCGCATCCGCCCTGGTCGACGAATGTGACATCGCGCACCACCTTGGCGTCGCTCGGGTTCGGCTCGAGCAGAGCCTTGGCCCTCGAGATCCTCACCGTTTTGCCCGGTTGACCCTTGGGGGGACACGGAAACTGCTTGGTCACGGGGACTGTCTTGACGAGCACAGTGCCGGCCACAGAGTTCGGCAGGTAGAACGCCGTCTCGCACGAGTTGGTCCCTTGGCCGCCTTGACTCGACGGCTTCCCGCGGACGGGATCCGAGACGTTCGTCGGCTGCAGCGCCACTTCGAGCTTCGCGAACGCAGTCGCAACATCCGCCTTCGTGATGAGCGCGCACGCGTCCGGCAACTTCTTCGCCGCGGCTCCTGCCAGCGCGCCGCCCGTCACGCCCATGCCGAACACAACGAAGATCACGATCCAGACGCGGCTCGCTCGCATCGCACTCCCGCATTCGCCCGCGCCTCGCGCTGTCGCGCCCCGCGCCCTGCAACGAGCGTACTCAGACCGGGTTCACCCTGTCCGTCCCTCGACGCCCTCTCGCGCCGCCTCGGCGAGTGATCTCGCCGCTCAGGTGTCGCGGTCGGGTTCGGGAACGAAGCGGTCGAGGAGCTCGCGCTGGGAGTTGACGTCGAGCTTGCGGAAGATGGATCGGAGCTGGTTGCGGACCGTGTACTGGCTGATCGAGAGGCGTTCGGCGACGGTGGGGACCCGGAGTCCTTGGCGGAGGAGGGCGAGGACTTCTTGTTCGCGTGGCGAGAGTCGTTCCAGGCCGGCGACGACCGGCGCAGTGGCGAGGCGCACGTGCTGGGTGGCTGACGCGAGACGATCGACGAGCGCTTCGAGGAGCCCGGCGGTTCGGGTGATCTCGTCGGTGTCGAGTTGGCCGGCCTCGACGGAGACTCCGAGGGTGCCGATGATCCGGCCGTCGGGACCGTGGCGGGGGGCGATCACGGCGCGGATGTGCACCAGCGAACCGTCGCGGCGCCGGTTGAGGACTTGTCCGGTCCAGGTGCCGCCCGCCAGTGCCATCTGGTGCAGCCCGACCGCGGCGTCGGCCTGTTCGGGCCGGATGATCAGCCCGAGGATCGGCCGCCCCATCGCTTCCTCGGCGGTCCAGCCGTAGATCGCTTCCGCCGCGTCGTTCCACGAAGCGACGTGGCCGCCCACGTCGGCTTCGATGACGGCGACGCCGATGAGCGCGAGCGTCTCCGCCCACGCGGGGACATCAAACGCAGGGATGCCGGCCACGGGTCTCCTCGGGGCTTGCGGGGGCGCGCGACATGACGAGGCCGCCCGATTGGCTCACGGTTCGTTGCCGGTGGCATCGGCGGATCACCGGCGTGCCGAGCGGCGGGCCGCTGCGCTCGGGCGTGCGGCAGGCCCCAGCCGGCGAGCCGGCTGGGGCCTCCGCCCCGAACGCCCCTCGGGGCAGGGTCGAGGGGGTCCAGGTCCCGACCGCTGAAATTGGCGGTCCCACGGGCCGGGGAATGGGTTCAGACGCAAAGTAGACCACACACCTGGCCCAAAATCAGCTATTCGGGCTCCATGTGCGGCCGGCCCGGTGCTGACCCGCGGCTTCGGCGACCGTGGCGCCCGATCCCGCCGTTGAGGATGCAGGGGAGGGTGACTCCAGAGAGGGACTTCAGACCGACCGGTACGCTCGTCGTGTGACGTTCGAGCGCATCAGCGTTGATCCCGGCAAGATGGGGGGCGTTCCGTGTATCCGCGACCTGCGGATACCAGTCGCCACAGTCGTTGCGATGGTTGCCGACGGCATGACCGTCGACGAGATCCTGGCCGACGTCCCCGAGCTTGAAGCCGAAGACATCCAGGCGGCGCTCCACTTCGCAGCTGAAGCCGTCCGCGAACGGACACTGCCGCTGACTCCCGGCGCGTGAGGTTCTTGATCGACCAGAACCTGTCGCGCCGCCTCGCACAATTCCTCGTCGATGCGGGCCACGATGCGGTCCATGTCGCGTCGCTCGGGTTGAGTACCGCCGCAGACGTCGTCGTCCTCGCCCATGCCGACGAGGAATCACGGGTGCTCATCTCGGCCGACACCGATTTTGGCGCACTCCTCGCGGTACGGCACCGAGTGCAGCCGTCAGTGATCCTGTTTCGCCGTGAGCGTCCACGTCGGCCAGAAGCGCAAGCCACACTGCTGCTCAGCCATCTTGATCAGGTGGCGGGCGCGCTCGACGAAGGGGCCATCGTGGTCATCGAGGAGACCAGAATCCGGATACGCCCGCTCCCGATCATTCCCGAGTGAGCCCTGGTCAACAATCCGCGTCCCGGCGCTCGCGATGACGATTGGTCGCCGGACCTATCCTCGGTGAGTGACTCCTTCGAGCGTCAGCGACGACACATCGGTTGCGTTCCCGGATCGTGATCCAGCCGCCGGAGGTTGGCAGCACGTTGCCCTCGTCGCACTCGATGTCGCCGGTGTCACGTTGCTCGGGCCCTTCTCCACACGACTCGGTGCTAGCCCGCGGCTTCGGCGACGGTGGCGCTCGATCCCGCCGTTGAGGACGCAGCGCTGCGACGGAGCGCGAACCAGGCCCAGGCGGTCGCGAGCGCGGCGAGCACCGCGATCACGATGTAGCCCGCGACCGCGCCGCGGTCGAAGGCGTCGCGCACCGAGGTCGTGAGCGTCGCGCCGGCGCCGTGCGAGAGCGTGTCGGCAACCTCGAGCCCACCCTGGATGGAACCCTGGGCCTTGTCGGCGTTCGCGGGCGACAGCGATGTGACCGCGTCGGACAGCTGCGAGGCGTAGATCGACGCGAGCACCGAACCCACCGCGGCCACCCCGACCGCGCCGCCGACGAAACGGCTCACCATGTTGAGCGACGACCCGTCGCCCGCCTTGCTCTCCGGCAGCGCGTTCATCACGACTGTCGACGCCGGCGCGATCAGGAACGAGAGCCCCACACCCACGACCATGCTCGCAACGACGGTGAACGCGATCCCCCGACCGACCCCGATCGCGAGCAGCGCGCTCCCGATCGCGCTGATGCCGAGCCCGAGGGTGACCGTGAGTCGCGGCCCAAGATGTTGGAGCACCGGCGCGGCGCGCGTGCTCGCGGCGCCGAACACCACCGCGAACGGGACGAGCAAGAAGCCCACCGTGGCGATCGCCTGGTCCTGGACGTCCTGGAGGTACTGCGGAAGGAGGAACAGCATCCCGTTGAACACGAAGTACGACGCGAACAGCGTGATCGAACCGGCCGAGACCACCGAGAGCGAAAGGATGCGCACGTCGAACAACGGCGGGCGGGCACGGAGCTCGCGCGCGACGAACGCGGCGATCACCACGACACCCGTCATGATCGCGCCGAGCACCGATGGCGACGTCCATCCGCGATCGGGGCCTTCGATGATCCCGAACAGCAGCGCGCCGAGCCCCACCACCGACAGCAGCGCGCCCCACAGGTCGAGCGCACCCAACACCGGCGCGCGTGACTCGGGAATGGTCCGGTACCCGAGGTACACGCCGAGCGCGACCACGGGCACGTTCACGAGGAACACCGAGCCCCACCAGAACCGGGCGAGCAGGATGCCGCCGATCACCGGACCGGCGGCGAGCCCGGCGGCGCCGAACACCGCCCATGCCCCGATCGCCTTCGCCCGCTGATCCGGCGGGTACAGCGCGGCGACGAGCGCGAGCGCGGGGGCGATCACACCGGCCGCGCCCACTCCCATCAGGATGCGCGCGCCGATGAGCGCTTCGACCGACGGGCTGAACGCCGCGAGCAGGCACGCGAACCCAAACAGCGCGTAGCCGGCCAGGAAGATCTTGCGCCGGCCCAGCCGGTCGGCGAGCCCGCCGCCGAGCACGAGCAGCCCCGCGAGCGCGATGGCGTACGCGTCGATCACCCACTGGAGCTCGCTGATCGACGCGTCGAGCTCGGTGCCGATGAACGGCAGCGCCACGTTCGTGATGGTGATGTCGACCGCGGTCGTGAACGCGCACAGGCAGAGCACCGCGAGCGCGATCGTGCGACGTCGGCCGTCGACCTCGAGCGGCGGCTCGACGTGGTGCCGATGCAGCCGCCCGTCGTGCACCGGGGAACGGTAACGCCCTCGGGGCTCGATATGGCGAGCCCAAAATGGGGGTTGACACGAACGTGTGTTCGAGTAGAGTGGGGCGACTTCCCCGGATTGTGCCAGTCGCAGCGGGGAGGTGTGCGCGTGGCGAGTGTGTTCGAGCGGGTCGGTTCGGCGGTCAGTGCCCTGGAAGCGGTGGTGGCGGAGCTGGAGCCGGGGACGCTCGACGCGACCGGCGCGAAGAAGTTGGTGAACTTGTTCACTCGCTGTGAGCGCCTGTCGGTGGCGGGGCGGGGGTTGGCGGCGCGGCGGGTCGAGTCGGCGTTGTCGTGGAAACGCGAAGGGCACCGGTCCGCGGCGCACTGGCTCGCATCCACGACCGGGGTGAGCGTGGGGTCGGCGACCCGATCACTCCAGACCGCCCGCGAGATCGAGGCGTTGCCGGCGACCGCGGCCGCGTTTCGTTCCGGGGAGCTCTCGGAGGCCCAGGCGTCCGAGATCGCAGCGACCGCCACGTTGGATCCGAACGCCGAATCGCGGTTGTTGGAATCGGCGTGGGCGTCGGTGTCGTTCAAGGGCCTGCGCGACCAGTGCCGCGAAGCATCCGTGCGCGCCGCCGACGATGCTGCGGCAGCGCGGCGGCTCCACGAGACGCGGGCGCTGCACACCTGGACCGAACGCGACGGTGCCTGGCGCATGGACGTGCGCCTCGCACCCCACGACGGCGCGTTCGTCGCCCAGGCATTGGAAGACTGGACCACCCAGATCTTCCGCGCCGAACACGCCGCCGGTCACCGCGAACCGCGTGTGGCGTACGCCGCCGATGCCCTGGTCGCGCTCGTCAAGCAAGGTCCGTGCAAGCCGATCGAGGTGCGCCTCGACGGCAGTGGAGCGGCGCTCGAGCGCGGCTACGTCGAACCCGGCGAACGCTGCGAGCTCGCCGGGATCGGGCCGATCCCCGTCACCATCGCACGCAACCTGCTGAGCGACGCGCGGATCACGGTGATGACCCGTGACGGCACCGAGCTCGCACCCCCCACGCGCACCATCCCCGCGAAGCTACGCCGCAAGCTCGAACGGCTCTACCCGGCCTGTGGCAACGCGGCCTGCGGGAACGACCAGCGTCTCGAGATCGACCACCTCCGACCCTTCGCCGACGGCGGACCCACCGACGAGCACAACTGCTGGCGTCTCTGCCCCCACTGCCACGACCTCAAGACCTACTACGGCTGGACAGTCGTCGGGGAACCCGGCACCCGACGACTCGTCGCACCCGACGACCCCGACCCGCCGTAATTCAAGAGCGGAACTGCACCACGAAGTAGGCGTGCTGGCCGTCGCAGGCGTAGCCGGTCCCGATCCAGTTGTAGATCGGATTCAGGATGTTCATCCGGTGCTCGGGGCTCGTCATCCAGTTGTTCATCACCGTGCCGGGGTCGTTCGAGCACCCGCCCGACCAGTAGATGCATGCTTCGTTCTCACCCCAAGCTGAGCCGGCGTACCACGAGCCGAGCTCGGGCGAGTGCGAGAGGTTGTTGCACGCGCCGGCGTTCATGAGGCGCTCCGCCTGGAACTGCGCGTGCGCGCTCGATCGCGCCGTCGAGCCCGACCTGGTTCAGCCCGTTCTGGCATCGAATGCTGTTGTGACTGTCGAGCATGCCGCCGGGCGCGGGGCAAGGGCCCGGTGCCGACGGAGGCGGAGCCGGTGGAGGCGGTGGCGGCGCGGGGTCGGGCGACGGCGCGGGCGCGGGCGCGACGTCGGGCGCAGGATCCGGCTGGCTCGCCGCAATGCCGGCGACCCGCACGTCGGGCGGCGGCGGCGTCGCCTCCGGTTCCGGTTCCGGGTCGGGAGCAGGTGGCTCCTCCGGCGCGGGCGCGACCGTGGTGACCGTCGTCGACGGCGCGGGCGCGACGGCGGTGGTCGTCGTTGCAGGCGGTTGGTGCGGGCGGGGCGTGGCGATCGCCCGAGGCGCGGTGTCTTCGCCGGCCCACGCCACCATGAGCGCGCCGAACCCCACGAACACACCGATGGCTACCGCGGCAACAACGGCCGCCCCCCGTCCCCTCCGCCACACCCGACGACGATAACACCGTCGAAGCGTGACCCCGGACACTCAGTGTGCTCTCAGGCGCCGGGGAACCGGGGCACGCGCGTTCAGCGTTCTCGACGCATGACAGAAAACACTGCTTCTCAGCCCCGCGGATGGGGACGCGCGCTCGTCGCGCTCGCCGTGGTCGCGGCGATCGCCGTCGCCGGTGCGATCACTGCGACGTCGGGTGGCGCGGCGTCGAAGTTCGATGCGTCGGTCGGCGACACGATGGCCGACATCCAGTCGTACTGGGCGACGACGATGCCCGCCGTGTACGGGAAGGCCTACAAGCCCATCCCGTCGGACCGGCTCATCCCGTACTCGCAGTCGAACCCTCCGCCTGCGTGCGGCGGCCGCGGGACCACGCCGTATCCAGAGGTGGCCGGCAACGCGTTCTACTGCTCCGAGGGCGACTTCGTGGCGTGGGACGAGCAGCAGCTGCTGCCCAAGCTGACGAAGGAGTTCGGCGCGTTCGCACCGGCGCTCGTGCTCGCGCACGAATGGGGCCACGCGATCCAGGCCCGCGTCGGCTTCGAGACCTACCAGACCATCTATATGGAGCAGCAGGCGGACTGCTTCGCCGGTGCGTGGACTGCGCACGTCGCGAGCGGCGACTCGAGCCTGAGCCTCACCAACGAGGACCTCGACACCGCGCTCGCCGGCTTGCTCCAGCTGCGCGACCCGTCGGGCATCGACGGCAGCCAGGACGGCGCGCACGGCAACGGCTTCGACCGGGTCGGCGCGTTCCAGGACGGATTCGAAGGCGGCGCGAAGACGTGCGCCGGCTACGAGAACAACCCGCCCACCATCACCGAGTCGGGGTACACCAGCGAGGCCGACTACGCGAGCGGCGGCGACATGAGCCTCTCCGAAGTGCTGCCCGCGGTGACCGACTCGCTCGCCTCGTATTGGGGCAAGAGCACGCCCAAGGTCGTCGCGTACAGCAACGGCGACGCGCCGTCGTGCGGCGGCAGCACCGACGGTGGCGTCCTCGTCGACTCGGTGACCTACTGCCCGTCGAACAACACGATCTCCTACGACCGGGCGACGATGCTGAAGGCGCACGACTCGATCGGCGACTTCGCGTCGGGCGTGCTGCTCGCGGCCGAATGGTCGTCCGCGGTGCAGCACGCCAAGGGGCACGCGCTCGGGTCGGAGACCGCACGCAAGACCGCCGACTGCATGACGGGCGCGTACACCGCGAGCCTCGACGGCGGCAGCTCGGCCGGCTCCGGCAGCGACGGCATCACGTTGTCGCCCGGCGACCTCGACGAGGTCGTGTCGATGCTGGTCGCCGCCAACAGTCACGACAGCGACCGCGGCACCGCGTTCAGCCGTGTGTCCGCCTTCCGCACGGGTTACTTTCGAGGGGCCGGAGCCTGCACGACGCAGGCGTAGGCCCCCCACCGCTGGCGACGATGCAGGGGGGGGTTCGCGCCAAGCAACGAACTGGCGTCAGCGAGTGGGGCTATACCCCATCTGCTGACGCCGGTTCGCGTGCGGGGGTGAGGTCGGGAGCATCACGCACGCCGGTTCGCACGGGATCGAGATGTCGGCGCGGGTGATGGCGCGGACGGGCACCGCCGTGCGGATCGTGAGCCACGAGACCGCGCCACCCACCATGCAGAGCGCGGCGGCGATGTACATCGCGGTGGCGAAGCCCGAGTCGAGATCGACACCGTTCCCGCCGACGGCGATCCCGGCCGCTGCCGGGACCACCGCGATCGCGAGCAGCGTGCCGATGCGCGCGACCGCGTTGTTGATCGCCGACCCGATGCCCACGTGCCGATCGTCGATCGCGGCGAGGACGGTGGCGGTGAGCGGCGCGACGGTGATCGTGAGGCCGATGCCGAGCACGACCGTGGGCGGGAGCACGCCCTCCCAGTACGACACGCCCGGCTCGAGGACGGAGAACAGCGCGATCCCGGTGCCGGCGACGACCGGTCCGACCGTCATCGGCAGTCGCGGGCCGATGCGCTGCGCCAACGCGCCCATGCGCGCCGAGAACAGCAGCATGAACACGGTGATCGGGAGCAGCGACGCGCCCGCCTCGAGCGGCGAGTAGCCGAGCCTCGTCTGGAGGTACACCACGACGAGGAAGAAGGTGACGCCGATCCCGCCGTACACACCGAACGTCGCCAGGTTGGCGCCCGAGAACTGGCGCGAGCGGAACACGCCGAGCGGGATCATCGGATGCGTCGAGCGCAGTTCGATCACGACGAACGCGACGAGCGCCGCCACGCCGACCACACCGATCGCGACCTCGGGGGCGCCCCAGCCCTTGGCCGGGCCCTCGATGAGCGCGTACACGACGCCGGCGAGCCCGAGCGCGAGCGCGGCGCCACCGGCGACGTCGATCGCGTGATCGGCGTCGGGATCGCGCGACTCGGGCACGTGCCACACCGTCACGGTGACCGCGACCGCGATGAGCGGCACGTTGATGAAGAAGACCGCGCGCCACGACACCGCTTCGATCAGCCAACCCCCGAGGAACGGCCCGAGCGCGCTGGCGACGCCGCCGAGCCCGCACCACGCACCGATCGCGGCGCCACGATCCTCGGTGCGGAACGACGCCGAGATGATCGCGAGGCTGCCGGGCACGAGCAGCGCAGCCGCGACACCCTGGATGCACCGCGCGCCGATGAGCGCGACGGTCGTGGGCGCAAGCCCGCACAGGAGCGACGCGGCGCCGAACGCGACCAAGCCGATCACGAAGATCTTGCGACGACCGAAGCGATCGCCGAGCGAGCCGCCGATCACGAGGAACGAGCCGAGCGTCAGCAGGTAGCCGTTCAGCACCCACTGCAGGCCGGAGAGGTCGGTGTGGAGGTCGGCGGCGATCGCGGGGAGCGCGGCGTTCACCACGCTGCCGTCGAGGAACGCGACCCCCGATCCGAGGACGGCGGCCGCGATCACCCAGCGACCGGCGGGCGTGCCGGTACGGAGCGTGCCGGCGGCCGGCTCGACAGCGGTCGCAGGGGTGCCGGTCACCGCATCATTGTCCCGCAGTGACGTGGGAAGATGGCGCGCGTGGGTGACGTGCTCGTTCGGGGAGGAACGATCGTCGACGGCACGGGCGGGCCCGGCCGCGCCGGCGACGTGCGGGTACGCGACGGGCTCGTCGCCGAGATCGGCGAGGGTCTCGCGCCCGACGGCGAGTCGGTGATCGACGCGTCGGGTGCGCTGGTCACGCCCGGGTTGATCGACCCGCACACCCACTACGACCTCGAGATGTTCTGGGACCCCACCCTCGACCCGCTCCCCGCCTACGGCATGACCACCATCGTGATGGGGAACTGCGGGCTCGGCATCGCCCCGGTGCGCGACGACGTGCGCGACGACATCGCCGACCTCCTCTGTTTCATCGAGGAGCTTCCCTTCTCCCTCTCGACGAAGTGCGTGCCGTGGAGCTGGAGCACCTGGTCGGAGTACCACGCGGTCGCGTCGCAGACGCCCACCACCGTCACGCCGTTCGCGTACACCGCGCACAACGCGCTGCGCGGGTTCGCGATGGGTCGAGCCGCGTGGGAGCGAGCCGCGACCGACGCCGAACGCGAGCTCATGGTGATGGTGCTCGAAGACGCGCTCGCGCACGGTTCCCTCGGCATGTCCACGAACTGGTTCGACACCGACCGGAACCGCGAGCTCGTGCCCAGCCGCTTGTCCGACGACGCCGAGCTCGACGCGCTGATCGACGTGCTCGCCCGTCACCCGCACGCCACGCTCCAGGTGATCGCGCGTGGCGCGACGGACCGTCGGCGCGTGCTGGAGAAGTGCCTGGCGCGCGGCGTGCGCGTGATGTCGCTGGGCGACGGGGTGGGCGGCGTCACCGACACCGATCTCCCCGTCTACCGGCTCGGGGGTGGCGCGGAGCCGTTCAGTCCACGGTTGGGGTTCGAGAGCACGATCGCGGCGGCCGCGGTGCCGGCGTGGCACGAGATGATCAACGGACCCGCCGACGACAAGCCGCGCCTGCTCGCCGATCCCGACTGGCGCGCCCGGGCGCGTCACGACTGGGACAACCCGCTCGACGAGCAGAACGCGTTCCGCACGGAGCAGCTGCACGTGCTGATCCTCTCCGATTCCGAGAACGGCACCGGACCCGTCGGCATCTCCCTGAAGGACCTCTCCGAGCAGCGGGCGCAGCACCCGTCCGACGTGCTGGCCGACTGGGTGCTCGCGAACGGCATCGGCTCGCGGTACACGAAGCTCTCGGTCCGGCCCCAGGACAGCCAGGCGGAGATGGACGAGCGCACGAAGGCGAACTTCGACGATCCCTACGCGCTGATCGGCGGGACCGACGCGGGCGCGCACCTCAACATGTTCTGCGGCGCGGGCGCGAACGTCTACGTGCTCACGCACTGGGCGCGCGACGAAGGCGCCGTCAGCATCGAGCAGGCCGTCCACTGCATGACGCAACGCAACGCGGCGTTCTTCTCGCTGCGCGACCGCGGCGTGCTCGAAGTGGGCAAGCGCGGCGACCTCGCGGTGTTCGCGCTCGACGAGATCGAGACGCGCGACTTCGTCCGCGCCAACGATCTGCCCGACGGCGGATGGCGCTTCACGCGCCCGAGCGCGGGCTTCCGCGCCACGGTCGTCGCCGGCGTGCCCACCGTCCTCGACGGCACGCTCACCGGCGAGCGCCCCACCCACATCGGCAACGCCGTGTGGTCCGCGTCCTCCTGATCCCGACGGCCGGGCCCCGGCTGCGCCGAGCCGTTCCCATCTTTAGACCTAGACCGTGTCGGCATGGTCTCCGGGAAAGACGTCGGTCTCGGACGGATGCCATACCGGGCTGTCGGTCGCGGTCTCGACGTTGAAGCCGTAGTCGTACACCAACGTCCCACCGAACGACCGCGCCCAGAGACACGAGCACGGCGACCAGAATCGAGAGCACCAGGATCGCGACCGTCGGATGCGTACGCGTGTGATACACGTTCAGTCGCAACACGATGTCGACGAGTGCCAGTACCGTCACCGCGATCATCGTCCAAGCATGGGTGTTCGCAGTTCGGCGTGCCTGAGTGCCCTTCTCCGTCGAACGCAACCAGTCCCAGAAGCCGGTCAACGCCGCGAGCAGCGAGACCGCGGCCCCGCCGATGAACACATACGTGCCGGCACGGAAGAAGTCACGCGCCCACGAGTCGTGCCGGCCCAAGGTCGCGACGACGTCGAAGACCGCCGCGAGCACGTACGCGGCCACCGGGAAATCGGTCAATGGTGGATGGGTCGGCTTGCCCGACCAGCCTCGCAGTCCCTTGAACTTCCGACCCTTCAAGGTCAGCGTGGGCCGCACCGAGAACTTCCGCATCACCGACTCCTGACTTCGCGTGCTGTGTCGTGCTGACCCGCGCAGCGACGACTCCGAGCGCCGACGCAGGCGCAGACGACCCGCTGATTCGGACCAAATGTGCCTCGCGCGGGCGTCCGAGACAAGACCGCCTACGAGAAGAACTCGAGCAGCACCGGGGCGAGGACGTCGTCGGCGGCGCCGTGATCTTGACCGTCGAGGAAGCGATACCGCGCGCCAGGGATCGCCTCGGCGACCGTGCAAACCGCGTTGTGGAACCACTCGGGGCTGTTGCCACCGCCCAGCACGAGAGTTGGCACACGGATGTCGGCCAGCCGGGCGGCCGGCATCTCGTTGTTCGCACAGACCGCGACGTCATACGAAAGCGTGTGCGCGATCGCCGTCATCGCCGGCCAGTCGGGACTGCCTTCCATCATCGCCACGACATCGGGCGGCACTCCGACTGCTTCGGTGAGGAACAGCTTGGCTGCGTCACTGCGACGACCGGCCGACGCCAATGCCGCCAGACGGTCGGCCAGGTCCGTTCCCGGGCGAGTCCGGCTCGCATCCACGATGTAGGGCGGCTCGTACGCGACGAGCCTCGTCATGGGGACACCGCGGCCTGCCGCCTCGAGCGCGAGCACCGCGCCCGACGAATGACCGAACACGAACGGCGCGCCTCCGGCCGCGTCGGCAACGGTCGCCAGGTCCTCGACTTCGCGCTCGGCGGCGTACGGCGGGGTATCCCCGCTTGCGCCGCGACCGCGTCGGTCGTACTCGTAGACCGTGAAGTCGGACGCGAGCAGTTTCGTGAGCGACCGGGTCGTTTGCCGGTCGCAGAAGGCACCCACCACCAGCGCCAACGCGGGACCACTCCCGGTACGGTCGAACGCGATCGCCGTCCCGTCTGTCGAGCACACCGTGTCCATCACGACACCTCCTGGATCATCCTCACAATTGACGGCTCACACCCGCAAGATTCATCGCCACATCCACCGCGGGTTGGCCGCACGCGCTCACTCCGAGCGCAGCGCGACCGCGGGTCGGATGCCCGCGGCTGCTCGCGGCGGGGAGGAACGCGATGACGTTCACGGCCGCAAGCGCGCACGGGACGATGAGGAGGAGGGCGAGAGTGGGAATCGGGGGCGTCGTCGAGATGCCCAGGCTGTCAGCGACCTGACGCCAGACGAGGCTCCCGACGAGCAGGCCGGCCGGGATGCCAACCGCGAGCCCGACGCCGGCGAGCGTCGACGCCTGCCACGCGATCGCGGCGCGCACCTGCCGGCGGTCGAAGCCGATCGTCTTCAGCACCGCGAGCTCGCGGCGGCGGCGCCGGACGCTCGTGACGAGCGCGTGCCCCACCGCGAGCAGTGCGAGCACGGCGAGCAGCGCAGCAAGGGTTGCCGGGAGCCAGTCGACCTGACGCAGGCGATCGACCTCGACGGGGACCGACGGTCCGAAGGGCCGTTCGACCGATGCGGTCGCAAAGATCCGATGCTCGACTGTGGCGAGAGTCGTTCCCGGGGCCGCGCGTGCGACGAGGTACAGGGAACTGTTCGTGTCGGTGGGGCTCAGGACGCGGGCGAGGCCTGCGCCGGTGAACGCGGCGCCGTTCGCGAGCGGCTGGGGGCTGTCGAGCCTGGGGAACACCACGCGTCCGACGATCCGGTAGTCGTGGCGTCCCGTCGGGCCTTCGCCGCGCACAGTGCCGCCGATGTTCTTGCCGAGCTCGTCGAGGCTCGCGGCGCCGAGCGCGACCTGGTCCGGGCCGTCGGGCGCGTGGCCTGCGACGATCTCGGGGCTGATCGTGCCGCGCAGGGACGTGAACCCCCACACGATCGTCGGTCGCCCGTCGAGCTGGATATCGTCCGTCTGGACCCGCGCCGCAGCCGAGATCCCCGGTTCGTGCGTGAGTGGCTTGCCGGCTCCGAACGCCGCGGGATCGTCGACGACGGCGGCGAAGTCCCACGTCCATCCGTAGCGTGCGGGAGAAGCGACGAGACGGTCGACGCTCGCGGCGAACATCAGCACCGCCACGACCCCGAGAACCCCGAGCACCGCGCCGAAGATCGCGGAGCGCACCGGCACCGGGTTGGCTTCGCGTCCCGGTTCGAGCGCCATTCGCAATCCCGTCGTCGCCACCGGCGTGAGCCCCGCCCGCGACGCGGCGGCCACGGCCGACGCCGTCAGCCCCGGCGTCGAGCGCTCGGCGTGACGGGCGCGCCGCGTCGTCCGCAGCGCAGCGATGGACGCGAGCAACAGCATGGCGGCCACGACCACGGCCGCCCCCAGCGCGAGGACCATCGGATCGACGTGCACGCCCAGGTCGGGTTCCGCGCGCCGCGCGACCCCGATCGGGAACAGCGGCGACGCCGCGACCGCACCGGTGACGGCCAACACCGCGCCGCCGAATGCCACCGGTATGCCCAGGAAACCGCCGACGGCGATCCGCTGGAGGCGGGTCAGACCGAGCGCGCTCTGTGTGGTCTGGTCGGTCGCGGTGAGCGAGATCTCCCGGGTCACCACGATGGCGATCGCGACGAGGCCCGCCAGCGCAGCCACGCCGGCGAAGACCCAGAGCGCCACGGTGAGCACGTCGATGGCGTTCTGGGCACCTTGTGACTCGATGGCCAGGTCCTGGACCCCGAAGTCGGGAGAGCGACCGAAGATGCGGCGCGCCGCCGCCGCCACTCCGGGCACGTCGGACGTCCCGTGGACGGTGCGGACGCGCAGGAGCGTGTTCCCGAAGCTCCCGATACGCGTCTGGTAAGCGCGCGTGAACGCGGGCGTGAGCACGAGCACGCCTCCCGCCGCGCCGCGGTCGCCCAGGTCGAGGGGTCGTCGCACGACACCGACGATGCGGAGCCGGAACCGCGGGCCCTCCGGGTCCGGCGGCGTCGTCCCTGTGAACGTGCCGCCTTGGAGCATCGCGACCTGCTCCGGCGTGTACGACCGGCCCTCGAGATGATCGCCGACACCCAGATGGCGCTGCTTGGCGAGTGCCTCACCGATCGTGACCTCGTTCACCGCGGTCGGCCGGGCCGCTCGGCCGGCCACGATCCGGGGACGATCGACGACGGTGCCGAAGCGCGTGTCGTACGCGGAAGCGATCGCCTGCAGGTCCGGCGCGGGGAAACTCCATCGCACCCGTACGGAGGCGCGCGAACGTGTCGACGCCCTCGACCTGATCGAAGGCGCGCAGCTGCGACGGGGTCGCGTTGCCGACGAACAGCTCGAGCTGCGCGCTCCGGCTGGCGGTGTTGAACCGCGCCAGCGCGGACTCCGTGCGGCGAGCGCCGGCAACCGTCGAGAGCACGAGCGCACCAACCCCCCCGACGAGCAGCGTGAGCACGACGACACGCCGCCACCGCCGTCGAATCTCACATCGCGCCAGCATCGTGACCGCGCCCACGTCACCCGCGTCCTTGTCGCGCGATCCCACGAGGAGCCGGGGGCATCCGCCCGCGCCGATTCGAGGACCGCGATGGTCACGGCTCCCATTGGACGCCGCACTCCCGTCTCGTCACAAGGTGGACAGTCTCCCCGAAGATACGGGTGCCAACCCCCTCACCAACGAAGTCGAGCATCGACAGCAAGGAGGACAACCTGGTGAGAGAATCAGGACGAGATGGGCCATGGCCACGATCACGCAGCCGGGGACGCCTCGGTGTCGCGCCGGACCCGGCGCCGGCTCACGATCACCGCGGTCGTGCTCCTGCTCGTCACCGTCGCCGGCATCGCCGTGCTCTGGCCGCGCGGCAACGTGCGCGGCCAGGTCGAGAAGTTGGGGCTCATCAAGCACGTCCACGAGGCGAAGGTCGTCAGCGTCACGAAGGGTCCGTGCCGGGGCACCGCGGGCGGGACTGTGCGCGTCATCTGCACCAAGGTCAAGTTCCGGCTGACGCAGGGACCGGACACCGGCGAGACCCGCACGATCGAGTTCGCGACGTCGACCAGCACGCCGCACCTCAGTCCGGGCGACGCCGTCGTGCTCAATCACGTCGAGAACGCGGCGCCACCGTTCGACTACACCTACTCCGACCGGCAGCGCCGTCCGGTGCTCATGTGGCTGACGATCCTGTTCGCGGTCGCGGTGATCGCCCTCGGCCGGTTGCGCGGCCTCGGCGCGCTCATCGGTCTCGGCGCGAGCCTGATCGTGATCCTGCAATTCATGTTGCCGTCGATGCTCGACGGCAACAGTCCGGCACTCGTCGCGATCGTGGGTGCGAGCGCGGTCGCGTACCTCGCGCTCTACCTCGCCAACGGCATCCGGCCGATGACGACCGTCGCGTCTGCTCAGCACCCTCACCGCGCTCGCGATCACCGTGTCCCTGGCCACGCTGTTCACGAACCTCGCGCACTTCACCGGCGTCGCCAACGAGGACGCGCTCCTCATCGGCCTCGGTACCTCGGCCATCGACCTGAGAGGCCTCGTGCTCGCGGGCATGGTGCTCGGCGCGCTCGGTGCACTCGACGACATCACCGTCACCCAGGCCTCCGCGGTCGGAGAGCTGCGCAAGGCGAACCCCACGATCTCGCGGCCCGAGCTGTACCGGTCGGGGCTGCGCATCGGTCGCGACCACATCGCGTCGACCGTGAACACGCTCGCGCTTCGTGTATGCAGGGGCGTCATTGCCACTCCTCATCCTGTTCACATTGTCCGGTCAGAGCCTCGGCAGTGTCGCCAACGGCGAGATCGTGGCGGTCGAGATCGTGTCGGTGCTGGTGGGGAGCATCGGCCTCGTCGCCGCGGTACCGATCTCCACGTGGTTCGCCGCGCTCGTCGCCACCGAACACCCGCACGACCACGTGCAGCCGGTGGGCACCCGATCACGCCGCGTGCTCGACGAGGCGCAGAATGCGCCGTCGCGGTCGGGGTCGCGACGTCGGAGTCGTGCCCGTCGCCCGCCCCGCCGCCCGACGAGCTGCTCGCGCCCCGCGACGAGCACGACTTCTGGCGATAGCGAGACGTGGTGTACTGGGCGCGTGCCAGTGCCGCCGACGGGGACGGTCACGTTCCTGTTCACCGACCTCGAAGGCTCGACGCGCTCTGGGAGGAGTTCCCGGACGCGATGCACGACGCGCTCGCCCGGCACGACGCGGCATTGCGCGACGCGGCGGAAGCCCACGGCGGCTACGTCGTGAAGATGACGGGCGACGGCATGCACGCCGCCTTCGCGACCGCGCGGGACGCGGTCGAGGCCGCGGTGAACGCCCAGCTCATGTTGCAGCAGGTGCAGTGGGGCGAGACCGGACCGCTCCGGGTACGCATGGGACTGCACACCGGCGCCTCGGAGTTGCGCGACGGCGACTACTACGGCAGCGCCGTCAATCGTGCCGCGCGACTCATGGCGGTCGCGCACGGTAGCCAGATCGTCTGCTCGCACGCGACCGCCGACCTCGCGCGCGACGACCTGCCCGACACGATCACACTCAGCGACCTCGGCGAGCACGCGTTGCGCGATCTCGGCACGCCGGAGCGGGTGTTCCAGTTGACGCACGCCGACCTACCGACCGAGTTCCCCGTGCTCCGTTCGCTCGACGCGTTCCCCGGCAATCTGCCCTTGCAGATGACGGAGTTCGTGGGTCGCGACGAGGATCTCGCCGCGATCTCGAAACTGCTCGGCCGCTCGCGACTCGTCACATTGACCGGCACCGGCGGTGTCGGCAAGACGAGGCTGGCGCTGCAAGCGGCCGCCGCCGCCCTCCCGCACTTCTCGGACGGCGCGTGGTTCGTGGACCTCGCGCCGATCGACGACGAGACGTTCGTCGCCGGCGAGGTCGCCACCACGATGGGCCTCCCGGAACACCGCCAAGGGAATCGCGAGGAGGCACTGGTCGGGGCGCTGGCACGACGTCATGCACTCGTGGTGCTCGACAACTGCGAGCACCTCGTCGACGGAGTCGCTCGCGTCGTCGATCTCGTCGTGCATCGCTGCCCCGCCGTCACCGTGCTCGCCACCAGCCAGGAGATACTCGGAGTCGACGGTGAGGCCACGTTCGCGGTGCGGCCGCTGGCCGGCGACGAGGCGGAGCGCCTCTTCGTCGAGCGAGCCGAGGCGGCGCGCCACGGCTTCGAGCTGACCGCCGACAACGAAGCAGCCGTCGCGGAGCTGTGCCGGCGCCTCGACGGCATCCCGCTCGCGATCGAGCTCGCGGCCTCACGGTCGCGTCGATGAGCCCCGCCGCGATCCTCGAGCGCGTCGACGAGCGGTTCCGGCTGCTCGGACACGGCCGACGCACCGCACGCAGACGCCACCAGACGTTCCGCGCCGCGGTCGACTGGTCGTACGGCTTGCTCGGGCCGCAGGAACAGACCGTCTTCGAGCGCCTCTCGGTGTTCGCGGGCGAGTTCACCCTCGAAGCCGCCGAGGCCGTCGTCGCCGACGACCGCGTCGACCCGCTCGACCTGCTCGACCTCGTCGCCGATCTCGTCGCCAAGTCGATGGTCCAGGTCGACGAGGGTCGACGACGGCGACCGCTACCGGCTGCTCGAGACCATGCGCGACTACGGGCTGGAGCGCTGGCCGCCCGGGGCGACCTCGACCGCTTCCGGCAGCACCACGCCGGCTACTACCTCGACTTGGGGGAGGCTGCGGCACCGCACTTCGTCGGCGGTGACGACACCGAGTGGCTCCGCCGCGTCGACGAGGAGTATCCGAACATCCGCGCCGCGCTGCTCTTCACCCAGGAGCATGCGCCGTCCGACTTCGTGCGAATGGTCTTCGCGCTGGCACGCTTCTGGCCAGCTGAGGGTCGCTTTCGCGAAGGGCTCGCGTGGATCACGGCCGCGCACGCAGCCGCTCCTGACGTTCCCGGCCCCGCTGCCGCCGACGCCCTCGCGATCGCCGGGCAGATGGCCATCAACCTCGCGCGCTGGGACGAAGGCTTCGACCTGGTCCAGAGAAGTCTCGACCGATCTGACGCCGACGGCGAGCCTGCTCGCGCGCTGGCGCTCACGGCGCTGGCGCTCGCCGCGCTCGTGCAGACCCGACCCGAGGACGCCCGCCGCTTCAGCGAGGAGGCGCTGACCCTCGCACGAGCGCGGGGGGAACCATACGAGCTTGCAGAAACGCTCTCGCAGGCGGGCCTGACCATCTCGCTCACCAGCGACGACCCCCGCGGTGTCGCGCTCGCCGACGAAAGCGTGGATGTCGCGCGGTCACTCGGCAACCACACCGTCCTGTCGACGGCGCTGGAGGCAACGGGAATGACGCGTTATCGGACCGACCCGGCGCGCGCGATCGTCCTCATCCAGGAGGGCTTCGACCTCCGTTCGGCGCGCGACAACCCTGGTGCCTCACAGGCGCACTTCATGAAGGCGATCGCACACCTCGCGCTCCGCGACGACCAGAGAGCCGCGGCCGCGCTGCTCGACGCCCTCCCACGCCTGCGAGAGCTCGGGCAGGACTACTACGAGGCAATGGCGCTCGCGGGTGCGGCGGTCCTGCTCCGACGGCGCGGGCGTCCCGACATCGCCGTCAGCATCCTCGCGTTGAACGCAAGGTTGCGCGACGAGGGTCGGATCCTCGGCGCGGCGCGCGACCTCGAGAGTCAGGACCAGCTCAAGGAACGCCTCGAGCGCGAGATCGAACCCGAGCTGTTCGCTCGACTCTGGGCGGATGGGCGCGGAATGAGCCTCGACGATGCGATCACGCTCGCGCTCGACGAGCTCGCCGTGATCGCGGAGGGCGGATAGCGTCCGCGTCCATGGACTTCAACGAGCAGTACGGACCGTGGGCGTTGGTTGCCGGCGCGTCGGAAGGTCTGGGCGCGGCGTTCGCCGCGGGATGCGCGAGCCGAGGCTGCAACGTCGTCCTGATCGCGCGGCGCCAGGAGCTGTTGGAGGAGACCGCGGCAAGGATCGGTGCCGCTCACGGCGTCGACACCCGGGTGCTGGTCGCCGACCTCGGTCGCCCCGACATCGGCGAGCGCGTGGCGTCGGTCACCGACGACATCGACGTCGGCCTGTTCATCTACAACGCCGCCGTTGCGCCGCAGGGCTTGTTCGTCGATGTGCCGCTCGTGGTGCACATCCAGAACATCGCGGTGAACGTCACCACGCCCACCGTCCTCAGCCACATGTTGGGCAAGAAGATGGTGGAGCGCGGCCGCGGCGGCCTCGTGCTCGTGTCGTCGGGCGCGGCGCACGGGGGGATGAAGATCTTCACCACCTACGCCGCCGCGAAGGCCTACGAGCTCATCCTCGGCGAAGGGCTGTGGGACGAGTTCCGCGACCACGGCGTCGACGCGCTCGGCTACGTGGTGGGCGCGACCGCGACCCCCACGTTCGCCGCGTCGAGCGAACAGGACGCGGTGAAGGCGACGAACGCCCGCACGCCCGAGCAGGTTGCGGCCCAGTTGTTCGAAGTGCTGGGCACGGGACCGCGCGGGTACTCACACCCCGGCGACGAGGAGCGCGCGATGGCGCGCGCGAACCAAACCCGCGCCGAGGTCGTCGCCGCCACCGGCAGGATGATCTCGTCCGTCTGGCACTGATCCGCCCCGAAATCGAAACGGGAACGGTCAGGGCGCGCCGATCGTCGTTGCCGCGGCAGCGGCCTTCAGGTTCTCGGCGTCGGCGGGGAGGATGAAGCCGGCCCTGACCGCGGCGTCGGTGGCGGCGTCGAACTTCGTGACGTAGGCCTTGTGCGTCGGGTACCGCGCGGCGAGCGTCGCGGCGTCGAACGGCACCGTGTTGCCGAACAGGAAGCAGAACGTCCCGCCGGCGTTGCCGTCACCGCGGACAGTCGCGATCGGGGCGTCCATGACGGGAGTGCGGATACCGCCGAGCGCGTTCCCGTGCTCGTCACGGTTGATCACCGGCGGGGGTCCAGCTGCCATGTCGATCGGCCGCGCCTTCGGCGGCGCGATCCCGTCGGCCACCCAACGGCTCAGATGATCGAGCGCGGAGTTCAACACGAGGTGTTGCGGCCCGTGGTTGACGGGCTGCGCGCAGTTGAGCGATCCACCGTTGGCGGCGCCGACGTCGAGCATCGCCTTCTCCGCTTTTCCGTCGCCGACGTCGCCGAAGCCGAGGCCGCCCTGGTAGAAGTCGGCGTGCGAACCACCCGCCACTTCCCAGGTGCGGAGCAACTTGGTGTCGGGCTGACGCGCCGGGTACGCCGCGAGCAGGGTGAGATCGCTCTCGGTCAGCAGCTGCAGCACGGGGACGTCGAGGTCGGTGCGGATCTGGCCCGCAGTCCGCCGGGCGCGGTCTGGCCGATGATCGTCTGACCGCCCTGCACGCCGACGGCCTGCGTCGCGACCGCGATCCACGCGGCACCCTCGCGCAGCGCGGCGAGGTGTCCGGATCCCCAGTCGGACGCGGTCTCGAAGCCGGCGGACACGTTGTCCCACTCGACGAAGACCGTACCGTCGAACTGCTTCGCACGCTTCGGGCGGTACACGATGATGCGCGTCTTGTAGGGCGCGGTGCTCTGCGGATGGACGGTCCAGAGACCGTCGGAGCCGAGCGGCACGTCGGAGGTGTACGCGGTCGCGGTGCCCTCGAGGAAGTACTCCTCCTCCGTGTACCCGAACGCGGTCGGGTCGATGGTGGCGGTGACGAGGGTGGGCGCGCCCTTTCCGCCGGTGACGGGGCCGGTGACGGTGGGCACGGCGACGGTCGACGCGGGCATCGCCGACGAATTGCTCGCGGCGATCAGCACCAGCGACGAGGGGACGAGCAGCACCGCCGCGGAGCAGGCGCTTCACGGGGGATGACCTACAGACCACTCGCCCGCTCGGTCGCGAGCTCCCGGGCGAGCTCCGCGGCGCGGAGGGTGTCGACTTCGACGTGCTTGCGTCCTCGTAACACGACGAGCCCACCGATGAACACGAGCGGCGTGACGATCAGGAACGCGTCGGCGAGGTTTCCCTTGACCGCTCCGCTCGGCGTGACGAACTTGAACTGGTCGGCGAGGCCGCCGATCAGCAGCGGTGATATGGCCGACACGAGCGCGCTGAAGAACGTCGTGACCGAGAAGGTGAGACCGCGTATCGCGGCGGGCACGACCTCGGCGGTCATCGCGGTGAGCGCCGGGAAGCCGGCCATCAGCAGCATGGCGCCGATGAGGGCCATCACGATCCGTACCGCGAGCGGCACGTCGAGGAACACGACGATCATGAAGAGCGAGCCGACGGTCTGGGACACGCCGCCGATCAGCATGGGCGCACCGTTGACGCGTCCCCGCAGCCGGTCGGTGGCGATTCCGCCGAGGATCGTGCCGAGCACCGCACCGAGGAGCAACAGCGCCGCGACGACGACCGACGCCTGACTCGACGTCAGCGTCGTCTGCCGCACGAAGAACGTCTTGGCCCAGAAGCCGATGCCGGCGAGCGCGCCCGCCGCGATCGCGGTGCCCACGATCAGGTAGCGCAGCGTGGGGACCGCGAGGATGCGCTTCCCGTCGCGGAACACCGCTCGTGTCGCGCTCTCCTCCCCCTCGGCCCGGTCGGGCGGGAGGTCCGGCACCTCGGACTCCGCCGACGCGGCTTCGCGCTCCGGCCGCGTCGCGCTGCAGCGCGGCGACGTCGGGCTCGGCGAGCAGATCGTGCTCGCCGCGCTTGGGCTCCTTCATCCGCCACACGACGACCGCGAGCAACGACCCGGGCACGCCGACGAGCAGGAACGCGGCACGCCATCCGAACGCCGCGCCGACGAGGCCGCCGACACCCAGACCGGTCGCCTGACCGACGATCGGTGCGGCGCGCTGGACCGCGTACGCGTGCCCGCGCAGATCGGGTTTGTAGTAGTCGGCGATCAGCGACTGCGACGCGGGTACGTCGACGGTCTCGCCGATCCCGAGGGCCGCGCGCACGATGGCGAACTGGACGAAGCTCGTGACGGCCGCGTTGAGGGCGGAGATGACGCCCCACAGCGCGAGCACGACGGCGATGATGCGTGTGCGGCGGTACCGGTCGGCGATGTAACCCGCCGGCAGCATCACGAGGAAGCTGGAGATGACGAACGCGGTCCCGAGGAACCCGGCCTGGAAGTCGTTGAAGCCGAGGTCGTCCTGCACCGTGTCGAGCACGCCGGGGAGGATCCCGCGGTCCACCCAGTCGATGAACGCGACGAGCGCGAGGACGACGAGCGGGCCGCGCCCGTACTTCCCCCAGTCGGTCTTCGTCTTCGCCGGCGATTCCGTGGCAGGCGTGGCCATGGCCCCAGAGTTGACCACATTTCCCCCCCAACCGGCGTCAGCTGGTGGGGCCATACCCCGTTTGTTGACGCCGGTTGCGTGGTGGGTGGGCTGGTACGGTCCGCGAATGGCCGAGGCCGCGCGTGCCGTCGTCATCGGGCTCGACGCGTTCGACACCGACATCGCCCTCGAGATGGTGCGCGACGGCCGCCTCCCCACCCTCGCATCGCTGCTCGACTCCACGGCGTGGGCGCGCACGCTCACTCCCCCCGGCATGGTGATCGGCGCGATCTGGCCGTCGATCAGCACCGGCTGCTGGCCGAGCCGCCACGGCTTCTACTGCGACCGGCAACTGCAGAGCGGCACCTACGAGACGCGGCAAGGTCGGCCCCCGCGACATCACCACGCCTCGGATCTGGGACACGCTCGCTTCCGCGGGGAAGCGATGCCTTGTGCTCGACGCGCCGATCACTGCGCTGCTCGCGATTGCCCGGCGGTGCACAGCTCGTGGAGTACGGCGCGCACGATCGGTTCGAGCCCCTGTCCAGCGAGCCCGCCGCGCTCGTCAACGAAGTCGTCGAGCGTTTCGGCAACTACCCGATCCCCAGCAAGTGCGACGACTTCGCCCGACAGCAAGGACTACTCGGGCCTGCGCGACGCGCTCCTCGGCGCTGGCGCGGAGCTCAAGGGAGAAGTGGTGAGCTCGTTCGTCGAGGGGGGCGGCTGGGATTTCTGCTTTGCAGTGCTGGGCGAGAGCCACTGCGCGGGTCACCATTTCTGGAGCTACCACGATCCGTCACACCCCGCGCATGACCCGGGCGCCCGCGAGCAGTTCGGTGACGTGCTGCTCGAGGTGTACAAGCCGTCGACACCGCGCTCGGCAAGGTGCTCACGGACGTGCCCGACGACGCGTCGCTCCTGGTGGTGCTCAGCCACGGCATCGGTCCGCACTACGACGGTGAGCACCTCATCTCGGACGATCCTCCGCCGCCTCGATGGCGGCGGCGGCGGCACGAGCCGCGTCGTCGAGTTTCGCGAGCGCGTCGTTCGACGGTTCGGTCGACGTGGTCGCGTCCGGCGCGCATCGCCGCTTCCCGTCGACAGTGGCCACCGCGTTCTTCAGGGCCCCAACAACGACGTGTACACGGGGATCCGATTCAACGTGAAGGGCCGCGAGCCGCGGGGGCTCGCATCGCGTCCCGGGGCCCGAGCTCGACGCGGCGATCGAGAAGCTGCTGCGCCGAGCTGCTCGAGGTCGAGAACGCGGAGACCGGGCGACCCGTTGTTCGCAGAGATCATCCGAACGATCGACGTCTACGACGGGCCGCTCGCTCGACACGCTGCCCGACCTGCTCGCCGGGTGGAGCCGCGCCGCACCGATCCGCGGCGCCCGCTCGCCGCGCATCGGCACGATCTGGGGCGATACGCGGGCGATCCGCACCGGCGACCACCGCCCGGTGGACTCGCGCTCGTACGCCACGGTGATGGCGCTCGCGCCGGCGACCGGGCGAGCTGCCCGCGCCGATCGGGGTCGTCGATCTCGCGCCGACCGTCGCCGCGTGGTTCGGCGTCGAGCTCGCCGACGTCGACGGCGTCCCCGTCCCCGAGTGTCCGAGCTACGTCGACCCAGCCGGAGACGGCGGCGCCGCCAGTCGAGCACGCACCATCGGGTGACGGGACCATCCAGTCGCGGAGACACGTCCCGGCAGAGTGAGCCGTCCGGATCTCGCAACCCGCAGCGCAGCACCATGCCGCGGAAGCTCACGGTGAAGGTCGGCGCGCGGCGCCTTGCGGGCACGCGACGCGTGGCGCACCTTCTGGTATGCGGCAAGCACGTCGCCGAGCGCTTCGTCGCAATCGGCGCACCCGAGCGGCGGGCCGAGCCGGCGAGACCAGCGACGATGCGATCGGGTCGGACGCTCCCCGATCACGCGCTCGATGGCCGCCGCCGGCGAGCTCCAGTCCTCGCTCGTCTGCTGGTTACGCAGGGTTGACGAGAGCCCGGACTCCGAGCGGCGATGCGTGAGCTGGGCCGACGGGATGGTCGCGACCTGCGTGACGTCGATCATCCGCAACCAGAGGCCGTAGTCCTCGGCAGGGAACTCCTCCTCCCGGTAGCCGCCGACCAGCCGGAAGACGTCGCGCCGGAACATGACGGTCGGGTGCGCAAGGCAACAACCGAACAGCAGCCCGAGCGCGACCGACGCATGATCCGGCGGTACACCGACGTACCCGAGGTCGTGGCCGTCGGCGTCGACGACGGTGTACGCGGTGGCGACGAGACCCGACTTGCGGGTAGCCGCGAAACAGCCCGAACTCGAGCGCGAGACGATCGGGGTGTGCCACGTCGTCGGCGTCCATGCGCGCGATCAGGCCGCTCGAGGCCATGCTCCACCCCCGCGTTCAGCGACGCAACGAGGCCTTGGCGCTCGCGGTTGGTGGTGACCCGCAGGCGCTCGTCGTGAATCTCGCGCAACACGAGCGCGGTGTCGTCGGTCGACGCGTCGTCGACGACGACGAGCTCGGATCTCGGTGAGGGTCTGGCCGAGGATGCTGGCCACCGCGGCACCGATGGTGCGCGCGCCGTTGAAGACGGGAAGCACGACGCTGACGACGGGTGAGCGTCGCGAGCCCGTCATCCCGAGCACGCTCTCCGGCCTCGACGCGGCAACGTCGACGGCCGCATCGTGAGGGCCAGGTGCCCGAGACGCTTCGGCACCGGGTACGCGCGTAACGAGCGAACCATCGCGCGCCGTGCGAGATGGTTGTCGCCCGATCTTCGCGGCGACGAGCCCCATGGAGAACCAGCGCATCGCCGCGGCGCGGCGGTGCGCGCGGAAGTAGTCGCTTCGTTCGTCGAGCAGCATCCGTCCGAATCGGATGCGGTCGACGCGTCCGTTCAGGTTGCGCGGCTCGTCGTGCAGTCGAACCAGGTACCCGATCCGCTGCACGGTCGTGACGTCCAGCGCGCGCGCGGTCCGCAGCCACCACTCGAGGTCTTCGAGCGCGACGTACTCGATCGTCGAACCGCGGCACCACCGCGCGTTCGATCACCGCCGCGCCCTTCGGCGGCGCTCGTCGGTCGAGGATCGTGTCGTGGACATTGCCTTCGAGCACGAGGGCACCGTCATCACCTGGTGTTGGCGGCAGACGCCCAATGATCTGGGACCAGCAGAGCACGATCGGGGCGCGACCGAGCGCCGGAATCACCATCGAGAGGCGATCGGGCGAGTAGAGATCGTCGTCGTCGAGGAACGTGACGAAGTCACCGCGGACGGCGTCGAGTCCGGTGTTCAACGCACCGGCGAGCCCGCGGTTGATCTCGTGGCGAATGACACGGATGCACGCGCGGATCGGCAGGGAAGGTCCAGGGGCTGGTGCCCGCGTCGTCGACGACGACGCACTCGAAGTCGCCGAAGTCCTGTGCGAGGAGGGACTCGACTCGCCTCACGCAGCCAGCGCACCACGGTTGTAGGTGGGTACGACGACGGTGAAGGTCGGGCTCACAACGTGATTAAAGCCTCGATCGAGAGGCGCGGCCTACCGATCGCGGTCCGGATCGGGCGAGAATGGTGGGCATGACCCACGATCTCGTCATCCGCAACGGCACGCTCGTCGACGGCACCGGGCCTCCCCCGCTACCGCGCCGACGTCGCGGTCGACGCCGGGCGCATCACCGACGGTCGGCACGCATCCGCGACACGGGGCGCCGAGGAGATCGACGCCGAGGGCCACGTCGTCACGCCCGGCTTCGTCGACGGCCACACGCACATGGACGCGCAGGTGTTCTGGGACCCGCTCGGCACGTCGTCGTGCTGGCACGGCGTCACCACCGTGGTGATGGGCAACTGCGGCTTCACGCTCGCGCCGGCCCGCGCCGACGCGCGTGGCGCTCGTCGTCGCGCAACCTCGAGCGCGCCGAGGACATCGATCCCGGCGCGCTGGCCGCGGGCATCGAGTGGGAGTGGGAGACGTTCGCCGAGTACCTCGACGCGGTCGACCGGCAGCCGAAGGGCATCAACTACGCCGCGAACATCGGGCACTCGGCGCTGCGCACGTGGGCGATGGGCGAGCGCGCCTTCGAGGAGGAGGCAACCGACGACGACCTCGCGGTGATGGAGCGCGAGCTGCGCGACGCGCTGCGCGCGGGCGCGGTCGGCTTCACCACGTCGCGCATCGACCAGCACGAGACGTCCGACGACCGACCGGTGGCGTCGCGCCTCGCGTCGTGGGACGAGGTGTGCCGCCTCGTCGGCGTGCTGAGCGACCTCGGCGCCGGCATCTTCGAGATCGCGCCGGAGTTCGACTCGCGGCAGGACCCCGACCGAGCGGGCGGCGGTCACGCGACGCGATGCGCGCACCTCGCGGTCGACGTCGGGCGTGCCGATGACGTTCGGCGTGCGGCGCCGGCAGCGCGGTTGGAGCGAGATGCTCGCGGCTCGTCGACACGCACCGCGGCCGCCGGCGGCCGGATGTTCGGCCAGACCCACAGCCGCGGCATCGCGGTCGTGCTCTCGTTCCGAGCCGCATGCCCTTCGACCGCCTGCCCGAGTGGAGCGAGGTGCGCGCGCTCCCGCCCGACGAGCAGCTCGCGCGCGCTGCGCGACGAGTCGTGCGCCGCAAGCTCGTCGACGCCGCGAACCACGGCGACTACGGGCGCGCCATCGGCGCCGAGGCCCGCGAGCCCGACTACGACGGATGCGCGTGCTACGACCGCCCGGTGCCGCCGAACCCGACGGTCGCCGAGGTCGCCGCCGCACGCGGCGTGGACCCGGTCGAGCTGATGATCGATCTCGCGCTCGAGAGCGACTTCGACCAGCTCTTCATCGCAGCCGATCTCGACCCGCCGACGACGACGCGCTGCTCGCGGCGATGCGGCACCCGCGCACGGTGATGACGTTCTCCGACTCCGGCGCGCACGTGAGCCAGATCTCGGACGCGTCGATCCAGACGCACCTGCTCGCGTACTGGGTACGCGAGCGCGAGGCGTTCACGCTCGAGGAAGCCGTGCGCATGATCACGCTCGCGCCCGCCACCGCGTGGGGCTTCGCCGACCGCGGGCTCGTGCGCGAGGGCTTCGTCGCCGACCTCAACGTGTTCGATCCCGACCGTGTCGCGCCCGAGCTGCCCACCGTCGAGCACGACCTCCCGGCCGGCGCGCGGCGCCTCGTGCAGAAGGCGACCGGGTTCCGCGCGACCGTCGTCGGCGGCGAGGTCGTGCTCGCAGCGACGGCGAGCACACCGGGGCGCTCCCGGGCCGTTTGCTCCGCGGCGCGGTGGAAGCGTGAGGCTGCGACGAACTAGGACTTCCCGAACCGGACAAAGCGTGCAGACGAGGCGTCTGGCCTCAACGCGGGGCGCATCAGCGCCGATGGCAGAAGAGCGAAACGGAGAATCAAGCAGTGGAAGGGCAGAGAGGTCGCGAACGGTCTCGTCGGCGCATCGGTCTGGTCACGCGCTTCGCGCTCGACCAGCGCCGTCGTGATCACGGTGCTCGGCGTGCTCGTGGCTCACGCGATGCACGACGACTTCCGGTCGCAGGCACTCTCCGGCGCCGGGCGCCAGGCGCAGTCGCTCGCCGCCGCCACCGCGAGCGCCGCACATCGCCGAGGACGAGATCCAGAACGGGATCAGCCCAGAGCACCTCGACCTCGCTCGACACGGCGTACAGCGGGGAGGACCGTGAGCTACTTCGCGGTCAAGATCTGGTCCCCCGACGGCCGCGTCGTCTACTCGGACGACCACTCGTTGATCGGCACGCAGTTCGGCGAGCTCGACGACTCAAGTCGGCGATGGCCGGCAGCACGCTCGTCACCTCCAAGGGCGATCTCTCCGTGCCGCAGAACGTCGACGCGCGCGGCCACGGCGAACTGCTCGAGGTCTTCGTGCCACTCCGGGTCGGGACCGGCGCCAAGCGCCCGCCGGGCGTCTTCGAGCTCTACCTGCCGTACGAGCCGATCGCGTCGAGCATCTCGTCGCAGATCGAACCGCCTCTACCTCATCATGCTCATCGGTCTGGGCTTCCTGTACCTGGCGCTGTTCCGTCTTGCGACGCGTGCGTCACGCGAGTTGCGCCAGCAGGCCGACGAGAACTTGTACCAGGCGACCCACGACGCGCTCACCGGGCTCGCCGAACCGTGCCGTGCTCGACGCGCGCCTCCAGGAGACGATCGAGCGACATCGTCGCGACGGCGGCCGGATGGCGCTCCTGCTCATCGACCTCGACCGCTTCAAGGAGATCAACGACACGCTCGGCCACCACAGCGGCGACCTGCTGCTCCGCGAGCTCGGCCCGCGGCTCGAGGCCGCGATCGGACCCGGCAACATCGTCGCCCGACTCGGCGGCGACGAGTTCGCCGTGCTGCTCGCCGACGCCGAGCCCGCGGCCGCGATCGCCGCCGCGCAGGCCGTCCGCGCCGACGCTCGGGAACCCCATGACGCTCGCGAACGTGTCGGTCGAAGTCGAGGCGAGCGTCGGGATCGCCTGCTGGCCCGCCGACGGTGGCGACGCGGAGACCGTGCTGCAGCACGCCGACGTCGCGATGTACGCGGCGAAGCAATCGCCCGCGCCGGCGTGATGCGCTACCGCCGGGAGACCGACCCCTTCAGCCCCGACCGTCTGCGTCTGCTCGCCGACCTGTACCACGCGGTCGAGGACGACCAGTTCGAGCTCTTCTACCAGCCCAAGGTGGAGATCGCGACCGGGCGCGTCCTGGCAGTGGAAGCGTTGCTCCGTTGGCGGCACCCGCGCCGGGGCCGACTCGATCCCGGACACGTTCATCCCGCTCGCCGAGCCCACCGGCCTCATCGTGCCGATCACCACATGGGTCGTGAAGACCGCGCTCGCGCAGCTGTCGGAGTGGGAAGCCGAAGGTATTGGCGACCGATCTCGACATCGCGGTGAACCTCTCGGCGCACAGCCTGCACGATCGTTCGCTCGCGGTGGCCGTGCATCGACGTGATCATGCAGAGCGGGATCGCGCCGAATCGCGTGACGATCGAAGTCACCGAGAGCGCAGTCACGGCCGACGCGAGCCGCGCGCAGGCGGTGCTCGAGAGCCTGGCGCGGAATGGCGTGCGCATCGCCATCGACGACTTCGGAACCGGTTACACGTCGCTGTCGCAGGTCGGCCAGCTCCCGGTGCACGAGTTGAAGGTCGACAAGACCTTCGTGCTCGGCATGCTCACCGACCACACCAAGCGGGCGATCGTCGCGAGCATCGTCGAGCTCGGGCGGTCGCTCGGGCTCGACGTCGTCGCCGAGGGAGCGGAGACGTCGAAGCACTGGGAGATGCTGCGCGCACTCGGGATGCCGCATCGGGCAGGGCTACTTCGTCTCGCCGCCGCTTCCGGTGAACGAGTTCCGGCGTTGGCTGGTGGAACACAACGGCGCGGTGCTCGCCGCCGCGGACGACCGCTCCCCGAGAGCTACGACGCGCGCCTGACACCGTCAGGCCGGTGGGAGTGTAACGAGTTTGCCGCAACTCTGCCATCACGGCGCGCGAGAGGTACTGGCTGCCCTCGACGTTGAGGTGGATACCGTCGTCGAGCCGCATGTCCTGGGACAGGCCGCTCTCGTTCGGGAGGTACTGCGCGTACGTGCCGGGCGATCCCGGAGCGCTGAACATCGTCCACGTGTCGATGTAGGTGACGCGGCGATGCTTCGCCGGCCTCCTCTTGGAAGATCTGGTCGAGCAGGCCCATCGACTGCGAGTACACGGCGTCACGCATCGGCGGCATCCCGATCCAGATCAGCTGCCGCCCGTCCGCCGTCATCGTTGCCATCGAGCGAGTCGACGCGGCGCCGTGTACTCGTCGACCCACGCCTGGTCGGGCGGATTGACGGCCGTGCCGTTCACGTCGATTCCCTGGTCGTCGTTTGCGCCCACCATGAAGACGCTGATCTGCGGGTCGCGCGCGCGGACGACGGCGTCCATGTGCTTCGGCCAGTCCCAGAACTCGTTGCGCACGAGCCCGGTGCCCACCTGGTACTCGGCCAGCGGCTTGATCACGCCGGTGGCCTGCGCGTCGAGGAAGATCGCCCACGAGGGTCCCGCCGCCAGCGAGTCGCCACCGACCCAGAGCCGGAGCGGCGCGTCGGCGGTGGGCGTCGATGCCGTCCGGCTTCGACGCGGCGGATCGTCGTGGTGCCCGGTTCGGGTTCGCCGCGGTGCTGGTCGGCACGCCGGGCGTAGTGGGCGGCCGGGCGTGGTGTCCGACGCCGGTACTGCCGGATGCGGCGGGAGCCGACCGACTGCGTCGTCGCACTCGAGTCGATCACGACGACGAGCGCGGCCAAGCGACGACCAGCCAGCACGACGACGATCACGATGGGCAACCACGTGAGGCGGTGCGCACGAGGCGGGGGCGGCTGCACCGTCACACCCGTCCGAGCACGGCCTGCGCGAGCGCGGACAGCCGGTCGGTCTCGACCGTGGTGAAGTCGCCGACCTTCTGCCACAGGATGGAATAGGTGACGCCATTCTTGCCGAAGAACACGGCCCGCGTGGTGCCGATGTACCCGCCGTCGTCACCGAGACCGGACGTGTCGAAACGCACCGGGTGGAAGTGGCGCGCTTCGTCGATCGGCTGCCGGTAGATCGTGACCGCGATGAACGCGTCGTCGCCGACGAGCCACTGGCAGTAGGGGTAGAGCGGGGTGGCCGTCGCCGACCGGCCCGCCGAACTGCGCCTCGATGTCGGCCGGGTCAGCAACGTGCATGCCGGCCGTGCTGTCCGCATCGCCGAGCGAGCCGTCGTGCTTGCCGAGCGTGGTCGTCGTGGGCGGTGTGGGCCACGGGCGTGACGATCCGCGCCGCGGTCGCGGTTCGCGGCGCTCGTGGAGCCGTCGCCCGCGCACGCCGCGCCGGCCAGGGCGACGATCGCGACGACCAGGGCGAGCGCACCCGAGCCGTGGGCCGTCAGGCGCGTCCGTGCATCCACCGGTGGGCGACGGTATCCGATCCCGGAGCGGCCCGACGGCCTCGGGACCGGCTTGACCGAGCCCCGGACCCGCGTCTAATGTCTTCCATTAACACGTCTCGGCACGCCACCGCCACCCCCCGGAGGGACACCTCGTGGAGTTCGGCATCTTCCTCAACGGCTACATCCCCGGCCCCGCTGCCCACGACACGTTCTCGGAGCACACCGCGCTGATGCGCGAGACCGAGTACACGATCCTCGCCGACAAGCACAACTGGAAGTACGCGTGGTTCGGCGAGCACCACTCGCTCACCGAGTACAGCCACCTCTCCGCGAGCGAGGTCGTGATCGGTTACTGCGCGCGACGCGACGGAGCGCATCCACCTCGGCTCGGCGATCGTGAGCCTGCCGCCGGTCAAGGACCACCCGGTGCGCGTCGCCGAGCGCGCCGCGATGCTCGACCACCTGAGCAACCAGCGCTACGAGTTCGGCACGGGCCGAGGCGCGGGGAGCCACGAGGTCGCCACGTTCGGCATCATGGACACGAACGACACGAAGCCGATGTGGGACGAGGTCATCCGCCAGATCCCACGCATGTGGGAGCAGCGCGACTACGAGTTCGCCGGCGAGTACTTCACGGTGCCGTACCCGCACAACATCCTCCCCAAGCCGTACGGCAAGGGTCACCCGCCGATGTGGGTGGCGTGCGGCAACCCGCCCACGTTCGCGAAGGCCGGCTCGCTCGGCATCGGCGCGATCGCCTTCAACTTCGAGCCGATCTTCAACCTGAAGGGCCGCGTCGACGCGTACAAGGAGGCGATCCAGTCACCCACCGAGCAGATCGGACAGTTCAAGAACGACAACGTGATGATGACCAACGCGGTGATCTGTCTCAACGATCGCAAGCGGGCACGTGAGATCGCGATGACGGCGGGCCGTGGCTACCTCGTCACGATGGTGAACCTGTACCACGACACGATGCCGAAGTCGCCCGACGCGATCACGTGGCCGAGCCCGCCGACGCAGGTGCAGTGGAGCGAGGAGCTGCTCGACCATCTCATCGAGGGCGGTTACATGCTCTGCGGTACTCCCGACGAAGTGTGCGAGCAGGTCGTGCGCTACCAGGACGTCGGCTGCGACCAGGTGGTGTTCGGGCTGCCCGGCGAAGGACTCGAGCACGACGAGATCCTCGAGATGCTCGAGGTGTTCGGCGACAAGGTGATCCCGGAGTTCGACAAGGACCCGGTGCACTCCACCACTCGTTACCGCGAGACCGCGCAGCGCCGGTTCCCCGAGCTCTCCCACCCGATCCCCGCCGACCTCAAAGTCGAGCGCCTCCCGACCACCGCGCTGTTGCCGCTCCAATAGCAAACTGGCGTCAGCAAACCGCTATATGCTGGTTTGCTGACGCCGGTTCGTTGGTGAGGGCCGCAGAATTTGCGTTCGGCTTCGAACGGGTCGCCGGGGACCTCGAGTCGGGTGCGGCCGATCGCGCCGGTGAGGTTCGACCAGAAGCGGTCGACCGTCATCGGGTCTCGTGTCGCGGCGCGCAGCTCGGCGAGCGCACCGCAGCGCAACGCGTGGCGCGCGGCTGCGACCTCTCCCGGTTTCAGGGGCGGCGGAAGGAAGTCGCCCTGCTCGAGCTTGCTCACGTCGAGACCGGCCTCCACCCCGAGCGCGTGGTGAGCGCGAGGATCCACGGCCACGACTCGCGCTTGCGGTGGCCGGGATGGCTGTTCGGATTCGTGGGCATCCGGCTCCCCACCGGATCACCAAGACTGTTCGTCTCCTGCACGAGCACCTCGGGGCCGGCGCCGTAGCCGCTGATCCCACTCGCCGGAGTCAACAAGGTCGTCCGCGGGCGTGACGTCGGGGAGGACGACGCCGGAGGTGGTGACCAGCGCGCGTGCACCGCGCTCCTCCAACCGCTTCGCGCGCAGGCCGTCGTCGAACGCGAAGTCGGTCGCGAGCACCGGGCGATGACCGGGCTTCGTGAGGTCGGTCATCAGCGCGCGACCGTCGGCGACGTCGTAGTGGGTGAGCGGTACGAGTTGCTGATGGAGGCTCGGGCGGAGGAACGCGATCGCCACCAGCGCCCAGATGCCGACGACCACGAGCGGTAGCCGGAACTGCGGTCGCCACGGGATCACCGCGAACGGCGCGACGATCGCGAACAAGCTCGGCAACAGCAGCCGTGCGTGCAGGTAGTCGCCGCCACTCTCGACGATGAAGAGCGTGTGCAGGATGCCGCCGACGGGGAGCGCGAGCATCGGCACCAGTTGCGGCCGCGGCGACGTTGGCCCGGGCGATCAGCACCGCGGCGGCGACGATCGCGAGCAACGGGACCCACAGCCAGTAGGGCGCGACAAGGTCGACGAGATAGTTCCAACCCTGCGACCAGTACATGCCGCCCGAGTCCTTGGCGAGCGCGGTGTTCGGAACGAGCGCGCCGTAGTACCCGGCGCGGAAGATCTCGTAGCCGACCGGGAAGCGCGAAGAACCCGACCACCAGGCACACGAGCTCCGCACCGCGCGGACGGCGTGACCAGAGCACGGCGACGATCACGACGACGCTGACAACGGCCAGGTCGGGCCGTACGAGCGGGCCCAGACCGAGGAGCGCGCCGACCGCGAGCGCGCGCGGGCCCGACATCGGTAACGCCCGGGTGCGGGTGACGATCGCCACCACGAGCATGAGTGCGCCGAGCCACGCGAGGCTGAGCCCGTTCTCGAGCCCCGACGTGGCCCAGTCCCAGGACGCGGGGAGCGCGGCCACGAACGACCGCGCCGAACGGCACGAACAACGGCGCGGCCGAACGGCGTCGGAGTCGGAGCGCCACAACACGGCGGCACCGCGCTCGGCCCACCACAGTCCGAGCCCGGTGAGGAGGAGCCCGCCGGCGATCGACAAGTACTCGATCTTCACGAACGGCAGGGCGCTGCGCGCGACCGTCAGGATCGCCAGCCACAACGTGCTCGTGAAGATCTCGACGCGCTCGCCGACGTTGAACACCGGACCGTGCCCGGCGCGGATCTGGTCGACGACCCGGAAGTTGAGGAACGCGTCCTCCTCCACCCAGCGGTTGCCGCCACGCCATCACGAGGAGGAACACGATCGGCACGAGCAACAGCGCGAGCTTGCAGGAGACGGTCCGGCCGCGGCGCCAAGGTTCCCTCGCGCACAGGCGCGTCCCCGGTCGCGACGGCCATTCGGGCGAGCCTATACATGGGTCGCTCTCTGCGAGCCGGGATACCCGGCTCGCAGTCGTTCGCTCCTATACATGGGTCGCTCTCTGCGAGCGGGGCATCCTGCAAGCCGGAGTGCGATGAGCGCGATACTCCCGCCGTGGCAGTCGACACCCACGAGGCCGAGCAGGACACCCCGCACCGTTCCCGGTTCGCCATCCACGGCTGGCGCTCGCGCACGTTCGGGCCCGCGTCGGAGGAGCCGTACCGCCGCCGCACGAGCGACTGGTTCCGCTTCGTCATCGCCGTGGCGCTCATGGTCGCGTTGTGCTTCCACCAGGGACACATCACCGACAGCGAGACGCGACCTGTTCCAGTTCTTCAACGGGCTGCCCGACGACCTCGAGCCGTTCTTCGAGGCGTGTCTACGCGGTCGGCAGCGCTGTGGGCGCGTCGGCGTCGTCGTCGCCGCCGCGCTCGTCGCGCGCCGGTGGCGCCTCGCCCGCGACCTCGCGATCGCCGGGTTCGTCACGTGGTTCCTCGCGCGGCTCATCGGTGCGCTCGTGGTCGAGAACGACAGTGTGACGCAAGAGCCTCGACGTCGTCACGCGCTTCGGCGACGGCACGCCGTCGTTCCCGGTCGTACGGGTCGCGGTGGTCGTCGCCGTCATCGTCGCCGCGTCGCCGTTCCTCACCCGTCCGACGCGCCGGCTCGGGCAGATGCTCGTCGTGCTCATGGCGATCGGCTCCCTGTACCTCGGGGTCGCGTTCCCGGACGGCGCGTTCGCGGCGGTGGTCCTCGGCTGGGGGGTCGCGGCGGCCGTGCACCTCGCGTTCGGCTCGCCCGGCGGACGGCCCACCCGCGCGCAGGTCGCCGCCGCGCTGGGCGAGCTCGGCGTACCGGCCCACGAGGTCGAGCTCGCGCGCCCTCAGCCGAGGAGCGGCACGCTGATGCTCGCCCGAGACGACGACGGTCCGCTCCACGTGCGCGTGCTCGGACGCGACGAAGCCGACGCGCAGTTCATGGCGAAGCTGTGGCGCTTCCTCCTCTACAAGGACGGCGGGCCGCGGCTGTACCTGACCCGCCTCGAAGACGTCGAGCACGAGGCGTACACGCTGCTGCTCGCGGCGCGGGGCGGCGTGCACGTCCCCGACGTCGTCGTCACCGGAACGGCAGGTCCCGGCGCGGCGCTGCTCGTCGATCGACGTCCGGTCGGCACCGTCTCGCCGACGTCGATCCGTCGCAAGTCTCCGACTCGGTGCTCGACGACGTGTGGCAACAGACCGCCCGCATGCGCGCCGGCAACGTCGCGCACGGCGCGCTCAACAGCAACCACATCGTGCTCACGCCCGAGGGCGCCACCATCGTCGACTTCTCCGAAGCGTCGACCGCGAGCGCGCAGCGGCAAGCCGCCGACGTCGCCGAGCTCCTCGTGAGCACGGCCGACATCGTCGGCGACGATCGCGCGATCGCCGCCGCGGTGCGCGGGATCGGATCCGACGCCCTCGTCGCCGCGCTGCCGCTCCTCCAACCGGGCGCGCTCAGCCATGACCTGCGCCCGAGGCGCCGTCACGCCCGCAAGGAACGCAAGCAGCAGCTCGACGCGCTGCGCGACCGCCGTCGTCACCGCGACCGGTGGCCGAAGAGCCGCCGCTCCAACAGCTCTACCGCGTCAACACGACCAACCTGCTCATGGCGGTCGGCACGCTCATCGCGGTGTTCGCGCTCCTGAGCCAGGTCGGGAACCCGGAGGAGTTCTACGACACGATCTCGAGCGCCGACTGGGTGTGGCTGGCCGTCGCGCTCGTGATCTCGTTCCTCACCAACTTCGCCACCGCGATCTCGCTCATGGGATGTGTGCCGATCAACCTGCCGCTCATGCGCACCGCGGAGCTCCAGCTCTCGATGTCGTTCTCGAACCTCGCGGTACCCGCCGTCGGCGGGCTGGCCGCCCAGGTCCGTTTCCTGCAGCTGCAGGGCATCGACATGGCCTCGGCGGTCGCCGCCGGCGGGCTGCTCGCCGACGTCGGGAACATCGTGGCGCAGCTGATCCTGTTCGTCGCTCGCGCTCGCGCTCTCTCCCACGGCCATCCATACGGGCGAGATCCCCGTCGACAGCATCGAGTCGGTGGTGTTGATCGTCGCCGTCGTCGCCTTCCTCGCCGTGGGACTGATCCTCGGTATCCCGCGCTTGCGGCACGCCGTGGTACCACCGGTCAAGAACGCGGCCACCACGATCTGGGAGGCGGTCCGGTCGCCGCGCCGTCTCGCGTCTGCTGTTCGGCGGCAACATCGATCAACGCGTTCATGTACGCGCTCGTGCTCGATGCGTGCATCGTCGCGTTCGGCGGCAGCATCAACTACTGGACGTTGCTCGCGCTGAACATCTTCATCGGGACGATCGCGTCGCTCATCCCGATTCCGGGTGGCGGCACCGCGGTGAACTCGGTGGGCATGACGGGCGCGCTCACCGCCGTGGGTGTGTCCACCGAGGTCGCGGTCGCCGCGGTGCTCGCCAACCAGCTCGTCGCGAGCTTCATCCCGGCCGTCCCCGGCTGGTTCGCGACTCGCAACCTGATGGAAGACGGCTACCTGTAGGGTTCCGACGTTCGTTGGTGGGTGGGCACGGGCCGCGGAGGGAACACATGTTGGGTCAGGCGATCGGCGACGTTCTCCCGATTGCGCTCGGTATCGCGATCAGCCCGATCCCGATCATCGCGGTGATCCTCATGCTGTTCTCGCAGCGCGCACGCGCGAACAGCGCGATGTTCCTGCTCGGCTGGATCATCGGAGTGCTCGGCGGCACCATCGTCGTGCTGGTCATCGCCAACACCCAGGACCTCACGCAGAGCAACGGCCAACCCGAGGACTCCGTGTCGACGGTGAAGCTCGTCCTCGGCGTGCTGCTGGTCCTGCTGGCGGCGCGGCAGTGGCGGGGGCGCCCGAAGGAAGGCGAAACCCCGGCCCTTCCGAAGTATCTCCAGGCGATCGACACACTCGCGCCGCCCAGGGCACTCGGGTTGGGCGTGCTCCTCTCGGTGGTGAACCCGAAGAACCTCCTCCTGATCATCGCCGGTGCCATCACGATCGCGCAGGCCGACCTCTCCGACACCGACACCATCGTCGCGGAGGCCGTCTTTGTGGTGATCGCGATCTCCACGGTCGCGGTGCCGGTCGTGCTCTACAACGTGATGGGCGAGCGCGCGCAACCCATGCTCGACTCGATGCGCGCATGGCTCGCCCAGAACAACGCCACGGTCATGGCCGTGCTGCTGCTCGTCATCGGCGTGGTGGTGATCGGCAAGGCCATCGCCCCGATCATCGACTGATCAGCCGTCGGCGACGACGCGGAAGCCCAGGTTGCCAGTGGAGCTCTCGGGTTCGATGCCGCTGCGCGCCGACACGCGGTAGCGCTTGCAGTACGAGACGTGGCACAGATACGAACCGCCTCGCATCACGCGGTTGGCACCCCGATCGGGCCCGCGCGGATGCTCGCGCGGGCTCGTCGCGTAATAGCCGGAGTCGTACCAGTCGGCGCACCATTCCCACACGTTTCCGGTGACGTTGTACAGACCGAAGCCGTTCGGCGGGAACGCGTCGACCGGCGCGGCGCCGAGGTACCCGTCGGCACCGGTGTTCACTGCGGGAAACCTCCCCTGGAACACGTTCATGCGATGCTCACCGCCGGGCTCGAGGTCGTCGCCCCAGGGAAACGCGGTCCGCGCCGCGCCGCCTCGCGCCGCGTACTCCCACTCGGCCTCGGTAGGGAGCCGGGTGCCGGTCCAGTCGCAGTAGGCGCGCGCGTCGTTCCACGACACGTGGATCACGGGGTGGTCCAGACGTCCGCCGAGTCCCGAGCGCGGGCCTTCGGGATGTCGCCAGTCGGCGCCGTACACCTGCCGCCACCACGGCGCGTTGCTCACGGCGCGGGTGTCGGGGTAGTCGTCGGGCAGGAAGCCGGCGAACACGAACGACCACTCGTAGCGTTCCGCGTCGGTGCGGTGACCGGTCGCTTCGACGAACTCCGCGAAGCGCGGCGTTGGTCACGGCGAAGCTGTCGACCCGTAGCGGCCGCACGACCACCTCGTGCACGGGGCCTTCGCCGTCGTCGGGATACGCCCACACCGAATCGTCGCCCATGAGGAACGGGCCTCCCGGGAGATCGACCATCGTGGACGGAAGCGGGCCACGGCCGGAGAGCGACGGGTGGATCGAGAGCGGAGCCGCACCCCGGGGGTCGTGACCACGGCCGGGCGTACAGCAGGGATCGGCCATCACCCGGAGCGTAGCGAGGTCACGAACGAGCAAGCTCTTGCAGCAGCGCGCGTGTGCGACGACGCGACGCGTCGCGGTCGTCGCCCACCGGGAAGATCGCGGCCCACATGTCGGTCGCGCCCGCCGCGAACATCGCTTCGATCTGCGTGGTGACCGACACTTCGTCGCCGATGATCGCGGCATCGGCAGGTGCGGCGACTCCACCGTGGTCCAGAATGCGGCGGTAGTTGGGCAGCGTGCCGTACATCGCGAACTGCTTCGCGGCTGTCTCCCGTGCCTCGTCGACGTCGTCGTGGACCGCCACCGGGAGACCGGCAACGATGCGCGGCGCGTCGCGACCGGCGGCGTCCGCGGCGGCCCGGATCGTGGGCGCAACGTGCGTGGCGATGGCACGCGCGTTGCCCATCCAGAGGATCGTGCCGTCGGCCACCGCGCCCGCTACTCGCAGCAGGCGCGGCCCGAGCGCGGCAACGAGCACCGGCACGGATTCGCCGGCCGCGGCAGTCGGCGCGCCGAGCCGCACGTCGTAGTCGTCGCCGTGGAACTCGACCGGTTCGCCGTGCAGCAACTTGGTGAGGATCGTGATGTACTCCTCGGTGTGGCGTCCGGGGTGCGCGTACGACATCCCGAACGATCCCTCGATCACCGGCTCGTGCGACGGTCCGACCCCGAGCGTGAACCCGTTGCGCCCCATCGCCGCCACCACCGCGAGCACGCGGTTCGCCATCAGCGCGGGGTGCGACGTGTAGGTCTGGAGCACCGATGTGCCCAGCTCCAGTGTCGTGGTCGCGCGGCCGGCCAGCGCCATCGCGACGAGCGGGTCGCCTGAGACCGCGCTCGGGTACCACAACGAACGGAAGCCGTCGGCCTCGGTCTGCACCGCCTGTTCCACCATCCGGTCGACAGTGGCCGCTCCCCCGTTCAGCCCGATCTGCATCCGCACAGGCTCCTCAGGAAGGCCGGCAACGTCAAGCCGAGGGTCACCGGCTACACCATTTCCCGGGCGGTATCTGACCGTTATACTGACCATATGACCAGACAGATGACCGCAACCGAGGTGAAGGCGAAGATCCTCGCACTCCTCGACGACGTCGAGGCCGGCGAAGAGATCGAGATCACGAGGCACGGTCGTACGGTTGCACGACTCGTCGCGGCCAAGGGCCCGCACGCGCTGAAGGGCCGGCTCTCCGGCGTCGCGATGAGCGCAGCCGACGACGACGACCTCTTCACCACGGGTGCGTCCTGGGACCTGGAGTGACCACGGTCCTCCTCGATTCCCACATCGTGCAGTGGTGGTCGGCCGAGCCGGAACGGCTCAGCCGGGCGGCGAGCAGGGCGATCGCGGGGGCCGAAGAGCTCGCGGTCGCCTCGGTCACGTGGTTCGAGCTCGCCTGGCTGGCCGCGCACGAGCGAATCATCGTGACCGTGCCGATCGCATCGTGGCTCGACGAACTGGCTCACGACCTGCGCACCGCCGGGATCACCCCCGCCATCGCCGCGATCGCGGTCTCCCTCCCGAGCTCGTTTCCCGGCGATCCGGCGGACCGCCTCATCTACGCGACCGCGATCGGGCACGGCTGGCCGCTCGTGACGAAGGACTCACGCCTTCGTTCTCACCGCCACCCCCGCCGCATCACGATCTGGTAGCAGCGGGCTACACGGACCTGGAGGCGAGGTCGTAGACGGTGACCCCGTTCACCGTGGTCGACTCGAAGTTGCGCTCGACCCACGACCTGATCGCGCTCGACGTGCTCGAGCCACCGCCGCCGAACCCACCGCCGCTCGCGATGAAGTAGTGGATGTCGCCGTCGGCGACGAACTTCCGGAACTCGGCGAGCGTGGGCGTGGGGTCGGTGCCGTTGAAGCCGCCGATGGCCATGATCGGCTCACCGGACGCGAGCTGGTAGCCCGCCGCGCGGTTGGCCCCGACCGCCGCCGCGACCCACCGGTACCCGTCGCTCCCCTTCTCGAGCAGCGCGGTGAGCTCGGTACCCGGAGTCGACCCGTTCAGCAGACCGCCCGCGGCGCCACCGCCGCCACCCGGCAGACCACCACCGGGGAGACCACCACCCACTCCTCCACCCCCGGGGAACCCGCCACCGGCCGGTCCACCCGCGGGGAACCCACGACCCGGGAACCCACCCCCGGGAGGCCCACCCCCGGGAGGTCCACCCCCGACGCGGCCGAAGCCGCGCGCGCCGGCCGGTCCGGCGAGCGGGATCGCGCCGCCGTTCGCGGTCGCCACCGTCGACACCGTGTACGCCGCGGGCGCGGCGAGCGCCACGACGACCGCCGCGACGCCGACGACCACGGCGGCGCGCCCGCGCAGTGCCGGGCCGAAGGCGATCGTGAACGCGAGCGCGCCGCCGCCCACCAGCACCAGCGTCCGTAGCCACGGGTTCCAACCCGGCGTGCGCTCCAGCAGCGCGTTCGCCCAGAACGCGCTGACGACCACGACCCCGGCGAGCACCATGCGCGCCCACGGCTTGGCGCGGTGGGGCCAGAACGTCGCGATACCGATGCCAACGAGCGCGCCGATCGCGGGAGCGAGCGCGACCGTGTAGTACTCGTGGATGATGCCCTGCGAGAGGCTGAACACCACGCCCGTCACGAACAGCGTCGCACCCCAGAGGACGAGCGCGGCGCGCGTGCGGTCGGTACGCGGTCGCTTCCACGTGAACGCGAGCCCGGCCACGGTGAAGAGGAGGGCGGCGGGAAGCAGCCACGAGATCTGACCGCCGAACGCGTCGTTGAACATGCGCGTCCAACCGGTAGGACCCCAGCGTCCGGTGCCTCCTGCCCCGCCACCACCGCCCACGCTGCCGGACTCGTTGCCGGTGAGCCGGCCGAAACCGTTGTAACCGAAGAGCACGTTGAAGAAGCTGTTGTTCTGCGAACCGCCGACGTAGGGGCGGTCCGACGCGGGCCAGAGCTCGACCAACGCGACCCACCAGCCGGCCGACACGAGCATGGCGATGCCGAGCGCGACGAGCTGCGCGATGCGACGGCCGAGCCGCGGCGGCCCGCAGATCAGGTACACGAGCCCGAATGCGGGCAACACGAGGAACGCCTGCAGCTCCTTCGCGAGGAACGCGGAACCCGACCAACGCCCCCGCGAGCACGAGCCACCGCGTGCGGCCGTCCTCGAGTCGCGCGCGTCATGACGTATGCGCCGACCGTCAACAGCAGCACGAGCATCGCGTCGGGGTTGTTGTACCGGAACATCGAGCGCGGCGACCGGCGTGAATGCCACCACTGCACCGGCGATCAGCCCCGCCGCCGGAGTGAACCAACGCCGGATCGTCACGTACACGACGCCGACGGTGGCGACGCCCCATGAGCGCCTGCGGCACGAGGATGCTCCACGAGTTGACGCCGAAGATCCGCGCCGAGATCTCCATGGGCCACAGCGATGCCGGCGACTTGTCGACCGTGATGAAGTTCGACGCGTCGGTGGAACCGAAGAGGAACGCCTTCCAGCTCTTCGTGCCGGCCTGCACCGCGGCCGAGTAGTAGTCGTTCGCCCATCCGGACGCGCCCAGGCCCCACACGTACAGCACCGCGGTGAGCGCGAGCAGCGACAGCACCGCCGGGCGCACCCAGGCGGCGTCCTCGGCGCGGCCGCGCCACAGGGCGTGGAGACGGCTCGTGGAGAGTGCCGGAGCGTCGTCAGACGGCGTGGCGCCCCAAGGGGCATCGGCCGGCGGCAGGATCACGGTGCTGGACATGGCTCGATTCCTCGGTGTCGGAAGATCACTCGGTCGAGTACGACGAACTGCACGACCCACAGCGCGGCGAACACGCTCAGGTTCGCGATCGGGAGCGCAACCGCGCGCGACGACGACGCCCACGTCGAGGTGAGCGATGCGACGCGCACGACCATCATCGGGCGAGGGCCTCGCGGGACGAGTTCCGCAGCGACCGGAGGCGGCAGACCGTGCCGAGGGCGTACGTGGCCCCGATCGCCACGAGCTCGGCGGCGAGCCCACCACCCGCGGCGGCGACCACGACCAGCGCGACGCTCGTCAACCCGAGCGAGGCCAGGTAGATGGCGAACGCGCTCCGCCAGTTCGGCCTGCTCGTCCGAGCAGTGAACCGCGCGTGGGCCCACGTGTTGGCCAGGAAGGTCGCCGACACCGCGAACGCGTTCGCGCCGACGGCGCCCAGCGCGTTGCGGGTGAGGAGGAACGAGCGCGAGCGACGCGAGCGTGCTCAGGGTCCCGACGACGGCGAAGCTCACGATCGACCGTCCGAAGTCGTCCTCGAGCGGTGGGCGCGCCGCGGGACCCAGGTCGACGCGGCCGCGCCCGGTGAGGAACGTCCATGCCATGCGGACGGCCCCGGCGAGATCGTCGAGCGCAGTTCGCGCCGACGTGCACGCGGCTGTCGGCATCGTCGACCCAGTCGACGGGTACCTGGTGGATCCGAAGACCGTTCCGCTCCGCCAGCAGCAGCAGTTCGGTGTCGAAGAACCAGCCGTCGTCCCGGACCGCCGGAAGCAGCTTGTGCGCGACCTCGGCGCGGACGGCCTTGAACCCGCACTGCGCGTCGCGGATCCGGGTGGCGAACGCGGCGCGGAGGAGAAGGTTGTACGACCGGGAGAACAGCTCGCGCTTCGGGCACGCGCGCGACCGAGGAGTCGGGGGTCAGCCGCGAGCCGATCGCGAGGTCACTGTGGCCGGAGACGAGCGGTGCGACGAGCGGGAGCAGCGCGGCAAGGTCGGTCGACAGGTCGACGTCCATGTACGCGAGCACCCGCGCGTCGCTCGAGCTCCACGCGGCGCGCAGCGCTCGCCCGCGTCCCTTCTCGTCGAGATGCCGGGCGCGGACCGACCTCAGGTCGCGGGCGAGACGGGTTGCGCAGAACCACGTGGCGTCGGTCGACGCGTTGTCGACGATCGTGATCTGCCACCGGAACGGGAACGTGGCCGAGAGGTACGCGTGCAACCGGGTGACGCTCGCCTCGAGGGTGGCCTCCTCGTTGTGGACGGGCACCACGATGTCCACCATCGGGATGTCGTCGACCGGCGTCGTCGCGTCGACGCCCGTCTCTTCGACCTGAGCCATGCGCGCAGCGTGGCGACGGTGCTGCAGCGTCGTGCAGGAGCCGCGTAAGACCCCGGCAAGAACCGCCCCCGCACCCAACACCGAACCGGCGTCAGCTGGTGGGTCTCTACCCCGTTTGTTGACGCCGGTTCGAGGGGGGAGGTTACGAGCGGGCGGCTTCGACGAGGGCGAAGATGTCTTCGGGGCCGAGCGGGGTCTTCGTGACCCGCACGCCCAGGTGCGCGAGCGCGTCGGCCACCGCGTTGGCGACCGCGGCGTGGGAGCCGATCGCGCCGCCCTCGCCCAGTCCCTTGAACCCGCCGGGGTTCGTGGTCGACTCCGACATGATGTGCCCGATCTCGAGGTCGGGCACCTCCGTGGCGGTCGGCAGCAGGTAGTCCATGAACGTGCTCGTCGAGCGGATTGCCGTCGGCGTCGTAGACGAAGTCCTCGAGCAGGACGCCACCGATCCCCTGGACGACGCCGCCGGCGATCTGGCCCTCGACCACCGTCGGGTTGATCATGTTGCCGCAGTCCTCCGACACGATGTAGCGCTTCACCTCGGGCAACCACGTGTCCGGATCGATCTCGACGACGCACGCGTGCGTGGCGTTCGACCACGTGGGGAAGCGGCTCGGGACGGAAGCGGACGGTGGCTTCGAGCCCGCTCGTGAGGTCGGGAGGCAGCGTGTCGGAGTTGACGTACGCGATCTCCGCGACGTCGCGCAACGAGATCGACTTCGTGGGGGTGCCCCGCACCGACACCGTGCTGTCCACGATCTCGAGGTCGTCGGGCGACGCCTCCATCGCGTGCGCGGCGACCTGGAGCACCTTGTCGCGGACCGCCAGCGTGGCCTCGCGCGCGGCGCCGCCCGCGATCACCGCGGTGCGACTGCCGCCGGTGCCGGGACCGTAGGGAGTGGACTGCGTATCGGCCTGCACGACGGTGACGTCGTCGTACGCCGACGCCGAGCGTGTCGGCGACGACCTGAGCCATCGTGGTCTCCACGCTCTGGCCGTGCGACGTGGTGCCGAGGAACGCCATGACCTTGCCGCTCGATTCGACGCGCACGGTCGCGCCTTCGGTGTGCAACGTCGGCCCGCCCATCGACGTGGGCTCCACGTACACGCTGAGCCCGAGGCCGAGATAGCGACCCTCCTTGCGCGCCGCCTCCTGCTCCTTGCGGAACGCGTCGTAGTCGAGCATCTCGAGCGCCTGCTCGAGGGTCTCGAGCGGCGTGATCTCGTTGAACACCTGCCCGGCGCGGCGCGGTGTGCGGGAGGTCGGCGGCGGACAGCAGGTTCTTGCGCCGGAACTCGGCCGGATCGAGCCCGATCTCACGCGCGGCGTAGTCGATCGCCATCTCGCGCGCGGTGGTCTCGAACATCCAGGGCCCGCGGTACGCGCCCTTGCCCATGGTGTTGGTCCACACCATCGACATCGAGAATCCGAGGCGCGGGATCTTGTACGGACCCACGGAGCAGCGCGGCGTCCATCGCGGCCGGGCACGCGGGATACGCGCCGATGTCGGCTTTGTGCTCCACGGTGATCGCCTGGATGAGGCCGTCGTCGTCGACGGCCATCCGCACCTTGCCGAGCTCGTTGCGCGAGTGCGGGGCGGAGAGGAGGTTCTCGCGCCGGTCCTCGATCCACTTCACCGGCTTGCCGAGCATGCGCGACGCGAGGACGACCGCGCACTCCTCGCGGAACACGAACATCTTCTGACCGAAGCCGCCGCCGACGTCGCGCGCGGTGACGCTGATGCTGCCCTTCCGGGATCCCGAGGTAGCGCGCGAAGAAGTTGCGGGTCTCGTGCACGGATTGCGTGGCGCACACGATCTCCATCTCGTCGCGTCCCGCGCGTCCACGAGGCGATGATTCCCCGGGTCTCCATCGGGACGGCGATGTAGCGGTTCTGCTCGATCGTGCACTCGACGACGTGGGCGGCGGCGGCGAACGCGTCGTCGAGGTCGCCGGAGATCGGCATGAACGGCGTGGCCACCATCGCGTTGGACTCGAGTCCCCACGCGGCGTGCACGAGGTTGTCGGTGTCGTCGGCGGCAGTGGCGAAGTCGACGACGGCCTGTCCGGGCTCGTACTCGACTTCGACCAGCTCACACGCATCCTCGGCGGCGTAGCGGCTCTCGGCGACGACCAGCGCCACCGTGTCGCCGACGTAGCGCACGTCGCCGATCGCGAGCGGCGGCGGCACGCTCATGTCCTTGCCCGAGCATCGCGTGCCACGCCTCGCCGAACTTGCCGTCGAAGTCGTGCCACGTGAAGACCGCGACCACACCGGGTGCGGCCTTGGCCGCGGACGTGTCGATGCTTCGTGATCGCGGCGCGCGCGATCTCGCTGCGCACGAAGGACGCGTGCAGCATGCGCGGCACCGCCACGTCGTCGACGTACTCCCCGTGCCCGGTGAGCAGCCGCGCGTCCTCCTTGCGGTGGACAGACTGTCCGACGAAGCGGGCGGCGGTGCGAGGCATGGTGGTGTCGGTCATTTCGACAGCGTACGATGCCGCGCGAATGACCGACAACACGGGCTGGGCAACACGGGGCTGGGCAACACGAGGCACGCGGGACAGGTCGCGATCGTCACCGGCGCCGCGCTCGGCATCGGGCGGGCCACGGCGATCCGGCTCGCCGCCGACGGCGCGACGGTCGTCGCGTGTGACGTCAACCGGAAGCTCTCGCGGAGACGGCTGCCACGATCGCCGACGTCCGGCGGCGACGGTAACGGCGCTGCCGGCCGACGTGTCGAACCAGGCGGACGTCGACGCGGTCGTCGGCGAGGCCGCGAGCAAGGGACCGGTCACGATCCTCGCCAACGTCGCGGGCGTCGCCGACTACTTCCTGCCCGTCGGCGAGCTCGACGACGACACCTGGGACCGCATCATCGCGATCAACCTCACGGGGAGCATGCGCTTCGCCCGGGCGGTGGTGCCGCTCATGGAGCAGGCCGGGTGGGGCTCGATCACCAACATCGCGTCGGTCGCCGCGTTGGGCGGCGGCGGCGGCGGTACCGCGTACACCGCGGCGAAGCACGGGGTGATCGGGCTCACCAAGTCGATCGCGTTCCTGTACGGGCCACGGGGCCTGCGCTGCAACGCCATCTGCCCCGGCGGGGTCGCCACCACCATCGCCCAGACGAGCGGCTACCCGAAGGTCGAGTGGGTGGGCGAGCGGCTGATGGCCTCGTTCGCGCTCAGCCAGCGGCTCGCGGAGCCCGAGGAGATCGCCGGGCTGATCTCGTTCCTCTCGTCCGGCCGAGGGCGCCAACCTCAACGGCGCCGTCATCGCCTCCGACGGCGGCTGGTCCGCCGCGTAGCCCTCGACCAACCGGCGTCAACGAACGCGGCGTATAGCGCCGCACCAGCTGACGCCAGTTCGATGGCGCGACGCGGTCAGTCGACGATCGAGATGGCCTGCTCGGGGCAGTTGTCGACGCCGAGGCGGGCCTTGGCCTCGAGCTCGGGCGGGACGTCCTCGCGGAGCAGGATGCTGTGGCCCTCGTCGTCGGGCTCGAAGACCTCCGGCGCGAGTGCGTAGCAGCGCCCGTGCCCGGTGCAACGCTCGCTGTCGATCTTGATCCTCATGCTCTGGTACCTCCGGCGTCAGGCACGGTCGAGATGAAAGTAACGCACGGCGTTGTCGCGCACGATCTTCTGCCGTTCGTCGTCGGGGATCTCGGCGAACTGCTCCTCGATCACCTTGCGCGAGTTGGGCCAATCGCATTGCACGTGCGGGAAGTCCGTCGACCACTGGATGCGATCGACGCCGATGTCGTGACGGACCTTGAGTCCGAAGCGGTCGATCTGGAAGCCCCAGTTGAAGTGGTGCCGCACGTACCAGCTCGGCGGATGGGGAAGGTCCAGGCCCGACCAGAACTTGTGGCGCGCGTAGTTCTCGTCGGCGTCTTCCATGAACTCGGGGAGCCAGCCCACTTGGGTCTCGGCGAAGAAGAACTGCAGCCGGGGCACGCGCTCGAACACTCCCGACGTGATGAGCTGGTTCGCGACGAAGCCGTGCGACGCGACCTTGCTCAACATCGCGTTGATCGGCGCGAAGTTCATCAACGACTCGCCCGTCTCGGCCGCCTCTTGCATGCGGATGGCCATCTCGGCCGCCGCGCCACCACCGAAGCTCACGTGTGCGGTGATCGGCACGTCGAGGTCGACGGCGAGCTTCCAGAACTGCTCGTCGACGTCGAGATCGGGCGTGCCCGAACCGTTCGGCCACGCGTGCATGACGACACCGCGGATGCCGGGCATCGTGGACACGCGCCGCAGTTCGTCCATCGCGTCGGCGACGGTGGTCGCCGGCAGGATCGCGAGCCCGAGCAGACGGTCGGGGTCCACCGCGGTGAACTCCTGCGAGAGCCAGTCGTTGTAGCCGCGCGCGATCGCGACGTAGGCCTCCGCCGGGAGGGCCCCGGTGTCGAGCGTGCGCTGACCGGCCACCGCGGGGAAGAGGATCTCGGCGTCGACGCCGTCTTCGTCCATCTCACGCACCCGCTGCTCGCCGTCGCCCGCGCCGACGAGGCCGTCGGCGTACGAGATGCCCGAGACCTTGAGGTTCTCGAAGCCCCGGCCGGCCGAGAAGTTGAGGCCGAGCGGCACCGGGCTCTCCTTGCCCGGCATCAGCCAGGCGTCGCCGCCGTTCGGCAGCTTCACCACTTTGGGCGTGTACTCCCGGAACTCCGGGTCGACGAAGGGCCGCCACGAGTCGGGAGGCACCTCGAGGTGCGAGTCGGTGGAGACGATTTCGTGCTCTGCGCATCGGACACTCACTCTTGACCGGCGGACGCGGCGGAGTGTACGCGGTACGGAACGGACGGGCTACGGTGCCCCGTCCACGACGAGGAGGCCACAGCGATGCGCGCAGCAGTGCTCCACGAGTGTCCGGGTTGGCTCGACATCACCGACCTCGACGTGGGAACGATCGGACCCCACGAAGTGCTGGTGCAGACCCAGGCCGCGGGCCTGTGCCACAGCGACCTGCACTGCATCGAGGGCACGTTGCCGTCGGGTGCCCGTCGGTGCTCGGTCACGAGTCGTCGGGCGTCGTCGAGGCAGTCGGTTCCGAGGTCACCGACTTCCGGCCGGGCGACGACGTGATCGCGTGCACGTCGATGGCGTGCGGATTGTGCCCGATGTGCATCGACCGGTCGTCCGAACATGTGCCAGAACCGGCCGACCCGCGCCGCCGACCTCGATGCCGCGCTCTCCGAGAACGGCGATGCCGGTCGACCAGTTCGCCGGGCTCGGAGGATTCGCCGAGCAGATGCTGCTCCCCGAGCAGGCGCTGATGAAGATCGACGACAAGGTCCCCGTCGAAGTCGCCGCGCTCGTCGGCTGCGCGGTCACCACCGGTCTCGGCGCGGTGTTCAACACCGCGAAGGTTCCGCCCGGCGCGACCGTCGCCGTCATCGGCTGCGGCGGCATCGGCCTCAACGTCGTGCAGGGCGCGGTCGTGGCGGGCGCGGCGCGGGTGATCGCGGTCGACGTCTCCGCCGAGAAGCTCGACCTCGCGCGCACGTTCGGCGCGACCGACGGCGTCGACGCCACGGCCGGCGATCCGGTGGGCCAGGTGCGCGAGCTCACGCGGCGGTGGCGTCGAGCTATTCCTTCGAGGCCCTCGGCCGGAAGGCGACGAGCGAGCAGGCCTTCGCGATGCTCGGCGCCGGGCGGCACGGCCACCATCATCGGCCTCTCGCCGTTCGGCACGATGTTCGAGCTGCCGGCGCTCGACTTCCTCCAGGAGAAGAAGATCCAGGGCTCGATCATGGGATCGAACCGGTTCCGCATCGACATGCCCTACTACCTCGACCTCTACCGCCAGGGCCGCATCAAGCTCGACGAGCTGATCTCGCAGCGCATCAAGCTCGACGAGATCAACGACGGCTACAAGACGCTGCAGGCGGGAAGCGGCGCGCGCAGCGTGATCGTCTTCGACTGAGCGATGAGCCGATCCCTACGCCGCGTTCCCGAGTCTCACGTTCGAGCATCCGGAGCCGGGGATCCTCGAGATCGTCCTCGACGCGCCCGGGCTGAACTCGGTCGGCCACCAGGCGCACCGCGATCTCGTCGAGGTGTGGCTCGCGGTCGACAAGGATCCCGACACGCGCGTCGCGCTCATCCGCGGCGCGGGCAAGGGCTTCTCGTCGGGCGGGAGCTTCGAGCTCCTCTCCGACCTCACCACGAGCTACGAGGTCCGCACGCGCGTCATGCGAGAGGCGCGCGACATCGTCTACAACGTCGATCAACTGCTCCAAGCCGATCGTGTCGGCCGTGCACGGGCCCGCGATCGGCGCCGGGCTCGCGGTGGCGATGCTCGCCGACGTGTCGGTCGTCGCGTCGGACGGCGCGCATCATCGACGGTCACACGAAGATCGGCGTCGCCGCCGGCGACCACGCCGCGATCTGCTGGCCGCTGCTCTGCGGGATGGCGAAGGCGAAGTACTACCTGCTCACGTGCGAGACGCTCACCGGCGAGGAAGCCGAGCGCATCGGGCTCGTGTCGTTGTGCGTCGACGACGACCAGGTGCTCGACACGGCACGCGACGTCGCGCGCACGCTCGCAACCGGCGCGCAGAGCGCGATCCGTTGGACGAAGTGGGCGCTCAACAACTGGTACCGGGCGATGGGCCCCAGCTTCGACGCTTCGCTGGCGATGGAGTTCTACGGCTTCGGGGGCCCCGACGCGGTCGAAGGACTGGCGGCGGTGCGCGACAAGCGCGACCCGAACTTCACCGGCCCCACGAGCGAGTGACGGCCGACTCCACGACCGTCAGCACATCGTGAGCCCGCCGTTGACCGACACGGTCTGACCGGTCATGTACGCGGCGTCGTCGGTCACGAGGAACGCCACGACACCGGCAACGTCGTCGGGCTCGCCCTCGCGCCGCAGCGGGATGGCCTTCGCGAGCGCGGCACGGAGACCAGTGGTGGGATCGTCGCCGGTCTGCGCGAGCAGCGCGGTGTTGGTGGGGCCGGGACACACGCAGTTGACGGTGATGCCGTTGCGCGCCATCTCGCGCGCCAACGTCTTCGTGAACGCGATCACGCCGCCCTTGGTGGCCGAGTAGACGGCTTCGCCGCTCGAACCGATCCGCCCGGCATCGGAGCCGAGGTTCACGATCCGGCCGCGCGCGTTCGGGATCATGTACGTCTGCGAGCACCGCGTGGCAGCAGATGATCTGACCCTTGAGGTTGACCTGCCCAGAGCCGATCCCACGTCTCCTCGGTGGAGTCCATGAACGGCTCGATCACGTCGATGCCCGCGTTGTTCACGAGGATGTCGATCGGGCCCAGCTCGTCGCCGATGTGCGCGACGGCGGCCACCACCGCGGCGCGATCGGACACGTCGACCTGCACGCCGATGCTCGCGGTCGGCAGCGAGTGCGCCGTCGCGGCCGCGGTCGCTTCGTCGATGTCGCAGACCGCGACCGACGCGCCCGAGCTTCGCGAGGCGCGCCGCGATTGCGGCACCGATCCCTCGACCGGCACCGGTGACCATGGCGACATGGCCGTCGAGCGTCACGACAACTCCTCTCCGCGCCGCGGCAGCGGGCGAAAGTTCGGCGGGCGCTTCTCGACGTAGGAGTCGACGCCCTCTCGGAAGTCGGGCCGTCGCTCGGGCGCGGCCACGAGCGCGACCGCCTCGGCGAACGACTCCTCGTACGTGCGGTGCCAGTCGGCCGCGACCTGCGCCTTGATCGCGGCCATCGCGACCGGCGAGCAGTTCGCGGCGAGGTCGCGCGCGTAGTCGAGCGCGGCGGGAAGCAGCGTCCTCGAGCGGGTAGCACCCGGTTGACGAGGCCCAGCTCGAGCGCCTCCTCGGCGTTGACGACTCGCCCGGACAGCAGGAGATCCATCGCGTTGCCCGAGCCCACGAGCCGCGGGAGGAACCACGACGCGGCGAACTCGGCGGGGAGCCCGCGACGCGTGAACGAGGTGGAGATCCGCGCGCCGGCGGCCGCGAACCGCACGTCGGAGAGCAGCGCGAGCACGAGGCCGATGCCCGCGCACGCGCCGTTGATCGCGGCGATCAAGGGCTTGCGGAGCTCGGCCAAGGCGGTGAGCGGCCGGCGCTCGGTGACGTCGCCGGCGGTCTTCGAGACCGCCGAGAGTGACTCCATGTCCATGCCCGGGCAGAACCCACGGCCCGGAGCCGGTGAGCACGACGGCCCGCACGTCGGGGTCGTCGTCGGCGCGGTCGACGAGCTCGAAGAACGTCGCGTGCATCGGCCACGTCCACGCGTTCATGCGCTCCGGACGGTTCAGCGTGATCGTGGCGACGCCGATCGGTCGACGTGCCAGAGCACGAGATCGTCGTCGGGGCCGTCGGGCATCGGGGAACCGTAGGCTCCTGCTCGCACCCGGGCAACGCGACCGTGGCAGGCATGCCCGAGGGAGAGCGACGCTGATGACCACGGAATCCCGTTCGACCTCTTCGACCTCACCGGCAAGGTGGCGGTCGTCACCGGCGGCAGCCGCGGCATCGGCCGGTCGATCGTGCTCGGCTACGCGCGAGCAGGCGCCGACGTGGTGATCGCGAGTCGCAAGCTCGACAACTGCGAGGCGGTGGCGCGTGAAGTCGAGGAGACCACCGGCCAGCGCGCGCTCGCGGTCGGCACGCACGTCGGCCACTGGGACCAGTGCGACGCGCTCGTCGACACCGTCTACCGGGAGTTCGGGCACTGCGAGGTCCTCGTGAACAACGCGGGGATGTCGCCGCTGTACCCGGATCTCGCGTCGATCACCGAGGACTACTACGACAAGGTGCACAGCGTGAACCTCAAGGGGCCGTTCCGCCTCGCGACGCAGTTCGGCACCCGCATGGCCGAAGGCGACGGCGGCAGCATCATCAACGTGAGCACGATCGGGTCGTTGCGCGCGAGCGGCCTCGAGCTCGTGTACGGCTGCGCCAAGGCCGGGCTCAACGCGCTCACCATCGGGCTCGCCGACTCCTTCGGTCCGAAGGTGCGCGCCAACTGCATCCTGCCGGGCGCCATCCTCACCGACATCGCCGAGGCGTGGTCGCCGGAGACGCGCGCCGGCGTCGGCAACCTCACGGCGCTGAAGCGCGCCGGCGTCGCCGACGACTTCATCGGCACCGCGCTCTGGCTCGCCAGCGACGCGTCGGCCTACGTCACCGGCGTCCTCGTCCGCGTCGACGGCGGCATGTACCGCCAAACCTGACTATTCGTCGCTCAGCGAATCGGGGATACCCCGATTCGCTGCCTTCGCTCCTGGCGAGCGACTCGCTCCGCTCGCGCGCACGCGTCGCCGCTCGCCGCGTGCGCCGGGTACGCTCCCGCGCATGGCAGACGACGAGGTCATGGTTCGGTACGAGCGCGACGGTGACGTCACGACGATCACGCTCGCTCGCCAACCGGTCAACGTGTACGACGGCGCGTTCCACGCCGAGTTCCAGGGCGCGTGGCAGCGCGCGAAGACCGACGATTCCCGTGTCGTCGTGATGAAGGCGGAAGGCAAGCACTTCTGTGTGGGCGCGAACCTCAGGAACCCGCAGCCGGCGCCTCCCGACGCGGTCATCCTCCACGCGTGGGACGAGATCCGGCTCATCCAGGGCCTCATGAAGCCCACGATCGCGGCGGTGCAGGGTGGCTGCATCGGCGGCGGTCAGCGCATGGTGTGGCCGTGCGACCTCGTGTTCTGCACCGAAGACGCCTTCTTCATGGACCCCACCGCGACCATGGGCATCGGCGGGATCCAGTCGCACCTCCACACCTGGTTCTACGGCCCGCGTCTCGCCAAGGAGATGATCTACAGCGGGATGCGGCTGCCGGCGTCAGCGCCTGTACGCGATGGGACAGGTCAACCGGCTGTATCCCGACATCGAGACCTTGCACGCCGAGACGTTGGCGTTCGCGCACGAGATCGCGAAGCAGGACCCGGCGCCACTGCGTCAGGCGAAGTACGCGTCCGACATCACGATGGACATCATGGGCCGGCACTACGTGACGAGCCGGATGGAAGAGCTGCTCGACGTGATGCCGCCGATGAACCTGAAGCTGCCCGACGACGACTGACGACTGTCGGCTGATCAGGGCGCGGCGGTTCGCCGACGCTCGGGAAGAGCTCGAGGAACGCGCCGATGCGGATGCGGTAGCTCACGTCGTCGTGGACACCGTCGAAGATCTCGTGCAGCACCTTCTGCGTGTGCGGGTACGTGCCCTCGATGTGCGGGTAGTCGGTGCCGAACAGGATGTTGGTGAACCCCATCGCCGGTGTACGCGGGCACCGCGGTCTCGTCGTGCTGGAACGACGCGTACACCTGCTCCATGATGTACTCCTTCGGCGGCTTCGGGAGCCGGCCGTCGTCGAACATCGGGTGCTGGCGGTACGCCTCGTTGAGACGGTCGCCCACGAACGGCGCCCACGTCGCTCCACCTTCGGAGATCAGCACGCGCAGCTTGGGATGCCGTTCGAGCGCGCCGCCGGCCACGAACTGCGCCGCCGCCTTCTGCCCGCCGAACGTGGTGTCGAGATAGTTGAGCAGCGCGCCGCCCGGGTTCCGGTAGGGACGGGTGCCGTCGGCGTCGGTGCCGATGTGCACCCCGATCACGAGGCCGGCTTCCTCGCATCGCCGACCACAGCGGTTCCCAGTGGTCGTCGTTCCAGTACGGATCGGTCTTCGCGGGCTCGGTCGGGAGGAAGATCGCGCGGAAGCCGAGACCGGCGCAGCGCTGTACCTCCTCGATCGACAGCTCGACCGACTGCAACGGCAGCGTCGCCGTCGGCACGAAGCCGCGGCGACGTGCGGATGAGCTCGTCGTGCACGTGGTCGTTGAGCACCTTCGCCGCTTCGGACACCAGGTGCGGGTCGTCGATCTGGCCGTACCAGAGCCCGAGCGACGGGTACACGACCTCGCCCCACACACCCTGGTCGTCGAGGTGCTCGAGCCGCACCGCGCCCTTCGACGCACCCTCGCCGCCCTGCTGCATCGCCTCGGCGAACTCCATCATCGCCCGCGCCGTCGACGGCTTGGGCGGCCGCGGCAGCTGACGGCGGAACGACCGGCCGTCGATGTGCACGATCTCCTCGGTGTCGCTGATCTTCTCCGAGCGCGGCAGCCGATCGGCGAGCGCGGCCGGCAGGTTCTGCCTTGAAGAGGTCGCGCGGCTCGATGAAGTGCGAGTCGCCGGAGTTCGTCCAGAGCGTGTCCACGTTGTCCTCTGTTCGATCAGGCTCGGTCAGGCGGAGGCCGAGGAAGCCGGCGAGGTTGGTGCTCATGATCTTCTGCTGATCCTCGTCGGAGAGATCGTGCAGCTGGTTCACGTAGGTGACGGGGTCGGGCAGTCCCTCCGGGTGCGGGAAGTCGGACCCGAACACGAGACAATCGGGAGACAGCACGTCGAGGATTCGGCCGATGTTCTCTTCCGGGTACGGCGCGATCACGAAGTGCTCGCGGAAGACGTCGCTCGGGCGCTCGTCGAGCTTCCCGTTCTGCGTCTCCTTCCCCATCATGAAGCCGTGGTCCATCTTGCGGATCGCGTACGGAGCCCACACCGCGCCGTGCTCGATGATGCCGACGTGCAAGTCGGGGAACCGCGTGAAGAGGTTGTGGAAGATCATCGCCGCGACGGTCTCCATGATCGGGCGATCACCCCAGTACGAGAACCACTGGAACGCGTCGAAGCCGTCGAAGTAGTGCGTGTTCGGGTCGTAGCCGTACTCGGCACCGGCGCGCTGGTACTTCGTGTAGTCCAGGTGCACGACGACGCGCGCGCGCGCTTCCTGGATGCGTGCCCAGAACGGGTCGTAGTACGGATCGGCGGGCGACCGGCCGTTCAGCGGTCCGGGCGGGCAGCAGCACCGTGCGCGCGCCGTCGGCGAGCGTGCGTTCCAACTCCTCGACCATGACGTCGATGTTCGCGAGCGGCACGTTCGCGGGCGTGAAGATGCGGTTCTTGTACGCCCAAGCCCCAGTCGTCCTGCACCCAGCGGTTGTACGCACGGACGTTGGCCGCGTTCGCCGCGGGATCGTCGAGGAACTCGCCCTCGACCGAGATGCCCACACCGGACGGGAACATGATCGCCGCTTCGAGCCCCTGCACGTCCATGACCTCGAGGCGGTTCTCGCGACTCTGGAACGACGGCGCCAGCAGCCGGAAGCTCTGCACGACCTTCTCGCGCTCGTCGGGATCCGCGATGCGCAGCGGATTCGCCTTGTACGTGTCGATCCCGGCACGCCGAACTCGTTGCCGAACTCCTCCTGCATTTTCTTGCGGTGCCGGTCGAAGGTGTCGGGCCGGTAGTCGACCGCCACCTTGCCGGCGTCGACGAACGACGGCTCGAGGTGCCGGGTGATCGCGTCCTCGGCGTCGTAGAAGTGATTGTCGGCGTCGAACACCGGATACGGCAGCGTGGTCTCGAACATCGGGCTTCCCCCTCGGGCGTCTGTACGTAGGCTGCCTGTTGTACGTTCGTACCAGCACTACTCCGGGTCGGGCTCGCGTTTGGTGCAACCGCCCTCAATCCGGCCCGAAGACCACCTTCGTCGGCCTCGAGCTCGGCGAGGTGCTCGCGTCCCCGCGTGTAGCCGAGCTCCCCGCAGGATCGCTTCGGTGTGCTGGCCGCGCAGGCAGCCGGGGGCGACGCGGCCCGGGCGTCTCGGAGAGCGGCGCCGGGAGACCGTGGCGGCGGATGGTGCCGAAGAGCGGGTGCTCGATGTCGGCGGCGAGCCCGGTCTCGAGCATCGCCGGGTCGGTGGCGATGAACGTGGGATGGCCGTCGGGGAAGACCGTCGCGCACCCGACGCCGGCCTCGGGTGAGCTCGCTGCTCGACCTCGTCGGCTTTCCGGTCGGCGAAGACTTCGGTCGAGCGCCGCGACGCGCGCGTCGTCACCGTCGGGAAGCTGGACGCCGAGCGCTGGCTCGAGCGCGGCGCGCTCCTTGTGGTTCGTGGCGGCGAGGAAGATCCAGCCGTCGCCGGTCTTGTAGAGGCGGTACAGCGCGTTGAGGCCGTACTGCTCGGGATCGGACACCGCGAACCGGGCGGCTTGCCCGTCGTAGGTGACCGCGTCGTCGGAGTACGAGTAGACGTTGCCGCCGATCATCGACGTCGACAGGAACTGACCGACACCGGTGCGTCGCTGGTGGAACAGCCCGAACATGAGGGCAGTGCACGCGGTCTGCGCGGCGTTCGAATCGCCGTCGACCGGACCACGGAGGCGCGGCGCGATCACGTTCTGCAGCTCGACGCACGCTGAAGTCGGCCGACAAGCTCGGGGTTCATCCAGAAGCCGGCGTGGCGGGGCGAGGTTCCCGGCGAGCGCGAGCGCGGTGCTCGCGTACACGGGTCGGTGGCTGTACGGGCCTTGCGCGCCGTAGCCCGGCCGCGTGCACGTAGACGAGTTTCGGGTTGATCTTCGACAGCGTCGTCGTAGTCGATGCCCAACCGCTGCTGCGACGCCGGGACGGAAGCCGAGCACGAAGACGTCGGCGCGCGCGATCAGCTCGTGCACGATCGTGCGGCCTTCGTGGCGACTTCATGTCGATGGACAGGCTCTCCTTGCCCTCCATCACCTTGGCCGATCCCGCGTCGCCACCGAACGCGTGACGCATGGGATCACCGTCGCCACCCTCGAGCTTGATGACGCGCGCGCCGAGCGACGCCGCGAGCGCCACCCCGAACGGCATCGCGTAGAAGTAACCGAACTCCACGATCGTCACGCCCGACAACGCGTGTTGGGTACCGGACCATCGCTGGGCGGTGTGTCGCATCATCCGCGCGTCGAACGATTGGGCGAACGCCCGACGCCGAGCGCCGGAGCCGACCGCGTGATCACCGACGGGCTCTGCCGCGAACGTGGCCACGGGCCCGACTTCGCGAACCTTGCCGAGCACCGGGTCGTCGACCTCCACGACCTCACCGTTGGCGATGATCTGCGGGTGGTCGAGTGCCTCCTCGCTCGTACCGCACAGCTCGAACGGGAGGTCGTTCTCGGCGAGGAACTGCGGGAGGAGCTCGGCCCAGGTCTGCGACCGGAACGCGCTCCCAGAGCAGGTCCTCCCACTCCTGCGCGTCCTCGGCGGTCGCGAAGAACGGCGCGTGCGAGAAGCGTTCCTCCTCGAGGGTCGCCGTCGAGCCCGACCGAACGCAGGAGCGCGTGCGCCTGGTGCGGCTGCTGCGGCGAGAAGTTGATCCAGCGGCCGTCCTTCGTGCAGAGGCAGAGCGCGTAACGGCTCGCGGCCATGCCGCCGCCGGGCGCGGTGTTCGGTCCGTCGCCTCCGCCCGCGGCAGCGGCGCGTGCGGCGAGCTGCACGTGGTAGATGCCGAAGTAGTCGGCCGGGATCATGCCCTGCACGAGCGACGTGTCGACACGCTGGCCGCGACCGGTGGTCTCGCGCGCGATCAGCGCGGCGAGGATCCCGCTCACCGCCATGTGCGCGGCACCGGTGCTCGCCGTGGGCGCGCCCGAGAAGATCGGGCCGTCGCGGAAGCCGAACATGCCGCGGCTGAACGCGCCGATCTTCGCCTGGACGACGCCTTCGTACGCCTTGAGCTGCGCGTACGGCCCGGTCGGACCGAAACCGGTGATCGCGCAGTACACGAGACCGGGGTTGGCCACCTGCAGTGACGTCGTACCCGAGGCCCCACTCCTCGGCGCGACCGGGCGCGAGCCCGACGAGCAGCGACGTCGGCCTGCTCGGCCATCGCCCGCACCGCGGCCCGCCCGTCGTCGTCGCGCAGGTCGCGGACCGCGCTGTCCTTGCCCCGGTTCCAGACGAGGAACCCCGACGGCGAGTGCGCGCGCAGGGCGTCGCCCTCCGGCGGCTCGATCTTCACGACTCGGGCGCCGTTGTCGGCGAGCATCATGCCGGCGAGCGACGCGGCGATGCTCCCCGAGCCCAGCTCGACGACGTTCAGGCCCTCGCAGATCGGCCCCGACATCGTGGCCCCCCTTTATGCGCTGTACAACGGGGCCGATGTTAGAGCGCCTGACGGGCGCGGATGCCGTCGATCAGGATGTCGAGGCCGAACTCGATGAAGTCGTGCGTGCTCGCGTGCGCGACGATCGCATCGTCGTCCTTCACGCCGGCCTTCTGACGCTTCACGGGGCGGAACCGGTACTCCATGCCCATCAGCCCGAACATGAACGTGTGGTACGTGGCTTGCGCGAGCTCGGCGTCGTGCTCGTCGAGCCCCGCCCGGCGAAAGATCTCGACACCACTCGGGTAGTTCTTCCTCACGGCCGGCGTGAGCGGCCGTTCCAACAGGAACGCGCCGAGCCCGGGGTAGGCCGTGAGCCGATCGAAGAGATCGAACGCCTGCAGCTTCAGCTGCTCGTCCCACGGGAGATCGGCCGGAAGCGGCTTGGTGTCGGAGGCCACCGAGTCGGCGACCAGCTCGAGCAGCTGTTCCTTGCTCTACACGTAGTAGTAGGCCGCCATCGGCGTGACACCGAGCTCGTCGGCGAGCGCGCGCATCGTGAGCCGGTCGAATCCGACACGCCTCGCGACCTCGCAGCGCGGCCTCGACGATGCGCTCCTGGCTGAGTTGCTCGGCCTTGCTCTCGCCGTTGCTCGGTCCGGACTTCGCGGCTGCTTCCCGAGGGGATTTCGTGACGCTCATTCCTGCAAACGCTAGTGGGCGCGGGCACCGCCGCCGGTCTCCGGGTTACGGCACGAAGTCGACGACCGAGCGGGCGAACTCGACCGGCGTGTCGCCCTGCAGGCTGTGGCCCGCCGCTTCGAACGTGCTCGACCCGCGCGTCGGGGAGGAGCTCGAGCAGCTTCGCCTCGTCGGCATCGTCGACGACCGACTGCTCGCGCATGCCGCGCGCCAGCATGAGTGGGACCTTGATCCGCGACAGCGGCTCCCACAACACGCCGAACCTCGGGAAGTTGGCAGTGCTGTCCGCGGGCGCGTCGCCCTCGGCGGGCGGCGTGCGGAAGCGCGCGTAGCGCCAGACCCACGAACCGTCGTCACGCTGGACCGCGTTGTGCAGGATCCCGCGACGCAACGAAGACTCGGTGCGCGTGGGGTTGTACTCGATGGTGCGCGCGAGGAGCTCGTCGAAGTTCGGGAAGCTCTCGGGCCCGTTGATGAAGTCGGCGATCACCTTCGACTTCTGGCCGTCGACACCGGGCGTGACGTCGACGAGCACGACCGAGCGCACGAGCTCGGGGGCGACCGCGGTGAGGGCGATGGTGGTGAGTCCGCCGAGCGACATGCCGATCACGCCGCGGGCGTTCGGCGCCAGCGCGCGGATGGCGACCGCGACGTCGGCGGCGAGCGACTCGGGCGCGATCTGACCGCCGGTCGCCTCGTTCGGCCCGTCGGAATGACCGTGTCCGGGGAGGTCGATCGCCACGAGCGGACGGTCGAGCGCCATCGCCACCGTGTCCCAAGTGTGGGCGTTCTGCGCGCCGCCGTGGAGGAACACGTACTCCGGATCGTCGGTGCCCCAGACCAGCGCGCTGATCGTGCGGCCGTCGGGGAGCGCGACGAACTCGCGCCGGACGGTCGGAGGGCCGTCGTACGGCAGGCCGAACTCTTCGGCGTTCTCGTGGAACAGACCGAACTCGTCGTACTCGACCCGCTCCATGGCCCACCTCTCGCTGCCGACTTGGTTCGGCCGTACTCTACGAGCAATGCGCGCACCCCTGCTCGAGCACCCACCGACGATGCCGGAGCTGCTGCGGCGCGCCGTGGAACGCTACGGCGACGACGACTTCGTCGTCAGCGTGGACCGGCGCTGCAGCTTCCGGGAAGCCGAGCGGATCACTCGCGCGCGTGGCGAAGCGCATGCTCGCCGCGGGCGTGGGCAAGGGGACACGGATCGGCATCGCGTTCCCGTCGGGCGTCGACTGGATGCTCGGATGGATCGCCGCCGCCCGTATCGGCGCGATGGCGATGCTGTTCAGCAGCACGTACCAGCCCCGCGAGCTCCGGAACGTGCTGCGGATCGGCGACGTGTCAGCTCCTGCTCGCGCCGCGCACGATGCTCGGCAAAGGACTACGAGGCGCAGCTCGAGCACGCGGTGCCCGGTCTCGCCGAACACGGACCGCGGTCCGCTGTACCTGCCCGCGCTGCCGTTCCTGCGCGCCGATCTGGGTCGTCGGCGGAAGCGACCGTCCGTGGGTCACGCCGGTGACGTTCGACGCCGTCGACGACCGGTGTCATCTCCGACGAGCTGCTCGCGGCCGTCGAGTCGGAGGTCGCGCCCGCCGACCCGCCGTCGTCGTGTACACGTCGGGCAGCGCGGCCGAGCCGAAGGCGGTCGTGCACACGCACGGCACGGTCGTCCGCAAGACGTCGACCGGGTCGAACCTCGGGCTCCAGGGCTCGTACCCGGGCCATCGCGTGCTGTGCGCGATGCCGTTCTTCTGGGTGGGCGGCGTGCAGATGCTCGCGGGCGCGCTGCACAGCGGATCGGCCATCGTGTGCCAGGAGCGCTTCGACGCCGCCGGCGCGCTCGACCTCATCGAGCGCGAGCGCGTCACCACGATGTTGGGCTGGGTCGACCACGCTGGCCGAGATCAACGAGGGCTCGAGCGACGGCGGCGCGCGACCTGAGCTCGCTCGACAGCGTGCCCGCTGCCGGCGTCGACCGTCGGCAACCGGCTGCGGCGTGTCGTCGAAGGGCGACCCGCCGAACATGGGCATGACCGAGACCCTCGGTCCGCACTTCCGCCCGGACCACTTCGACTACAAGGTCATCGACCCCGAGACCGGCGAGATCCTTCCCGACGGCGAGCGAAGGCGAGTTCTGCGTGCGCGGCTACGGGCTCATGGCCGGCTTCTACAAGCGCGAGCGCGAAGCGATCTTCGACGCCGACGGCTGGTACCACACCGGTGACCGTTCGTACCTCGAAGACGGCCGCGTGTTCTTCACCGGCCGCTACACCGACATGATCAAGTCGGGCGGTGCGAACGTCGCGCCGCTGGAGGTCGAGATGGTGCTCCAGTCGTTCCCGGAGATCCGCTACGCGTTCGTGTTCGGGATGCCGCACGCCGAACGCGGCGAAGAGGTCACCGCGGTGCTGGTGCTCGAAGAGGGTGTTGCGTTCGACTACCGACGACATCCGGCGGCGGTGCGCGCACGGAGCTGTCGTGCGTACAAGGTGCCGACCCGCATACTCACACGATCGTCCCTCGACGACGCGCCCTGGCTCCCGAGCGGAAAACCCGACAAACTCACCCTCGGGCAACTTCTCCAAACGCAGGAGCGATGAGCATGACGGATCGACTGCCAACGTACGACGAGCTCCCGGTCCGCGACGACGCGCCCGCCGGCTCGTCGTGGGGTGTGTGGGGCGACCACGACGTGTTCGGCACGCTCAACCTGCTCAGCCCCGAGCGCGTGCTCGGCGGCGGCGCGGTCGATCCGCACCGGTCGCGTGTTCGCGCTGAACCCGGAGCTCACGCTGCCCGATCCCCCGCTCTTCGGGCGGGCGCGGCTGCGGCACGAGGTCACCGGCGAGCTCGGCGACGGCCATGACGACCTGTACCACGACTGGAACACGCAGTCGTCGGCGCAGTGGGACGGCTTCCGCCACTTCGCGCACCGCGAGCACGGTCACTACGGCGGCGTGCCCGACGAGGAGCACGGCATCCACTTCTGGGCCGAGCGCGGCATCGTGGGACGCGCGGTGCTCGCCGACGTCGCCCGGTGGCGCGACGAGGTCGGGCGACCGATCCGTCAGGGCGAGAGCGACCCGATCACCGCCGACGACCTCGCGTCGTGCCTCGAACGGCAGGGCACCACGGTCGAGACCGGCGACATCCTCCTGATCCGCACCGGGTGGCTGGCGTGGTACCGCGGGCTCGACGGCGACGCCCGCGCCGACTACGCGAGCGAACGCATGACGCCGAGCCCGGGCGTGTCCGGGCTCGACGTCGCTGGCGATGCTCTGGGACCTGCACGTCGCCGCGGTCGCCGCCGACAACCCGGCCGTCGAGAGTGATCCCCATGATGAGCGACGCGTTCCTGCACGTGCACTTCCTGCCGCTGCTCGGCATCCCGCTCGGCGAGCTGTGGGACCTCGACGCACTCGCCGACGACTGCCTGACCGCCGAACTCGTACGACTCCTTCTTCACGTCGGCGCCGCTCAACATGCCGAACGGAGTGGCGTCACCCCCCAACGCCATCGCCGTCCGCTGACACTCAATTCGTCGACACCCTATAGCGGTTCTGACGCCGGTTCGTGGGTCGCGGTCACGGGGACCGCGCTCATCCAGGGCATCTGGCTGATCGGCTGGCGGTGCTCGGTGAGGCTCAGCAGGCGGGCGGGGTTCGCGCCGTACTCGCGCGGGTCGTCGTCGTCTCCGGGGAGCGCTGCCGTAGCAGTGCGTGATCGACAGCACGCCGCGGCGGAGCGTGGGGTCGGCGGCCGCGACGACGGTGATCGCGCCGTGATCCGACGTGAGCATGAGCAGCTCGCCGTCGGCGACGCCGAGCGCGACGAGGTCCTCGGGGTGAACGAAGCACGGGTTGTACGGCAGTCCGATCGGCACCCGCCGGCCGAGTGAGTTCATCGCGTTCCTGCTGCGACGGACGACGAGCAGGTACGGACGGTCGCGCGGCAAGTCGGCGGCGAGACGCGTCGAGCGCGTCGCGCAACTTCCTGCGTCGACGTCGTCGGCGAGCAGCTCGAACCGGGCACGCGCCTCCGGCGCTGGGCGGACCGACGATCGTGGGCGCAACGTCGAACTCGGCACCGTGCGGCTCGGCGCGCACCGCGTCGTACGGCACCTGCGCGCGCTGCGCGAACGACTCGAGCAGCTCGTCGGACGTCGGCCGCGCGGTACCGGGCTCCCAGACTCGGCTGCCGATGTTGAGGAGCAGACCCATCCGCGACGCGAGCTCGTAGAAGAACTCCCAGTCTTCGATGACGTCACCGGGCCGCTCGAGGATCGGCGGCGTGTACTGCGCGAACGGCTCGGAGAAGAAGTGCTCGTAGCCGCGCGTGTCGTCGGCGCGCTCGAGCGACATGGTCGGCGCGATCACATAGTGCGCGAGCTGCGCGGTCTCGGTGGGAAACGGGTCGATCGTGACGAGCAGGTCGAGCTGCGCCCAACGCGTCGCACGATGCGCTCCTGGTCGGGAAACGCCGACGCCGGGTTGCCGCCGCACACGACGAGCGCGCGCACCCGGTCGGCACCGGGTTCGAGGATCTCCTCGGGAAGGATCGGCGACGGGAGCTCCCCCATCAGCGTGCCCACGCCGATGCGGCTCTGGAAGCCGCGCTCCCAGGTGCGCATCGGCGACGACGGCTGCGCGTGCAGGTTGCGGCGACCGCTGAGCACGCCGGCGCCCGCGTACCGGTCGCCCTCGCGCGGGAAGCGGCCGCACACCACGTTCATCGCCTGCACGAGGTGCTCGGCGACGTTCGCGTGCGGACCCATGTCGGGCCCGGTACCGGTCTTGGCCATCCCGCGCGACGCGCCGCCCGAACACACGCGCCGCCTCGACGATCAGGTCGCGGTCGACGCCCGTGATGCCGCTCGCCGACCTCCGGCGTCATCGGCTCGACCGCGGCGCGGAGCGCGTCGAGGCCGTTGACCCACTCCGTGCAGAAGTCGACGTCGTGCAGATCCTCGGCGAGGATCGTGCGCAACAGCGCCGCGAACAGCGCGACGTCGGTGCCGGGGACGAGCTGGAGGTGAAGGTCGGCGTGGGCGGCGACCTCGGTGCGACGCGGATCGACGACGATGAGCTGCAGGCCGCGCTGCCGCGCCTCCTCGAGCCGGCGCAGCCCGTCGTGCACCGGGAAGCCGGTGAGATCGCCGCCCTGCATCGACACCAACGGATTCGTTCCCGCGAGGAGCCACACGTCGGAGTCTTCGAACCGCTGGCGACCGGCCGCCCAGCGTTCCGAGGCGCGCGGTGCGCGACCCATTTCGCCGACTGGTCGATCGTCATCGTGGAGAAGCGCTTGTGCGAGCCGACGGCGCGGAGCCACGCGCCCGCGAAGCTGAACGTGAGCGACGCGGTGTAGCTCTGCGTGCCGACGAACAACGCGATCGATTCGGGACCGTGCTCGTCGAGGATCGTGCGCAGGCGCGCCGCGATCTCGTCGATCGCCTGGTCGGTGGGGATCGGCTGCAGGCCGTCGGGACCGTTGCGCTGCGCGGTGAGGAACCGGTCGGGTGCGTGGTGCAGCTCACCGAGGTGACGGCCCTTCGTGCACGTGAAGCCGCGGGTGAGCGCGATGATCGGGGTCGCCCGCGACGTGGGTGACGCGCCCGTCTTCGACGTCGACGAGCACCCCGCACAGTGGCGAGCAGATGCGGCAGAACGTGGCGACGCGGGTCGCGCTCCAGGATTGCTCCGTGTTGCCCCAGCGGTCCCAGTACGTGATCTCCTCGATGCGGACGGCGGACCGCCGGCCGGAAGTCGTCACCCGTGTAGTACGCGACCGGCAGCAGACACGCCTGCACGAACCCGTCGGGGATCCCGAGCAGCGCGGCGGCTTCGTCCTTGCGGAAGAGGTGCACGGTCGTGATGCACGAGCCGAGCCCGCGACTGCGCAACGCGAGCTGGAAGCTCCAGACCGCCGGATAGATCGACGGTGCCCAACCCGCCGCCCCTCCCGCGTCCTCGATGCACGGCACGACGAGCACCGGTACCTCGTGCAGGTGCTCGGTGAGATACGCGCGCCGAGTCCATCACGCGCCGCTGCTGCCCGGTGAGCTCGACCGACCGGCTCGGTGCTCGGCGCGCTCGGCACGGGGCGGGTTGCGGTACAGGTCGGCGATCGCCGAGCGCGTGTCGGCGGATCGGTGACGACGATCCAGCGCCAACGCTGCGCGTTCGAGCCGGTCGGCGCCTGGATCGCGAGGCGGAGGCACTCGACGACGACCTCGTGCGGAACCGGCCGCGTGAGGTCGAGTCGCTTGCGTACCGCGCGCGTCGTCGACAGCAGGTGGTCAACCGTGGTGAGGTCCATGCGTCAAGGCTACGTTGCGCCGCATGAGCGCACGCCCGGAGCAGCCACGAATCGGTCCCCTGTCCGAACCCGAGCGCGACGAACGGCAGCGTGAGCTCCTCGCCCGGCTCGTGCGTGGCCCCACGGTGAACATCTACGCCACGATCGCCCGGCATCCCGAGCTGGCCGATCGCATGACGTCACTCGGCGCGGCACTCCGTGGCGACGGTCTTCCCGCCCGGCATCGGGAGACGCTGATCCTGCGTTCCGGCTGGCGATGCCGGTCGAACTACGAGTTCGCCCAGCATCGTCGAATGGCGCGCGACGCGGGAATGACCGACGCCGACATCGACCGGATCATCGAAGGCCCCGACGCCGACGGCTGGAGCCCGTTCGAGGCGACGCTCTGCCGGGCGGCGGACGAACTCCACGACGATGGCTGCATCACCGACAGCACATGGGACGCGATGACTCGCGAGTACGACGCGCAACAGCTGATCCAGGCCACGATGCTGGTCGGCTACTACCACCTCGTGTCCTACGTGTTGAACACGCTCGGCGTCGCGCTCGAGCCCGGCGCGCACGGCTACGAGTAGCGGATCACTCCGCGTTCGCGTCGGAGAGCGCGACCCAACGCGGCTGCGCGCCACAACCCGGCACGAAGTCGACGAGCACCACGCCCGGCTCACCGCCGAGGGAGCTCGCGGTCGCGCCGGCATACCGCGCGGGCGTGGGGTGATCGCGGACCTCCGAGTAGCGGTGGATGTGCCCGAGCGCGACGTAGTCCCAATGCACCGCGTCGAGATCGGACGGATAGATCGGTGACGATCGGAACGTGGGCTCTTCGTCGTCCATCAGGAGGCCGTGCCCGGCGGCGATCGTCCAGCGATCGACCGGCCGCGGTGGCACGCCGGTGAGCGGGCGGAAATCCGGCTCGTGCTCCGGCATCGCGCGTCCCCACACGACGATGTCGGTTCCCGGGACCTCGACGAGACGACCGACGGGGTCGTCGATGAAGTGCACGTGCGCGCAGCGATCCGACACGGTGAACCGATGGTGCACCGACTGCTCGTCGAACACGTCGTGGTTGCCGGGAATCATCACGACGGGGCACGTGAGACGGTCGAATTCGGACACGGTCCAGTCGAGGAGCTCGTCGGGAACCCGCGCATGGTCGAAGAGATCCCCGGTGATGAGGACCGCGTCGACGGCTTCACTGATCGCCAGGTCGATCGCGAGGGAGAAGGCTGGTTCCTCGCGGCCGCCGACGTATCCCGCGAGGTGGCAGTCGGAGGTGTGCAGCACCGTCGCGGGCCGTCGCGGATCGGCGGACGCCTTCATGAACATCGACAGTGACTCTAGTGGCGGGGTCTCAACGCGGTGTGAGGTCGAGCGCGTGCGCGATCGTCTCCATACCTTCGAGCCAGGCGTCGATGCTCCCGCGCGTCGGCGCCGCCACGAGGTGCTGGATCCCGGCGGATTCGTACGCCTCGCGCTGGGCCTTGATCTCGTCGGGCTCGTTCGAGCGTGCGTCCCAGGGCACGCGCAGCGAGATCGTGAAGCTCGTCGTCGGGGCGTCCGGCGCGAATGCGCTCCACCAATGCGGGCGCCTGCTCGGGCTCGACGCCGATGCCGTGATAGCCGTCGGCCCTGGCGAACGCGCGCGCGAACGCGGCGTCGCTCGCGCCGCCGATCCAGATCGGGACGTCGTGGGCCGGTTGCGGTTGCACATGGATCTTCTCGAAGGAGTACCAGCGGCCGTCGTGCGTCGCGGGATCGTCGCGCCACGCAGTGTGGAACAGGTCGATCATCTCGTCGAGCCGCTCGCCGCGGTGATCGAACGGCGCGTGCAGGGCTTCGTACTCCGCCTGTGACCAGCCGATGCCGATCCCGACGGTGAGCCGTCCGTCACTGAGATAGTCGAGGCTCGCCAGCGAGTTGGCGAGCGCGAGCGGACTCGTGTACTGGGGGCCGACGAGCACGCTCGTGCCGAGACCGACGGTCTCGGTCGCGGCGGCCGCGAACGAGAGCGACGTCAGCGGGTCGCACAAGAGGGGAGCGGGGTACGCCTGACCCTCCGGGATGACGAGATGGTCGCTCACCCACACGTCGTCGAACCCGAGGTCCTCGGCGTGCTTCGCGGCACGCTCGATGCCACCCGCGACCGCGGCGCGGCCGAACTGAGGAAGGTGGATGCCGAACGTGGTCATGAGGCCTCCTCTTTCGTGCGACTCGGCCGGGCGCGTACGACGAGCTCCTGGGTGAACGACGCTACGTGACGACCGTCGTGCGCGTGCATGGTGCCGAGCACGAGGCCGCGGTTGCCGCCGATCGCGACCCGTCGGAGGTCGACCAGCACCCACTCCGACGGTGACACCCGATCGTGGAACCAGAGTGAGTGGTCGAGGCTGGTCACCATCCAATGGCCACCCTGCATGTCCCACTGGTCGACGAGACCGGTACCCGTGCGCATGTCGGCGACATAGGCGAGGTACGCAGCGGAGAGGCCGGCATCGTCGTCGTCCCACGACTCGGTGGACCGCGCCCAGAACCGGGTCGCGGTGCCGAGCGGAGGTGGCGGCGGCCCTTCGGACTCGAACGCGATGCGCGTCTCGATGGGCACGTCGGCGAAGCCGGTGCCCTGGAACGGGTCGGGGCGGGAGGCGTCGGGACCGGGCACGTCGGCGCAGGGTTGCGAGTACCGAGCGCCGTCCTCGGGGAGGTGGAACGAGGCGACCATGTCGAGGATCACCTCGTCCTGCTGCCACGCCTCGACCCCGCGCACCGTGAAGGACCTGCCGTCCCGCACCCGCTCGACCTGCATCGCGAGCGGTGCGTCGAGCCGGCCGGCCCGGACGAAGTACGAGTGCAAGGAGTGCGGAGGCCGGTCCGACGGCACCGTGAGCGCGGCGGCGCGCAACGCCTGGCCCGCGACCTGGCCGCCGAACAGGTTCGGCCGGTAGTCGTACACCGGAACCGGCGCCCCGAAGCGATCGTTGCCCAGTGGTTCCAGGTCGAGGAGCTCTCGGATCATGCGTTCGCGCACGCTACTTTCCCGGCATGACACTCGAATTCGTTCCCGCGCCCGTCGAGGTACCGCAGCCAGTGCTCGACGACCTGCGCGAGCGCCTCGCCGCGCACCCGGTTCCCGAACCAGCTCGCGGGCATCGAATGGGAGATGGGCACCGAGCGCGGCTACCTCGAGTCGCTGCTCGCGTACTGGAAGGACCAGTACGACTGGCGCGCGCACGAAGCGCGCTTCAACATGTTCGAGCCCACCGCCACCGAGGTCGACGGCCAGCGCATCCACTTCCTGCATGCGCGCTCTCCGGAACCCGACGCGTTGCCGCTCCTCATCTCACACGGCTGGCCCGGGTCGGTCGCGGAGTTCCTCGACGTGCTCGGCCCTCTCTCGGATCCGCGCGCGCACGGCGGCGAGCCCGCCGACGCGTTCCACGTGGTGGCCCCGTCGCTCCCGGGCTACGGCTTCTCCGGACCCACGTCGGAACGCGGGTGGCACCCGCGCCGCATGGCCGCCGCGTTCACGCAGGTCATGGCCGACCTCGGCTACGAGCGATACGGCGCGCAGGGAGGCGACTGGGGATCGATCGTCTCCCAGAACGTCGCCGACCTCGATCCCGACCACGTCTGCGGGCTGCACCTCAACTTCATCACCGTGCCCCGGCCGAAGGACGCACCCGAACCCACTGCGAGCGAGCAGCAGGAGCGCGACGCCGTCGTCGCGTTCCGCACCACCGGCGCCGGCTACCAGGAGATCCAGGGCACGAAGCCGCAGACGGTCGGCTACTCGCTGGAAGATTCGCCGTCGGGTCTGTGCGCGTGGATCGTCGAGAAGTTCATGGCGTGGACCGACTGCGACGGCGACGTCGAACGCGAGTTCACGAAAGACCAACTGCTCACGAACATCACCGTGTACTGGGTCACGGCGACCGCGACCTCGTCGGCGCGCCTCTACTACGAGATGCGCCAGGCGCGACGCGACGCGATCCCACAGGCGTACGTCGGCGTTCCGACCGGCGTCGCCAACTACCCGGGGGAGGTCACGCGCACGCCGCGGTCGTGGGCGGAGCACCGGTACAACATCACGCACTGGACCGAGCAGCCCCATGGCGGCCACTTCGCCGCGATGCAGGTCCCCGACCTCTTCGTGCCCGACGTCCGGGAGTTCTTCCGCACCGTCCGCTGACGCGTCCGCGGGCCTGTACAGCGTAATAACCTCCCGATGAGCCGACTCCTTGGGGGTAGCCATGACCGAGCTCGACGAGGCCGCGCTGGACCAGGCCGCACAGTTCGAGAACCTGTACATCGCGTTCAGCGACGAGGAAGGGACCGCGGCGCGAGCCGGCGCCGAGCCCCAGGCGATGTACGTGGATCGCGCGGCACGGTGCCCGGTCGTCCGGAGCGATGGCGACACCGTCACCCTGCTCCGGATGGAAGACATCCTCACGGTCAACCGGAGTCACGACGTCGAGACCGCGAGCAAGTACCTCGGCAGCAACCGCAAGGCGATCCCGCTCGGCCTCGACGGTCCCGAGCACACCAAGTACCGGCGCCTGCTGGATCCGGTGTTCACCGCGCGGCGAATCGCACCGCTCGAGCCGAGCATCCGCAAGCTCGCGAACGAGCTGATCGACGGCTTCATCGACGACGGCGAGGCCAACGTCAACCTGCAGTGGTGCCAGCCCCTGCCGTCGACGATCTTCATCTCCATTCTGGGCCTGCCCCTCGAAGACCTCCACTCGTTCATTCGGTTCAAGAACATGACGCTCGGCATCGGCGCCCCGAAGGACGCGACGCCGGAGCAGCTGACGGAGCTGCGGGTAGAGGCGGTCGAGTGGCTCCAGGCGTACTTCAACGAGTCGCTCGACGCGCGCGAGGCGAGCGGGAATCCGGGCGACGACATGATCGGTTGGCTGATGACGACGGAGGTCGAAGGTGAGCGCCTCACACGCGAGAACATCCTCGACATCCTCGGCCTGCTGATGATCGCCGGCCTCGACACTGTCGCCGCGTCGCTCGCGTGCATGCTGAGCTACTTCGCCGCGCCACCCCGACGACCGTGCGCGTGTCGTTGCCGATCCGTCGATGTGGCCCGACGTCGTCGAGGAGCTCATGCGCTTCGAGTCGCCCGTCACCGACGGCGGGCGCATCGCGATGCAGGACATGGTGCTCCCGAGCGGCGAGAGGATCGCCGCGGGCACCCACATGAACATCTCGTGGTCGGCCGCCAACCTCGACCCCGACTACTTCCCGGATCCGCTCACGGTCGACTTCTCCCGGAAGCCGAATCCGCACATCGCGTTCGCGAGCGGCTTCCACCGGTGCCTCGGCTCGCACCTCGCGCGGATGGAGCTGCGGGTGGCTCTGGAGGCGTTCCATCGGCGCATCCCCGACTACGAGATCAGGGCCGGCGTCGAGTTGGAGTACAGCGGGAACCCGCGTACGCCACTCGACTTGCCGCTCGTTTGGCGCTGAGGAACAGCTCGCGAGCATCCTCTGCGCATGCAGACACAGCCCGTCGACAGCAAGCCGCTCCCGCCCGTCGAGCAGGTCCGCCCCGGGCTGTGGAGCATCCCGGTGCCGCTCCCGATCGTGCTGCGCTACGTGTTCGTCTACGCGTTCGAGACCGACCGAGGGCCCCTTCATCGTCGACGCGGGGTGGAACACCGACGACGCGTTCGACGCGCTGAGCGACGGGCTCAGCGAGGCCGGCTTCGACATCGCCGACGTCCAGGGTGTCATGGTCACGCACATCCACCCCGACCACTACGGGCTCGCGGGTCGCATCCGCGAGACCTCGGGCGCCTGGATCGCGCTGCACCCGGCCGACGCCGCGCTGATCCACGACCGCTACGAGGAGCCCGACGACCTGCTCGAGCGCATGGGCGCGTGGCTCCGCCAGCTCGGAGCGCCGGCCGAGCGAGATCGAAGACGCTGCGCAACGCGTCGATGCCGGCGCGGCAGTTCGTGGAGTTCGCCACGCCCGACGTGCTGCTCGAGGACGGCGAACGTCCCGACATCCCGGGTTGGGACGCTCACCGCGGTGTGGACGCCCGGGCCACTCGCCCGGCCACCTCTGCTTCTGGGAGCCGCGCAACCAGCTCATGCTCACGGGCGACTGCGTGCTCCCGCGCATCACGCCCGAACGTGAACCTCAACCCGCAGACCGGCGACGACCCGCTCGGCGACTACCTGCGTTCGCTCGAGCGCCTCGGCACGTACGACGCGCGAAGGGCTCCCCGCCCACGAGTGGCGCTTCGCGAGCCTCCGCGATCGAACGCGCGAGCTGCGCGAGCACCACGAGCAGCGATTCCTCGAGGTGATCGCGGCGATCCGCGACGGCTACCGCACCGCGTGGGAGATCACGCCGCGCATGGAGTGGTCGCGACCGTGGGACGACGTCGACAAGTTCACTCGTCGCTCCGCTATCGGCGAGGCGATGGCACACCTGCGCACGCTGGAAGTGCAGCGGCATCGTGCGTGAGATCGTCGGCGAACCGTCCCGCTGGGAGCTCGTCGTCAGACTGAAATCCGACTCCTCCTTGCAGGGGTGAATTCCCTTTCGTGGGGGAGCACCGTAGGATCGCCGGGAACGTCTCGGCGTCTACCAAAACATGGGTCGCTCGCTTCTCGCCGGGATACCCGGCTCGCGAGCGCTCGCTCCTGGGGGGGTACGTGATGCCACACGGTCCGAGCAACGGTTCTCGGCTCGTCGTCCTGCTGTCTGCGCTGGCGGCGGGAATCAGCTCGCTCGTGATCCCGGCGGTGGCCACCGCGCCGGCCGGGGCGGCGACGCTCGCCGAGACCACCCGGCGCCGGACCGCCGGTGGCCGCCTCCGGGATGGGCACGACCGCCGCGCTCGACAACCCCGGTGCCGCAAGACCACCCCGGCCGGCGATTCGCCGTTCGGCGGGCTACGGCGCGCTTCGACGGCACCATCGTCGGCGGCGGGCCCGTGTGCGTGAAGGCGTGGAAGGCGGGCGACGACAACGGCGGCGCGACGTCGCAGGGCGTCACCAAGGACAAGGTCACGGTGGTCGCGGTACTCCCGAACGACGAGCAGCTCGAAGTCCGACCCGGTCACGCCGAAGCACAAGGCCGACAAGTCCGCGAGCACCTACGAGAACGCGGTCCACGACTACGTGCTCCCGCAGATGAAGTTCTTCGAGACCTGGGGCCGCGACGTCGAGATCAAGTTCCTCACGTCGTCGGGCGAGCGACGAGGCCGCGCAGCGCGCCGACGTCGTCGCGATCAAGGCCATGAAGCCGTTCGCGGTGTTCCACCTGATCGTGGCCGGTCTCGACGTGCTCGAGACCGAGCTCGCCAAGGCGCACATCCCGACGATGGGCTACTCGACCACCGCGACGAAGGCGAACCTCCAGGCGCCGTACCGGTGGGGTCTGAGCGACGCGCAGTCGTCGGCCATCAACTCTGCCGAGGTGATCGGCAAGCAGCTCGTCGGCAAGAAGGCCCAGTACGGCGGCGACGACGTCCAGAAGCAGACCCGCAAGTTCGGCGTGGTCTACATCCCGACGCTCGTCGACATCGACGAACTTCCAGTCGTTCTTCAAGAAGTACGGCGGCACCGTCGCCAGCGAGAACTCGTACCCCGCGAACGGCTCCACGTTCGGTGACTCGACGGTCTCCGAGCAGCAGGCGCCGACGATGGTCACGCGCATGAAGGCGCCGGGGTCACGACCGTCATCATGTTGAGCGACTTCTCGATGAACAAGGCGCTCATGGACAACGCCACGAAGCAGGAGTGGTTCCCGGAGTGGTTCTTCACCGGGGCGATCTACGCCGACATCGGGATCCTGTCCCGCGTCTACCCCACCGACCAGTCGGTGCACGCGTTCGGGCTGTCGTTCCTCACCCCGTACACCGAGCTCGACCCGCCGCCCCCGCCGCCGCAGCTGCCGTTGTCGACCCTGACCGACTCCCTGAACTGGTACTGGGGCGTGGACGCGGGTACGCAGGCCGGGGCGGTCACGCTCGGACATTCGTCTGGTTGATGAATGGCATCCAGGCCGCGGGACCGAAGCTCACGCCGAAGACGTTCGCGCAGGGACTGTTCGCGATCCCGGCGTCGGGTGGCGCCGCCCAGAACCGCACGAACAGCTTCCTGAGCGGCTACGGCAAGGGCCCGGGTCTGCCCTACGACGAGTACGCGCGAGAACGGCCTCGACTTCGCGCCGTACTGGTGGGACCCCACCACCACCGGCCCGTCGAACGGCCAGGGAGAGGTGGGCAAGGGCGTGGGCTGGTACGCCAACGGCGCGAAGCGCTACAAGGCCGGCACGTGGCCGAAGAAGCAGTTCGACTGGTTCGACAAGGACACGTCGGTGTACCACTTCGAGACGCGCCAGACGCCCGGCGCCCACCTACGTCGGTGACTGCCAGGGGTGCCCGTCCACGGGTGGCCCCGGCCAGACCGGCTCGACGAGCAAGGCGGGCTTCATCGCCAAGGCAGCGGCCGGCGAAGCGCCTTGTAGCCCACGACCACGAACCTGCGTCATCAACCAGCCATACGGTTTGCTGACGCCGGTTCGCTGCTCAGCCGCCTTTGAGCTCGCCCATCGTGTGGACCTGACCGAGCGTCTCGTCCATGTAGTCGGCACCCTCGGGCGCGCCGATGAACCAGCCGGTGGGGCACATCGTGAGGATCTCGACGAACGAGAAGCCGCGTCCGGCGAGCTGCGCCTCGAACGCCTTGCGCACCATCTTCTTGGTCTTCGCGGCCGCGCCGGCGCTGTGCACCGATCCGCGCGCGACGTACGCCGACGCCGTCGAGCTGCGCGAGCAGGTCGGCGATCTTGATCGGGATACCCGTGGTACGACGCGTCGCGCCCGTCGAGCGAGTTCTTCGTGCGCTGGCCGAGCACGCTCGTGGCGGTCATGTGCCCGCCGGTCTCGCCGAACACGCCGTTGTTCAGCAGGATCGCGGTGACGGGCTCGCCGCGCGCCGCGGTGTGGAGCACCTCCTGCAGCCCTTCGTTCACCATGTCGCCGTCGCCCTGCAGCGTGAACACGACGCGCGTCGGGCTGCATCCGCTTCACGCCGGTCGCGACCGACGGCGCGCGGCCGTGCAGCGCCTGCACCGTCTCGAGGTCGAACGACATCGAGAACGCGGTGTAGCAGCCGATGCCCATGACCGCGATGACGCGGCTCGCGACGTCGAGCTCCACGAGATTCTCGAGCAACGCGCGCGCCGCGATCGGTTCGCCGCAGCCCGGGCAGAACCTGCGAGTAGCTCGGTCGTGAGCAACGGCGGGCTTGCGCACGCCGATCTCGTGCGACGGCTGCAGTAGGCGGCGCATCGGTCGCGACGATCGGTCGTTCGCCACCGCTCATCGCTTCGCTCCAGTCTCGATCGTGGCCTGCACGCGCTCGCGGATCACGTCGACGTCGTACAGGTCGCCGACTCCGAATCCGGAGCCGTCGGTGGACACGCCGCCGATCGCGACGACGGGCGCGGCGCCCTCCACCGCGATCTTCACGTCGTCGATCAGCTGCCCGGCGCTGTTCTCGAACACCATCACGCTGCTGCACGCCGTCGGCGGCCGCGCGCACCGCGTCGTACGGGAACGGCCACAGCGTGATCGGGCGGACGTAGCCGACGCGCACACCACTCGCGCGCAGCTCGCGCACGACGTTGCGCACGAACTTCCCGGCCGAGCCGAACGCGACGACGACGTGCTCCGCGTCGTCGAGGTATCCGGCGTCGTGGCGTTGCTCGACCGCGGCGATCTCCTCGATGTGCGGACCGACGGCCTGGAAGTGCGCTTCGATCCCCGGGCCCCATGTCGTGCAGCCTTGCCGATACCGATCGACGAGATCGATCTTCGCCCGACCGGTGCCGCTCGTCGTGCCGTCGAGCGCCCAGTCCTTCGGCGCGAGCGTCTCGAACGACGATCGGCTCGATGTCGACCGCGGCATAGGTGTGCGCGATGAGGAAGTCGCCGTAGACGAGCACCGGGTTGCGCCACTTGTCGGCGAGATGGAACGCGAGCTGCGTGAGCTCGACGGCCTCGTGCACGTCCATCGGCGCGAGCACGATGTGGCGATAGTCGCCGTGCCCGCCGCCACGCGTGGCCTGGAAGTAGTCGCTCTGGCCACGCGACATGTTGAAGATCACCATCGGCAGCCCGGCGAGCGCGGCCTCGGCGAACGACTCCTGCATCAGCGAGAGCCCCTGGCCCGTGGACCCGGTCGCCGCGCGCGCGCCGGTGGTGAGCGCGCCCCAGCACATGCCCACGGCTTCGAGCTCGCTCTCGGCGTTCACGCACACGCCGCCGACCTCGGGAAGACGCTTCGGCGAAGTGCTCGAGCAGCTCGGTGAACGGGCGTCATCGGGTACCCGGCGAAGAAGCGGCAACCGGCGACGATCGCGGCTTCGGCCATCGCCTCCGAGCCCTCCATGAGACGTCGCGGTATCGCAGTCAGTGCTTCGAGCTCGATGGGCTCGTCGTAGCGGAACACCGAGAACACCCAGTCGGGGCACACCACCTGGCACGCCTGGCAACCGGTGCACCCGGGATGCAGCACCGGGTAGCGGAAACCCATCTGGTTGAGGTCGTCCGACATCGAGAGCACGTCGGGCGGACACGCGGGGATGCACAGCTCGCACCCCTTGCATCGGTCGACGGCGATCGTGACGGTGCCGCGCGTGAGGACGTTCACCGGACGCTCCCCACCGGTACTCCCAGAACGGCACCGCTCCGGCAGGTCGTCGAGCTCGTAACCGGCGCGGATCATCTCCGCGTTGTCGGCGATGTGTTGACGGCGGTACTCGGGAATCGACTCGGCCATCGCCTCGACAAGGGATTCGACCGCGACCACGCCGGTGACCTTGGCGTACGCACCGATCATGACCATCGTCTGCCCGAGCTCGCGCCCGGCGTGCGCGGCGATGTCGCTGGCCGGCACCTCGACGACCTGGAAGCGCTCGGGATCGGGACCGCCGTCCGCCGGAGAGCGACGAGTTGAGCAGCACGAGCCCACCCGGCTCGAGCTTGCGCGCCATGCCCATGCTGCGCCCACCGGGCTGCCAGAACTGGAGGCTCATGACGATCGCCGACCAGCTCGTGCGACACGATCGGAGGCGGCTTCGATCGGCGTGTCGCCGATGACGACGGTGGAGTCGGTGTTGCCGCCGCGCATCGATCCGCCGTACACGCCGAAGAGCGTCACCTCGCGACCTTCGAGCGCGGCGGCCCGGGCGAGCGTCTGCGCCGCGAGTTGGACTCCCTGCCCACCGACGCCGCTGACGAGCACCTCACGTTCCATCGGAACACTCCGAGATCCCGGCCACGCAGAACGACGCGAGATGCTCGATGTCTTCGGCCGACGGCTTGACCTGACGCACGAGGAAGTCGGTCATGCTGCCGACGACGGCCTGAAAGATGACGTATGCGTCGCGCGCCGGGATCGGCGCTCCCGCGTCGCGCAGCGCGCGTCTCCAGCAACGCGCGGAGGTCGGCTTCGGCGCGGCGACCTTTGTCGCCCACACCACCGTCGACACGCGCGGCGTTGACGTGCACGGCGCGCGTGCGCGACTGCGGCGTCGGGATCGACGGCTTGCGCCATCATCCCCTCGATCCAACGCCGGACCTTGCCCTCGCCCTGTGGCCTCGGCGGCCATGAGGTGGTCGAGGTAGCCCAGCAGTGTTCGCCGACCGTCGTCGAGGATCGCGAGCACGAGGTCGTCCTTGCCGCGGAAGTGGCGGTAGAACGCGTTGTTCGAGAGCCCGGCCCGCGCCACGATGTCGCTGACGCGGGGGCTCCGGTCGGGGTGCTCGCCCATCACGTCGATCGCCGCCTGCATGAGCAGGCGACGCTCGCGTGCCGCAGCCTCCTGCTCCGCGGCCCACGCCGACATCGACAGAATGTCGTTCTCCTGCTCCCGCCTGTCCACCAGGACGTCGGCGCCCCGAGCACGATCCATGCGAGAACGTTATTCTGCGCCGGTGGCGAGTACCAACGCCCTCCCGGCGTCGCCGGTGCCGCGGCCTCCGACCCCGGCAAGACCGCGTTGGTCTGGCACGACCGGCGGATGACGCTACGGGGAGCTCGACCGCCGGGTGAACCAGTTGGCACGCGCGCTCGCGGCGCGGGGCGTCGGACGCGACGCCCCGGTCGCGACCGTGCTCGGCAACCGTCCGGAATGGGTGGAGGTCGCGCTGGCGAGCGCGCGACTGGGCGCGCGGCTGGTGCCGGCTTCGTGGCGGTCGACGACCGACGAGCTCGACTATCTCCTGCGCGACTCGGGTGCGGTGCTGCTCGTGAGCGAAGCCGACGGCTCGCGCCGACGACCTCGGGCCGACGCTCCACGTGGGAGACGAGTACGAGCGCGCGCTCGCCGAGCACTCGGACGCGGCCGATCCCCGGCGCGACGATCGCCGGACTTCGTGGCGAGCGCGCGTGTACACATCGGGCACGACCGGCCGACCCAAGGCCATCGTTCGCCCCACCAGCGCCGGGCCCTGGACGCACGGCGCGCGTCCGAACACGTCCCTGCTCGACTTCTGGGGCCTCACCGATGCCGACGAGGTGAACCTGACGTGCCTCCCGCTGCACCACGGCGCGGGACACGGCTACGCGCTGCAAGCGCTCGCGTGCGCGGCAGACCGTCGTCATCATGGAGCGATTCGACGCCGAAGCACTGCTTCGCCTCATCGAGGCCGAGCGCGTGACGTACATGAACATGGTGCCCACGCAGTTCGTCCGCATCGCCGCGCTCGAGCCGGACGCGCGCGACCGCTACGACCTGTCGTCGATGAAGCGCGTCCTCCACGGATCGGCGCCGTGCCCGATACCCGCGAAGCAGGCGATGTTCGACCTCTTCGGCCCGATCATCTGGGAGACGTACGGCGGCATGGAGGGGCTGGCGACGATCGGCTCGCCCGAGGACTGGCTCGCGCACCCGGGCACGGTCGGGCGCGCGGCAACCGCGCTCGGCATCGAGGTCGTCATCCTCGACGACGACGGCAACGAGGTGCCGGCGGGCGTCCCCGGGCCTCGTGTACATCCGACCGCCGAGTGGGCAGCGCTTCGAGTACGAGGGCGCTCCCGAGTCGACCGCAGTCGGCGTGGCGTGACGACCTCTTCACGGTCGGCGACGTCGGCTACCTCGACGAAGAGGGCTTCCTCTTCCTGATCGACCGGCAGAAGGACGTCGTGATCACCGGCGGCGTCAACGTGTATCCAGCGGAGGTCGAGCGGGTCCTCGTCACGCACCCGAGCGTGTCCGACGCCGCGGTGATCGGCGTCCCCGACGACGAGTGGGGCGAGTCGGTGTTCGCGGTCGTCGTGGCCACGGCGCCGGTCTCGGCCGACGACCTGCTCGCGCACTGCCACGAGACAGCTCGCGAGCCACAAGTGCCCGCGGTCGATCGAGTTCGTCGACAAGCTCGAGGTGGACCCACTCGGCAAGGTGCTCAAGCGAGAGCTTCGTGACCGCTACTGGCACGAAGCGCAACGACAGATCTGACCGTACACTCGGGGCGTACATGGCTGCTCGTCGAGGCAACGGGGGGCCGAGACTGGTCGTGGGAGCAAGGTGCTCGCTCGCGGCACTCATCACGACGATGCGCGCTCGTCGCCACGCGCCGGCCGGCCGCGGTCACCGGCGCCACCGGGCGCGGGCAAGCCCGTCGCGGGCTCGGGCATCGGCACGGCGGCGGCGCTCGCCAACCCCGAAGTGCGCACCACGACGACCCGCGCGTTACGGCGTGTACGGGCGCGCTCGACTCGACCGTCGTCGGCGGTGGCCCGGTCTGCGTGAAGCCGTGGAAAGTCGGGTGACGACAACGGCGGCGCGACCGCACCCGGCGTCACCAAGGAACGCGATCCTCGTCTACGCGGTCATTCCGAACGACCAGCAACTCAGCATGGTCGGCGGCGCGACACCGACGAAGCGCGCCGACAACTCGAAGGGCACGTACCAGGACGCGATCCACGACTACCTGCTCGCCGCTCATGAAGTTCTACGAGACGTACGGGCCGCGACATCGAGGTGCGGTTCTTCGTGTCGACCGGCCAGGACGAGGCCGCCCAGCGCGCCGACGCCGTCGACCGATCAAGGCCGACAAGCCCTTCGCGGTCATGGACCTCGCACCGACGGCGCTCGACGTGTTCGACACCGAGATGGCCAAGGCGAAGATCCTCGTCTTCGGCTTCTCCACCACCACGCAGAAGGCGCTCGCCCAGGCGCCGTACCGCTGGGGTCAGAGCGACACGCAGGCGGCGGCGACCAACTCGACCGAGGTGATCGGCAAGCAGCTCGTGGGCAAGAAGGCCACAGTTCGGCGGTGACGACGTGAAGAAGCAGACGCGGAAGTTCGGCGCCGTCTACATCCAGGACATCATCGACCTCGACCGGATGAAGGAGCAGCTTCAAGAAGTACGGCGGCACGCATCGCGTCCGACGCGAGCTACACCGCGCAACGGATCGACGATCGGCGACGCCACCGAGCGCGCAGGAACAGGCGCCGGTGATCGTGACGAGGCTGAAGCAGGCAGGCGTCACGACGGTGATCCTCTTCACCGACGTCGCGATGACGAGGTCGCTCATGGAGAACGCGACCAAGCAGGAGTGGTCCCCCGAGTGGTTCTTCACCGGGCACCGTGTTCCAGGACCTCGCGCTCCTCGCCCGCGGCGTATCCTCGACCGAGCAGTCGTCGCACGCGTTCGGCATCTCGAACGTGTCGCCATGGGTGCTGCCCGACCCGGCGTCGGCCGTGACTCTGCGACGGCACTGAAGGAACGTCTCGACTGGTACTGGGGCCCGGGCGTCGGCACCGTCGGCCAGCTCGCCGCAGCAGCAGATCAACTGTGGCTCCTCGCCGGCATCAACGCCGCGGGGCCGAAGCTCACGCCGAAGACGTTCCAGCAGGGGCTCTTCTCCGTTCCCGGCGTACGGGTGGCGCCGCGCAGGACTACCCGACCGGAACCATGACCGGGTACGGCAAGAACGCCGGGCTGCCCTACGACGAGTACATGGCAGGTGGGCATCGACTTCGGCCTCGTGTGGTGGGATCCCGAGCACGAGCGGTCCGTCGCAGGGCACCGGCACCGAGGGCAAGGGCGTGGGGTGGTACGCCGAACGGCGCCAAGCGCTACCGGAGCGGCTACGGTGCCGAAGCAGCCGTTCGGCTGCTTCGACAAGGCGACCTCCGTCTACAAGTTCGACACGCGGCCGACGCCCACGCCCACGTACGCCGGCGACTGCGCGGGCTGCCCGAGCCAGGGTGGCGCCGGGCAGGCAGGCACACCGAGCGCCGCCGGCTTCGTCGCGAAGTCAAGCGGAGCCGGCGAAACGCCGTTGTAATCGCATGTACTGCAGTGAGTCCCCACGCGAGACGCGTGACCGTAGAATCATCGGGCAACCCGCACGGCGTACCGAGGGGGGTCCAATGATCGGTCGTCGCCGCAAGCTCTCGCGGTTCGTCGTACTCGGGCGACGCTGACACTCGCTGGCGCCGCGCTCGTCGATCCCGCAACTGCCGCGACGATCAAGCCACCGGCCGGAGCGGGCAAGCCCGCACCGGCTTCGGGTATCGGCACGTCGGCCGCGCTCAGCAACCCGAAGTGCCACCACGACAACCCGAACTACGGCGTCTACGGGCGCTTCAACGGAACCACCGTCGGCGGCGGGCCGATCTGCGTGAAGCCGTGGAAAGACGGTGACGACAACGGCGGCGCCACGTCGCTGGGCGTCACCAAGGACGCGATCACGGTGGTCGCCGTCGTCCCCAACGACACCCAACTCGCGGGCACGTCGGTCGCGGCCGGAACCGCGCCGGTGTCACCGCGCCGACCTGACACCGTCGGCGGAACGTACGCCGACGCGATCCACGACTACCTCCTCCCACTGATGAAGTACTACGAGACGTGGGGACGCGACATCGACGTGAAGTTCGTGACGTCGTCGGGGAGCGACGAGGCGGCACAGCGCGCCGACGCAGTCACCATCAAGGCGATGAAGCCGTTCGCGGTGATGGACATGGTCACCGCCGGACTCGACGTGCTCGACGCCGAGATCGCGAAGGCGAAGATCCTCGTGTACGGCGACGCGACCACCGCGGCGAAGGCGCTGGCACAGGCTCCGTACCGTTGGGGTCTGAGCGACGCGCAGTCGGCGGCCGTGAACTCGGGCGAGGTCATCGGCAAGCAGCTCGTGGGCAAGAAGGCCCAGTACGCCGGGACGACGACATCAAGAAGCAGACCCGCAAGTTCGGAGTGGTGTACATCCCGACGCTCATCGACATCGACCAGTTCAAGAGCTACTTCAAGAAGTACGGCGGCACGCTCACGACCGAGAGCCCGTACACGAGCAACGGCACGACGTTCGGCGACGACGCACTCGCGCAGGAGCAAGCACCGATCATCGTCACGAAGATGAAGAGCTCCGGCGTGACGACGGTGATCCTGCTCTCCGACGTCGCGATGAACAAGGCGATGATGGCGCAGGCCACCAAGCAGGAGTGGTTCCCCGAGTGGTACCTCACCGGCGCGGTGTTCCAGGACATCGCGATCTTCGCCCGGTCCTACGACCAGCAACAGTTCGCACACGTGTTCGGCGTGTCCAACCTCGCCCCGTACGTGCAGCCGGACCCGACGCCGCCGCCGCCGGCGAGGTGGCACTGTCGGTGCAGATCCTCCCGCTCACCTGGTACTGGGGTGAGACGGTCGGCACGCAGGTCACGTCGGTCGTGCCACGCGATCTGGCGTGGCTCATGCGCGGCATCCATACCGCCGGGCCCGAAGCTCACGCCGAAGACGTTCCAGCAGGGCCTCTTCTCGATCCCGGGGTCTGGCGGCGCGGCGCAGAACTACCCGACCGGCGCGCTCACGCCGGGCTACGGGAAGAACGCCGGACTGCCGTACGACGAGTACATGGACCTCGGTCTCGACTTCGTCCCCGTGTGGTGGGACCCGGAGACGACCGGCCCGTCGAACGGCACCGGAACGGTCGGAAAGGGCGTCATCACCTTCGTCAACGGCGCGAAGCGATACCGCGCGAGCACCTGGCCGAAGAAGCAGTTCGCGTGGTTCGAGAAGAAGGGCACGGTCGTCGGCTTCGACACGCGCCAGACGCCGACGCCCGTGTACGCGGGCGACTGCGCCGACTGCCCCGCGCGGCGGTGGACCGGGCCAAGCCGGCGCCCCCAACACCGCCGGCTTCGTCGCCAAGGCCTACGGCATCGACCAGTTCGCCGGCGGCTGACGGAGCGAACGTCCGCGGATCGGGGTATCCCCGATGCGCGGTGAGCGACCCATGGTCCGGTCAGCTGTAGACGTCGCCGAGGGTGGGGATGCGGGCGTCGTGGAGGCCCATCTGTTGACGACGGAACGCCGACCACTGGTGCAGCGGCCACGCGTCCTGATCGTCGCCCCACGCGTCGACGCCGTTGATCGACCAGTGCATCAGGCTCTGCCAGCACACGCCGTGCACGCCCGAGATCGGGATCGCCATCCGGCTCACGCTCTCGCCTTCGACGCGACAGCTCGCGACCGTCGGAGTCGACCGCGTCGACGAACACACGACGCACGAAACCGTGCTCCGGATCGCGCTCACGACGCTTCGTGCCCGAGACCATGTCGCGGCGCACGCCGTCGAGCACGCACGAAGCCACCCGGCCCGGCACCGAAGAACGCGGTGTCGGGTGACGCCATGCCGGTGATGTAGGTGCTCCGCCCGCCGTTGTCCTTCCACTGCTCCGGGCGCAGGTGCCACCACGAGTGATCGCGCATCGCGTAACAGTCGATCGGGATCTCCTCGCCGTGCAGCACGAGCGTTCCCGTGACGCGGCCGAACTGGTCGAGGTGCCGCGGCTTCGCTTCACCGGCTCTCCGCCACCCTGCACGCGCCGGCTGTCGGATACGCGCACCCATGCCGGGTTGACCGCGCGCCAGTCGAGGTCGAAGCGGATGACGTCGCGGTCGGCGAACGTGAGCCGGTAGTGCTCCAGCGGCTCGATCATCTCGATGCGCTGCCCACTCGGGAACGTGAAGTCACGCAGGTCGCGCTCGGCGGGCACCGGCGTGTTCCAGTAGTTGATGTAGTACGGCGTCTCCAGGTGGGACCACGCGGTGTCGTCGAACACGAACACGCCGCCACCGGCGATCCCGATGGTCGGCCGCACGTAGTGGTAGCTCCAGCATCCGAGCTTGCGCTCGGGATTGAAGAACCAGAACCAGAACGTCTCGTGCTCCCACCAGTGATCCGACTCCGGCTCGTGGAAGTTGTCGTCGTCGAGGAGCGCTCGTTGCCTTCGCGGAGTTCGATCTCGTCCGGGAGTCGGGTCACCGCCCGATCGTATCGACGTCGTTCCGCGTCGGGAGTGGCTACTGGATCGCCTGCGCCGTCCAGCGCGTGACGGCAAGCGAGAGGGGTTGCCGGTCACGTGCGCCGGTACAGCGAGAACCCGGTCGCGACCACGCGCCCGCCTTCGCCGTCGTCGCGCAGTTCGGCGAGACACGCGACGGTGTGCGCGTCGCTCGACAGCACGCTCGCAGTCGCGACGAACGGCCCGGTCTTCCCCCGCTGCACGATCGTCGTGCCCGTGTGCTCCGCGTAGATCGCATCGGTCCCGGCTTCGTCACGAGCGGCGTCGAGCGCGGCGGCCTCGAGCATCACCTGGATCGGCCCCTGGTGCAGCGAATCGGCGCCGACCTGCGGCGACAGACCGGCGAGCTCGTAGCCGCCGCCCGGCGTGCGGCGTCACGCCGAACGCCTCCACGAGTGGCGGGAGATCCGGGGCGTCGGGCACGCCGCGACCGGGATCGACGTAGACGTAACCCCGGGGCGACGGCGCCGTCGACCGCCCAGCTCGTGGTGCCGAAGCCGATCACCCGACCGGGGCGCGCCGCGTCCTCGAAGCGGGCCCTGCGTGAACATCTGGGTACGCCCTTCGCGGACGATCTCACCGAAGATCCGCACCTCCGTCGACGTCGAGCGCGGCACCGAAGATCGTGACGTCGATCTGTGTCGGTGCGCAGCGCCCGATCGCGTCCACGTTGATCCCGGCGGTGTCGAGCAGCGCGATGCCGAGCGGCGCGGCGAGCAGGCCACCGACGGTACGCAGGTCGTGGCGCACGCCGCATGCCGACCCTCGGCGGCATGTCCGCGAGCGAGCGCAGTCGACGAGCATCCCAGGTAGCGGTACGAGACCAGCCCGTCCTCGTCGAGGCTCCGCTTCCATGCCGGCCAGTGTTCCTCCGCGTCCATCGCTTCAGCTGAGGGTCTTCGACGTGCCGGGTATCTCGCCGGGCGTGCCGGCCTTGCCCAACTCCTTCTGCTCGGCTTCGTGCTTGGCGAACATCTGCTGCGCCGCCGCGACGCGCTTCTCGACCAGCTCGGCCTGGTTCTTGGTGACCCAGTCGTACGACAGCTTGCGCTGCTCGTTGGCGCCGGCGAAGTGCGGGATGACGTAGTGCGAGTAGAGCTCGAACGATCGCTTCGTGGCCGGCCAGTCGGCCCAGTTCGTGACCTGGAGGAGGACGCAGCCGAACTCGCCCTGCTTGTCGTAGATCCGCTCGATGCGCGCGATGGCGTCGTCGGGCGTGCCGATGCACGCGATGTCGTTCTCGATGACCCAATCGACGTAGTCGGCACCGTCGGGAACCGAGAACCGCGGCTGGTTGTTGTTGAAGTAACGGATGAACTCCTCGCACCCGTAGCGGATGTTCTCGATCGCCTGGTCGCGCGTGTCGGCGACATGGATGTTCACCACGGCCCGCAGGCGTGACCGGTCCATCTCCCGCCCGTGCTCCGCCGCGATCTCGCACGCGATCTGCCAGTTGCTCGCCAGCGCGTCGAAGCCCGCCCGTTCGCCCGCGGCGACACACAGCATGCCGAGGTCGTACTTGCCGGCCATGCGCCCACCCGACGGCGTGACGGCGCTCGCCACGCACACCTCGGGATAGGGCTGCGTGTACGGCCGTAGGTGGGTGTGCGCGTCACGCATCACGTACCAGTCGGTCTCCTCGGTGACGAACTCGCCGCGGAACAGGCGCAGGATCACGTCGATGCCCTGTTCCATCCGGTCACGAGTGTCCTGGGGCTCGATGCCCATCATCAACGCGTCGGAGGCCAACAGGCCGGGGCCGGCGCCGAACATCACCCGACCGCGGGTCATGTGGTCGAGCTGGATGATCCGGTTCGCGACGTTGAGCGGGTGGTGATACGGCAGCGACACCACGCCGGTACCGAACTTGATGTGCTTGGTGCGCTCCGCCGCGGCGGCGATGAACACCTCCGGCGAATCGATGGTCTCCAGGCCGGCGGAGTGGTGTTCGCCGATCCACGCCTCGTGGAATCCGAGCTCGTCGAGGAGCTGGCACAGCTGCAGGTCGCGCTCGAGCGCGAGCGTCGGGTTCTCGCTCAGCGAATGGAACGGCGCGTGGAACACGCCGTGCCGCAATGGAATGGTCATGCGACTGCCGCCGGCTCAGCCCTTGAAGTTGCCGCGGTTGCGGATCACCTCGCTGAACGGGATGTCGCGATCGAACGACGGCTCGCGTGGAAGGCCGAGCAGACGCTCGCTCACGATGTTGCGCTGCATCTCGTTGCTCCCGCCGGCGATGGCGATGCCGCGCGAGTTGAGCCACATCTCGCCCGGCGTTGCCGGTGACCTGCTCGTCGCCGTCCCAGATCACGCCGTCGGCCCCGTGAACCGCGAGGCCGATCTTGGCCTGATGCGGAGCTGTCGGCACCGAGGTGCAACTTGAGCAGCGAACCCCACTGGCCCTTGAAGTGGCCCGGTGCGCTGGCCGGTCATCACGCGCTCGTTCGCGTAGCCGCGACACGGTGCGCTCGATGAACGACTCCGCGATCTGCTGGCGGATCGCGCCGACGTTCGGCGACGTTGCGGGCGCGGGCCGCGTCGACGAGCAGCGCGGACACCGCGTCCGCCGAACCCCACCTCGCCACCGCCGCCCATGCCGAGGCCGTAGCCGTGGCCCGCGCCGGCGGTGGCGAGACGCTCGTGGTACAGCAAGCGCTGCGCGACGGCCCAGCCCTGGTTCTCCTCGCCGACCAGGTTCTCGGCGGGGAGCTCGATGTCGTCGAAGAACTCCGAGCAGAAGTGCGCCTTCGAGACCGCTGACGGCGCGGATGGGATCGATGGTGAGCCCGGGCGTGCCCTTGAGCGGCACCGCGATGGTCGAGAGCCCGCGATGCTTGGGCGCGTCCCAGTCGGTGCGCGCGAGGCACAGGCCGTAGTCGGCGACTGCGCCGCACCGGAGCTCCACATCTTCGAGCCGTTGAGGATGTAGCTGTCGCCGTCGCGGGTGAGCCGGGTGCAGCGCGCCCGCCATGTCGGATCCGCCACTCGGCTCCGACAGCAGCTGCATCCACTCTTCGTCGCCGCGCAGGATGCGCGGGAGGTGCCGCTGCTTCAGGAGCTTCGGAGGCGTGGTCGAGCAACGTCGCGCGCCATCATCCCGATCGACACCATGTAGCCGGCCGGCACGCGCCGCCCCATCGTCGCCGGCGGTGTCGAAGAACACCTTCTGGTGCTGGAGGGTGAGCCCCGCGCCGCCGTACTCCTTCGGAAAGGCGATGCCCGCGAAGCCCGCGTCGAACACCACCGCCTGGAGCTCGCGATCGGTGAGCGTCTCGTCACCCTCTTCGGGGAGGTTCTCGGTCGATCCACGCGCGCGCCCGCTCGCCGAACGCTTCGAGGCTCTCCATCTCCGTCTTCGACGCGGCGTCGGTCATCAGATCCTCCTCCGCTCAGACTTCGAGGAGCGCGCGAGAGCCGCTCCTTGTGCTCTTCGGGCGAGCCGTACACCGCCCGGTTCACGGCCGCCCGCCGGGAGTAGATGTGGATGTCGTGCTCCCACGTGACACCGATGCCACCATTGATCTGCACGCAGTCGTCGATGAGGTCGAGGCACCGGTCGGCGACATACGCCTTGGCCACGCTCACGAGTCGCGCGGGGTCTTCGTGTCCCTGGCCGTCGACGGCCATGCGCCGCCGCGTCGGTGATCGACTTCGAGAACTCGAGCCACACGAGCATGTCGGCGATGCGGTGCTTGAGCGCCTGGAACGAAGCGATCGGCCGACCGAACGTGTAGCGGTCCTGCGCGTACTCGATGGTGAACTCGAACACGCGGTCGGCGGCGCCGACGGTCTCGGCGCACTGCAGCGCGAGCGCGATCTCGAGCTGGTGCTCGCACCGCGCCGCCGCGCCGCCGATCTCGCCGACCACTGCCGACGCGGGAACGCGCACGCCGTCGAAGCTGATCGATCCGTAGCGGCGCACCAGGTCGATGCTGCGCCCACGCGTGACGGTGACGCCGTCGGCGTCGGCGGGAACGATCACCTGCGTGAGCCCGTCGCCGGTGCGGCCCGTGACCAGGAAGTGGTCGGCCACGCCGGCCGCCTCGACGTAGGCCTTCTCGCCGGTGAGCACGATCGCGTCGCCGTACGGCGTCGGCGGCGAGCGACACGCCGGAGGCGTCCCACGTGCCGCCGCGTTCGGCGAACGCCCACGTGGCGATCGTCTCGCCGGCGAGCAGGCCGGGGAACAGCTCGGCCTGCAGCTCGGTCGCTCGCCGTCGCGCGCCAGCGCCGCGCACACCACGTTGACAGGGAGGAACGGGCCGGGCGCGGCGATCCGGCCCATCTCCTCGGCCACGATCACCGCGTCCTCGACCGGATGGCCCGACAGGCTCCCGCCGCCGTGCTCCTCGGGCACGAACAAGGTGGTCCACCCGAGCTCGGCCGCCTTGCTCCACCAGTCGCGCTCGAGTCCGTCGGTGGTGTCCCACAGCGCGCGCACGCGTGGTGAGCGGCGCCTCGCTGTCGAGGAAACGCCGGGTGGTCTCGCGGAAAAACTCCTGGTCCTCGGTGAGCTCGAGGTTCACGGCTCCCCCTTCTCGTTGTGCGCCGCGCAGGCTATCCGCGTCAAACTCCGGGCGTGTACCCGGGCGCCGTCGCACGACGAACACCGGACCACGCCGCGCTCATCATGGGTTCGACCGGCGAGGTCATCACGTTTCGCGAGCTCGACGAACGGTCGAATCGCCTCGCGCAGCTGTTCCGCGCGCGCGGACTCGCGCCCGGCGACGGCATCGCGGTGTTCATGGAGAACAACGTGCGGTTCATGGAGATCACGTGGGCCGCGCAGCGCGCCGGCCTGTACTGGACCACGATCAACTCACACCTCACCGCACCTGAGGTCGAGTACATCGTCGACGACTGCGAAGCACGCGTGTTCGTGCGTAGCAAGCGGCTCGCCGAGGTGGTCGCGGGCATCGCGCCCGGACGCGACGCCCCGGGTCGAGAGCCGCCTCATGGTCGACGGTGTCATCGACGGCTGGGAGTCGTACGAAGACGCGGTTGCCGCGTACCCGCCCGATCCGATCGCCGACGAGTGCGAGGGCGGCGCCCTGCTCTACTCCTCGGGCACCACCGGCAAGCCGAAGGGCATCGTGCGCCCGCTGTCGCTCGCGCCGATGGGCGAGAGCATCGACCCGCTCACGGCGTTCTTCGATTGGTGCGGCTTCGTCGAGGGCAGCGTGTACCTCTCGCCCGCGCCGCTGTACCACGCGGCACCGATCGCATGGTCAATGGGCATCCAACGCCTCGGCGGCACCGTCGTGTTGATGGAGCGCTTCGACGCCGAGCAGGCGCTCGCGCTCATCGAACGGTACGGCGTGACGTGCGGCCAGTTCGTCCCCACGATGTTCGTGCGCATGCTCAAGCTCCCGAAGGACCGGCGCGATGCGTACGACGTGTCGAGCCTGCGATCGGTCGTGCACGCCGCCGCGCCGTGCCCCGTCGACGTGAAGCAGCAGATGATGGACTGGTGGGGCCCGATCATCTACGAGTACTACTCGTCGACCGAAGGCGCAGGCGCCACGTTCGTCGAGCCCGAGGAGTGGCTCGCGCACCCCGGCACCGTCGGCAAGCCGATGGTGGGCGCCGCGCACGTCCTCGACGACGACGGCAACGAGCTCCCCATCGGTGAGGCGGGCACGCTCTGGTTCGAGGGGCCGCTCGGGTTCGAGTACCGCAACGACCCGGCGAAGACCGCGGAGGCGGTGAACGCGCTCGGCTACAAGACGCGTCGGCGACATCGGCTACGTCGACGAGGAGGGCTACCTCTACCTCACCGATCGCAAGGCGCACATGATCATCAGCGGCGGCGTGAACATCTACCCGCAGGAAGCGGAGAACGTGCTCGTGATGCACCCGAAGGTGGTCGACGTCGCGGTGATCGGCGTACCCGACGACGACCTCGGCGAGCAGGTCAAGGCGGTCGTGCAGCCGGCCGACTGGTCCGACGCCGGCCCGGACTCGAAGCCGAGCTGATCGAGTACTGCCGCGCGAACATCGCGCACTACAAGTGCCCGCGCACCGTCGACTTCGAGCGCGAGCTCCCGCGCCTCGACACCGGCAAGCTCTACAAGGGCAAGCTGCGCGCCCGTTACTGGCCCGCGGGTTGGCGATCGGTGCCAGAGCCCGGCAATCTCGACTGATCGCGTCAGTCGTGCACGAGCGAGTCGACCACCGGCGTGTCGTGCACGCCCATGATCCCGCCCGCCGTGTAGCCGGCGTCGACGTTCAACACCTGGCCGCTCACGCCGAACGCGGCGTCGCTGTTGAGGAACACCAAGGGCGGCGCCTGTTCCTCGGGCGTCTGCGGGTCGCGCTGCATCGCGGCCTTGAACATCATGTCGCCGAACATCTGCCACGTGGGCGTGGACTCCATCAGCGGAGTCATCGTGGGTCCGGGGCCGGTGGCGTTGATACGGATTCCGCGGTGGCACAGCGGAACCGCCTGCTGTTGCACGTACACGTCGATGGCCTGCTTCGAGAACACGTAGTTCGCCGCAGCCATGTCCTGCTCGTCCTCGTTGGGCGCGCCGGACCGGTGCTCCTCGCACCAGCGCTGCGCACTCTCGTAGTCGGGAGTAGCGAGGAACTCGAGAAGCTCGTCGAGCACGGTCTCCCAGCGCAGTCCTCCGATCGACGAGATCAACGCGATCGACGACCCTTCCGGCATCATCCCGTCGACCGCGGACTCGACGAGATGGCGCGCGCCCACGAAGTTGATCAGCATCACGTCGACGGGTGAGAACGGTGCCCCCGACACGCCGGCGCACGAGAAGATCGAGTGGATGGGCGCGCCCATCTCCGCGAGCGCGGCGTCGATCGACGCGCGGTCGCGGAGATCCATCGGGATGGCCTTCGCGACGGGATGGCTCACGGGCTTCACGTCGGCGACCGTCACCTCGCCGCCGAGCTCGGTGACGAGCTTCGACACCGCCGCGCCCATGCCCGTCGCGCCGCCGGCCACGAGAACCCGCTTCCCGTCGTAACGAAATTGTTCTGCTCCCATGTCCCCGGATCGTACGACGTATGGCAGACGGCTCGCGAGGTGCCGTAGAGTCCGCGGGAGCTCGACCAGGCAAGAAGGGAGCGCCCGATGGCCGACGTACTGCCGTACGGGATCAACGACGCCGACAACCACTTCAACGAGCCGCCCGATCTCTACGAGAAGTTCATCGACCCCGCCAAGAAGGACCTCGCGATCCGCTACGTCACCGACGAGAACGGCAACCGGCTGCAGCTCTTCGCGGGCAAGCCGTCGAAGTTCACGGTCACGCAGGTCACCTACTCGAACGACGAGCTCCAGAAGATGCTCGGCACCGACCCCCGCGAGCTGCGCGGCAACGCGGCCACCCCCGAACGCGAGAACGCGGTCGGCGGGATCCCGGGCCTGCTCCTGAACCGTCTGAACCCGTTGAAGGGTCTCAGCGACGAGGAGCGCAAGGCGCTGATCGCCGAGTTCCGTGAACAACGCGAGGCGTACGGCAACCGCGACCTGCGGCTGGCGCTGATGGACGAGCAAGGCATCGACGCCGCACTCATGTACCCGGCCAGCGTGCACGACATCGAGTTCGAGTTCGCCGACGACGTCGACGCGATGTACGCCAACGTCCGCGCGTTCAACCGCTGGATCTACGAAGAGATCGGGTACGCGCACGACAACCGCATGTTCCTGCCTCCGTACATCGCGCTCGCCGACGTCGACCTCGCGGTGAAGGAGCTCGAGACCGTGCTCGACCAGGGCGCACCGATGGTGCAGTTCAAGTCGGGGCACGCGGACGGTGGTCGCGCCAATCCGTTCGGCGGCCGGTCGATCGCCGACCCGATCTTCGACCCGGTGTGGTCGCGCATCAACGAGGCGCACGGCCGCGTCTGCGTCCACCTCGGTGGCACCGACTACCAGAAGTACGGCGCCGACTGGAGCGAGGATCCCGAGGTCACGTTCGGCGACTTCGACGCGTTCCAGTGGATGATGTACTGGGGTGACCGTCCGGCCATGGAGCTCACCGCCGCGATGATCCTGCACAACCTCTTCGGCCGGTTCCCCAACGTGCGGGTCGTGCTGTCGGAGCAGGGCACGGTGTGGGTGCCGTACACACTGCGAAAGGCCGATCACGCCTTCCTGATGGGACGCAAGGCGAAGTGGGCGGAGAACGGCCGGCTCGACGCACGGCCGAGCGAGATCTTCCGGCAACACTTCCTGGTCGCGCCCTACCCGGAGGAGAACGTGCAGCGCGTGGTGGCCGAGGTCGGGATCGAGCCGATCGTGTTCGGCTCCGACTTCCCGCACGGCGAAGGTCTCGCGTTCCCCGAGCAGTACGCGGGAGCGCAGCTGTCGAGCTTCGGCGATTCCGATGTGAAACGCATCATGCGCGACAACCTCGCCGACTTCCTCCCGAGCCCCGCGTAAGCGGTGACCGAGGGCGACGAAGCCCGGCCTCGATCCTTCCCGGCCGCACGGTGCCATACAGTCGCGGGCGCGCACGACTGGAAGGGACACGAGATGGGCGGCGTCCTGCCGTACGGCATCAACGACGCGGACAACCATTTCAACGAGCCGCCGGACCTCTACGAGAAGTACATCGATCCGGCCAAGCGCGATCTGGCGATCCGCTACGCCACCGACGAGAACGGCCTCCCGGTCCTGCTGTTCGTGGGCAAGCCGACGACGTTCACCGTCAGGCAGATCACCTCTGCGAACGAAGAGCTCCAGAAGATGGTCGGCGACGAGGCGGTGGGGCTCTCCGGCGACCTGACCGCCGCCGAGCGCGAGAACGCGGCCCACGGATACCCAGGCGTGTTGTTGAACCGACTCAACCCGTTGAAGGGGCTGAACGACGAGGAATGCACGGCGCTGATCGCGGAGTTCCGTGAGCAGCGTGAGGCGTACGGGAACCGCGACCTCCGCCTCGCGTTGATGGACGAGCAAGGCATCGACGCCGCGCTCATGTACCCCGCGACCGCCCGATACGAGTTCGAGCTCGCCGACAATGTCGACGCGATGTACGCCAACATCCGCGCCTTCAACCGCTGGATCTACGAGGAGATCGGGTACGCGGACGAGAACCGAATGTTCCTCCCGCCCTACCTCGCGCTCGCCGACGTCGATTGCGCGGTGCAGGAGCTCGAGACCGTGCTCGACCAAGGTGCGCCGATCGTGCAGATCAAATCCGGGCACGCGCACGGCGGGCGGGACGATCCCTTCGGCGGGCGGTCGATCGCCGATCCGATCTTCGACCCGGTGTGGTCACGCATCAACGAGGCGCACGGACGAGTGTGCGTGCACCTCGGCCCCACCGACTACCAGAAGTACGGCGCCGACTGGAGCGAGGACCCCGAGATCACGTTCGGCGACTTCGACGCGTTCCAGTGGGCGATGTACTGGGGCGACCGACCGGCGACGGAGCTCACGGCCGGGATGATCCTGCACAACCTCTTCGGCCGGTTCCCGAACATTCACATCGTGCTCTCGGAGCTGGGAACGGTGTGGTTGCCGTACACGATCCGCAAGATGGACCACGCCTTCCTCATGGGCCGCAAGGCCAAATGGGGCAAGCTCGAGGCGCGGCCGAGCGAGATCTTCCGGCGGCACTTCCTCGTGGCGCCCTATCCCGAGGAGAACGTGCAACGTGTCGTGGCCGAAGTCGGCGTCGAGCCGATCGTGTTCGGTTCCGACTTCCCCCACGGCGAGGGCCTGGCATACCCGGAGCAGTACGTCGCCGCGCAACTCTCGGGGTTCAGCGACCGCGATGTCAAGCGCATCATGCGCGACAACCTCGCCGAGTTCCTCGGCGTCCCTGCGTAGGAGGCAACCCGATGGCCGACGCACCCGCACCTTCGTCCTACGAAGCCTTCGGGGACGACGTGAGAGCCGAGATGGAGGCGCTCACGAGCGACCATCCGCAAGCCCTCCACATCGAGAAGCTGAAGCTCGGCATCGAGGAGATGGCGCCGGGGATGGTCGCGCTCCGCAAGATGGGCGACATCCAGGCGCTCACCCGCTCGCGCGACGTCCGCCAGTTCGGTTCCAACATGGGACTGCTCGAAGGCGACGACGGCGAGCGATCGGGCTCGGCGGCCGTCACGTCGCCATCCCCCTCGAGCTCGACGGCGCCGAGCACACCAAGTGGCGCAAGATCCTCGATCCCGTGTTCACGCCCAAGAAGATGGCGCTGCTCGAACCGCGGGTGCGGGAGCGCGCCGACGAGCTCATCGACGCGTTCATCGACCGCGGCGAGGTCGACGCGTACCTCGAGTGGTGCGAGCCGCTCCCGTCGTCGATCTTCCTGTCGATCATGGGCATCCCACAGTCGCAGCTCGAGGGCTTCCTCGTGTTCAAGAACACGATCCTCGGTGGCGCGTTCGATCCCTCGATCACGCCCGAGGTACGGATGGCAGCCTTCGACGCGCTGCGACGCGTGGTTCGCCGCCGACTTCGACCGGCGCGACGAGTCCGGCGACTACGGCGAGGATCTCATCGGCTGGTTGATGACCACCGAGATTCGACGGGCGGCGCATCAACCGCGACGAGCTCCACGGCATCTGCAACCTGCTCATGATCGCGGGCCTCGACACCGTCGCGGCGTCGCTCGCGTGCATCCTCGCCCATCTCGCGCGCACCCCGGCGACCGCGCGGCGCTGCTCGCCGACCCGTCGAAGTGGCCGATGGGATCGAGGAGATGATGCGGTTCGAGTCGCCGGTCACCCAGGGCTTCCGGCACGTGGTCGCCGACGTCGAGCTGCCGAGCGGCACGCTCGAAGCGCGGCACCAACGCGATCGTGTGGTGGGCCGGCGCCAACGTCGACCCGGAGGCGTTCGACGATCCGCTCACGCGTCGAGCTCGACCGGTCGCCGAACGCGCACATCTGTTTCGCCAGCGGCTGGCACCGGTGCCTCGGTTCCCACCTGGCGCGCATGGAGCTGCGCGCCGCGCTCGACGTGTGGCACACCCGCATCCCCGAGTACCGCATCGCCGATGGCACCGAGCTCGTGTACTCGGTGAACCCGAGGGCGCCGCACCACCTGCCGCTCGTCTGGCCGGTCGGTCGGCCAGCGGTCCGAGGACACGCCATGCGCATGGCGATCCGGAAGACCGGACCGTACGGCTTCGGGCTGATGTACCACGTCATCCACCTGGCCGACGACGTGCCCGCGATCAACGCGTGGTACCAGAAGGTGTTCGACGCCGACGTCTGGTGGCCCGCCGACGGGCCGAACTGGTCCGAGATCGAGGACCGGTACGCGGCGCTCATGGCCGTCGAGTGATCTCTGCGTCGAATCGATGGCGCCGAAGCAGCCCGCCGACGACCGCTACCCCGTCGGTCGCTTCTACCTGCGGCACGGGCCACGGTTCCACTCGTTGGGATGCATGGTCGACGACATCGAGGGGTTCGCGCAGCACCTGCTCGACCACGACGTGTACATCGGCCTGCCCGGCGGCGGTCGCATGGAAGCGGTACCGCCCGACATCTACTACTTCTACCCGTCGCCGCGATCGGTGGGCGGCTTGATGGTGCAGATCACGCGCAACACCGACGGCGCGTACAGCGCCGCGGTGGCGCACCGACCCGCGACTCCAGGACGACTGGGACACGCGCGCGTTGCGCTGGTCGGAGCACCCGCTCGGCATCCGCCGCCTCGGGTACGCCACGATGACGGTGCACGACGTCGACGCGACGAAGGCGATCATCGAGAAGCTGTGGCAGGCGGTGCCGGTGTACGACGGCGTCGACGAGGGCCGCGGCGTGCGGTCGAGCTTCCTCCAGCTCGGTCACCTGTTGCTCGAGCTGGCGTCGCCGCTGTCGGACGACGGACCCGTCGCCGAGCACCTCGAACAGTTCGGCGAGATGCTCTACCAGCTCACGTTCCGCGTCGACGACCTCGACGCGGTAGAGGCGTACCTCCCCACCGTCGGCGTGCGCTGCGACGCGCACGTCGGACGCGGTCGTCACCGCCGACGCCGACGACTGCCTCGGCGCCAACTACGCGTTCAGCACCGAGACGTGCCCCGGCGACCCGCTCGCCTGACACCACGCAACTTGCGTCACAGACCTCGTATGACGAGGCGTATTGACGCCGGTTCGTGTTAAGGGGAAAGCGACGGTCGCGGAGCCGGGGGCGAGCTTGGTGCCGTCTTCGATCTCGGTCCACACGTCGAGGTCGACGAGTTGCTCGCCGTCTTCCTCGCGCACGCCGGTGACGACGCCCTTCGCGGTGACGGTGTGGTGTTGCTCGCTCGCGAGCCGGAACTGGCACTGCACCTTCACGATCCGACCGTCCGTACCCGCGAGCCACTCGCGCAACAGACAGTGCAGGTACGCCCATTGCAGGTTGCCCATGCCGAACGCACCCGAGTAGCCGGCCGCCCTGCCCGCCGCGTCCTCCATGTGGATGGGGATGAACTCGTCGTTGACGGCCGCGTAGCGATTCCACGCCGGGAACCCGGCTTCGCGCGCGGAACGGCGGCAGACTCCTGACCGACGGTGACGTCCATCTCCGCCTCGCTCAGTACCGGATCAGGACGTCGCGCTGCGTCTTGATCAGCTCGCCGTCTTGGTTGGTCCAGCGTTGTTCGGTGGTGGTGAAGAGCATGAGCCCCAGTCGTCCTTCGCGCTCGGAGTAGTCGCTGAGAATGGTGACCGCACGGATCACGTCGCCCGGTCGCATGCGAACGCCCGTGTACTCGACCTCCATGCCGCCGTTCAGCATGTTGGACGTCGCCGGTGGCGCGATGCCCAGCCGCCGTTCGGTGGTGCTCGCGCCCTGGCCGAGCGCCTCGCGTGCGGGCGGGCCCGTCCGCCGTCATCCACGCGAACGGGTTGAACTCCTCGGGCGCGACGATCCCGCCGGCCGGGGTGGTCGCGGCGTACTCCTCGTCCCAGTACTCGCGCGGCGGCGGCTCCGGGTAGTACACGGCTTGCGCCCACTTGCGGATGTCGGACACCGAGATCGGCATCGACAGCCGGTCGCTGTGCTCGCCGCCGATCGCCGCCCGCATCTCGTCGCTGATCCACGTTTCGGGCATGCCGTGACGCTACCTACACCACCCCTTGGTCGCGGAAGGCGGCGAGCTCGGCACTGGTGTAACCGAGCGACTCGAGCACCTCGTCGGTGTGCTCGCCGAGCGACGGGGCGGGGCGGATCGTGAACTGCTCGCCCCGCACCAGGATCGGGTTGCCGTACGTGAGGAACGGCCCGACGACGGGATGGTCGTCGGTGACGACCATCCCTCGTGCGCGCAGGTGCGGGTCGTCCTCGATCTGGTCGAACCGCAGCGCGGGGCCCATCGCGACGTCGGCATCGATCGCGACCTCGACCCACTCGGCCTGCGTCTTGGTGTGGAAGATGTGCTGCAGCTCGCGGCGGAGATCGTCGCCGTCGTTGCCGAAGTCGACGACGCGCTCGCGCTCGTGGCTGCCGAGCAGATCCTCGCGCCCGACGGCGCGGCAGAAGTGGTCCCAGAACTTGGCCTCGATGCCGCAGAACAGCACGAACTTGCCGTCACTGGTCTCGTAGTACTGGTACTTCGCCGAGTTGTCGACCCCTCCACCGGCGAAACCGGCGTCGACCTTCTCGGGGTTCAGCAGCGGCACCGCGCGCAGCCACGCGCCCGCGATCACCGCGTCGGCGCACGACACGTCGAGATAGCAACCTTCGCCCGTACGATCGCGACGGCTCAGGCCCGCGGCCACGCCGAACGCGGCGTACAGCGGGCCGATCACGACGCCGCCGCTCCCGCCCGGTCCGGCCGCCTCGGGGTTCACGCGGGTGAACCCGTCGTCGCCGACTTCCAGCGCCGGGGCGCCGCCGCCGAGCGCGTCCATCATCTGGCCGTGCGTGGGGATCTCGGCATACGGGCCGGTCGCGCCGAAGCCGGTGGCCTGGCAGTACACGATGTCGGGCCTGATCTGCCGCACGGTCTCGTAGTCGAGACCGAGCTTGTCGTTGGTGGCGCCGACGTTGCCGGTGATGAACACGTCGGCCGTCGCGAGCAGGCGTGCCAGCACGGCCTGGCCCTCCGGCGCGCGTGCGTCGATCGTGACGCTGCGCTTGTTGCGATTCACGCTGAGATGGAACGTCGACCAGTCGGGCTCGAACCGCGTCAGGATGTTGCGGATGTAGTCACCGCCCTGTGGGCTCTCGACCTTCACGACGTCGGCGCCCTCGTCGCCGAGGAGCATCCCGAGGAAGTCGACGGTGAGCAACACGCCGGTCTCCACGACGCGCACGCCCTCGAGCAGACCGGTCACTGGATCGCCCCGCGGGCGCGGCAACGCCTCGATCCGGTCGTCGGTGTACCCGACGTCGCGGAGGATCTCGTCGGTGTGCTCGCCGAGGCTCGGGGCGAGACGGTGCACCGGGATGTCTGTGTCGCCGACGCGGAGCAGCACCGCCACCTCTCGTACGTCGCCCTTGGTCGGGTGCGCCCGCTCGGCCACGCGTCCGGTGCGCCGGTTCTCGGGGTCGATCATGAACGCGTGGTTGTTGCGGCCGACGGGTTCCGCCGCGGGTACGCCCGCGGTGCGAAGGTCGGCGAGCAGCTCGTCGGTCTTGCGGGTCGCGAAGGCGGCCGAGATCCGAGCGGCGCGGACCTCGTCCGACGCGGCCGCGAGATCGGCGTCGATCACGCGTGCCGAGCGCGGCCATCTCGTGATCGTCGAGGGCCACGACGCAGAGCCATCCGTCGGCGGTCTGGTACAGGCGTTCGAGCGCGTCGAAGCCCAACTGTGCCGGGTCGAGTCGCTCGGCACCGAGCACGTCACCGGAGGGCGTGCGCACGACGTGCGCCAGGTGCGCCATCGTCGCGTTGAGCTGCGGGTTCTCGACGTACCCGCCGGTGCCGGTGCGCCCGCGAACGAGGAGCGCCATGAGGATCGCGGCCGCGCCGAGCAGCCCGTTGCCCGGGTCCTCGTTGCCGACCGGCGGCAGCGGCGCGTTGAGCTGCCCCGCGACCTCGTAGGTGACGCCGACGTAACCGGACATCATCGGCGCGAAGCTCTGCCGCTGGCTGTGCGGACCGCTCGATCCCCATCCGGGCGCGTACAGGTACACGATGCGCGGGTTGATCGCATGCACGCTCGGCCAGTCGAGCCCGAGCCGCTCGGCGGCGCCGGGTCGCAGGTTGTGGTGCACGACGTCGGCCCACTCGAGCAGCTTCTGGACCGCCGGCCGGAGCTCCGGATCCTTCAGGTCGGCCGCGAGCGACCGCTTGCCGGCCTGCGCGGAGAAGAACGGCCGCTCGATGCCGCGCAACGGGTCGCCGCGCGTGGGCTCGAGCTTGATCACGTCGGCGCCGAGGTCGGCGAGCAGCCGCGACGAGTACGGCCCCGCGTAGTACGCCCCGAGGTCGAGCACCTTGATCCCGTCGAACAACGGCCGACTGTCCGGAACCTCGCTCCGCACTTGCGTCGAGAAGCCGCGTCGAGCGCGGTCTGCTGACGCGAGTTCGTCGTGGGGGGAGGAGAACTTGGCCGGTGGCGCGACCTGCTGCACGCGACCGAGGACGGGGTCGTCGACTTCGACGACCATCTCGTTGTGGATCGCCTGGGGCTGGTCGAACACCTCGCCCGGATGCAGGTGCTCGATCGCGCACACGTCGGCGGCGAGGAGCGTGTCGACCCAGTGCCGGCGCGGCTTCGTCGCGAAGATCGCGGGAACTTCGTGCTCGACGACGACTCGCTGCTCCGGCGTGAGCGGGAGCCCCATGTCGAGGCCGGTCTCGCTCGGCGGGATGCGGTCGTCGAGCCCGAGCACCTGCATGAGCCGGCCGAACCCACCGACCGCGCCGGTGTGAATCCCGAGGTACTCGCCGTCGCTGCACTCGAACGAGCGCGTGATGATCCGCATCCCGCTCGTTCCCGGCGCGCCGGCCGCGAGCGTCTCCTCCATCGCGGCGGCCGACTCGTCGCTCTCGCCCCACAGCATCGAGTGGTACGCGAGCGCGCCGTCGAGCAGCGACGTCTCCACGTGCCGGCCGTGCCCGTCTTCCGAGCGGCGAAGCAGCGCCCCGAGGATGCCGATGACCGCGAGGTACGCCGCGCCGATGCTCGCGAACGGGAGACCCTGGAAGATCGGCCCGTCACGGTGTGCCGCTTGCGAGCTCATCGTGCCCACGAGTGCATGCACCAGCGCTTCGTGACCCGGCACGTCGCGGTTCGGACCGTCGGGACCGAACCCGGAGATCGAGCAATAGACCAACCGGGGGGCGCGCTCGTGCAACGTCGCGTAGCCGAGACCGAGATCGTCGGCAGCACCCGGTTGCCAGCTCTCCACGAACACGTCGGCGTCGTCCGCTCGCTCGAGGAGCTGCTCGCGCTGCGCCGGATCAGCGGGGTCGAGCACCAGGGAGCGCTTCCCGCGGGCGAACACCGACGATGCCGCCGGCGTGCGCGCTCGACCCCGGTCGCCACCCGGCGGTTCCACCCAGGTCACGTCCGCGCCGTAGTCGGCGAGGATCCAGGTCGCGCGCGGACCAGCGGTACCCATCGAACAATCGAGGACTCTCGACCCGGTGAGCGGACCGGCCACCTTCTCCTCCACTACTCGGACATCTCGTCGGCGCGGCCGATGGTCTCCCCCCGATCTCGAGCCTATTCGGCGCGAGCACACACCCCTGCGCGTTGAAGAAGAATCCTCCCGCGGTGATCAGCGCCTTGCTCGCGCCCGGCACCTGACGATCACCGGCACGGCCCTGGAGCTGGTGGATGGCCTCGCGGGTGTGGCCGGAGCCTTGCGTGCCGCCCTCCGACAGCGCCCCGCCGTGCGGGTTCACGGGGATGCGACCGTCGATCACGATGCGCCCCGCGTCGGCGATCCCAGTTGTCCTCGATGAACGCCCGCGCTTCGCCCAGACCACACCAGCCCGAGTTCTCGATCCAGCTCACGGTGATGAACGAGAATCCGTCGTACGGGAAGTACACGTCGATGTCGTCGATCCAGATGTCGCTCTTCTTCTTCAACGAGTCGAGCACGACGTGCTGGCCGTGCTCGCGGAGACTCGGCGTCTGATCTTCCTCGTTCTGGGCGATCATCCCTTGCGTGCACGCGTGGATCAGGACCGGCGGCAGCGACAGGTCGCGTGCGCGCTCGGCGGTGGTCACGATGAACGCGTCGGCGCCGTCGACCGGAACGTCCATGTCGAGCAGGCACAGCGGCCAGCGGATCATCCGTGCCGCGAGGTAGTCGTCCATCGTGATCGGATCTCGGAGCGCCGCGGCCGGATTGCGCGCCGCGTTCGTGCGGTCGTTGATCGCGATGTAGCCGAACGTCTCGCGCGACGCGTGGTACTCGTACAGGTACCGACTCGCCCACGCCGTGTACCCGACCGCGCCGCTGATGCTGTCGGGCCCGAAGCCGTCTCCGCCACCCCCGGCGCCGCCCACCGGCAAACCCCATGCGCCGGAACGGGTCGTTGGCGGCCGACCGCGAGAACATCGGACTGCGGTACACGGAGTGGTACGCGAGGACGACGTCGGCAGCGCCCGTGTAGACCGCGTTCATCGCGTTCGCGATCGCGGAGACGAACGGGATGCCCGGCGCCGTTCCAATACGTGAGGTGCGGGATGCCCAGCGACAGACTGGATGTACTGCGGGTTCGCACCCACCAGGCCGTTGATGTCGTCGGCGGCGACCCCCGCATCCTTGATCGCGGTGATGCACGCTTCGAGGGCAAGCGACGCCGGCGTGACCTCGCCACTGTCGCGGCGGAAGCCGGTGGTGGCCGCGCTCGCGAACGCGACCCGGTCCTTGCCGGGGTTGGCGTCGCCGATCATGCGGCGCTCACCAGCTCGAACGCCGGGAACGGCCGGCCGTCACGTTCGATCCACGTGAGCTCGACCGGCGCGCCGATGACGATGTCGTCGTTGGACGACCCGACGACGGTGCTCGTGAAGCGCAGCCCCTCCTGCTCCTCGAGCTCGACGGTGACCACTGGGTGCGGACCCGCCGTCGTAGTCGACGCCCTCGGCCGGCGGGCCCTGGTACAGGAAGATCACGAGGTGGATCGTGCCCCGGCCGCCGACCGGCGTGGGCGCGATGTTCGACGACCAGCACCGCGGGCAGATCGGCTTCGGCCGGTGGTGCCACCAGCCGCAGTCGGCGCAGCGGCTCAGCCGGAGCTCCCGGTCGAGCAGCCCGCGGTAGAAGTGCTTGTTCGTGTGGTCGAGCCGCACGCCCTGGTACCGCTCGACCAACTCGCTGTCGTTGATCGCGACCCCCTGCCTCCTGTCGACGAGGTCGCCGCACCCTACCGGGACACGTCTGCGACGGCCGATCGATGCGCGCCACGAGCTCGGTGTCGCGGTGACGTCGCGTCGTGTACTCGCGGTGCTCGCCGCCGGCGACGTGCACGATCCGCCCGGTGACGTCGGCCGCGTCGTCACTCACGAGCCAGGCCACGACCCGGGCGACGTGCACGGGATCGAGGTCGAGTCCCGCGCGGCGGTGGCGCGTGCTGGAACATCTCCTCGTTCATCCGCGTGGACGCACCGGGCGACACCGCGTTGACCGTGATCCCGTGCGCGCAGGCCCTGCTGCGCGAGCGACAACGTCGCCGACCACACGGCGGCCTTCGCCGCGCCGTACGCGATGCCACCTCCGGGGATGTGCGGTCGTCGAGCGCGACCTCGGAGACGGTGTTCACGATGCGACCCCAACCCTGCGCCGCGGAGATGCGGCCAGGCGGCGCGGGTGGTCCCGATCGTGCCGATGAAGTTCACCGCGAAGACACGCGCGAGCTGCTCCTCGGTGATCGTCTCGATCGCGCCACCGCTCGGCGGCGATGCCCGGCGTTGTTCACCACGATGTCGATCCGCCCGAACGTCTCCAGCGCACGCGCGACCGGCTGCGCCGCGCACCGGCAAACGTCGAGATGTCGCTGTGGTCGGCGACCGCGTCGCCACCGGCGGCGCGGATCTCGGCGACGACACGCGTCGGCCACCGACTCGTCGCGACCGTCGCCGTCGAGCTCGGCTCCGACGTCGCACACCACGACCCGCGCGCCCGCGCTCCGCGAGCAGCAGCGAGTGCGCACGACCGATCCCGCGCCCGCCTCCCGTGACGACGGCGACCCGACCGTGTGAGCGAACGCGTCATCCGTAGGATTTCCTCTGCCGGCAGACCAAGCTATTGTACGGCGTAAGCTGACGGCGCGCTCGGGACAGCGTTCCTAGGCGAGAAAGGGGGGACCAGTGCTGGACGACTTCATGCCGTTCATCGTGATCGGCCTCACGGCCGGCTCGATCTACTCGCTGGCGGCACTCGGTCTCGTCCTCACCTACAAGACCTCGGGCGTCTTCAACTTCGCCCACGGCGCGATCGCGGCGGTCGCGGCGTTCGTGTTCTACGACCTGTGGCAGCGAGAAGGCGTGCCGTGGGGCATCACCGCGGTGATCTGCATCTTCGTGCTCGGACCCGCGATGGGGCTCCTCTTCGAGTTGCTCACTCGCGCGCTGGCGCGCGTGGGCACGGCGTATCAGGTCGTCGGCACGGTCGGTCTCGCCCTCGGCATCAGCGGCGCGCTCACGCTGTGGGCGAGCAGCTGGACCGACAACGTCGCGTTCCTCGAGTTCCCGGCCTTCCTCCCTACCGAAGACCTTCACCGTCTTCAACGTCAACGTCGGGTACGACCAGGCGATCACGATGGGCGTGGCGCTCGGTTCCGCCGTCGGCCTCTTCCTCTTCTTCCGGTACTCACGGCTCGGCGTCGCGATGCGCGGCGTGGTCGACAACCCCGAGCTCGTGAACATCACCGGCACGAACCCCACCGGCGTGCGCCGGTGGTCGTGGGTGATCGGCACGGTCTTCGCGGCGATGTCGGGCGTGCTCCTCGGACCCGTGCTCGGGCTGAACGCGCTGCTCCTCATCCTGCTCGTCGTGCAGGCGTACGGCGCCGCCGCGATCGGGTACTTCTCCAACCTGCCCCTCACGTACGTCGGCGGTCTGCTCATCGGTATCGCCGCCGCGTTGTCCACCAAGTACGTCGGCGACGTGCAGTGGCTCGGCGGCCTTCCCGCCAGCCTGCCGTTCATCGTGCTCTTCATCGCGCTGCTCGTGACGCCGCGGGTCAAGCTCACGCTGCGGCGCCCGCCACCCCCACCACCGCCGCGCGTCGCGTACACCGCGCCGGCGCGCGTCAGCATCCCCGGTGCCGTGCTCGTCGTCGTCCTCCTGGCGTTCGTCCCCGACCTCGTCGGCCTCAAGCTCGCGGCCTGGACACTCGGCGTGATGTACGTCGTGCTCTTCCTGTCGCTCGGGCTGCTCGTGCGCACGTCGGGACAGGTGTCGCTGTGCCAGCTCGCGTTCGCGGCGGTCGGCGCCGCGACATACGGCAATCTGGTCAGCGACCACGGTGTCCCGTGGCTGTTCGCGCTGCTCCTCGCCGGCATCATCACGATCCCCGTGGGCCTGATCATCGCCATCCCCGCGATTCGATTGTCCGGCGTGTTCCTCGCGCTCGCGACGCTCGGCTTCGGCATCATGCTCGAGCACATGTTCTACACGCAGGACGTCTTGTTCGGTCCGCTCGCCGACGGCATCAAGTCACCGCGCCCGAGCTTCGCGACCAGCGACCGCGACTACTACTACCTGGTCCTTGCCGTCGCGGTGGTCTGCGCGATCGCGGTCGTCGCGATCGTGCGCGGTCGGCTCGGACGACTCCTGCGCGCGCTCTCGGATTCGCCGCTCGCGCTCGACACGCAAGGCGCGACGACCAACGTCACCCGGGTTCTCGTGTTCGCGATCTCGGCGTTCTTCGCCGGCATCTTCGGCGCGCTCTACGCGGGCTTCTTCGGATCGATCAGCGGCACGTCGTTCCCGTCGTTCACGTCGCTCACGATCATCGCGGTGGTCGTGCTCGCGGCGGGAGGAGCCCCCTGGTACGCGCTGGTCGCTGCCGCCTTCTTCCAGATCATCCCGACCTACCTCGGGGATGCGCTCGGCATCGACAACATCCAGGCATACGTGCAGATCTTCTTCGGCTTCGCCGTCGTGTTCGTCGGCGTTCTCGCCCGCAAGCCACCACAGGTTCCGTTGGGACTCCAACGGTTCCTCGACCGGCTCGGCGGTCGACGCCCCGCCGAGCAGGCGGCGGAGGCAGAGACAGGGATCCCGGTGCCCGCTGCCGTCCGCGCACCGCTCGTGCCCGCGACCGTCGACGGCGGGGTAGGTGACGGCATGGCTGCGTCCGACCGCACGGGGCTCGAGATCGTCGGCGTCACGGTTCGCTTCGGCGGGCTCGTCGCGGTCGACAAGCTGAGCCTCGTCGCACCGACCGGGCGGATCACCGGGCTCATCGGCCCGAACGGCGCGGGCAAGACCACCACGTTCAACGCGTGCTCCGGGATCAACCGCCCGAACGAGGGTCGAATCTTCCTGCACGGCAGCAACGTCACGCGACTCGGCCCCGCGGCGCGCGCGCGGCGTGGTCTCGGCCGCACGTTCCAACGCTCCGAGCTGTGGAACTCGCTGTCGGTCGACGAGAACGTCGCGTTGGGTCTCGAGGCGTCGATGGCCGGGGGTGGCTTGGTGTCGCAGGTCGTCAGCAGGCCCGGTCAACGCAAGCGCATCCGCGACGCAGTCGACCATGCGCTCGAGCTCACGGGCATCGAGCATCTCCGCGACCGTCAGGTCGCGCTGCTCACCACGGGCGAGCGCCGCCTGGTCGAGCTCGCGCGCAGCCTGGCGGGACCGTTCGACGTCATCCTGCTCGACGAGCCATCGTCGGGACTCGACGCCACCGAGACCGAGCAGTTCGGGCGGGTGCTGACACACGTCGTGGCCGAGCGCGGCACCGGATTCCTGCTGGTGGAGCACGACATGTCGCTCGTCATGGAGGTGTGCGAGCACATCTACGTGATGGACTTCGGCGAGCTGATCGACGAGGGAACGCCTGCCGAGGTCCGGGCGAGCGCCATCGTGCAGGCGGCGTACCTTGGCACCGAGTCGGGCGAGGTGCCCGCCATGGAGCAGCCGTTCCCGGTGGGCGACCCCGCCTAGAACGACAGAACAGGGAGGACCTCGGGATGCTCGAGCTCCGGAACATCACCGCCGGGTACGGCGAGACAACCGTGCTCCGCGACGTGTCGATCACGGTTCCCGACTCGGCCGTCGTGGCGCTGCTCGGCCCGAACGGCGCGGGCAAGACGACCACGCTGCGCGTCGCGTCCGGCCTCTTGCGCCCTCAGGAAGGCGTCGTCGTGCTCGATGGCGACGACATCACCCGTCTCGGGCCCTACCAGCGCGTCCGCCGCGGCCTGTGCCACATCCCCGAAGGTCGTGGCATCTTTCCGTCACTCACCGTGCGCGAGAACCTGATCCTCGATTCGGCGAAGGGCAAGGAGTCGGAGGCGATCGAACGCGCGATCGAGACGTTCCCGGTGCTCGGCACGCGCCAACGCCAGATCGCCGGCACGCTGAGCGGCGGTGAGCAGCAGATGCTCGCGCTCGTGCGCGCATACGTGTCGAACCCCACGATGGTGCTGGTCGACGAGGCGTCGCTCGGGCTCGCGCCGCTCGTCGTCGACAACATCTTCGCGTTCCTCGAGAAGCTGGCCGGCGAGAGGGTCGCGCTGCTCATCGTGGAGCAGTACGTGAGCCGGGCCCTGGCGCTGGCGAGTGTCGTCTACCTGCTGAACCAGGGCACGATCGTGTACTCGGGTCCGGCCGGCGAACTCGACGAGGACACGATCTTCTCGCTCTACGCCGGGGACCAGGCGGCCGACGCGCGGTAGCCCGCGCGCCGGCCGCACCGCGTCACTGCGCCGGGTCAGGTCTGCTTCACACACTCCGGCTTCATCCCGCTGGGCGAGCTGATCTTGTGGTTCTTCGTCTGCATGGTGAAGTAGCAGCTGATGTGCGGGTTGCCCTCCGCGCCTTCCGTGAAGGTGATGGGCTGCGGTGCGAGACCCCCGAGGTCGTTGTTCTTGAGCGCATAGAGCCCCTTCAGGACGTCCTCGTTCGTGGGGTTGGGAGCGGTGATGTTCGCGGCAACCGCTTCCATGGCCTTGGCGGCAGTCCAGATCTGCGTCGCAGGCTGACGCGTGTTCCCCGAAAGCACCTTCGGCGCGTACTTGGCCATCGCCTTGTGGAACTCCTTCGTCGCGGGCGTGTTGTTGGCCGTGTACGGGAACGAGTAGATGGCGGCGTACTCGCCCTTGATGTTCGGGTCCTTGATCAGCGCATCCTGCGCAAGACCACCGTCACCGCTGAGGTAGATCGGCTTGTAGCCCTGGCGGGCGCAGTCACGCGCCATCCGCGGCAGCTCGGTGGCCCCGGACGCGATGTAGATCGCCTCGGCACCGGACTGCTTGAACTTCACACACTGTGCGGTGAAGTCCGCCCCCTGGACGTCGACCGCGAGTCCCTCGGTCCACTCCATGCCGTACTTCTTGGCGTAATTCTCGAACAGCGGAGCCGCGGCGGCGGCGGCCGGGATGGCAGCGTCGTACGTGGCACCGAGCTTCTTGATGCCGTTGTTCGCTGCGTTCTGGACCCCGGCCTGGAGACCGTCGAGGATGGCCGTCGTCGTGACGGGGAAGTACAGCGGGTTGCCGGTCCAGTTGGTCGAGTACGCGCCACCGCCGATGATCGGCACGCGAGCCGCAGTGGCGAGCGGAGCCCATACCGACTCGGTGGTGGTGGCGTTCTCGCCGACGATCGCGACCACTCCCGCGTCGAGCAACTTCTTCATCGCCTCCGACGCCTTCGCCGGATCGCCGCCGTCGTCCTCGATCTTGAGGACGACCTTGTAGCCGTTCGCGCCACCCTTGGCGTTCACCATCTTGACCCACGCCTGCAGCGTGTCGGCCAGGTCGGTGGTCTTCTGACCCGGTGTCGCCGCCGAGGTCTCGGTGAGGATCTGCCCGATCACCAAGTTGCCCTTCGTCTGGCGTGGCGCGGACGCGCCGGCCGACGACGCGCCGAGTGCTCCCGCGGCGCCGATGGCCAGGAGCGGCACGACGAGCCTCACCAACAGCTTCCGAAACCGCATGCGGTCCCCCCTTGTCCGTCCCCCGGTGGGGGGAATCTTCGGCTGTACAATTCCCGAACCGCAAGAGTCAAGCACAACGGGGCGCACCTGCGCGGTCGCCCCCCCGAGGGGGACCGACACTCGTGGACGAGGCGATCCGGGCGTGGGTGGAGGAGACCGCCGGCGGCCGGATCACCACCCTGACCCGGCCTCCGGTCGGCGGGTCACGCGAGCTCTACTTTCTCGACGTGGAGCGCGCCGACGGCGCGGTGCTCCCGCTCGTGCTGCGCTGCGAGAGCGGCGGCTCCTTCGGCGGCACCGAGATCTCTCCGGCCAGGGAAGCCGTGGTCTACCGAGCGCTCGAGCCGACCGACGTCCCGGTCCCGCACGTCGTGGGTCTCGCCCCCGGCGGCGCCGCGCTGCTGATGGAACGCGTTGCGGGCAGCGGTGACCTGTCGGAGCTCGGCGACGCCGAGCGCGCGGAGACGATGCGCGACTTCGTCGACGCGCTCGCGGCGTTGCACAACCTCGACGTCGACGCGTTGGCACTCGACGGATTCCGCCGACCACGCCGTGCCGAGGACCATGCGCGGTTCGACCTCGAGATGTGGGCGAAGCTCGCCGACGACGGTGTGCCGCACCTCGATCCCCTCGTGCGCTACGCCGGCGCATGGCTGCGCGCGCACGCGCCGAGCGCCGTGGCGCGCACCGTCCTCGTCCAGGGTGACACCGGTCCCGGCAACTTCGTGTTCGAGCACGGGACGGTCACCGGCATCGTCGACTGGGAGTTCGCGCACGTCGGCGACCCGATGGACGACTGGGCGTGGGTCGACATGCGCATGCCCGGTGAGGATCTCACCGAGCTCCACGATCGCTACGCGCACGCCACCGGGATCGCGATCGACCGCGAACGGATCCGTTACTACCGAGCCGCCGTCGACTACCGGTGCGCGGTCACGACCTCGCTCGCGGTAGCGCGCGGCGGCGGCGCGCGCGGGTGGGCGCCGTACCTGCTCGTGACCGAGCGGTACGTGCTCGGCCTCGCGGAACGGCTCTCGGGGCTTACGGGCGTCGTGGAGACGGTGGAGCTGCCGGAACCGGTTGCCACGCCGCGCACCATCTACTACGACCACCTGCTCGACGGGATCCGCACCGCGACGCGGGGCATCGACGACCCCGGGTTGCGCGAGGACACGCGGAGCCTCCAGATCCTCGTGCACTACCTGCGCGCGCACGACGAGATCGGCGAGGAGATCGAGCGGCTCGATCGCGCCGACCGGATGGACACGCTCGGCCGGGACGCGTTCGACGAACCCCGGTTCACCGAGCTCGTCGAGGGCGCGGGCACGATGACAGACGAACGGGTGCTGCGGTACCTGCTCCGCCGGACCCAGCGCGAGCGCCTGCTCTGGGCGTCGGTGCTCGACCGCGCCCGCCGCTGAGAAGTCGTCGGTCAGCTGCGGGGGTCGCCGGGGGACATGTGGTCCGTCAGCACCACCGGGAAGGGCAGCGCGGCGGGGTCGAGCACGACCGACCCGTCGCTGGCGTGGTGCAGCACGCCAACCCCCGCGTCACCGAGCGCCCGCTCGGCCGCGCCGAGGTCTTCCACCATGAGCCCGAGCGCGAGGCAGCGGGCGCGGTCGTACACCGCGCCCCAGATGCGCTCGCTCTCCGGTGCGGACGACGGGATCGGGTAGAGCGCGAGCGAGCAGTCGCCCAGGGCGACCACCGCGTGCGCGGTGTCTCGGGGCGCGGCGGGGTCGAGAGCCGTCACCGCGGCCCCGAACGCGGTGCCAAGGTGCTGCGCGGTATGGACCGGGAGGTCGACGATCGCGCCGACGAACGCGACGTGGGACGGCTTCACCACCGGTTCCCGCGCGAACGGCGGCTCCGGCGCGCCCCAGCGCGGGTCGTCGGCCTGACTCTTGCTGAACCACTCGATCAGCAGCCCGGCGGTGTCACGGGGCCGGGTGAACGCGAGCCCGGAGTCGATGCGCTGCGCCACGCGCACCCCCGCGCGTTCGGCGCGGCGAGCGCGGCGTCGAGATCGGCGACCTGCAACGCGACGGAGTGCATCCCACCGCCGAAGCGCTCGAGGAACCGGTGCACCGGCGACGACTCGCCGAGCGGCTGGCCGATCTCGATCGAGTTGTCGGCGATCCACGTCATGCCGCCGCGCCGCTCGATCCCCGGGGTCGGCACCTCGTTGTCGTGCAATACGCGGCACCCGAACAAGCGGGCCAGCGGTTCGAGGATCGCGTCGTAGCTCTCACCCATCGCGGTGGCGTGGAACATCCACCGCACACCATCGGTCAAGACCGCTCGCTTCCGGAGTTCCGAAGCCGCGGCAACACCTTGGACTCGAACAGGTACAGCGATTCCCAGCCGAGGTCCGGGTCGAGCCCGCCCATCAGCGGCTTGAACGACACCCCACCCCGTTGCGTGATGAGCTCGACGGCTTCGTCGGGCGTGACGATCTCGTACATCCCGCTCGCGCGGAGCTCGTCGGCGCTGTCGAACGATCGGTAGGGCGACCCGCGCATTCCCGCGGCCCAGGAGGCGTAGTCGTTGGTCTCGTGCATCGCGTGGGGCGCGATCTGGGCCCACCGCGCGATCCGGATCGTCCGAGATGTGGAAGAACAACCCTCCACCCGCACCTCCACCCCGACGTGGTTGGGGCGCGGGCTTGCCGAGCGCGGCGAGCTCCTCGAGGTAGACGTCGTAGAGCTTCGCCCCCACCGGCTGGTAGTCGTCGGCGATGCCGCGCGGCGCGCTTCGCGCTCGCGGGTGACGAACCACCCATCGCGATTGCGGGCCTCGGCGTCTGCGCAGGCCGCGGCAGGATGCGCACGGTGCGGCCGCGCCATTCGAACGGCTCACCCGTCCATGCCTGCTTGAGCACCTCGATCCCCTCCTCCATGAGCGAGGGACGTCGCTTGATGCTGAGGTCGAACTGCTCGTACTCCGCGGGCCGGTAGCCGGCGCCGACGGTGAGGCGCAGCCGTCCCTGCGAGATCAGGTCGAGGACCGCGAGATCCTCGGCGAGACGGATCGGGTGGTACAGCGGGAGGAGCACCACGCTCATGCGGATCAGCATGCGCTCGGTGACGCCGGCGACCGCGCTGCCGAGCACGATCGGCGACGGGAGGTACCCGTCGATCGACGCGTGGTGCTCGAGCAGGGCGACGGCGTCGAAGCCGAGACGGTCGGCCCAGGAACACTGTTCGACCGCGGCCCGGTAGAGGTCGATGGCCGGCGCACCGAACTCGGGCGCGCGCATGTCGTACGTCAACGACGCCGAGACCTCGCGGGGCTCTTCGTTCACCCCCTTGTGCTAGTACCCCGGTGTGGCGCGGCGCAATGCGGTGGCGGGATGATGTCCGGATGACCGAGTCGATCGACGTCACCATCGACGTCACCGACGCCGCGGGCCTGGGCGAGCCGCTGCACACGAAGGCCACCGTGACGCTCCCCGATCCCGCGACGATCGGCTCGCCACCCGTCGTGTGCTTCGGTTTTCCGGGCGGTGGCTACAGCCGCGGCTACTTCACGTTCGACATGCCCGACGGGTCCGGGGGTGGACAAGGAGGCGGTCAGGCGGGCTGGCACGCACGACGCGGGTGGGTCTTCGTGAGCTGTGACCACCTGTTCGTCGGCGACAGCAGCGCGCCGTCGGACCCCGAACAGCTCTCGTTCGGTGTGGTGGCTGCCGCGAACGCGGCAACCGTCGCGCACGTCGGCGCGGCACTCGCCGCAGGCACGCTCGCCGACAGGTTCCCACCTCGCGCGACGCGGTGCTGCTCGGCATCGGCCAGTCGATGGGTGGCTGCTTCACGATCGTCCAGCAAGGACTGCTCGGCACGTACGCGGGCATCGGCGTGCTCGGCTTCAGCGCGCTCCAGACCGCGCTCGCGTTCCCTCCCGACGCCGAAGTCGGCGACGACGTGTTCGCGCCGCGCCCCGACGGTCTCCCGATCACCACCTGGGGCTTCCATTACGACGACGAACCGGCCGACATCGTGGCGGAGGACATGCGCGGCTACCCGCTCCGGGAGCACCTGCCGGAATGGGGATCGGCGACGATGCCACCGAGCGCGGTCCAGATGCTCGAGCCCGGCTGTGTCGCGTCCGAGGCCGCCGCCATCACCGTGCCCGTGTTCGTGGGCGTGGGCGAGCGCGACGTGTGCCCCGATCCGCGTGCGGAGCCGCAGGCCTACGCGCGGTCCCCCGACATCACGGTGTTCGTGTGCCCGCGCATGTCGCACATGCACAACTTCGCGCAGCACGCGGAGCAGTTCTGGGCCCGACTGCACACGTGGGGCGACGGTGTCGCCGGTGCGGTGAGCTGAGCCGCGTCAGAGCCCGAGGTCGTGAATCGGCTCGTCGATGCCGGTGCACACGTGCTCGGCGGCGGCGGCCAGGCGATCGAGGGGAATCCCCGCGAGATAGCCGTCGATCAGACGGTGGGTGTTGCTGATCAGCCCCTCGATGCTCCGCGAGAGCCGCATGAACTCGAAACCCTGGGTGTGCAGGCCCACCTGCTGTCTCGGGATGTTCGAGAAGTCCTGGCCGGGGATCTCGGGCCACCACGGGTCGTCGTGCGGGATGGGCACCGGCGTCGCGCGAACCGGCGGAGGTTGGTCGTCGGCCGGGAACAGCGTGGTCGACCACAACTCGAAGAGACACGTCTCCGGCCGTGAGCGGACGGCACCGGTACAGGGTCGCGTTGCCGTACATGGGGAGCAGGAAGAAGTGCGGGAACACGAAGTAGACGGCATTGCCGGGGTGTACCGAGTTCCAGTCGGGCATGTCGATCCCGCGCTCGTGTGAGACGTGCGGAAGATCTCGTCGTTGAGGCGGCGGTGCCACTCACGCATCGCCTCACGAGGGTCGTCCGGGAGATCGATACCGCGCAGCGTCTTCGCGACCTCGACGTCCTTCGGCAGGATCATGCCGTCGCCCATACCGGTACCGAGCCGCGCCATCCCGGCGATCTGGGTCTCGAAGAATTCGGCGCCTTCGGGCACGACTCCGTCGTGCCGGCTGATCAGCTGCGGATGCGTCTGCATCACGTGGTACCCCTCGAAGAACGCCTCCATCGCGAGCTTCCAGTTGGCGGGCAGCACCGTCGACTGCCACCACGTGCTGCGCATCTCGCCGACGTTCAGCGGATCGAGCAGCTGCGGCAGGTTGCCGAGCGTCGCCAGCAGGGGCGGCGCGTCGGGATCCATGTTGACGAACACGCAACCCGCCCACGTCTCCACCTGGCATTCGACGAGTCGGAGGTCGTCGGGATCGCGCGCCGCCTCCGAGAAGAGCTCCGGCTCGTAGACGAAGGTGTTCGATCCGTCGAGGCTCCAGCACCAACCGTGGAACGGGCAGATGAAACCGCCGCCCTCACAATTGCCCCGGTCGTCGACCAGCTTCGTGCCGCGATGACGGCACGCGTTGAAGTAGGCCTTGACCGTGTCGGTGTCGACCCGCACCACGATGATCGACTGGTCGAGGATCCGGTACTCCACGAAGTCGCCGTCGTCGGGGATCTCCTCGAGCCGGCACGCCATCTGCCACACGTGCGGCCAGAGGTGCTCGCGCTCGGCCGCGAAGAACTCGGGCGAGTAGTAGCGCGCCGCGGGGATGCGCTCGGGATCGGCGACGGTCAGGTGCTCCACCTGGCCAATCATGGCTCGTGGCCGACGGCCGCGGTGAACTCGTGCAGGTACTGGTTGCGGGCGCGCCGCTGACGCGGTCGGCGAACCAGGCGGCGACGTCGTTGGCCGCTGCGGTGAGTTCCGGGTCGCCGTGGGTCGCACCCGCGTAGAGGCGGTAGTCGACGGTGTCACCGGCCGCCGCAGGCCTTCGCCACGAACGCGTCGGTGAGAAATTGTGGGAGCGACCTGATCGGCGGTTCCTTGGACGACGAGCAGCGGCGCGCCGGCCGGACGGTTGCCGGCGGAGTTCGTGTGCAGGATCGTCGCGAGCGCCGGAGTGTCGAGCGGGTTGTGCGCGAGAGCCGGGTCGGGCGTGTTCGCGAACGTCTCGCTGATGTCGCACTTCTGGTCGACGACCGCGGCCTTCGCGAGCGCATCGGGGGTCAGGAGCGCCGCGGGGTCGAACTGTGGGTACGCGGCGTGGAAGGCCTCGACGACCGTCACGAGGAAGCCATTGAACGCACTGACTGTCGCGAAGACCTGGAAGGGGAGTTCGACATTGGTCGCGGGCGCCACGGCGGCGACGCCGAGCACGCGCAGCTCCGGTGCGTACGACGCCGCGAGCTCACCGGCGAACAACGCCGCGTGGCCGCCTTGCGAGAGCCCGAAGACGAGCGCCTTGCTCCCGGCGGCGGCGGCCTTCAGACCGCGTGCGGCGCGGGCCGCGTCGAGCACACCGCGCCCTTCGCTCTCGCCCACGAGAGATGGGTGCAAGCCGGGAGTGCCGAGCCCCTCGTAGTCGGTCGCGGCGACCACATAGCCCGCGTCGAGGAATGTCTGCAGCATCGGGATGAGCGCGCGCGGGTAGCCAATGCCTGCGCCGGACGCGCCGGACGCGATGTCGGGCTGCTTCGAGGGTGCGCACAGGTCGGCGAGGCCAGCGGCGCCGTGCGCCCACGTGACCACCACCCGTCCGCCGCGTGGCGCTTGCCCGGTGGGGGCGACCACCACGCCGGAGACGGCGATGTCGTTGCCGTCGACCGCGCGCGAGTGGTACAGGATCTTCCACGCTCGCGCCCCGGCGGGCACGTCGGCGATCGGCGTCGAGCGGATGATCGTGCCCGGCTTCGCCTTCGCCAGCGGTTGCGGCGGGACGTAGAACGCGTCACCCGTCGGCGCGTGGCCGGCTGCTCCTGCACTCGGTGCAACCGACGCCGCGGCCAGAACCCCCAAACCCGACAACGCGACCACGACCATGGCGACGAGCTTCCGGCGCACACCAACTCGATTCATTGGATACTCCCTCCTGCAGGTCCGTGGGCACGGTCATGTCAGGTTCGCTCTACGCCGGGCAGATCGCCACCGGAGCGCGGATCGTTGCCGACGGCGATGGTGGCCGACACCGCACCCGTCGCCGTGTCGATCACCGACACCGTGCCATCGCCGTTGTTGGCCACGTAGACGTGCTTGCCGTCAGGAGTGATCGTCACCCCGATCGGAGCGTTGCCGACGGTGATCGTGGCCGACACGACACCCGTCGCCGTGTCGATCACCGACACCGTGTCGTCTCCGACTTCGGTGGGAGCGGTCGAAAACCGAGCAGTCTGTTGGCCACGTAGGCGTGCTTGCCGTCAGGAGTGATCGCCACCCCGGCCGGATCGGTGCCGATGGTGAAGGCGCCCGACACCACGCCCGTCGCCGTGGTGATCACCGACACCGTGCCATCGCCGCTGTTGGCGACGTAGGCGTGCTTGCCGTCGGGGGTGAACGCCACCCCGATCGGCAGAGTCGCCGACGGTGATGGTGGCCGACACCACACCGCGTCGCCGTGGTGATCACCGACACCGTGCCGTCGCCGTTGTTGGCCACGTAGGCGTGCTTGCCGTCGGGAGTGATCGCCACGCCCGCCTGGATTGGTGCCGACGGGGATGGTGGCCGACACCGCACCGGTCGCCGTGGTGATCACCGACACCGTGCCATCGCCACGGTTGGCCACGTAGGCGTGCTTGCCGTCAGGCGTGATCGCCACGCACGATCGGAGGTTGCCGACGGTGATCGGCGCCGACACCGCACCCGTCGCCGTGTGATCACCGACACCGTGCCGTCTGTGACGGTGGGCCACGTAGGCGTACTTGCCGTCAGGCGTGATCCCCGGCGAGATCGGACTGTTACCGACGGTGATCGGTGGACGACACCACACCCGTCGCCATCGTGATCACCGACAGCGTGCCATCGCCGTTGTTGTTCACGTAGGCCTTGCCCGCGCACCCCTCGCCGCGCCCGGACCGGGCGGGCCGGCGGGCGTCCGCACCGAGGGCGAGTCGTTCCTTCCGGAGAGGAGGAGAGCGCCGCGCGATCACCAGCGCGACTGCGAGACAGGCCGCGATCGCGACAACCACCGGCGTACGACGCGTGACGTGCCGGTCGCACCACGAGCTCGCGCATGCCGGATTCGATGTCCTCGAAGGTTGGCGCGAACGGGGCTCGAATCCACGACCTCGAGCACAAGCGCGCGGATACGGCGCGTCCAGCTGGTCAGGCATCGAGCACCCCTCTCAACGTCTTGCGGGCCCGTGCGAGGTGACGTCGGACGGCGCCGTCGGAGATCCCGATGAGCGCCGCGGCAGACCCCGGGTCGAGATCTTCCCAGTAGGTCAGGTACACGACCGCCCGCTGTCTCGGGCTGAGTGCCGCGACCGCGGCGAACACTTCCGGGCGAGGTGTCGGAGCGGCGTGTCGGTGACGTCTCGAGGTGCGGCGCGCTGTTCGTATCGCACGCGCCGCGCCTCACGTCGCGCCGTCATCCGGGATTCGTTGAGGACTGCCCGATACAGATAGGCGCGCGGATTGCGCACGTCCGACCATGCCGGTGCTCTGAACACGGTGATCACCGATGCGGACACCACGTCGGCCGCCGCGTCCGGACCCACGAGGACCGTCGCGAAGCGAACGAGCTCCTCCGCGTACTTCCCGTAGACCTCCGCGTCTGACACCGCCGACACACTCCTACGATGCCGCTCGACCCACTCCCGGGTGACACGAGTCGCGGGACTCCTGAAATTGGGGGTTGACACGAACGTATGTTCGGATAGAGTGGGGTGGGCGACTTCCCCAGGTTGGTCCGAGCGCCGGGCCGGATGACTCGGGGAGGTGTGTGCGTGGCGAGTGTGTTCGAGCGGGTCCGTTCCGCGGTGGCGACCCTCGAAGAAGCGGTGGCCGAGTTCGAGCCAGGGACGCTGGATGTGTCGGGCGCCAAGAAGCTCGTCGGTCTCTTCACGCGTTGTGAGCGGTTGTCGGTGGCGGGGCGGGGCCTGGCGGCGCGGCGGGTCCAGGATGCGGTGTCCTGGAATCGCGACGGGCATCGTTCCGCCGCGCACTGGCTCGCGAGCACGACGGGCGTCAGCGTGGGTGCGGCAGCGCGCTCGCTGGAAGCGGCGCGTCAACTCGAGGCGCTGCCGGCCACGGCGGCGGCGTTCCGCGCCGGGGAGCTCTCCGAGGCCCAAGCCAGCGAGATCGCGGCGACGGCCACGGTGGATCCCTCGGCGGAACGCCGGTTGTTGGACACCGCGCGTGGTGGTTCGTCCTTCAAGGGTCTGCGCGACGACTGCCGCGAAGCGTCGGTGCGTGCCCGCGACGACCGGCTGCTCGCGGAACGGCTCCACGAGACCCGCGCCGTGCACACCTGGAGCGACCGTGACGGCGCGTATCGGATGGACGTCCGGCTCTCACCCGACGCGGCGGTCTGGGTCCATTCCGCGCTCCAGCTCAAGACCGACGAGCTCTTCGGTGCCGCGCGTGCTGGTGGGCGTCTGGAGCCGCGTCCTGCATATGTCGCCGACGCGCTGGTGGCGCTCATCCGCGGGGAAGCGCCCACGAAGCCGTTGGAGGCCCGCCTGGACGCGGACCATCCGGCGTTGGTGCGCGGCTACGTCGAACCCGGTGAACGCTGCGAACTGGTCGGGATCGGGCCAATACCGGTCACGATGGCCCGCGCCATGCTCGACGACGCCCGCATCACCGTGTTGGCCCGCGAGGGCAGCGAGATCACCCGGATCTCCTCACCGACACGCACGATCCCCGCGAAGCTGCGTCGCTGGCTGGATCGGGCGTACCCGCGCTGTGGCGTCGCGGGATGCGGGGTCGATCAGCGGCTCCAGATCGACCACATCATCGGCGTCGAGGACCACGGACCCACCACCAACGACAACCTCTGGCGGCTCTGCGTCCATCACCACAAGTTGAAGACCTTCTACCGCTGGCGAGTCGTCGGCCCACCCGAATGCCGGCAACTCATCGCACCCGACGACCCCGACCCGCCGTGATGCGCAATCACTCGGGCGTGACGTATGCGGCAGTGATGCCGCCGTCGACGAGGAATGTCGATGCGGTGATGAACGACGCGTCGTCGCTGGCGAGGAACGCGACCGTGGCCGCGATCTCCTCGGGTTCTGCGAAGCGGCCGGTCGGGATGTGCACGAGCCGGCGGGCGGCGCGTTCGGGATCGCTCGCGAACAGCTCGTCGAGCATCGGAGTGCGCACCGGACCCGGGCAGAGCGCGTTCACGCGGATGCCGTCACGCTGCGAATTGCACGCCGAGCTCGCGGCTCATCGCGAGCACGCCACCCTTCGATGCGGTGTAGGAGACCTGCAACGTCGCGGAGCCCACGACGGCGACGAACAACGCAGTGGTGATGATCGAGCCCCGTCCCTGCCGCTGCATGTAGGGGGTCACGTGCTGACAACACAGATAGACCGACTTGAGGTTGACGTCCTGCACGCGTTGCCACATCTCCGTCGATGTCGTCAGGATCGAATCGTCGTCGGCCGGCGAGATGCCCGCGTTGTGGAACGACACGTCGATCGCACCGAACGCCTCGTGCGCGGCGGCGGAATGCACCCTCGACGTCGTCCTCCGACGCGACGTCGGCGCCGATGAACAAGCCGTCGACCTCGGCGGCGGCCGCGGCGCCGGCGGCTTCGTCGATGTCGATCGCGACGACACGCGCTCCCTCGTCGGCGAAGCGCCGCGCCGTTGCGAGCCCGATGCCGCTCCCGGCGCCGGTGACCACGGCGACGCGATCGCGCAACCGCTCGCACGGCGCCATCAGAACTGCTCGAAGGTGCGGCGGCGTTCCCAGTCGGTGACCACACCGCTGAAGGCGAGCCACTCCTGCCGCGCGGTGTTCACGAGGTGGTCGTGCACGTCGGCCCCGAACGCGTCGACCGCGGTAGTGCTCTCCTCCAGAGCCGCGATCGCCTCGACGATGTTCGACGGCACGCGTGGCAGGTCGGGTGCTTCGTAGGCGTTGCCGTCGAAGCGGGGCGGCGGTTCGACGTCGTGCTCGATGCCGTGGAGCCCGGCAGCGATCGTGGCGGCGAACGCGAGGTAGGGGTTGCAGTCGGCGCCGGGGATCCGGTACTCCATCCGGTGACTGGTGGGACCGTCGCCGACGACGCGGAAACCGCACGTGCGGTTGTCGCGACCCCATGCGATCGCGGTGGGTGCCCACGACTCCGGCTGGTAGCGCTTGTAGGAGTTGACGGTCGGCGCGAACAGCCACGCCAACTCGCGACTCAGCGCGAGCGACCCGCCGAGCCAGCCGCGGAACACGGAGGACAGGTGGTCGGGCGCGCTCGGGTCCTACATCAGCGCGGTGGCGCCGGAGACATCCCAGACGCTCGAGTGGATGTGGCACGACGAGCCGACCTCGTCCATGGCGTACTTCGCCATGAACGTGATCGACCGGCCGTTGAGCCCGGCGATCTCCTTCGGCGCCGTTCTTGTAGATCGACGTGGCGGTCGGCCATCTCGAGCGCGCTCGGCGTACACGAGGTTGATCTCGTGCTGGCCGCGGCCCGCTTCACCCTTCGAGAACTCGACGGGCACGCCCGCGCCGTCGATCGCCGTTGCGGATCGCGCGGATGAGGTACTCGTCGCGGGTCGTCTGCAGGATGTGGTAGTCCTCGATGCACGAGCGAGTGCGGCGTGAGGTCCGCGTAGCCCTTCGCGGCGGCTTCCTCGTAGCCGTCGCGGAACAGGAAGAACTCGAGCTCCGAGCCACACATCACCGTGTAGCCGGCCTCGGGGCGCGCGCGACCTGGCGCTGCAGGATGCGCCGGGGCGACGACCTCGACCGGCTCGCCGGTGTGCTCGTCGACGAGGTCGCACGAGCACGAGCGCGGTCTTCTCGAGCCACGGGATGCAGTCGCAGCGTGGCGAGGTCGGGACGGCAGAGCACGTCGCCGTAGCCCTTCTCCCAGTTGGCGAACTCGTAGCCCGGCAGTGGTGTCATGTCGACGTCGACCGCGAGCAGGTAGTTGCACGCGTCGATGCCGTGGTCGAGGACGTGGCTCCGGAAGAACCGGCCCGTCACCCGCTTGCCCAGCAAGCGGCCCTGGAGGTCGGGGAACGCGACGAGGACGGTGTCGACCTCGCCGGCATCGATCAACCGGCTGAGCTCTCCCACGTCGGGCTGCGAGTCAGGCCGCGGAGTCACGAGGGCAAGCTCACCGCTCGGTCGAGGCGGCTCCGAGTGCCGGCGTCGGCGGCGCCGGCGCGGTCGGGGTTAGCCTCTCTCTTCGAGACCCGGAATGTAGGAGCGTCGCGATGCCCGAGAACACGCTGCCCTATCAGATCAACGACGCCGACAATCATTTCAACGAGCCGCTCGACTGCTTCGAGCGATACATCGATCCGTCGAAGTCAGACCTCGCGATCCGCTACGTCACCGCGCCCGACGGCAGCCGGATGCAGCTCTTCGCGGGCGAGCCGTCGAAGTTCCACAGCAACCAGGTGACGTTCTCCAAGGAAGAGCTCGCGAAGATGCTGGGCGACACGTCCAGCATCGGCACCGGGCGTGGCACCGTACCGAAGGAAGAGGGCGAGGCCGAGCTCAGCGTGGTGCCCGGCATGTTGCTGAACCGGCTGAACCCGCTGAGGGATCTAAGCGAGGAGGAGCGCAAGGCGTTCGTCGCCGAGTTCCGCAACAAGTCGGAGGCATTCGGGGACCGCGACCTTCGCCTCGCGTTGATGGACGAGCAGGGCATCGACAAGGCGCTGATGTTCCCGGCCGCCGCGCACGACATCGAGTACGAGTTCGTCGACAACATCGAGGCGCTCTACGCCAACATCCGCGCGTTCAACCGCTGGATGCACGAGGAAGTGGGATTCGTGGTCGAGGACCGGATGTGGCTGCCGCCCTACATCTCGTTCGCCGACCCCGACCTTGCGGTCAAGGAGCTCGAGATCGTCATGGGGCAGGGCGCCACCGCGATCCAGACGAAGTCCGGCCACGCGCACGGCGGCGCCGCCGACCCGTTCGGCGGCCGGTCGCCGGCAGATCCCGTCTACGACCAGTTCTGGAACATCGTCAACGACGCCGGCGTCCGCCTCGCCGTCCACCTCGGCGGTACCGACTACCAGAAGTACGGCGCCGACTGGTCCGAGGATCCCGAGACGGTCTTCGGCGACTTCGACGCGTTCCAGTGGATGATGTACTGGGGCGACCGCCCGGCGATGGAGCTCACCGCGGGTTTGATCCTGCACAACTTCTTCGGCCGCTTCCCCAACATCCGGGTCTGTCTCTCCGAGCAGGGGACGGTGTGGCTGCCCTACACGCTCCGCAAGATGGACCACGCGTTCCTGATGGGCCGCAAGGCGAAGTGGGCGGAGGACGGCCGGCTCGACGCGCGGCCCTCCGAGATATTCCGGCGGCACTTCATCGTGGCGCCGTTCCCCGAGGAGAACGTGCAGCGAGTGGTGTCGGAGGTCGGCATCGAGCCGATCGTGTTCGGTTCCGATTTCCCGCACGGCGAGGGGCTCGCGCGCCCGGGCCAGTACGCGACCGCGCAGCTCGGCGGTTTCTCCGACGGCGACGTCAGGCGCATCATGCGCGACAACTTCGAAGACTTCTTCGTCGCTTCGCTCTGACGAACCCGCGTCGAACCGCGCGGCCTGAGACGCGCTCTGGTGACACCAGTTCGATGCCGGATCCCGAGCCTTCGGCGATGACGCGGTAGAGCCGGTCCGGGCCGGCGTCGATCACGGCGCGCCCGAGGCGTTCGGGCCAGCTGCGGTCGCCGTACTCGGCGCGCCACGCCCACAGCCGCCGGCTGAGGTGGTGCAGCGCGTACTCCTGGGTCATACCGATGGCGCCGTGCGCCTGGTGCGCGGCGCGCGTCGCGACGCGCGCGGCGTCGTCGGCGAGCAGCTTCGCCGACGCGATCTCGAAGCGCGCGTCGCCACGGTCGGCTTCACGCGCCGCGACCTGCACCGCCAGGTCGACGAGCGCGGCTTCCTCGGCGCAACGCACGAGATGCACCTGCACCGCCTGGAATCGGCCCACCGCCTGACCGAACTGGCGGCGTTCGCTCGTGTACTCCACGGTCAGCTCGGACATCGCGAGCAACGCGCCTGCCATCAAACCGGCCCGCGTGAGCGCGCCACGGTAGAGCGAGCGCGTCGGCGTCGACGCCGGCAGGCGCGTCGGCGACCTCGTCGACGGCTGCACCGTCGAACACGACCGTGTCGCGCGGCTCGCCTGCGAGGTTGGCGACCGGCTCGATGCGTGCGGCGGTTGGTGCGACCGCGACGACCTTGCCGTCGACCAGCGCGACGATGCGCTCCGCCGCGCGTGCCCACGCCACCCGGTGCACGGTGCCCCGCAGTCGGTCGCCGTCGAGGCGGAGGTCGTCCTCCACACGGCCGGGAACGACCGTGCAGGGGCCGTCCCCGATCGGGAGGCCCGCCGACGCCAGGAGCCATCCCGCGAGCAGCCCGGTCTCCGCGAGCGGTATGGGTGCAGCATGACGACCGGCCACTCCGAGCACGGCGACACCATCGGCAACGGTCCCGCCGGCGCCACCCGCGGCATCCGGCACGCCGATCCACGGCAGCCCGATGCCCGCCGCGGTGCCCCAGATCGCCGGCGCCCAGCCGTCGCGCTCCGCCGCCTGGATCGCCTCGTGCGTACACGTGTCGGCGAACGCGCGGTCGGCGGTCTCGAGCAGGAGCGGATCGACGGTCACCGCAGCCCCCTCGCGATCACGCTGCGCAGGATCTCGTTGGTGCCGCCGCGCACCGTCCACGACGGTGCGATGAGCACCGCGCGCGCGAGTAGCCGTTGGAACGCCGACGACGCACCGAGCGAAGGCTCGACGTCGACCAGGGTCTGGATGCGCGCCATCACCTCCTGTTCGAACTGGGTGCCGAGGTCCTTGCCCAACGCGGACTCGACGGATGGTGACCGTCCCTCGTCGATCATGCGCGCCACCGTGAGCGACACCTGCCGGATGGCCCACCACCGCGCGACCGAATCGCCGAGGAACCGGACCGCCTCCGAACCGAGCTGGTCCGCGTGTTCGCGCAGGAAGCACTCGACCACGAGGTACGGCGAGATCCATCGCTCGGGCCCCGCGCGTTCGAAGCTGAGCTCGGAGGTGTTCTGCGCCCAGCCCTGACCCTCGGCACCGAGCAGCAGGTCTTCCGGCACGAACACCGTGTCGAACACCACTTCGTTGAAGTCGCTGGTGCCGTCGAGGAACGGGATCGGGTTGACGGTGACGCCGGGCGAGTGCAGGTCGACGACGAGCTGGCTCAGGCCGGCGTGGCGGTCGTCGGCGTCGCTCGTACGGCACAGCACGATCGCGTAGTCGGCGAAGTGCGCGTTGCTGGTCCAGATCTTCGTGCCCGACAGCTCGTACCCACCCTCGACCTTCGCCGCACGGCAAACCACCGACGCGAGGTCGCTCCCTGCGTCGGGTTCGCTCATGCCGATCGAGAACGTGAGCTCGCCGCGGCAGATGGCGGGGAGGAACCGACGCTTCAGCTCCTCGGAGCCGAACCGGTTGATGACCGGACCGCTCTGGCGATCGGCGGTCCAGTGGTGCTCGAGCGGCGCACCCCGGCGCAGCAGTTCCTCGACCACCACGAAGCGCTCGACCACGCTGCGCTCGCCGCCGCCGTACTCCTCGGGCAACGCCATACCGAGCCAGCCCCGCTCGCCGAGCTTCCGTGAGAGCTCCTTCGACTGCCCCGACGCCATGCCGAGTCCCGGCTCGTACGTACCCGGCGCGAGCTCGACGTCGAGGAACGCACGAACCTCCTGCTGGAGTGCCCGTTCGTCGTCACTGAGCTCGGTGGCCACGAATCGCACGGCAGGAACCTACCGTCCCCGCGGGAGGTCGGCACTCGACGGTCGCCGGTTGCCGCCGAGCGACGTGACGCCGAGACGCTCGATGTGGCGAGTCTTCTCGCGGTCTTCGGCGGTGCAGATGTCGATCGTCAGCTTCGCCACGCCCATCGCGTCCGCCGGCATCCCGATGAGCTCACGGGCGAACTCGTTCACGCGGTCCATGAACGCGTCCTCCGGGTAGATCTCGTGGACCAAGCCGATGCGGAGCGCCATCTCCGCGTCGACCGTCTTGCCCGCCATACTGATCCACTTCGACCAATGGGGGCCGATCAATCGTGTGACACGGCTGATGCCACCGCTGCCCGCGATCACACCGAGCCGCGCGACCTCCGGCAGACCGAAGTGTGTGATCGGCGTGCAGAACCGGAAGTCGCACGATGCCGCCATCTCGAGCCCGAGCCCGAGGCACGGGCCTTGTGCGGCGAGGATGATCGGCTTCTCGATGTTCTCGAACTCGTCGTGCAGGACGTGGTGACGCTGCCGGTACTTCCGCCGCGCCGCGATCGCCGTCTCGGTGTCACCTTCGAACTCGCGTCGTTGGTCCTGCCCCGCGTCGCTGATGTCGAGGCCCGCGGAGAAGTACCGGCCGGTTCCGGTGATGATCATCACGCGGAGGTCTTCGCGATCGCCGAAGCGCCAGGTTGCGTCATCGAGGGCCTGGCTCATCGGCAGGTTGACCGCGTTGAGCTTCTCGGGACGGTTGAGCGTGACGGTGAGCACGCCGCCGTCTTCGGTGACAATGACCGGTTCGTCGTTCACGCCCGGTACCGTACCAACATGATCTTCGACACGTACGTGGCGCTTCCTGCCGAAGAAGGCTCGGCAACCCCGGATCCCTCGGTCGCGCGCTTGTTCTCCGCGCAGTCGGGCGCGTACGCGACGGGTGGTACGCCCGACGACATCATCCGCGACTACGACGAGCACGGCGTCGACTACGGGCTGCTCGCCAAGGTGCCGCGCGACATCACGCCGCCGTTCGTGCCCGCGATGCAGCTCGATGACCAGGCGGTGCACACCACCTGCCAGGCGGTCGCCGAAGCGGTCGGCGCGCAGCCCGGGCGCTTCCTCGGCGCGGTCGGGCTCGATCCCAAGCTCGGGTATCAGGCGGCCCGCCACGTGCGAGTCGCCGTGGAGGAGTACGGGATGCGCGCCATCCGCATCCTCCCGATGTGGACGGGCATCCCGATCGACGATCCACTCGGCTACCCGCTCTACACCGCGGCCTGCGATCTCGGCGTGCCGGTGTGCATCAACGTGGGCGTACCCGGGCCGATGAAGCCGGCTCGTCTGCAACGCACGATCCTCGTCGACGAGGTCGCGTTGTGCTTCCCGGATCTTCCGATCGTGATGAGCCACGTGGGCGATCCATGGGTCGACGAGACGATCTCGATGCTCGTGAAGCACCCGAACGTGTACCTCATGACCGCGGGGTTCGCGCCGAAGTACCTGCCCGAGCAGCTCGTGCGCTACATGGACTCACGCGGTCGCGAGAAGGTGATGTGGTCGTCGTACTTCCCGCTCATGTCGGTCGAGCGCACGCTACGCGAAGGAAGGGAGCTCCCGCTGCGTCCGGAGGCGATGACCGCATATCTCGGTGACAACGCGGCGCGCGTCTTCGGCACACCCCAGGTGGGCTAACTCGCGAGCTGTCGTAACGCACCGAGGTGTTCGACGTAGTGGAGAGGTGAATCGGCTGCGAATCCGACTGCCAGGTGCGTCGCGCCTGCTGCGCGTGCGGCGTCGAGCGAGCGGCGTGTGCCGCCCGGATCGCCGAGCGGATCGAGCCCGATCGACAGCATCACGTCGAGCGGACGGTCACGGTGCTCCCACTCCCGGACGCGCCCGGCCCCAGGCCAGCATCTCGGCAGCCTGGTCGAGCGACAGCGCGAACGGTGTCCAGCCGTCGCCCAGCTCGATGGCCCGCCGCAGCGACCGGCGGGTGCGACCCCCGACCCAGATCGGCAGGTCGGTGCGTGCCGCGTGCGGTTCGACGACGAGGCCGGCGATGTCGAAGTGCGGCCCGTGGTACTCCGGTAGGCGGCGTCCCCACGTGGCACGGATCGCGCGGATCGCGTCGTCGGCGGCTTCGCCGCGCCCTTCGAAGGTCGCACCCAGCGCGTCGAACTCCTCTCGAAGCGTGCCCACGCCCACGCCGAGCACCAGACGCCCGTTGCTCATCAGGTCGAGCTGGCCGTAACGCTTCGCGAGCTCGAGCGGGTGGTGATACGCGAGGACGAGCACCCAGGTCACGAACCGAATGTTCGACGTGCGCGCCGCGAGAAAGCCGAAGGTCGCGAGCGGATCCCAGTAGGCCGCGCCGCGTCGGCCGATCTCCGTGTCCGGGATGCCCACGTGCTCCGAGCACGTGCAGAAGTCGAGGCCCAGCCGGTCCGCCGCGCTCACGATCTGCGCGACATCCTCGATCGTCCCGGTGCCGAGCCACGCCGGGCCGTCGGAAGTACGGGTCAGCACGGGAGTCGAGATCCCGAGCTCCATGGGTCAGAGCACGCCCACGTCGGCGAGCTGGCGCCGGCAGACGTCGGGGTTCTCGAACCAGAACGCGACGATCCCCAGCTCTCGCGCCGGCGGCAGGTTGTCCTCGAGGTCGTCGAAGTACACGATCTCGTCCGCGGCCACCCGCATCTCCGAGAGCAGGTGCCGGTAGATGCGCGGGTCCGGCTTGCGCAGCGCGACCTCCGACGAGTCGACGATGACGTCGACGAGCTCGACCGGTACCCGGTCGCGCCACGCCGCTTCCTTCACGTTGTTGGTGAGGATCCCGAGCTTCACCGTGCCGTGGAGCTCGTGGAGGAGCTCGATCATGCGCGGCTCGACGTCGAAGGCCATGGCCGCCGCCAGCGTGCCCAGATCCAGCCGGACGTCGTGTGCCTCCTGCACGTGGGTGCCGATGGACTTCATGAAGTCACGGCCCGACAGCTGTCCGGTCAGGAACCGGTCGTAGACGGGGTGTCCCTCACGAAGGAAGTCGCGCAGCGTGCCGGGCGGCAGACCGAGCTCCGCCTCGTAGTTCACGACCCCGTCGTACGGCGGCTGGCTGAGCACGCCTCCGTAATCGAACACGACCGCACTGATCACGCGAGGAGCCTACGCGCGGCCGGTCGTGCGGACCCTTCAGGTAGGTTCCAACGTTGTGACCGTCACGGTCGGGTTGCGGATCCCCTACCACCTGTTCGAGCAGGACGCGGGCGCCGTGCGCGCCGCCGTCGCGCGTGCGGAGGCCTCAGGGCTCGACCACGTCTGCATGGGCGACCACGTGAGCTTCCACGGAGGGCAAGGCTTCGACGGGCTGCTCCAAGCGGCCGCGCTCGCTTCGCTCACGTCGACCCTCACCGTCGAGACCGCGGTGTACCTGCTCGGGCTGCGCCACCCGGTCCCGGTCGCGCGACAGGTCGCCACGGTCGCGCAGCTCGCACCGGGACGTTTCGTCTTCGGCGTGGGGCTGGGCGGCGAAGACCGCCACGAGCTCGAGCTCTGCGGCGTCGACCCCACGACTCGGGGACGCCGCCTCGACGAGTGCCTCACGATCGTGCGCGCGCTCCTCGCGGGTGAGACCCTCGACTTCTCGGGCCGCTTCTTCGAGATCGAGCAGGCGAAGATCCTGCCCACGCCACCGGTGCCGGTGCCGATCGTGATCGGTGGTCGCTCCGAGGCTGCGTTCCGGCGCACGGCGCGTCTGGGCGACGGCTGGCTCGGCCTGTTCGTCTCTGCCGACCGCTATCGCGCGTCCGTTGCCGAAGTGGAGAGGCTGGCGACCGTCGAGGGACGCACCGGCGTCGAATGGCACCACGGCATGCATTGCTGGTGCGGCGTCGGCCCGTCTCCGGATCTCCTCGCCGGCGCGATGGAGTCGCTCTACCAGACGCCGTTCGAGCGCTTCGAGCGGTACGCGCCCTACGGCAGCCCCACCGAGATCGCCGACTATGTCCGTCCGTACATCGACGGCGGTGCGCGCCATGTCAACCTGGCGCCGGTCGCCGCAACACCCGAGGAAGCCATCGATGCCGCCGCCGAGGTGGCCGCGCTGCTGCGCGGATCATGAGCTTCAGCTTCGCGATCACGGCGCCACCGTTGCGGCTGCCGATCGACGCATGGGGGTCCGACCTCCGGCGGCTCGAAGACCTCGGCTTCGACGAGGTGGTGCTCGCCGACCACTTCACCGCCGGCTACGACACCGAGCCGATGGTGGGCCTCGCCGCGGCCGCGATGGCGACCAGCCGGCTCCGCCTCCGGCCCGCAGTGCTCGGCGTCGATTACCGCCATCCCGTGCTCGTCCACCGCATGGCCGCCGTGCTCGACGTGGTGTCGGAAGGGCGGCTCACGCTCGGCATGGGCGCCGGGTGGATGACGTCCGACTACGAGGCGGCAGGCCTCGAGATGGACGAGCCGGGTGTGCGCGTCGGCCGGCTCGCCGAGGCGATCACGGTGGTGAAGGGACTGTTCGGCCGGAGCCGTTCACGTTCCAGCGGCGATCACTACACGATTCGACGCGCTCGACGGCTTGCCCAAGCCCGTGCAACATCCGCATCCTCCGGTCTTCGTCGGCGGTGGCAGCCCGCGCGTGCTGCGACTCGCGGGCAAGGAAGCCGCGATCGTCGGCGTCAACGCCGGCCTCCGCGCGGGCGCGCTCGGGCGCCATGCGGTGGTCGACCTGTCCCCGGAGCGCATGCACGAGAAGATCGGGTGGGCGTACGAGGGCGCGGCGCGGGCAGGCAAATCGCGCGACGACGTCGTCTTGTCGATGAACTGCTGGCTCGTGCGCGTCGCACCCGATGCCGCGAGTGCCGCCGCCTTCCTCGACCGCATCGCCGCGCAGTTCGACATCACCGGCGACGAGCTCGGAGCGTCACCGGCCGTGCTCGTCGGCACCGTCGACGCGATCTGCGACAAGCTGGAGATGTGCCGGCGCGAGTACGGCTTCCGTCACATCGGGCTCGACGCGGGCTTCCACCCCAAGAACCTCGACTCGATTGCGCCGATCGTGGCGACGCTTGGAGAGCAATGACATGAGATCGAGGGCCGACGAGCGTTACCGATCGATCCCGGGGATCCTCCTCGAGAACGGGCCGCGATTCGCCGCCCGCGAGGCGGTCGTCGACGGGGAGGAGCGACTGACGTATCCCGAGCTCGCCGCGCAAGCGGTGCGGGCCACGCGTGCCGTGATGGCCGCGGGGATCCAACCCGGCGACCGCGTGGCGATCTGGGCGCCCAACAGCGTGGAGTTCATCGTGGCCGCGCTCGGCATACTCGGCGCGGGTGCGTGGCTGGTTCCGATCAACACCCGCTTCAAAGGAGACGAAGCCGCGTTCGTGCTGCGGAAGAGCGCCGCCCGCGCCCTGTTCACGGTCGGCGATTTTCTCGGCATCGACTACGTCGACCTGCTCGGCGCGGCCGATCCGGAGTTCGCGGCGTCTCGACGCGCACGGTGCTGCTCGCGGGGAAGCCGAAGCCGACCGCCGAGAGCTTCGCCGACTTCCTCGACGGCGCGGACGCAGTTTCCGACGACGACGCGATCGCGCGAATCGAAGCCGTCGAGGGCGACGACGTCGCCGACATCATGTTCACGTCCGGCACGACCGGCCGTCCCAAGGGAGTCCTGCTCACCCACGCGCAGAGCCTGCGCGGCGTTCGAGTCGTGGGGTGCCGCGGTTCGGCCTCCGCGACGACGACCGGGACCTGATCGTCCCGCCCTTCTTCCACTGCTTCGGTTACAAGGCGGGCTGGATGCTCTGCCTGATGAGCTGGCGCGACCGCGCTCCCGGTGGCGACCTTCGAGCCGGGAGAGGCACTGCGTACGATCCAGCGCGAGCGCGTGACCGTGCTGACCGGACCCCCCACGCTCTGGTCGTCGATCCTCGACCATCCCGACACGGCCACCACCGACCTCTCGTCGCTGCGCCTGGCGTTCGTCGGTGCGGCCAGCGATCCCCGAGACGCTGATCCGGCGCATGCTCGCCGAGCTCCCGCTCGAGCACCTCTCCACCGGGTACGGGCTCACCGAGTCGACCGCGATGTGCTCGATCACCGAAGCCGGACGATCCGCTCGGATCTGATCGCCACCTGGAACTGCGGCACCGTCGTCGACGGGGTGGAGATCCGGATCGTCGACGACGACGGCAACGACGTCGAGGCGGGCGACACCCGGCGAGCTGCTGATCCGGGGCTACAACGTCATGAGCGGCTACTACGACGAGCCGGAAGCCACCGCAGAGGTCATCGAGCCCGACGGCTGGTTGCACACCGGCGACATCGCGGTCGCGAACGGCGACGGCTACTTCCGCATTGTCGACCGCAAGAAAGACATCTACATCGTCGGGGGGTTCAACGTGTCACCGGCCGAGGTGGAAGGTCACCTGTTGCGTGACGATCGCATCGCCGAGGTCGCGGTGATCGGCATTCCCGACGAGCGGATGGGCGAGGTGGGCGCCGCCTTCGTGGTGCCGCGAGCCGGACGAGCCTCGATCACCGCCGACGACGTGATCGCGTTCGCACGCGAGCACGTCGCCAATTACTAAGGTGCCGCGTCGCGTCGAGATCGTCGACGCACTCCCGCTGAACGCGAGCGGCAAGGTGCTGAAGAACGGTGCTGCGCGACCGTTGCGCCGTCGACTCGACGACGTAAGAAACGTGGACATCGAGCTGAGCCCCGAGGACGAGACGTTCCGCGACGAGCTTCGCTCGTGGCTGCACGAACATCTGGTCGGCGAGTTCCGCGACCATCTCGGCGCGGGGAGTCCGACCGACGACGCCCACTGGGACTGCGGCACGCGTGGGAGCGCGAGCTCGCCGCTGGGAAAGTGGCTCAGCGTCACCTGGCCGGAGCGATACGGCGGACGTGGCGGCACCCGCACCCAGGAGATCGTGTTCCAGATCGAGCACGCGCGCCCGTGCGCCGTACTGGGTGGGCGTCAACGGGCGTGACCTGCTCGGGCCCGACGCTGCTGAGGCACGGCACCGAGCGGCAGAAGGAGCGCTTCCTCCCTGCGATCGTGCGGGCGGACGAGTTCTGGGGCCAGGGCTTCAGCGAACCGAACGCGGGATCCGACCTCGCCTCCCTCGCCACGCGCGCCGAGCACGACGGGGACGGATGGGTCGTCAACGGCCAGAAGATCTGGATGACGCTCGGGAACAACGCGCACTGGATGTACGTGTTGTGCCGCACCGGCGAACCGGAGAGCCGCCACCGTGGTATCACGATGTTGCTCGTCGACGCGGAGCAGCCGGGCGTCGACGTCCGCCCGATCCGCAACATCGCGGGCGGGCTCGAGTTCTGCGAGGTGTTCTTCGACGACGCACGGACGACGGCGGATCTCGTCGTCGGCGAGGTGAACGGGGGCTGGACCGTCGCGATGGACACACTCGGCACCGAGCGCGGCGGCGCGATGCTGCCCTATCAGGCGACGTTCGAAGCGGAGATGACCAAGCTGCTCGACGAGGCCACGCGCCGTCGAGTGGGAGAGTCGGCCGTCGTGCGCGAGCGGCTGGCGAAGGCATGGTCGGGGCTGCAGGTGCTCCAGTACATGAACCAGCGCGTCATCGCGGCGGAGCTGCAGGGCCGCGATTCCGGTGCAGTCGGTTCGGTCCTGAAGATCTACTGGTCGCGCTGGCACCGGTCGTTCGGCGAGCTGATGCTCGACGTGTACGGCCCCGAGGCCCTCGTCACGGAGGACGGCGGCGAGCTCACCTGGTACCAGAACAGCTTCCTCAACTCTCGAGCCGAGACGATCTACGGAGGGGCCGACGAGATCCAGCACAACATCGTCGGCGAGCGGGTGCTCGGTCTCCCCCGCGAACCCCGCTGACCCCACCGCCGATCGCGGCTCAGATGTCTTCGCCGTGCATGCGACGGAGGCGGCGATTGGTGCCCTCGAGCCAGCGGTCGTAATCCCCCGCCTTACGGAGAAACGACTCGCCGACCACGCGGATGCGGCAGCACGAGGAAGCGCCCCTCCCGGAGCGCGTCGAGCGTCATGTCGGCGCAGAGCTCGGGCTCGATGACGTCGCCGAGTGACGCGCGGATCGCGTCGTCGCTCTCCGGCGCAGTGCCCGCCGCTTCCGCGTCTTCGTCGCGACCGAGCATTCCGGTGTTCACCGCGTTCGGACAGAGACAGGTCACGTGGATCCCGAGATGCGCGTAGTTCAGCGCGATCCATTCTGCGAAGCCGAGCGCGCCGTGCTTCGTGAGCGTGTAGCCCATACCGGAAGGTCCGGTGATCAATGCAGCCGACGAGATCGTCTGCACGAGGTAGCCCTCTCCCTCGTCGACCATCGGCGGCACGACTGCTTGCGCGGCCCAGACGTGCGCGAGGAGGTTGACCCCGACGATCCGTTCTACCTGCGACTCGGTCGACTCGAGGCCGGGGCCCTGGTCGCCGATGCCCGCGTTGGAACAGAACACGTGCACCGGCCCGTAGGTTTCGACGGCGCGCGCCACGAGGTCGGCCACGGCGGACTTGTCGGACACGTCACAGGTGACCGCGTGGCCGTCGATGCGCGCCGCGATCTTCTCGGGCGCGGCTGGTGTGGACATCGGCGACGACGACGCGCGCCCCTTCGCGCGAACCGCTCGGCGAGTGCTCGACCGATGCCGTGCCCGGCACCGGTTACCACCACACAGCGCCCGTCAAGCTCCATGGACCGGTTCGGCGTTCTCGATGCGCAGGACTTCGAACAGCACGCCGCCGACCTCGGCGAAGAAGAACCGGGCCCCGCCCTCGCCCCATCGGGTGACGTCGATCTCGGTGCACGGGATCCCGCGTGCACGCGCGCGCGCGTGAGCCTGCTCGACGTTGCGGGTCCCGACCGCGACGGCCCAGATCGCGGCCCGGGGGCTCTTGAGGATCTGGATCTGGCGGCTCTCGGTGGAGCCCGCGATGAATCCCCCGAGCTCGCTGCCCCTGAACGTGAGCACGCTCTCCATCGTGAGCTCCCCGCGTGCGTCGCGCGCCGGTGACGGGCACGCATCGGGCGGTGCGCCGACGATCGGACCGATCGACCAGCCCGCGGGGACGTCGAGCACCTCGGTGAGGAACCGGTTCACCGCGTCCGGGTCGGGCGAGAGGATCTTGACGTGATTGATTCGGTCCATCAGATGTCGAAGCCGAACGTGTCGACCGCGTTGCGGCGGACGATCTGGTCGATCTCGTCCTCGGGGACGCCGGCGAACTGCTTCGCCACCGCCGCCTGCGAGTCGGGCCACGTGCCTTCGTGGTGCGGGTAGTCGGAACCCCACATCAGGCACCGCAACCCGGTGAAGTGCCGGTTCGCGATCCCGATCGGATCCTCCTGGAACGTCACCTGGAGCTGGCGCCGCAGGTACTCGCTCGGAGGCATCGGGAGCTTGGGCTTCGTCCAATGCGCATGCTTCACGTATCCGTCGTCGCTCACGTGCATGAGCCACGCCAGCCACCCGGCGCCGCACTCGACGAGCACCACCTTCAACTCGGGGAACTGCTCGAAGACACCGCCCGCGGCGAGGTGCGACGCGGTCTCCATGATGGTGCCCTGGACCATCGCGTAGTTGGTGATGGCGCCGCCGGGGCCGGTGTGCTGGACCGGGTTGCGGCCCACGCCCACGTGGAAGGCGAGCGGCATGCCCACCTCGCACGCCGCCTCCCAGACCGGGTTCCAGTCGGGGCGGTTGATCGGGAGCGCGTCGCAATGGTCGGGCAGCAGCGCGGGCCGGAGCCCCATCGCCTTCGTGCGACGGATCTCCGCGGCGGCGGCCGCGATGTGCGCTTCGGTGGGCTTCTCGCCGCCCCTCGCGCCGTACCGCTCGATCGGGATCGGCAGGCACACCGACGGCGCGAACCGACCGAGGTGGTCGCCGTAGACCTCGGCCGACCAGTCGTTCGCAGCCTGTACCTGCCGGACGCCCTCGGCGAAGTCGCCGTCGGGGATGCCGGTGAAGCCGTAGACGACCTCGGCGGCCACCCCGTCGAGGTCGGCCTCGCGAATGCGGTCTTCGGGATGGATCTCGGGGTTCTTCTTGAACGCGTTCTCCAGGACACGCACGCCGATCCGCGCCGACGTGCCCTGCACGTCACGGTCGGCGCCGCGCGCGGCGACCACCTCCATCTCACCGAGCGGCGCGCCACCGTGCGAGTCGGCCGACACCAGGACGCGTCGCCGTTCAACCGCCGTCGTCTCCGCCATCATCACCTCCAGACGATCTGCTCGCTCCGAGAGGTTAGAGCCCGAGCGCCTCGACGAGCGTGGGCGCGCTCACGATCTGGCCGCTGTAGTGCATCGGGTGGTCGCAGGCACACAGGTACGCGATCGCGCGTGCCGGAACCGTCGCCGGGAATGGCGCCCACCTCGGCGCCGTCGACCCCTGTCTCGTTGAACGTCTGCTCCATCGTCTCGGTGAGGACGAAGCCGGGTTCGAGGTTGATCACCGCGATGTTGTTCGGTGCTCCCTCACCGGCAATCACGTTGGCCATCCGATCGAGCGCAGCCTTCGACGCTCCGTACAGGGGGCCCTGGTCGGGCAACTCGCTGCCGGGCAGGCGAACACTCGAGTTCAACGGTTGGAGGTGCGCCGCGCCGGACGTGACGTTCACGATCACACCGCCACCGCGAGCTTTCATCGACTCCCAGAATCCCTCGATGAGCACGAGCGGGGCGGTGACGTTCACCGCGAAGCCCTTCTCCCACTGCTCGCGTGTGATCTGCGGCACGTGCGCCCACAAGGCCTTGCCGACGGTGTAGGCAGCGTTGTTCACGAGGATGTCGACGTGGTGGTGTTGCTCGAGGACGACGGAGATCAAGCGCTCCAGATCGGATTGCCGGGAAAGATCGGTCCTGACGACCAGCGCGTCGCCTCCCGCGTCCCGGATCGCTGTCCGCGGTGTCGTGCAAGGTGCCCGGCGTTCGGTCCCGGGGTTCCTCCGTGCGCGAGGCGAGCACGACCGCCGCGCCGAGCCCCGCCAGGGTCAGACACGTCTGCTTGCCGATCCCCCGGCTCGCTCCCGTGACCAGCGCGACCTTCCCGGCCAGCGTGGTCGTCACCGTTCCTCTCCCCTCGTTGCGCCGCTCGCGGCACGTTACCCTCGCGGTTGGCGCGGTGAGCGGGAGGAACGATGGCGAAGTTCGTCACCTGCGACTGCGGGGTCACCGTCCGCAACGACGACGTCGACGCGCTCGTCGCCGAGGTGCAGCAACACGTGGTCGAGGTCCATTGGACGGAAGTCGAGCGCGAGGACGTCCTCGAGATGGTCGAGGAAGACGACCAGTAGGTCTCGCCCGCGAGTGAGCGGCCGCGAGGCGGGTATCCCGCCGAGCAGACGACCTGTAGGTCCCCGCACGCGGCGACGGAGCGAGCGGAGGAGCTCGCCAGCGAGTGAGCGGCCGCGAGGCGGGTATCCCGCCGAGCAGACGACCTGTAGGTCCGCGCACGCGGCGACGGAGCGAAGCGGAGGAGCTCGCCAGCGAGTGAGCGGCCGCGAGGCGGGTATCCCGCCGAGCAGACGACCTGTAGGTCCGCGCGACGCGGCGACGGAGCGAAGCGGAGGAGCTCGCCAGCGAGTGAGCGGCCGCGAGGCGGGTATCCCGCCGAGCAGCGAACGAGCGAATAGTCAGGTGCGCATGTACGCGCCGGCGGCGATGCCCAGGATCTCGCCGGTGATGTGCCGGGCGCGATCCGACGCGAAGAACGCGATCGCCTCGGCGATCTCCTCCGCGTCGGGATAGCTGCCGAGCGGGGTGTGGCTCGCGGCGTTCGCGATGATCTCGGGATGGTCGTCGACGAACTTCGTTCCCCGGATCACACCGCACGAGACGGTATTGACACGAATGCCGTACGGGCCACCCTCATGGGCGCACGAACGTGTCAGCACGTTGAGGCCGCCCTTCGAGATCGCGTACGGCGCCTCGATGCCGCCGCCTCCCACATCCGCCGCGAAGCTCGACACGTTGACGATCGCGCCGCCGCCGGCGTCGCGGATCAACGGCATGATTGCCCGGCACAGGTACCACGGGCCGGACAGGTTCACCCGCATGCACCAGTCCCAGTTCTCGGGGTCGTAATCGAAGATGCTGCCGACGACGTTGACCGCCGCGTTGTTCACGAGGATCTGCACCGGACCAAGGGTGCGGGCCACCTCGCCGACCACCGCGTCGATCTGGTCGCGATCGCCGGCGTCCATCGCGAACGCCGCCACCTGCACGTCGGGATGGTCGGCCGCGATCGCCTCGGCGACCTCGCCCGTACGCCGTTCGTGGATGTCGGTGACCACGACCGTCGCCCCGCCGCGCGCAAGACGGCGGGCGGTGGCCTGGCCGAGTCCCCTGCCCGCGGCGCCCGTGACCAGCGCGACCCGGCCGTCGAACTCGCTCATCACTGCTCCTCTCGAGAGCGACGGGCCCGAATCGGGTCGGACCTGACTTCGCAGTCAGGGACCGCCCATCCCAACCGGACGTGCGGTTTTCCCGCATCCGGCTGACCCGAGTGTGCCTCATGTGAGGGAGAGTCGACGACGACGGATCGCTTCCAAGTTGACCAGCCCGAGATGCGCGAGGGCTCTGTTGGGGAGCCGGTTCGCGGTTTCGCCGTGCTGGACCTTGTGGCCGAACGCTTTGGACCGCAGCCGCATCCGTATCCACTTGTCGAGGTCGTCGAACAAGTTCATCACGTCACCGTCGGCGTAGTAGTTGCCCCAGCCGCGCAGCAACGGGTTGAGTTGTTCGATCATTCGTCCCAGGGAGACGGGTGCGTTGCGTCGGGTCCGGGCACGGACCCGCTTCTTGAACTGGTCGAGTGCCGCGGGTCGGGGCCGAAGGAACCTCCCCTGGAAGGTGAAGCCCAAGAACTCGAACCCGTCGTGTACACGCACGACACCAGATTTCGCTTCGGCCACCACAAGACCGATCTCAGCCAAGATGGAACGGACCAGTCGGTCAGCGGCTTCGGCTTTCCAGCGCCGGTCAGCCAGGATCACGAAGTCGTCGGCGTAGCGGATCAGCCGGAAACCGGCGGATCGCACTTCTACGTCGAGTCGATGCAGATAGATGTTGGCCAAGAGCGGGGAGATCACCCCACCCTGGGGAGTGCCCCTCGAACGCGTCGTGACGACACCGTCCTCGAGCACTCCAGCGCGCAGCCAGCGGCGGATCAGTCCGATCACTTCCGGGTCGTCGATGACCTTGGCCACCTCGCGCAGCAAGCGCGTGTGACTGAGGCTCTCGAAGAACTCGGTGATGTCGAACTCCGCCACCCAACCATCACCACGTCGGATCGCTTCCCGCACCCAATACACGGCCTGAAGGGCAGACTTGCCCGGCCGATACCCGAACGAGCACGCCAAGAACCGCTGCTCGAACAACGGGCCGATGACTTGCACGGTCGCTTGTTGCACGACCCGGTCAGCCACCGTCGGGACACCTAACGGACGTACACGCCCGTCAGGCTTGGGGATCTCCACCCGCCGCACCGCCGGCGGCACATACCGCTCCGCCGACAACAACCGCCGCCGCAACACGTCAAGCTGATGCTCAACATCATTGGCGAACACAGTGATCGTCTCGCCATCGATCCCGGCTGCCCCCGCGTTCGCGCGGACCTTGACCCACGCAGCTACAAGGTTCCCGGGATCAGCAATCGCTTCCAACAGCCGACCCAAACGGTCAGCCTCCTCTGCGTTGCTCTCGGCCGTTCCCCTCACACCAACCCGACAACACGCCCACCAGCACGATCAACCCGCTCGGCGGTCCCGCACTGCAACGTCCTCCGCTGTCGAACCCCGTGTTCGCTTCACGGCACTCCACTCGGTCGGGTCCCTTCGCCGGACACCACCACCCTTTCGAGTGAATGGGCCGCCACCGAACAAGCCGATGGTCAACGCGCATTACCGCGCCTTCACCACTACTACGAACCCGTCTGACTCCTCGCAGCGCATCGGTTCGCCTTTCCCCAACGGGTTATAGCTCCCCTACCGAGGGCCCCATCACGACACGCCAGTCATGCCCGACCAGACGCACGCTTCGGCATTACTCGGACCCTACGAGGCCTCCCTGGATCATCCCATCCACGATTTCGTCGCATGCCCGCCGCACCACCCTGCGCAGCCCCGACCACCACGGTCGTTCCAAAACATGGTCAGGTCATCGGCTTCCGTGATCGCGTGGCACGTCGCCACCACACAAGGCCTTCCGCGGTTCACTACTCGTTCAAGCCTGCGACTTCGCCTCCGTCCCCTTCAGATTCCCGGTCACCCGAGACACCCTGGACATCGACTACCGAACTTCAACGACCAAAGCTCGGGAAGGACTCACACCTCCTCGCCAACGAAACTGCCAGGCGTACACGCGAGAGAGCCCCCGCCGGAGCGGGGGCTCTCTCTTTCGTTCGTGGAGCTGATGGTCAGCCCGTGAACTTCGGCTGGGCGACCACCGTCTGGGTCGGCGTCGGGGCCGGGGTCGGGGCGGGGGTCGGGGTTGCGGCGACACAGAAGGTCGTGAAGAAGAACCTCAGCGCGTCACCTGCACCCTGCACGTCCTCGTTCGGCGGGATGCCGGGAATGACCTGACCCTGGGAGCTCTCGACGATCTCCTGGACGACGCGCTGCGGCAGCGCCGACAGGTCGTAGCCCACGAGCCGGAACGTCTGGAGCAGCACCCGGATGCCGGCCGTCGCGATCACCCACTGGGGCTTGATCGTGTTGGGCACGGACTCGTCGCCTTCGTCGATCGTCTGCTGGGTCTTCTCGACGAACGCCTGCAGGCTCGCAGGAGACGGCTGGGTGGCGAAGATCGTCGCCGTGCTCGTCGGGTCAACCGGGGCGAGGAGCAACTTGAGCTGCGCCTGGAACGACCCGAGGCCGATGATCTGGGCGCAGAACTGCGTCACGTCCACCTCGTGGGCTTCGGTTTGCACCTGGCCGACGAAGAGCACCTGGACGCACGCTCCGTGCACGTGGCGCTGTCGGTCAGGGTCAGCACGAAGTTCGTGCCGGCCACGAGGTTGATCGGGCTGCCGGAGGGGCAGGGCCCACCGGGCACCGCGACCGCCAGGAGCGCACCCTGCTCGGACGGGATCTCGATCGACTTCGTTTCGCCAGCGACCACGTCGACGAGGATCTTGTTGCCGTCGATGCAGACGTCAGCGTCGGGGCTCGGGCCTGCCGGGTTGAAGATGGCGTTGTTCAGCGTGAAGCGAGTGGCCTCGTTCGCGGTTGGCGTGAGGTTGTTCTCGAAGATCTCCCAGTCCTTGATGACGCCCGGCGGGTCGGGAAGCGGGCCGGTGATGTTCGTGAGCGCCAGCGTGTAGTTGTTGCCGCCCGTGATGTTCGAGACGTCGAAGTTGTCGCCCGCGAGGCCACCAGGCTCACCGCTGTTGCAGAGGGCGAAGGTGTCCAACGCGGTCGTGCCCGCTTCGCAGACCCGCACCGTGAAGGAGCCGGGATCGAACTGGAGGTCGATGGCCTGGTCCGGACTGATGTGCTGGCAGGCGGGAACCCCCAGCGCACCGTTGGTACAGAGCTCACCGACGAGGTTGGCTTGGCTGGTATAGATCGCATGGACCACAGCCGGGGCTTGCGTGCCCGCTTGCTGCGCTCCAATCGGGAAGGCGGCGAACACCAATGCGAGCAGTGCGCCGAGGGCGACTTTTCTCACGATACCCCCTTGGGGTGGTCTATGGGATGGGACGTGACCGCCCGGCGGCACTGAGCCTTTCCCTTGGTCACAGCCGGTCATATTAAGGACCTCAGCACCGCTTGTCCAGTTTATCGACGCCCGCGGAAGCCACCTGATGGCGAATTTGCACGACCACGCTGCGTGAGCCGGCCGCGAGTCGCGGCCGGGTCGCGGCCCGACACGCTCGGCTACAGCCCCTGCCACCTGCGCCTTTGTACCCGCTCGCTCGATCGGAGCACCACGAATCGTCGTGCACCGCGCGGGCACTCGGGGCCTCGCGATCCGACGAGAAACCTCGCACCGGAAATAGTTCTCCGCGACCGCACGTGGGCACCCCGCGTCACGTTCGCGGAGCCGAGAGCGTTCGGGTGCCGAGTCGTCACGACGAATGCCGCCGTTACGATCGCTCCTGTGGAATTCGACACCTACGGCTTCGGTCGACGACTCGCCGACGTCGGTGCGCTCGCACGCGAGGCGGAGCGTCTCGGGTTCTCGGCGCTCTGGTTCACGGAGTCGGGCCACAACCCGTTCCTCCCGTGCGCGGTGGCCACCGTCGCCACGACGACGGGCGGCACGAGCCGAGGTATCGGTGTGGGTACGTCGGTCGCGGTCGCGTTCCCGCGCAGCCCGATGGTCACGGCCCAGATCGCGTGGGATCTCGCGGACCAGTCGAACGGGAAGTTCCAACTCGGGCTCGGCACGCAGGTGAAGGCCCACATCGTGCGCCGCTTCTCCACGGAGTTCTCACGTCCGGTGGCCCGCATGCGCGAGTACGTGCTCGCGCTGCGTGCGATCTTCCGCGCGTTCCAGGGAGAGGAGAAGCTGTCGTTCTCGGGTGACTTCTCTTCGTTCTCGTTGCTCACCGACTTCTTCTCGGGCGGACCGATCGAGTTTCCCGACGTTCCCATCCAGATCGCGGGCGTGAACACCGGCCTCGCGAAGCTGGCCGGGGAGGTGTGCGACGGATTCCACGTGCACCCGTTCCACTCGCGCGAGTACCTCACCGAGGTCGTGCGCCCCGCGGTCGAGGCCGGCGCGCAGAAGGCGGGCCGCTCGATCGACGACATCGCGTTCATCGCCCCGGTGTTCATCGTGGTCGGCGACACCGAAGAGGAACGGGCTGCGCGGCGCGACGCGGCTCGCCGACAGATCGCGTTCTACGCGAGCACGCCCACCTACGAACCCGTGCTCGCGCACCACGGATACGGCGAGGCCGGCGGCGAACTCCGTCGGCTCATGTCGGCCGGCGACATGAAGGGGATGGCGGCGGTCTTCACCGACGACATGCTCGAGCCCTACACGGTGACCGCCACCTGGGACGAGCTTCCCGCCGCGTTGCTCGACCGCTACGACGGCGTCGCCGACCGCATCCTCTCGTACCTGGGCCACGGCGCCTGGACGTCGTCGCCGGGCACCGCCGACCGGTGGGCCGGCGTGGTCCGCGCGGTCCACTCGGGCCGCTGAGCGACGACCTGCAGCAACTCGGGCTCGGGTCTTCCCGAGCCTCAGGTCAGGTACCTCGGCTGCCGACAATCCGGGCAACGCAACGTATCGGGGGCCCGGAACGATGCAACACGGTCCGCTCGCGCGGCTGGGAGGACACGTCTTCGCGCGACGCCGTCGCGTCGTCGTGGCGTGGGTGGTCGTGCTGGTGGCGATGGCGATCGCGGTGCGTACGACCGAGCCTCGGTTCCGCGATGCCTTCACCGTGCCGGGGACGGATTCGCAGCGCGCGTTGGATGTGCTGTCGAAGGACTTCCCGTCGGAGACGCAGCCCACGGCGTTCGTCGTCTTCTACGCCAAGGACACCGAGATCACCGGCTCGGAGCAGCAACGTGCGATCTCCTCGTCGATCCAACGCATTCAGCATCTTCCCGAAGTCGACCAAGCGCAGCCGCCCATCGACGCGGCAAGCCTTCCGGCCAGGTACGCGAGCGCGGCGGCCAAGCTGTTGCCGGCCACGATCTCGCGCTCCGATCATCTCGGCCTCGGACGCGTGAGCTACGAGGTGAGCTTCACCGACCTCGACAGCAGCACCATGCGCGACCTCCAGGGAGCCGTCGCGCCCGCTCGACGGGCGGGGCTCGAGGTCGTCTTCGGCGGCCCGGTGATCGACTACCTCGAAGCCGAGTCGGGCATCTCGAAGTACGCCGACGAGCTCGGCCTCGTCGTCGCGGGGTTGCTGCTGATCCTGTTGTTCCGATCGTTCGTGTCGGCGCTGATCCCGCTCGTGAGCGCACTCGGCGGTCTGGCGGCAGGGCTCCTCGCGCTGCACCTGCTGGCCATCCCGTTCGACATCGGCTCGGTCGCGCCCGATGTCGCCGCCATGGTCGGGCTCGGTGTGGGCATCGACTACGGGCTCTTCCTCACCGCGCGCTACCGACAGGAGCTCGTGCACACCACAGATGGCGTCGAGGCCGCGAAGCGTGCGCTGTCGTCCACCGGGTCGGCGGTGTTCTTCTCCGGCGTCATCGTGTGTGTCGCGACCGCCGGACTCGCGCTCGCCGGGATCCCGTACGTGACCATGCTCGGGCTGTGCGCGTCGCTCGCGGTGCTGATCATGCTCACCGCGTCGATGACGTTGTTGCCCGCGCTCTGGGCCCTGGCCGGCGACCGCATCGGACCTCGCGACCTCGAAGGTGGCCACAGCTTCTTCGCGCGCCTCGCGCGCCACGTGTGCTCCCGCCCGGTTCGCTATCTCGTCGGCTCGATTGCGCTGCTCGTGGTGCTCGTGTACCCGTTGCTGTCGATCCAGTTCGGTTTTCCCTCGGACGCGGCGGCACCGAAGGGCTCGGAGGCGCAGCGCTCGTTCGATCTCATCGCCCGGAATCTCGGCCCCGGCGCGAACGGACCGCTGATGGTCGTCATCGACATCCCGGGCGGCGCGTCCGACGACTTCCAACGGCTGGTACTCGACGGCGACCGGCTCTTCAAGGCGCTCCGCGACACCGAAGGAGTGGCAGGTACGTCGGTGCCGATCCCCGACTCCCAACTCGGTGCCGCGGTCGCGTTGGTCGAGCCCACGACCGGACCCGACGCTCCCGAGACGGCCGAGCTGGTCGACCGCCTGCGCAATCAGACACTGCCGCGAGGCTCTTGCGAGAACGCCGTTCGAACACCGCGCGTTCGTAGGGGGCGAAACCGCTTCCTTGATCGACCTCACCACCGCGATCAAGGAGCGGCTCCCGTACGCGATCGCGGCGGTGTGCCTCGCTGCGTTCCTCCTGTTGCTCGTGGTGTTCCGATCGCTCGCGCTCCCGCTGAAGGCCGTCGTCATGAACCTGTTGTCGATCGGCGCGGCGTACGGGATCGTCGTCGCCGCGTTCCAGTGGGGTTGGCTCATCGACGTGCTCGGCCTCGGCGCCAAGCTCCAGGTGGTCGCGTTCGTGCCGCTCTTGATGTTCGCCATCCTGTTCGGGCTGTCGATGGACTACGAGATCCTGCTGCTCACGAGGATCCGCGACGAGTACCGGCGCACCGGTGACAACCGTGAGGCCGTGGCGACCGGCCTCGCGCGTTCCGGACGCGTGATCACGTCTGCCGCGTTCGTGATGATCTCGGTGTTCCTGATCTTCACGCTCAACCCCAACCCGGCGGTCAAGATGCTCGGGGTGGGTATGGCCGCGGCGGTGCTCGTGGACGCGACCGTCGTGCGCATGATCCTGGTGCCCGCGACGATGGAAATGATGGGGACGGCGAACTGGTACCTGCCGCGGTGGCTCGACCGCATCCTCCCCCGGCTCGATCTCGAGGGCACTGACGAGGACGCGCCGAGCGACCCATCGGAGGCCACGACATCGCGCGTGCTCGAAGGCGCCGGGTCGCGCTAGCGCACGAGCTGGATCGCGGCGGAGAAGTACCGGCACGCTACCGTCGTCGTCAGTGGCAGCCGAGGATTCGCAGCAGTTGACGTCCGTCTCCTTGCGCATCGTCGTGAGCTTCGACATCGATGGCACGATGGAGTTCGGCGAACCGCCCGGTCCGGTCCCGGCGGCCGTCGTCCGTGATCTGGTGGCGCGCGGCTACGTGGTCGGCGTCGCGTCGGACTGGCCCCGTTCGAGTCAACACCCACTTTGGGCGCGCTACGGGATCGAGCCGCACTTCGTGGGCGGCAAGCACCAGCTCCACGTGGTGCGGGAGCAGTTCGAGGCCGACCGCTACCTCCACGTCGGCGACACGGAGATCGACGAGCGCTACGCCCTGCTTGCCGGGTTCGAGTTCCTGCACGTCACCGACATCGTCATACCCGTCGTCGCCGACTCGATCCACGACGACGGGTGGACGCGCCCGGCCTGAATCGTCTACATCGTGGACGATGCGGCGGGAGGTCGTCGCGGGCCGCGGCCGCGGTCGTCGGCACCACTCTTCGACGCTCTGCGCGACGCGTACGGCATCGATGTCTCCGGCCCGCCCGTCGATCTCGGGGGCTCGTCCAACCTCAACCTGTTGATCACCACCGGCCGACGCGCGTTTCGTCGCGCGCGTGTACCGGCACCACGTCACCGCACGACGGCTCGACGACATCCAGGTGGTGCGCCAGGCGCTGATCGCCGGTGGCGTGCCGTGTTCACAGTTGCTGACGACCCGCGACGGCCGGCGGTGGACAGCCGTCGGCGACCTGCTCGTCGAAGTCGAGCACTTCGTGGAGCACGACGCGGAGATGGACTCCACGGAACGCCTCGCCGCAGGGCTCCCGCTCCTCGGGCAGATCCACACCGTGCTGCGCGGGGTCACGGTGGGTGCCGAGGGACGGACGCCGCAGTTCGCGAACCACATCGAGGCGGACGACATCGTCGATCGGACCCGCGACGGCACTCGACGGATCCGGTCATGGGGTCCGACTCCGGAGGAGGTACAACTCGCGGACCGCGCCGACGAGCTCGCGCGTCTGCTCGCGGCAGCCGAGCAACGACGCCACCCCGCGCTCGGGCGACAGCTCGTGCACGGCGACTTCTGGGACAACAACGTTCTGTTCCACGAGGGACGCGTGGTGCTGGTCACCGACTTCGACTTCATGGGTGAGCGCGCCCGCATCGACGACCTCGCGCTCACCCTCTACTTCGCGAGCCTCGCCTTCGGCTCCGACCACCTCGCGGACCTGGTCGACGCGTACGAGCACGGGCTCGATCGGCCGCTGGCTCGCGAGGAGCGCGACGCCCTGCCGCTCGCGCTCGCGCGGCAACCGCTCTGGAGCGTCGGCGGATGGATCGCGAATCTCGACGACGAAACCGCGGCGCGACGCCACGCCGCCGGGATGAACGCCGCCGTCGACTGGGCGCGGGCGATCGTGGACGACCTCGAGCGCTGGCAGGAGACGCTCGGCTGAGCGGCGGCGCGCTCGGAGCACCGCCGGTAGGGTTGGCGAGCACGTGCCCCACCCCTCGGCAGCGGAGCGTTGCGATGGCCACGACCACCACTGGCGCCGCCACGGGCACGGTTGCGAGCCCGGTCGACTTCGAGACATACGGCGACTACGCACCACCGCGAAGCGCGTACCGCCGCGCGGGCAACCTCGCCACGCTGGTGTACCCCATCGGCGGTCGGATCGCCGACGACGGGTCTACCGAGTTTCGGGCCGAGGCGGGCCGGTACCACCTCTACTTCTCTCTCTACTGCCCCTGGGCACAGCGTCCGCTCATCGCGCTCGAAGCTGCGGGGCCTCGACGGCGTCGTGACGTCGTCGGCCGTGGACCCGGTGCGCGACGGTCGTGGATGGGCGTTCCGCGACGGACCCGGCTACGGGCCCGATCCCGTCAACGGTTTCGCGTTCCTCCGCGACGCCTACCTCGCGACGGATCGCACGTTCGATGGTCACATCTCCGTTCCCGCGTTGTGGGACCGGGTCACCGGCAGACTGGTGAGCAACCACTATCCGACGATGACGATCGATCTCGAGACCTGCTTCGCCGAGTGGGCCGATCCCGCGGTCGACTTGTTCCCCCACGAGCACCGCGCCGCGATCGACGCGGTGGACGACGAGATCGTGCGCGATCTCGCGGGCGGTACGTACGCCGCCATGAGCGCGACCAAGCAACCGGAGTACGACGCGGTGAGCACGCGCGTGTTCGACGCGCTCGACCGGTTCGAACAACGGTTGGCGTCGAACCGGTTCCTCGTCGGCGACCGGATCACCGACTCCGACCTGCTCCTCTACGTGAACCTCGTCCGCTTCGACGTGATTGCCGGCCCACTCGGCCGGCTCACGCGGCGGCGCCTCGTCGACTACCCGAACCTCTGGGCGTACGCACGCGATCTGTACCAGCGCCCGGCATTCGGGGAGACCACGAACTTCGGGCACATCAAGACCGGCACGTTCCGCACGGGAGCCGGGATCAGAACGTCGCGCATCGTGCCGGCGGGCCCGATCGCCGACTGGGACGCGCCGCACGACCGCGATCGGTTGGGCTGAAGCCCCGCTATCCGGGGGTGTGGCAGACGGCCTCGACGTTGTTGCCGTCGGGGTCGCGCACGAACGCCCCGTAGTAGTTCGGGTGGTACTCCGGCCAGCACGCGGGGTTCGTGGAGCACCACCGCACCGGCCGTCACCGCGCGCTCGAAGAAGGCGTTGACGCTCGCGGTCGGCCGCCCGGAAGGCGACGTGGATCTCGCGATTCGGCTCGCCGGTGCTGAGCGGACCGAGCCAGAACGACGGTCGTCCCCCTACGCCGTACCCGATGACCTCGGCTCAGTGCATCGCCCTGACTCCGCCCGAGCGGCGCGAGCACGGCGTCGTAGCACGCGGAGCTCGCGCCGACATCGGCGCAGTGGATCGAGACATGATCGAGCACGTATCGCCCGATCGTACGCTCACCGATGGGCGCCTTCACGCACGATGCCGCAGTCGATCACGTCGTGGAACTGCGCGACGGCCGGCGATTGGGGTACGCCGTCTACGGCGATCCCGACGGCGTTCCGATCCTGAACTGCCACGGCGGGTTGGTGTGCCGCTTCGACGTGGAGCCGTGCGCCGACGACTTCCGGACGCTCGGCGTCTCGGTCGTGTCGCCCGACCGGCCCGGTGTCGGGCTGTCCGATCGGCGGCCCGGCCACTCCACCGCCGACTGGGCCGACGACGCCCGCGAGCTGCTCGACGCGCTCGGGGTCGACCGGTTGGCGGTGATGGGTTGGTCGCTCGGCGGCCAGTACGCGGCAGCGATCGCGGCGCTGCTCGGTGACCGCGTCACGCGGGCCGCGATCATCGCCGGCTGTCTACCGCTCGACAACGACGCGACCTTCGCGCAACTCAACTCGCTCGACCGCCGCCTCGCTCGGCTCTCGACGCGCGCGGCACCACTTGCACGAGTGGCGTTCGCCGCGTCGGCGATGCTGGCGCGCCGAGCGCCGGAGCGTTACGCGAACATCTCGGCCAAGCGTTCACCCGCGTCGGACGCCGCGGTGCTCCGCGCCAACGCCGAGTGGTTCGGCCGCGCCGTGGCGGAAGCAGCGAAGGACTCGGCCGGCATGGTCGACGAATACCGCGCGTTCGTCGGCACGTGGGGATTCCGGCTCGAGGACATCGGTGTCCCCGTGCACGTCTACCAGGGCACCCTCGACGAGCTCGTCCCACCGTCGTGGGCGTCCGACATCGCGACGACGATCCCGAACGCCGAGCTCACGACGTTCGACGGCGAGGGGCACATGATCGCGATCTCGCACCGCGCGGACGTCGTTCGCGACCTGCTCGCGCCGCGCGCGTGAGCGCGCCGCGTCCCGGGTCAGCTGTCGGAATAGTCGTCGGAGCCGCCGGAGACCCCGGACCCGGAGGCATCGCTTCCCGAGAAGCCTTGGTCGTCGCTCATCGGACTCGGAGCGTCGACGTCGGGGTAGGGCATCGGGACGGGCTCCGGCCCACCCAGACCGAACGAAGGACCCGACGGCGAATCCGGAGCGGGGAAGAGGTCCCCCCCGCCTTGACCCGGGTCGTCCCCGGGCGTCTGCACCTCCGGCGGGAGCGTCGGCTCGGCGCCCTGACCCGGATCTCCGCCCGGGAACGAGGGGACCTGCACCTCCGGTGGCATCGGCACACCGTCCGGGAACAACGGACCCACCGGTGTGTCACCCGTGGGGAACCCGCCGCCACCCTCCTGGCCCTCCGGCGGAGTCGGCCCGCCGCCGGGAAACGACGGATCCTGTACCTCGGGCGGCATCGGCACACCCCCGGGGAACAACGGACCGACCGGTGTATCCCCCGACGGGAAGTCCGGCCCACCACCCTGACCCGGATCGCCGCCCGGCGGCGTGGGCGGCGTGGGCCCACCGCCAGGAGACGAAGGGAACTGCACCGACGGTGGGTCGAACCCGCCGGAACCCGGGCCCGCCGGATGACCAGGCTCGATGCCACCATCCCCCGGGGACGACGGACCCGCCGGCGTCTCGTGGCCCGGATCGCCGGGTGACGGGGCCACGGGGCTGCCGCCGCCCGGAAAGGTCGGCACCCCGCCCGGGGACGGCGGCACCACGACGCTCGCGCTCCCCGACACGTCGTCGAGGATCTCCTTCAGTATCCCACCGACACCTTGACCCTGACCCGTGCCCGGCAGCACCGGCGGCACGTCGCCGGACGGAGGACCCTCGGGCGACACGCGGCCCGGCGTGAAGCCGGGATCATCCTCGAGGTGCGGCTCCGCTCCAGGCGCCGACGGCCGCGGCGTGAAGCCGGGATCATCCTCGAGGTGCGGCTCCGCTCCAGGCGCCGACGGCCGCGGCGTGAAGCCGGGATCATCCTCGAGCTTCGGCGCCACCATCTTGTCGTCGAGCTCGTCGAACGCGTCCTCGCTCATCCGCCACCCCTCTCGATTCGACAACTCCCGAGCCTCGACCCGATCGCCGAATGGCGCGTCGGTGACCGTCGCCCGAAGAAAGGGTACGACCCTTTTGGCCGAATGTCACCCGGAGAATTCCTGGTTGCCGCGCTCCGCAGGAAGCTCGAAACGCCGTCGAGCACGGCGTCCGTTGCACACAAGCTCGGCGCGCGGCACACTCCTCCGCGACGAGGAGACCGGGCGAATGGCTTCGATCGTCGTGTGCGGCGGCAGCATCATCGGGTTGGCGTCGGCCATGTTCCTCGCCGCGACGGGCACGAGGTCACCGTGCTCGAACGCGACCCGGCTCCACCTCCCACGTCGTCCGTCGACGCCTGGGACAACTGGGAACGGAACGGCGTCCCGCAATTCCACCAGCCTCACAATCTGTTCCCGCGCGTCCGGCAGATCCTCGACGACGAGCTACCGGGCATGGTCGACCGGCTCGTCGACGCCGGCTGTTCCTGGTGGCGGCCATTGGAGACACTGCCGCCGTCGATCACGGATCGCGAGCCCGCGACCGGGCGACGACAGGTTCCCGTTCGTCACCGGCCGGCGGCCGATCGTCGAGTCGGCGTTCGCGAGCGCCGCGAGCGACGAGCCGAGGGTGACCGTCCGCCGAGGCGCCGGCGTCGATGCGCTGGTGACCGGATCATCGGCGATCGACGGAGTGCCGCATGTGACCGGCCTGCGGACCGACGACGGTGAAGAACTGCGCGCCGACCTCGTGATCGACGCGATGGGACGGCGGAGCCCGCTGGTCGACTGGCTCGGACCGCTCGGAGCGCGCGCTCCGCACGTCGAGTCCGAAGACCAGGGATTCGTGTACTACACGCGCTACTTCGAGGGACCCGAAGCTCCGGCGATGTTCGGTCCACCCCTGGTCCCGATGGGCACGTTCTCACTCCTGACGCTGCCGGGCGACAACGGGACGTGGTCGCTGACGATGTGGGCGGCGGCCTCGGACAGGTTGATGCGCAGGGTCCGGGACAACGACCTGTTCACGAAGGTCGTCCAGGCATGCCCGCTGCAGGCGCACTGGCTCGCGGGCACACCCATCACCGATGTGCTCCCGATGGCGGCGATCCTCGACAAGTACCGGCGCTTCGTCGTCGACGGGCAACCGATCGCGACCGGCGTCGCGGCCGTCGGCGACGCGTGGGCCTGCACGAATCCCTCGGCCGGGCGAGGCATCAGCGTCGGCCTGATCCACGCCCAATGCCTGCGCGACGCCGTGCGCTCGAGTCTCGACGACCCTGCTGCGTTTGCCCGAACGTTCGACGAGCTCACCGAGACCAACGTGGCGCCGTACTTCTGGAACCAGATCCACGCCGACCGGGCACGCATCGCGGAGATGGACGCCCTCCGCGATGGGACCGAACCGCCTCCTCCGGACCCGACCGCCGTCGCCGTCGGCAAGGCGGCGATGTACGACGCCGACGTGTTCCGCGCCGCGCTCGAGATGCTGATGTGCCTCGCGCTTCCCGACGAAGTGCTGGCGCGCCCCGGGCTCCGCGACACGTTGGACGCGTACGCCGACGAGCCGGCGCCGGTGCTTCCCGGACCGAGTCGCTCCGATCTCATCGAGATGTTGGCCTGATCGTCTCGCGGTACGCGCGCGACGCGACCGCGTGCTATGCTCTTGTCTTCCACACGCAACGTCTTGTTGACGCGCGTGGATTCGCAACGGGTACACGCTCTTCTCCGCGACTCCGGCTCCATCGGCGCACACACATGCCGTCCACGTTCGGGTCAGCGTCTCGGGTCTTCGTTCACCCCTCGTGAGACCTGTCCATCGAACACCGGAGTCTGCAATCCAATGTCCACCACCTTCGCCGATCTCGGCGTCCCCGCCGATCTCGTCTCCACCCTGTCGGCACACGGGATCGACACACCGTTCGCCATCCAGACCCTCACCATCGCCGACGGCTGTCGCCGGCCGCGACCTCTGCGGCCGCGCCCCGACCGGCTCCGGCAAGACCATCGCCTTCGGGATCCCGCTCGTCATGCGCGTCGGGCGCGCGGCGCCGAAGCGGCCGACCGGGCTCGTGCTCGTCCCCACCCGTGAGCTCGCCGCGCAGGTCTGCGGCGAGCTCGAGTGGCTCGGCCGGCAACGCAAGCTGCGGGTCGCCGCCGTCTACGGCGGCGCCGGCTTCGGCGCGCAGCTGAAGGCGCTGCGCCGCGGCGTCGACGTGCTCGTCGCGTGCCCCGGCCGCCTCACCGACCTCATCGAGCGCGGCGAGGTCCGATCTCGACGCGGTCGAGATCGTCGTCGTCGACGAGGCCGACCGCATGGCCGACATGGGGTTCCTCCCCGTCGTCCAGCGCCTGCTCGACCTCACGCCGGCCACGCGCCAGACGCTGCTGTTCTCGGCCACGCTCGACGGCGCGGTCGACACGCTCGTCCGTCGCTACCAGCGCGACCCGGTGCGCCACGTGCTCGCCGGATACCTCCGACGAGCAACCGCGCGCCGCGCACCTCTTCTGGAGCGTCGACGCGCGACGAGCGCGTCCAGCTCTGCGCCGACGTCGTCAAGCTCGCCGGCCCCACGATCGTGTTCTGCAAGACGAAGCACGGCACCGACCGGATCGCTCGCCAGCTCGAAGCTGCCGGCGTCCGCACCGAGGCGATCCACGGCAACCGCTCGCAGAACCAGCGCGAGCGAGCGCTCGCCGCGTTCGCGGACGGAACCGTCGACGCGCTCGTCGCGACCGACGTCGCGGCACGCGGCATCCACGTCGACGACGTCGCGTGCGTCGTGCACTTCGATCTCCCGAACGACGCGAAGGACTACATGCACCGTTCGGGCCGCACAGCTCGCGCCGGCGCCGCCGGCACGGTGGTGTCGTTCGTCGGCCGCCAGCAGGCGCGCGAAGCCGCGCCGTTGCAGCGTGCGCTCGGCATGCCTTCCGGTCTCAGCGCGCCCGACCGCGACGCGCTCACGTCCATCACTCCCAGCGCGGTGAACTCTCGGGACCCAGTGACGGCGCCGGTATCGTTCACCGAGCCGAAGCCGGATACGACCACCGCTCGTGGTGCCATCAAGTGGTTCGACGCGCGCAAGGGCTTCGGCTTCATCGAGCGCCACGACGGCCCTGACCTGTTCGTGCACTGCAGTTCGATCGAAGGCGGCGGCAACCAGCGCCTCGACGTCGGTCAGCTGGTCGGCTACGAGGTCGGTCCCGGTCGCAAGGGCCCACAGGCACAGAAGGTGCGCCTCCTCGCCGCCTAAATTCATCGCGACCAGCTCGTGGCCGAGACCCTGCTGTTCGGTCGGGACCGGCTCCTCACGTTCGGCTTCGCCGCTACGAGCAGTGAGCAACTCACGAAGGGACACACTCGATGAGTGACGTGGAAACGATCATCGCGACGATGGGCGAGTACGCGCACCTCCTCGATGACGGGCACCTCGACAAGTGGGCCGATCTCTACCTCGAGGACGGTGAGCTCGACATCGCCGGTCAGGTGCTCCGGGGCCGCACGGAGATGGTCGAGTACCTTCGTGCCGGGTATCCGGTAGGTACGAGCACCCATATCTTCTCGGTTCCGGACGTCCGCGTGACGGGTGACGAAGCGCGCGCGGTCGCCGACTTCCTGCTCGTGACGAACGACGGGCGGACCGTGACCGTCGGTCGCGTCGACGACGAGTGGGTGCGCTGCCCCGACCGTTGGCGCATCCGCGTCCGGCGCATCAGCCTCAAGGGCTGACGCCCAGTCCCGCATCCCGAGCGACCCAGTTGCGGGTCGGGCACGGAACTGGCACCGTTGGCGGCATGGAGCACACGAGCGACCTCTTCTACGACCACGCATCGATCGACTACCCGATCCTCGACTGCGATGCGCACGTCAACGAGCCGCCCGACACCTGGGTCGGACGCGTGCCCGCGAAGTACAAGGACCGGGCCCCGACCTTGGTCCATCGCGACGAGGGTGACTTCTGGTCGTTCAACGACGGCGAGAGCATCCGCCCGGTCGGCCTCACCGCAACCGCGGGGCTCTCGTACCTCGACTTCGCGCCCGTCGGCGTCACCTACGAGACGATGCGGCCGGGGAGCTTCGACACCAAGGCGCGTCTCGCCGACATGGACATCGACGGGATGTACCTCCAGGTGCTGTACCCGAGCGTGACCCTGCTCGGGGCGAAGGTCTACGGCTCGGAGCCAGAGCTCCAGCTCGCGTGCGTGCGCGCGTACAACGACTGGCTGGCCGAGTTCTGCGAGGGGTCCGACGGTCGTCTCGTGGGCCAGGGCATCCTGCCCACGACCGGCGTCGACGACACGGTCGCCGAGATGAAGCGCTGCCTCGAGCTCGGGCACCGCGGTGTCGTGATCTCGGCGTTCCCCAACGGCTCGCTCGACCCCGCGTCCGAAGACGAGCCCTTCTGGGCGTTCGCCGAGGAGACCGACACACCGGTGGCGGTGCACATCGGCAGCTTCCTGCCGACGACCGGCGTGTCGCGCACGGGTCCCACCATGAACGCGCCGCAGTTCATGGGCGCCGCGGGGGCCACGAAGTCGGGCTCGCACACGCTGCCGGTCGTCTGCCAGCTCCTCTTCTCGGGCGTGTTCGAACGGTTCACCGACATCAAGCTGTTGCTCGTCGAGTCGAACATCGGGTGGATCCCGACGCTGCTCGAACAGGTCGACGACATGTTCTACCGCTACCGGTTCTTCACCAACGGTGAAGGCATGCGCACCACACCGAGCCGGATCTTCCACCGAAACTTCTGGGCCAGCTTCATGGTCGACACCGTCGGCATGGATCTCCGCCACCGGCTCAACGTCGATCAGCTCATGTGGTCGACCGACTACCCGCACACGGGATCCGACTGGCCCAGCAGCCGCGTCACCATCGAGCGGAACTTTCGCGGCGTGCCGAAGGCCGAGGTCAGGAAGATGCTGCACGACAACTGCCGGCGGCTCTACAAGCTCGACTACGTGCCCGACACGCTGACCCAGACCTGAGCACCGGCTCTCGTCGAACGCGCCATGCGTCGACGCATCGACTCATGCGTAGATGCATGTAGCCTTGCGGAATGGCGAAGACGATCCAGATTCGCGACCTCGACGACGACGTCTACGCGGCGCTCTCCCGCCGGGCCGCCGAGGCCGGTCTGACCGTGCCGGAGCTGTTGCGACGGGAGGCCACCCGGCTGGCTGCGCGGCCCACGATCGAGGAGTGGCTGGCTCGCACCCGCCGACGACCGTCGGCCGTCAGCACCGCCGACGTGCTCGCGGCACTCGACGAGCAGCGCGGCCCGTGGCCCGATGCTCGTCGTTGACGCATCCTGCCTGTACGAGGTCGTCGCCGACACGCCGCACTCCGAGGCGATTCGCCGCCGTCTCGCCGCCGACCCCGACCACGCCGCCCCCCATCTCATCGACGCAGAGGTGCTCGGGGTGATCCGTCGGCACCACTTGTCGGGCGCCCTCGACGCGACCGCGGCCGCGCAGGCGGTCGACGACCTCGCCGACTGGCCGGGCGAACGCTACGGGCACCGGGTGCTGTTGGCGCGTGCGTGGGAGCTCCGCGCCGCGGTGCGCTCCTGGGACGCGCTGTACGTGGCTCTCGCCGAAGCGTTGGGCGCCACCCTCGTCACCACCGACGCCCGCCTCGCCGCCGCCGCGGGACCGCAGTGCCCGATCGAGGTCGCCGAACCAACGACCTGAGGAAGGCTCCGCTGAGATCGCCGTGCTCAGACCTTCACCGGGTCTCGGCGGTGCCGAGCAGGTCGGCTGGTGGTCCGATCGTGTTCGCGATGTCGGTCAAGGCCGAGCGGTCGAATCCGTAGACGTCGATCGCGTTCGCACCAACCATGCGCTCCACTTCGACGCGGGGGACGTCGCCGAAGCCCTCTTTGAGCTTGGCCTCGGTGTTGGGCCACGTGCCCTCGATGTGCGGATAGTCGGATCCCCACATCAAGTTGTCCACGCCGATGTCGTACCGGGCGGCGGCCTCCTCCGGACCGACGAACGACGAGACCGAGCACTGGCGCGGCGAAGTACTGCGACGGCGACAGGGGCAGTTGCCGGCGCAAGTGCCGGAACATCGGCATGTCGTAGGCGTGATCCATCTGCGCAAGGGTGTCGGGGATCCAGGTGGCTCCCTGTTCGGTCATCACGAGCCGCAAGTCCACGTTGCGTTCGAACGCACCTGACCACGCAAGGAGCCAGAACGCGCGATGCGCGAACCAGGTGATCTCGGTGATGAAGATCCCGAGTGATCCCTGGAAATCTCCGTAGTTCGGCGTCCACCCCGAATGCGTATGGATGGGGAGACGGTTGGCGGCGCACGCCGCCCACAACGGCTCGTAGCGCGCATGGTTGTAGAGCGGGTTCGCACCGGTGCCGCTCGCGAGCAGGACTCCGCCGAAGATGCCGCGGTCTCGCAGCGTGTCGACTTCGCGCACGGTCGCATCGAGATCGTCGACGGTGACGAGCGCGACGCCGGCGCGCCGCCCGGGCGCTTCGTTGCAGAAGTCGGCCAACCAGCGGTTGTAGGCGCGGCAGCCGGCAGCCCAGATCGGCGGGTCCTGTTCGTACTGGTACGTCATCAGCCCCACATCGAACGGCGAGATCGTGAGACCGCCACCGCCCGGATAGATCACCTCGGCGACGACGCCGTCGGCCTCCAGCTCGGCGAGACGGCGCGCCGAGTCCCATGCCCCGTCGAGACCGCCTTCGCTCACCGCGTCGAGCGCGGTGAAGTCCTCGAGCGCCTCGTCTCCGTAGATGGCCTGGCCGGTGTGGTCGGATTGCCGGCGGGCGCGGGCCTCGTCGTCGTCGAGCCACGCGTCGAACGCATCTCGGAACTCGGGATCGACGTAGCTGCGCGCCTGCTCCGGTAACGGGCCGGCGTGACAGTCCGCCGAGACCACCACGACGCGTTGGCTCATCATGTCCACGATCGTAGAAGCGCGAGGCGACTAGTGGGAAACCCTGTCCGGAAGGAACTCGTAGGTGGGATTGAGCATCGCGAGGTGGCCACGGTCCTCGCCCACGGTTCCTTCGGCGGTCAGCCGGGTTCCGACCTTCATGCCGGCGATGCTGCGACGCCCGAGGAACACCAACGCGACGCCGCCCGTCTCGTCGACGAGCGTGCACTCGAGGCTGGCGACGCCGCCGTGGGGCTGCACTCTCATCGCATGTACCTTGCCGGCAACTCGGGCGCGCTGGCGGTACGCGATCTCGGCGATCGGTGTGCAACCGGCAGGAAGCGCGGTCTCGGCGACGCCCTTCTTGGTGGCAACGGGAGCCGCCCCGTTCTTGCTCCCACGCCGCATGCGACCCCGCCCGTTCGTGCTCGGAGCGTGCGCCGGAACATCGGGCGCGAGCCCAAGTGGTACGGGACGATGGTCACGTTGCTGTGGGGCAGGACCGAGAGCGCTTGCGTGATCGCGTCAGCGGTGCGGTCGTGGAGGAAGCGATGCCAGAAGTGCGTGTACTGGCGTCGAGGCAGCAGGACGCTCACCTCGGTCTCGCCGTCGGCAAGCGCGGTGGCAACCACCTCGGCGGCGGCGCCGGGGATCCGGCGATCCGGGCACTCGACGATGTCGAGCGGAAGCCGCGCGAATCCCAGGTTGCGCCACGCGCTCGATCAGATCCTCGGTCTTGATCGGATCGAGGTCGAAGTGCACCGCGCGGAGATCGTCCGGGGTCAGGGCCCGCGCGTACTGGATCGCGCGTGCCGCGGCCACGTCGAGCTGGTCGATCAGCACGATGACGGAGTGGCGGCGAAGGATCGGGGCTTGTGCCGCGCGCGGGCGTCCTCCTCGAGCTCTTCGAGCTCACCCTCGTATTGGCGGTTGAGCCGCACGAGGCCCGCGACCATGACGGGCACGAGGATGATGATGAACCAGGCGCCGTGCGTGAACTTGGTGACGGCGATGATGACGGCGACCAAGAACGACAAGACCGCGCCCGTACCGTTGACGAAGACGCCGTAGTGCCAGTGCGGCTCGCGGTGCGTGAGGTGGTGCTTCGCCATCCCCGCCTGGGAGAGCGTGAAGCTGGTGAACACACCGATCGCATACAGCGGGATGAGGCGGTCCACCTTGGCGTTGGTGACGATGAGCACCCCGATCGACGCGACCGCGAGGAAGATGATGCCGTTCGAGAAGACGAGGCGATGCCCACGCTTCGTCAGTTGACGCGGCATGAAGTTGTCTTCGGCGTGGAAGCTGGCAAGGCGCGGGAAGTCGGCGAAGCTCGTGTTGGCGGCCAGCACGAGGATGAGCATCGTGCCCGCCTGCAATGCGTAGAAGAGCACGTCACCGACCGCTCCGCCGCCGTACACGAGCCGCCCGACCTGGCTGATGACGGTGGGCGTACCGTCCGCATACGGGGCGACGTGCATCGCTGCCGTGAGCGCGGACAGTCCGAGGAACATCGCGCCGAGGAGGCAGCCCATGATCACCAGGGTGATCCGGGCGTTCTTCCAGGAGGGCTCTCGGAACGCGGGCACCCCGTTGGAGATCGCCTCGACTCCGGTGACTGCCGCACCGCCGGAGGCGAACGCGTGGAGGACGACGTAGAGCGTGGCGCCCATGAAGATGCCGGTTCCGACACTTCCCTGCGTGACCAGCCCTGGATGATGCAGCGCCTCGACCGGCAGGTCGCCGAGCGACATCTTCCAGATGCCCAGACCGAGCAACACGACCATGTTGCCGATGAAGAAATAGGTGGGAGTCGCGAAGAGGCGCCCCGACTCGCGAACCCCCCGGAGGTTCCCGTACGCGATCAGCGTGACGAATGCGATCGAGATCAGCAAGGCGTACGGCGCGAGAGCGGAGAACGCGGACGCGAGCGCGGCCGTGCCCGCCGCGACCGAGACGGCCACGGTGAGCACGTAGTCGGTGAGGAGCGCAACGCCGGCTACCTGTGCCGGAAGAAGTCCGAAGTTGTCGCGGGTGACGATGTACGCGCCACCGGCGCTCGGATACGCCTTGATCGTCTGGAGATACGACAGGATCAAGAACGCCAACACCACCAACAACGCCAAGGTGATCGGGACCACCATCGCGAACGCGGCGACTCCCACGGCGGGGACCAGAACGCGCAGGATCTCCTCGGTTGCGTACGCCGAAGACGAGAGGTTGTCGGACGCGAACACGGCGAGCGCGGTGGGCTTGCCCAGGCGCTCCTCGGACAGCTGTTCCGTGGCCAGCGGCCGGCCGAGCAGCTTGTTCTTGAACCGATAGAGCCGCGGTTCGGGCAGCGCCACCGCCGTCGGGATGATCCCGGGCGCCGGCCGGCGCGTCCCCGTCTCGGGGGCCGCGCTCTCGACCCGCGTTTCGGAGATCGACATCCCGCAGGCATACCGGTTCGGTCACCCGGACAACATGCTCTTAACGCGATCTTGACGCCTGACCCTGAGATATTGACGCGCTCTTGATGCCGTCGCGGCGTCAAGGACATGTGAAGATCCTTGTCCGACCGCACTCGCCGGTCTACAAGGGAGAGCATGGCCAGGGTGCCGGACACGAGGTCCGAACACGATGTCGGGTTGCTCGGCTGGGTCACCGCGATCGCCGGGCCGCTCGCGGTGTCCGGAATCCTGGTGTTGTTCCGTGGCGAGTTGTTCGCGACGAACGCCGCGCTCGTTCTCGTGCTCCCGGTGCTTGCCGCCGCGATCGTGGGCGGCCGATGGGGTGGCGTGGTGTCCGCGATCGTCGCCGCGCTGTGTTTCGACTACTTCTTCACTCGTCCCTACTACTCGTTCACGATCAATCGCCGCGACGACGTCGAAACGACGTTGGTTCTGCTCGTGGTGGGGCTCGTCGTGGGCGAGCTCGTCGTTCGCGCGAGGCACAGCCGCCGGCTCGAGCGGGCCAGCCGTCGCGAGGTGGATCAGATTCGCCGGGTCGCGGAGCTCGCCGCGGGGAGCGGACCGACGGGTCGTCTGATCACGGTCGTCGAGCGAGAGCTGGTCGACCTCCTCAACGCGCGCGGCGCGCGCTTCGAGCGTCCCCCGTTTCGGACCCGGCTCCCCCGGTTCGGTCACGGCATCGTGACCATCCCGGGAGACGAGGGGAGCGGCGATCGCCCGCTCGGGCCGCCGAACGAGGTCGAGCTCCCCGTGTGGGGACACGGTCGCGAGATCGGGCGACTCGTGCTCGTTCTGCCCGATGACTCGATCGGTCTCGCGATACCGTCGGACGACCGCGCGATCGCCGTCGCGCTCGTCGACCAACTGGGTGCCGTGCTCGCCGCCGCCACGGAGACGGGCTGATCACATGGGCATGTCTACGGGTTGACCTGAGGGCCCGCGACGAACACCGGGCACCGCGCGTGGCGAACGACGCGCATCGACACACTCCCCAACGCGGTGCGTGCGAGGCCGGAGCGCCCGTGGCCCGCGAGCGCGATGAACGCCACGCGCCGATCAGTAGCCGCATGGACGAGCGCGTCGGCAGGCTCGAAGCCGTCGATCATCTCGTACTCCGCGGGAACGCCACCGGTGGAGAGCTCCCGGACGACGTCCTCGAGCATGTCGAGGTGGCCTCCAGGGAAGTCGCCGACGGCAACGACATCGCGGGGTCGCAGCACCTCGACCACGCGCACGCGTGCTCCGATGGAGACCGCGAGGTCACCGGCAGCACGCGCCACGGCACGCGAAGCGGTCGAGCCGTCGAGCCCGGCGAGCACAACGGGCGCGTCGCCGAGCTCCCACCCGGCTTCGAGATCGGGCCCCACGAGCACGACGGGTGTGGGGCTCGTGCGCACCACTTCCTCGGCCACGCTGCCGAGAACGGTCGCCCTCAGGCCGCCCCGTCCATGGGTGGCCATGCAGACGAGGGCATCGGGCGACTTGGCGGCCACCAGGATCGCCGCCGCCGGCTCGCGCTCGAGGACCAACCAGGTCCGTGCCGACTGGTCCAAGGAGGCCGCTCGCGCGTCGAGATAGTCCCGCGCCGCGTCCGACCCCTCGTCGGGCCAATGTGCGGAGAGCAGCACGAGCGCGGCGTGGGCGCGTGCGGCGATGGCCGCCGCGGGCCCGAGGGCAGCCTCTGCCCGGTCGGATCCATCGAGCGGTACGTAGACGGTCTGCGGCATGCCCTACGTGGCCCGTGCGGGCAGCTGCGCGTCGTGGTGGCCGAAGATGACCTCGCCGGTGATCGGGCGTGCGACGTCACCCAGGTCGGAGATCAGGTCGATGAGGAGGTCGTCGACCGTGAGCATGCCGACGACCCGGTCGTTCGAGACCAGGGGTAGCCGGCGACACGCGTGAGTACGAAAGATCGGGAGCGCCGTCCGAAGATCGGCGTCGGCATCCAGCGTGACGACTTCGGTCGTCATGACCGCGTCGATCCGCGCGTCCGCCGGCAATTGCCGCGCAACACCACGAACGACGATGTCGCGATCCGTCACGATGCCCGCGAGGTGTTCTCCGTCGAGCACGACCAACGCGCCCACGTTCGCGCTCTCCATGAATTCGGCTGCGCGCATGAGCGTGGCATCCGGGGGAACGCTCACCATTGGCTTCCTGATTGCCTCGATCGCTCGCACGGCGCCTCCTTCGACGGTGGGTTCGACGCTACGGGTGGGCAGCCCCGCTTCGTAGAGGCCAAAGTCCTGCGCTCACCGTGCGGCCGCTCCCGACGGCTCCAGGCCGGCCGGCCGGACGGTGAGGATGGGACACGGTGCGTTGCGCACAACTGCCATCGTGACGCTGCCGACGGCGAGCCGCGCCAACCCGGTGCGGCCGTGGCTGGTGAGGGCGAGCAGCGTGCCCGGGCGACCGGCGGCGAAGTCGACGATCGCGTCCGCCGCATCGCGTCCGGCGAGGAACTTCTGGGCGACGGGTCCACATTCGGCTTCGAGACCGGCGGCGACCTGCTCGAGGTCCACCGGCTGCTCGGGATCGGCAACATTGACGAGGGTGACGTCGATGTCGAGCGCGCGTCCCCAAGCGCTCGCGACCGGGACGATCGAGGCAGAGAAGTCAGAGCCGTCGAGGCACACGACGAGATGCGCGAGATCGGGAAGACCAGCCTGCATCCGGGGACCCACCAGCAGGATCGGTGCGGCGAGCCGCCGTAACGTCTCCTCCGCGACGCTGCCGAACAGCACATGGCCCGCGCCCCTGTGCGCGCGGGTCGTCATGCACACGACGGGATCGCGCGACTCGTGCGCGACGAGCACGATCGCGCTCGCGGCGAGGCGATCGTCGATCACGACCGGGCGGGGATGCGGGATCCCTGCTGCTTCGGCCGCTTCCGTGAGGTACGCCCTGGGTTCGACGACCACTCCGCCTTGACGCGCCGTGAGCACGACGACGTCGGCTCCGGTACGGTCGGCCACCGCGGCGGCGAGACCGAGCGCGCGTTCGGCGAACGGAGACCCATCGAGGGGCACGATGATCGTGTCGGGCACGCGATCCTCCGGTTCCCGTCCTCAGTACCGCAGGAGCAGCGCGACGGGTCCGTGCGTGCCCAGCTCCCCCGGTTCGACGATCACGACGTCGCCGCTGCGGTCGAGCACGATGTCGATGAGCTCGTCGACGGCATCGTCGATCACACCGGGGCCACCGGCATCGCCGGCCGGCTCGAGCGTGCCGTCGACCGCACGCGCCGGGTAGGTGAAGTCGTCCTCCACCAACAGGGTCCGAGCCCGACCCTCATGGGCCGCGTTCCAGGCAGCCTTGATGCCGACGAGTGCCCGGCCGCGTCCGATGGCTTCGACCATCCCCGCGATCGTCGCCGCTCGCTCCGACGTGGCGTACGCGTCGAGGAGCGGCTCCACACGGCGGGCCACCTCGGACGCGGCTCGCGTCCTCGTAGTTCCCCTCGAGACGCCCCACCAGCTGTGCGGCGTGAGTGGTGACGTCGTCGAAGTAGGCGAGGTCGCGCTCGGTTCCCGCGATCACGAGGGCGAGCGGCTCGCGTTCGCTCGCGACGCCGAGGGCCCGATCGACCTCGCGGAAGAAGGCGCGATGCTGCTCTTCGGCACGTGAGGTGTGCACCGGGAAGCCGCCCGACGCGAGCGGTTCGCCGAGAGCTCCTTCCACGAAGCAGGGGAACCCTCCCGTGGTGCACTCGGCGAGCGTCGATCCCTGACCTTCGAAGAGTCGCGTCGGCTTCTCGCCGAGCGCCAGAACCCGATAACGCGGGTTCCGAGCCGAACCCCGGACGAGGTCGCGGGTCGCGAACGTGGCATCGATCGTGATCTTCGGCGGTACGGGAAACGGGAGCTCGAAGCACGCGGGACTCCCCCGGCGCGATGAACACTGCCAATCCTTCTGAAGGGTTTCTCCAGTCGACCGATTCGACCGCCTCGTCGAGGCGTCGCACGATCTCCTCACTGCCGTGGGTCCCGAGCTCTCCGCGCAGACGACGGACGGCCTCGTCTGCGAGGTCGCGCAGGAGGATCGGATCCTCGGGATTGCCGGGATCGTGCCGGTGCATCGGCGCAAGGATCGACACGGCCGGGTACGGGCGCGGCTTCCGGAGCTCTGCGAGGGCGGAGGGGTGCAGGGCGACCGCCGCCATCAGCCCTCCTCCGCGGGCACGATGAGCCCGTAGTGGCCGTCGTAGCGGCGATACAGCACCCGTCCCCTCCGGTTCTCGGGGTCGACGAAGAACACGAACGGCAGGTCGCCGAGATCGAGCAGCTCGATGGCGTCCTCGGTGCCCATCGTCGGCGGTCGCGTCGGGCTGTGCCGGATCGGCGCGGTGATCTCGGCGAGGGAGCACGTCGCGGATGGTTCGAACAGTTCGTATCCGGACGCCTCCGATCGAACGATCACGTTGTCCTCGCCGGTCTCGCGGTTCCTGAAGAGGTAGAAGTCGTGGTCGAGCAGCTCGAGATCGAGCACCGCCTCGTCGGGGGTCATCTCGGCCACCGCGAACGTCTTGCGCCGCACGAGCTCGCGCTCCTCGACCGGGCGCGGGAAGTACGAGGGACGCGGACGCCGACGGGTCGCCGTGCCTCCACTCGTGCTCTCTCGGCGCCGCGCAGCCGGAGGTGCTGTCGCCTCTGCATGGTGCGCGAAGCGTTCGAGGCGTTCGCGCAGCCGGCGCTCGAGCAGATCGATGGCTTCGAACATCGTCGCGGCCGCGGCATGCGCCCGCACCACCTGCCCGTTGACGTCGAGCTCCGCCTTGGCGAAGCACGGGCGCTCGCGGGCCGGATCGGCGTGCGCGGTGAGATCGACCCGAGCGAACAAGACCGGTCCGGGCGCCAGGTCCCGGCAGACCGCCGACCTTGTCCTCGGCATACGCACGCTGCGGTCGCGCTCACCTCACCGTGCGTCTGTACGACCACTTCGCCGGCATCACCCGTGACCTTCTGCATCTGCCCATCGTCGACGACGCACTCTCGACATCCGTGCCGCCACCTAGGGCCGAAGGTCACGGGCCGGGACCGCTCGCGTGGTAGGAACGCCGGTGTGCGGCGGGTCGTGATCATGGGCGCGGGCGGGCGCGACTTCCACAACTTCAACGTCGTCTTCCGCGACGATCCCGAGTACCTGGTCGTCGCGTTCACGGCAGCACAGATCCCCGGGATCGACGAGCGGATCTACCCCGCCGTCGCTCGCCGGAGACCGCTATCCGAACGGCATCCCCATCGTCCCCGAGCACGAGCTGACCGAGATCATGCGCCGGGAAGCCGTCGACGAGGTCGTGCTCGCCTACTCCGACCTCTCCCATGAGGACGGTGATGCACCGGGCGTCGATCGTCGCTCGCCGCCGGGCGCCGACTTCACGCTGCTCGGACCACGCTCCACGATGCTGCACAGCCCGAAGCCGGTCGTCGCGGTCTGCGCGACGCGCACGGGCGCCGGCAAGAGCCAGACCAGTCGCCGGATCGGCCGGATCCTGCTCGACGCAGGCCTCCGGGTCGCGCTCGTGCGCCATCCGATGCCCTACGGCGACTTGGAGCGGATGCGGGTGCAGCGCTTCGCCAGCCTCGCCGACATCGACGCCGCCGATCCCACGATCGAGGAACGCGAAGAGTACGAACTGCCCGTCGAGCTCGGGATGGTGATGTACGCAGGCGTCGACTACGCCGCGATTCTCGAGCAGGCGGCCGCCGAGGCCGACGTCATCGTGTGGGACGGCGGCAACAACGACTTCCCGTTCGTGCGCGGCCGACCTCCTCGTGGTCGTGACCGACCCGCTACGCGCCGGCGACGAGCTTCGATACCACCCCGGCGAGACGTGCCTTCGGATGGCCGACGTCGTGGTCGTGAACAAGGTCGACAGCGCCACGCCGGAAGCGGTCCGTGTCGTTGCTCACGACGATCGCCGAGACCAACCCACGCGCAACCGTGCGTGCAGCGCCGAGTCGCCGGTCACCCTCGGACCGGGCCCCGACCTCCGCGGGCGTCGGGTGCTGGTCATCGAGGACGGCCCGACGATCACCCACGGTGGGATGCCGTTCGGCGCAGGGACCGTCGCCGCCCGCGAGGCCGGCGCCGGCGTGATCGTCGACCCACGGCCGTGGGCCGTCGGCTCGATCGCGGAGACGTTCGCGCGTTACCCGGGTATCGGGCCCGTGCTCCCGGCGATGGGCTACTCGCCCGACCAGCTCGACGACCTCGCCCGCACGATCCGCGCCGTCCCGTGCGACGTCGTCGTCACCGGGACGCCGGTCGATCTCGGCCGGCTGCTCGACGTCGGGCCACCCACTCCGCCACGCCACCTACGAGCTGCGCGAGATCGGCCACCCCGACCTCGCCGACGTGCTCGCCGACCTCGTGCACGACGCCCTCGGGCCCACCGCGGGGTGACCTTCGGCCCTGGCTGCTCGGGCCCGAGCCCGGCACGCTTGCGGGAGTGCGGTACGAGCCGATCGTGAAGCAGCGTGGTGGCTGGCGGGTTCCACCAAATCTGGTCGACTACGAGACTGACTGCGCGAGGTTCTCGTGGTCGGCCGCGCGTCGCGAGCTCGACGGGCTCCCCGCCGGTGGCCTGAACATCGCACACGAGTGCGTCGATCGACATGCCCGGAGTGGCCGTGGCGATCAGCTCGCGATCAGGTGGCTGGGCCGACACGGAGAGACTCGTGACTTCACGTTCGCCGACCTCGCGCGTGCTCACGAACCGGTTCGCGAACGGGCTGGATCGCCTCGGGGTGCCTCGCGGCGAGCCGTGTGTTCGTGATCGCCGATCGGATCCCCGAGCTCTACATCTCGGTGCTCGGCACGCTCAAGCACGGCAGTGTGGCGTGCACGCTGTTCTCGGCGTTCGGTCCCGAACCGATTCGCCAACGAATGACGATCGGCGCCGGCCGAGTGCTGGTCACGACCGAGCGTCTCTACCGGCGAAAGGTCGCTCCGATCCGCGACGAGCTGCCCGACCTCGAGCACATCGTGCTCATCGGCGACAGAGGAGAGCCGACGGATGTTCCCGGGACGGTCGACTACTCGACGCTGGTCGACGACGCGGGCGGCGACTTCGAAGTCGCGGCCACACAGCCGGACGAGATTGCGCTGTTGCACTTCACGAGCGGCACGACCGGCACACCGAAGGGAGCCGTGCACGTGCACGAAGCGGTGCTCGCACATCGGCGTAACCGGGCGGTTCGCGCTCGATCTGCACGAGCGACGACGTGTTCTGGTGCACCGCGGACCCGGGCTGGGTGACCGGCACGTCGTACGGGATCGTCTCTCCGCTCGCCAACGGCGTGCGCAGCATCGTCGACGAAGGCGAGTTCGATGCCGAACGCTGGTACCGCATCCTCGAGGATCAGCAGGTGAGCGTCTGGTACACCGCGCCCACGGCGGTCCGCATGATGATGAAGGTCGGGGCCGACGTGGCCCGCGAGCATCGACCTTCCGCGCTTGCGGTTCATCGCCAGCGTCGGGTGAGCCACTCAACCCGGAGGCGGTCCGCTGGGGCGAGGAAGCGTTCGGCCTCCCGATCCACGACAACTGGTGGCAGACCGAGACCGGGCGGCGATCATGATCGCCAACTTCGCCGCGATGGACATCCGTCCGGGCTCGATGGGTCGGCCGCTGCCCGGGATCGACGCGGCGATCCTTCGCCGCGACGAGCACGGGCACGTGGTCGTGCGCGACGGCGACGCCCGAGGTCGTCGAGGAGCCGATGGTCGAGGGCGAGCTCGCGCTGCGCCGGGGGTGGCCGTCGATGTTTCGCGGCTACCTCGGCGAGCCCGATCGCTACGCAGCGGTGCTTCGCCGGCGACTGGTACCTGAGCGGCGACCTGGCCATGCGCGACGCCGACGGCTACTTCTGGTTCGTCGGCCGCGGCGACGACGTCATCAAGTCGGCCGGTCATCTGATCGGGCCGTTCGAGGTGGAGAGCGCGCTGATGGAGCACCCGGCGGTCGCCGAGGCCGGCGTGATCGGCAAGCCCGACCCGGTCGCGGGCGAGCTCGTCAAGGCGTTCGTCGTGCTGCGCCCCGGGTCACGAGCCGACCGACGAGCTCCGTCTGGAGCTGATCGGGTTCGGCCGCTCCCGGCTCGGAGCGGCCATCGCGCCCAAGGAGCTCGAGTTCCGAGCCGACCTCCCGAAGACCCGCAGCGGGAAGATCATGCGCCGGTTGCTGCGGGCACGCGAGCTCGGTCTTCCCGAAGGTGACCTCTCGACGCGTGGAGACCGGAGCATGACGCCTGCAACTCGATCCGGACCACGCGCCGCCACCTCTACCGGGAGATGCTGCGCATCCGGCGGTTCGAGGAGCGCTGCGTCGAGCTCTACAGCGCGGCCAAGATCCGCGGCTTCCTGCACCTCTACATCGGTGAGGAGGCGGTCGCCGTCGGCGTCATGCAGGCCCTCGGTCGCCGAGGACGCGGTCGTCGCGACCTATCGCGAGCACGGCCACGCGCTCGCTCGGGGCGTGTCGCGCCGACTCGATCATGGCGGAGATGTTCGGCAAGGTCGAGGGCTGCAGCCGCGGGCCGCGGCGGCTCGATGCACCTCTTCGACGCCGCGACCCGCTTCTACGGCGGCAACGCGATCGTCGGCGGCGGTCTGCCCATCGCGGTCGGGCTCGCGCTCGCCGACAAGCTGCAGGGCGACGAACGCGTGACCGCGTGCTTCTTCGGTGAGGGTGCGGTCGCCGAGGGCGAGTTCCACGAGTCGCTGAACCTCGCCGCGCTCTGGGACCTCCCGGTGCTGTTCTGCTGCGAGAACAACCTCTACGCGATGGGCACCGCGCTCGAGCGGTCCGAGTCCGAAACCGACCTCACGCTGAAGGCCGCGAGCTACGAGATGCCGGCGTGGTCGGTCGACGGCATGGACGTGCTCGCGGTCGAGACCGCGTCCCGCCGCGCGGCCGAGGCGGTGCGCGCCGGCGGCGGTCCGCACTTCCTCGAGTTGCGCACGTACCGGTTCCGCGCCCATTCGATGTACGACCCCGAGCTCTACCGCGACAAGGCCGAGGTCGAAGCGTGGAAGGAACGCGATCCGCTCGTGCTCTGGGAGCGGCGGCTGCGGGAGCCCGGCGTTCCTCGACGACGCGGCGATCGCCGCCACCGAAGCAGAGGTCGCCGCCGAGATCGACGCCGCCGTCGCGTTCGCCGAGGCGGGCACGCTCGAACCGATCGAGGATCTCACGCGCTTCGTGTACCACGAGGCAGCACGATGACCGTGACCGCTGCCCCCGACCGCACGACGTACCGCGAGGCGATGCGCGCGGCGATCCGCGACGCGCTCCGGCGCGATCCGAGGGTCTTCGTCATGGGCGAGGACGTCGGCCGCTACGGCGGCTGCTTCGCGGTGACCAAGGGGCTGCTCGACGAGTTCGGCCCCGAGCGCATCCGCGACACGCCGCTGTCGGAGTCGGCGTTCGTCGGCGCCGGGATCGGCGCCGCGCTCGGCGGGATGCGGCCCATCGTCGAGATCATGACGGTGAACTTCAGCCTGCTGGCCCTCGATCAGATCCTCAACAACGCGGCGACCCTGCAGTACATGTCGGGCGGCCAGTTCCACGTGCCGCTCGTGATCCGCATGACCACCGGCGCCGGCCGCCAGCTCGCCGCGCAGCACTCGCACTCGCTCGAGGGCTGGTACGCGCACATCCCGGGCATCAAGATCCTCACGCCCGGCGACCGTCGACGACGCGTACGGCATGCTCGCCGCCGCGCTCGACGATCCCGACCCGGTGCTGATCTTCGAGCACGGCGGCCTCTACAACACCGAAGGCGAACTGCTCTCCCGACGCCGGCCCGGTCGACATCGAGCCACGCCGCGGTCCGCCGCCCGGGCGACGACGTGTCGATCATCACGTACGGCGGCACCTTGCCGCAAGGTCACTCGCCGCCGCCGAGCGAGCTCGCCGCCGACGGCATCGACGCCGAGGTGATCGACCTGCGCGTGCTCCGGCCGCTCGACACCGACGCGATCCTCGCCAGCGTGCGCGCGCACCCGTCGCGTCGTCGTCGTCGACGAGGCGTGGCGCAGCGGCAGCATCGCCGCCGAGGTGAGCGCGAGGATCACCGAGCACGCCTTCTACGAGCTCGACGCGCCGGTCGCGCGCGTCTGCAGCGCCGAGGTCCCCATGCCCTACGCCAAGCACCTCGAGGACGCCGCGCTCCCCCAGGTCGACGGGATCGTCGCCGCCGCCCGGGAGGTGATCCGCGCCGGTGGGTGAGTTCCTGATGCCGTCACTCGGCGCCGACATGGACGCCGGCACGATCACGAGTGGCTGGTCGAAGCCCGGTGACCGCGTGCATCGCGGCGACATCGTCGCCGTCGTCGACACCGACAAGGCCGACGTCGACGTCGAGATCTTCGAGGACGGCGTGATCGACCGGATCCTCGTACCCGAGGGCGAGAAGGTGCCGGTCGGCACGCCGCTGGCCACGCTGACCGCGAGCCGCCGCACCCCCGTCGCCGCGCCCGCCGCCCGGCCGATGCCGGAGCCCGAACCCGCCCCGCCGCCCGAACCGGTCCCGCCCCCGAACCGGTTCCCCCACCCAGCCCGGAACCGCCGCCCGTTCCCGAACCCCCACCGATCCCGCAAGGCGGACCGCGCCCCGACACGAACCGACGCTCTCTCCGGTCCTGCGGCGCCTCGCCCGGCACCTCGCGGTCGACCTCGACACCGTCATCGGCAGCGGGCCGGGCGGCGCGATCACCGCGCCGACATCGAGGCCGCCGCGACGGCAGGCACGACGGTCGAGGCCACAAGCCCGCAACGTCTCGGCCGCCGACCCGTCGAGCGCTGACGCCGAGCACGCACGAGCGGGAGCTCGCGATGCGCGACGCCATCGCGCGCCTGATGGCGCGATCGAAGCGCGAGATCCCCCACTACTACCTCGGGAACCGAGATCGACTTCTCCCGCGCTCGGAGCTGGCTCGACCAGCGCGAACGCGGAACGACCGGTGAGCGGAGCGGCTGCTCCCCGCGGTGCTGTTCGATCAAGGCGGTCGCGCTCGCCACCCGCGAGCGTCGCCGGAGATGAACGGCTTCTTCGTCGACGACCGCTACCAGGCGTCCGACGCCGTGCAACGTCGGCGTCGCCATCTCGCTGCGCGGCGGCGGTCTCATCGCGCCGGCGATCCACGACGCCGACCGGAAGAGCCTCGACGAGCTGATGCGCGATCTCCGCGACCTCGTCGCACGCACGCGAGCGGGACGGCTGCGCAGCTCCGAGATGTCGGGACCCACGATCACGGTCACCAACCTCGGCGAGCAGGGCGTGCAGACGGTGTACGGCGTGATCTACCCGCCGCAGGTCGCGCTCGTCGGCTTCGGCAAGATCACGGATCGTCCGTGGGCCGACGAACGGGATGATCGGCGATCCGGCCCGACCGTCTCGACGACACTCGCCGCCGACCATCGGGCCAGCGACGGGCACACCGGTGCGCGATTCCTCGCCCGGATCGACCGCCTGCTCCAGGAACCGGACGCGCTGTGAACGACGCGCGAGCTCGCTCGGGATCGTGCGCGCCACGCTCGCGCAGATCGCGCCCGAGGCCGACCTCGAGGCGCTCGAACCCGACGTCGACCTCACCGAGCAGCTCGACATCGACTCGATGGACTTCCTCAACTTCGTGATCGGCCTCAACGAGGCGACCGGCGTCGACATCCCCGAACGCGACTACCCGCAGCTCACGACGCTCGACGGGTGCGTCGAATACCTCAGAGCTCACGCGCCCGGTTGAGCGCCGCGTCGAGGATCACGCGCCGCTCGGCGGTCGCGATTGCGCGGCGCACGTTGCTGACCGCGTCGGGGTTCACGGAGATCGAGGTGATGCCGAAGCGTACGAGGTGCTCTGCGAACTCGGGCCGATTCGAAGGCGCCTGTCCGCAGAGCGACGACGTGATGCCGGCGGCGCGCGCCGCGGTGATGATGCGCTCGATGGCATCGAGCACCGCCGCGTCGCTCTCGTCGAAGAGCTCGGCGCAGATCTCCGAGTCGCGGTCGACGCCCAGCATGAGCTGCGTGAGGTCGTTCGAACCGATCGACACGCCG
>CAVPKG010000010.1:0-106795 GCA_963705625.1 uncultured Actinomycetes bacterium
GACGGCCCGAGCAGCACGGAGGAACTCCTCGTCGTCGACGGTCAGACCAGGTCGTCGACCGCGGTCGTGTCGTCGAAGCGCTTGGTCGTTCGTGGTCGAGCACGACACGTCCCATAGCCGCGTGCTCGGTTCCCTAGCCGGCCGCGTCGTCCCGCTTGGGCGGGCGCCAGGGTGGGCGAGGAACAACGCCGCCCCGCCGATGCCGACCACCGCGGTGATCAGCAGCGACTTGCTCGCGTCGAACTGGAACGAGAAATCGGCGGCATCGTCGAGCGACCACTCACCGGGCCGAGCGTCCCGGCGCGATCGATAGCGACCGCGACGGTGAGCACGTACTCGTAGCCCTCTTCGCGCTGCTCAGGAGACCCGTTTCGGAGATGGTGTTCGTCAGCATCGCGACGATCATGAGCCGGCCGCGACACCCGCGTACATGAGCGGCGTGAGGAACCCGAGCACGAGCCCGAGCGGATCGCGGACTCAGTGACTGTCACGAGTTGCGCGTGGAGCGCAACCGGGCTTCAGCCCGAGGCTCTCGAACCAGTTCGCCATGCCCGGCCCGCTGCGGATCGCCTTCACGTGTCGCCACCCGTCGGCGAACACCATCACCGCGATCATCACCCTCGCGAGCAGGAGGGCGAAGTCGTACGCGTCGATGTCGGATTGCATCGGCAGGACGCTAGCCCGGAGCCGACGCGGTCGCTCGGGACGCGCCCCGCTCTCCTGACCTCCCCGGTCAGCCACTCCCGACGTTGCGGCGTCGGTGCCGCAACCCGGACAGCCCCGCGCGGCGAGCATCCGGATCGCGCGGTTCCTCGGCGACGTCGATCACCAGGGCCTCGCCCGGTTCCCGGCCCATGACGAAGCTGACGACGCAGTCGTCGCACGCCGCCGTCTCCCGCATCACGCACTCTTCGCAGTCGATCGTGACCATGCGGAGAGCATCACACGGGGGTGTGACACTCAAAACGCATCATTCGACTTCTTCGATGCTGGCGCCCGACGCCCCGCACCACCGGCACGTGACGGCTTCGACGCGCGAGTCCAGCACCTCCTCCTCTTCGATCTCGAGGTCGCCACTCACGCTGAAGTGATCGACGCGCGCGTTCGCCGGGACGAGACGACGTCGAAACGGGTGAGGTTCCCGCAGCCCGAACAGCGGTAGTGCACGGCGCGTCAGCCGGTGGCGCGGGCACCGTGCGGGGGCGCAACGCCGCCGGTCGACTCGCGACGATGGCGCCGGCGGTCGGCCCAGATGCGGCCGCCTTCGATGAAGACCTGCACCAGGACTGCCTGTCACAAGCGCCCACAGCAGCGTGACAACGGCGAGGCGCGTGTAGCGATCGGTCCCGGAGCCGATGAAGACGTCGAGCACGTCGTCCTTGCGGATGAGCCCGAACTCGTATGCGGGCCATGCCGTGAGCGCGAAGCCGAGCGGCACCGCGACGATCCAGGCGATGATCCGCCAGTACCACTTCACGCGCCGGCGCGGCGTTGCGGCGCGTTTCGCCTTCCGCGACTTCTCGTCGGGTGGTTGCCCGTCGCCGTCTTCCGCACCGTCGCCCTCGCCCCGCGACAAGGTGGTGCTCGCGCCGATGACGGCAGTGGTTCCCGCTGCGCTCGCGCGCCGCCGCGGCGGCGGTGCGACGGTCCCGGTCGTCGTCGTGGCCGTCGTCGACGCGGTCGCCCCGTCACCGTCACCGTCAGCCTCGGCCGCGGCTGCAGCGGAGCCGACCGACGCGGGGATCTTCAGCTTCTGACCACGACGGTCGCAGCGGAAGGTCTCCGCGGGATCGAGACCGTCGAGGCGGTGCTTAGCGCCGCACGCCGGACACTCGAGCGCCTTCGCCATCAGACTGGTCGATTCCGCTCCGGCGTCCCGGCCATCCGGCCACGCCTCCGCTGCATCTCCATCAGTTCCCCGCCTCGCGCGCCGCGACCGAGACGCGCACGAGCGCTTCGAGCGTCGTCGCGGCGCGGCCGTCGTCGAGGATGTCGTGCGCGAGCTCCACACCGGCGGCGAGGTCGGGCACGAGGTCGGCGACGAGGAGCGCGGCCGCCGCGTTCAGCGACACGATGTCGCGGATCGCGCCGGTGGCGCCGGCGAGGACCTTGTGCACGACGTCGGCGTTGCCGGCGGCGTCGCCACCAGCGAGCGCGCCGTGCTCCGCGCCGGGATGTCGAGATCGGCGGGATCGACGTCGTAGACGCTGATGGAGCCGTCGTGCAGCTCGTGCACGGTCGACGTGGTGGTGACGGTGAGCTCGTCGAGCCCATCGTGACCGTAGAACACGAACACGCGCTCGGCGCCGAGGTCGGCGAGCATCGCGACGAGCCGCTCCGCCATCGACGGGTCGGACACCCCCACGATCTGGCGCTTCACGCCCGCCGGGTTCGCGAGCGGTGCGACGAAGTTGAAGGTGGTGGGCGTGCCGAGCTCACGTCGTGCCGGCGCGGCGAAGCGCAGACCGGCGTGGTAGCGGGGCGCGAAGCAGAAGCCGATCCCGGCCTCGCGCACGCAGCGGGCGACTCCCTCGGGGCCGAGGTCGATGACGACGCCGAGCGCCTCGAGCACGTCGGCAGAGCCGCACTTGGACGACGCCGCTCGCCCACCGTGCTTCGCGACCCGCGCGCCGGCCGCCGCCGCGACCAGCGCGGCCATCGTGGACACGTTCACCGTGCCCGCACGGTCGCCCCCGGTGCCGCACGTGTCGATGATGGGGCCGCCCGCCTCGGGGAGCTCGACCCGCTCGGCGAAGCGCAGCATGGTGCGGACCAGCGTGGCCAGCTCGGCCGGCGTCTCGCCCTTCGACCGCAGTGCGACCGCGAAACCGGCAATCTCCGCGTCGGTCGCCTCGCCGGCGAGGATCGTCGCCATGACCTGCGCGGCGAGCTCGGTGGGGAGCTCGTCGCGTCGCAGAAGACGCCCGATCGCGTCGGGCCACAGCGCGTCGCTCGTCACTCGCTGGAGGTTACAAGCGAGGGTGTGCCTTCAGGCGCTCCGGCGGCGCTGGCGGATGAGGCGCCGGCGCTCCTTCTCGGTGAGGCCCCCCCACACGCCCTGCTTCTCGCGGGCGGTGATCGCGTACTCGAGGCACGGCTCGCGCACCGGGCAGATCGCGCAGATCGCCTTGGCCTTGTCCGCGGGGTCGTCCGGCTGCGGGTGGAAGAGGTTCGGGTCCGCGCCCAGGCAGCGTGCGTACTGACGCCAGTGCTGCGGCGTGGAGGTCTGGGTGGAGGTGCCCGCGGTCGAGAAGGTCGTGGGCGTGTCGGTCGTCGTGACCATGTTCGTCGCCATGTCGTGTGGTGCTTTCGCTCGGCCCCCGGTGCCTCACCGGAGCATGGTTGCAACGATGAGTGCTTCGGCCGATATTCCTTGCGTCCTGAGGCCGAATCGGTCGAATTCGTACCCTGGCGTGCCCCACGTCGCAGCCCGGACGCCTCGTAGGATGCGGCGGGTGACCGCCCCCCAGGCCGAGCCTGCCCGGACCACGGGGGGGCCCGCGCTCGCGGTGGTCGGTGCTCGCCATCGCCGGGGCGCTGCTCACCACGCTCCCCGGGCTGCTCATCCGGCTGAGCGGGGCATCCCCCGGCGACTGGGTCGCGCCATTCGTCTTCGGCGCCGCCATCCTCGGGTCGGCGTTCCTCCTCGCTTGGGCGGCCGAGGTCCTCCAACTCGACGTGTCGCAGGGCCTTGCGCTGGCCGTCCTCGCGCTCATCGCGGTGTTGCCCGAGTACGCGGTCGACTTCACGTTCGCGTGGAAGGCGGGCAAGAACCCCGACGAGTACGCGCCGCTCGCGCTCGCGAACATGACCGGATCGAACCGGCTGCTCATCGGCATCGGGTGGTCGATGGTGGTCTTGCTTGCCGCGTGGCGGATGACACGCATCGCGCGGCGACGCGGGTACGAAGGCAAGATCGACACCGAAGTGAAGCTCGAGCGCCCGCACGCGATCGAGATCGCGTTCCTCGCGATCGCGACGCTCTACTCGCTCACCCTCCCACTCAAGTCGACGCTCACGATCGTGGACGCGATCATCCTCATCGGCATCTTCGTCGTGTTCCTGGTGCGCATCGCGCGGTCACCGGCGGAGGAACCGCACCTCGTCGGACCGGCGCGTCTGATCGCGACGTTCCCGACCCGGACTCGACGAGCGATCGTCGGTGCGCTCCTCGCGTACGCGGGCATCGTGATCTTCGCGTGCGCGGAGCCGTTCGCCGAGTCGCTCGTGCATCTCGGCGAGCAGGCCGGCATCGACACGTTCCTGCTGGTGCAGTGGGTCGCACCGCTGGCGTCGGAGGCGCCCGAGTTGATCGTCGCGGGGATGTTCGCGTGGCGGCTCCAGACCAGCGCCGGCTTCGGGACGTTGCTGTCGTCGAAGGTGAACCAGTGGACGCTGCTGGTCGGTTCGCTGCCGATCGTGTTCGCGATATCGGCCGGCCAATTGACCGGTCTGCCCCTCGACTCGCTCCAGCGCGAGGAGCTCTTCCTCACCGCTGCGCAGTCGGTGTTCGCGGTCGCGGTGCTCGTGAACCGGAGCATCAGCGTGAAGGAGGCGCTCGCGCTGCTCGGACTCTTCCTCGGGCAGTTCGTACTCGGCGGCGTGCTCCCCGACGGGGTGCGTGAGCTCGAGCGCATCAGCGTCGGCATCGTGTACCTCGTGCTCGCGGCCGGCATTCTCTTCCAGCAGCGGCGCTTCCTGATGCCGCTGGCGCGCGACGGCCTCGTCACGCAGGTCGGCGAACTGTTCCACGAGGTCGACACGGAAGGAACGGAGCCCGTGGAGCGCCTCGCGTGACGACGTCGCCCCCTCCTCTTCCAGCCGACGAAGGGTCACTCGTGCAATGGCGTGCCGTCGTCACGGGCGCGCTGGTCGGACTCCTGATCCTCGTCGCGACAAGCGTGGTTGCCGCGCTGCTCGACCATTACCTCGACGACTTCGACGACAGCGGGTGGATCTACCCGCTGTTCGTCGGCGTGCTCGTCGCCTACGGAATCAGCGGGTTCGTCGCCGGACGGGCGACCCCGTTCGCGCCGCTCACCAACGGTGTGCTCGCGGGCATCGGCGGCTTCGTGCTCTGGGTGCCGGTCCGCGTCCTGATCTGGGCCGTGCGCGACGAGGACAAGGGCCTGTTCTCGGGGCACTCCCCCGTTCTGCGACCGGGGCAGATCTTCGGGCACCTGCTGATCGCCGCCGCGCTCGGCATGCTCGGCGGTTGGATCGGCGCGCGGCTCGTAACGCGTTCGAAGCCCGCGTCATAGCGCCGTAACCTGTACATCGGCAGCGAGTCGGCCGGGTGACCGCGTACCGGACCGCTTCGGCGGGACCGGTCCGAGGAACGTCCGGACTCCACAGGGCACGGTGCTGGGTAACACCCAGTCGGGGTGACCCGCAGGACAGTGCAACAGAGAGCAGACCGCCGATGGTCGATGCGCCGCGAGGTGCGTGGACACAGGCAAGGGTGAAACGGTGCGGTAAGAGCGCACCAGCACCCGGGGTGACCCGGGTGGCTCTGCAAACCCCACCGGGAGCAAGGCCGAACAGGGGGAGGGTTGCCCGCCCGCCGATCCCCGGGTAGGCCGCACGAGCCGTCGGGTAACCGCCGGCCGAGAGGGATGGTCACCGCGGGTGGATTCGTCCACCCGTCACAGAATCCGGCGTACAGGCCGACTCGCTGCCCCACCGGTCCTGACCTGCGGAAACGTGGGTCAGGACCGACCGTGGGCCGCGGTTGGGCCGCGAGATGTTGAGCACCGCGTCGACGGCTTCGCGTGTCTGGTCTTCACTGTCCGGCCAGAGGTGTGAGTACGTGTCGAGGGTCTCGGCGGCGCTCGCGTGCCCGAGCCGGGCCTGGACGACCTTCACGCGATCTCGCCGTGCCGGATGAGCAGGCGACGCGTAGTAGTGCCGGAGCGAGTGGAAGCCGGTGCCCTGCGGCGCGTGCGATGCCTTCACGGCCTTGCGCCACGGGTCGGAGAAGCGGGTCCGGCTGATCGGCTCGCCGCGCTCGTTGGTGAAGACGAGCTGGTTCTCGTTCGGCGGGAACCGTTCGAGGTGGCGGGCGAGCGCGTCGGCGACCGATTGCGGGAGCGGGATCGATCTGACGCTCGCGTCGGTCTTCGGCGGCGCGAGGAACGGCGGCCGGTTCTGGATGAGCACGAGCTGCTGCACGACGTCGAGCCGCCGGCGCAGGAAGTCGACGTTCGGAACGGTGAGCCCGAACGCCTCGCCCTGCCGCAGCCCGGTGCCCGCGGCGAGGACGACGAGCGCTCGGTATCGCTCAGGGAGCGCGTCGGCGATCGCGAGCACGGTGCTCGGTCTCGAGCGGCACGACGCGCTTGCGCTCGATCTTCGGCAGCGAGATGCGATCGCATGGGCTGACGGCGATGATCCGATCGGCGACGGCCGACTTGAAGATCGACGCGAGGTGCCGGTACACGACCTCGACCGTCGACGGCTGCATCTTCGTCGAGAGCTCCTTGACGAACGCCTGGATCTCCGAGCGCCGGATCGATCCGAGGGGACGGTCCTCGAAGCGCGGCAGCACGTGGAGGCGCAAGTGCGACTCGACCTGCACCTCGGTCGACGGCCGGTGCACGCGCGTCGCCTGCCATTCGCGCGCGTACTCGCCGAAGCTTCTTCTTGCCGCCGGCCGGATCGACGTAGGTGCCGTGCGCGAGGTCGCCGCGCACCGCGTCGAGCCACTGCTCGGCGTCGCTCTTCTTGGCGAAGCTGCGCGAGCGCTCCGAGCCGTCGGGCGCGCGGTACCGAGCGCGCCACGAGGTCCGGCCGCCCCGGTTGCGCTTCTCGATGTGGGCCATGGGTGCTCCGACGATACGACCGAGCCGTCAGGCTCGGGAGTGGCGATCGCGCTGCTCGTCGAGCCAGCGGTCGACGTCCTCGAGCCGGTAGCGGACGTGCCGCCCGACGCGGATGCCCGGAGGCCCGTCGCCGCGGCTGCGCCACCGGTAGATCGTGGCGAGCGGGATCCCGAGGAGCGACGCCAGCTCGTCGGGCCGGAGCAGCCGCCGGTCGATGTCGTCGCGCTCGCCGATTCGGTTCGAGGTCATGGTTCGCATCCCTTCGTCGCGTTCGAGATGCGAATCGTGCGCTCGACTACTCCCGGAACTACTCCCGGGATTACTCCCGGAACTACTCCCGACCACTTGCTTCGCTCGTCGCGATCGCTCACGAGCATCCAGCAGTTGTCGTTGTCGCGCACGCGGAGAATCGTTCGCGGCGATAGAACGATCGCGCTGTCGACATTCAAGACGAGCCGCGGAGCCTGCACACGTGCGCCGTCCACGCCGGCGCGGCGACCACCTTCGTGCGTCACCAGACTCGGTGGACTACTCCCGGAACTACTCCCGGATGCGCGCCGCGAGTTCCGCTCTGCGGAACTTGCAAGTGTGTCTCTGCTGATTTCGTGAGTTGGTGACGGGTTGGAGTTGTGGGTTCGGTTGGGTTGGGGTCGGGGGGTTGGGATTGATTTTCGGGTTGGTTCGTCGGGTTGGTTCTTCGGTGTTTGGGTTGGTGGGTGTGGTGGTTGGGCGGGGTGGTTGTTCACTTGTTCTGGGTGATGATTCGGTTGCTGTGGAGGCAACGGCGGCCACGCCGGCCGCCGCGCATCGTCAACCCGCCGCGGGCCGGCCGTCGTCGAGCAACGCCCTGAGCCGATCGGCAAGTTCCCGGCACCGCACCACGTCGTCGATCGCTGCGCGCTGCTCCCCTGTCGGCTCCTCGTCCTCCCAGAGCAGATCAGGATCCATGTCGCCGGGAATGAACACCTGCCCGTCCTTGCGCGGCAGCACGTCGCCGAGCTGCCAGTACTCGTGACTGTCGAGCGACTCAACCAGAAGCGCCAGCTCGGACCGCGTCAGTCGCACGGTGATCTCTTCGGTCGCCATGATCGGCATGTTCTCGAGTTACGGGCGCGCGATCAAACGGCGCCGTTCACCCCTCGCAGACGCAGGGCGTGCCGCCGCATCGAGGACAACCAGACTCGTACCGAGCGACCGCGTCGTCGAGGGACAGACCGAGCTGGTTGGCGAGTGATGCAAGCCAGGCGAGCGTGTCGCCGAGTTCGTGAAGTTGTTCGTCGCGGCTGCCCTTCCGAACAGCCTTGGCTAGCTCGCCGACTTCCTCGGCGAGCCATGCGACCGTTGCCGGAATGCCACGCACGCGGTCTCTCGCCCCGTACGTCGCTTCCATCTGGCGCTGCAGCTCGCCGAGTTCGGTCATGGCACTCCCTAGGGGATCCGTCGTTCGCAGACAGTCTGGGCCAGACTCTTGCCCGGTGGCGGACCACGAACTCGAGCCGGGGCTCTACGAAGCGCTGCTCACTGGCGCGCTCGACAAGCGGCTGGCCAGCCTCGTCGCCGCCGCGGTCACGCCCGAGCTGCGCAAGCTCGCCGACGCCGAGGCGGCAGATCGTTTGTCGCGCCACCTCGCCGCGGTCGTGACGCGGGCAATCGAGGCGCTGCCCGAGCAGGGTCGCGCCCAGGCCGGCGCCAGCATCGTCGAGAAGCTGATCGAGCTGCTCTCCGAGCAGAGCGACGCAGTCGACCGGGACGTCGACGTTCCGCTCGATCCCGCGCGCGTGCTGTCCGCGATCCTGCGCCGCAGGCCCGACGGATCGCCTGAGGTGCTCGAAGCACCGTTGACGCCGCTGCTCGACACCACGCTGCTTGACGAACTCGCGCGGGGAACCGGCCGTCGGTCACGAGCTTCGCGCGGAGGTCCACTCGTCCGACTCCATCGACGTCGTGATGGCCTTCGTTCGGTTGAGCGGAATCAATCCGATGCTCGATGCACTCCGACGTCACTGTCGGGACGGCAAGACAGCTGCGGCTCGTCACGACGACGTACACGAACAGCACCGAGCTGCGCGCGCTCGACGAGCTGGCGCGTCTCGGAGCCGAGATCAGGGTCTCGTACGACACCGCTTCCACGCGGCTGCACGCGAAGGCCTGGCTCTTCCATCGAAGGAGCGGCTACTCGACGGCGTACATCGGATCGTCCAACCTGACGCACTCGGCGATGGTCACCGGACTCGAGTGGAACGTGCGCGTGTCTGGAGCGCGCAATCCCGACGTCGTGGCGAAGATGAGCGCCGTCTTCGAGTCGTACTGGGCGAGCGGCGACTTCGTCCCGTTCGACCGCGACGAGTTCCAGAAGCGAACTGACGTCGCCGAGACCGAGCCAGGCGATCCTGCTCAGTCCGGTCGAGATCGTGCTGCTCCCCGTTCCAGGAACGGCTGCTGGAGCAGATCGAGCTGCGCGCGAACCGCTTGGCCGACATCGCAACCTCCTCGTCGCCGCGACCGGCACCGGCAAGACCGTCATGGCCGCCGTCGACTACGCGCGCCTGCGCGAACGGTTGCCGCGAGACCGGCTGCTCTTCGTCGCGCACCGCGAGGAGATCCTCGAGCAGAGTCGCGCGACGTTCGCCCACGCACTGCGGGACGCGAGCTTTGGCGAGTTCTGGGTCGGCGGGAAGCGACCGTCTCGCTTCGAGCACGTCTTCGCGTCGATCCAGAGCCTCAACCGATCCGGACTCGAATCAGTCGATCCCACGTACTTCGACGTCGTGATCGTCGACGAGTTCCATCACGCGGCCGCTCCCTCGTACCAGATGCTCCTGGAACGTCTGGAGCCGAGAGAGCTCCTCGGCATGACCGCGACACCGGAGCGCGCCGACGGCCTCGACGTGCTGCGCTATTTCGACGGACGGATCGCGGCCGAGCTCCGGGTGTGGGACGCGATCGACCAGCAGTATCTGGTGCCGTTCTCGTACTTCGGCGTGCACGACGGAACCGACCTGAGCGACGTGCCGTGGAAGCGCGGCACCGGCTACGACCCGAGCGCCCTGACCAACGTGCTTGACCGCCGACCACGCGTGGGCGAGACGCGTCGTCGAGCAGCTGCGCCTCAAGACGAATGACCTGCACGGCGATCAAGGCGCTCGGCTTCTGCGTCACGATCGCGCACGCCCGCTTCATGGCGGAGCAGTTCCGCTCGGTCGGGATACCGGCCGTCGCGATCTGGGGCGACAGCCCGATGGACGAGCGAACGGCGGCGCTCCGCGATCTCGACGCCGGCCGAGTCAACGTCGTCTTCACGGTCGATCTGTTCAACGAGGGCGTCGACGTCCCGAACGTCGACACGCTGCTGCTGCTGCGACCGACCGAGAGCCCGACCTGTTCCTGCAGCAGCTCGGCCGCGGCTTGCGGCGAGCCCGCGGAAAGGCGCTCTGCACCGTGCTCGACTTCGTCGGCAACCATCGCCGCGAGTTCCGCTTCGATCGACGCCTTGCGCGCGCTGCTCGGCGGCAGCCGGCGCGACGTCGAGCGGCAGGTCGCAGAACGACTTCCCGTTCCTGCCGGCCGGCTGCCACATGGAACTCGATCCCGTCGCGCGAGACATCGTCTTGCGCAGCATCCGCGAGGCGATCCCATCCGACTGGAAGGCGCGGCGCGAAGAACTTCGATCGCTCGGCGACGTCTCGCTCGCCAAGTACCTCGAGGAGACCGGCCTCGAACTCGAAGACATCTACGCGAGCAACCACAGTTGGAGCGAACTCCGCCGAGCCGTCGGCTTGTCGACAGCGACCTGCGGGCCCAGAGGAAGGCGACGCTCCTCCGCGCCGTCGGACGGCTCCTCCACGTCGACGATCGCGAGCGACTCGACGCCTACAGGTCGCTCGTCGAGCGAGACGCTGCACCCGATCCAAGCGCGCTCACCGATCGCGAGCGACGCTTCGCGCGCATGCTCGTCGGCTCACTCACAACTCTGAAGACCTCGGCCTCACTCGCCGACGGCATCGCCGAACTTTGGAACCATCCCCAAGTTCGGGCCGAACTGCTCGAGCTTCTCGACATCCTTCCGGAGCGCGTTGACCACCTCCACGCGCCGCTGGGCATCCCGAACGTTCCGCTTGCCGTTCACGCCCGGTACACACGGACGGAGATCCTCGCGGCGTTCGACACCGGCAGCGGCGTCAAGCCGATCACGTGGCAGTCAGGCGTGTGGTGGGACGAGAACAGCAAGAGCGACCTGTTCGCGTTCACGCTCGACAAGTCCGCCGGCTCGTTCTCGCCGACGACTCGATATCGCGACTACGCAATCAGCCCGGAGCTGATCCACTGGGAGAGTCAGTCGGCGACCGCACTCGACAGCGACACCGGCCGTCGCTACATCAGCCAGGCTCAAGACGGCACGAACGTCGTGCTCTTCGCTCGACTCAGCACCGCCGACCGAGCGTTCTGGTGCCTCGGCCCTGCGACCTACGTCTCGCATCAAGGCGAACGACCGATCGCGATCACGTGGCGTCTCCATCACCGCCTCCCCGGCGACCTCTTCGCCGAGTTCGCCGCAGCCGTCGCGTAACGGCCGGCGTAAGGTCCGCACGTGGCGACGCTCGCGAGATCGCATCGTCGGAAGTACTGCGCGTACGTGCCAGCCGGGCCTCGACGATGACGAGCTCGCGGCGCGACTCGGCGTCGTTCGCCAGGCTGTGAACCAGGCTTGTCGGAAGCTGGCCGCCGGCGGTCGACTCACGTCGCGGCGTCGGCGGAACCGGCAAGATCATCAACACGCTCGATCGAAGCTGGCGACCGGTCGCGCGAACCTCCACGACCAACGCCCGGCGACGGCATCTCTGCTGACCGAGGACGAGGTCAAGGAAGCCGTGCGCGAGCACCTCGTGTCGGAGGGCTATCGAGGTGCGCGTCGCATGGGGTCGCGAGCGGGGCATCGACATCGAGGCGACGCGAGCGGAACCGCCGAGCCGACTCGTCATCGAGGCCAAGGGCGAGGCTGCGCTGCAGCCGCAGCAGGTCAACTACTTCCTCGGCGCGCTCGGCGAACTCGTGCAGCGCATGGACGACCCGACACGCGCAGTATGGGCTCGCGCTGCCCGACAACCGTCAGTATCGAGGTCTCGTCCAGCGTCTACCTGCGCTCATCTGGACGTCGGCTCAACCTGATTGCGCTCTTCGTACGACGACTTCGCTGATGGCTACGAGGTTGACGTGAATCCGGCCGGACGCGCTGGAGAGACACGCGAGTCGCCACGACCGACGGGGACAGTCGACCCGCGCTGCGCTGCGTGCGGCGAAGCCCGTCGTGCTTGATGACCCAAGCGATCCCGACAGCTGGATCCACGCGCCCGGACGCCAACGATCGAGCTGATCACACTGCGTGGATCGATGGGATCACGGGTCTGCCCTGACATCTCGGCGCAGAGCAACGCTCGGGAAGCACGCGGCGTGTTGGCCAAGCCGCCTCGCTTCGCGTGTCGCACCCGGGCATCAACGCCCCTCCTGTGTCGGTTCGCCCGCAGGGCGGCGGACGCAGTGTGCGGGACCGGCGGCCCATTAGCCAGCAGGCGTATCTATTACGAGCAGCTAGTACGTCTCGGGACCGATCGGCCGTTTTAACGCCCTCATATCAGCCTGCTTGGCCGATCGACCCCTGTGCTAGCGACTGGCCGAGCATACGCTATTCTTGTGCACAACATACGGGTCACGCCTGGAGGCAGAAATGTCAGGGAGCAACCCCAAGCCCGACCCCCTCTCCGCCCTGATCGTGGACGGCGAAGAGCTGGACAGAAGACCAGATCGTAAAGGCTCTTGAGGGGGTCGCCGGGCCCAACAAGGACGGGGATGTTGTCCAACTCGGCCGCTTCGGGAACTTGCGGCTTCGCAGAAGATCTTGTCGTATCTTCTCGCCTACAAGGCAGCAGAGATTCTGCAACTTCGAGCCGACCAGGCGGCAGGCGGAGCCGACCTGGCACGGTCAACCGGCTTGGCCGAGGGAACGGTGTACCCGACGATTACCCAACTGCGAAACGAACGCGTCGTATCCCAGGACTCGAACTCCCGATACTTCATCGCTCACCATAAGTCGCGGCTGCAACCGCAGAGGTGATGACCGGGCCGAGCACGCCGGCCAGCACGCGCACCCGCAAGCATGCAGCACCTCGCAGATCGTCCAACCGCGCACGAACTACGTCCGGCGGTGAGACCTCCGCGAAGGACAGGACCGAGGCGACCGGCAAGGCGTCGGCTCCACAAGCGAAGCGATCTTCGGCGGCTGACTTCAAACCATCGGACGCTGTCAAGGCGATGATCGGAGATGGCTTCTTCGACACGCCGAAGGGGTTGGGAGACGTCAGAGCGCACCTGAAGGACGTTCATCCGCGCGATGTTCCGGTAACCACACTCTCGCCGCTCTTCACCCGCCTCCTCCGAAGCGGTGAACTGAAGCGATCCAAGAATCTCTCAGGGCAACTACGAGTACGTCGTGCCGAGGACGCCGCGATGAGTTCGGTCGGGCTTCGGGTACAGGAACTACCGCTCTCAGACAGCACACTCGTGCTTGCGCAGCTCGCGAGCCAACGCGGCGATGATCGACGATTCGCAGCGCAAGACGTCGACTTCCTCTACTCCGAAATTGCTGTGCCCGGCCCAGCGAAGACCTCCAATGTCTTCGCAAACCTCGAGCGGAACGGTTACCTCACGAGGAACTCCGGCCGTGGGCGCGTGTGGGCTGTCACGCCCAAGGGTTTGGCTCGGGTCCAGTCGCTGGTCAGCGACATGGACCTCACGGCGCTCGTGGCCGAAGCCCAGTCGCACGGCACGCAGCTCGGCGGGCAGCAACACACTGTTGTGCCACCGACGCTAGCGCCGCCGGGGCTGATTCCGGCGCTCGCGAGGTTCCTGGAGCAATTCCCGTTTGAGTCGAACGTGTTCGGGATGACTCGATTTGCCGCAGACGACCCTGCGCTGACAGATCCCGTGGCGTCAGCGGTCGAGGCTGCTGGGCGGCATGCATTGCGCACGGCCTCACGTTTCACCTTGCGTCCGACCGGGCGATCGTGGACGACCTATGGGGCAACGTGGCGGCACACATGTGGGCTTGTCATTACGGCATTGCCTTTTTCGAAGACCGCGTCGGTCGAGGAATCAACTACAACCTCTCGATCGAGGTCGGTTCCATGTTGATGGCCGGCCGCAGGTGCGCTCTGCTGCGAGACATCTCGATCACCTCGATGCCGACCGATCTCGTTGGACACATTTATCGCGGGCTTGACATGTCGAGCACCAACGAGGTCATGAGGAACGTGCACGAGTGGATCGCTGAGGATCTCGCCTTCGGAATTTGCGAAAGTTGTGCGTAGCACGCAAGGGGAAGTGACCTCGCCTGCGAGTTTCGTCGACTGGTACTCGGCAGCGGTCCCAGAACGCGACGGCTACTGCCAACCGGTCGGCAGCTCAATTTCGTACGCCGCGGAAACCGTTCGCACCGCGTCGCGGTGTATTGCATCAGCGGGATCGAGAGCGACGCTCGTCACGCTAACTGCAGTGCCCTGCCAGATCGCCCAACAGGGCTCGTCCGTCGCGAGGCGAGATCGGTAGCCGATGCCGAGCGCATTCGGGATCCACTCTCGCACCGCGAGGCCCACGGCTTGACTGACCGGGCGGCCGATCGTGCCGCCGAGGCGAATCCACGCCACGTCTAGACGTGCCGCGGGATCGAGCGTGCCGAGACGCGGCGCGCACTTTCGGGTGCTTATCCAAGCCGACGAGCAGCTCGTCGCGTTCGACGTCGATGAACTGTCCCACCGACGTGACGCGCACCGTGCCGACACGCTGCGCGTCGAGCCAATCGGCGATCGCCCCTGTGTCGTTCTCCGGTGGGTCCAAATCATCTGGGTCAATACCCTCGATGGTTGCGAGGATCGCCTCGGCGCTCGGGCTCGGACGGAACCGCGCCAACGTCTCGCGCAGACAGCCGATGAGGACGCGTCGCGGTGTAGCGCACACCAATTCGGCCATCGGGATCATCAAGACGATTCAAGCCCGGACGATCCGGCTCCGGCGGCAAGAGCACCTCCGGAGCTGGATGTACGCGCAGCGTGCCGGCACTTGGATACGGCGCGTATGCCGACTCGATCTGATCGGGTTCGAGCACGAGGCTCAGCCCTCTAGGAACGCTCGAGTCGCGGTGAGTGCGCGGCGGATGTCGTTCGCATCGGTCGCCGCGGACAGAACCGTCAGAGGCGCGTCATCGGCGAGCTGCGGATTCGCCGACCGCAGGAACCGCGCCGCGACGGCGCCCGAGTAGATGGCATCAATGGCGCGGACGATCCAGAACAACGCGTCGAGCCGCTCTGCGACGAGGTGCTCGCGAGGTTCGTCGCCCTCCTTGGCCCAGTGCTTGACCTGTCGTGCGTCCGCGAGACCGAGAGCGGCGGCTGCGATCCGCGGTCCGATCGTGTCGAGGAGGTACGCCGCCTTCGCCTGGGTCGACGTCGTCATCGACTCTTTGTGCGCGGACTCCCATGCGGCTGCGACATTCGGTGCGGTAACGGGTGCCATACTGACCACCTCAGTGAGGTTTCTAACTCGCTCAAATCGACATCACTAACGTACCATCTATCGTCAGCCACGCAAGACCGCTATCGGCTCTCTGCTGGGTTGGCGCCGCCCGCGCAACGGGGACCGACGGGACTGTGCGTCCGATTCGCGGAGACAGTTTGGAACCTAAAGGCCGCCCCTCTCGCGGCCCCGCGAATCGTGGGCCGCGGATGGGCCGCGGGAGGTCGAAAAACGCGCGAATCGACGACAACCGCTGAACACCGAAACCGCAGGTCAGACGGCAGATCGCCTACAGCTCCGGCCCCAGGTCAGGGCCCTTCATGGTCTCCGGCGTACAGGCCGACTCGCTGCCAGCCTCACTCCCATGAGGGAAGCAGGGCGTCCGGAACCACGAACTGCAAAGGGACTGTCATTCGCGCTGCCGAGTCGCGTTGATGTCACCGAGGGGCGAGCAGCTGCCGAGCGTCGGCGCGGCAGGGGCTCGGTCGAATGGGTTAGCGTCGCCCGGGCAGTTGGGGCAGACGGGGCGGCACGACGACCCGACTTCCCGTGCGCTCGGTTCGAGTCGTCCAACTCGACCTCAACCTGTTCAGATCGATGAAGGGAGCAATCGCCGTGAAGTACCTCGTCAGGACAATCGCGTTCCTATCCATCGTGCTCGTTCCCGTGCTGGGCAATGTGACGGCGAAGGCGGTGGAGGGGGGGTGCGGAACCCCGAGAGAGGAGCGCACAACCGAATTCGAGTTCTCCGAGTGCCGCCCGTCGACGACGTTCCCGCAGCCAGTGCCCACCACGATCGATCCCAACCCGGTGATCGCGCCGAAGTTCCCGACGACAACGACGACGCAACCAAAGCCGCCGGCTGTGGTTCCTGCCCAGGTCGTGACTGTTCGCCCCGCGTTCGCGGGCTAGGAAGATGTGAGTTGACACTGTTCCCACCGAGAAACCGTTGACGTGACGTGAGCCGGGCGCAAGCGGAGCCGGGTTGAGCCGGCCGTCCGGGCAGCGTCGTCATCTCCTCCTCACGTTCCGGTGCGGTAGCGGAGGTGAACCACGCCGCCGCCGAAACGGCGCTCGTCCAGCAGTTCGAGCAACAGGTGGACATTGTCTGGGAGGCACGGTTTGCCGCCTCCTACGACCACGGGCGCAACGAACAGGTGGTACTCGTCGACCAACCCGGCCTTGATCGCCTGGGCGGCGAGGTCGGGACCGCCCACGGTGAGGTCACGTTGCGCGGTCGCTTTCATCTGCCGGACTGCTCCAGGATCGAAGTCTCGCTCGATCCGCGTCTTGGCGCTGGATTCCGTCTCGAGCGTCTTGGAGTACACGATCTTGTCCGCCGCCCTCCATATCTCGGCGAAGTCCCGCATGAACGGCGGCTGGTCGGCGAGGGTGTGCGCGGTCTCCCAGCCGACCATCACCTCGTACATCCGGCGGCCGTAGAGGTAGGTGCCGACCGGCCGCTCGAGGTCGTTGACGAAGGTGTGCACCTCCTCGTCCGGCGTAGCCCAGTCGAAGTTGCCGTGCTCGTCCGCGACGTAGCCGTCGAGCGACGTGATCGCCGAGTAGATCAGTTTGGCCATGGTGAGCCGTCCTTCCCGCGCGACCCAACTCTCGTCGCGACGAAGAAAGTGCCGCCCGACTTCCGCCATCTACACCTGGCGAACGAATCCGGCGGGCGGCGCGTCACACAGGACTTCGGCCGTGTTCGGAACCAGTGAGTTCGTTCAGCCGGCCGGCGGGCTGAATGCCCTGAGGGGCGTGTACAGCGGAGTCGTTCCAGACGGTGAATAGCCAGTGCTGGTCTGGCCCGCTTGGTACACGGAGGAGACCGAGCTACCAAGTTGGGTCGTGAAATCGGGTGTCGTGCTTGCCGGACTGCCGGCGGAGGTGCCGCTCGGCGGCTCCGAGGCAGAGGGCAACGTGGTTGTCGTGGGAGTCGTTGCCGCGGCAGAGGGCGGTGCCGGCGTCGTTGTCGTGAGCGCCGGATGCGTTGTGGCAGCGCGGGTTGGCGCCGCACTGTCTTGCTGCAAACCGCGTGTTGCGACGGCCAGGACCAGAGCCGCGACGACCACCAGGACGGCCACGCCGCTACGGGCACGAACCGAGCCGCTCGAACGACGACGACGCCCTCGCGAGACGGAGGTGGGCACCGGTACCGGGATGGTCTGGTCGTCGACCAGTGTCGTTTCCGTGACCGTCCCGAATTGCGTCGGCGCGTCTCGATCGACCAGTCGAGCAACCACGTCCTCGATGGTCGGGCGCGAGGATGGATCCTTCCTCAAGCATTGACGGAGGAGCGATCGCAGCGGTTCGTCGAGGTCACCGAGATCCGGCTCGTCGTTGACAATCCGATGCAGCAGCACTTCGGGGCGGCCTTCGCCGACGACAGACCGCCCGAGGCCCGCATACGCGATCACCGATCCCCAGGCGAACACGTCGGTCGCGGCAGTCGGGTGTAGTCCGTGAACCTGCTCGGGAGCCATCCACGCGGGCGTCCCGATGACCGCGCCGATCATCGTGATCGCGGTCCCGTCCATCGGATGCGCGACACCGAAGTCGACGACCTTCGGGCCGGTCGGTGACAGCAGGACGTTGCTCGGCGTGAGATCACGGTGCACGACCCCGGCCCCGTGGATCGCGTGGAGCGCGTCCAAGAGTCCCAGCGCCAAGGCGTCGAGCCGCGCACGCGGAATCGCACCGTGCTCTCGTACGTATGCGAGCAAGGTCGGACCTTCGACGAACTCGGTGGCGAGCCAGGGGCGGTTCGCGTCCAGATCGGCGTCGATGAGCTTCGCGGTGCACACGCTCTCGACGCGCAGCGCGACCTGCATCTCTCGTCGGAACCGGGCCCGAAGCTGTGGGTCCGATGCAAGGTCGCGGTGAAGCAGCTTCACGGCGACCTTCTCCCCGCGCTTCGAGCGAGCGAGGAACACGTCGCCCATTCCGCCGCTACCCAGCCGACCCTCGATCCGAAATGGGCCGATGCGTCGAGGATCGTGGGGCCAGAGGGGCTCGGCCGTCATCGAGCCGCCCGAGCCCGAGGACGCTCCACCGACACGAAACCGAGGATCGGGCAGCTCCGTACACCCCGCTCCGCTGCTCGTCTCCTCGTCCGCACGCCACAAGACTACGCCCGCATGGCCGAACCGGTCCCGTCGCCACCCCCGGGTTCTCAGTCCCACGTCGATCTCGCTGTCTGGCGCCGTGGCTGGAATCATGACGGTAGCGGGTCGGATCGGGAGCGTCGTGATGGCGAAGCGGACCTTGAAGATCGTCAATCGGTCGACGCACGATCCGCGCACCGTGGAGCCGGCGATCGAGGCGATGAGCGAGGCGATCGCGCTGCAGTTGCACCATGTCGCCGCGGCGTGGGGTCAGGTGGTCTGGGAGATCGTCGACGATGCGAACATCGCCGGGTTCGAGATCGCCTTGTTCGACGACGATGAACAACAGAGCGATGACTACGGCTGGCACGACGTCAGCGACATGGGTACTCCCTACGCCCGCGTCTTTCTGAACCCGATCCTCGACTACGGCGGACGGTGGCTGCACAGTGCACTCTCGGTATCTGCGACGGTGTCGCACGAGGCATGCGAGCTGATCGGAGATCCTGCCGCGAACCAGTGGGCGCAGACTGCACGCGGAGGCTTGTACGCGGTGGAGTTGTGCGATGCGGTCGAGTCCGATTGCTACGAGGTCCGGTTGCGGAACGGCACGCACGTGAGCGTCTCCGACTTTCTGTATCCCGACTGGTTCAATCCCTTCGCGCCGGACGGGTCGGCGTTCGATCACATGCGCGTCCTCAACAAGCCGTTCGAAATCGCACCCGACGGATACGCGATGCAGCTGAGCGGTGGGCATGTGCGCAACAAGTACGGACGCGGATACCCGGGCTGGCGTAAGACCACCAAGCGCGCCTGGGGTTCACGCACGCACGCGCGGCATCACTACGGCAGCGGCTGAGTGCACCGCTCCGAGATGCTTCTCGATTCCCGCTTCGGTCTGGCGGATGGCGAGGGCGTCCGCGACACTGCTTCCCGGGGAAGTGGTCGGCGACGAGGGCGGAGCGCAGTGGAGACGAGCGCCACGATCGAGGTCACGGCAGGGAAGAACGGCGAATACGTAGCGGTGTTCGACGGGCAGGTCCTCGAGCTCTTCGGGCAGTCCGAGGGCAGCGCGCGCTATCGGGCCCCGCACGTGATCTTCAAACGTGAGACGCCGTCCAAGGACGGGTCACAGAGCGTCCGCGTCTACACGGCCAACGGTGACGGATGGCAGTTCATGACCTTCGGACCCGAGAGTCTCGAGCAGGGCGAGCGCCTACTCGCGGCGCTCGTCGCCACGGGCGCGCAGCAGGTGACGTGAGCCGATGCACGTCGACCCACGGACGTCCGTCGCGAGGATCTCCCTCACCTTGATCGACGACTCACGACCCACGCCGCCGAACGGCTCGTATCCCGGAGCGCCCGACCGGACGCTCGAGACGGTCGTGTCGTACCCCACGCGGGGCGGAGGCCCGCTCGGGGCGCCGTGGCCGCTCGTCGTCTTCGCCACGGGCTACGGGGGCACGGCGACGAACTACACGGGGATGTACGACCACTGGGTGAGTGGCGGATACGTGGTGGCGGCTCCGAGCTTTCCGCTCTCCCGCCACGACGCTCCGGGCGGCACCAGCGGCGCGGACCTCGCGAGCCAAGCCGGCGACGTCGGGTTCGTGAGGAGCGAGGTCCTGAAGCTCGCCTGCAGGATCGGCTCGGAGCTCTACGGGCTCGTCGACCCCGATCGCGTGGCGCTCGCCGGGAAGTCGTTCGGCGCGATCACGGTGCTCGACGCGGGCTACAACCCGGCCGAGCAGATCCCGGACGTCAAGGCCGTCATCGCGATGACCGGCGTGGCAACCGAGGGGCCGCAGTTCGAGACCATCGACACTCCACTGCTCCTCGTGCACGGCGACCACGATGCGTTGGTCCCGAGCAGCGCGAGCCGGGCCGTGTACGAGCGAGCCCAGTCACCGAAGTTCTTCGTGGAGCTCTTCGGCGTAGACCATGTCAGCGCGTTCCACGGGGGCTCGTCGGCGGCGGAAGTCGTCGTCGAGCGCACGACCACGCACTTCCTGGATTGCTACGTGAAGGGCGACCAAGGCGCGCTGCACCGCCTGCAGCGCGACGGCGAGCTCTCAGGTGTCGCGTCGATCGAAGCAGCCCCGTAGATGCCCGGCGGCCACGAGATGTCACGGTCGGGCAGTTGATCCTCGAATCGGCCGACACCGTCACCAAGGAGCAGTCAATGGACGACAAGACCGCGTTCGTCACCGGCGCGAGCCGCGGGATCGGCAAGGCCATTGCGGGCGAACTGGCCGCGGCTGGCTACGACGTGGCCATCACGGCGCGCACCGTGCACGAAGGCGACGCGCGTGAGCACAGCTCCACGCTCAAGCGTTCGGACACGAGCGCGCTCCCCGGTTCGCTCGAGTCCACCGCTGATCTCGTGCGATCGGCCGGACAGCGCTGTCTGACCCCGCCGGCGGACCTGCTCGATCATCCGTCGCTCGTATCGGCGGCCGATGCCGTGCTCGCGGAGTGGGGTCACATCGACGTCCTCGTGAACAACGGCCGATACGTCGGGCCCGGTCATATGGACTTCATCCTCGACACGCCAGTGCGCGTGCTGCGCGATCACCTCGAGGCCAACGCGCTCGCGCCCGTCGTGCTCATCAAGACGATCGTGCCGCGCATGGTGGAGCGCGGCTCCGGCACGGTCATCAACATCACCTCCGGCGCCGGCTACGGAGACCCTCCGGCACCGGCCGGCCAGGGCGGCTGGGGGCTCGGCTACGGGTTCAGCAAAGGGGCGCTGCATCGCATCGCCGGTGTGCTCGCGCTGGAGACGCAGGATCTCGGAATACGCGCGTACAACGTTCAGCCCGGCTTCATCGCGACCGAGCGGATCGCACAGGACATGGCCGCGTTCGGGTTCGACGCGTCGACGGGCGCCCCGGCCGCTGTCGTCGGCAAGGTGTGCCGCTGGCTCCTCGAGTCACCGGACGCCGCGCCGCTGAACGGTCAGTGCATCCAGGCGCAGGAGCTCTGCAGCGAGCTCGAGTTGCTGCCGGGCTGGTCGCTCACCGGTTGAGCTTGCTGCCTCCACGACCGACGCGAGGCGCTCCCCGGCGTCTTCCATGGGCGTCGTGTCGCGCCACGCGTCGCAGACTTCTCGGAGCTCGGGCGGGAGGACCGACGCCCCGAGGACGGTGTTCCCGATCGGGCACCCCTCGGCGAAATCGGTCGCACGGAGCCGAGCCGAGACCGCGATGCCGTACGCCCGCAGCGCTGCCGGCAGGGAATCGCTGGCCTCGATCAGTACCGCGATCGACGCCTCAACCGGAATGGTGGACGTGCCGATAGCTGGCGCATGGGATCCACCGGTCTCACGATCGCGTTGGCGTTCGCGCTGGCGCTGGTTCCGTTCGGGCTGTGGGCGTGGTGGATGGTTCGCGTCGACCGCTCCGAGCGTGTCGCGCGCCCGTCCGATGCGGGCTCCGCACGCGTGCTTGCACTCCCGATCGCCGAGCCGCTGCCGCAGTTGGCGTCGGTACGGGTCGGCTCCTTCTGCCGGATACCCGGCTCGGTGGCGTTCTCGGCGTCCGGCGCGGCGCTGGTGTGCACCGCATCAGCACATGGCGCGCGACCGCGCTGGCGTCGCTCCCAGACCGCCGCCTGAGCACGCAAATCGCGCGCGTCTGCCGCGCAAACGGCAGGTGGCGGGCATCACCGGACGCGGACGGGCGCTCCTGGCGGCGCGAGGTTGGGGACGGCTCGTCCCGGCCGCCGCATAGCCTGATCACACCGTCGACGAAGGGGCGCGATGGGATTCTGGGAACGGCGCCGACAACGTGCTGCCGCCCGCGCCGCGCGAACGGACGGCGGAAGCGCAGCGCGCGCGACCGAGGCCACCTGGCAGTCGGAGCGCGCACAGCTCGTCGACATGATCCGCGACGCGGAGCAGTTCACCGGCGTGACGCGAGCCGAGGCACCCGACGTCACGGTGGAGTTGACGAAAGACGAGCGAGTGCTCGGCATGCTGCAAGGTTGCGCGCTGGTCGAACCGCGGCGCGCGCCCGGACACTACTCCGGCGGCTACCAGGGCTTCTCGTTCAAGATCGCGAAGGGTGTGCGATACCACGTCGGCGGCTCACGCGGCACCTACGTACAAGGAGACGAGCAGCCGACGGTGATCGACCAGGGTGTGATCACGATCACGACGCGGCGCGTGATCTTCCAGGGCAGCAAAGAGGCGCGAGAGTGGAGCTTCGCAAAGCTGTTGGGCGTGCACCACGACCCGGTCCGTCCCTGGACGGCGATCTCGGTCTCGAACCGCCAGAAGGTCTCGGGCTTCCTGTACGACCACGACCACACGGAGGACATCCGCTTTCGGCTCGCCCTCGCGCTGGCGATCTTCAACGACGATCGGGCGGCGCTGGTGGCCGATCTGAAGCGCCAGCTTGCCGAGCACGACGCCGAGCGCCCGGCTGGGCAGGCCGCGCTACCAGGCGCCGGCGAAGCCGGACTTTCAGCAAGCTGACGCGCCCTCAGGCCCATCTCAGGCGCAGGAGGTCACGATGAGCGCGATTCACCCCAGACAGTGAGGTACGACACGTGAGCGACGACACCGACTCGCCGAACGACACCGAACCCGCGCCGCAGGCCGAGGAACCGACGGCCCCGGCATCCACCCCGAGCCCCGAGCCCACCGCGGCAGCCACCCCGGCCCCTGCCGTCCCGGTTCCGGTTCCGCCACCGACCCCGCAGGCGGCGGCAGCGGAACCCACACCGCCGCCCGCAGCGCCCGAGTCCGCAGCACCCGAGTCCGCGCCTCAGCCCGCGACCGCGGAGCCGGTCACGGCCGAGTCCGCCGTGGCGCCCGCAGCAGCGGTCGCCGCCCCACCGGTTACGACCACGGCCGTTCCCCCGCCCGAACGCCGAGGAGGGATCCTGCTGCCCACGTGGGTGGCGGTGGTCCTCGCCGTCCTTCTCATCGGCGGCATCGGCTTCGCGATCGGCTACTGGACCGGCGGCGACGACAGCTCCAACGCGAGTGACGCCGCGAGCAGCCAGACCGTCCCGAACCGCCCGGGCCCCTTCGGGAACGGCGGCACACTGCCGAACGGCGGCACGCTCCCCGGCAACGGCAACGGGAACGGGAACGGGCAGACCACCGCGCAGACGGCGTTCCTCGGCGTCTCGGTCGAGAACGTCGGCAACAACGGCGGAGCGCGAGTGACGGGCGTGCAGTCGGCCGGCCCGGCCGCAAACGCAGGCCTGAAGACCGGCGACGTGATCACGAAGGTCGGTGACACCACCGTCCAGAGCGACGCCGACCTGATCCGCGCCATCCGCAACCAGAAGCCCGGCGACGAAGTCACGATCACCTACACACGCGACGGCAATTCCGCGCAGGTGAAAGTGACACTCGGCAATCGCTCCGACGCGACGCCGAGCGCGATCCCGTCCTGACCATCGGCTCGTAGCGTGAGCGGCTCCGCGCCGCTCACGCTACCGCCTAACGTACGGCGCATGGCCGAGGCCACCGGGCGTACCGACACCGTGATCGTCGGCGTCAACAAGGCGGGCAGCACGTCGCTCTTCGTTTCGCTGTCGACGCATCCGGACGTGGCCCCGTCCGTCATCAAGGAGACGCGCTACTTCCTCCCTGCGCGGTACGGGCAGCCACTCGAGCCGTTCTCCGTGTACGAGAACTACTTCCGCGACGCCGGAGAACGGCCGGTGCGCCTCGAGGCCACTCCGAACTACTTCTACGGTGCGACGGCGATCGCCACCAAGATGCGCGAACTCCTCACGAACCCCCGCATCATCGTCATCCTGCGCGAACCGGTGAGCCGGGCGCTTTCGTTCTTCTCGTACCAGAAGGTGCGACTCCGATTCCCTGCCGATCTGCCGATCACCGACTACTTGGCCGCCGCCGATGCGCTGACCGACGCCGACTTCCGCGATCCGGAGAACGAGAAGTACATGGCGTTTCGCGGCGGCTGCTACGCCGACTACCTGCCGGCTTGGCTCGAGACCTTTGGCCCCGCCGGAGTGCAGATCCTGTGGTTCGAGGAACTCGTCTCCGATCCCGCCGCTGTGATCGGCCCGCTCGCCTCGTGGATCGGGCTCGACCCTGTGCAGTTCCCCGAGAGCGCCCTCAGCTCCGAGAACCGAACCACCGGGTTCAAGAACAAGGCCTTCCAGAGCGTGGCGCTGAAGGCCAACGATCGGCTGGAGCGCACACTCCGGCGTCATCCCGATTTCAAGCGCAAGTTGCGCGCGTTCTACTACAAGCTGAACGGCACGCCGGTCACCGACGAGATCCCCGTCGCCGTGCGTGACGCGCTCGCCGAGCGCTACCGGGAGCCCAACGCGCGTCTTGCCTCCCAGCTCGGACGCGCGGGCATCGCGCTTCCCGCCTGGCTGTCCGGTCAGCGGCGATCGGCTGAGCGCGCATAGACGGCCTCACAGTTCGACAGCAAGGTCGGGGTCGGTAGGCTCCAGCGCGGCCTCGTGGCGTGCGGGGCGTCTCGGGAGCATGCGCAACATCCCGATGTAGAGCACAACCCCGAGCAACCCGATCATCGCGAGCACGGCAGCCGTGGCGAGCCGCTCACGTGGAGCAAGCGCGCGCTCGACGCCCCAGGCCGCCGCGCCGAGCACCACCGAGATCAGCAACGCACGCCAGAACGATCGTGGGAACAGCGGCTGTCCGAGCCGCGCCCGCAGCATCACGAACAGCAGCACCGCGCCCACGAGGTAGGCCGCGCTGTGCCCGGCACCGAGCATCGCCACCCGCGCCGGTCCGCCGTCGACGGCGGACACACCGACGATCTCCACCGCGGAACCGAGGAGGGCGGCGCCGAGCGCGACCAGCGCGGGTGTCCGGCTGTCGCCGAGCGCGTAGAACGCCACGCGCGAGCAACAGGAACGCGCTGTAGACGAAGAGCCCGACGCCGAGCGAGGCCAGCGCTGCCGCGAGCAACTCCGGGCTGCTCGACGCGGGTGCGATCACCTTCATCGCCGGAAGGGAGAGCGCGAGGTACGCGGCGGATACCGGCAGCACGAGAATTGCCATTCGGTCGAGCGCCCAGCGCACGCGATCAGCGAACTCGAAGGTATCGCCGCGGTTGGCGTCGAGCGACATGTCGGGGAGGATCGTGGTGTGCACCGGCTGCGCGAGGATCGAGTACGCGGCCATGAACGCGACGAACGCGAACTGGTACGCGATCACTCCTCCCTCGACCTGGTTGCCCACCACGATCGCGGTGCCGAGCAGGATCCCGATCCCCGCGTGCTGGAACACCGCCCACGCGGAGAGGTGCAAGACCCGCCGCAAGTGCGCGTCGGGATGCACGATCCTCGGCCGGAACTTGAATCCCGACCGCATGAGGGCGACGACCGGCACACCGACGAAGCCGGCGACGCCCAGGAGCCCACCGATCGCGAGGATGAGCTTCTCGTCGAGCGTGAGGTCGAGACCAGGGTTGGGGCCGGCCACGACGCGGAACAACACCAGCGCACCGACGACGAACACGGTGTTCGCGATCGGCGCCATCGCGGTGACCACGAAGCGGCGCTTCGCGAACAGAATCGCAGTGGCGACAGTACCGAGCACGTAGAGCAGCACCTGCGGGATGAAGAAGCGCAGCAGGAACGTCGAGAGCGCGATCTGCTGCTGCTCGACTTCGGGGTTGTGCACGCCGCTCGAGAGCAACCGCGCGATCTGGGGCGCCAGGATCACGCCGATGACGCACACCACGCCCATCACTGCCAGCGCGAGACCGAGCAGACCGGACGCGAGGTTCTCCGCCTCGCGATCCCCGCCCGCCTCCAGCAGGTGCACGAAGCTCGGGACCAGCACAGCCGACAGCGCGCCCGCGGCGAGCAGCTCGAACAGGACGTTCGAGACCGAGCTCGACGACTGGTACGCGTTCCCGAGGAACGTGGTGCCGAGCACGGCCGCGATCACCCACACGCGCACGAAGCCGATGCCGCGTGAGGCGAGGGTGGCGACGCTCATATGCGTCGCCGCACGAGTTGGACGATCGACCGTGGCCATCCGGATCCGCACGCAGCCTACGGGGAGCACGCCCACAGCTCTGCGTCATCGGACAAAGTACAACGACGGTCACAGATGCGGGTGCGCACGGCGACGGGGGCGCGCGCGTTCTTCCGTCCGCGCCGTGCATGCTTTCCCGGCGGGAGGACGCCCACCTGCTGCGGGCACGACCATGTCAGGGGGGAGCCGGTCGCGGCGAGCAGGTGGGCGCTTCCCCGAACCCCACCCACGACTCTCTCGGGGCTGCAGGTAGCCTCCCCGGGGTGCACCAGGTTCTCGACCGAGCCGAGCGGGCTCTGCTGGACGAACACCGGCCGCTCACCCGCGACGAGGTGCTCGCGATCGCCGCCGTTCCGCTCGACGAGCTTCCCGCGCTCGTTGCCCTCGCGCACCGGGTGCGGCTTGCGTACTGCGGGTCCGAGGTCGAACTCGAGAGCTTGATCAACGGGAAGTCGGGCGCGTGCCCCGAGGACTGCGCGTTCTGCTCGCAGTCGGCGCGCTTCCACACCGACGTCGACGTGTACCCCTTCCTCGACCTCGAACAGGTCCTCGCGGCCGCGCACGCGACGCGCGACGCGGGTGCCACCCAGTTCTGCATCGTGGTGGCCGTGCGTGGACCGGAGGAACGCCTGCTCTCCAAAGTGATCCACGCGGTCGACGCGGTGCATCGCGAGACCGGACTCGAGGTGGCGTGCTCCCTCGGTCTCCTCACGCCGCCTCAGGCCGAACGGCTCGCAGCGGCCGGCGTGCGCCGCTACAACCACAACCTCGAGACCTGCCGCGAAGTCTTCCCGCGCATCTGCACCACACACACCTACGACGACCGCGTGGCCACCGCGCGCGTCGCGGTCGACGCCGGCATGGAGCTGTGCTGCGGAGGCATCCTCGGCATGGGCGAAACCCTCGAGCAGCGCGTCGACTTCGCGTTCGAGCTCGCCGAACTCGAGCCGTGCGAAGTGCCCGTGAACTTGCTCGACCCACGCCCCGGCACTCCGCTCGGCGACACCACGTTGCTCCCGCCGCGCGAAGCGCTCCAGGCGATCGCGCTGTTCCGCCTCGTCATGCCGAGCGTATGGCTCAGGCTCGCCGGTGGTCGCGAGCGCGTGCTCGGCGAGCTGCAGGCGATGGGGTTGCTCGCGGGTGCGAACGCACTCATCGTCGGCAACTACCTCACCACGATCGGACGCTCGCCCGAGGACGACCTCGCGTTGCTCGACGCGCTCGGCATGCCGGTTGCCGACGGACCCGGCGAAGGTCGGTTCGTGGTCGATGCCGACGGCGCGCACGCACGTCCCGCGCAGCCGACGCGCAGCACGATTCCAGTCCGCGCGCGGTAATCACGTCCCGCGGCGCGCAGGCGGCCGGTGCGGAGCAGCTCACGACGGGGCCCCGCCAGGTAGAGGTCGTACTGCCCGACGAGGAACCAGCACGCCGCGAGCCCCACGAACTCCTCGAGCACCACCACCCACGTCGCGGGTAGGAGCGCGTCGTGCGGGAACGTGCTCCCGAGGAACGGCCACCAGAAGAGATCGTCGTTGAGGAACGCGCCCGAGAGTACGAGTGCCGCAGAACACGCCGATGGGCAGACACAGCAAGCGGCGGCGCAGGAGCCGCGGCCGTCCGATCGTTCCGATCATCACGACCGCGAGCAACACGACCGCGAAGAGGAGCGTGTAGCCGAACGCGCGGTACCCGAAGGGAAGGTCGACGAGGAGCGGCAGCATCGATCCGAGCGCGACCAGGCGGTAGTCGATCCCCGCGCTCTTGAAGATGACGGCGACGAGGAGCACCGACAGCCCCACGTACCAGAGCAACACCGACGTATCCGTTAGGCGTCGAGCGCCGCGTTGACCAGCGCGTCGGCGTCGGCGTTCTGCTCGCGGCGAACGTGGGCGAGATCGACGTCTTCGTACTCGTCGAGGAGATCGCGCGCCCGAGCGTGCAGCGCACGGAGGTGCTCCTGCTTCACCGCCACTTGCCCTTGAGCTGCTCGATCACCAGCATCGAGTCGGCGCGGACCCGCACCGACGCGCGACGGGAACTCGCCGCGCGGCCTCGAGCCCGGCGATCAGGGCCCTGTACTCGGCGACGTTGTTGGTGGCGGAACCGATCCGCTCGCTGACCGTCGCGAGACGGGTGGGAGGCATCGTCGAAGGGTCGAGGACCACGCGCGCCGATGGCGGCCGGCCCCGGATTGCCGCGAGCGCCGCCGTCGCAGTAGATCACGACCTCGTCCCGCAGGACCGCGCGGTCGTTCACGGCACGAGGATGCAGCCGCAGTTGTCGCAATACGAGATCGTTCCCTCGGGCGCTCTCCGCATGGCGTCGACCTCGGTCGCGGGGATCGACAGGTGGCACCCCTGGCAGGTGTTCCCGACCAGTCGCGCCACCCCCACTCCCTGCGCGCGCGGCGCGGCGTCGCTCGTACTCCGTGATGAGCGAAGGCTCGAGCTCCCCGGCGAGGGCGTCGCGCGCCTTCTGCTCCTCGGCGAACTCCTTGTCGATGGCCCCCTCGGCACTCTCCAACGCCGCCGCGCACCCCGCTCAGCTCTGCGGCGAGCGTCGCGCGTTGCGTGCCGAGCCGGTCGAGCTCGTCGTCGAGCGGTTCGAGCGACTCCATCAACTCGAGTTCGCGGGTCTCGAGCGTTCGCTCGTGTCGGCGGAGCTGCTCGACGTCGGCCTGCATGGCCTGGAGCTCACGTGGCGACGACACCGAACCCGAGTACATCTTGGCCTCGACGTCGCCGGCCTTCTCGCGCAGCGAGCTCGCTTCGTCGTCGAGTCGTTTCTCCTCTTGGGCGAGCTCGTCGCGCTCCGCGGAGACCATGCGAATCCGATCCGCAAGCGTCGCGGCTTCCGCTTCGCCGCGCGCGACGGTGTCGCGCTCGGTGAGTGTGTCACGGCGGTGTCTGAGGCGGTCGAGCGCGACGTCGTGTTCCTGGAGTGTCAGGAGCGACTCGAGCGCGGCCGCGCTCGTCACCGGTGGGGGGGGCTGATGTTCGGTGCCGACGGCGTTGGAGTCGGCAGGATTGCCAACGGCAGCGTCGTCACGGACGGTGCAGTGGACGTGGACCGACCCGGTTGGCTGGTCGGGTTCTGTGGCGTGACCTGTGTGATGGTCGGCGGCGAACTCGCGACCGGGGCCGCGGGACCGCGGCCGCCGTTCTCGTTCACCGCCCTGCCCGGGCGGTTGCACACGGTGTTGGTCGCCCGGTCGGGAAGCGGGATGTCGGGCAGATCGGCGAGCGCGCCCTGCATGAACTGCCGCCAGATCGGGCCGGACGTGGGTCCGCCGAAACCGGCACGCAGCGCGTTCGTGGTGCGGTTCCCGAACCACACGGCGGTCGCGAGCTGCGGAGTGGCGCCGACGAACCAGGCGTCGCCGAGGTTGTCGGTGGTGCCGGTCTTGCCGAACGGTTCGTGACCCGGGACCTCGGTGTACCCGGTGCCGGTTCCGCCGGTGATCACGCCGCGGAGGACGAGCTGCTCGCACTCGGCGACGTTCTGGTCGAGCACCCGGTCGCCGGGCCGACCGGTCTCGGGGAAGCCGGAGAGCGGGAGACCGTCCGGGCCCACCACGTTCTGTACGAAGTACGGCGCCTGGTGCACACCGCCGTTGGCGACCGTGGCGATCACGGTGGCCATCTCGAGCGGCGTGGCCTCGATGTCGCCGATCGAGAGTGTGAGGTGCGGGAACAGGCGCTGCTGCGTGATACCCATCTTGTGGGCCATGTCCATCACCTTGTCCTGCCCCACGCTCGTCGACAACCGCACGAACGCGCAGTTGATCGATTCGGCCGTCGCGCCCCAGATGGACTCGACGCCCCCACCACCACCTTCGGCGTTGATGGTCGACGCGGTGCCGAACTTGCTCGGCACGCTGCACGGCGCGTTCCCGTTCACCGAGTCGTCGGGTGAGTAGCCGTTGGCGAGCGCGGTCGCGAGGGTGATCACCTTCCACGTGGATCCCGGTTGCCGCCCGACGGGATGCGTCGCGATGTTGTACTCGCTGTCGGAGAAGTCGGGGCCTCCGACCATCGCCCTGACCGCGCCGGTGGTCGGATCGATGGCGACGAGCGACGAGACCCAGTCGGGGCCGCTCGGACTGCCGGGCAGCGCGTCCTGGGTGGCAGCCGTAGCCAGGTTCTGGAGGTTCTGGTCGAAGGTCGTGTAGATCTGGAGACCACCCTTCAGCAGGCGGTCGTGGCGCTCCTTCGCCGTCGCCCCGAGCCGGGTGTCGTTGAGCAGACGGTCTTGCACCTCGGCGGTGAGGTAGTTGCTGGGCCGGAGCTGATCCGGCGGCAACGATGTCGGCAGCGGTTCGTTCTTGGCGGCGTCGGCCTCGGACTGCGTGATATAGCCCTGTCCGACCTCGGCCTGCAACACGTCGGCGCGCCGCAACCACGCGCGCTGTGGGTACGTGAAGGGGTTGGTACCCTCCGGATTCGCAATGACACCCGCGAGGAGCGCGGCTTCTCCGGTCGTGAGCTCGTCGAGGCGCTTGCCGCGCGGAGGCGAGTCGGGGCTGTCCTGCGTGAGGAAGAAGCGCGAAGCCGCGCTCTTGATGCCGTACGAGTTCTGCCCGAAGTAGACGGTGTTGAGATACTCCTCGAGGATCTTCTCCTTCGAGAACTTCTCGTTGAGACGCAGCGCGTCCTCGATCTCCTTGACCTTGCGGTTCACGTCACGAGCGGGCGACAAGATCCGGTTCTTCACGAGCTGCTGGGTGATCGTCGACCCGCCCTGCTCGATCTTGCCCGACGTGACGTTGCTGACGAACGCTCGGAACACCGCACCCAGATCGATGCCGTCGTTGGTCCAGAAGGTCTGATCCTCGGTGGCGATCACGGCGTTGATCACGCGGTTGGGGACGTCCTTGAACTGCACGCTCTGACGATCTTCCAGGCCGAGTTCGTCCATCGGCGTGCCGTCGGACCAGTACACGGTGGACTTCTGCGAGAGGTCACGGAGCTTCGTGACCGTCTTCACCGTGTAGTGATGCGCGGTGACGACCTCGGCCGCACCGGGGATGAGCGCGGCCAAGCAGGCGCCGACGGCGACGCCACCGACGACGATGCCGAGGACCAGGGTTCGGAGCGCGCGGAGCAGGAGCATTTCGGCTCCCCAGAATGGCATACGGAGGACCCCCATCCCCCGTCAGGGCTGCACCTCCGGGGGGATTACAGGTTCCCGGCGATGAGCTGGGCGTAGAACTGGGCACCTTCGGGCCGCAGGTGGATGCCGTCGTCCCAGAAGAACTCGGGATGGTCGCCGCCGATGGTGTGCCAGTCGACCAACTTCGTGTTCTTGTAGCGCTTCACGCCATCGGCGAGAACCTCGTTGACCTGGTCCTCCCACGGGCGAGGAACCTTGGCGTTGACGATCAGCACCTTCTTGACGCCCTTCAGCACATCCATCATGCGATCGAAGTCGTCCGGGTTGACGGTGCCGTTGGTACCGAGCTGGACGACGACCTCGTCGCCGAGCTGGCCGGTGTCGCGGTACTCCTGAAGCCGGTCGACACCCACCGAGAACTGCCGGCTCTCCTCGGCGTCGACGAGCACCTTGTCCGCTCCGATGGTGTCCTGGAGCGCGGTCGCCGCACCGAGCATCACGGAGTCGCCCACCGCGGTGACGTGGGCAGCTACCGGTGGTGGCAGCGCGACGGTGGTGGTCGTCGGATCGGTGGTCTGGGCGCCGGGCGCGGTCGGGCTGGTCGTGCCGGACGCGCCCGACGTGGTCGGCGTGCCGGGGAGCGTGGTGGTCGACGGCCTGAGCACGATCGACGAGACATCGGGGAGCCCCTCGGGACGCGGGGTGGGCTGGGCGCCGGCGAAGCCCGCGGCGATGACGAGGACGCCGGCCACGACGGCGCTGCCGACGATCGCGAAGCCGGTGCCGAGCTGGCGACGCCGCTCCCCTCTCGCGCGCCGGAACTCCTGGAGCCGGCGTCCGATCGCGCCGTGGCGGATGGGCTCCTCCACGTATCGGTAGGAGAGCGCGGCGAGGACGAACGTGATGACGATCCGCAGCACCAACAACGGAATGCCCGTGAGCTCGATGTCGGCGTGGGGTCTCGTGAGGACGAACACCGGCCAGTGCCAGAGGTAGATGCCGTACGAACGCACACCGACCCAGACCACCGGAGCCAGGCTGAACACCTTCGGCGTGAGCCGCGCCGCGGGATGCACGGTGGCCGCGAGCAGCAACGCGCTGAACAACGCGACGAGGAGGAAGCCGCCGCGGTACATCCAGTTGTCGTACTCGCCCGCATTGAGGAAGAACCACACGACGCCGACCATCCCGACGATCGACATCACGTCGAGCACCAGCGGGGCACCCTTCGCGGTCTTACGAGTGAGACGCCACGGCGTCCAGATGATGGCGAGTGCAGCGCCGACCAGCATCGTCGACGCGCGCGTGTCGGTGCCGAAGTAGACGCGCGACGGATCGGTGAACGGCTTGTAGAGCACCGCCATGAGCACGGTCGACGCGAGCGCGCTCGCGAGCACGGCCGCGAGCAGCCTCTCGCGATGCTTCCCCCATCGCGCGAGGAAGAACGAGAAGATGAGCGGCCAGAACAGGTAGAACTGCTCCTCCACCGCGAGCGACCACACGTGTCGCAGCATCGAGGGGCGTCCCACGGCAACGAAGTACGACACCTTGTGGAAGATCAGGTACCAGTTCTCGACGTAGAAGACCGCGGCGATCTGCTGCCCGCGGAGGTCGGACACGGTGCCAGGTAGGAAGAGCAGAGCGTAGAGAGCCACCACGCCGAGCATGAGGAACAGAGCGGGCAGGAGGCGTCGTGCGCGCCGGAGGTAGAACCGCCCGAACCGGATGTGCCGGAACTCGCGGAAGTCGCCGAGGAGGAGGCTCGTGATCAGGTAGCCGCTGATCACGAAGAACACGTCGACGCCGAGATACCCGCCCGGCATCCACTTGACGCCGCCGTGGTAGAAGAGCACGGCCATCACCGCGAGCGCCCGCAAGCCGTCGAGCGCTGGGATGTAGCCGACGCGCGGAAGACGCGTCGGAACATCACGCTCCGGTGTCACGGTCCCGGGCATCACACCATGGTCGCGCGTGAGACGCTTCGCGCGACCGCCACCGCCCGCAGTGGCGACCCCACGGTCGGGCGGGGGGCGATCGGCTCCATCTGGTGTCGCCCGCAGTCGGCGTGCCGGGACGGTACCCGCTTCGCCACCGGATACAGGTGCGGATGGCGGGTGCGCGAGACTCCCGGCTGCGAATCGGAGGTGGCATGGGAGCGCTCCAGGGAAAGGTCGCGCTGGTCACGGGTGCGTCGAAAGGCATCGGTCTGGGCATGGCGACCGCATTCGCGCGAGAAGGTGCAGCCGTGATGATCTCGTCGCGCAAGCAGGACGCGCTGGACGACGCGGCACGGGGGATCGAGGCCGCGGTCCCCGGCGCCCGCATCACGACGTTCGCGGCGAACGCCGGCGAGCCCGAGCAGGCCGAGGCGTGCGTCGCCGCGACGCTCGATCGGCTGGGCACCGTCGACGTGCTGGTGAACAACGCGGCCACGAACCCGGTGATGGGAAGGACGATCGACGCCGACCTCGACGCGTGGGACAAGACCTTCCGCGTCAACGTCCGTGGCCCGCTCGTCTGGACCCAGCACGTGTGGCGGTCCACGATGCAGGAGCACGGCGGCTGCGTGATCAACATCTCGTCAGTTGGGGGGATCTCGGGCACCTCGGGTATCGGCGCCTACAACATCACGAAGGCCGCGCTCATCCATCTCACGAAAGTGCTCGCCGTCGAGATGGCTCCCAAAGTCCGCGTGAACGCGATCGCGCCGGGCCTCGTGAAGACGGACTTCGCCCGCGCGCTGTGGGAACCGGCGGGCGATGCCGCAGGACTCGGTCTACCCCTTCAGCGGCTCGGCGAACCCGACGACATCGCCGGCAGCGCGGTGTTCCTCGCGAGCGATGCCGCGCGCTGGATAACCGGCCACGTGCTGGTGGTCGACGGCGGCGCCCTCGTAGGGCGGTCTCCGGTCTAGAGCGTCAGCGGTTGCGACCGAGGTCGAACTCGACGTCGGCGAAGCGTGCCGCCTCCTTCTGCAATTCCTCCACCGTCCACCGACCGTCCTTGTGAATCTTGTCGACGAGCGAGAACGGCTTGAAGAGCGACACGTCGCCACCCTGGACGAAGAACACCCGACCCTTGATCGGGCAGTCCTCGGTGGCGAGATACGCGACGAACGGCGACACGTTGCCCGGGTCGGACGGGTTGAACTCGCCTTCCTTCGGCTGCGGGCGGTTCTCCACGCCGGGGATCGTCTGGATGAGGCGCGTCATGGCCGCCGGTGCGATGGCGTTGACCCGCACGCCGTACCGATCCAGCTCCATCTGGGCGATGATCGCCAGCGTCGCGATTCCGGTCTTGGCCGCGCCGTAGTTGGTCTGCCCGATGTTGCCGAACAACCCGGACGTGGACGACGTGTTGACCACCGACGCCTTCAGCGGGGTGCCCGCCTTCGCCTGGTCGCGCCAGTACGCGGCGGCGAAGTGCAACGGCACGAAGTGGCCCTTCAAGTGGACGTTGATGACGGCGTCCCACTCCTCCTCGGACATGTTCGTGATCATGCGGTCGCGCAGGATGCCGGCGTTGTTCACGAGCACGTGGAGCTCGCCGAACGTGTCGAGGGCAGTCCGGATCAGGCGCTGCCCGCCTTCCCAGTCGGCGCAGCTGTCGGTGTTGGCCACCGCCTCGCCGCCCATCGCCTTGATCTCTTCGACGACCTGTTGCGCCGGCCCCGCGTCGGCGCCCGTGCCGTCTTCCTTGCCGCCGAGATCGTTCACCACGACCTTCGCGCCCTCACGGGCGAAGAGCAGCGCGTGCTCCCGACCGATCCCGCGTCCAGCGCCGGTGATGACGGCCACCCGTCCGTCCAGTGTTCCCATCGCTCGCAGCTCCCCTTCGATCGTCGATCCGGGCGGGAAGGCTACTCCGCGCTCGTTCGCGTTACCTTCTCGGCATGCCGCACTTCCAGACCTTCGACGGGTGCTCGCTCTTCTACGACGACCAGGGCGACGGGCAAGCCGTCGTGCTGCTCCACGGCTTCGTCGGCGACATCAACATCGACTGGGTGCGCTCGGGGATCCTCGACCGGCTCCTCGACGAGGGCTACCGGGTCATCGCCTTCGACGCGCGTGGCCACGGGCTCTCCGACAAGCCCCACGAGCTCAGCGCCTACGAGAACGACGCGCTGACGAAGGACGCGCAGGCGCTGCTCGATCACGTCGGGCTCGACCAATGCGTGCTCGTCGGGTTCTCGATGGGTGCGCGCACCTCGCTGCATCTCGCTGCCATCGACCCCCGTGTGCGCGCCGTCGTCGCGCTCGGGCTCGGCGAGCACAGTTTGGTGCACAACGCACGCGGGATCGGCCTCGTACCCCAAGCGCTCCTCACCGACGATCCCGACTCGATCGAGCACGACTCGATCCGAAACTTCCGGGAGATGGCCGACGCCATCCATGCCGACCGCGAGGCGCTCGCGGCGCTCATGAGCGCCGAGCGCACCGAGGTGCCCGACATCCTCGACGACGTGAACGTGCCGGTGCTCGTGGTCACGGGAGCGGCTGATGCGACGGCGGGGGCGCCCGGTCCGCTCGCCGAGCGCTTCGCGAACGGCAAGGCGCTCCAGACCGCCGGCGATCACGCGGGCGTGAAGGACCAGCCGGAGATGCACGATGCGATGGTGGAGTTCCTCGCGTCGGTCTGACCGACGCGAGGAACCCCAGGTCAGATCGCTTCGGCCCCGAGCTCGCCGGTGCGGATCCGAAGCGCAGAAGCGACGTCGATGACCCACACCTTCCCGTCGCCGATGGTCCCGGTGCGCGCCGGCCTCGGCGATCGCCTGCGCCACTTTGTCGGCGTCGCCGTCGTCCACGAGGATCTCGAGCCGCAGCTTCGGCAGATAGTCCACCTTGTACTCCGCGCCCCGGTACACCTCGGTGTGACCACGCTGGCGGCCGTATCCCCGCACGTCGGTCAGCGTGACACCGGGGACCGCGAGCGCGTGCAACGCCTGCGTGACCTCGTCGATCTTGAACGGCTTGATGATCGCAACGACCAGCTTCACCTGAACCTCCTCGTCTGCAGTTGGGCTCGTTCGCAATCAGGCGCCATCGGACTCGAGACCTGCACTCGCCGGAGTGCGCACTCCGCCGTTCGCATCGAGCTCGTGCGTGATCCCGCTGTCGGTCTCCGCGTGGATCACGAACTCGGGATAGCACACTTGGCCGAACTCTGCCTCGTCGAGCCCGACGATCTCCACTTCGGGCGTCACCCGAACCTTCACGAACTGCTTGACGAGCAGGAAGAGCACGTACATGACACCCCAGGCCCAGATGAAGCCGACGACCATGTCGATCAGCTGCGCGAGCAACTGCCCGCCGTTGCCGTAGAAGATGCCCTTGACCGTTCCCGACACGCCGTTCCAACCATCGCCGTACGTGCCGTCCGCAAAGAGTCCCACCGCGATCACTCCCCACGCCCCGCACGTGCCGTGCACCGAGATCGCGCCGCAGGGGTCGTCGATCTTGGCCTTGCGGTCGAAGAACTCGACCGAGTAGCACACGAGGAAGCCGGCGATGATGCCGATCACGACCGCCGCCCACGGCGCGACGAAGGCGCACGGCGCGGTGATCGCCACCAGTCCGGCGAGCATGCCGTTGCACGTCATCGAGATGTCGGGCTTTCCCCACTTGGCGTTCGTCCACGCCATCGCCGCGACCGCAGCCGCACACGCCGAGAGCAATGTGTTCACCGCCACGATGCCGATGCGCAGGTCAGTGGCGCCGAAGGTGGAACCGGGGTTGAAGCCCATCCAGCCGAACGTGAGCACCAGGGTTCCGATCACCACGTAGCCGAGGTTGTGCCCCGGGAACGCTCGTGGTGTGCCGTCACTTCGGTACTTCCCGATCCTGGGCCCGAGGATCATCGCCAATGCCAGCGCAGACCAGCCGCCGGTCGCGTGCACCACCCCCGATCCGGCGAAGTCCACCGCTCCGTGCCCGAGGTCCATCGAGGTCCCGAGGTGCGCGAGCCAACCGCCGCCCCACACCCACATGCCGTAGATGGGGTAGACGAGCCCGGCCATCAGGATCTCGGCCCAGATGAACCCGGCGAACGTGATCCGCTCGGCGATCGCCCCGATGATGATGTAGCCGGCCGTCTCCATGAAGACGACCTGGAACAGGAAGAAGGCGAGCACACCGACGTCGTACGAGTTGCCCGACTGCAGGAAGAAGCCGCGCAGACCGATGAGGCCGGCGTCGCCGTGGGCGAAGATGCCGTTGAGCGGTGCCGCACCTCCGATGTTGAGGATGGGCGCGACCCCTCCGAACTGGAACGCGAAGCCGATCGCGTAGTACACGAGGAGCGCGATCACGAACGACGACAGGTTCATCATCATCATGTGACCGGCGTTCTTCGCGCGGGTGAGGCCCGTCACGAGGAACGCGAAGCCCACCTGCATGAAGAGCACGAGGAAGCCGGTGAGCAGCAACCACGTGAGGTTGATCGAGATGCCGAGATGGCCGGTCTGCGTCGCGAGGGCCTGCATGCCCGCCGCTGAGACCGGAACCTTCGTGACCCCCGGCGCGAGCGGATTGTTCGCGAGCACCGACCCGGTCTTCGTGCCGCCGGGATCTGCGTGGTGGCTGAACTGACCCACCGCGATCAGCGCCGCCAACGTGATCAGCGACGTCAAGAAGAGCTTCGTGCTACGAGACACCCTGTGCTCCCTTCCCCGAGCGGATGCGAACGCGGAACGGCGAACCGCTCCCGGGAAGGTAAAGACGGCGAAGGTCGTCTCCGTCTCGTCGCGACGACACGTGTGTTACGGGATTCTGTGCGCTCCGTGACAAATAACTGAAAAACCCAACGGGAGAACTACTCTCCCTGAACAGATACTGTCAGCGGTCCTCGAGCGCGTCCTCCTCGTCCTCGGCGATCCACCGGTACCCCAGACCGGGCTCGGTGAAGATGCAACGAGGGTGTGCGGCGTCGTCGTGGAGCTTGCGGCGAAGATGCTGCACGAATACGCGGAGCCGCCCTCGGTCGGTCGCGTGTGTCCGAACGGAAGACCTGTTCGACGAGCTGCTCGCGAGTGACGAGCTTGCCGCGGTTCGCGAGCAGCACCTCGAGGAGGCGCAACTCGGTGGGCGTCAAGGAGACCGGCTCACCGGCCCAGGTGACCTGCCGTCGCGAGAGATCGATCACCAGATCGCCTGCCCGGACCACGTCCGCGCGCCGTGCCGGCGATCCTGCCCGGCGCAGATGCGCGCGTGAGCGCGCGAGCAGTTCGGACGGTTCGAAGGGCTTCACCATGTAGTCGTCGGCGCCCGACTCGAGCGCGGCCACCTTGTCGGAGAGCGCGTCGCGCACTGTGAGCACGACGACCGGCACGTCGGTGAACGACCGCAGGTGCCGCAGCGTCATCAACCCGTCGATACCGGGTAGCCCGAGGTCGAGGATCACGAGATCGAACTCGTTCGTTCGCACCCAACGTCAACGCCTCCTCGCCCGACGCCGCCTCCGCGACATCGAAGTCCCACGAGCGGAAGCTGGCGCGCAATGCCCGCCGAAGGAGTGCATCGTCCTCGACCAGGAGCACCCTGTTCATGACCGATCCGCGTTCATGACCCATCCTCTGGTTCGGCGGGCATCGTGAGCACGAACGTCGCGCCGCCGCCCGGTGTCTCCTCGCAACTGGCGGAGCCCCCGCTCGCAACGACGAACGCCCTGGTGATCGCGAGTCCGAGCCCGACACCCGCCGACGCACCGCGCCCGTCGAGCTGGACGAACTCGTCGAAGACACGCTCTCGATCGGCCGGCGCGATGCCCCTGCCGTGGTCGGCGATCCGTAGTTCGACCGTCGAGCCCGAACACGCAGCCGTGACCTCGATCCGACAAGCGGTGGGCGAATGACGCAGCGCGTTCTCGAGCACGTTGGCGACGGCCCGCTCGAGCAACGTCGGGTCGACATACGCGGCGGGCAGCTCGGGGCTGATGTCGAGCGTGATCTCGCGATCGAACGAGAGGGGACGCAGACGTTGCGTCGCGGCGCGGACGAGGTCGACGAGAGAGACGGCAACCGGTTCGGGTCGCAGGCCGCCGGAACGGATGCGCGTGATCTCGAGCGCGACCGTCACGAGCTGCTCCAGCCGCTCCGCCTCCCGATACGACGCGTCGACGAGACCGCGCCGGTCCTCCGGCGGCATCGACTCTCCGGAGGCGAGCAGCGCTGCGTTGGCGGCCTTGATCGTCGCGAGAGGAGTGCGGAGGTCGTGGGTCATCGCAGCAAGGAAGCTCGCCCGGGATCGGTCGATCTCCGCCGCCACGCGATGCTCTCTCGCTTCGGCGTCGAGGCGGGCACGGTCGAACGCAACCCGGAGCCCGGACTCGAGCGCGTCGAGCGTGGCCCGCTCGTACGGTTGGAGTGCGCGTCCGAAACCCATCCTCAGCTCCGGTGGATGCTCGGTCAACACGAACTCGCACGACGTGAGATCGAAGAGGGCAACCAGTTCGCGACACACGCCTTCGGCAACCTCACGGGGATCCGCGCCGCGAGCAATCCGGTGGTGGCCTCGACCGCGGATCTCCGCCTCACGAGCCGCGAGCGCCGCGCGTTCACGAAGGTGTTTGATGCGAGCGACGACTCCGCCGACGATCACCGCCACCGCGACGAATGCGCCGAGTGCGACGAGATCGTCGGCCTGGTCGATCGAAAGTGATTCCTTGGGCGGAGTGAAGAGGTAGATGAGCAACACGAACGCCTCGACCGCGACCGCGGCCCCGACGACATAGCCCAGGAACGAAGCGCCGACCACGACGAGCATCAACACGATCGCGGCGGCAGCAAGATCGGCGTCGGCCGCGACCAGCACGAGCGCGACCAACGGCGCCGCGATGAGGGCGACCGCGATGAGCGCACGCTCGGTGCCGCAGCAGCTTCTCGGTCACGATTCGGCGCGGAAGTCGAACGCGCCCGTGAACGCGTCGAGGTCGACGGCATCGAAGCGTCCGAGCTCGAAGGGGACCTCACCCTCTGCGGGCAGGTCGAGCACGAGGGTCTGACGTCCGAGCGTGCCGGGAACGAGACGCACCACGCTCACGAGCCCGGCTGGAAACTCGGCGAGCACGCCCTGCGGGTGGGGAGTGCGACGGGCCTCGAAGACGAAGATCCGCCGGTCGGTGAGCAGAATCGGGCGGTACCGGCGTGCCGCCTGCCAGACGCCCTCGCTCACCTTCCCCGTGGGGCCCTTCGGGCGCTTGGGGGTGCTGGCAAAGGGGAGCACGGCGACCACCTGCTCCCCTGCTCCAAACCGTGGCTCGACGAGCGCCAGGAGCGTCTCGCGTTGGCGTGCGTCGCCTGCCGCCATGCGTGGACCATACGCGGTCGGATCCGGCGGGCGAAAGCACCGACAGATCACTCGGCGGTTGCGCGGTCGCCGACTCGAGACGTATGCGCGGTCCGGCGGTGAGCGCGCGCGTGGGTTCCCGGGCCGGGCAGCGAAGCCCTCGTGGTGCGAGACTCGAGGTCGTGATCGACGTTCTCTACGCCCAGGCCGACGACGGGACGCACGTCGCGTACCGGGTGCTCGACGCGGACCCGTCCGCCGAGCCTGCCCGCGACGTCGTGATGGTGCCGGGTGGGCTGATCCCGCTCGAGCTGTTCGAGGAGGAGCCCGGATTCGCCCGTCTGCTCGACGGCCTGCGTTCGCTCGGTCGTGTGATCGTCTTCGACCGGCGCGGGGTGGGTCTGTCGGACCCGATCGCGGACTGGGAGCGCACGGTCGTCGACCAGTGGACCGACGATCTCGCCGCCGTGGTGGACGCGTCGGGTGCCCGCGACATCGTGCTCGTGGCCTGGGACGGCTTCGGCGTCGGCTCGCGGTACGCGGCGATGCACCCCGAGCGGGTGTCGGCGTTGGTGCTCTACGAGCCGACCATCGTCGCGGACGACGACTGGGCGTCGTGGTCGGAACGCCGCGTGCAACGCGGCACCGCCAACGTCAGAGGAGAGGACGACATCCTCGCCCAGGTCGCACCGAGCCGAATCGCCGATCGCACGTTTCGCGACTGGTACGCGCGGGCGGGTCGACTGGGCGCCAGCCCGTCGACGGCGCCCCGCATCTGGGAGTCGGTCATGCGCGCTCATCCCCGGGACTCTCTCTACGAGCAGATCGAGGTCCCGACGCTCGTGCTTCACCGCCGCGACAACCAGTTCGCGAACGACGACGTGTTGACCCTCGCTGCGGAGAGGATGCCGCACGCGACGCTCGTCGAGCTGGAAGGGCGCGACCACTTCCCGTTCGTGGGCGACGTCGACGCGCTCGTCGCGGAGATCGCGGCGTTCGTCGTCGGCGAGCGGCGGCTCCCGGCGCCGCAGCGGCTCCTGTCGGCGGTGATGTTCACCGATCTCGTCGGCTCGACGGAGCGAGCAGCGTCACTCGGGGACGAGGACTGGAAGTCGGTGCTCGATCGCCACGACGCGGCGGTGCGGACGATCGTCGGGCGTGGCGGCGGCTCGGTCGTCAAGACCACCGGTGACGGCGTGCTCGCGCTGCTCCCCTCGGCCGGGGTCTGCCTGCGCGTCGCCGCCGACGATCCGCCGCGACCTCGCGGCCGAAGGGCTCGACGTCCGCATCGGCGTGCACGTCGGCGACATCGACCGTCGCGGGGACGACGTCTCGGGCCTCGCGGTGAACATCGCGAGCAGAGCGATGTCGAAGGGCGGCGCCGGCGAGATCGTCGTGACCGCGTCGGTCGTCGCCGCGGTCGCGGGCCAGGCGGTGGCGTTCGAGCCGCTCGGCGCCCACGACCTCAAGGGGGTTCCCGGCGCATGGGAGCTGTTCCGCGTGGCCCCCGACACCTGAGCGATTCGCGGAGCGCAGTCGAGCGCGCGGATCGAATCAGTCCGTAGGTCTACCGACGCACTTCGGCAATGAAGGCGTTGAACGCCGGTTCCATCTGCTCGGTCCACATCGTTCGCATCTCAGGGGGCATACCTGCGAGCATGCCGTCACGGTGCTCCTGGTCGAGTTGCTCTCGCACGAGCCCCAGCATGAGCCACGGTTTGTCGGCGCGAAAGATCATCATGTGGTGACCGGGCAGTCTCCCAAATTCTTCGGGACTCATCCACTTCGTGGCAATGGGCAGCATCACGGTCTCCTCCTCAGCGAGGTGGGGCCGTAGCGGCTCGGCGATCGAGGCAATCGCGTCAATGACCGCTTGGGCGTTGTCGGTCGAGGGTGCCGCCCGCCAAGTGGCAATGGCGGACCGTCCTGCATCCATTGGTGCATGCAACAACTTGTGCTGGTCGTCGATCCGCTCGAGCTCCGATCGACTCTCGGCACAGCGCTGTTCGAGCACCGGGTAGATCAACTCGTCCTCGCCGGTGTGGTGGACGTGCAGGAACTCGATCACGTTCTCATAGAACGAACCGATCACCTCGACGCGCTCCGAGTCAAGGTCGGCCTTGGCGACGTACGCCGGGGCCGCGTCCAGCGCGCCAGTGAGCGCCTTGTGGACGGCGTACATGTCCGACACGTCGGTGTTGTAGTTGCCGAGAGTTGTCATGAGAGCCCTTTCCTTGGTGGAGACGCCTGAGCGAACGCCTCGTAGCCGCCGCGGACAATCTCGACATCATCATGGGCCATGGTCCGTTCCACTCGTCGAGAACTGGATCAGTCGCTCAAGCGGTCTTGCGATGCCGCCACAACACGACTCTCGTCAAACCGAGTCACCCACGCGGCCCCACGTCCGTGGCCGCTGGCGCGGACGTTACGCGGGAAGACCACAAGGGGCAAGAGCACGCCGTTCGCTCGCGAGTCCCGAGCAGACCTCGAAGGGTCGGTGTGGAAGGCGAGGCCGCTGAGGTCGGCCGCGCAGGATGCCCGGACTGCGCTCGCGTCTCGGTCGTCCCGAAGAAGCTGTGGCGGCGCCTGGGCTACCGTGCGTCTGCTTGGCAGTCGCTCGACGAGATGAGGGAGGCGTCGTGGCGAGTGAATTCGATCGGGTCGACTTCTTCACCGACGCGGCCCTGCTGGAGGACCCGTACCCGTACTTCGAGTTCTTGCGCCGCGAAGTGTCCGGTCGTGGGGACACCCCATCACGGAGTGGTCGCGGTGACGGGTTGGGATGAGGCGACTGAGATCTATCGCGACCTCGCGACCTTCTCATCGTGCAACTCGGTGATCGGGCCCTTCGCGCAGTTCCCGGTGCCACTCGAGGGTGACGACGTCAGCGACGTCATCGATCGCTATCGCGATCAGCTTCCGATGAGCGAGCACATGGTGACCATGGACCCACCGGCGCACACCCGGGAGCGTGCCCTGCTGATGCGGTTGTTGTCACCCATGCGACTCAAGCAGAACGAGTCGTTCATGTGGCGCCTCGCCGATCAGCAACTCGACGAGTTCGTCAGCGGCGGCAGGTGCGAGTTCATCGGCGCGTACGCCCAGCCGTTCGCCATGCTCGTCGTCGCCGACCTTCTCGGGGTCCCCGAAGTCGATCATCAGCGGTTCCGGGAGGGTTTCGGCCTCGTCGGCACTGCCGGTGAGATCGGGATCACCGAACAGAGCGACTACGAGCACAACGCCCTCGGATGGCTCGACGACTGGTTCGCGAGCTATATCGAGGAGCGTCGTCGTGAGCCACGGGGCGACGTCCTCACCGACCTCGCACTCTCGAAGTACCCCGACGGGTCGACCCCCGACGTGACGGCTGTCGTGCGGACCGCAACGTTCCTGTTCGCCGCGGGTCAGGAGACAACCGCGCGCCTACTCGCCACCGGGCTGAAGTACCTCGCCGAGTATCCGGAGGTCCAGAACGAGCTCCGGGCGCACCGTGAGAGGATTCCCGACTTCGTCGAAGAGGCGCTGCGCATCGAGAGCCCGGTGAAGGCCGATTTCCGTCTCGCCCGTCGCGACACCACGGTTGGTGAGATCGACATCGCAGGCGGCACGCCCGTCATGCTGCTCAATGGTGCGGCAAACCGTGACCCCCGGCACTTCGAGTGCCCCGCCGAGTTCCGCCTCGATCGGCCCAACGCCCGGGAACACATCGCCTTCGGGCGCGGTGCCCACTCCTGCCCCGGAGGGCCCTTGGCGCGCGTCGAGGCCCGGGTCACCCTGGAACGCATCCTCGACCGGATGCACGAGATCCGGCTCTCTGAAGAGCACCACGGTCCCGCAACTGCCCGCCGCTTCGAGTACGAACCAACCTGGGTCCTCCGCGGCCTCCACGCGCTCCACATCGAGTTCACGCCCGCCGACGCGTGACCCAGCCGCGAGGGGACGAACTGACGAACGATCATGCCGAGGTGAGGAGACGCGCATGAGCGGGACGCCCTATCGGGTCGTCCAGTGGGCGACCGGGAACATCGGGACGAAGTCATTGCGGGCGGTGATCGAGCACCCGAGTCTCGAGCTCGTCGGGCTGTACGTGCACTCGGCCGACAAGGCCGGGAGGGACGCCGGAGAGCTCTGCGGCGCGGGGACAACCGGGGTGGTCGCGACGAACTCGATCGACGACATCCTCGCCCTCGGCGCCGACTGCGTCCTGTACATGCAGCAGGGCTGCGACTTCGACGACGTGTGCCGCATCCTCGAGTCGGGCGCCAACATCGTGACGACCCGCGGCGAGTTCCACCACCCGGCGAGCATGGACCCGGCCGTCCGCCGACGAGTCGAGGACGCGTGCGCGAAGGGCGGCACCTCGATCCACTCCACCGGCAGCAGCCCAGGGTTCATTTCGGAAGCGCTACCCCTCGTGATGCTGTCGATGGTGCGCAGCCTCGATCTGCTGCGGATCGACGAGTTCGCCGACATGTCGTCGCGCAACTCGCCCGAGATGCTGTTCCAGCTCATGGGCTTCGGCAGCGACCCGGGGAAGTTCGACGTGCGGCGCTTCGGCCACATCGCCGACGCCTTCGGCCCGTCGCTGTCGGCCCTCGCTGACGCCATCGGTTTGCCGATCGACTCGATCGAATCCGGCGGCGAGATCGCAGTGGCCACGCGCGACGTCGTGATCGCCGCCGGTACGGTCAAGGCCGGGACCGTCGCCGCCCAGCGTCCGCTCGCGACCGGTCTCCGGCACGGGAAGCCGCTGCTGCGCTTCCACGCGAATTGGTACGTCACCACCGATCTCGAGCCGGTCTGGGACCTCCGGGAGACCGGCTGGCGGGTGCAGGTCCTCGGTGACACGCCGCTCGACGTCGAGATCCGGTTCCCGGTGGCGCAGGAGCGCTACCCGCAGGTGTCGCCCGGCTTCACCGCGCATCCCGCCGTCAACGCCATTCCGGCAGTGTGCGACGCGAAGCGCGGAATCCGCAGCACCTTCGACCTGCCCAGGGTCGTTCCCACGTTGGCTGACGCGCCCGCAACGCGCCGGTGAGCCAGCCGAGCACCAGTCGAGGGTCGGCGTCTGTGGAATGCCTCCGAGCAGCGAACGGCGCACCGAACGCTCACGAGACGGCCACCGCGGGGCGCCCCGATCGGCGCATCTCGCGCCTCTCGCCCGATCCTCTGCATGGAGCCTGACGCGGTTCGGGAATCACTTCGTGGGTGCCCGCTCGGTGTTGGGGATGGTCTCGGAGCTGAGTTGGCGAACGCTCGGCCGTTGGGCGGCTCCTGCCGATCTCTCTGCGGACCGATTCGCGCGTCCGGGGATGCTCGCGTGCGCCTTTGCTTGTGTCGCGGTGGCATTGGGTTGGTTCGGACGCGCCGAGCGGCTGCCGAAGGGTGCGAACCCTGCTCGGAGCTGGGACGGTTGATCGAGCTGCGAGCGAATGCGGCCCTCGACATGACGCACGACGCGACGACCGCGGTCGAGCTGTACGACCATCCCACCGAGCGCGATCCGCATCACCTGGATCCGATCCTCGGCTGTCGGACACTTCCTCGCCGTCATGGCTCGAGGCTAGATCCGGCTCGCGTCGGACGCTCGCGGGGCACGCTCGGTTCGGAACCGCTCATCCGGATCACCCGGCGGACCGTCCCGGCAGCGCTCGACCTGGACCAGGGTTTGAAACTTCGCATCACGCGGCCGAGCGACCGGACACGGGAATTTTGGCAACGACTCGGTGGGCGTTGAGGGTTTCGATCCCCCGACCTCCGCCTTGTAAGGGCGGCGCTCTCCCGACTGAGCTAAACGCCCGAGCGCCGTCAAGGTACAAGAGAGCGCGAGCGGGGCCGTCACACCGGGCAGTTGTCGTGGTCGACCTCGACGTCCCTGCGTTACTCCTGGGCGATCTGGTCCTCGGCGATCTGGTCGGGCCGGAAGGCAGCGGAGATGGAGGCGCTCGTATTGCCGATCAACGGGACATCGATCGGGTCGCGGGCCTCGATGCGCGGAGCCTGGTACGGCTCGGACGGAACGGAACGGAAGGCAGCCGACCCCGTCGGGGGGATCGCCGACGTCCCGCCGATCAACGGGACATCGATCGGGTCGCGGGCCTCGATCGAGGGAGGCTGGTAGGGCTGGACCGATCGGGCGTCATCGCGCATCGTCGACCTCCTGGTCGGTGTCGACGGTACCACGGGCCGGTTGTTTGGCCACCGATCACGGGTCCGGACCGCCGACGACCACGCCGTTCATGGTTGACCGCGGCGGGTCGGGGCTCGCTGGGGCACCGGGGGAAGAAGTGCCCCGGCAGTCGTCACCCCGACCCGCCGTCTGCGGTGATCCGTGTCGCCGGTTACGCGCTCTTCTCGACCGGGTAGACGGGCACGAGCTCCTCGATCACCGGCTCGGGCGGCCGTACCTTCGGCGGACGCCCGCGCCGGCGCTTCTGGGCCAGCACCTTCCCGTTCGCGAAGAGCTCGCCGCCCCACACGCCCCACGGCTCGCGCCGCGCGAGCGCGGCGTCGAGGCACGGCTGACGCACCGGGCACTCGAGGCAGAACGCCTTGGCACGCAGGATGTCGTCGATCTGCTCCGAGAAGAACAGGTCGACGAGCGCGGATGAGCTGTCGGCGCAGCGTGCCTGCGCACGCCAGCGTTCTTGTTCGATGGCTGCGGTGTACTCAATGGCGAACATCGCCGTTCTCCCCTGCTCTCTGTGTTCGTGTGCCTCGTGCTCTCGCTGATCCGTGGTCGTGTCGTTTGGTTCCGGACAAAGAAAAAAGCCGCCGGGTTTGCCCCGACGGCCTTGGTGCGTTTCCCTGGTGGAGCGCTTACCAGGGGATCACCTCGGGCCGTTCGGGGCTCTTGGCCGTGTGGTCGGTGGTCGGCACTGTGAAGCAGGACCGAATCGACCACGAGCCGATACCCACGAGGCCGTTGCCATAGCCCGCGTGGGCGCGCGCGGCCGGAGCAACTGCCATTTCGTGGCGCTGCATCTGCCGCTGCATCGTGATGGTTCCCTTGGTCGCTGGTATCGGGGTGGGCTAGCCGTCGGTGAAGATTTGCGAGCCGTTCAGATAATCACGTTCGGTCCCGCGAGTCAACCGAATTTATTCCGGCGACCCGATCCGGAACGAAGCGATGAGGGCACCGGCCGCCGAGACGAGCATGATCCAGAGCCCGATCCCCACGTCGGCCTTGACGACCGCGGCGGCGTTCATACTCGTGACGAGCTCGTGGACGTCGATCAGCTCCCGGGCCGTCAGCACGGCGGCGACGACCGCGAGGCCCATGTTCACCCAACGGAGCGGCCGCATGCGGACCCCGAGGATGGCGGCCAACGCGAGGGCGGCGGCGAGCCATGTGAAGCCCCATGCCTTGCCGAGCTCGAACCCGGTCCGCTCGAACGGGATCGCGTCGATGGTGCCGGACAGCCACGGCAGGTACGCGCCCACCCCCAGGCCGCATGCCGCGAGGGCGACGAGCCCGGCCCGTCCGTAATTGGCAGGCGACGAGGTAAGGATCGAGTGCTGCTGAGGGTGCGGCGGAAGGGCGACGCCGGCCTTGGGCGAGTGGTACGACTCCGGCTCGGCGACGAGCGAGCGGCACCACTCCACGACCGCACCCCAGGCACCTGTGCTCGGTTCTCGCACCGCCGGCCCCGGGTGCTCCCGAGACGCGTACTCCGGGGGACCCGACGCCGCCTTCTGCTTCGGGGCGTGCACCGGGGCCCGGCCTGCGGCCACGGCCTGCATCACGGCGAGCTCGGACGCGCTCGGCGGAGGCGCGGTATAGGAAGTGCTCGGACGCGGAGGCTCGACCGGTGCCCGGCCGGCGCTCGTCGCCCGTGTCACCGGCGTCGCCGAGTTCGCAACCCGGTTCGTCCAACCACCATCCCAGTACCGCCACTCATACCGGCCGGAAGGATCGGGTCGCCATCCCTTCGGCCTGGTCTCGACAACGCTGCTCATCTGGGGGCTCCGGAGGGACTCGATGCCCGCCCTCCGCCCCATAGGCTTCGGCATCGTGGCCGCCGGACTTGACCGATCGGAGCCCGGTCCCGAAGCACTCGACCTCTCCTCGGTTGTCGAGATCCTCGAACGTCTGCGGGCCGAGGACCGTCACGACGGCGCCCAGTGCTACGTGTCGCTGGGCGGCGAGGTCCTCCTCGACGTGGCCATCGGGGAGGTGGCCCCGGGGCGGGCGCTTCGCACCGACGACCTGATGCTCTGGTACTCGTCCGGCAAGCCGCTCACGACGGCCGCCGTGCTCCGCCTCTGGCAGCGCGGGAGGCTCGGGCTCGACGACCTCGTCGCCGACTACATCGAGGGCTGGGCTGTTGGCAAGGAGCGCTGCACGCTCCGCCATGTCCTCATCCACACCGGCGGGTTCCCCATGTTCCGGGACACGGCGTTCGACGAGGACATCTCCTACCAGGCGACGATCGAGCGCATCGCCGCCCATCCGGCCGAATGGGAGCCGGGCACCGCGGCGGCGTATCACCCGGCGACCGGCTGGAAGGTCCTCGGCGCGGTGGTCGAAGCCGTCGACGGCCGTCCGATCGACCAGTACCTGCGCGACGAGATCATCGATCCGCTCGCCATGACGGACGCGAGCCTCGGGATACCCATCGACGTGCAGCAGCAGCTGGGAGACCGGATCGTTCCCGTCGCGTGGAAAGGTCACCGCGTGCCGGTCATCGACGGCGACGGTGCGTTGAGCATGGTCGCCTATCGCATCGACCGGATCCACAACGAGCCGTGGCACATCGCCAAGGTGGAGCCGGGCGGCGGGATGCGCGGCCCGGCGCGCTCGCTCGGACTCTTCTACGAGTCGCTCCTCGGACTCGGCCCCTGTCAGGTCCTCGAACCCCGGACCGTCGAGGTGATGAGCGCGGTACACCGGTACGGTCTCCCGGATCCGATCCTCGGCTACTCGCCGCCGTTCGGACTCGGGGTCGCGGTCGACTTCACGGGCGGCGTCGGACGCCGTGCATTCGGACACGGTGGCATGGGGTCGTCACGAGCGCTCGCAGACCCCGATTGCGGTCTCGTGATGGTGGTGATCTGCAACGGGCTACCCGACCCGCTCACCGCGGAACGTCGCAACAGTGAGATCACCGACGCGGTGTACACCGCGCTCGGTGAGCGCGCGGCACGCTTCCGTCGGAGCGCGGCCGCCGAACGGACGGTCGCGCTGTCTACGTAGCCGCTGACGCGGCCGCGATGATCGAGAGGATGCGTGCGTGCACCGCGGGAGGTCCGGCGACGATGTCACCTGACCTGAGCCACGCCCGTTCGTCGCCCCGCCAGTCGGTCACCACGCCGCCGGCCTCACGCACGATGAGCCCGCCCGCGGCGACGTCCCACGTGCCGAGGCTCTGCTCGAAGTAGCCGTCGAACACGCCGGCCGCGGTCCACGAGAGATCGAGGCTGGCGGAACCCGCGCGTCGGAGGTCTTCGAAGTCTCGGAGCGCCCGCTCGAAGACCGGGAAGTACTCGTCGAGGCGTTCGCGCTTGGCCCGGAACGGGAAACCGGTCGCACAGATGGCACTTGCGACAGGGCGGTCGCCGACGTGAATTCGCTCGCCGTTGTGGAACGCCCCCCCTCCGCTGCGAGCCGAGTACAAGTCGCCGAGCATGGGCGCGTGCACGACGCCCAAGACGGGCTCGCCGTCTACGACGAGCGCGATCGACACACCGACCACCGGGAAGCCGTGCACGAAGTTGGCCGTTCCGTCGAGTGGATCCACGAACCACCCCACGTCGGCGCGCTCACCGCCCTCCTCTTCTCCGACGAACGCGAGGCCGGGTGCGGCACGGGTGAGCGCCTCGCGGATCGAGCGCTCGCTCGCGAAGTCGGCGTCGCTCACGAGATCCCCCGGCCCCTTCTCGCGCACGTTCTCCGGCACGCCGAACGCGTTCCGAACGATCCCGCCGGCAGCGACGGCAGCATCGACGGCGACCGCGAGGAGGTGGTCGAGGTCGAGCGTCACGGTCCGAGCACGGCGCGAAGCGTACGCAGGAGCTCGGGTGTGCCCGCGGCAACCGGCTGCCGGCGAGCCGCGGGATCGGTGACGACCAGCTCGCGGTCATGGGCATCCGCGATGTGTGCACCGCTCTCGTGACAGACGAGCAGCCCACCGAGGTAGTCCCATGGGCAGTGCGTGTCGTGGGTGCAATCGAGGAACCCATCGAGGCTGCCGGCCGCCACGTCGCAGAGCGCGAGCGCCGCCGATCCGAGCGACCGGAACTGGCGCCAGGGAGGCTCGCGCGGAGGCATGGCGACGATCGCGACCACGGCTCGATCGACAGCCGTGACGGCGGACGCGGCGAGGCGTTCGCCGTCGAGCCACGCACCCTCGCCGCGCACTGCGGTGTAGCGGGCTCCGGTGGCACCGTTCTCCACGTATGCGCACAACGGCCCGTCGGCATCGAGCGCACACGCCGAGATACCCCAGTACGGGATACCGCGGGAGCAGTTCGTGGAGCCGTCGACCGGGTCGACGACCACCGTGATCTCGGCGTCGGGTGGACCACTCCACTCCGACTCTTCGCTGAGGACGCGGACGGGCAGCTCGGCGAGCACGGGAAGCACCGCGGCGTCGGCAACCGTGTCGAGGTGGTACTGACCGGACCGGTCGGTGCGTGCACGGCGCTCGATCCCGGTGAGCCCCTCCAAGACCCGACGCTGCGCGGCCGCGGCTGCCGCGAAGCACTCGAGGAGCTCGGCGGGCGTCACAAGCGCTCCACCGTGACGATCGCGTTGTAGTCGGGCACGCCCGAGCCGGCATCGCGCCGGCCGGTCCCGATGAGCACGTTGCCCTCCGGGAAGAACACCTGCACGTTGCCGGGACGCATTTCGGCGAGGTGCACGCGCGCCTGCATCAAACCCGCCTCGGAATGCACGACGACCCGGTCGCCTTCGCGCAGCCCGAGCGCGGCGGCATCACCGGTCGCGATGAAGAGTGCATCGCGTGCGGCGCCGGTCAGAGGGTCCTCCGCCTGGTGCACCATGGTGTTGAACTGCTTCCCCCGCCGGGTGCTGAGCAGGAAGGTGCCCTCGGGAAGGTCCACGACGGGCGGTTCCACGGGGATGAAATGCGCCTTGCCGTCCGGCGTGGAGAATCTTCCTCCTTCACACAGGCGCGAGCCGCCCCACTGCACGGCGTCACCGATCGCGTGCAGCGTTTCGACGCCGGCATACAACGGCACGACACGCGCGATCTCGTCTCGAATCTGCTGGCCCGAGTCGAACGCGACAAGGTGCGCGCGTTCGGGAGCGACGTGCCGCGCGAGGTCGACGAAGATCTCCCACTCGCTGCGCGCCTCGCCGACCTGGTGCCCTGGGATCTCGGGGCTGAACGCGATACGACGCTCGGTGGTGGTCTCGGTGCCGCCGCCGCGCTGCTCGTAGCGCGTCGCCGCCGGCAAGAGCACGACGACGTCGCCGGGATCGACGAGCATCTGGCTCGACACGACGATGTCTTGGTGCACTCGCAGCGGGACGCGGTGCAGCGCGTCGTCGACGAAGGCGGGATCAGGGAGCACCTCGAGGAAGTTCCCGCCCGACGAATAGAGGATGTCGAGCTGGCCGCGTGAAGCCGCCTCGACCATCTCCTCGGCGGTGAGCCCGGGCCGATCGGCCACCGGAAAGCCGTACTGCGCGGTGAGCGCGGCTGCCGACTGCGGCGTGATCGCCACGCCGCCGGGGAAGACTGTGGCGTAGGCACCCATCTCGGCGCCACCTTGCACGCCGGAGTGACCACGGATCGGCATGAGACCCGTGCCTCTCCGGCCGACGTTGCCACGCGCGAGTCCGAGGTTGGCGATCGCGGCGACGTTGTCGGATCCATGCTCGTGTTGGGTGATTCCCATCGACCAGACGAGCACCGCGGTACGAGCGGCTGCGTACATCCGTGCGAATCGCTCCATGTCGGCACGGGTCGCACCGGATTGGCGCTCGAGGTCCGTGAACGACTCGCCTTCGAGCACCTCGAGCAACTCGTCGAATCCCTCCGTGTGCTCACGAACGAAGTCGCGGTCGATCCCTCCTTCGGCCAACAGCACCTTGAGCGCGCCGTTGACGAACGCGACGTCGCCGCCGGTGTTCACGCCAAAGAACTCGTCGGTCATCTTCGTACCGAACATCGCGCTCTCGATGTTGCTCGGAACCCAATAGCGGTCGAGTCCGGGCTCGCGCATCGGGTTCACGACGGCGACCTTCGCACCCCGCTTACGGGCGAGGTAGAGGTACTTCATGAACACCGGCTGGGCGTTGGCGACGTTGGCGCCGAACAACACGATCAGATCGCTCTCGATGACGTCGGTGTACGAGCAGGTGGTGGCGCCCACACCGATCGCTCGCTTCAGCGTGGTGGTGGAAGGCGCGTGGCAGACCCGCGCCGCGTTGTCGATGTTGTTGGTACCGAAGAAGCGCGTGACCTTCTGCGCGACGTAGTACGTCTCGTTGGTGATGCCGCGGGCAGTCAGGTAGATCGCGAGCCGTTCGGGCATAGTCTCGCGGATGCGGTCCGCGATGACGTCGAGGGCCTCGTCCCAGGCGATGCGCGTGAAGCCGCGGTCGCCTTTGCGTCGCACCATCGGGTAGGCGAGCCGGCCCAGATCACGCAGTTCCTTCCCGCTCTTCGCGCGCAACGTCGCGGCATCTGCGAGCGCCGCCGGGTCGAGTGCTCCCATGGTGTTGACGCGGAGCAGATTGAGACGCGTGGTGCAGAGGTGTACACCGGAGAGCGTCCAGTCGTGAAAGCCCGCGACCCCGAGCGCGCACCCGTCGCACACGCCCTTGCGCATGATCCGCCACGCGTACGGAAGGTTGTCGCGGTTCTCCCAGAAGGTGCGTGCGATCTCCTTGTAGTGGTTGGGCTTCGTCTCCCCCATCCCGTACGGCTTGAAGCCGACCCAGAGGTCGCGCCGCGTGCGCTTCGGCGACTTGATCCTGGCCGATCCCTTCCACGCCATCGACCGACGCTACAGGTCGACGCCGACGCGCTCGGCATGCGAGTAGACGTTGGCACGCTCCCCGCGGACGAACCCGAGGAGGGTCTGACCAAAGCGCTTGGCGGCGTCGACCGCGAGGCTCGACGGCGCGGAGACCGCACACACGATCGGGATGCCGGCAACTGCGGCCTTCTGGACGATCTCGAAGCTCACGCGCCCCGACACCATCAGCAGCTCCTCGCACAACGGCAGGCGTCGCTCGAGCGTCGCGTGACCGATCAATTTGTCGAGCGCGTTGTGGCGACCGACATCCTCGCGGAGCGCGATCAGATCGCCGGCAGGCGTGAAGAGGCCCGACGCGTGCAGGCCGCCGGTGGCCTCGAACACGGTCTGCGCCGCGAGGAGGCGATCGGGCAGCGACGCGACAACTGAGCGTGCGACGATCGGCCCGTCAGCAACCGGTGCGCAGTGGTGCTGGAGTTCGTCGAGCGTGGTCTTGCCGCAGAGCCCGCAGCTCGCGTTCGCGACGAATCGGCGTTCCGGAGCTTCGAGCACCACCGGCCGCTGCAGCGTGACCGTGACCACGTTGAACTCCTGCTCACCCTCACCCGCCAGGCAGTACGCGACGGTGTCCAGGTCGTCGGCGCCGTCGAGGATGCCTTCCGTGAGGCAGAAGCCCACGGCGAGCTCGAAGTCGTTTCCCGGTGTCCGCATCGTGACCGCCAGCGGCCTGGGCTCCTGGCCCGGCCCGTGGACCCGGATCTCCATGGGCTCCTCGGTGACGAGCTTGTCGGGCCGGTCGAGCACGCGCTCACCGTCGAGCGCGCGCACACGCACCGAGGTCACCGCACGACGAGCGGGACCATTGCTCACGACGATCACCGTAACCCGGTGAGGTCGATGCCCAGACGCGCAGCGTCTTCGGGTGTGTCGACGTCGGCGAACGCTCGAGAAGGTGCCGTCTCCGACCACGCGTGCTCAGGTACGACGTCGTAGTCGACGACGCCGAGGAGGGCGTGCAGCGCTTGTATTCCTCCGGCGACGAGGCTCGAAGCGGCGACGAGCGCCTCGGGGCCGTATCGAGCGCACACCACCTGCAACCGCCCACCCGCTTCCGGAACGGCGGTCGGTGCACCCGGCCAGTCACGCAGCAGCTCGAGCAGCGGTACCCCGACGTTCGGCAGATCGACGGCGAGGAGCAGCGTGTTGCCGTCCCAGCCGAGATCGCGCAGGGCGTCCCCACCGGCTGCGAGTGCCGCCAGGGGCCCCGCGCCGGGCGGCTGTTCGCTGACGTGCAGACGCCCGGTGAACCCCGGACCCACTTCGACGACGGTCTCGCAGACCGCGGCGAGCCGTCTCGCGGCCCGGTCCGCCAGGGTCTCGCCGGCGAGCACGAGCCGGGCCTTGTCGGAACCCAGCCGCCGGCTGCGGCCGCCTGTGAGCAGCACTCCGGAAGCCCTCGGCATCACGTCGACGACGTGGGCGCGAGGCGGTACGCGACGACCTGCCAGCGCGAGTTGCGCCGAGCCAGCTGCACCACGTTGTGCACTGTGCTCTGATCGCGGAGTTCGACGTGCGTCGTGACAACGGCGGCATCCCCACGTGTGGTGACGCTCTCGTCGTCGATGCCGACGTGCTCCACCAGGCCACGGAGCGTGTGCTGCTGCTCGTAAGCGGCGCGCTTGGTGGCGACGAATTGCTTGCGGTCGAGGCCGTCTCGGAGCTCCTGCGCGGAGAGGGTCCAGAGCACGTCGAAGTCGAGGCGGTCCCACGCGTACTCGTACGAGACGGCGACGTCGCCGGGACCGGGGCCCTTGTCGCGGGCGACGGCGACGACGAGGGCGATGCACAGCGCGATCACCGCGCCGAGGACGATCCCGAAGATCACAGGCTACGGAGCGGTCGCTTCGATCTCGGCCGCGAGCGCGAGGTCTTGGTCGGTGATGCCGCCCTCGCTGTGCGTGGACAGCGCGACGCGCACCTTGCGGTAGCGGATGTCGAGATCGGGGTGATGGTCGGCCTTCTCGGCAAGATCGGCGACGCGCGTGACGAACGCGATCGCGTCGGGGAACGACGGGGCTTCGTAGGTCTTCACGATCTCGTCGCCCTCACGGCCCCAGCCGGGAACCGCCGAGAGACCGTCGGCGATCTCAGCGTCACTCAGGGGAGGCATCTCGCTCCGGGGGAGAGACTCGAACTCTCAACATCCTGGTTAACAGCCAAGCGCTCTGCCAATTGAGCTACCCCGGAATGGCATTCGAGGATAGCAGCGCTCGGATCAGCCCCATGATCGTGCGGTGGGTCATGGAACACCCGTAGCTCACGTAGACGCACCCGTATTCGTGCTTCGCCTTGCGGATCGACGCGTCGGCAACGGCGCGATAGGGAGCTCGGAACTGATCTCTCGGTATCCCGGTCAGACTCGACCAGTGCTGCTCGGCAGCCTCGAGGTCGAGCCCCTCGTGCAGGTAGACGCACACGCGGAGCCGAGACTCGTCGATAGGGAAGAATCGGCGAAGCCAGGCACAGAAGAACGAGATCATCGCCGAATCAGTGTTCGCGAACTTGACGGCTCCGTCCGTCTTCGCTCCCTCGCCCGCGTAGAGGGCGACGCCGGCGACGAGGAAGGCTTCCTCGCCGAGGGTGCCGATGCGCTGGATGCCGAGCTCGTCGAGCTCCGCGATCTGGCGCAGCTTGGCGGCGTGGGCGGGATGCGTACGACGCTGCGGGCCATACCGGCGTTCGGACGGAGTGAAGGGTACGTCGCGGACCCAGACCGAGACGGAGGACTTGCTCACACGGAGTGTGGCGGCGATGTCGGCGAGGGTCATGTTCTCGGCACGCATGCGGCGCGCCTTCTCCTGCGCTTCGAGCTTGCCTCGGTACCCCATCGTGTGAGAGTACGAAGGGCGTATGACGTTCATGGGCGAAGCGGACGCTGCGCCGCGGCGCGTGCCGTAGTCGAGGACCACGCCCACCGGCCCACGAGCCACTTCCCGAATCGCTTCGCCGAGCTCGCCGAGGGGTTCGCCGACGCCGGCTGCGCCGTCGAAGTGCTCACTTCCCAGGGCTGGTTGCACGACGGTGAACGCCCGGTTCCCTTCGTGGTCAACCGCTACGGACGCTTCAACAGCCTCCTCTACCGCGCGGGCGAGTCGTTCCGCCGCAGGCGCGGGTTGGGTCGCATGGCAACCACACTCAGCACCCTCGGGATGGTGCGAGCGGCCAGATCCCTGTGTCACGCCGCCGGCGATCCGACGCCGGACGTGATGGTCGTCAGCACCGGCATCGATCCGATCGTCGGGAGCGCGTTCGCGGGGCAGGGCCGGTGGCTGTTCTACGAGTTCTTCGGTCCGTCACGCGAGCTGCGCGCGCTCTCGGGGAAAGCCGCGCGCGCGCAGCGCCGGCGCCACCGGGGCGGCGGTCACGCTCGCATCGCAACACCGAATGACGAATACCGGGAGGGGTGGCGCGCGGTCGCCCCATACCTCGATCCGGCAACGCTCCCGATCACGGGCAGCCGGCCGCGCGAGCGAGTTCCGGATGCCCGGCCGCGACTCGGTCTCACGGCCGCCGACAAGGTCGCCCTCCTCTTTGGTTCGAACCACGCTGACAAGGACGTGGACCTCGTCGCGCGCGTCTTCGCCGAGCTCGGGGACTGGCAACTGCTGGTCGTCGGTCGTGTGAGTGAGGGGTATCGCCAACGGACCGGAGCGCGCGACGCCTTCGTCATCGGCGGCTATGTCGACGACGAGATGCGTGCGGTCGCGTACAGCGCCGCCGATCTCGTCGTCCTGAGCTTTCGGCCGATCTTCCAGCGGCACTCGGGAGTCCTGATGGACGCGCTCTCGTGGGGTGTACCTGTCGTGTGCTCCGATCACTCACCCCCGGCGGACGTCGTCCGCGAATACGGCCTCGGCGTGGTCTTCGAGCCCGGCAACCCGGACTCGCTCGAGCGCGCGATCAAGATCGCCCCTGCGCGCATCGACACCGCTGATCTCGAACGCGCACGGAACGAACTGTCGAATCGGGCGGTGGCGACGCGACTCCTCGACGCGCTGCAATACACTCCGCCTGCCGGAGGAGGTCAGCCATGACAACGACGCAAGCCGCGGGCGTGGTCGACTACAAGAACGGTTCCGCGACCATCGATGCCGACGGGCACGTGAACGAGACCGGTCACCTCGGCGACTACATCGATCCCGCGCACAAGGACATCCTCAACCTGCCGCCCGGCACGGTGCGCGCGATGGCCGAGCCTCCCGCCGACTTCCGGATCCTCTCCACGTGGGACCCGACTGTGCTGTCGCACCTCGCGATTCCGGGTGGGAGCGACGGCGCGGCGCGTCTGGTGGACATGGACCGTGAGGGCATCGACGCGGCGGTCCTGTATCCCACTCTCCTGCTCGAGTGGCGCGAGGACCCCGCTGGATTCGGCGCACTGTGCCGCGCGTACAACGACTGGCTGCGGGACTATTGCGCCGTCGACAAGAGCCGGCTCTACGGCGTGGGCGCGGTTCCGCTCCAGGACATCCCCGCCGCGGTCGCCGAGATGGAACGCAGCCTCGAGGAGCTCGACTTCAAGGCCGTCTTCGTGCGGCCTGCGCCGTACATCGGATCCAAGAAGCTCCACGACCCGGTGTACGACCCGTTCTGGGACGCGGCGCAGAGCCTCGGCTGCCCGATCGGCGTACACCCCTACCCGATGGCCGACATGCCCAACACCGTGCAGCTCCTTTCGCTCGACGATGACAGCTACGGCATGCCGAGCGAAGGGCTCACGCTGCGCCAGGGCCTCGGCAACGCCATGGACATGATGATGGCCACGGGCTGGTTCGTCGCCGGCGGAATCTGCGAGCGCTTCCCCAACCTCGAGGTCGTCATCCTCGAAGGGTCGGGCGGTTGGATGCCAACGATGCTCGAGCGCTTCGACCACCAACAGAGAGTGTTCGGCAACCCCTACCAGACAACGCCGCCGTCGGAGGTGTTCCGGCGCCAGTGCTGGGTGAGCTTCGACCCCGACGAGTGCGCCCTGGCGTTCAGCGCCGAGGTACTCGGCGCCGATCGCATCATGTGGGCGTCGGACTACCCACATCCCGATGCGAAGATCGAAGGCGTCGTCGACGAGCTGCACGAGGCGACCGCGAAGCTCGACGCCGAGTCGCGGCGGCTCGTGAACGGCGCCAACGCCGCCGTGTTCTACGACCTCTGACGAACGAGCCCACCCACGAGCTTCTGGAGTCGGGGCGTTTCCTTCAAGGCCCGCGCCAATCCCTTCATGTCGTCGGCGGACACCATGAGCGGGTTGCGTTGGAAGCGCCCGCTGTGCGTGTACGAGCAGAACCGCACACTGAGCGAGCCGTCCTCGTACTCGAGGAGCTGGATCGTCGGCACGTGGTGCTCCCCCTCGACGAACGCTTCCTCGACGATCTGACCACCACCCCACGGGAAGCTGAACGGTCGCGGGAGCTTGCGTTGCGGTGCCATGTCACCTCACTGTGAATCAGCCGACAGAGTGCTCCACGGTGGGGCGGGAAGGGATCGAACCTTCGACCGAGGGATTATGAGTCCCCTGCTCTGACCACTGAGCTACCGCCCCGGGGCGGCAAGCCTAGGCAGGAGCGAACGGCCGCGGGCCGGGCACCCCGGGCTCGCAGTGAACGACCCATCGCCACTGCCCCGTCAGTTGAGACCGTTGCAGTCGGGGTCCTTCTTCTTCGCCGAGTCGATCGCCTTCGTGTCGTACTTCTTCTTGGCCGAGTCGAAGACCTTGCCCGCGCGATTCGATGACGCGTCGAGTTTGTTCGTGATCTTCTTGACGTCGGCTTGAAACGCCGTGGGGTTCGTGGGAAGGGCTCGCGCGGACGTGAGCGCCCGCCTGAAACCCGACTGCACTTCGCTCAGTCCGGTGCCGATCACTCCCGCGATCCCGGCGCCGTCCTTGACGTCGGGAACACCGAGCGCCTTCACGTCGGAGAGCATCGACTGGGTGGACGACACCGCGTCGTCGAGGAACTGCACGAACGACGTCTTCACGTCAGCGAGTCTCGTGCTCGACGAAATGGTGTTCTGGAAGTCTTGCGACTTCGTCTGGAGGTCGTCCTTCCAGCTCACCAGGTTCGTACAGATGCCATGGACCCACTTGGCAACGGTCGTCTTCTGCGCCGCGTCGGCCGAACCGGTTGAGAAGGTTGCGGTCGCACACACCAGCGCGACCACAACGGCGATGCGACGCACCGATCAGGGCTCTTCGAGGTAGTCGCGCAGACGCTGCGATCGCGTGGGGTGACGCAGCTTGGCGAGCGTCTTCGACTCGATCTGGCGGATCCGCTCGCGGGTGACGCCGAATTCCTTGCCGACCTCTTCGAGCGTGCGCACCTGGCCGTCGTCGAGACCGAACCGCAGCCGAACGACGGCACGTTCGCGGTCGTTCAGCTCGTCGAGTGCTTCTTCGATCGCCTCGGTCAGCAGCGCGCGGGCGGCCGCGGTGGCCGGCGCAATTGCCGACGGGTCCTCGACGAAGTCACCGAGCGAGCTGTCGTCTTCCTCGCCGACCGGCGTTTCGAGCGACACCGGCTCCAGCGAGATGCGCTGGATGTCGCGCACCTTGTCGGGGGTCAGCTCGACCTTCGCCGCGATCTCCTCGACCGTGGGCTCGCGACCGAGCTCCTGGAGCATCTGGCGCTGCACCCGCAGCACCTTGTTCATCGTCTCGACCATGTGCACCGGAATGCGGATCGTGCGCGCCTGGTCGGCAATCGCACGCGTGATGGCCTGACGGATCCACCAAGTGGCGTACGTGGAGAACTTGAAGCCCTTGGTGTAGTCGAACTTCTCGACCGCGCGGATCAGGCCGAGGTTGCCCTCCTGCACGAGGTCGAGCAGCGCCATACCGCGGCCGACGTAGCGCTTGGCGATCGACACCACGAGGCGAAGGTTCGCCTCGGTGAGCTGCTTCTTGGCCATCTCGCCGTCGACGACGATCGCCTCGATGCTGGTGCGCTCCTCGCCCGACCGCGGCGGCTGGGTCTCGAGCCGCTCGGTGGCGTAGCAGCCCGCTTCGATGCGCTTCGCCAGCGTGACCTCCTGCTCGGCGGTGAGCAGCGGGACCTTGCCGATCTCCTTGAGGTACATGCGCACCGGGTCGAAGCTGCCGCCTTCGACCCGATCGGGCGGGCTGCGATGCGTGTGTGGCGCACGGGCGACTCGGGCTCGGCCACCGCACCCGGCCGACTCGAAGCGGACGAAGGCTCGGTGACGTGCCTGCGCTCGGGTGCGACGCGCTCGCTTGCGACGCCGCGACCGGCGCGACGTTCGTCTTCGCGCTGGAGCTCTTCCGCGATCTCGTCGACGACCTCGACACCTTGTGCCCGGAGACCCGCGTAGATCGCGGCGAGCTCTTCGGTCTCGGGTTCGAGATCGGGGAACGCTGCGAAGATCTCGCCCGTCGTGATGAACCCACGCGCCTTGACGCGCGCGATGAGGTCGTTGACGTCGGAGTTTGCTTGCTCCGTCGTGACTCCCGTCGCTACATCCGCGTTGCTCACGCTGCCTCTTCTTTCACGCGGTGTCCTTCCCGCGTGACCCGTCTTCGATCCACCCTACCAACTCGTTCGCGTTGAGTTGGACCGCGGCCCAGTCGCCAATTCCTTCGGCACTCGCGAGCGCGTCAGAGCACCTTGACCGAACTTGAACGTTCGTCTTCAGCGCGTAGCATCCCCGCGACCACACGCTGTGCCGCTGGTATGACCGCATTTGCCATGAGCCGAACGTGTAGAGTCTCGGGCTCGTCGTCGCCGACCGGTTCCTCCACGGCAATCCGTTCGAGCAGGTCACGGACCGGGCCTTCGCTCGCGGCGAGCGCCTCGTGGAAGTCGTCGGCCGCCTCGATTGCCTCGAACGCGGCCCGTGCGACCGGGTCGGCGAACAGCCGAACATCGAGCCATTCCTCGACGAGCGCGGGGTCGTGCACCGCGTACAGGAGCAAGTCGAGCTCGCGCCGGTCGACCCGATGGTGACGTGCCGGCCGGCGCGTTGGTGAAGCCGGCGCGGCGCGCTTGCCGCCTGCCGCACGAGCAACTGCTTCCCGGAGGCGGTCGACGTCGATGTCGAGGTTCGCCGCCACGCTGCATGACGTACTGGTCGCGCACGAGGTCGTTCGGGTGCTCGGCGACCATCGCGGCCGCGGCCTCGGCCGCGCGCGCACGGCCTTCGAGCGTGGACAGGTCGGCCGCCGCGAGCACGCGGTCGATGCGGAACTCGAGGAACGGCTTCGCCGCGTCGATCGCTTCGAGCAGAAGCTGCGGGTCGTCGCGCCAGACGTCGGCGGGATCGCGCCCGGTCGGGCAGGTCGGCAACCTGGAGCTGGACCTCGTAGCTTCTGCTCCCAGCGGTACCAGCGTTCGGCCGCGCCCTGGCCGGCGGCGTCGGCGTCGTACGCGAGCACGACCTTGCGGGCCAGGTTCTTGAGCGATCTGGAAGTGATCGTCGGCGAGCGCGGTGCCGCACGTCGCGACCGCGTTCGGGCGCGCCCGCCAGCGCGAACGCCATCACGTCGGTGTAGCCCTCGCAGATGACGACCTCGCCACGAGCGACGATCTCGGCCTTCGCCCAGTTGAGCCCGTAGAGCAGACGACTCTTCTGGTAGATCGGCGTCTCGGGCGAGTTCTTGTACTTCGGACCGTCGTCACCCGAGCGTGCGCCCGCCGAACCCGACGGGATCGCCCTTGGCGTCGAAGATCGGGAACATCAGCCGGGCGCGGAACTGGTCCTGGAGCTTGTTGGCCTTGTTCACGAACGCGAGCCCGGCGTCGACGATGTCGTCGCGGGAGAACTTCTTCTGCTGGAGGTGCACGCTCAGGCGGTCCCAGCCGTCGGGCGACCACCCGAGCCGGAACCGCCGCACCGCGTCGCCGTCGAAGCCCCGGCCCCGCAGGTACTTGCGGGCGGTGCCCCCCTCGGGCGCCTCGAGCAGCAGCTGCGTGGTAGAAGTCGATCGCGGCTCCGACCGCCTCGTTCAAGCGCGCCTTGCGGCCCTTGTCCTTCGCAACCGCATGCTGTCGTAGCGGAGCGTGATCCCGGCGCGATGCGCGAGCCGTTCGACCGCGTCGACGAAGTCGAGGTGCTCGACCTCGCGGACGAACGTGATCGCGTCGCCCTCTTGCTGGCAACCGAAGCAGTTGCCGGTGAGGATGTTGTCCTCGAGGACGAACGCGTGCTCTTCCGGGACGACCGCACAGAAGACTTCCTCGACGCGATCGGTCGTTTCGACGGACCGGACGACCCATCCCCGTCGCGTCCACTGCTTCTGCGATCCCGCGAATCGAAGTCGATGTTGCGAGAGGAGGAAGAAGTCTTCGGTGAGATCCTCGTTGATGAGGTGGATGCGATAGAGGGACGAGAGCTCGCGGTCGTCGAAACCTCGTCGGCTCTGCTCGTGATGCCGTAGGTTCCGATCCCAACCCTCGAGCACAGCGAGGCGAACGAACTCGAGATCCTCGCGAGATGCCGAGTTGAGGATGACGGTGCCGTCCTTGGCGACGCAGCCGTCGGCGGCGAAGTAGCCAGCCAGCCAACCGAGGAGATACGACGGCGACTCGTCGAGCGATGGCCGGTCCTTGAAGTAGGCCGGCAGGTCGACGACCTTGATGTAGGTCCGACGCTTGCCCCGCGCGTCGGAAACCTCGCACTGGAGCGTATGACTGAGCGGGAACCACTTCAGGAGCTCCGCGTCCTTCTCGCCGTGCAGATCGACGCAGGCTCCCTTCTTGAAGCTGGTTCCGTCGCCGAAGGTGATGCCGTGTGCGACACCGAACGGAGAGATGCGCGCGACGAGCTTTGCGACTGACTGGGAACGACCAGAGAGGAGGTCCCCAGGTCGAAGCTCTTCGGTCGTGCACTCCCGCCGTCCGCCGCGGTCGGTGCGCACGAACCAACGATGCTCGGGTGTTGCGAAGATCGTCTTGAGCACACGATTGCGGCCGATCGTGATCTTCATCAATGGCTGAACACCGAACGAGTGGAAGGGTGCATCGCGCCAACGTCCGCGGCTTGGCAAGGATTCGCTGGGTGGTACCGGCCAGCTCTCGGATCGGCCGGACACCCTCCCAGGTGATGACCCGTGTCTCTCCGGCCAGGCAGTAGTACCTCCCCATCTCGGGATTGACGTTGAACGACGGCGTCTTCTCGGCGTGGAACGGGCACAGCCCGACGAACCGCTGCCCGACGCGCTTCAGTGCGAGATGCTCACCGGCGAGGGCGACGAGATCGGTCGCGTCACGGACCCGCGCTACGTCTTCGTCGAGAATGCCCACTGGCGGCGAGCCTATGGCGGCGACGTCACACACCGCCGCTCGGGCAGATCGTCGGGTCGCCAACCGAGGAGCTCGACGCCGAGGCCGAGCGCGAACCGGTCGGTCATCCCGCTCACGTAGCGGACCGCGAGCACAGCCGCTTCGGGAGACCCCGGCGCGGGGAGCGGGACCTCACCGTCGCGCACCGGGGGCATCCGGCGCGGCGCGTCGGCGAAGTGGTCGACGAGGCCGCGGAGCAGGCGAATCACGCGCTCGGCCTGCCGGCGCGCCGCGGGCCGCAGGTAGATCCGCTCGAAGTTGAACGCACGGAAGTCGGCGAGCGCCGACGCCGCGGGCTCGGTCATGCCGACATGACCGGTGCGATCGATGGCGTCGAGCACGGCGAGCACGAACGTGCCGATCTGCTCCGACCGCTCGGTGCCGACGACCTCCCGCACCGCGGCGGGCAGGTCGCTCGGCTCGAGGATGCGCGGCCCGCACGGCGTCCTCGAAGTCGTGGCACACGTACGCGATGCGATCGGCCCACGCGACCACCTCGCCCTCGGGCGTGGACGGCGGCGGGCGGCGCCACGAGTGGTTGCGCACGCCGTCGAGCGTCTCGCGCGCACAGGTTGAGCTCCGCGAGCGTGACGTCGGCGCCGTAGACGGCGTGGTCGTACCCGGTACCCGGCAGGTAGGGCGAGAACGCCTCCTCCGACGCGTGCCCGGCCGGACCGTGCCCGCAGTCGTGCGCGAGCGCGATCGCCTCGACGAGCGGCAGGCAGAGGTTGGCGGCTCGGGCGATGCCGGTGGCGACCTGCGCCACCTCGACCGCGTGGGTCAGGCGGGTGCGGAGATGGTCGTCTTCGGGGGCGATGAACACCTGGCACTTTCCCGCCAGCCGGCGCCACGGACGCGAGTGCTTGACCCGATCGAGGTCGCGCTCGAAGCAGAGACGGTACGGATCGGGCTCCTCGGCGAGGGCCCGCTCCCCCGCGCCCACGGGTCGGGTCGCGCCGGGCGCCAGCAGCACGTCGAGCGCCGCCTCCCGCTCCTCGCGGGACACGACGGGCCCCCCCACGAACGCGTGCGCGCCCTCGTGCGCGCGGCGGACGTCCGGGTCGGCGACCTCCGTGTGCGATTCCGAGCGGTCTGCGTACGTCACGGCACAATGAAACCACCAGGGTGTGACATCTACATGTCCGCTCTCGGCGCCTACGGGGCCGGGCGGCTCGAGCCCCGGCTCACTGCGGCGCAGGGTCCTGCGCCGCGTGCGTTCGCCTCAGGCGGTGGAGCCGGGTCCGCCGACGCCGAGCGCGGCGTGGGCCGCGGCCAGGCGGGCGATCGGCACCCGGTACGGCGAGCACGACACGTAGTCGAGGCCGACCTCGTGCGCAGAACGCCACCGACGCCGGGTCGCCGCCGTGCTCGCCGCAGATGCCGAGCTTGAGGTCGGGACGCGTGGCGCGGCCGCGCTCGACGCGCCATCCGCACGAGCTGACCGACGCCGTCGTGGTCGAGCGTCTCGAACGGGTTGGCTCGCAGCAGCTTCTGCTCGAGGTACTCGGTCATGAAGCGGCCCTCGATGTCGTCGCGCGAGAACCCGAACGTCATCTGCGTGAGGTCGTTGGTGCCGAACGAGAAGAACTCGGCGACCTCGGCGATCTCATCGGCGACCAACGCGGCGCGCGGCGTCTCGATCATCGTGCCGACGAGGTAGTCGACCTCGCCGTTGTCGGAGGCGGCGAACGTCTCGGCGGCGACCTCGCGTACCCAACCGACGACGAGCGCGAGCTCGGGCTCGGTGACGATCAGCGGGATCATGATCTCGACCCGCGGATCGCCGCCCGCACGCTTGCGCGCGATCGCGGCTTCGAGGATCGCCTTGGTCTGCATCCGGTAGAGCCCGGGCTTGAGGATGCCGAGCCGACACCCACGCGTGCCGAGCATCGGGTTCGCCTCGCGCCACTGCTGCGCGGCGGCGAGCAACCGGCGTCCTTCGTCGTCGAGCTCGCCCGCCGCGTCGCTGCACGAGCAGCTCCTCGATGTCGGGGAGGAACTCGTGCAGCGGCGGGTCGAGCAGGCGGATGGTGACGGGCAGCCCGTCCATCGCCTCGAGGATGCCGACGAAGTCGGCGCGCTGCAGCTGCTCGAGCTCGTCGAGCGCGGCGTTCTCCTCGGCTCGCCTTCGGCGAGGATGAAGCGCTGCACGATCGGCAAGCGGTCGCCGAGGAACATGTGCTCGGTGCGGCAGAGGCCGATGCCCTCGGCGCCGAACCGGCGCGCGACCTCGGCGTCGTCGGGCAGGTCGGCGTTCGTGCGCACCTTCAGCCGGCGGAACTCGTCGGCCCACCCGAGGATGGTCTCGAAGGGACCGCTCGATCTCGTCGGGCGTGATCACCGGCACCGCGCCGATCACGACCTCGCCGGTGGTGCCGTTGATCGAGATCACGTCGCCCTCACGCACGGTGGCGCCGTTCACCTGGAACCGCGTCCGGCGACGTCGATGTCGAGCTCGCTCGCGCCGCAGACCGCGGGCTTGCCCCATCCACGCGCGACGACCGCGGCGTGGCTCACGAGCCCGCCGCGCGACGTGAGGATGCCCTCGGCCGCGATCATGCCGTGCAGGTCGTCGGGCGACGTCTCCGGGCGCACGAGGATCACGGCCTCGCCCGCCGCGTGCTGCGCCTCGGCGTCGTCGGCGGTGAAGTAGACCTTGCCGACCGCGGCACCCGGCGACGCGTTCAGGCCCTTCGCGAGCGCGTCGTACTTCGCCTCCGGGTCGAACTGCGGGTGCAGGAGCTGGTCGAGCTGCGCGGGCTGCGACGCGCAGCACCGCCTCGCGCTTGTCGATGAGCCCCTCGCTCTCCATCTCGACGGCCATCCGAGCGCCGCCGCGGCGGTGCGCTTGCCGACGCGCGTCTGGAGCATGAACAGGCGACCCTGCTCGATCGTGAACTCGATGTCGCACATGTCGCGGTAGTGCTTCTCGAGCGAGGTGCATCACCTCGAGCAGCTGCGCGTGCGACTCGGGGAAGTCGTTCGCCATCGCGTCGAGCGGCTCGGTGATGCGGATGCCGGCGACGACGTCCTCGCCCTGCGCGTTCGCCAGGAAGTCGCCGTACGGACGGTTCTCGCCGGTCGCCGGGTCGCGGGTGAACGCGACGCCGGTACCGGAGTCGTCGCCCTTGTTGCCGAACACCATCGTCTGCACGTTGACCGCGGTGCCGAGGTCGTCGGGGATCTTCTCCATCCGGCGGTAGACGCGGCCCGCTCACCGTTCCACGACCTGAACACGGCTTCGATCGCGTAGCGGAGCTGCTCCTGCGGGTCCTGCGGGAACTCGATGCCCGTCTCGGCGAGCACGATCCCCTTGAACCGGTCGACCAGTCCGCGCAGGTCGTCGGCGGACAGCTCGGGATCGGTCGCGACGCCCGCGCCGTGCGAGCTCCGTCGAGCGCCTCCTCGAACTTCTCGCCGTCGACGTCGAGCACGATCTTGCCGAACATCTGCACGAAGCGGCGGTACGAGTCGTACGCGAAGCGCTCGTTGCCGGTCTGCTGCGCCAGACCCCCGACCGACACGTCGTTGAGACCGAGGTTGAGGACGGTGTCCATCATCCCCGGCATCGAGAACGGCGCGCCGGAGCGCACCGACACGAGCAGCGGGTCGGCCGGCGTCGCCGAAGCGCTTGCCCATCTTGTCCTCGAGCGTCGCGCGCGCCGCGGCGACCTCGTCCATCAGCCCGTCGGGGATCGTGTCGCCCGCGGCCATGTAGGCGTTGCACGCGTCGGTGGTGATCGTGAAGCCGGGCGGCACGGGCAGGCCGAGGTTCGTCATCTCGGCGAGGTTGGCGCCCTTGCCGCCGAGCAGGTACTTCTGCTCCTTCGAGCCCTCCTCGAAGGCGTACACGTACCGCATCGGGTCCTCTCCCAGTGGTTGAGCTATTGCTGGTCGGCGACGACGATCGTCTGCGCGAGCCTGTCGTGGATGCCCTGCCCGTTCGCGTCTCGGAAGCCCCAGAGGACGATGCCGAGGCCGAGCAGCGGCCCGATCGTCGGGATGGCGAGCGCGACGAGGATCGGCACGAAGAAGCGCACGAACGAGCCGTACCAACCCGACCGTCGACCCATCGGCGCGCACGACGTGGATCTTGCGCCCGCGCATCCCGAGCGTCCGGCCGGTGATCGCGGTGAGCGGCACGAGGTACAGCATCGAGCCGACGAGTCACCACGAGGCTGGCGACATAGGTGGCGCCCGTGATGTCGTTCGACAACTTGTCGGCTTCGCTCTGGATCTTGTCGGCGTTGTGCGGAGTTGCGTGCCGTCCTTCTGCAGATCCTTCGCGGTCTTGTCGACGTCCTTCTGCGCGCTGGTCAGGTCTTCTGCGCCGCCTGCTTGTCCGCCGCGGTCTTCGCCTTCTTGCGGGCCGATCGTCGCGTCGTCGATGCTTCCCTGCGAGTCGTGAAGACTGTTGAGGCTCTTGATCTGGTCGACCTTGTCCGAGTACTCGCTGTTGACCACTCCCGGGACCACGAGCAGCGTCAACCAGTAGATGACGAGCAGGACCGCGATGTCGAACAGGATCGCCATGCCACGCGCTCGGGGTTCGGCGAACCGCATCCCCGGCGGGAGCTGGATCGTCGGCTCGCGCACCGGGCGCCGTGGCGGCGGCTGCTTGCCGTTGCCGGCCGCGGGCTTGGCCTGCTTGGGTGGGGCGGCGCCATCAGGCGGCGCCACCCGGTGAGCTGCACCTCCGCGCGCTCGCCCGGTTCGTCGTCGGCATCGTCGCCATCGACGCCACGACCTCGACGCCCGAGTCACCGTTCGTGGACGCCGTGTCGAGCGTCGCGTCGTAGCGCTGCGCTGGAACGGGTCGGAGAGCACGTTCCACGCGGCCCGCACGCGCGCGACCTCCTCGCGGTTGCGCTGCAGCTGTGCGTCGGTGACACCCTTGCCCTCGCGCGCGGCCTCGAGCTCGGAGATGCGTTCCTGGTACGCCGCCTGGAGCTCGTCACGTGACGCGCCGGGCTCGACGCCCAGCTCGTCGTAGTAGGTCTCGTCGTCACTCATGGCTCGCCCAGTCTGACTTCGAGCTCAGCGAGGAGCTCGTCGATCGGGACACGGTCCTGCGCCATCGTGTCGCGGTCGCGGATGGTCACGGCCTGGTCGTCGAGCGTGTCGAAGTCGATCGTGACGCACAGCGGCGTGCCGACCTCGTCCTGACGACGGTAGCGGCGGCCGATCGAACCCGCGATGTCGACGTCGATCATGAGGTGCGGACGGCAGCATCGCGGCGACCTCGTCGGCGATCGGGACGAGCTTGCTCGTTCTTCGACAGCGGCAGCACCGCGACCTTGATCGGCGCGAGCCGCGGGTCGAGGCGCAACACCGTGCGCTTCTCGGTGCCGCCCTTGTCGTTGGGGGCCTCGTCCTCGTCGTAGGCCGCGAGCAGGAACGCGAGCGTGGCGCGGTCGGCGCCGGCGGCGGGCTCGATCACGTGCGGCACGTAGCGACGGTCGTTCTCCTGGTCGTAGTAGGTGAGGTCCTGGCCCGAGAACTTCGCGTGCTGCGTGAGGTCGAAGTCGGTGCGGTTCGCGATGCCCTCGAGCTCGCCCCAGCCCCACGGGTAGAGGAACTCGACGTCGGACGTGCCGGCCGAGTAGTGCGACAGCTCGTCTCGGTCGTGCGGGCGGAGGCGCAGCTCGTCCTCGGGGATGCCGAGCTCGATGTACCAGCGGAAGCGCTCTCGGCACCAGTACTCGTACCACCGCGGCCCGTCCTCGGGCGGCACGAAGTACTCCATCTCCATCTGTTCGAACTCACGGGTGCGGAAGATGAAGTTGCCCGGCGTGATCTCGTTGCGGAACGACTTGCCGATCTGCGCGATGCCGAACGGCGGCTTCTTGCGCGTGGTCGTCTGCACGTTCTGGAAGTTGACGAAGATGCCCTGCGCGGTCTCGGGCCGCAGGTAGGCGACCGACGGCGTCGTCCTCCACCGGGCCGACGTACGTCTTGAACATCAGGTTGAACTGGCGCGCCTCGGTGAAGGAGTCCTTCGCGCCGCAGTTCGGGCAGGCGCCCGACTCGGGCAGCTGGTCGGCGCGGAAGCGCTCCTTGCAGTTGCGGCAGTCGACGAGCGGGTCGGTGAAGGTGGCGAGGTGGCCGCTCGCCTCCCAGACCTTCGGCGCCATGAGGATCGCGGCGTCGAGGCCGACGACGTCGTCGCGGAGCTGCACCATCGAGCGCCACCAGGCGTCCTTCACGTTGCGCTTGAGGAGCACGCCGAGCGGCCCGTAGTCCCAGGTGGAGCGGAAGCCGCCGTAGATCTCGCTCGACGGGAAGACGAGGCCGCGTCGCTTCGCGAGGTTGACGACGCGGTCCATCAGGTCGGCCTTGGCCATACCGGATGATCGATCCGTAGTCGGGGCCTCTTCGGCGCCCGAACGCGGCTCTCGCGGCGTCAGAGCAGCGCGGCGCTCCGCAGCCGGCGCTCGAGATGGTGCTCGAGGGCGGCGAGCGCGAGGCGCTCGACGTCGACGTGGTCGCGGCTCGGCGGCTCCGCCGAGCGCGCGTCGCAGCTCGCCGCCGAGGATCCGGCGGACGAGCGCCAGCGTCTCGGGCTGCGATCCGCCGGCCGGCGAGACGCCCGCACGTCTCGCAGAGCACGCCCCCTTCGTCGAGGTCGAACGCGGTGAACGGAGCCCGCCTCGTCGCCGCAGCGCGCGCACGCGTCGAGCATCGGGTGGAAGCCCTCGAGCGAGAGCAGCTTCCAGAAGAACGCCGCGCTCACGAGCGGGCTGGGTGTCGGCCGCCAGCGTGCGCAGCGCCCCCACCAGCATCCGGTACAGCGCGGGGTTCGGCTCGCGCTCCTGGGCGACCTGGTCGATGGCCTCGAGCATCGAGACCGCGTGGGTGAGACAGCCGTAGTGCTCGCGCAGCGCCGCGGTTGGCGTCGATGGTCTCGACCTGGGTGACGACGTCGAGCTCGCTCGGCCCCGGTAGCACTGGAGCGCGACGTGGCTCGTCGGCTCGAGCCGGGCGCCGAACCGGCTCCCCGGCTTGCGCACGCCCTTGGCGACGGCCCGGACCTTGCCGTGCCCTGGGTCAGGATGGTGACGATGCGGTCGGTCTCCCCCAGCTTGATCGTGCGCAGCACGACCCCCTGGTCCCGGTACAGCAGGTCACACGAGTGTAGTTCGCTCCTGCCTCTTTGTCAGCTCCGCTCCCGGTTGCCGCGGCCTGCGGCGAGCGAACCTGCCGCTGACGTTCCCGCTCAGTCGTCGCCGATGGCGCCGAAGCGGCGCTCGCGGCGCTGGAACTCGTCGATGGCGTCGAACAGGTGCTCGCGGCGGAAGTCGGGCCACAGCACGTCGGTGAACACGAACTCGGAGTACGCGGACTGCCACAGCAGGAAGTTGGAGAGCCGGTACTCGCCCGAGGTGCGCACGAGGAGGTCGGGGTCGGGCATGTCGGGCGCGTACAGGTGCCGCGCGATCATCCGCTCGTCGATCCGCTTCGGATCGATGCGCCCGTCGGCGACGCCCTGCGCGATCGCCGCGCATCGCGTCGGTGAGCTCGGCGCGACCGCCGTAGTTGAACGCGAAGGTGAGCGTCATGCGGCGGTTGCCGGACGGTGAGCGCCTCGGTGTCTTCGATGTGCCGCAGCACACGCCGCGGGACGCGACCACCGCGCCGGCCGATGAACCGGATCCGCACGCCCCGCGCGTTCAGGTCGTCGCGCCGGCGGAGCAGCAGCTCCTCGTTGAAGCGCATGAGGAACCGCACCTCGTCGATCGGGCGGCGCCAGTTCTCGGTGGAGAACGCGTACACCGTCATCCATCGCAGGCCGATCTCGAGCGCGCCCTCGACCGTGTCGAACAGCGCTTCTTCGGCCGCGGTGTGCCCGTCGGTGCGCTTGAGGCCCCGGCGCTTCGCCCACCGCCCGTTGCCGTCCATCACGATGGCGACGTGCTGGGGGATCCGGCGCGGATCGAGACCGGCCGGGAAGTCGTCGGGCACCGCCGCAAGCTACCTAAGCTCCGCCGCGCATGAGCGCCGAGACCGAGCTGCCCGAGCACTGGACCGCGGTGGTCAATCCGGCGGCGGGGCGTGGCCGCGGTCGCCGGCGGCTCCCCGCGATCGTCGACGCGCTCGCCGCGGTCGACCTCGACGTGCAGATCTACATGTCGGCCGACATGACCGACGCCATCCGGCGGGCTCGGACCGCGTTGGGCGACGGCCGCGGCGTGGTCGCGTGCGGTGGCGACGGCCTCGTGTGCCGACTCGCCGGGCTCGCGGCCGACCAGGGGGGTGTGCTCGCGATCGTGCCCGCCGGATCGGGGAACGACTTCGCCCGCCATCTCGATCTTCCCCGTGACGACGTCGCCGCCGCGGCTGCCCTGCTGCGTACGGGTCGCGTCGCAGCGCGTCGACCTCGGTCGCGTCGAGACCGCCGACGGCACGTGCGCGTGGTCCACCACGGTGGCCAACGCCGGCTTCGACGCCGAAGCCAACCGCTGGGCGAACACGATCGACTGGGTCGGCGGCACGCCGCTCTACGTGCTCGCGATGCTCCGCACCCTCGCTTCCTACCGTCCGCAGCGGGTGCGCATCACGGTCGACGACGACATTCTCGACACGCGCGCCTGGCTGGTGGCGGTGGGCAACACCCGGAGCTACGCGGGCGGCATGATGATCACACCGGACGCCTCGCTCGACGACGGCCTGCTCGACGTGTGCGTGGTCGGTCGCGTGTCGCGCGCCGACTTCCTGCGCACGTTCCCAAGAGTGTTCGACGGCACCCACACGCGCCATCCCGAGGTCACGATGCGACGCGGGAAGCGCATGACGATCGAGATGCCGGAGGTGGTCGGATCGGCCGAGCTGTGGGCGAGTGGCGAGCGGGTCGGCCCGCTCCCCGCGCAGCTCGAGGCAGTGCGGGGCGCGCTGCGCGTGGTCACGTGCCGATGATCACGTGGCCGCTGATCACGAAATGGTGAGCGTGCCCTCCATGCCCTGGGCACGGTGCCCGATGATGTCGCAGTAGAAGGTGTACTTCCCGGGCTTCAGGTCGATCTTCTCCGACGCGGTCTGCCCGGGGTCGGCCTCGAGCTGGAATCCCGGGACCTTGCCGTTGTCGAACACGAGCGTGTGCAGGCCGTCCACGCTGTGGAGCTGGAGGTTCACGACTTCCGATTTCGCGGTGGGATCCTTCGGCTTGAAGTAGAAGTTGCCCGCCTCGATCGTGACGGTCTCCTTCGCGGGGCCCGTCGGCTCCGTGTACCCCTGCGGGCCGCCCCCTCCCCCGCCTCCGCAGCCCGCGACGAGCAGCAGACCCGCCACGGGCGCGACGACTCGCCGCGACCAGCTGACTACGGGCCGCTCGCTCGCTCCCGCGCTCACGAGACGGTGAGCGTCGCCTGCATGCCCTGGGCGCGGTGTCCAGTGACGTTGCAGTAGAAGACGTACTTCCCGGGCTTCAGCTCGACGTTGCCCTTCTGCTGCCCGGCGGTCTGGAGCTCGAAGCCGGCGAGCTTCGGATCGGTGAACACGAGCGTGTGGCCCGTGGCGCCGCCGTAGTCGATCTCGATCACTCCGGCCTTGGCCGTGTAGTTCCCGGTGAACTTCACCCCGTTGAAGCTGGTACCGGGACCGGCGGTGACCGTCACCGTGCTCGTGGGGGGCCCCTTTGGCTTCACGTACCCGGACGCGGCCCCGCCTTCGCTGTCGTTGAGGCTCGGACCGAGCGCGAGGAGCCCGCCCGAGACGATGATCACGAGGACGAAGCCCATGATCATCGCGAGCGACGACGTGCGCAGTCGCGGGCTCGCGGAGATGATCGAGGCGCCCGCGAGGATCGTGACCGTGATGATCGAACCGATGATGAGCGCCGAGGTGGAGTCGCCTGCGAGGAAGATCCGCGAGATGTTCAGCGCGTACAGCGCGACGGCGAGGATGCAGAGCCACGGAAGCACGAGCGGCAGCAGCAACCGGTCCTTGATCGGGCCTTCGGACTCGAGCGGCCCGGCGAGGTCGAGCTGATCCGTGCCGTCGCCGCTGTCACCCGCCGCGATCTCCGCACCGCGGTCTTCGGCCTCGTCACCGGCCCCTTCGGCCACCTCGTCGGTGGCGTCGTCGTCCGTGATGGTGGCGTCGGTCATCTCCTCAATCCCATCTCGGTCAGCTCACGATCGAGCTCGGCAAGCCCGTGCCGTGGGTTGTTCGCACGCTCCTCCTCCGCCGCCCAGCGGAAGAACACCACTGCGATCACCATCCACAGTAGAAGCCCTGCACCGATCTTCATGATCAGCCCCGCGAGCTGTTGGTCCTGGAGCGTCGACAGACCGAACAGGTGCGGTACGTGCTCGTAGAACTTGTACAGCGGAGTCGAACCGAACGTGAGGAACGACGCGGGCACCGTGGGTACGACCGACCATGCGAACAGGTAGAGCATGCGGAGCACGGGCTGGAGCCGCGGGATCTCGGGGAGCGGACTCAGCACGGGCAGCCACACGATCAACGACGACACGAACAACACCGCGTGCAGCGAGAAGTGCACCAGCGCCGAGTTGAGGCTCTCGTTCACCATCCACGGCCAGTGGGTGACGACGAGGACGAGGTTGAACACGAGTAACGCCGGCACGAAGCGGGCGAGGGCCCGGACCGCGCGCAGGAGTGCGGGCGGCTGGAGCACCCACCGCATGAGCCACGCAGGAGTACCGAGCAGGAGCAGCGGCGCGGCGACCATCGCGAACGTCAGGTGCTGCACCATGTGGACGCTGTAGTTGTAGCGCTCGGCGATGTCGTGGATCGGCCAGTCGGACGCGAGCCACAGCGCGACGACACCGAGCGACCAGCACACCACCTGGAACCGGGTGACGACCGGGCGAGCCGGCGCCAGGCGGGGACCGAGGCGAGCGATCGCGATGGCGTAGCCGGCGGCGAGCATGCCGACGATGAGCCACACGTCGGGATGAGCCGACCAGCTCGGGAAGGCGACCGCGCCGGGCATCAGGCGCTTCCGCTCACACGATGCCGTGCAGCGTGGCGAGCACGATCAGGTACAGGACGACCGCGGCGATCGAGCCCAGGATGAAGAACCGCCGGAACACCGGCTCGTCGGTGCGCAGGTGCATGTACCACGCGGCAACGAGGAAGAACTTCACGAACGCCATGCCGACGAGCAACACGACGATGAGCGCGTCGGGGATCGTGCCCTCGCTGTACGACACCGCGATCTCGAGCGCGGTGATCACGACGAGCACGACCGCGACCAACACGTACTGGACCGGCGTGGGATGCGGTCGCAACTCACCGGGGAGCAGGCCGGGTGCCGATGTGGTCATCTCCGCGGGCAAGTGATCCTCGGCGCGCTCGATGGCGCGCTCGACCTCGTGCTCCGTCGTGGCCACGATGCCCTCGCCGCTCTCTTCGGTCACGGCCGCCTACTTCGGGATCAGGTAGATGACGGTGAAGATGACGATCCACACCACGTCGACGAAGTGCCAGTAGAGGCCCGCGACCTCGACCCGCTCGGAGTCTGCCTGCGTCATGCGGCCCTGCATGGCGAGGCCCCAGAGCGAGATGAGCCACACGATGCCAGCGGTGACGTGTGCGCCGTGGAGACCGGTGAGCACGTAGAAGCTCGAGCCGAACGTGCTGGTGTTGAGGTTGAGCCCCTCGCGCGTGAACTCGGTGAACTCGAAGATCTGGCCGCCGATGAACGTGGCGCCGAACAGCGCGGTGGCCATGATCCAGATCCGGAACCGGCGCAGCTCGCCGCGCTGGATCGCCGAGAGCGCGAGCACCATCGTGAGGCTGCTCATCAGGAGGATGAACGACGTGACCGACGTGAACGGGATGTTGAACACGTCGGCGGGCGTCGGGACCGTTCTGGTGCCCGCGGTCGCGGTACAGCAGGAACGTGGAGATGAACGCGCCGAAGAACAGGCAGTCGGACGACAGGAACAGCCACATGCCGAGCTTCGGGTTGATGACACCGGTGTGCGTGTCGTGCGCACCGTTGCCGTGGTCCGCGGCCGGCGGGACCGCCGGCAGCTCGCGTTCGGCCTGCTCGATCGCTGCCATCAGTGCTGCGTCTCCGGCTCGGTCCCCGGCTCGAGGCCCCATGCGTAGATGCCGAACAGGATCAGCACCAGGCCGGGTACGAGGAACCACGGGTTGAGGAACACCGCGGCGTAGCCGAGGAACGGGAGGCCGGCCGCCACGACCAGCGGGTAGAAGGACGGTGACGGCATGTGGATGGCGTGGCCCGCGTGCGCGTCGTCCACCACGGCGACCTCGGCTTCGGCGTCGTCGACCGCACCGCCGGTGGGCAGCCGCACGAGGCGACCGTCGGCGTCCTCGGTGTACTTGCGGTGCCACCAGTCGTCACGCGCCTCGACCCGGGGGATCTCGGCGAAGTTGTACTCGGGCGGCGGCGAGGAGATCGACCACTCGAGCGACCGACCGTCCCACGGGTCGGCCGGGGCCTTCGGACCGCGGCGCGCGGTGTAGATCACGTTGACGAGGAACAACAGCACCGACAGCGCGATGATGAACGCGCCGATCGTCTCGATCATGTTGAGGGTGTCCCACCCGTAGCCCGGCTCGTAGCGTGTAGGTGCGTCGCGGCATCCCGATGAGGCCGACGATGTGCATCGGGAAGAACGTGAGGTTGAACCCGACGAGCATCATCCAGAAGTTGAGCTTGCCCATCCTCTCGTCGAGCATCCGCCCGAAGATCTTCGGCCACCAGTAGTAGAAGCCGGAGAACACGCCGAACATCAGGCCGCCGAACAACACGTAGTGGAAGTGCGCGACCACGAAGTAGGTGTCGGTCTGCTGTGTGTCGCTCGGGACGATGGAGTGCAACACGCCGGAGAGGCCGCCGAGGGTGAACATCGCGATGAAGCCGAGCGAGAACAGCATCGCGGTCGTGAGTCTCACCGCGCCGCCGTACACCGTGCCCAGCCAGTTGAAGATCTTCACGCCGGTGGGTATGGCGATCAGCATCGTGGAGAGGCCGAACGCGGAGATGGCGACCGGGCCGAGACCGGTCGCGAACATGTGGTGCGCCCACACTCCCCACCCGAGGAACCCGATCGCGATCCCGGAGAACACCACGACCGAGTAGCCGAACAGCGGCTTGCGCGAGAACACCGGCAGCACCTCGGAGACGATGCCCATGCCCGGCAGGATCAGGATGTACACCTCCGGATGGCCGAACAGCCAGAAGAGATGCTGGTAGAGCAGCGGATCGCCACCGTTCGACGCGAGGAAGAAGTTGGTGTCGAAGTTGCGGTCGAAGAACACCATGATCATCGCCGAGGTGATGATCGGCATCGCGAACACGGTGAGGAACGCGACCACCAGCATCATCCATGTGAACACGGGCATTCGCATGAGCGTCATGCCCGGTGCGCGCATGTTGAGGATCGTCACGATGAAGTTGATCGCCGACGTCGTGGAGCCGATGCCGAGCAGCACGATGCCGGCCACCCAGAAGTCGGGTCCGTGGCCCGGCAACGTTCCCGTGGACAGCGGGCTGCTGGTGAGCGGCGCGTAGCCGAACCAACCACCGTTCGGAGCGCCCCCGAAGAGGAACCCCGAGTAGATGAACAGGCCCCCGAACAGGACGACCCAGTAGCCGAACATGTTGAGGCGCGGGAAGGCGACGTCGCGCGCGCCGATCTGCAGCGGGATGAAGTAGTTGCCGAACGCGACCGCGAGCGGCATACCCACGAGGAAGACCATCGTGGTGCCGTGCATCGTGAACATCGTGTTGTACTGCGACGCGGTGAGCACGGTGCCGTTCGGCTGTGCGAGCTGGAGCCGAATGAGCAGCGCCTCGATGCCGGCAATCACGAAGAACACGAGGGCCGTGCCGCCGTAGAGGATCGCGATCTTCTTGTGGTCGATGGTGGTGAACCAGCTCCAGAAGCCGGTGGTCGACTTCGGGCGGCGCAGGATCAGCGGTCGCGGAGCGGCCAGCGGCGGCGCGGTCTCGGTAAAGGTGCTCACTTCTGCTCCAACAGGAAGTCGGCGATCTGCTCCGCGTCGGCGCGTGACATCTTGGGCTGACCACTCGGGACGTTCTCGGTGAACGACGGCATCCCGATACAGCCGTTCACCGGTGCCGGCCGGCACTTTTCCGACTCGGTCTGCATCGGGATCATCGACGGCGCGTTCATGACCCAGTTCACGAGGTTCTTCTTGTTCAGCTCGTAGGTCGCGCTCGCGAAGACACTACGACTCGCGAGATGCGTGAGGTTCGGGCCGTACGAGGGCGCGGAGGCGTCGTCGAACGTGTGACAGTTCGTGCACTGGTACTTGGTGGCGATGAGCGTCTGAGTCGGTCCGGCCGGTTTCTGGGCGGCACCCTCCCCCTCGTACAGCGGCTGCACGGGCCCCTGCTGCTGGCCGCTCACCCAATCCTGGAAGTCGGACGGGGTCTCGGCGATCACGCGGAACCGCATATTGGCGTGCGAGAGCCCGCAGTACTCCTTGCACTGCCCGAGGAAGGTCCCGGGTCTGTCGGCGTTCAACGTGAGCTCGTTCGTGCGGCCGGGCACGACGTCGCGGGTGCCGGAGAGCTCGGGTACCCAGAAGCTGTGAACCACGTTGCAGACATTGTCCTCGCACGCCTTCAGCTTGAGGTGGACCTTACGACCCGTCGGGATCACCAGCTCGTCGGCCGTGACGACCTTCGCGTCGGGGTACTCGAACTGCCACCACCACTGCTTGGCGACGACCGTGACCTCGAGCGCACCGGCGTCGGATTGATCGGCGAGGTCGAAGATGGTGCTGACGGTGGGCACCGCGATCACGGCCAACAGGAGCGCGGGCACGATCGTCCAGCCGATCTCGAGCCTCGTGTTGCCGTGGATCTGCTTCGGGTTGTCGTTGATGCCTTCGCGGTAGCGGAACCTGATCGCGATGTACACGGTCGCGACGATGATCAGGATTCCGACCACGATCGCGATGATCGCGATCGGCCAGAAGAGGTTGTTGATCGTCTTGGCGTCGTGGCCCTTGGGCTGGAGCGCGTTCTGACGGTTGTGCTTGATCTCGCTGCACCCGGCGAGGACGAGCGACACGGCGACGGCCGCGGCCAGGAAGAGCCGGCGCGGTCTCCAGCTTCGTGGCGTCATGTCCCCTTCCAGCGCCGCCGCCCGCGTCCTGCGCGGCGTCGACTGATCCGAGCGCGTCGGCACTCTATCGAAGTGGCCTTCGCCACCAGCAACTTGTCGGCGTCCGTAGTCGTACATCTTCGAGACTTTGTGAACTAGTACCCGAGTCGGTCGAGGGCGTGGGCGCGGCGCTGCCAGTCGCGCTCGACGGCCACCCGGGTCTCGAGATAGACGCGCGTCCCGAGCAGCGCCTCGAGCTCCTGGCGTGCACGCGTCCCCGCCTCCTTGAGCACGGCCCCGCCGCGGCCGATCACGATCCCCTTCTGCGACTCCCGTTCGACGAGGATCCGGGCCCGGATCCGGAGCACGCCGTCGCCCGGCTCGTCCGGTTCGTCCGCATCCGCGGCAGGCTCGATCTCCTCGGCCACGACGGTGATCGCGTGGGGCAGCTCGTCGCGCGCGACCCGGAGGAGCTGCTCGCGCAGGAGCTCGGCGGCGAGGAACATCTCCGGCTGGTCGCTCACGACACCTTGGGGGTAGTAGAGCGGTCCCTCGGGGAGCCTGACCTCGAGCTCGCCGACCAGCGCATCGACGCCGGTGCCGGTACGGGCCGACAGCGGCACATAGGCATCGAACTCGCCCAGCTCGCTCGTCGCGACCGCGAGATGCTCGGCCACCGCCCGCCGATCGGCGAGGTCGATCTTGTTGACCACGAGCACCTTCGGCGTCTCGACTTGTTGCACCAGCTCCGCGACGAAGCGGTCGCCCCGCCCGATCGCTGCGGAGGCCTCGACGAGCATGCACACCACGTCGACCTCCGCGAGCGTCGACCGTGCGCGCTCGTTCGTGCGTTCCCCGAGCAGCGTGCGGGGCTTGTGGATGCCCGGCGTGTCGAGCAGCACCATCTGTGTGTCGGGAGTCGTGCGCACACCGCGGATCTGGGAGCGCGTGGTCTGCGGCCGATCGGACACGATCGCCACCTTGGTGCCGACGATCCGGTTGACGAGGGTCGACTTCCCCACGTTGGGCCGACCGACCAGGGTGACGAAGCCGGAACGGAAGGTCACGACGATGACGCGCCGGCGACAGGATGATCGCGGGCGTCGACGTGACCTTCCTCGTCGTCGGCGGAGCGACGTCGCGTGATCAGGACCGACGCGATGCGCCGTCCCTGCACGCGCTCGGTGCGGAGCTCGAGGTCCTGGAACTGCACCGTCTCGCCTTCGTCGGGCACGTGACCGAGGAGGTTGAACACGAGGCCGCCGACCGTGTCCCATTCGGTGTCGGGAAGCTCCATACCGAGCTCCTCGCTCACCTCGTCGATAGGGGTGCGGCCGGGCACGCGGAGCGAGCCGTCGGGAAGATGTTCGACCGCCGGCGTGTCCGGGTCGTACTCGTCGGCGATCTCGCCCACGATCTCTTCGAGCAGGTCTTCCAGCGTGACGAGGCCCGCCGTGCCGCCGTGCTCGTCGACGACGATCGCCATGTGGAACTTCTGCGTGCGCATCTCGCGCAGCAGCTCGGCGACGCGCTTCTGCTCGGGTACGAACACGGCAGGCCTGACCGCCTCACGCACCTGCCGCGCACCCTCCCCCGCGCGCGCGACGGACGAGGTCCTTGAGGTATACGAGGCCCACCACGTTGTCGGTACCACCCTCGCAGGCGGGCAGCCGCGAGAAGCCGCCTTCGATCGCGCAACCGATCGCCGCCTCGATCGAGTCGTCGACCTCGACCGCGACCATGTCGGGGCGCGGGAGCATCACTTCGCGGACGAGGGTGTCGCCGAACTCGAAGATCGAGTGGATGAGCTGTCGCTCCTCCACTTCGATGACCTCCTCGTTGGCCGCGACGTCGGCCATGGTGCGGATCTCTTCCTCGGTGACGAAGGGACCTTGCTTCAGCCCTCTGCCGGGGAGCACCAGGTTGGCGAAGCCGATCAGGCCGCTCGACAACACGCGCAGTGGCGCGAAGTGCGTGAGGAACCACAGCAGGGGCGTGACGCGGAGCGCGGCGGTTTCGGGGTGCTGGACCGCGTAGGTCTTGGGCGCGACCTCGGCCACGGCGAAGAACAGCACGACCTCGAGAATGGTGCCCACGAGCACCGCGACGGCACCGTGCCGCTCGAGCAGCACACCGACGAGCGTGGCCGCCGTGAATTGGCAGACGAGCATGACGAGGAGCACCGAGTTCAAGGTGCGCGCCGGGTCCTGGAGCATCTTGGCGAGCCGTGCCGCGTGCTTGCGATCCTCGTCCTCCAGTGCCAGGGCGCGAATCCGGTTGACCTTCGTGAACGCCGTCTCGGACAACGCGAGCACGGCCGAGGCCACGAACAGCACAACGATGGCGCTGAGGACCCCCCAGTCGGCACCATTCATGACTTGCTAGCTTCCGCTCTCGGATTGTCGGAAGCGTTCCAACAGCTCGATCTCTCGGCGTCGCATCGTGTGCGCCTCACGCTCTTCGGCGTGGTCGTAGTTCAGCAGATGCAGGATCCCGTGCACGACCAACAACGCGAGCTCGTCGTCGACCGACGTGTCGTGCTCCGGCGCCTGGCGAGCCGCAACCGTCGGGCAGATCACCACGTCGCCCAGCACGATGGGAGGGTCCTCGTCGGGTTCCGCCGGCGATCCCGGCCCCCGGCCTCCTTCGTCGGGCCGGCGACCGCCGGGCACGAGGTCGTCGTCGATCGGGAACGCGAGCACGTCGGTGGCACCGGGACCGTCGAGGAAACGCCGGTTGAGATCGGCGATCGAGTCCTCCTCGACGAAGATCAGCGACACCTCCGCGTCGTCGGGGATTCGCTCCTCCGCGAGCGCCAGCTGCGCGAGCCGCACCCAGCGCGGCAGATCCAACGCGACGCTCGATTGCTCATCGGACACGAAGACCGCCATCACTCGCTCGGTCGCCGCCGCGTGCTCACAGGGCTTCGTTGCGTTCGTAAGCGTTCACGATGTCCTGCACGATTCGGTGGCGGACGACGTCGTGCGCGTCGAGCTCGACGAACTCGAGGTCGTCGATGCCGTCGAGGATCGAGCGCACCGCCAGGAGCCCTGACCGTCCGCGGCCCTCGGCCAGGTCGATCTGGGTGACGTCACCGGTGATGACGATCTTCGACCCGAAACCGAGACGAGTGAGGAACATCTTCATCTGCTCGGGCGTGGTGTTCTGTGCCTCGTCGAGGATGATGAACGAGTCGTTCAGGGTTCGGCCCCGCATGAACGCGAGCGGGGCGACCTCGATCGTGCCGCGCTCCATCAACCGGCTCACCACCTCTGGCTCGAGCATGTCGTAGAGCGCGTCGTAGAGCGGGCGGAGGTACGGATCGACCTTGGCGAGGATGTCGCCCGGCAGGAAGCCGAGGCGCTCCCCTGCTTCGACCGCCGGCCGCGTGAGGATGATCCGGTGGATCTCCTTGGCCTGTAAGGCCTGTACCGCGAGCGCGACCGCGAGATAGCTCTTGCCGGTACCGGCCGGCCCGATCGCGAACGTGACGGTGTGCGAACGCACCGCGTCGACGTAACGCTTCTGACCCGCGGTCTTCGGGCGCACGGGCTTGCGACCGCGTAGCACTTCGGTGCTGAGCACCTCGGTGGGTCGCTGATCGCGCTTCAACATCTCGATGCTGCGACCCACGCCCTCACGGTCGAGTACGTGACCCGACTCGAGGAGCGCGACCATCTCTTCGAAGAGGCGGCCGACGCGTTCGGCTTCGAGTTCGTCGCCCCGGATCGTGATCTCGTTTCCTCGGACGTGGATCGTCACAGGGAACGAGTCTTCGATGATGCGCAGCAACTCGTCGCGTTGACCGAGCAACCCGACCATCAGGTGGTTGCCCGGGACGAGGATCTTGACCTGGGTGGGCGACGGTGCTGGCACGTCAGGCGAAAGCGTAGCCGTGCAGTGTGTCCCCGATACCCGTGTCGCTAATTGGACGAAGCGCGCAGACCGAGCGCCTCGAGGCGTCCGCCCAGCTCCTCGGGGCTCCGGCCCATCACTGCCGCGAGCACTCGCAGGTCGTCGTGCCGAATCGTGAGCATCTGTCCGTTGAAGTCCTGACGCTGCAGCTGGATCGTGGCCGCGTAACGCGCGATCACGGCCGCGTCGTCGTCGTCGATCTCGTGCAGACGGACGAGGTCGATGGTGAAGCTCTCACCGGAGACCGCCCCCGGCTCGGTGAGATCGATGTCGACATCGTGTGTGCTGCGCGGGAGCAGTTGATCTGCAGGAACGCGGTACAACTCTGCAAGACGCAGCAAGCGCGGTACCGAAATCGCGCGCTCACCGCGCTCGTAGGCGCCCAAGACCGATGCCTTGAACTCCTGGTTCGAGCGCGCCTCCACGTCGTGGAGCGACAGACCCTTTTGCCGACGGATCGCGCGCAGGCGCTCGCCGACGTACCGTTCGTCCATGTTCCCCTAGCCCCCCGGGTTTCTACGCGCGCAGAGTATCAGCCGTTTGACCATTTCACCACTCTTCGCGTTCGGTGTGGGGGATATCTCAACACCTGCGGTTTCACGGCCTACGGCGAGTGTGACCTGCGCCACGCGAGCGTTGCCGCGGCCGCGATCGCGGCGGTCTCGGCCCGCAGCACGAAGCGCCCGACTGCGAGGCGCGGCGCGTCCGCGAACAGCTCGAGCTCGGATTCGTCGAGCCCGCCTTCGGGGCCGACCACCACCAGCCACTCACCGGCGGCGGGCTCCGGGAGCCCGTCGGCCGGCATGCCCTCACGATCGGCGACGACCAGTCCGCTCCGCCCGGCAAGTTCCGAAAGGGGAACCGGGCCATCGATCACGGGAAGCCGCGCGCGCCTGCACTCCGCGCCCGCCTCGCGCGCGATCCGGCGCAAACGATGCATCGCGGCGTGCTCACGGTCGACGTCCCAACGAACGACCGACCGCGCTGCCTGCACGATGACGATCGTGTCGGCGCCCAACTCGGTGAGCTTCTGCACGACCAGCTCGGGCCGTTCACCCTTCGTCAACGCGCAGGCGACGGTGAGGCGCGGCACGAGAGGGACCTCGTGGGCGAGGTCGGAGGTCGCGTGCAGACAGACGACCCCTCCCTCGACGGCATCGACCGAATACGTGCGCCATCGTCCGTAGCCGTCAGCAGCAGTGACCACCTCGCCGGCTCGCAGCCGGCGCACGCGTACCAGATGGTGACCGTCGTCGCCCCCGACTCGGATCGTGTCGTCGAGGCGCTCGACGTAGACGTGCGCGGTGGCGGTCAGGTCGGCGGGGCCCATAGGTCCACCCATGGGCTGCATTGGTGCGCGCTACTGGAAGGCGGACCGCAGCCGGGAGAAGACGCCCTTGTCCTGCGGCGCCGCGACATCCTCGTTGCGGATCGCGGCGAGGGATCGCAGCAACTCGTCTTCCTCGGCCGACAGCCTTCCCGGCACATCGATGTCGACACGGACGAGCAGATCGCCGCGACCGCGACCACGAAGCGCGTGCACGCCGCGTCCCTTCAGCCGGAACACGTGACCGGTTTGCGTTCCCGGCGGGACGATGAGCTCCTCGGGTCCTTCGAGCGTCTCGACGTCGAGATGCGAGCCGAGCGCCGCTTGCGTGAACGCGATACGACGCACGTGGAGCAGGTCGTCGCCTTGACGCTCGAACCGCGGGTCGGGGGCAACCCGCACGGTGACATAGAGATCGCCGGCGACGCCCCCGCGCGGCGCGGCCGGACCCCGCCCGGAGAGGCGGAGCCGCTGTCCGTCGTCGACACCCGCCGGCACCTCGACGTCGATCGATCGCGACGCGCGCACGCGACCGTCTCCCCGGCACTCGCGGCATGGAGTGGGGATACGGCTGCCCGTCGCACTGCACGCGACGCACGGCGCCGCGGTGACGATCTGACCGAGGATGGAACGTCGGACCTCGCGCACTTCGCCCGTGCCACCGCACACGTCGCAACGCGCCGGATGCGTGCCCGGTTCGCAACCCGAGCCCTCGCAGCGCGTGCACGCGACCGGGAGCCGCACGTCGACAGTGGCCGTGGTGCCGAATGCGGCATCCGCAAGCTCGAGATGGACGACCGCTTCGGCGTCGGGCGCGCGGGGCGGGCCCGCCTGTCCACGTCCGCCGAAGGGATCACCCCCGAAGAAGGCGTCGAAGAGATTGCCGAACCCGAAGGGATCGCCGCCCGACTGCCCACCTGCCGTGGCGCGTGCGCCGTCTTCGCCGAAGACGTCGTAGCGACGCCGGCGCTCGGGGTCACGCAGCGTCTCGTACGCGAGGCTGACCTCCTTGAACCGCGCCTCGGCGTCCGGGTCGTCGGGATTGTTGTCGGGGTGGTAGCGACGCGCGAGCGCGCGGTAGGCGCGCTTGATCTCGTCGTCGGTCGCGGTACGAGAGATCCCGAGCACCTCGTAGCAATCGCTCACGACAAGACCCGACCGAGCTGCTCCGAGATGGCCTCGACCGCGGCGAGCGCCTGTCGGTAGTCCATGCGAGTGGGACCGAGCACACCGACCGTGCCCGCGACCTCGCCGTCGACTCGGTACGGCGCGACGACGATCGAGCAGTCGCGCAGGTCGTCGAGCTGGTTCTCGGAGCCGATCGACACCGTCGGACCCTGCGCGAGAAGCTCTTGGACGAGCGCGACCAGCTCCACCTGGTGCTCGAGCAGCTCCAGGAGCCTCGCCGCGGTGGTGGACGTGGGAAAGGCTTCGTGCTCGGCAGCGAGGCGACTCGCGCCGCCGACATAGAGCGGATCGACGGCCTCGTGGTCGCCGCGTGCACCGAGCGCGTCGCGCGCCTCGATCGCGAGAGCGTCGACGGCCGCATTGCCGGTGAGCACGACGTCCGGGAGACTCGACCACCGGGCGTCGGTGAGCTGAGTATCGAGCGCGAGACCCGCGGCGGCCACCGTGGCGTCATCGGCGTCGTCGGCAAGGTGCAGCGCGCATTTCTCGACATTGCCGTTCGAGAGGATCGCGAGCGCGAGCACGAGCGACGGCTGAAGGCTCACGAGCTGCACGCTGCGGACAGTGGCAACCTCGGCGTGCGAGTGGGGACCGACCACGACCGCGGTGTGGGAGCTGACGCGTGCGAGGAGTTGGCTCGTCTCGTGCAGGAGGTCGTCGAGCACCTGGTTGGCCGACGTGAAGAGCGTGAAGAAGTCGGCGACCACGCGGCGCTGGGGCGCCGGCAGCGCTCCCTGCCGGGTGAAGTGGTCCACGAAGTACCGATAGCCGAGGTCGGTGGGGATACGCCCGGCCGAGGTGTGTGGCGCGACGATGTACCCGTCGCGCTCGAGGACGGTCATCTCGTTCCGGACCGTCGCGCTCGACACCTTCATGCCGGGCGACCGCGCCACGGTCTGCGACGCCACCGGCTGGGCGGTGGCGACGTGCTCCTCCACGATTGCCCGGAGGACAGCGGCCTTGCGTTCGTCGAGCTCCATTGGCACTCGATTCTACCGAGTGCCAGCGGGCGCGCCTGCCCGATCGTCGAGCACCGTGTCGAGCGAAGCAAGGAGGCGCGCTGCCACCTCGTTGGCGAGCAGTCGACCCCGGAGGGTGAGGGTGGCATCGCCACCGCGCCGTTCCAGCAAACCGGCACCTGCGAGCTCGTGGATGCACACATCCACAGGACAAAGGCCCACAGGAGAGAAGTCGGCGTTCACGCGCTCGAGCTTGATCCCGGTCCTGGTCCGGAGCCCGAGCACGAGCCGCTCCCCCTCACGGGTACCGGGGTCGAGTCGTTCGCTCCCGGCCTCGGGCAGGTCGCCGGCGCTGATGGCCGCCAGATATCGATCGGGCGTTCGCACGTTCCACCAGCGGCGGGCCAAACCGCCGGCCTCCAACGTGTGGCCGTGCGCGGCGCAGCCGATGCCCACGTACTCACCCTGCCCCCAATAGAGGAGGTTGTGGCGGCACTCGTCGCCGGGCAGGGCCCAGTTCGAGATCTCGTACCACTCGAGACCTGCCGCCCGCAGCCGGTCGTCGGCAAGCTCGTACTTCACGGCCTGGTCGTCGTCGTCGGGCGCCGCCCGCTCCCGCGCGGCGACGGCGCGGCCGAGTGGCGTACCGGGTTCGACGGTGAGCGCGTACGCACTCACATGCGACGGTCCGAGCGCGAGCGCGCCGTCGAGCGTCGCCTTCCAGTCGTCGACGGACTCACCGGGCGTGCCATAGATGAGATCGAGGTTGATCCGGCTGAAGCCCGCCGCGCGCGCCCATTCCACGGCGCGCGTCACGTTCGCCGGATCGTGGGTACGACCGAGCGAAGCGAGCACGTGCGTACGCATCGACTGCACGCCGAACGAGAGCCGATTCACACCCGCTGCCGCGTAGGCGTCGAGCTTCGCTTGGTCGACCGAGTCGGGATTGCACTCGATCGTGACCTCGGCGCCGGGTACACGCGGGATGGCTTCGAGGATCCGCACGAGCTGGGCCGCCTCGAGGAGCGACGGGGTGCCACCACCGAAGAACACAGAAGTGGCGGGCCGGAGCCCACGCCGCTCCACATCGCACACGCACGCGTCGACATAGTGGCCGATCAGGTGGGCACGATCCGTCCAGGTCGCGAAGTCGCAGTAGTCGCAGCGTGCCGCGCAGAACGGTACGTGCACGTACACACCGAACCGGGTGTTGCTCACGAGCACGATTGTCGCACGTAGCCGTCAATCCTCTGCCAGCAGGCCGTACAACTGCTTGCGTGCGTCGCGCACGATCGTGACCGCTCGCTCGACCAGCTCGGGCCGGCCCGATACCCCGATCTGGCGAACGGCCATGTGGAGCTGCCGGGAGTTGTCGCGCAGCTGACCGAAATTCGAGTCGGCGCGGTTCCCCAGCTCCCAGGGTGTGCCTCCCGCCTCCTCGATTCGCCGCTGCGTTTCGTCACGACCGGCGTCGGTGAGTTCGTACACCCGTTTCCCGTCACGCTCGACCGACCTGGCCAGGCCCTCGTCGGCCAAGAGCTGGAGCATCGGGTACACCGAGCCCGGGCTGGGTCGCCACGAGCCTTCTGTCTTGTCCTCGAGGCGCTGGATCACGTCGTAGCCGTGGCCCGGACCCTCGCTGAGCACCGCGAGCACCGCGGTGCGGATGTCGCCCCGGCGCATGCGGCCCCGGCCCCGGCCCGGGTGACCGCGCCCGTGGGCGATCATCCGTCGTCTCCTGCCTGCCATGCCGGCGTCCATGTCTTCCATCAGGTCGTTCTCCTGTTGTCTCGATCTTCTTGTTTCGATCTTCTCGTTTCGATCTTCTCGTCTCGGTCTTGCCGTACGATCACGATATATCACGATCGCACGCTGTGCAAGCCGGCAGTTCCCTCTGCATTCCGGCCGTTACATTCCGGCCGTGGACGCACCCACGGTCTCGCTGGTCGGCGTGCCGGGTGTGCCGATGGTGCAGCCCGGCGACGACCTCCCCTCACTCGTCGTCGAGGCCCTTTCGCCCGCAGGCCTGAGGCCAGAGCCCGGCGACGTCGTCGTCGTCACGAGCAAGATCATCTCGAAGGCCGAAGGCCGCGTCGTCGACCTCCGCACCGTCGAGCCCTCGGTGCACGCTCGAGAACTCGCCGAGCTCACGGACAAGGATCCCCAGCTCGTGGAGCTCGTGCTCCGAGAGTCGACGGAAGTCGTGCGGGCGGTACCGAACACACTGCTCGTGCGTCACCGCCTCGGTTTCGTGTCGGCCAACGGCGCCATCGACCGCTCCAACGCGGACGGAAGCGAGCACACCGCATTGCTGATGCCCTTGGACCCCGACGCGTCGGCCGCGAGCATGAAGGCCGCGCTCGACGACGAGTTCGGTGGACCGATCGGCGTCGTGGTCACCGACACACACGGGCGCCCGTTCCGACGCGGCAACATCGGGGTCGCGGTCGGGGTCGCCGGCTTCGAGGGTGTCGTCGACATGATCGGCACGCGCGATCTGTTCGGGCGCGAACTCAAGGCGACGGTGATCGCGCTCGCCGACGAGCTTGCCGCGGCCGCCGCGCTCGTGTCCGGCGAGACCTCGGAGGGACTCCCGATCGTGCTCGTCCGCGGCGTCGCGCTCCGAGTTTCCAAGGGCAGTTCCGAGGACCTGCTCTTCCCCGCCGACCGCGACCTGTTCCGCTGATCGGTTACCCCTTGCGCCAGTTCTCCAGGAACCAGCTACTCGACCACTCCTTGTTGAGCCCGACGCCGGTGACAACCTCCGCGCCGATCGCGCGGCACGTCTCCCATTCGGGAATCGTGGTGGCGTCGACCCGGTCGCCGCCCTTCGTGAACACGTCGGGGCGGATCTCGGCGAGCGCTTGCGACACCGTCGGGTCCCCGGGCGCGTCGAACGGCACGACATAGGCGACTTCGCGGATGCCGCTCACGATCAGGCAGCGAGTACGACAGTCCTGGAACGGCTTCCCCTTCTTCTCGGTGAGGAAGCTGTCGCCGTTCACGATCACCACGAGCACGTCACCGAAGCCTGCGCTCTCGATGATGCAACTGATGTGCCCCGGATGGATGGGGTCGAAGCCGCCGCTCGTCGCGACGACCTTGCCCAGCGTGGATCGCAACTTCGCGAACTCATGGAGCTCCACGATCGGCGCGCCGAGACCCTCCATGTGGGAAGGCTAATGGGTCGCGATCGAATCAGAAGTGGAGGTAGTGGCTCAGTTCGAATCTCGGCGTTGAATGCGCCGCTCGAGCGATCGGCGTGCGGGGCCTCGACTCGTGCTCCAACCGATCGCGATGAAGGCGACCGCCGCAAAGACGATTCCCGCGATCAGCGAACCGATCAGCCAGCCCCACAAGACCCGAGTGGAACGTAGATCGCAGCCCACTTCCATGGGTTGTGGAAGACCCGATCCTCGATGCTTGACCGCTTCTCAAGAAGTCCTTCATCCATACACCGACATCGGACACGCCAGAACGCCGCTTCGTCATCCAACCAGCGGGCGTTCGGCCACGGTCGCCACTTTCGAACAGTTGCGCCCGCTGCCCGAGACCCGGCTCGTCGAACGCCCGCGGGGACAGCAGCGAGACTCGCGCAGGACACGACGGCGCTACTCGTCGAGGGTGAGCGCCGCGACGAACGCTTCCTGGGGAACTTCGACGCGTCCGATCTGCTTCATGCGCTTCTTCCCCTCCTTCTGGCGCTCCAGCAGCTTCCGCTTGCGCGTGATATCGCCGCCGTAGCACTTGGCGATGACGTCCTTTCGCTTCGCCTTCACGGTCTCACGGGCGATGATGCGCCCGCCGATCGCGGCCTGGATGGGCACGTCGAAGAGCTGGCGCGGGATGAGCTCGCGCAGCTTCTCGGTGATCCGGCGCCCGTACTCGTAGGCCTTGTCGCGGTGCATGATCGTCGAGAACGCGTCGACCGGCACGTTGTTGAGCAGCACGTCGACCTTGACGAGCTTCGACGGCTGGTAGCCCGCCGGCTCGTAGTCGAGGCTCGCGTACCCTCGCGTTCGCGACTTCAACTGGTCGAAGAAGTCCATGACGATCTCGCCGAGCGGCATCGAGTACACGAGCTCGACGCGCTCCTCCGACAGGTACTCCATCTTCTGCATCTCGCCGCGCTTCTGCTGGCTCAGCTCCATGATTGCGCCGATGTAGTCGGTGGGGGTGAGGACGGTGACGGTCACGTACGGCTCCTGGATCCCCGCGACCTTGTTGGAGTCCGGCATCGCCGACGGGTTGTCGACCACTTCCACGCCACCGTCGACCAGGTCGACGCGGTACTCGACGTTCGGCGCAGTTGCCACGAGGGAGAGGTCGTACTCACGCTCGAGCCGTTCGCGCACGATCTCCATGTGCAGCAGTCCGAGGAACCCGCACCGGAACCCGAAACCCAACGCGCCCGACGTCTCGGGCTCGTACGTGAACGACGAGTCGTTCAACCGCAGCTTTTCGAGGGCTTCACGAAGTTCCGCGTACTCATCGCCGTCGACGGGATAGAGGCCGCAGAACACCATCGGCTTCGGGTCGCGGTAGCCCTCGAGCGCCGGGGCCGGACGGGCCGCCGTGGTGACCGTCTCACCCACACGGGCCTCGCCGACGTCCTTGACCCCGGCGATGAGGTAGCCGACCTCTCCGGGTCCGAGACTCGCGACCGGTGTGGGCGCCGGTTTGCGCACGCCGATCTCCTCCGCGTCGTGAGTCGCGTTCGCCTGGACGAAACGCAGGCGCGCACCCGAGACGAGCGTGCCGTCGAACACGCGCACGGCACTCACGACACCGCGGTACGGGTCGTAGTACGAGTCGAACAGGAGTGCCTGCAACGGCGCGTCGGGATCACCGCTCGGCGGAGGAACGCGCTCGACGACCGCGTCGAGCAGCTCCGGCACGCCCTCACCGGTCTTCGCGGAGATACGGAGCACCTCGCTCGCCGGGATACCCAACACCCGCTCGATCTCGCCGGCGACGCGGTCGGGATCGGCGGCCGGGAGATCGATCTTGTTGACAGCCGCGACGATCGCGAGGTCGTGCTCGAGTGCGAGGTAGCAGTTGGCCAGCGTCTGCGCCTCGATGCCTTGCGATGCATCGACCAGGAGGAGCGCGCCTTCACATGCGGCGAGGCTGCGCGAGACCTCGTAGCCGAAGTCGACGTGCCCTGGCGTGTCGATGAGATGCAGCACATGGTCTTTCCAGGTGAGACGCACGTTCTGGGCTTTGATCGTGATGCCGCGTTCGCGCTCGAGATCCATCGTGTCGAGGTACTGCGCCCGCATGTCACGGGGGTCGACCGCACGGGTGAGCTCGAGGATGCGGTCGGCCAACGTGCTCTTGCCGTGGTCGACGTGAGCGACGATCGCGAAGGCGCGGAAGGTTTCGATCGGCGGCACCCGCCCATTCTCGCCGGTGTGCGGCGTGTCGACGAACCGCTTCGGCTGCTAGCCTGACTCGGTCCCGCCGCAAGTCTGCGGAGTCACGGCACGTCCCGGTACGGAAGCAGGTCAGGAAGCACGTGGCGAACATCAAGAGTCAGGTCAAGCGGAATCGCTCGAACGAGCGACGCCGGCAGCAGAATCAGGCCGTGCGCTCCGAGTTGAAGACCCGCGTGAAGAACGCCCGTGACGCGGTCGACGCCGGCTCCGAGGACGCTCCCGACGCCGTGCGCCTCGCCCAGAAGCGCCTGGGCATGGCTGCGGCGAAGGGCCGGATCCACAAGAACGCGGCCGCCCGGCGAACCTCGCGCATCATGAAGCGAGCCAACGCGGCGGCCGACTCGCAGGAGTAGGGCCGACGAAGAGCACCGAGCGCCCTACGGCCGGTGTGTCCCCCTTGCGCCTGCCCGTGAGAGTCGGGCGAGCCTCACTACCAGCACCTCGACGACCGCGCCGGACGGGATGCCGCGCGCGCCCTTGAGGTCGAGGTCGGCCTGGTAGAGAGCGTCGAAGGCTTGGCGGATGCCGTCGCTGCCGAGGGTGCGCGCGGCGTCGAGCGCCTTGCGTGCCGGGAACTCCTTGACTCGACCGCCGAGGGCCGCCACCGCGTCTGCCGACGTCTGCACCGACGAGTCGTCGAGACGGAGCAGGCGCCGGTAGTAGCCGAGGAGCGTGGCAAGCACCTGGAGCGGGTGCATCGGTCGCGCATCGCGAGCGTTCGGCGCGTTGAGCAACCGGTGCAACACCTCGAGCGCGCGTGCCGAATCACCGGCTTCGATCGCGTTGGTGAGCTGGTACGAGGGAACGGAGCCCGCTTGGCCCAGGTACGGAGCGACGTCGCCGGCTTCGAGCGTCGCGCCGTCACCGTACGCGGCGCCGAGCACCTCCACGAGCGAGCCGACCCTGCCGGCGTCCTCGCCGAGGTGCGCGGTGACGAGCTTCACGGCGTCGGGGCGGAAGTGCAGGTTCGCAGCCTTGGCCGTGTCGGCAAGCACATCGCTGGTCTTCTCGCTGTCGGGCGCGCGCTCGCCGGCGCCTACCTCCTTCAGCTTCTTCGTGAGCGCGGCGGGGAGCGTTCCCCCGCCACTCACGAGCACGATCACCGACGTCTCCAACGGCTCTCCGAGGAACCGCCCGATCGCCTCCGCGTCGGTCGCGGTGCAACGCGCCCGCCTCCCGCACGACGATGACCCGCCGTGCCGTCATGAACGGTGGACTCGACGCCGCGTTCAGCACCGCGGCGACGATCGCCTCGCGTGCTTCCGCTCCCCCACCCCCGGCACCTCTCTCCCCGGCACCCTCGTCGCCGTCGGCCGAGCGCCCCGGCACCGTGAAGGTTTCGAGCGCGAGCGCACGGTCGTCGTCACCGAGCAACTCGGCGACGAGCTCGTCGACGACGCGGTCGCGCAGCAGCGGATCGTTCCCCTTCACGAGGTACACCAGGTGCGTCATGGCGCGTCCGCTTCCAAGATCGCTTCGATCATGCGGCAGATCTGAACGCTCCCCGAGACTTCGTGCACCCGTACGATGCGACAGCCGTGGGCGACGCCGTACGCGACCGCCGCGAGCGAGGCGCTACGGCGTTCCCCGATGTCGAGCCCGAGCAGCTCGCCCAGGAACCGCTTGTTCGACGCCGACAACAGCAGCGTGTATCCGTGCGACGCGAGCGTGTCGCTCTCGCGCAACAACAGGGCGCTCTGGGCCGCCGTCTTGCCGAGGTCCAGGCCGGCGTCGAGCGCGATCTGCTCGGGTGCCAGACCCGCGACCTCCGCCTGCCGCGACGCGTTCGAGCAGGAACGCCGTGACGTCGCGCACCAGGTCGTCGTAGTGCGGTTCGGGATCGGCCACACGGGGCTGCAGGCGGATGTGGGTTGCCACGACCGAAGCTCCGTGCTTCGTGGCGACCGGGAGGTAGTCGGGGTCGGCGAACCCGCTGATGTCGTTGCCGACCACCGCGCCCGCAGCGCAGGCGGCGTCGAGCACCCCGGCGCGCCAGGTGTCGCACGAGATCGCGACGTCGAAGCGGTCGTGCAACGCCTCGATCGGCGCGACGACACGATCGAGCTCCTCCTCCTCGCTGACTTCGGGTCCCGGACCGGCTTTGACACCACCCACGTCGACGATGTCGGCGCCCTGCGCGACGACTTCGTCGGCGCGGCGCAGGAAGGCGTCGAGCGCGAACGTCGCGCCGCGGTCGTAGAACGAGTCGGGCGTGCGGTTGAGGATGCCCATGACGAGTGTGCGCGTGGTGAGGTCGTGCACACGGTCACCGAGCCGGTATCGGACGGGCATCGCGCCGCACCTTACGCGCATGCACGACGGCCGCCATGAGCGCCACGACGGCGACGAGACCCCACGCGGCGCGGCCGTCGATCGTGACCGGAACACGCGACGCGATCTCGGCAACCACGAGCAGCGCGTGCAACAACGCCGCCGTCGGAACGGTGAGCAGCGACGCGATCTGCGGTGCGAAGGGCCGGATCACACCGCCCGCCACCCCGCTCGCGAGCCCCCACATGGTGAGCGGCGCCGCGAGCGGGACCGCCACCAGGTTCGCGGGGAGCGAAACGAGCGGCATCGACCCGAAGACGGGGATGAGCACGGGCGCGACGCCGACCTGCGCGGCGGCGGTGACCCCGAGCACCTCGACCGTCCATGCGGGACCGGGCAGCCGTGTCGCGAACGGACGAGCGAGCACGGCGATGCCGAGGCTGGCACCACACGACAGGAGAAAGCCGACTGAGTGCAGCAGAAACGGGTCGATGACGAGCAGGACCGTCGCGGCGAGCGCGAGCACCCGCAGCCCGTCGGCCGGCCGGCCGAGATAACCGGCCACGAGGGCGATCGACGCCATCGCGATCGCGCGGAGGACCGACGGCTCCCAGCGGGTCATCGTCCCGAACAGCACGAGCACCCCGACCCCGCCCACGAGGCGACCGAACAGGCCGAGCCGGCGTAGCAACGGCGCGCACAGCGCGAGCACGAACGCCACGTTCTCGCCCGACACGGCCAAGAGGTGAGTGAGCCCGGCCAGACGGAACTGCTCGGTGACGTCGTCGGGCACACCGCGCGTGTCGCCGAGGAGGAACCCGGCGAGCAGTGCCCGGTCGAGCGGGGCCAGGGAGTCGGAGCCCCTGAGCACGGCCCCCCTCGCCGAAATTGGCGAGCCGGTCGAGCGGCGCGCGTGCGGCGCGCGCGTCGAGCAGGTCGTTCGCGTGCAGAGTGGCGACCGCGTGTTGCCACTGCCAGCGTTCGTCGAATCCCGTGAGGGGCTCGAGCCAGCCGCGAAGGGTGACGCCTTCGCCGGCACTCAGCAGCCGGAGCCGCGGGCCCGCTTCGCCGCTCGCGTCCACGAGCACGCGCCGCCCGACGGCGTCCACCCGAATCAGCACGCGTGCGTTGAACCGGGTGCCCTCGGGATCCTCGACCAGCGTGCCCCGCACCGTCGCTTCGTCACGCGCCACGACGGACGCCGACAGCGGAGAGACGGCGAGCCCGTGCAGGGCACGCTGCATCACGGCGGTGCCCAGCAGTCCGAAGGCGACCACCGCGATGACGACACGCGGTACGGGCCGCGTGACGATCGCCGCGGCCGCCACACCGATTGCAGCGACGCCGAGCGTGACCGCGTGCCGCCGCTGGGCCTGCGGACTCGCCTGCCGCGATGCCGCCGATCACGCCGGCCAGCACGAGCAGCGGACCGACCGGGATGCGCGCGGTCACACGGTGACGAGCGGGGCGAGCTCGGCGAACCGCTTGTCGCCGATACCGCGCACGCTGCGCAGCTCGTTCACCGACTTGAAGCCGCCCCGGCGCTGGCGTTCGGCGATGATCGCCTGCGCGTACGTGGGCCCGATGCCGGGGAGCTCCTCGAGCTGGGCCTCGGTCGCGGTGTTGAGGTTGAGCTTTCCGCCAGCGGTCGCGCCACCGGACGCGGCTCCGGGCGTCGCGGATACACCGCCGGCGTCGGCCACCACGCCGGGATCGGACTGGCCGACCTTCGGCACGTAGACGCGCTCACCGTCGACCAGCTTGGCGGCGAGGTTGAGCCGGTCGAGATCGGCGTCGGCCAGGGCGCCGCCCACGGCCTCGACCGCGTCGATCACCCGTGACCCGGCGGGCAGCTCGACGACGCCGGTCGGGTGACCGCGCCGGCGACGTGCACCGCGACGCGTCGACGCGCGGCCTTCGTGCCGGATGTCGACGTGCGGATGTCGACGTGCCGGACGACGACCGGGTGCTCACCGGATCGGTGGTCGTCGTCGCCGGCGTTCGGGCGTAGGAGCCGTCTCCTTCGGCGCGGCACCGGCTCGTTGCCGCCTCCGACGCCGATCCGGTACCACACGACCCCGGCGACCACCGCGACGACGATCAGCACGACCACTCCGAAGCGCGAGTCGGACCGCCAGTCCTGGAAGCGATCGAGCGCGCGTTGCGCGACGCTCGGCGTGCGAGCGGTGAAGGCACCACGAGGAACGCGGCGCCGTGAGCGTCGACTCCTTGGTGTCGTCGAGCTTGCGGTCCCAGAATTCCTGCTCGTCGGTCATTTCGCCACCTCCGGGCGCGCGCGGACAACCGGAGGGAGTGCGGAGGAAGCGACGAGACCGAACCTGCCGGGCGGTGACGCTACCAGCCGACGCCCGGTCGGCGGTAGGCCTGGTAGCGGCGTCAGCCGATGACGAAGTTGACGAGCCGGCCGGGCACGACGACGACCTTGCGGACGGTCGCCCCGTCGAGCAGCGCGGCGATGCGCTCGTCGGCCCGGGCGGCCGCCTCGTGCTCGGCGTCGTCGGCACCGGTGGCGACGCGCGACCCGGCCGCGCACCTTGCCGTTGACCTGCACCGGGATCTCGACCTCGTCGTCGACGAGCAGCGCGGGATCCGGCTCGGGGAACGCCTCGAACGCGAGCGTCTGCCCGTGGCCGAGCCGCTCCCACAGCTCCTCGGCGACGTGCGGCGTGAGCGGCGCGAGCATCAGCACCATCGCGTGCACCACTTCTCGGGCGCCGCTCCCCGTGTCGGCCACCACCTGCGTGAGACGGTTGTTGAGCTCGAACAGCCGGCGATCGCGGTGTTGAACTCGAGCGTCGCCATGTCGTCGCCGCACCGCGTCGATCGTGCGGTGCAACAGGCGGCGGGTCTCGTCGTCGGCCGGCCGTCGGACGACGATGCGCAGCTCGCCGGTGTCCTCGTCGACGACGTTGCGCCAGAACCGCTGGAGGAAGCGGTGCACGCCGACGATGTCGGCCGTGCTCCACGGCCGGCTCGCGTCGAGCGGGCCCATGAACATCTCGTAGAGCCGCAGCGTGTCGGCGCCGTAGTCGCGGTAGATGTCGTCGGGCGTGACCACGTTCTTCAGGCTCTTGCCCATCTTCCCGACCGCCGGGACGACCTCCTGGCCCGTCGTGGAAGAACCGTCCGTCGCGCTCCTCGACCTCGGCCGCCTCGACGTAGACGCCGCGCTCGTCGAGGTACTCGAACGCGGTGATCGTGCCCTGGTTGAAGAGCCGGTGGAACGGCTCGGGCGTCGACACGTGGCCGAGGTCGAAGAGCACCTTGTGCCAGAAGCGCGCGTAGAGCAGGTGCAGCACCGCGTGCTCGGCGCCGCCGACGTAGAGGTCGACGCCGCCCGATCCGTCCCGGCCCATCCAGTAGCGCTCGACGGCGGGATCGACCAGCCGGTTCTCGTTGGTGGGGTCGAGGTAGCGCAGGTAGTACCAGCACGAGCCGGCCCACTGCGGCATCGTGTTCGTCTCGCGGCGGTAGTGCCGCGGACCGTCACCGAGGTCGAGCTCGACCTTGACCCAGTCCTCCGCGCGCGCGAGCGGCGGCTCGGGCGGTGACGGGTCGTCGTCGGCGAGGATGCGCGGCTCGAAGTCGGTCGATCTCGGGGAGCTCGACCGGCAGCATCGACTCCGGCAGCGCGATGGGGTCGCCGTCGTCGTCGTAGACGATCGGGAACGGCTCGCCCCAGTAGCGCTGCCGGCTGAACAGCCAGTCGCGCAGCTTGTAGGTGACCGACGGCTCACCGTGCCGCTCGCCTCGAGCCAGTCGGCGATCTGTCTGCTTCGCGTCGGACGTCGGCAGCCCGTCGAGCGAGACCTCGTCGTTCGTCGAGTTCATGCCGACGCCGTCGCCGACGTAGGCCTCGGGCCACTGGTCGGCGGGCGTGTCGGCGTCGACGCCGCGCGTCACGCAGCCAGCCGTCGGGCGGCCGCACGACGCCGACGATCGGGAGGTCGAACTCGCGCGCGAACTCGAAGTCGCGCTCGTCGTGCGCGGGCACCGCCATGATCGCCCCGGTGCCGTAGCCCATCAGCACGTAGTCGGCGACGAAGATCGGGACGTTCCAGCCGTTCGTGGGGTTCTTGGCGAACGCGCCGGTGAACACGCCGGTCTTCTCCCGGCCTTCGGCCTGGCGCTCGAGCTCCGACTTCTGCCCCGCGAACTCGCGGTACGCCGCCACCGCCTCCGCGGGAGCCGGTCGAGGCCGAAGATGCCCTTCCACGAGTCCGGCATGTCGCCGACATCGGCCATGAGCGTGGCGTCGGGCCACTCGGCGGGCACGATCTCGTCGACCAGCGGGTGCTCGGGCGCGAGCACCATGTAGGTGGCGCCGAACAGCGTGTCGGGACGCGTCGTGAACACCTCGATGTCGACGCCCTCGTGCTCCTCGACCGGGAACGCGACGATCGGCGCCCGACGCTGCGCCCGATCCAGTTGCGCTGCATCATCTTGATCGACTCGGGCCAGTCGAGCAGGTCGAGGTCGGCGAGCAGCCGGTCGGCGTACGCGGTGATGCGCAGCATCCACTGCTTCAGCGGACGCCGGAAGACGGGATGGTTGCCGCGCTCGCTGCGCCCGTCGGCGGTGACCTCCTCGTTGGCGAGCACGGTGCCGAGCGCCGGGCACCAGTTCACCGGCGCCTCGTCGAGGTACGCGAGCCGGTACGAGTCGACGACCGCGCGCTGCGCGGCGCGCGTCGAGCTCGGACCAGGCCAGGTCGTCGGGGTTGGCGTCGCTCTCCGGCGCCCGCGCGCCCGCCTCGAGCTCGGCGACGAGCTCGGCGATCGGCCGGGCCCGCGCCTGCTCGTCGTCGTACCAGGAGTCGAAGAGCTGCAGGAAGATCCACTGCGTCCAGCGGTAGTAGTCGACGTCGGTGGTGGCGACGCCACGGCGGGAGTCGTGCCCGAGGCCGAGGGCGCGGAGCTGGCGCCGCATGTTGGCGATGTTCGCCTCGATCGTGGCGCGCGGGTGCTGGCCGCGTCTCCACCGCGTACTGCTCGGCGGGGAGACCGAATGCGTCGTAGCCCATCGCGTGCAGCACGTTGTGGCCGCTCATGCGCATGAAGCGGGCGTAGACGTCGGTGCCGATGTAGCCGAGCGGGTGCCCGACGTGCAGGCCCGCGCCGCTCGGGTACGGGAACATGTCGAGCACGTAGAGCTTGCGGCGGTCGGCGACTTCCTCGAAGCCGTCGACGCAGCGGCCCCGACGGGTTGGGCGCCCAGAACGTGTGGTCGCGCTCCCAGCGGTCCTGCCACTTCGCCTCGATCTCGTTCGCGAGGCGCGCCGAGTACCGAAACCGCGGTGCTTCGATCGCGGAGGCCGTCGTGTCGCTCATCAGGGGGCGAGCGTACCGGTCCTGGTCCGCGCCACGAGCGAGAGAAACGACAAACGCCGCTGGTACCCTGATGCGTTCTGGGGCTGTAGCTCAGTTGGTAGAGCGCCTCCATGGCATGGAGGAAGTCGTCGGTTCGAGTCCGATCAGCTCCACCGGTGAGACGCGCGCGTGTCTTCGTGCGCCAACCGGTTGGGTCCGCCACGGATACGATCCCGCTGCATCGTGAGCGCACAGGCGGAGCAACTCCGGGACGCAGCACGTGTGGCCCACCCGGGCGGGAGCGCTGCCCGAGGCCGACGCGGCTCTCGCCATGATCGGCTCGCGGATCGCCGGCCGGTTCGAATGAGAGCCGCGGTCATGGAGCGCGGCGAATCCCCCTGCACCTCGACGAATGGTCAGCTCGGGTTTCGGAGCACGACGAGTCCGAGGAAGCCGGACAGGACAATCGGCGCGACCCACCACCCGGAGATCGATGCCGCCACGGCGAGGGCCGTCAACCCGAGCGCGGCCACCGCCGCGACCGCGAGGCGCCAATCGTCACCGACGACGAAGTCGTACCAGAAGTGGAAGAAGGTCCGGACGTGGCTCATGTTGCCGCCGCAGCCCTGATCGACGCCGCCAGCTGACGCCGCCGGACGAGCACGACGAGCAGCCACGAGACGAGCCCGTAGAACGCGACGAGCCCCAGGATGGCGGCGTCGCCTCCCGGCCAGTCGACACCCACGCTCTCGCCACCCCAGAACGTTCCGTACGCGATCAGCATGAGCCCGACACCGAACTTCAAAGCGTTCTCCGGCACCCGCGAGAGCGGGCCGTGCACGACCACACCCAGCGCGACCACCGTGACCAGTGCCGCCCCGGCCGCGATCGCGCCGAGCGCGAAGTTGTGGTGCGTGGCACCGAACGCGATCACGAGGAACGCCACCTCGAGCCCCTCGAGGAACACGCCCTTGAACGAGAGCGTGAACGCGTACCAGTCGAACTCCCCCCGTGCGACCTTGTGCGCACGGGTCTCGGCCAACTCCTGCTCGAAGATGCGTTCTTCGTCGTGCAGCGGCATTGCACCGCCAGCGCGCAAGATGGCCTTGCGCAGCCACTGGAGCCCGAACGCGAGCAGGAGGAAGCCGATCACGAGGCGCAGCGTGTCGAGCGGGATCAGCGTGAGGGTCGGCCCGAGTGCGGCGACGATCACCGCCAACGCCGCGAGTGCCGCCGCCACCCCGAGGCGCACGGCGTGCCAGCCGTGCGTGATCCCGACGGCCAGCACGATCGTGAGCGCTTCGACCATCTCGACCGCGCACGCGGCGAACGTCGCTGCGACCAAGATCGCGGTGTTCACACCCGGAAGCCTACCGACGCTCGGCCGGGCGTATCCTCGCCGTTGGCACCCGGACAGGCTCGGGAGGTCGGCGTGGTGCAGAGCAACGCGACGAAGGTGGAGGACTACCTCGCGGACCTCCCCGAGGATCGGCGCGTCACGGTCGAGGCGGTGCGAGCGGTCATCCTGCAGCACTTGCCCGAGGGATTCACCGAGGGCATGCAGCACGGGATGATCGGTTACTACATCCCACTCGAGCGCTACCCCGACACGTACAACGGTCGGCCCCTCGCGATCGCCGCGCTCGCGAACCAGAAGCGCTACATCGCGCTGTACCTCATGGGGATCTACGCGAACGACGACGACGCATGGTGGTTCCGCGAGCAGTGGACACTCTCGGGCAAGCGGCTCGACATGGGAAAGAGCTGCGTTCGGTTCCGCAAGCTCGAAGATGTCCCCCTCGACGTCGTCGGCGCCGCGATCGCGCGCACGTCGGCCGACGACTTCATCGCCGACTACGAGCAAACCCGCGGCTCCGGTCACGTAGATCGGCTTGTGATCATCGATCGCGGCGCGGATCGACTGCATCGCCCGCAGCGTGGCCGCGCCAACTTCCGAGTTCGACCGCGCCCAGAGGCGGTCCCCGCCGATCGAGAACCACGCGTAGAACTGCCGGGTGCCGTGCGGCTTGTGATAGTTCGCCCGCAGCCGCTGCGGCGTGTTCTTCGGCGCCCAGCACGAACCGCCGTCGGGTTTGATCGCCAACGGCCCGAACTCATCGAACGCGAACGTGCGGTCCCGCCAGTGGGCAAACAGCCACTCGATCCGAGCCAGCTTCTCGTCACGCTCAGGATCAGGCGACTCCTTCCAGGTCTTGGTCCGCTGGAACGTGATCTGCTCTTCGGCGAGGATCTGACGCAACCGCTCCCGCCCGACACGGACCTTGCGGCCCTGCTTCGTTGCCAGATAGTCGGCGAGCTTGCGAACGCACCAGCGCGTGAACGGCTGCCCCAACGACCGGGGCCGCTTCGTCGCCGTCGCCACGATCAGCTCACGGTCACTCGTCGTGATCTGGCGGGGACGGCCACCCGCCCACTGAGGGTCCAAGCATGGCATCCCCAACTCGTTGAAGCGATGGATCATCTCCCGCACCCGATCCGGCGTCGTCTGCACCAGCCGCGCGATCGCCGCGACGTCGTTACCCCCCGCGGACGCCAGCACCACCATCGCGCGACGCCACTGCACGATCGACTTCTCCGACCGGCCCTCACCCCGACGCACGATCCGCTGAAGCTGACGACCCTCATCATCAGTCAACCGCCGCACCCGCAACCGCTCAACCATGACCCAAGTGTGCGCGACCACGCCCACAAGCTAGTGACGCGGCCCTCCCTAGCCGGGATACCCGGCTACAGCGGCTTCACGAACCACCACTGGTGACCCTCCGGGTCGAGCACGCCGTAGGACCTCACGCCGTAGGGCTGGTCGACGGGATCTCCTTCGACGTCGGCACCGGCGGCCATGGCACGAGCGAAGTGGGCGTCGACGTCGTCGACGTACACGTACAGGCCCACGCTCACCTGGCCGAGGTGCTTCGGGTTCTTGTGGCCGGGCGGATCGCCCATCATGATCACCGCGTCGCCGAGCTCCATCTCAACGTGGCCCAGGCTTCCGTCCTCGCGCACCTCCTTGAACCGTTCACGGAACCCGAACGCCTCGGTGAGCCAGTCGATCATCGCCGCAGTGTCCTCGTAGTAGATGTACGGGCACAGCGGCGGATAGTCGGTCCGGATCTCTTCGGTCACGTGGATTCCTTTCTCGCCGTCGGACGCGCCCGCATGTGCGCGCGGTACCACTTCAGGAGCAACTGTCCTCCGTACTTCGCGTGCTGGACCGCTTCGTCGGGTGGCAGCCGTTCGCGGCCGCGGTGCTCGAGCGTGACGCGCGTTGCACCGTCGCCGTCCGACTCGAAGCGAACATCGACCTCGGTCTCCCGGTTGTCGACGAAGGTGTGCGGGCCGCGTCGGTACCAGGCGTCGATCTCGCCCGTGAACACGTCGAACGCGGTGTCGGGGTCGACCGCGACCGTGATCGACAGTCGTACCGACGCCGGCGGGCTCATGCGCGCTTCCCGGGCATGGGTCGCTCCGCGTGCTCCTTGAACGCGCCGAGCTGCTCGGACCAGAACGCGTGCACCTGATCGAGCCAGGCCTGCAGCGCCTCGAACCGATCGGGGCGAAGCTGGTAGACGCGTCCGCGAGCGTCGTCCTCCACGAGCGCGACGTCGACGAGACCGCTCCCGCGCAACACGCGCAGGTGCCGGCTCATCGCGGGACGGCTCATCCCGGACCCTTCGGCCAGCTCGCCCGCTCGGAGCGGGCCGTCGCGCAGCAGCTCGACGACGCGTCGCCGGGTGGGGTCGGCGAGCGCGGTCAGGGTGACGTCGAGATCGTTCACAATACGGTTAATCATTCACGATGATGTGTCGGATGTCAACCCCGTACGATCCGCCGGATGGCCGACCTTCCGCTCGCGGTGCGCGCTCTCGCACGTCGGCGTCAGCGTGTCGGACCTCGACCTCGCCGTCGGCTTCTACACGCGGGTGCTCGGGTTCCGCGTGCTGGCCGACGTCCGCGACGTCGGCCAGCAACGCGTCGTGCTCGCACTCGACGAGGTCGGCCTCGAACTGCTCGGGAACGAGGTCGGGATCGAGTACGCCGTGCCGGAACCGATGACGTTCGGCAAGCCGAAGCTGGCGTTCACGGTGGACGACATCGACACCGTGCGCGACCGCAGCCGAGCACGGAGTTCCGCTCGTCGGCGACATCATCGACACGCCGGTTTCCCGCGTGTGCTGGATCCGCGATCCCGACGGCATGGCCATCCAGCTCCACGAGTTCACCGGCAACTACCTGCGGGTCACGAACCTCCTGGCGTGACCTGCCGCGGCGACGTCACGGATTGTGGTGCGCGACCACCTCGATCCAGGAGATGCGGGTGGGCTCCGGAAGGCCGACCTCTGCGAGGGCAGGTCCGAGGCGAGACTCCATGAACGCGGCCTGGTGCTCGGGCGTGTCCCAGAGCTCGAGCACCGCGAACTTCCCGTCGTCGGTGTGGCCCGCGGTGTGTTGGAGAAGACCGGCGGGCCAGTCGCCCTTGCCGGTGCCCATGTCGATCCCCAGCTTCGCGTTGACCGCGTCGTAGTGGCTCTGGTCGACGCCCTCGAACTCGATGATCAATCCTGCGGGCACGTTTCCTCCTGTTGTCGCGGATTCACGGTGATGACGAACCTCCGGGCGTGGCCCGGGCTGCTTCGGCGTCCATGAGGTCGCGCATGCGCGGGCTGATCCCGCCGTCGACCACGACGTCGCATCCGGTCATGTACGACGCCTCCTCGGAAAGCAGGAATGCGACGACATTGCAGATCTCTTCGGGCTGGCCCCATCGTTTGATCGGGGTGAGTCTCGATCATCATCGCCATCGCCGGTTGTTCGTCGAAATTCCTGGCGACCCTGTGGCGTGTCGATGATGCCGGGTGAAATCGAACAGATGCGTGCGCCGCGCATTCCCCAGGCAGGGGCTTCGCGGCGCAACGAGCCGCATGACGCCGCGCTTCGCGTAGCCGTAGGCCTGTCCGGCGGTCGCGAGGCTGTCGCCGGCAACGATGCCGAGTCGGTCGAAGCAGATCAGGAGCGAGGGGATCGTCGAGCGCGGCATCGAGCTCGCGGGGCGGGCGCGACGCCGTGACCGGCGATCGACGCCCAGCACACGGCCGCGCTCGCGGGCGACGTGAGCGGCTCGAGCGCCCGCACCAGCAGTGCGGTCCCGACGAGGTCGACCTCGATGATGCGCCGCCAGTCGGCCATGGTCGGCGAGATGCCCGCTGCGTGAGCCAGCGAACGAAGGCCGCCGAGCTCGCCGACCATGCCCGCGAGCGCAGCGCACCGCGTCCGGATCGCTCACATCACACGCAACCGTGTGGACGTTGTCACCGAGCGCTTCGGCGACGGCCCGGATGCCGTCCTCGTTCAGGTCGACGAGGACCATCGGCGTGTCGGGTGTGTAGAGGCGGTGCGCGGCGGTCAAACCCATCCCGCGGGCGGCACCGGTGACGACGACTGCTCCAGGAGCGGGCATGTGCCGATCGTACGTTGCCCCAGATACCGTGGCCAGGTGACGCAGCGAGCCACCGCCGAATTCGCGTTGAGCAGCCTCCGCGTGCTCGACCTCAGCAGCGAGATCGCGGGCCCCTACTGCACGAAACTGCTCGCCGACGCCGGCGCCGACGTCGTGAAGGTCGAACCGGACGCCCGCCGGCGACACGCTCCGCGGCCTGGCGGTCCGGTGCGCTGTTCGAGTACCTCAACACCACCAAACGGTCGATCACGGGCGACTGGACGGTGCTCGCCGCTGCCGCCGACGTGCTGGTCGTCGACGGTGCGGTCCCGCTCGACGCATTGCACGAGGCAAATGCCGCGCTCGTCGTCGTCACCCTCTCGCCGTTCGGCCTCGAGGGCCCGTGGGCGCATCGCGTAGCCACGGAATTCACCCTGCAAGCGTGGTGCGGCTCCACGGGGAGCCGCGGACTGCCCGAGGAGCCCCCGCTCGCGGCCGGCGGGCGCATCGGCGAGTGGCTCGCCGGGAGCTTCGCCGCGGTCGCCGCGGTCGCGGCGGTGCGAGACGCCCGGCGCTCGGGCCGCGGCGCGCACATCGACGTCGCCATGCTCGACTGCATGGCAGTCACGATGGTGTCGTACCCATCGGTGCACGCGGCCATGGCCGGCTGGCCCGAAGAGACCGGCCCGTCGCGCGTGGTGGAGATCCCGTCCGTCGAGCCCACTGCCGACGGGTACGTCGTCGTCACCACGAACAGCGCCCAGCAGTACAACGATTTCCTGGTGCAGATCGGCCGGGCCGACGTGCTCGAAAACGCGCCCGAGCTCGCGCAACGTCAGCCGCGGCTGGGTGCGGCGCGACGAGTTCGAGGCGATGGTCCACGAGTACACGCGGAAGCGTTCAACCGAGCAGGTGCTCGAGGACGCCGAGCTGCTCCGGGTTCCCTGCGCCGCCGGTGCACAACGGCGCGACGCTCCCCAAGGTCGATCATTTCGTCGAGCGCGGTGTGTACGTGCCGTCGCCATCGGGACGTTTCGTACAGCCGCGTATCCCGTACGAGATCAGCGGGCACGAGCGGCGCCCGTTCGCGCCCCCGCCTTCCGTCGGCGAGCACACCGGAACGGTCACCTGGGAACCGCGACCGATGCACGTCGAGGCGCCGGCACCGCGGCGTCCGCTCGAGGGGATACGGGTCGTCGACTGCACGGCGTGGTGGGCAGGGCCCGCAGCAACGCATGTGCTGGCGGCTCTCGGTGCCGACGTGATCAAGGTGGAATCGGTGACCCGCCCCGACCTCATGCGGTTCACCGCGCTCGAGGCCGCCGTCCGCCGAGAAGTGGTGGGAATGGGGCGGCCTGTTCCACGGCGTGAACTCGGGCAAGCGCGGCATCACCCTCGACCTTCGCACCGAGGAAGGCATCGAGCTGTTCCACCAGCTGCTCGACACCGCCGACGTGCTCCTCGACAACTACACGCCGCGGGTGATGGACCAGTTCGGCCTCACCTGGGATGTCGTGCACGAACGGCACCCGCGCCTCGTCATGACGCGCATGCCGGCGTTCGGACTCGACGGACCGTGGCGCGACCGCACCGGGTTCGCGCAGCAGATAGCAAAGACCACGGGTCCAAGGGGCTACATAACAT
>CAVPKG010000011.1:0-385518 GCA_963705625.1 uncultured Actinomycetes bacterium
CGCGTGACCTCATCGAACGTCTTCGACAGCGACTGGTCGTCGACGAACTGGGCCATCGCCCGGGCCACGAGTGCGGCAAGCAGCCCGGCGATCGTGAGGTCGCGAGCCAATCGCCAGCGACGGCCGATGAAAGCGGCCGCGGCAACGACCAGGACAGTCCAGAGCGTCCCCGCCCAGTACAGCGTCTGGAAGAAGGGCTGGAGGTCGTTGGGGAGGCCGTTGAAGAACCGGAACAGGTCCTGATTCGCGTGGCTCGGATTGTCGTGATAGGCGACCACCACCGCGAGGCCGACGACCGCCACCGCGACCCGCACCCAGTCGCTCGTACGACGCCGGTACGGCTCCTCCGACGCAGGACCGAACGTGTGCGTGGGCAGGCCCCGGATCCGTTCGCGGGCACGATCGGCGCGTCCCTTGTCGCCCGCGTCCGCCTTCGGAGAGGGGCCGCCACCTTCGCCGGTGCTCACGTCGCTCTGTCCCGGGCCCGCCGTTCCGGCTCCTTCAGGATTGCTGCTCATACCACCGACTCCGACTTCTTCTGGGGGGCGGGTTGGTCGTGGGGTAGCTCACGGGTGAATCCGAGGGAGATGAGGGCCAGGAGTGCTGCACCGAGGAGGCCGGCCTTGAGTGCTCGGAGTTGTGCTGTCTCGTAGTCGTCGACCACCGCGGCGGTGGTGGCTTTGTCGAGGCCCGATTTCTTCGCGGCGCTTTCGACCTGGTCGGACGATACGAAGTTGAGGCCGGATCCGGCTTCCACACCAACCTGGTTCGAGACCTCTGAGCTGATGCGTGGGTCGTTGGTGACGGTGGAGGTGAAGGTGTTGGTCAGTCCGATGAGCACGATCGCGCCGATGAACGCCACGCCGAGGGCCGAGCCGAGTTGTTGACCGGTGAACTGCAGGCCGCCGGCCTCGCTGCGACCCGACTCCTCGACCGATGATTGGATGACGTTGCCGAGCTGGGAGATCATCAGGCCCATCCCGATGCCCAGGACGCCCATGCCGATCGCGAACCCGGCGTCGGAGAGCGTCGGTTGAATCGTGGCGAGCAGGATGAGCACACCCGCGATGGTCACGAGAAGTCCTGTCCGCACGATCGTGCGTACTGCGAAGCGGTTCGACAGCCTCGCGCCGAGTCCCGCGGTCACCAACATCGTGATCGAGATGGGCAGCATCTTGACCCCGGTCTCGAGCGCGTCGAGCCCGAGCACCAGTTGGAGGTAGAGCGGAACAACGAAGAAGGTGCCCATCAGGATCAGGTTCTGGCTGAACAGCCCGATGACGCCGGCCCGCACCTTTGGGATACGAGCGAGCGAGAGGTGGATCAGTGGGTCGCGCTTCGTCGCCTCGCGGTGGGCCTGCCATTTCACGAACGCCCAGAGAACGACGCACCCGGCGGCGATGACGTAGAGGGTGAGCGAGAAACCAAAGATCGTGATGGGTGAGTCCTTGGGTTTGACCCATCCCCAGGTGCTCGATTCGAGCACGCCGAACACGAACAATCCCAGACCCGTAGCCGAGAGCACCGAGCCGACGACATCGAGCTTCGGCGTGGGAGTGGGACCGGGCGCGTCTTGCACCTTGCGGGTCATGAACAGGATGAAGGCGGCGATGAAGACCTCGCCGACGAACACGACCCGCCAGGTGAGCTCGGTCGTCGCCCACCCGCCCACGATGGGACCGACCGCGATTCCCGCACCTGCGACGCCACCGATCACCGCGTAGGCCGCCTTGCGTCGGGTTCCTTCGAAGTTGCCGGCAATCAACGCGGCGAGCGCGGGGAACACGAGCGCGGCACCGATGCCTTCGAGGACCGACCATCCCAGCGCGAGGACCGCCACCGTCTGCGAAGCCGCGGTCAGGGCCGAGCCGCATGCGTAGATGATCAAGCCGATCACGAACGCCCGTCGACGGCCGATGATGTCGCCGATCTTGGCTCCGGTGAGGATGAGCATCGCCATCACCAGGCAATAGAGGGTGATGACGGCCTGGATCGTGGTCACCGTCGTGTCGAAGTCCTTGACTAGCTGGCTGATCGAGACATTCATCACGGACTGATCGAGCACCATGAGGAACTGCGCCGTCGCCAACGCGATGAGCGCCGCCCCACCCTTGCTCGTCTTCGTGTCCATCACCCTCCTACCGGTCGTCCCTGCTCGGGTTCCGATCGCGGAGATGTGTCAGATCCTCGGACCCGCAGGAATCACGGCAGCCTCTGACTGCTTGCAGCATGAGGAACAGCGGTTCAGTCGTCTTCGGCCTCGAGCTCGGCCTCGATCGCCAGCGCCTCGATCGCAAAGCCCAGGGCCCGCGAGGTTGCCCGCCGCGCTCACGACCCGAGCGGTTCCCACGATCGGCGCGACGGCGATGAGCACACCCTGGACGTCTTCGAGCGTGATGCCCGCATCGACCGCGGTGCCGGCGTTGACGAGGTACGAGGCGGGCGGAGCGCCCACGGCCGCGAGCGCGGCGATGCGGGCGAGCATCAACTCTCGGTCCTCGAGGTTGCAGGCCTTCACTGATGCCGCGGTCATGAGCGCCAGGGTGTCGAGGAGAGGGGTGTCTTGAGCCATCGGTGAATCCTTTCGCACGCTGCGCAGCGTGACTGGGTGATCAGATCGAGTTCTTGAGCTTCTGGCACGACGCCGAGCTCTTGAACGCCTTCTGGAGCTGGCCATTGGGCTTCAAGCCCTTGAGCGTCGTCCCGGCGCTCTTCACTTCGTTGGCTGCTTTGCCGATGTCGCTGCCCACCTGAGCAAGCGAGCCCGCGACTTCGACCGGGGTCGAGCCTGGGCTCGCCAGCGTCTGCTGAATGCTCGTGGAGAGGCTCTGCAGCTGCGTGACGAGATCGTTCACGGCCGTTTTGGCTTTGGGGCCGTCGCCGGTCGAAGCGGTGCCGAGCGCGTCGATGCTCGACGTCAACGAGTCGGTCGCTGTCTTCACGCCCGTCTTCGCCTGGGTGGTGGCCGCGTCGAGCGACCCGGCACCCTTGAGGCCCTTGACCGTCGAGTTCACCGAGTCGAGCCACGTCTGCACCGAGGAACACACGCCATTCGCCCACGCGGTGGGTGATGTCGTCTTCGATGAAGCAGCAACCGTTGCCGGCGCCACCGCCACGAACGCCGCGACCGTCACCACGAACGCGATCACACTGCTTCGAACGAGTCGCATGTCGGCGTCTCCCATCCTTGTTGAGTGCTCACCGCCGAGTGAGCGGAAGCTTCGTTCTTCTCGATGTCGTCCGGATCGGCCAGCGTCGACTCGCTATGTGTCGGAACTCAATCTGGTTCTGGGCGCCACGCCGAACCGCAGTGCAAACACACGACACGCGTCTTTGGATCGAACCATTGGTGGCCAGCAGCGGCGCACTCCCCGGCTCGCGTCTGCAGCTGATACTCGATGTCTGCTGCATCGCCATATACCCGCTTGATGAATTCGAGCGGCACGAGAATCTCGTCCGCCGTCCCTCGTTCTCTGCGTTCGCGTCGCTCGTCCATCCGCCTACCTCTCTGGCCCACGGCCGGAGCCGCACGGGAGACCACGCCCTAAGGGTGTGATCCCCCGCACGCGGTCAACTGGCTTCTTTGGCGGCTTCCTGCACGGCCTGATCGATGTCCTTCGAGCTCACGTCGTCGAGTTCTTTGGCAACGTGCTTCTCGGCCTTCAAGTCGGCCTTGTCGAGCGCGGCTTCGATCGTGGACTCGCCGACAATCACCAGCGCCGCCTCACCGTCGTCGATGAGCTCACCGAACTCTTTGACATCGGCGCGAGACATGCCCTTCCACAGATGACCGCCGACACCGCCGACACCGGCGCCGACGATCGCGCTCCCGATGAGTGAGGGTGGGAACAGGATCCCTACGACGGCACCGACTGCGGCGCCACCCCACGCGCCGTGACGCGTTGATGTCTCGTCCTTGTTGACGTGAACCTTGCCGTTCGCGTCCTTGGTGACCACCGACGCGTCGTAGGTCCCGACCGCACCGGCTGCATGGAGGTCTTTCACGATCTCGTAGTCGTCACGCGCGGACATCTCGTCGGGATACGTACCGACATAGATGAACACACTGTCTGCCTTGGCCATGTTTTCTCTCCTTGATCGTGGGGTGCCGAACGGAATGTGGTTGAAGGAACGGGAAGCGCGGAAACGACAGATGAAGCGAGCTTCAGACTCTCGGTGCTAGACGTCGGTCACGATCACAAAGGGGTCGACCGGTCGGGTGATGATGTAGGCGACCACCCCGATGATCGGGACGAACACGATGAAGAGGAACCACAGCGCCTTGGCGAGGCCGTGGTGGTCGCGGCGCCGGAAGTTGTCGACGAAGCACCAGATCACGATGAAGACCCACAAGATGAACAGCGCAAACATCAACAGCGACCAGAACACCCCGAGCAGCGGAAAGTCATAGGCGAGCAGCATCACGTACTCCTTGGCTGAGGCGCTGACCTGTCGAGCCGGCGGTGTGGTGGACGGAAATCTTTGGTCAGGCCCATGTCGGTGGGGCCCTGAGGGAGCGGGCCTGCATCAGTGAACGCGACCGCGGCATGGTCGAACGTTCCCAGCTCAGGGTTCTGCAGAACTGGCCTCATGGGTTGTCGTCCACGATGAGCCGCACGTCGACGAGTTCGAGACCGAGGGAGTTGACGCGTTCGATGACACCGTGGAGCCCGGCCTGGTCCGCGAACTCCCCCTGAAAGACCGTCATCCCCTTTTCGCACCGCAGTTCGAATTCGGGAAACGCGGCCCGCGTCACCGGTCCGGGCTCACCGCGGAATGCAAGCTCATAGGTCTCGGTCACGATGTCGCCACCGTCACTCTCTTCGAGGTCCGAATTCTGTGACTGGAGCTACGCTTTTCAGGCGATTGCTTTGAACCGCTGCGCGCAGTATGCGATCCGACGGGGTGATCGGCCGTCACCCAAATGGGGGTGACATACGAGCAAAGGAACGGGATCCTGACTCCGCGATTGCTGGCCGCGACGAAGTTTTCGCCACCCGCACTGCCGAGGTGGCACGTTCCGCGTCATCGCCTGCATGAGACCCTCGACAAGGGTGCGCACGTCCCGCTCACCGTCGTCGTCGGCGCCCCCGGGGCAGGCAAGAGCATCGTGCTCGTGTCCTGGCTGCATGATCGCCCCGAGCTTGCATCGATCTGGCTGTCGTGCGACGAGCGCGATGCCGATCCTGCCACGTTTTGGTCGGCACTCACCGCCGCGCTTGGTCGCCGGTGGCCCGACCACTGGCTCGACGCGACCGACTTGCTCGGCGAGGCGGAACCCGAGCTCGGCGACGTCGCAATCGCGATCGTGAACGACCTCGCGGCGCTCGATGAGCCTGTCGTGATCGTGATCGACGACTTCCAGTTCGCTTCGGCTGCGGCACCCAGCTTGACCACGTTCATCGAGCGACTCCCTTCCAGCTGTCGTGTGATCCTGGGGAGCCGAACGGAGCCGCAACTCGCGTTGCACCGACTTCGTGCTCATGGTCAGCTGCTCGAGGTGCGCGACGCCGAACTCCGACTCAGACGAACCGAAGTCGCCGCGGTCATCGCCGCGTTCGGAATCGAGCTGAACGAGACCGATATCGAGCTCCTCGCGGACCGCACTGAGGGTTGGGCCGCCGGCGTCCAGATGGCTGCCGTCTCGCTTCGCGACGAATCGGTCCCCGACCTCTTCCTGACCGAGTTCGCGAACACGCCACGCTCCATCACCGACTTCCTCGGCACCGAGGTACTCGAACGCCAACCCACTGAGATCCTCGACTTCTTGCTCGCGACTTCGATCCTGGACGTGCTTGACCCGGAGAGCTGCGCGGCCGTCACCGACCGCGACGATGCCGGCGCGTTGCTCCGCCGCGTCGAGGAACGGCACCTCTTTCTCATCGAGTTGGCCCGGGATACCTACCGGTACCACCACCTCTTCGGCGATTTGTTGCGACACCGACTCCACGCCGACGATCCCGACCGCGAGCAAGCTCTCCATCGACGCGCCGCCGCGTTCTTCATCGAAACAGGCGACATCGAGAGTGCGTTCGGTCAATTCTTGATGGCAGGTGAGGAAGCGGCAGCATTCGAGTTGCTCCGAAGCAGCCTCGTCGACGCCTACATCCAAGGCGACGGTCGCGTGCTGCATCGCCTCGCGACCAAGGTCGGAACCGACGCCGCATCAGGTGAACCCGGTCGCCTCGCGGACCTTGCGCTCGCGTTGGCCGCGACTGCCCCGGCCGCCGAGGCGGCGCCGTGGATCACCCGCGCGAACAACCGCGCAGGCGACTTCGACGATGCCGATCGCGCCCGACTCGTGATCGCGCGAGCTCTCGTGGCGGTGCAGTACGGAGAAGCCGACGAAGTCGAACGAGCGCTGTCCGAGTATGCCGGACCGACGGACCTCCCTGACGACGAGGTCACTCAGTTCGGGCCCATCCTGCTCGCGCGCACACGGCTGTGGCTCGGCGATCTCAACGGCGCACGCGAGATATGCGAGCAAACCTTGGATCCGCTCGCCACGCCAAACCTGCAGCAGGTCGCACTGACCGGCGCGCTCGCCTGGGTTGCGTGCGTCGAAGGTCTGCTCACCGAGGCCGAGCACCTCGCCGAACTGGCACTCACGGGTGCCGAATCAATGGGACTCGCCGGCCATACCGCGATGGTCGACGCGGTACGCACCCAGGGCCGAGTGGCGTTCGAGCGAGGCGATCTCGTCACGGCAGAACGCGTGCTCGAGCAGTCACTCTCGGTGAGCGAGGACTGCCGTCCTGCGTTTGCGCTCGTCAGCCAGCTGTCGCTCTCGCGCGTCTGGCTCGCCGACGGCCGAGTCGGCGATGCACTCTCTGGCGTAGAACGAGCGCGAGCGTTCCTGCCACCCGACTCCACCAGTCCGCTCCTCAGCCTCTGTCACGCACTGGAAGGCCGCATCGCAATCGAGATCGGCGACCTGCGACCGCGCCACCCGATGCGCGCAGAGCCTCCAGCCGGGAAACCGAGCATCCCTGCTCCAGGCTCGGATCGAGCTCGCCCGAAGCGAGCCAGATCGCGCCGACGACGCCCTCGCTGGATGCACGCCGGCAACGATGCGCGAGCGCCTCGACGTCGCGCTCGCTCTACCGCCCGGGTCGCGCACCTCCGGAAATCTGACACCGCAGATCCGTTACTCGCGGAGGCGCTCGCGGTCGCGAAGATCGAAGGCTTCGTCGTGGCCGTCACCGACGACCTGGTCGAACTCCGACCGCGCGTCACTCTGCTTCTACGGTCAGGACGCATCGAGCAATACGAGCAGGCCGTGCTCGATCGCCTCGAACGCGACCCGACCGTCACGAACGCGAACGGCAGCACCTCCGGACCGCTCACCAGCCGCGAACTCACCGTCGTTCGATACCTCGCGTCCCGACTCACGTACAAGGAAATCGCGGCGGAGCTCTTCGTCTCGACCAACACGCTCAAGACACACGTCAAACGGATCTACCAAAAGCTCGGGGTTTCGTCCCGCATCGAAGCAGTGACCGAAGCACGTCGCCTCGGCCTCTTCTAACTTCCGCGCCCTCTGCGCTACCTCGCGGCCGCGACGACCGCCTCAGGACACAGCCGTTTCGGGACATGCCTGTAAGCGCACCTATCGATCCAGCCTGGCGCACATACGTTCGGTGCCGGAGGGGCGACACAAACCCTAAGTACACGCGACCCCTGGGAGGCGTGGCTCATCGCTGCATGACGGCGATCATGCGCCCGACTACTCCCGGAACCACTCCCGAGTTCACTCCCGGAACTACTCCCGGACTGCCTTTTCACCCACGACTGCCAACGTCCAGGACTACTGGCGTGCCATGTGCATGCGAACCTCAGCCTCGGGATCCGTGATGAGCTCGCCGCTCACGTCGACGGTGACCGTGTGGATCGTTCCGGTGAACGGGAACGGACCGTTGTAGTCGAGCGTGATCGGCGATCCCGGATTCGCTCCGCACGTCAGCGCCCCCGGGTTGAACATCAGCGGAGTCGTGTAGGGGGCGTCGGTCTCGCCGACGAGCTCGCCGTCGACGTAGAGCTGGAGCCGGGCGGGCGCGCCCTTGCCTTCGGGAAGGTTCAGCTCGCCGGTCGGCTCGAACTCGAAGCGCAGCTCGTGGCTCCCGGCGGCACGGCGCTGGTCGATTCGACCTTGAAGTACTCGCGCGCGACGTAGTTGTGCACGAACACGAGCTTGCTGTTCTGCATGAAGAGCGAGAAGCCGCCGGCCGCGGAGCCCTGGCACAGCAGCACGCCCTCGGCGCCGCTGCTCGGGGATCTCCACGTTTGCGGTGATGCTGTGGGGACGGTTCAGGAGCTTGGGCGCGGCGAAGTTCGGGACCGACTGCGTGTCGGGGTAGTAGACGTAGCGGTCGCGCGGTGCGGCGAGCTCGGGACGCTCGACGAGCATGCGATCGAGCACGCTCCCGTCGAGTGGCAAGACGTTGTACTTCCCGGCCTCCGCGTACCAGGTGCCGATCAGCGCGATCAGGCGCGGGCGATTGTCGGCCGCGAGGTTGCGGGTCTCGGCGAAGTCCTCGGCGACGTGGTACAGCTCCCAGCCCGTTGCGTCGAGTTGGCTGAGCGTGTCGGCTGAGATGGCGGAACCAAAGGGCTGGGCCGCCTCGGCAAACGACGGGCCGGGCCACGGACAGACGGCTCGCCAGCCGTCGTGGTAGATCGAACGGTGCCCGAGCATCTCGAAGTACTGCGTGTGATGCTTGGTCTCGACCGCGGGGTCGTCGAAGGTGTGGGCGAAGCTCACACCGTGGATCGGCGACTGCGGAACCCCCTTGATCGTGGCGGGCGGCTCGATGTCGAGGACGTCGAGCACTGTCGGCATCATGTCGATGACGTGCGCGTACTGTGTGCGCACCTCACCGCGTGCCGTGATCCGCGCCGGCCAATGCACGATGAACGGGTCGCTCGACCCGCCGCGATACGTCTCGCGCTTCCAGCGACGGAACGGCGTGTTGCCCGCGAAGGTCCAGCCCCACGGGTAGTGGTTGAAGTGCTTCGGCCCGCCGATCTCGTCGATGACCTTCAGGCTGTCCTCGACCGGCTCGGGGCAGTTGTTGAAGAACTGCGCCTCGTTGGTCGTGCCGGTGACGCCGCCTTCGGCGCTCGCGCCGTTGTCGGAGATGACCATGATCAACGTGTTGTCGAGTTCGCCCATCTTGCGTAAGAACTCGATCAGTCGCCCGATGTGGTGATCGGTGTGGGCGAGGAAACCGGCGAAGACCTCCATCTCGCGGGCATAGAGACGCCGTTCATCGGCGGAGAGCGAATCCCAATCGGGTACGTCGGGGTCGTGACGGGACAGCTCGCAGTCGGCCGGAACGATGCCGAGCTCCTTCTGGCGGGCGAACGTCGCGATGCGGTAGGCGTCCCAGCCGTCGTCGAACTTCCCGGCGTACTTGTCCGCCCACTCCTTGGGGACGTGGTGCGGGGCATGGGTCGCGCCCGGGCAGAAGTGCAAGTAGAACGGCTTGTCGGGGTCGACCTGCCGGGCGTCGGAGATGAACTGGATCGGCCTTGTCGGCCAGGTCGGGCGTCAGGTGGTAGCCCTCTTCCGGCGTCGCGGGCGGCTCGACCTGGTGGTTGTCGTAGACCAGGTCGGGATTCCACTGGCTCGTGTCGCCGCCGAGGAATCCGTAGAACCGCTCGAAGCCTCGCCCGAGCGGCCAGCGGTCGTACGGCCCGGCGGCCGTCTCCTGACTGGCCGGGATCAAGTGCCACTTGCCCACCATGTAGGTGTTGTAACCGTGCGCGAGCAGGATCTCCGAGAGATAGCCGTTCTCGAACGGCACGTTCCCGTCGTAGCCCGGATAGCCGGTCGCGAACTCGGTGATGCACGCCATCGCGTTGCTGTGATGATTGCGCCCGGTAACGATGCACGACCGACTCGGCGAACACAACGCAGTCGTGTGCATGTTGTTGTACCGCAGACCATTGCTCGCGAGCGCGTCGAGATTCGGCGTCTCGATCGCACCGCCGAAGCAACCGAGCTGACCAAAACCCGTGTCGTCCAACACGATGAACAACACGTTCGGCGTACCCTTCGGCGCGCGGGTCGGAGCCGGCCACGCCGGACTCGATTCGTCGGCAGTGCGACCGATCACACCCGGAAAGACGGTTCCCGGCTTGTACTCAACAATCGGCATCTCAAACCCCAGTTCGATCGCGCGCCGTTGACGGTCGGGCGATCGTACTCGGGGCCCTCCTGACAGCCTCCGACGCGGGCGAGCCGAGTCTGTAACGCGAGATCTCTCTGAGCGCGTCCGGTCGGTGGCGCATGAGCGCTGAACGCAACCGACGAGGAGTGGTTGGCGTGGTTCGACCTTCGGTTTGCGCGCTTCCCGCCCGGGAGGCGCGAGCCCTCGTTCGCATCGGTCGCACTACTCCCGGCAGTACTCCCGCGATCACTCCCGGAAACTACTCCCGGAAGTACTCCCGAACACGCCTCTTGACGCGAAAACACCCGAGGTTCATACTGACCTCGGGTGGTGAATCGAACATACGTTCGTGTCGGAGGGGGGACTTGAACCCCCACGCCTCGAAAGGCACTAGCCCCTCAAGCTAGCGCGTCTGCCAATTCCGCCACTCCGACGTGGACGAGCAGTGTAGCGAAGCGGTTCCGCGGAACCGCTCGAAGCCGCGTCAGCGGACGGTGACCGGCACCTTGGTCGGGCCTTGCACGTTGCCCGAGTGCAGGTATTCGATCCCGCTCTCGTCGACGTCGTAATCGGGGAACCGCGCGAGGAACTCCTGGAGCGCGATGCGCGCCTCGAGCCGCGCGACCGCCGCACCGAGACACACATGCGCGCCGTGGCCGAACGCGAGGATGCGCGGGTTGCCGCGGTGGATGTCGAACTCGTCGGGGCGGTCGAACTCACGCGGGTCGCGGTTGCCCGACCCGAGCAGCAGCGCGAGCTTCTTCCCCGCCGGGATGACCTCGCCGTGCAGCTCGACGTCGCGGGTGGTGGTGCGGGTCATGTATTGCGTGGGGCTGGTATAGCGGAGCAGCTCCTCGATCGCCGGGGCCATGAGCGACGAATCGCTGATCACGGCGTCACGCTGGTCCGGATGTGACGCGAACAGCCGCACGCCGTTCGCGATCAGCTTGGCGGTGGTCTCGTGGCCGCCCGAGATCAGCAGGATGCAGAATCCGATGACCTGCGCGTCGGTGAGCCTCTTGCCGTCGAGCTCGACTTCCACGAGCAGGCTGAGGATGTCGTCGGTCGGCCGCTCGCGCCGCAAGGTCATCAGCTGCATCGAGAGCCCGGCGAGCTTCCCCATCGCCGCGTTCGCCTCGGGAGGGACGCTCATCACGCCGGCGTCGCGAGTGAGCAACTGGTCGGTCCACACGCGCACGCTGTCGTGCTCCTCCGGCGGGATGCCGAGCATCGTCGCGATCACGGTGACGGGCAGCCGCGCCGCGTAGTCGCCCACCACATCGAACTGCGCCCTCCCGTCGAGGCCGTCGACGAGCGCAACCGTCCACTCACGCACCCGTGGCTCGAGCTCCGCGATGCGACGCGGCGTGAACCGGCGCGCCACCAGCTTGCGCACGCTCGTGTGCGCGGGCGGGTCCATGTGGATCATCGAGCCGGCGGGTCCGTCGGGCCCCTCGTCCTCGAGCGCGACCCCTTTGTTCGACGTGTAGGTGGCGGGGTCGTGGAGGCCGGCAAGCACGTCGTCGAAACGCGACAGCGCCCAGAAGTCGAGCTTCGGGTTGTAGTAGGCGGGAGCGTGCTCGCGGAGCCACTCGTACGTGGGATGGGGGTTGCGGTGGAAGTCGTAGTCGTACGGGTTGAACTCCATGAGCGGCAACCGTACGCGCGAAACTGCTGCGCTGTGGCAGACCACTCCTACACCTTCCGGAGCGTGTGGACCCTGGCTGCGCCGGCAGCGGACGTGTACCTGGCGCTCGAACGACTCGCCGACTACCCGGCCTGGTGGCCCGAGATCAAGGAGGTCCGGCCGCTCGGCCACGACGAGTACGAACTGCGGTGCCGTTCGTTGCTGCCCTATGACCTCGTGTTCACCACCCATCAAACGCGGCGCGATCCGCACGCCCGGGTGCTCGAGGCGAGCCTCACGGGCGATCTCGAGGGGTTCTCACGGTGGACGATCCAGGAGTTCCCCGAGGGATCGCGGGCAACATTCGAAGAAGAAGTGGTCGCCAACAAGGCGTTGCTCCGTCGCCTCGATCCTTTCGCGCGGCCCGCGTTCAGGGGCAACCACAAGTTGATGATGCGACACGGCGAGCAGGGGTTGCGCACGTTCCTCGCCGGCTACCGCGCGCGGTACGACTGAGAGCGGACTGTCAGTCGCCCTTGCCCCGCGGCGCCACCGCGTTGGTGCGCACCTCGCGGAACGGGATGCCGCGGTCGACGGCAGGCTCGCGCGGCAGCCCGAGCACGCGGTCGCCGGTGTTGTTGCGCTGGATCTCGTTGGTACCGCCGGCGATCGAGTGACTCCGGGCCTGGAGCATCTCCTTCGCCCGCCGCGTCGCCGAGCTCGTCGTCGGCGTCCCACGCGACGCCGGCCATACCGGCGAGGTCGACGGCAGCCTCGGTGGAGCGTTGCGACGCGGTCGCGGCGGCGACCTTGACCATCGAGCCTGCATGGCCGGAGATCCGGCCATCGCGCATCGCGAGGCCGAGGTGCCGGCCGACCATCCCGTTCACCGCATCGGCGATGAACATGCGCGCCAGCCGGTCCCGCACCCGCGGATCATCCCCGATGCCGCGCGCGGCCCCGAGCTCGGCGAGCTCCTTCGGGTACGCGCCGTCGACCAACGAGGCCGACACCTTGGCGCCGCTGACCCCGCGTCCCGACTGGTCGCCCTCCTCGACCCCGCCGTGCTCGTACGTGAGCCAGGTCTGCACCACACTCCAGCCGCCGCCGGGAACCCCGAGCACGTTGCGCGCCGGGATCCGCACGTCGTCGAGGAACGTCTCGCAGAACTCCGCCTCGCCCGTGATCTGACGCAACGGCCGGGGGGACACACCCGGCGTGTCCATCGGGACGATGAACATCGTGAGCCCGGAGTACTTGGGCACGTCCCAGTCGGTGCGGGTGATGCAGATCGCCATGTCCGACAAGTGGCCGGCCGTGGTCCACACCTTCTGACCGTTGATGACCCACTCGTCGCCGTCTTGCACCGCTCTGGTGGTGATGCCCCCGACGTCGGAGCCCGCGCCCGGTTCCGACATCAACTGGCACCAGAGCGTCCCCTGGAGAATCGGGACGAGGTACTCCTGGCGCTGCTCGTCGTTCATGTGGCCGAGCAGCGCTCCGAGGATGGGCCCGAAGGTTCCGCCGAAGCCGCCCGGGCGTTCGTAGCCGAAGACCTCTTCGTCGAAGACCTGCTGGTGTCGGGTGGTGAGGCCCTGCCCACCCCACTCGGCGGGGAGGGTGATGCCGGCGTAGCCGCCCTCGTAGTACTTCGATTGCAGCGCCTTCGAACGCGCGACGAACTCGAGCTCGCTCTCTCCCGCGCGCTGACCGACCGCAGTCGACGTGGGCCGTACGCGCTCCACGTTCTCGGCGAGCCACCGACGCGCTCGATCCCGGTACGCGTCGTAGTCGTGGTCGTCATCGTGTGCCATCCGGGCATCATACGGGTCGGATCTGGAGTCAACTCCTGCGCCAGCCCTCCGGCAGGTACGTGGTGCCGTCGACGGTGGTCACGTACACCTGCCACGCGTGGTAGCCGTCGAACGCCCGCTGGTCGGCGAGCATCACGCCCGCGTACCTCTGGATCGCGGTGACGTACGCGTTGCTCGGGTTGTACGCGTAGAGCGCCTTGTCCATGTTGCCGGGACCGCCGGCCGCCTCGAGGTAGCGCGCCGCGGCGCGGACGGCGTCGTGGTCGTCGTTGATGTCGCCCTCGCCGTAGACCGCCCACGTGCTCGGGATGAACTGCATCGGCCCTTGCGCGCCAGCGGTGCTGTTGCCGCGGATGCGACCAGTCTTCGTCTCGACGAAATGGATCGCGGCGAAGTACGCCCACGGGATGCCGGTGCTCGCCTCGGCCTCCTTGTAGTAGCCGAGCAGCTCGTCGACGGTCTTCGGAACGAGGATCGTCCAGTCGGGCAGCGACGGGAGCGGAGGACCGAGATCGGGCGCGGTGAGCGTGTTGCCCGCGTCGAGGTTGGCCTGCGCGATCGGACGGACGTCGTCCGGCACACCGGCCAGCACTTCGCTCTGCCACTCCGGATGCGCGAGCAGCGTGCCGTATGTCTTCTGCTGTTCCCATCCGAGTCGTGCGAGCCGGGTGGGGTCGCGATCGTCCGTGCGTAGCCCACGTTCGACGCGCGTCAGCACCTCGATCGTGGCGCGCGCGCGTCGGCGGGCGCCGCGATCTGCTCGGGGCTGGTGACGGGTGGAGCGGTGGTGGTTGTCGTCGGCGGCGGAACGGTGGTGCTCGTGGGCACCGAGGTCGCTGAACTCGCGCGCGGCCTCGACGCGCTCGCTCCCCCACCACTCGAGCAACTCACGGCCGCGACGAGGGCGCTCGCAACGACGAGCCACGCCGGCCACTTCACGTGCTGATCCGCACCTCGGGAAAATGGCACGCAACAGGATGGCCCACACCCGACCGTTCCGCGAGCGCAGGTTCTTCCTCGGCGCAACGGTCCTCGGCCCGCCAGCACCGGGTGCGGAAACGGCAACCTGACGGCGGGTCGTCGGCGCTGGGCAGCTCGCCACGCAGGACGATGCGCCGCCGTTCGCGTTCGCCCGGCGGATCGGGGTCGGGCACCGCCGACAACAAGGCCTGGGTATACGGGTGCGCGGGTGAGGCGAACAACTCGGCGGTGGTGGCGGACTCGACGATCTTGCCGAGGTGCATCACCGCGATGCGGTCGGCGACGTGGTGGACCACGGAGAGATCGTGCGCGATGAAGAGGTAGGAAAGTGACAGGCGAGCCTGCAGGTCGGCGAGGAGGTTGAGGATCTGCGCCTGGATCGACACGTCGAGCGCGCTGACCGGTTCGTCGAGCACGACGAGATCCGGCTCGAGCGCGAGGGCGCGTGCGATACCCACGCGCTGGCGCTGCCCGCCGGAGAGCTCGTGCGGGTACCGGTCGGTGTGCTCGGCGCCGAGCCCGACCAGCTCGAAGAGCTCCGGGACCCGTTGCTTTGCCTCGTGCCGACGGCGCGCGACCACCAGCGGTTCCGCCACGATCGTGCCGGCCGTCATGCGCGGGTCGAGCGACGCGTACGGGTCCTGGAACACCATCTGCACGCGCTGTCCCTGAAAGCGGATCCTGCCCGCAGTCGGTTTCACGAGACGGAGCACGAGCCGGGCGACGGTCGTCTTGCCGCTCCCCGACTCCCCCACGATCGCGAGCGTCTCGCCGTGCTCGACGACGAAGCTCACGCCGTCGACCGCGTGCACCACCCCGCCGGCGCGGGCGCGGAAGTGCTTGACCAGCTCGTCGACGACGAGCAGCTCGGTCACAGTTCTTCCGCCCGGAGACAGGCGGCGCGGTGACCGGGTGCGAGCACGACGAGTGGAGGTACCGATTCGCGACACCGATCCTGCGCGAAGGCGCACCGCGGGTGGAATGCGCAACCGTGTGGAACGTGGAGCAGGTTCGGCGGCGATCCGGGGATCGGGGTGAGCGTGCCGCGCTCGCTCGCCAAGGTGGGGACCGACGCCAACAGGCCACGCGTATACGGATGCCGCGGCGACGCGAACACGTCGTCGACGACACCCTCCTCGACCACCCTTCCCGCGTACATCACCACGACGCGGTCGGCGTGGCCCGCCACCACACCGAGGTCGTGGGTGACCAGCACGACGGCGAGGCCGAGATCCGTGCGGATGGTGTCGAGCAGCTCGAGGATCTGCGCCTGTGTCGTCACGTCGAGCGCGGTCGTCGGCTCGTCGGCGATGAGCACTCGGGGCCGGTTGGCCAGCGCCATCGCCAGCAGCACCCGCTGCCGCATGCCCCCCGAGAGCTGGTGGGGGTAGTCGCCGCGCGCGCCGCAGCCGACGCGATCCCGACCTCTTCGAGCAGCTCGACCGCGCGCGCCGAAGCCGTCGAGCGCGTCACCGACGAGTCGTGGACCGTGATCGCCTCCGCCACCTGCGGACCGATTCGGTGCGCCGGATTGAGTGCCGTCATCGGATCCTGGAACACCATCGCGACGTCGCGCCCACGGATCTGCCGGTAGTCGTCCTCGGAGAGCGTCGTGAGCGAGCGCCCATCGAGCCGCACGTCGCCCACGGTGATCCGACCCGGCGGCTCGATGAGCCCCATGATCGCGAGTGCGGTGACGGTCTTTCCGGACCCCGACTCGCCCACGACCGCGACACGCTCCCCGGGCGCGAGCGCGATCGAGACGCCGTCGACGGCGCGCAGCACTCCGCCGTCGACGGTGAACTCCACGTTGAGCTCGTCCACCTCGAGGAGCGGCGCTCGCGGTTCGGTGTTCACGCGCGCACCGGACGTCGGGGGTCGAGTGCGTCGCGCAGGCCGTCGCCCAGGAAGTTCACCGCGAGCACGGTGAGAAAGATCGCGAGGCCCGGGAACACGGTGAGCCACCACTGGTCCTCGAGCGTGGAGATCGAGTTCGCGAGCAGGTTGCCCCAGCTCGGAGTCGGAGGCTGGATGCCGAAGCCGAGGAACGAGAGTGTGCTCTCGACCAGGATCGCTTCCGCGACGACGAGCGTTGCGTTCACGACGATCGGACCGAAGCAGTTCGGGAGCACGTGTCGCACGATGATCCGCGTGTTCGACGCGCCGATCGTGCGCGCGGCGTCGATGAACTCGTGCTCGCGGAGTGACAGCGTCGCGCCGCGTACGACACGCGCGATCGATCCCCACAGGAGCAACGAGAGCAGCAGCGTGATGCCGAGCACGCCACCCATGTCGAGCGTTCCGAGCGGCCCGAGATCGACGGTGCCGATCGACACCGCCACCGCGAGGATCGGCAGCACGGGGAGCGCGATCCACAGGTCGGTGAAGCGCATGAGCAGGTCGTCGAGCCACCCGCGGTAGAAGCCGGCGAGCGCGCCGATCACGACGCCGATCACCGTCGACAGGATCGCGACCCCGAACGCCACGCGCAGCGAGATCTGGCCGCCGTGCAGCACGCGGGAGAGCGAGTCGCGACTCAGCTCGTCGGTGCCGAACCAGTGTGTGGTCGACGGGGCGGCCGGAGGCTCGAGGAGGTGCTGCTCGGTGGGGCTGGGCGCGAGGTGCGCGCCGACGAAACAGGCGAGCACCATGAAGATCAGGAAGCCGAGGGCGACCAGCGCCAGCTTGTGCTGGCGGAACCGGCCCAGTGCCATGCGCCACTGGCCGACGCCACCCGTGGGAACGGCTTCGCTCGCGATGAGGACAGGATCGATCTCCTCGGCGCGCGAGCGCGCGGTCTCGTCCCCCATGCGCATGCTCATGCTTGCCCGCTCTCGGCGCTTCGCGCCGGGCCGCTCGGGCCCCGCTCGCTGCGGCGCAGGGTACCTGCGCCGCGACGCTCCCTCATGCTTGCCCGCTCTCGGCGCTGCGGCGCCGGGCCGCTCGGGCCCCGCTCGCTGCGGCGCAGGGTACCTGCGCCGCGACGCTCCCTCATGCTTGCCCGCTCTCGGCGCTTCGCGCCGCGCCGCTCGGGCCCCGCTCGCTGCGGCGCCGGGTCAGGCGCCGCGTACCTGCGCCGCGCTCGCTGAGCCGGATGCGCGGATCCAGCACGCCGTAGAGCACGTCGGCAAGAAGGTTGAAGAGCACGACGAAGATCGTGGCGACGGCCATCCACGCCAGGAGCACCGGATAGTCCGATTTCTCGAGCGCGTCGAAGAAGAGGAGGCCGAGTCCCGGCCAACCGAAGATCCGCTCCACCACGACGTCCCCGCCGAGCAGCACACCGGCATCGACCGCGACGACGGTGATGAACGGTATGAGCGCGTTGCGCAGCGCGTGCCGGCGGATGATCTGCGAGCGCGGCACGCCCTTCGCACGTGCCGTGCGCACGTAGTCGGTGCGCAGCACGTCGAGCATGCTGTCGCGCTGGTAGCGGCTCCACGCCGCCACGCTGGTGAGCATCAGCGTGAGCACCGGGAGCACCATGTGCCGGAGCAAGTTCCCGATGTCGCCCTCCTTGCCGACGCTGTACTTGCCCTGCACGTAGAACAGCTGGATGCCGAACTGCTCCCGCAGCCAGACCACCAGGACGAGTTGGAGGAGGAGCGCGAAGAAGAAGTCGGGCATCGAGAACCCGAAGTACGAGAAACCCGTCGCCGCGTAGTCGAACGCGGTGTGCTGGCGCACGGCACTGACGACTCCGATCAGGAGCCCGAGTGCGGCCGACAGCACCACCGCGGTGCCGATCAAGAGGAACGAGTTCCACGCGGCGTCGCCGACCATCTCCGACACCGGCTGTTCCGTGCGGAACGACGTACCCCAGTCGCCCTGCACGAAGTCGCCGAGCCAGAGCGCGTACTGCTCGGGAACCGACTTGTCGAGGTGGTACTCGTGCTCGAGGTTGCGGATCGTCTCTTGGGAGACCGAGGGCCGGTGCCGGAAGTCGCGCAGCGGGTCACCCGCGCGGCAACGAGCAGGAACACCACCAGCGTCGCCAGCACGACGACCGGAATCGCGACCAGTAGCCGCCGTACGACGTACGTGCTCACCGCGCCCGTGTTTAGCCGCCCACCGACCGCCGAACGCGGAGCGTGGCCCACCCGCTCTCGAACCGGCGTCAGCAGGTGGGGCTATACCCCGTTTGCTGACGCCGGTTGCGTGGTTAGGAGCGGACGGCCCAGTCTTCGATGTTCCAGGTGAAGCCGTCCTGGGTGGGGTTGTCCTGCACACCGGAGATGGTGTTGCGGTACCCGAGCTGGGTGGGCTTCTGGAACAGCGGCACCACGGTCACGTCGTTGGTCGCAACCTGGACGTCAGCCTGGTTGTAGAGCGCGGCGCGCTTCACCGGGTCAGGTTCACGGTCGGTCGCGTTGAGGATCTCGTCGAGCGTGGGGTCCTTGAGCTTGGTGTAGTTGAGTCCGGAGTAGTCGCACTCCTCGGCCTTGGCGAGGCGAGGCGGGCACTTCTGGGGAATCGCGCCCGAGAGCCAGATCACGTTGTTGCTGTACGGATCGGGCGAGCCCACCCAGGCGAAGAGGATCGTCTGGTAGTCGAAGCCGACGAGCTTGGTGTCGAGCATGTCGGGCGAGTTCTTGATCGCGATCTTCACGCCGATCTTCTTGAGCTGCTCCTGGATGATCTGCTCGGAGAACTCACGCGCCTTGTTGCCGGTAGTGGTGCCCACCGTGAACGCAAGCTTCACGCCGTCCTTCTGACGCACGCCGTCGGAGCCGCGCGTCCATCCGGCCGCGTCGAGCATGGCGTTCGCAGCATCGACGTCACCGCTTGCCGGGTACATCGACCAGTTCGGCTGATACTGCTTCTGGTTGGTCATCCACATCGTGTTGTCGAGCACGGTCGCGCTGTCGTTGGCGTCCTTCACGACGCGGTCGACGATCTGCTGGCGTGGCATCGCGGTGGCGATCGCCTTGCGGACGTTGACGTCGTCGAGGCCGGGCACCGTGGTGAGCATGTCGAAGTGCTCCCACTGAGGACCGAGCGTCGAGGCGTACTTCGCGCCGTCGGCCGACTCGATGCGCTTCCGCAGCCCGATCTGGTTCTGCGGGTAGATCATGTCGACCTCACCGGCACGGAACGCGTTCACCTCGCTGTTGCTGTCGGTAATGGGCACGAAGACGACCTTGGAGACCGTCGCCTTCTTCCCCCAGTAGTTCGAGTTCGGTACCAGGGTTGCCGACTTGTCGGGAGTGAACGACTGCACGAGCATCGGACCGCTCGAGATCGGCTTCTTGGTCTTCGGGTCGCAGATGCAGGTGTTCCAGACCTTGTTGAAGTTGGCGCCTTCGAGCAGGTGCTTCGGCAGAACGACCGTGCTCGTGCTCGCCCACAGGTCGCGATACGGGGCGAAGATCTCTTCGAACACCATCTGGAACTCGGTCGGACTGATCACGTTGAACTCGCGGATCTTGTCGTAGCCGTTGCGCGAGACGACGTTGTTCTTCGGGTTCATGATCGTGTCGAACGTGAACTTGAAGTCGTCGGCCGTGATCGGCACGTTGTCGGACCACTTGGCCTCGGGACGGATCGTGCAGTCGACCGTGAAGGGACTGACCGTGGGCACGGTGCAGTCCTTGTCGAAGATCCACGGCTCGTACGAGAAGTCGGGGAGCAGCCGGTAGCCACGGGCGAGTGCAGGGCCGACGATCATGCCGGTCCACTCGCCGTTCCCCTCCGGCGTGATCATGTTGAGGACCGCGGGGAACTCTTCCGCGCCCACAGTGACCACGGGCCCGGCCTTGTCCTTCGCGGCGGTGGCCGTCGCGGCCGTGGCCGTCAACAGGCCGGCGACGGCGATCAGTGCCGTCATCAGCGCGACGAAAGGCTTCCTGTGCCGAGTAACGGACTCGGTGTGCATCGGGGCCCCCAGCTTCACCGCCGATTGTGTACGCCGACCACCGGCGCAACGGGGATGTCGAGATCCATGGCCCCGTCGACAAGAGGTACGGCGCGGTCGTCGGGCTCCTTGAGCGCTTTGTTCGGGTCGTGCAGCTACTGCAGCCGCAGGGAGAGCAGGACGGTCGTGAACATGAAGATCGTGGCGGCGATCACCGTCAGCCGGTCGAGGTTCCGCTCCACCACCGTGGAGCCCGCCATGGAACCGCCCAGCGAGCCTCCTCCGAACATGTCCGAGAGACCACCGCCCCGACCGGAGTGCAGCAGGATCAGGAAGATCAGCAACAGTGCGACGAGGACGTCGATGACGATGAGGATCGTATTGAGCATCGTGTCCCGTTTCTCCGGTTTCGGTCTACTCGGGAGCAACCAGTGTACCCCCCACGTCCCCACTTTCCCGCTCACCGTGGCTTCGCCACCGGGCCGCTCAGGCCACCCCTCGCGGCGCCGCAGGACACCTGCGGCGCCGACGCTCGGGCGGGGCGGTCAGCGTCGGTACTGCACGATCCGCGCGAAGTCGTCGGGGTCGAGGGAGGCGCCGCCCACCAACGCCCCGTCGATCTCGGGCATGGCCATGAGGTCGGCGGCGTTGCCGGGCTTCACGCTCCCCCCGTACTGGATTCGGACGGTCTCGGCGGTCGTACCCCCGTAGAGGTCGCGGAGCGCCGCGCGGACCACGCCGCAGGTCTCGTTCGCGTCGTCGGGGGTTGCGTTGCGACCCGTGCCGATCGCCCAGATCGGCTCGTACGCGACGACGCACTCGGCGGCCTCGGCGGCCTTCACTCCGGCGAACGCGGCGCGAACCTGTGAGCTGACGCGCCCGGAAGTCGCCCCGGATTCGCGCTCGTCGAGTGTCTCGCCGACACAGACGATCGGCGTCATGCCGTGCTTCATTACCGCCCGCAATTTGCGGTTGATCACCTCGTCGGTCTCGCCGAACAGCTGTCGTCGCTCCGAGTGCCCGACGATCACGTACCGCACGTTGAGCTTGGCCAACATCACGGGGCTGACCTCGCCGGTGAACGCGCCCTCGTTCTCCCAGTGGCAGTTCTGGGCGCCGAGCCGGATCGAGAGCCGATCGCTGTCGATCAACGTCTGGAGCGTGCGGAGGTCCGTGAACGGTGCGCACACCACCACCTCGTTGGCCTCGTAGTCGGGCTTGTCGAGCCGGTACGAGAGCTTCTGCACCACTTGGATCGCGACGAGGTGGTCGTGGTGCATCTTCCAGTTGCCTGCGATCACCGGGATGCGCCCCACAGACGACGATTGGCTCATGAGTCGCGTTCCTTCTCCCGCAGCGCACGCGAGACCCGGCAGATCGCCGTGCTCGATGAACTCGAGCGACGCGCCGCCTCCGGTGCTCACGTGGTCGACTGTGTCGGCAAGGCCCATCTGACGGATGGCGGCCGCGCTGTCGCCGCCGCCGACGACGGTGAAGCCGCGCGTCGCGGCGACGGCCTCGGCAACTGCGCGTGTCCCCGCCGCGAAGGGGGCCACCTCGAACATCCCCATCGGTCCGTTCCAGAGCACGGTGGCCGCGCCGGCCAGCTCGTCGGAGTAGATCGCCGCGGTCTCGGGACCGATGTCGAGCCCCTTCCATCCGTCGGGGATCGCGCCGGCGGGGACGATGCGGCTCTCCGCGTCGGCGCGCGCGTCGCGCGCGATGACGATGTCGACCGGGATCTGCACGCGGCCGGTGTCGAGTACGCGGCGGCACTCGTCGACGAGCTCCGGTTCGACGACCGAGTCACCGACCCGCTTGCCCTCCGCGAGCAGGAACGTGAACGCCATCGCGCCGCCGACGAGCACGCGGTCGCAGCGGTCGAGCAACGCATCGATCACGCCGAGCTTGTCACCCACCTTCGCCCCGCCGACCACCGCCACGAAAGGACGCCTGGCTCCGTCGAGCAGGCCCGACAGGACTTCGACCTCGCGTACGAGCAGGCGGCCTCCGGCGTGGGGCAGCACTCGCGGTGGGCCCGACGATCGACGCGTGCTCGCGATGCGAGGCGCCGAACGCCTCGTTCACGTAGACATCGGCGAGCGCGGCGAGGTTCGCGCAGAACGCCGGGTCGCACTCGGTCTCGCCCGGCTCGAAGCGCAGGTTCTCGAGCATGACGACGTCACCGGGGGACGACGACGCGACGAGCGGCTCCACACGCGCACCGACCACGCCCGGTGCCAGCGGTACCTCGCGCTCCAGCAGTTCGCCGAGTCGAGCCGCGACCGGTGCGAGCGAGAAGCGCGGGTCGGGCTTGCCGCCCGGTCGGCCGAGGTGCGCGCACGTCACGACGACCGCATGCCGGTCACGCAACCACTCGATCGTCGGGAGCGCGCTGGTGATGCGCAGATCGTCGTCGATCCGGCCGTCGGTCAACGGCACGTTGAAGTCGACGCGCACCAGCACCCGAGTGCCACGCCCGATCGTGAGGTCTTCGAGGCGCGGGAGGTCGACGGCCATCGTGGGGAACGGCGGCGCGGTCGCTACGCGCCGACGAAGGCGATGAGGTCGATGAGCCGGTTCGAGTACCCCCACTCGTTGTCGTACCAACCGAGCACCTTCACCATCCGCCCGTTCGCCATCGTGTCGACGGACGAGTAGACGCAGGACGCCGGGTTGCCGACGATGTCGGCCGAGACGAGCTCCTCTTCGGAGTACTCGAGCACGCCGCGGTACGAAGGGTCGGCGGCAGCCTTCGCGAACGCATCGTTCAGCTCGTCGACGGAAGCCGTCGTGGCGAGGTTGGCCGACAGGTCGGTGATCGACCCGGTTGGTGTCGGGACGCGGAGCGCGGTGCCGTCGAGCTTGCCCTTGAGCTCCGGCAGCACCAGCCCGATCGCACGTGCCGCACCGGTGCTGCTCGGGATGATCGACATCGCGGCGGCACGCATGCGCCGAAGGTCGGGCTTGCCACTTCGAGTGGTCTTGGCGACGTCCACCAACGACTGGTCGCTCGTGTAGGCGTGCACCGTGGTCATCAGGCCCTGTTCGAGGCCGAACGCGTCGTTCAGGACCTTGGCGAGCGGCGCCAGGCAGTTCGTCGTGCACGACGCGTTCGAGATCACATGGTGCTGCGTTGCGTCGAACACCGCGTCGTTGACCCCCATGCAGATGGTGGCGTCGGCGTCGCCACTCGGCGCCGAGATCACGACACGACCGACGCTGCCGCCCAGATGCTCGGCCGCGTGCTCACGGCCGGTGAAGAGGCCGGTCGACTCGATGACGACGCCGACATCGTGGTCGGTCCAGGGAATCTCGGCAGGGTCCATGACGCCGAGCCGGGGAACGTCGTTGCCGTCGATGGCAAAACCGTCGTCGGTGGCCTCCACCGTGCTCGAGAGCACCCCGCCGACCGAGTCGTGCTTCAGCAGGAACGCCATCGTGTGGTTGTCACCCATCGGGTCGTTGACCGCCACGAGCTCCACGCCCGAATCAGCTCCGCGCTCGAGGAGGGCACGCGTGAACGAGCGCCCGATCCGTCCGAAGCCGTTGATCCCGACACGAACCGCCATTGGTCCTCCCGTTGGATTTCGGCCGTTGGTCTCGGCCGACTACAGCAGAGCCCGCAACGCCGACGCCAACCGTCGCGGGTCGTGCGTCAGGCCACGCTCGGTGGCGACGTCGGCGGCAACTGGTTCTACACCCCACGCCCGGATCTGGGCGGCATCCACCGCCAGCGCCCCCGCCTCCTGGTACACGAACACGTCGACCCGCACGCCATGCCGCGCGCAGCGCGCGCAGATGGTCGGTGGCGTCGAGGCCTGCGGTCTCGGGGAGCTGCGGGCGGAGGTTGGCGACCTGCACGACCCGACCGGGTGTGGACGCGATCGCGCGGCGCAGGTCGTCGACGCAGAGAACCGGGAGCAGGCTCGTATAGAGCGATCCGGGTGCGAGCACCACCTGATCGGCCCGGGCGATCGCGCTCACTGCGTCGACCGGCGCCGAGACATCAGCGGGCACCAACTCGACCCGGCGGATGTCGCGGCTGTTCTGCACGGCGACCTGCCCCTCGACTTCTCGGCCTCCGACTTCCGCCTTCAGCACGACGGGTTCGGTGGTGGCAGGCAGGACCCGCCCGACGGTCCGCAGCAGCCGGCCGGCCGCGTCGAGCGCGGCGGTGAAGTCGCCGGTGGTGTCGGTGAGGCCGACGAGGACCAGATTGCCGAGCGCGTGACCATCGAGCTCACCGGCCGCGAAACGGTGTTCGAACGCGTGCGACCAGAGCTCGTCGTCGGCGAGGGCCACGAGACACCGACGGAGGTCTCCCGGCGGGAGCACGCCCAGATCGCGGCGGAGACGTCCCGACGAGCCCCCGTCGTCGGCCACGCTGACGATCGCGGTGATCGACGACGCGTACCGGCGGATACCGCGGAGCGCAGCCGCCAGCCCGTGCCCGCCTCCGAGCGCGACGACCGTCGGCCCCGCGTCAGTCACGATCGAGGTCCCGGTGATGGACGGTTGCCGGAAAACCCAGCCGCTCGAGCGTTTCGGCGAGCTCCGCGGCGATGACGACACTGCGGTGCCGCCCACCGGTGCACCCGATGCCGATCGAGAGGTACGACTTCCCCTCCCGCACGTAGGCGGGAAGGAGCAGCCGCATCATGCGCTCGCAGCTCATCGAGGAACTCGCGGGCTTCGGGCGACTGCAGCACGTACTCGCGGACCTTCGGATCGGTGCCAGGGAGCGGCCGCAGCTCGTCGACCCAGTGCGGGTTCGGCAGGAACCGGCAATCGAACACCAGATCGACGTCGACCGGGAGTCCGTGCTTGTACCCGAACGAGACGACACTCGTCTGGAGCAGGTCGCCGGTGCTCGCGGAGTCGGCGAACAATTCGCGCAACCGGTCGCGCAGCTCGTGCACGTTGAGATCCGACGTGTCGACGACGATGTCGGCCTGTTCCTTCAGGTCTTCGAGCAGACGGCGCTCCTGGGCAATACCGTCCGAGACGCGGTCGTCGGCCGCGAGGGGGTGCTTCCGTCGGGTTGCGACGTAGCGCCGCACGAGCACGTCGTCGGACGCGTCGAGGAAGAGCACGCGCGTCCGCGCGCCCCGCTTGCGGACCTTGGCGAGCGCGGTCTCCAGGTCGGTAACGAACTCGCCGGAACGTACGTCGACCACCAGCGCGAGGCGTTGGAGCTCTTCCTGTCCGCGCGCGAGCTCACGCACGTTGGCGATGAGCGCGGGGGGAAGGTTGTCGATGACGAAGAAGCCGAGGTCTTCGAGCACGTCGCCCGCGGCGGACCGTCCCGCGCCGGACATCCCGGTGATGACCGTGACGTCGAGCTGCTTCTTCACCGCACACCACCGTGCAAGTGCTCGTGTACCGCGCGCGCGACCGGTTCCGGGAGCCACGGGATCGCGGCGACCTCGTCTTCGGTGAGCTCGCGCAGCTTCTTCACCGATCCGAACTCCTTGAGCAGCCGCGCCCGCCGCACCGGTCCGAGGCCGGGCACGTCGTCGAGCACGGACTTCGTCATCTTCTTGTCGCGGAGCTGGCGGTGATACGTGATCGCGAACCGGTGTGCCTCGTCGCGTATCTGCTGGAGCAGGTAGAGCGCCTCGGAGTCGCGTGGGATGCGCACCGGCTCCGGGTCACCCGGCAGGTACACCTCTTCGAAGCGCTTCGCGAGCGACGCCACGCAGATGTCTTCGAGTCCGAGATCCTCGAGCACGCGCACCGCGACCCCGAGCTGCCCCTTCCCTCCGTCGATCAGCAGCAGATTCGGCGGATACGCGAACCGCTTCCCCGCGCGCGCACCTTCGTCGCGCTCGGCGAGGTACCGGCGGAAGCGCCGGGTGAGCGCTTCCTCCATGGCCGCGAAGTCGTCCTGGCCGGGTTGGTGGCGGATCTTGAACCGCCGGTAGTCGGAACGCTTCGCCAGCCCGTCCTCCATCACGACCATCGACGCCACGATCTCGCTGCCTTGCAGGTTGGACACGTCGAAGCACTCGATCCGCAGCGGTGCCTCGGGCAGGCGCAGAGCCTCCTGGAGCGCGAGGAGCGTCGCGCGCACGCGCGTTGTGGTCGGATGCACGGCGCAGCTTGTGGTGCAGGAACGCCTCCTCGGCGTTCTGGGTGATGGTCTGGAGCAGCTCACGTTTCGCGCCGCGTCTCGGGACGCGGAGGCGCACCTTCGCCCGGCGCGCTTCGGCGAGGAACTGCTCGTAGAGCGCGAGGTCGTCGGGCGCTTCGGGGACGAGGACCTCGCGGGGGATGTCGAGGGGATCGGCACCGCCGTAGAGCTGCTCGAGCAGGCGACCAACGAGCTCCGGTCGGGTGAGGTCCTCCACCTTGTCGACGATCAGGCCCTTGCGGCCGACGACGCGCCCCTTCCTCACGAGGAACACCTGCACCGAGGCTTCGAGCACGTCGTCGACGATGCCGATGGCGTCGTAGTCCTCTTCTTTGGCATCGACCATCGTCTGTCGCTCGATGGCCTTGCGCACCGAGACGATCTGGTCGCGCAGGCGTGCCGCCCGCTCGAACTCGAGCGCGTCGCTCGATTCGTGCATCCGCTTGTCGAGTCGGTCGAGGATCGGCGAGGTATCGCCATCGAGGAACTGGAGCAGCTCGCTGACCAGCCCCTCGTACTCCTCGTGCGTGACCGAGCCCACACAGGGCGCCGCACACTTCTCGATGTGCGCGTAGAGGCAGGGCCGGCCGAGACGCTGGTACCGGTCGAACTTGCCCTTCGTGCACGTGCGGATCGGGAACGTGCGGAGGAGCAGGTCGAGGGTTTCCCGGATCGCATACGCGTGCGCATACGGTCCGAAGTAGCGGACTCCCTTGCGCTTCGCACCGCGCAGCACCATTGCACGGGGCCATTCCTCGTCGAGGGTGACGGCGAGGTACGGGTAGGACTTGTCGTCGTTGTACCGGATGTTGAAGCGGGGGTGGTGCTTCTGGATCAGGTTGAACTCGAGGAACAGCGCCTCCACCTCGTTGCGCACCTGGATCCACTCGACGGTGTCGGCGGCGGCGACCATCTGCCGCGTGCGTTCCATGAGGCCGGTGCCGAAGTACGACATCACCCGGCTCCGGAGACTCTTGGCCTTCCCGACGTAGAGCACGCGGCCGCGAGCGTCCTTGAACTGGTACGAGCCCGGGGTATCGGGGATCGACGACGGTTCCGGCCGCAGCACCACTCCATTCAATCCGGTCTGGTGCGTCTGAACGGTCGTTCACGGGCCCGACCTGAAGACGCCAGAACGGATTACAGTGGACGGGCCGGCCTGGAATTCCGGCGACATATCAAGCTCCGGGGCCGACAACCCCGCGGAGGGCGACCAGGCTGTCCCCGCCGGCCAACACCGGAGCCCATACCCCTCGGGGGATTCATATGTTGCGAATGCAGGCCCCACTGCCGGACCGCTACACCCTCGCGTCGCCCGACGAGCTCGACGGCTGGATCGCCGCGGCCAAGGACGAGCTGGGTGAGCGTCTCCTGATCCTCGGTCACCACTACCAGCGCGACGAGGTCATCAAGTGGGCGGATGCCCGTGGCGACTCGTTCAAGCTGGCGCGGTTCGCGGCGGACAACCACCAGGCCACCGACATCGTCTTCTGCGGCGTCCACTTCATGGCCGAGTCCGCGGACGTGCTCACGGGCCCGCACCAGCGGGTGATCCTCCCCGACCTCAACGCCGGGTGCTCCATGGCCGACATGGCGGACATCGACCAGGTCGAGGAGTGCTGGGAGGGCCTCGAGTCGGTCACCGACGTGAGCAAGGTCGTTCCCGTCACCTACATGAACTCGTCGGCAGCGCTCAAGGCGTTCGTCGGCGAGCACGGCGGGGCGGTGTGCACGTCGTCGAACGCGCGGGCGATCCTCGAGTGGGCGCTCGCCAAGGGCGGCCCCGGGGAGATCAAGGTGCTGTTCTTCCCCGACCAGCACCTCGGCCGCAACACGGCCTACGACATGGGCTACGTCGAGGACGCGATGCGCGTGTGGAACCCGCGCGTCGAGCTCGGCGGGCTCGAGGAGCGCGATCTCAAGGAGTCGTCCTTCCTGCTCTGGAAGGGTCACTGCTCGGTGCACCAGCGCTTCCGGCCCGAACACGTCGAAGCGTTCCGGGCCGAGCACCCGAACGGCGAGGTGATCGTGCACCCCGAGTGCGCGCACGACGTCGTCGAACTGGCCGACCGGGTGGGCTCCACGGAGCGGATCCTCGACTGGGTCGAAGCGGCGGCACCGGGCTCCGTGATCGGCGTCGGCACCGAGATCCACATGGTGCAGCGCATGGCGGCCGAGCACCCCGACCTCACCGTGGTGTCGCTCGATCCGTCTGATCTGCCCGTGCTCCACGATGTTCCGCATCGACGGGCCGCATCTCGCGTGGTGCCTCGACGCGCTGGTGCGGGGCGAGGTCGTGAATCAGATCACGGTCGACGAGCACACCGCCGAGTGGGCGCGGGTCGCGCTCCAGCGGATGCTCGACATCACCTGATCGACCGCCGACGCAGGCCTCCCGGGCCACACCCGCCACCCACAGCGCCCATGATGCACACGGACGCGACGACGGCATCGCGCGCGCACGTGCGGCGTGGTCGGCTCCTGCGGCTCCGCGACGTGGTCGACCAGCGCGAGCGCCCCGAGCCCGAGCGCGCCAACGTGCGCCAGCCGGCGGGGACGCCGAAGCTGCCACACCATCACGAACGGCCGCGACACCGGCACCGCCCAGCGCGACCACCTGACGCAGCTGCGGGCCGTTCGTGCGTCCGTCGCCAGTAACGGACTTTCGCGGCGCCGAACGTCCGGTACTGGCGCCACAGGTCTCGATACGTGTCGCGCGCCTCGTAGTCGACCTCGAGCGCCGGTTCGATCCAGACGCTGCTGACCGGCTCGGCGATAACGCGTGCAGACGTCGAAGTCCTCGTTCGCCGCCAGGCGCGGGTCGTACCGGGTAGCGAGCAGTTCGTCGCGCCGGAAGACGCCGAGGTACACGGTGTCGGCCGGCCCGCTGGCTGCCGGGCCGCCGGTAACGGGCGCCGCCGAGCACCCACGGGTTCCGCAACGCGCGAGCGATGCCGCCGGCGCGCGCGGCATCGACACGCGGCGCAGGGCCGCTGTACTCCTCCGACCACGCCCGACTCCGGGATCCGCCACGAGCCGTTGCACGCAGCGCGGCCACGTAGTCGGGAGGGAGCACCGAACGTGCGTCGACGCGCACGACGAACGGAGTCGAGGCCGCGTTCACCGCCGCGATTCAGATCCCGGGCTGCGTTCGCCGCACGGATTCTCGACGAGCACGATCGTGGTCCACCGCACCCGTCGGCGCGGAGATCTCGCCAGTCGCGAGTGCTGGTCGGCCGGTGCGGCGATCACCACTTCGAGGGGTCCGCTGTCGCATTGCGCGGCGAGCGACTCGACGGCCCGCGCGATGCGTTCGAAGGGTTCGTCACACACCGTCATCACCGCGCTCGACCCTCATCGCAGCAGCCTCGCGACTCCCGCCGACGAAGTCCGCGTGGTCCGCCCAGGCCCGGTTCTCCCCCGCTACCGGCAAGCTCCTTGCGGTAGTCGTCGTCGCTGCAGACCGTCCGAGCGTCTGCTCGCCATGCGTCGATGCCCGCGCCCCGGCTGCACCAGGACTCCGTCGACGCCATCGCTCAGCTGCTCGGGGATCCCACCGATCGCACGTCGCGATCGGTACGGATCCGAGAGCATGCGCGAGCACGACGACGGCGCTCTGGGTCGCGTACGTGTAGGGCGCGAGGGTCACGTCGGTGGCGCCCACCGCGGCGACGAGCTGCCCCGGCTCGAGGTAGCCCGGAACCGCGTGGATGCCGGCGCCGGGCTGCGCACCGGCGCCGAACACCGCGAACTCCCAGCCCGTCGACGCCCTTCGCGCGCCAGCTCCTCGACGAGCCTCGGTCCCCTTGTACCGACGATGCACGACGCCGAAGTGGCCGCACCAACGCGCGTCGGCACTCTCCGGGAGCTCTCGGGTCGGGGACCTCGGGTGTGCCACAGCATCCCGATCGGCACCGGCAACGGGAGGACAGCGACGTCGTTCCTGTCGCACTCGCTGCCCGACCCGGGTCGGCGACATGCTCGCTGTGTGCGGCCACGACGTCGGCGACGCGCACGTTGCGGGCGAGCCCCATCGTGGTGCCGGCGCGCCACGTGTGCAGCCGGTCGTCGTGGACGACGACGATCAATCGCGGCTCCGACCGCCCGGGCGGCGCTGTACACCGGGCGCTCGAGCGGCGGGATGACGTAGTTCTGCACGACCACGTAGTCGGGTCGCACGTCGCGGATCCGCTGTGCCGCCACGTCGGCGACGGCCCGGTGCGCGCCGAGCCGTCCGTGCGACGCTCGGAGCCGCGATCGTCGGCACCGAGCCCTTGACCGAGCTCGCGACCGGGCCGGGTGACGACTTCGACGTCGTAACGATGGTCGCCGAGCTCGATCGCCCAGGCCTCGGTGGCCTGCGCGATGCCTCCGCGCCCGAGCCAGTCGACCATCAGGATCCGTGGCGTCACAGCAATTCCTTCCAGCTTCCGAGCGCGGCCACGAAGCCGGCCATGCGAGCATTGAGCCGCGTGCGCCGGATGCGGCGCGGATGGAGCAACGAGCGAACCGCGTCGACGACGAGGAGCCACGCGTTCCACACGATCACGATCGGGATACGCGAGGAGCGCGGACCACCAACCCTGGGTCCGGCGCACGCAGCGCACCGCGTTGCGTGCGAGCCGCCGCGACTTCGCGGCGCGCACGTCGTCGTGGCCGCCGTCGTGCACGACGGTCACGTCGGGCACGAGCACCACGTCGTGGCACGCTCGTGCAGTCGCCAGAACCACTCCAGCTCCTCCCAGTAGAGGAAGTAGTCCTCGGGCAGCGGCGTCGTCTGCAGCACGTCGCGGCGCGACGGCGACCGCCGCCGCGGTTCCCGCCTTGACCTCTTGCCGGTGGTCGGCGGTCGTCGCCACTTCTCGACGGCGATCCGGCGGTCGAGCACACGGACGGGCCGGTCGGGAAGCAGCGCCCACTCGACGAGCAGGCGATCGGGCGTCGGCAACGCGAGCGCGGTACCGGCGTCAGTGCCGTCGCTCGCGACGACACGCGGGAGGGCGACGTCGGCGTCACCGCTGCGAACGACTGCCGCAAGGCCCGCGACAGCCTCGGCGGTCAACAACACGTCGTCGTTGGTGAAGACGACGACGTCACCGCGCGCGACCGCCGCTCCCGCGTTCACCGCGGCCGCGTACCCGCGGTTCTCGACGGTGACGACGACGCACGGGTGTCGGCGCCTCCCGGGCGACCCTCCCCACCTCCAGGTCGCCGCCGACGTTCACCACGATCACCTCGAGCGCGGGATCGCCGACCGCGTCGAGCAACCGCGCGAGCGCGCGGGACGGCGATACGCGACGATCGCAACCGTCGTGGTCGGCGCGTCGAGCAGCGTCGGTCATGGCTCCAGGTACTCCGCGGGCCACGGGCGCCCCGTGATCTCGGCCGGCAACGCGTTCGTGTCGATCCGTTCCGCGCTCGGGAACAGTCCGGGGAACGCGGGATTGAAGTCGGTGGTCTCGACCGTCCACCGGTCCCACACGTCGCTGAGCCAGTCGGGTTCGCACTTCGTGCGCGTGACCGAACGAGCTCGAGCTTGGCCTCGATCCGTGCTCGCGGACCCACGTAGCTCCCGTGGTGGAACACGCCGACCTCGGCCGGGATGTCGACGAAGCCGCGCAGTCGTGATTGCACACCGACGGGCGCTCCCGGGGACACGCGCCAGTGCCCGACGCCACAGATGCGCCTTGCGCCCGCGGATGTGCTGGATGCGCCAGTCGGCACGGACGAACGCAAACATCCACTCGTAGCCGGCGATGCGGTAGTTCCAACGCTTGAAGTAGCGCACGCACGGCACTCTGTAGACGCGCCGCCGGTCGTGCGCGACGAACGTCGATCAGGCGTTGGAGGTCGGTCGCTTCGTAGATCTCGTCGGCGTCGATGATGAGGAAGTAGTCGGGCGGTGTGAACCCCGGGTCATGATCGTGCTGGCGGACGACCCGCACCGACCGATCGCGCGGCGCGGCGTAGTCCATCGCGCGATTGCGGGCACGCGCCTCGTTGATCTCGCTCGTGACGATGAGGTCGATCTTCCGTTCGGGGTCGATCTCGCGGTCGAGGATGGTTGCCACCAGCGAGCTGGCCTCGCGTTGCTCGCCCATCCAGTCGCGGTCGTGCGCGGTGATGACAGTGATCCCCGAGACGAACGGGTAGACGGAGGCCACCGAAGCCCGGAACAACGGAACCTCGTCGAGCACGGCATAGATCGCGTGCACCCGAAGCGGTGGCGCGGCGGTCATGCGTGGACCTGCACCTGTTGCTGCCAGCTGCGGTAGACGACGAACGCCGCCACCGCGTATCCGCACGCCGAACCGAGCGCGGCACCGGCGATGCCGAACGCGGGTACGGCGACGAGATCGACGAGCACCATCACCACGAGTCCGAGACAGGCACTCGTCAGCCGGGGCCTCGTCGTGCCCCGCGCCACGATCTCGGCACCGACGACCTTCCAGATACCACCGGCGAGACTCGCCACCGCGAGCAGCGGGACGGCGTCCACAGCACCCGCGAACGCCGGCCCGAAGACCAGGTCGATCGCGGGCCGGGCGACGACGACCAGCGCGACGCCCGCGGCTGCGGTGATCAACGTCGAGGCGCGCAACAGACGCGGCAGTCGGTGCGCGATCGGGGCTGCGGGCCGTGGTCGGCAGCACGACCTGGGCGACGCCGTCCGGCACGATCCAGAGCACCTCGGCGAGCGCGGTCGCGACGGCGTACAGGCCGACGTCGCGGAGCGGCAAGAACGCGGCCACGATCAGAACGTCGACGCGCAGCATCGCGAGGAGCACGAGCTCCCCGGCACCCCCGGCCCATCCGAACGAGAGTGCGCTCCGGTACGCCTCGCCGGTGGGGAACGGGCTTCAGCACCGCGTGATGCCCGGCAGGCCCACGACACCGCGATCGCACAGGCAACGAGGTTCCCGAGCGCGGCTGCACACAGGACGAGCACGATGCTGCGCTCGTCGCTCGCGAGCAGCCCGGCGGTGCCGAACACGTACACGACTCCGGCGGCGACCGTGGCGGCAGCGACCACGCCCATGGCGCGGAGCCCGTTCGGGAGCGCGAGCAGCACGAGGCTCGCGGCAGCGGTCGTGGCCACCGCCACCGTCGCGGCAACCGCGGCCGGACCGACAGCTGCGAGCTGCTCGACCGCTCGCGCCGCGACGAGCCCGAGGACGGGAACTGCGACGAGGATGACCAGCACGTGCGCGCGCACGACGCGTGCGACCGAGCGCACGCCGTGCGACCTCGCGACCTCGCGGGCGACCCAGAACTGGATGCCCGCGGCCGCAGCCATCGACGCCGCAAGCGCGACGAAGACGAGCACCGCGAGCTGTCCGCGTCCGGAGGGACCGAGCAGCCGCGCCGCGAGCACACCCCCGACTGCACCGGTGAGGCGGGCCGCCGCGGTACCTCCCGACGACAGCGCGAGGGCTCGCCGCAGTCCGGGATCTCGAACCGGAGCCGCGGTCACTGCGGTCATCGACCGTCCCGGCCCATGACCGATCGCACGGTTCGCCCCACGATGCGGAGGTCGAGCCCGAGGCTCTGGCGCCGGAGGTAGATAGAACTCGTACTGCAGCTTCTCGAGCGTCTCTTCCTCGTTACCCGCGTACCGGAACTTCACCTGCGCCCAGCCCGTGAGTCCCGGTCGCACGAGATGGCGGAGGCGGTAGAAGGGAAGCTTGTCGGCCAGCTCGCTGACGAGTTGCGGTTGCTCCGGTCGCGGACCCACTACGGACAGCTCGCCGCGCAGCACGTTGATCACCTGCGGCAGCTCGTCGAGGTGCGTCCGCCGCAACACGCGACCGAAACGCGTGATCCGCGTGTCGTCGTGCGCGGTCCAGTCGCTTGCCTGCTCGTCGGGTAGGGACCGCATCGTGCGGAATTTCAGGATCTCGAAGGTCGTCCCGTTTCGTCCGGTCCTCGGCTGACGGAACAGCACGGGCCCGCGGTTCGCGACGAGGTCACCGACGAGCACGATCGGCGCGATGACCACGAGCGCGACGAGCCCCAGAGTCGCGAGGGCGATGTCGAGCAGGCGCTTCACCCGCGCGTAGCGCGCCGCGTGGAGCTCGCCGATGTCGAAGAGCAGCGAGACGCGTTCGAGCTCGCCGATGGGCAGCTTGCCGAGCCACTGCTCGTAGAACATCGAGAGCGTTCGGATGCGCACGCCGTCTTCGTGGAGGATCGACGCCTGGGCAACGATGTCGTCGTCGGCCTGCGCGGCTCGACTGAGCACGACGACCGTCGCCTCCTCCGCGCGCGCGGCCTCCAACAACGGCCGTCGCGGCGGCATGCTCGTCGACGACGCCGCTCCCACCGGGAGGCAGCCGAGGAGCACCGCCGCACGCTCCGGCGCGCGTTCGAGCTCGGCCTCGAGGGTCCTGACCTCGTCGGGCTCGGCCACGACGAGGACCCGGTCGCGCAGCGCTCGCGCGTGTGTGCGCGTCGCGCGCGCGAGGAAGGAACACAGGACGTACCAGGGAACGAGGATCACGGCACTTCCGAGCACGACGAACCGAGGAAGCAGCGCGTCTCCGGCGAAGAGCTGGAGCACCGATACCGAGACCGCGGCGGTCACCGTCGCGCCCGCGGCCGCGACCAACGCGGCCCGACGGGAGCGCGGCTGTTCGGGGAGACCGAACCCGTACGCAGTGATCGACAGGAGGAGCACGTACCCGAGCGACCACGCGAACCGCGACGAACCGGACCACGAGTACTCGTGCGCGACCGCGTGCGCTTTGCTCAAGCCCGGCGACGCACACCGCCGTCCCGAGATAGAGCGCGATGCGGGCGAGTCGGCTCACTGCCTCTTATCGACGCAGGAAGGCGTCAAGGTGAGGCGGAATCTCGGTACGTCACGACCCGGAGGCGTTCTCCCGGGCGGACCTCGAGGCCGCTCGTCGGCCCGGCGGCGCGAAGCTGCCCAGACGGGAAGGAAGCGGCGCTCCGGCCGGTGCGATCACGGCGACCTCCGTGTCCCCGGCGTCGCCGACGATGCGGACGGCCTTGCGCAGCTCCTGCCCGGTGGTGGCAGTGAGCCAGTGGCGGTCGGGGTCGTAGAAGGCTCCGCCCTCTCTGAACAAGTGCCCCTCCATCGACACCACCGCCTGATCGTGTCGGGAGATCAGCGTCTCCATGCCGTCTGCAATCGCGTGCGAACGTTCGCTCAGCCATGCCACACCACACGCCGTCACCGCGACGGAAAGCGCGACCGTCGTGATCAGCGCGGCACGACGGCCGCGGAGCGCGACGACGGCGACCACCGCGAGCAGCACCCCCGAGAGCAGTTCGTAGCGTCCTCCCCACTGCGGCTTGGCATTGCCGGAGTACTGCGCGACCCACACGATCGGGAGCGCACCGACCGCGAGCACCGCCGGAGTTCGGCACTCTCGACGCGACCAAGCGAGCGCGAGGCCGGCTGCCGCGAGTGGGCAGGCGGTCAGCAGGCCCGGCACGAACCCGAGCCCGATCGAGAAGCGCGCAACGTACAGGCCGACGGCGAGCGCGAACAATCCGGCACCGAGCGGGACGCGCGCCGGACGGCGGGCGAGGCACCATGCGCCGGCGCCGACGAGCACGACGATCGCTCCGCCGAGCAGCCAGTCGGTCGACGGCTCGAACCCGTTGAGGCCCGACCGCGGTGACCAGCGCCTCCTTGACCCGTTCGATCGCGCCGCGTACCCGCCGCGGCCGCGGTGCTGCGACGCGCGACCGCGCGCGGAGGTCGACTCCGAGCACCACGCGCTCGAGCAGGTGCTCACCGAGCAGCGCCGTCCCCGCGCCGGCGACGATCGCGACGCCGCGGGCTACGGCCGGCATGACCCGCCGGCCGCGCACGAGCACCGTGATGCACGCGATCGCGCTCGCGACCGCGAGCGGGACGAGCGCCTCGGTGCGCATGGTCGCCGCCGCGCCGAACAGCGCGCCGCCCGCCAGGGCAGCTCTCCACCCGCCGCGTCCTGCGGCGACGTCGAGCAGGAACACCGCACCCCACACCATCAGGCCGAGTCCGAGCGAGTGCTCCCACGACGTCGAGCGCGTAGATCGCGACCGGAGTGCCCAGCCCGATCGCCCAGAACGCGACCCATCCGCCGCCTCGCCGCCAACAGCCGGCGGGCCAGCGCGCGGGCGGCGAGCGCCGTGAGCAGCGCGCCGAGCATCGGGAGCAGCGAGCACCGCGCGCGGGCCGCCGAGGCGGTACAGCGGGTACGCGGCGATGAGCATCGGCAGGGTGGTCACCTGCACCCACTTCCCGCCCACGCGGTCCGTGTAGTACAGCGGGTGGAGCGCACCGGTCGGGTCGTCACCCGCCGCCCAGTACCCGACGTCGAGGTCGAGCGAGCCGTTGCGGTCCATCACGTGGAGCGTGGCGAGCTTGCCGCCGGTGTCGGAGCCGAGCGTGCCGCGCGGATCGTTCAGCGAGCGAGAGCGCTCCGTACACGAGCGAGGAGCAGCAGGCACGCGCCGACGACGCGCGGCCAGCGATCGCGACGCGCGCGCTCGGACGCGGCCGCGAACGCCGGCGTCGCGGCATCCGGCGCGACGGGCGGCGCTTCCAGCGCCGCGGTGCTCACCCCACGCGACGGGCGCGGAGCAGCATCAGCCGCGGAATCGTCGCCGCCTCGCGCGTACTCCCGCGCCTCGGCGAGGAAGCCCGGCGGAGGCGGCGGCTCGTCCATGTCGTCGATCAGCAGACCCACCTCACCCATCACGTGTACGTATCGACTCAGGGGGCGGTGCATGAAGGGCAAATCGACGCCGGGGGCCACTTCCTCGATGGTCGCGTCGTCATGGAGGTACGGCCCGACCCGCCAGTACTGCTCCTCGAGGATGTGGTCGTCGATCCAGCCGCTGCCCGGGGTCTGGAGCAGCGGGTGGTTCAGGAGCAGGAGGAACCGCCCGCCGGGCTCGAGCACCCGGGCGATCTCGTGGATGGCACGGCTCGAACGGATCGATGTGCTCGATCACCAGGCACATGACGACGGCGTCGAAGGACGCCGGTCGCGACACGGGCAGCTCGCTCGGCGATCGCCGCGGCGTAGCGCGGCCCGCCGGCCCGCTCCTGCGCGACCGTGATCTGGCGCGTGGGTCGGATCGACGCCGATGACCTCGGCGCCGAGCGCGGCGGCCCGCCGCGCGACCTGGCCCTCACCGCACCCGACGTCGAGCACCCGCCGCGGCGCCGGCGAGGTGCCGGTCGACCAGCGGGAGGATCTGCTCCTCGTACTCGGGGTCGGCACCGTCGGTGAACTCCCGTCTGCCACCACCCCGCGTGCTGCTCCCAGAGTGACGGGTCGTTCACGTTCACATCGCCATTCTCGTGCACCCAGGTGGCGTCGGCCGCGGCGAGGGGGCTACCACCCCTACCGACGGGGAGCCGCCACCTTGTGCCGGAACGGGGCTGGGCGTCCAATGGGGATTGTGACGTGTGGGCGGCGCTGCCGGGGAGCGGGTGACGTGGGCGCGGTCGGGATGTTGGCGACGGGTGAGATCCGGCGGCGGTGGCGCAGCGTCGTCGTGCTCACCGTGTTGGTCGGGGTGGTCGGTGCCGTGGTGCTCGCAACGGCAGCGGGCGCACGCCGCACTGATTCTGCGCTCACTCGGTTCGACGTGGCCACCCGTTCGACGACGTGCAGGCTGCTGGGCGCATTCAGTTACACGCCGACGCCGGCGCAGCTGAACGCCTTGCGCCACGTGCACGATGTGGCCGCGCTCGCGGTCCTGCGCTTCTACGTGCTCGCGCCGGTCCATGTGCCCGCGGACTTGGGGCTCGCCGCCGCGGTGGACACGAAGTTCGGCACGGTCGTGGATCGGGGGCGGATCGTGGCCGGCCGTCGTGCCAACCCGGCCGCCCCCGACGAGACGACGATCGGCGAGGCGCTCGCGGCGGAGCTGCATCAGAGCGTCGGCGGCCATATAAGTGTCGTGTCGTACTCACCCACCCAGTTCGCGGCGGCGGCGGCATCCGGATCCGGCGGACCCCCGCCGAAGCCGGACGGCCCACGGGTGCGGCTCAGGATCGTCGGCATCTACGGACCCGGCGACCTCGGTCTGCGCGGGGACGGATTGCGCTCCTGACCCCGGCGTTCAACAACGTGTACTTCGACCGCATCGGCAACTTCGGTGTGATCATGCCGATCCGGACCGTCCACGGCGCGTCCGATGTGGCGAGCGTCGTCGCGGCCGCACGGCGGATCTTCGCGAGCGTCGGGGGGAGTGAGCCTGTCGAGCCCGGCAGACGTGAGCCGAAGGCGCGCGAGGACGCGATCGACGTGCTCGACCCTGGCGTCTGTGGATCTTCGCCGGTGTGGTCGCCCTCGCCGGGCGTGGTCACGATCGGGATCGTGCTGACTCGTGAGATCTCGCTCGTGCGCGGCGAACAGGCAACGCTGCGCGCGCTCGGGCTCACCCGCGGCCAGCGCGTACTGACGAGCGGGCCCTCGGCATTGCTCATCGCGGTGGTGGCGGGCTGCTCGCCGTGGTCCGGGCGGTCGTGGCTTCGCCCCTGTTCCCCATCGGTCTCGCCCGTCGCGCCGACCCCGACCTGGGCCTCCACGTCGACTGGGTGATCCTGGCGCTCGGCGTCATCGTGGTCGCGAGCGTCGTCGTGGCGATCACGTTCGTCGCCGCGTTGCGCAGCACCCGGCGGTCCGCGCACGAAGCGATGACCGACGGGCGTCGACGGACGTCGAGCATCGTGGACGCCGCGGCGCGGGCGGGCATGGCCCCGAGCGCCACGAACGGCCTGCGCATGGCGCTCGACCCCGGACGGGGCGACAACGCGGTGCCCATCCGCTCCGCGTACCTCGGCGCGGTGTTCGGGGTTCTCGGTGTGACCGCGGTCCTCGTCTTCGCGTCGAGCCTCGACCACCTGGTCGCGACGCCACGGCTCTACGGGACCAACTGGGACTTCCACGCGAACGACACGAACTTCAGCAACGACGCCACCGGCTGCGGTCGCCAGGACCTCGGTCTCTCTCGAACACCGGGAGTCGCGGCCGTCGCGGCGGTGTGCTCCGACGACATCCAACTCGAGGGACGCGGAGTGAGAGGCTGGGGCTTCACACCGATACGGGGCACGATCGGGCCCGAGGTCGTCGCCGGGCGGGCGCCCCGAGGTCCCGGAGAAGTCGCGCTCGGCGCCAAGACGCTCCAGGCATCCGGGAAGCACATCGGCGACACCGTGCACGGCCGCGGTCCCCAGGGATCCGTCCGCTACCGGATCGTCGGACGCGTCGTCTTTGCCGGGCTCGGGGATCGCCCCGGCAATACCCAGCCGCTGGCCGACGGCGCCGCGTTCACCGGTGCGGGCCTCGCCCGCATCTTCGATTCCAACTCCTCGTCGGACCGCTTCCTCCTGGGTCGCTTCGCGCCCGGCGCCGACCGCGCGGCCACCGAGCGTCGAGTCGCGGCGATACCAGCGCTCGGCAAGCCCGCGGGAAGCACGGTTCCCGTCGAGGTCGACCGCCTCCGCCACATCGGCTGGTTCCCCACCACGCTGGCCGCGTTGCTCGGTGGTCTCGCCCTCCTCGCCGTCGGCCACGCGCTCGTCACCGCGGTGCGCCGCCGCCGTCGCGAGCTCGCGCTCCTCAAGACTCTCGGCTTCAACCGTCGCCAAGTCCGCGCGACGGTCGCCTGGCAGGCAACCACCCTCGCGACCGTCGGTCTCGTCGTCGGGATCCCCGCCGGACTGGTCGTCGGCAACCTGGTATGGCGACTCGTCGCCGAGGGCCTCGGTGTGTCCACGACCGCCGCGCTACCGGCGCTCGGCCTGCTCCTCACCATCCCGGTCGCGCTCGTGCTCGTCAACCTCACCGCGTACTTCCCCGCGGTGCAGCCGCGCAGACCCGACCCGCCGTCGCCCTGCGATCGGAGTGACCCGCCCGAGCGACGGGCGCGGCCTACGTGATGCCGAGGACGGGCGCGAGGAAGCGGCCGGTGTGGCTCTCGGACGTCTTGGCCACCTGCTCGGGCGTAGCCCTCGACGACGACCGTGCCCGCCGCCGTCGCCGCCTTCGGGACCGAGGTCGATGATCCAGTCGGCGGACTTGATGACGTCGAGGTTGTGCTCGATCACGAGCACCGTGTTGCCGTGGTCGACGAGCCGCTGGAGCACGCCGAGCAGGCGACGCACGTCTTCGAAGTGCAGGCCGGTGGTGGGCTCGTCGAGGATGTAGAGCGTGCGCCCGGTCGCAGCGCTTGCCGAGCTCCGACGACAGCTTCACGCGCTGCGCCTCGCCGCCCGAGAGCGTGGGCGCGGGCTGGCCGAGACGCACGTAGCCGAGCCCGACGTCGACGAGCGTCTGCAGGTGACGCGCGATCGTCGGCTGGTTGGCGAAGAACTCGAGCGCCCTCCTCGATCGAGAGATCGAGCACCTCGGCGATGTTCTTGCCCTTGAACGTGACGTCGAGCGTGTCGCGGTTGTAGCGCGCGCCCTTGCACACCTCGCACGGCACGTACACGTCGGGGAGGAAGTGCATCTCGATCTTGATCGTGCCGTCGCCCGCGCACGCCTCGCACCGCCCGCCCTTCACGTTGAAGGAGAACCGCCCGGGCAGGTAGCCGCGCACCTTCGCTTCCTGCGTGGACGCGAACAGCGTGCGGATCTTGTCGAAGACGCCGGTGTAGGTGGCCGGGTTCGAGCGCGGCGTGCGACCGATCGGCGACTGGTCGATGTTGATGACCTTGTCGATCTGCTCGGCGCCCTCGATCGCTCTTGTGGCGGCCGGGCACGTCACGTCGACCGGTAGATCTTCTGCATGAGCGCCGGATACAGGATGTCGCTCACGAGCGTGCTCTTGCCGCTGCCGCTCACGCCGGTGACGGCGACGAAGCAGCCGAGCGGGAACTCGACGTCGATGTGCTGCAGGTTGTGCTCGTGCGCGTCGCGCACCGTGATCCACGCGTCGCCCGGCGCACGGCGGATCTCGGGAATCGGGATCGTGCGCTTCCCCGCGAGGTACTGGCCGGTGATCGACCGCGGCTCGGCGAGCATCTTCTTCAGCGTGCCCGCGACGACGATCTCACCACCGTGCTCGCCCGCGCCCGGGCCGATGTCGACGACGTGGTCGGCGACGCGGATCGTCTCTTCGTCGTGCTCGACGACGATCACGGTGTTGCCGAGGTCGCGCAGCCGCACGAGCGTGTCGATGAGGCGCTGGTTGTCGCGCTGGTGGAGGCCGATCGACGGCTCGTCGAGCACGTACAGCACGCCGACGAGCCCGCTGCCGATCTGCGACGCCAGCCGGATGCGTTGCGCCTCACCGCCCGCGAGCGTTGCGGACGAGCGGTTGAGCGTGAGGTAGTCGAGGCCGACGTCGAGCAGGAACCGCAGCCGCTCGTTCACTTCCTTCTCGACGCGCTCGGCGATCATCCGATCGCGCTCGGACAGGTCGAGCGAGCCGAGGAACGTCGACGGCCTTGCTGATCGACAGCTCGCCGACCTCGTAGATGTTCATGTCGCCGATGGTGACGGCGAGCGATGCGGGCCGCAGTCGCGCGCCGTCGCACGCGGGGCACGGCACCTCGCGCATGTAGCCCTCGATCTGCTCGCGCGCGCGGTCGCTCTCGGATTCCTGGTGGCGTCGCTCGAGCCACGGGACGACACCCTCGAACTGGGTGGTGTACGAGCGCTGGCGGCCGTACCGATTGCGGTACGACACCTTGATCTGCGTGCCACCGGTGCCGTAGAGCACCGCGTTCCTCGTCGCTCTTCTTCAGCTTCTTCCACGGCGTGTCGAGCGAGAAGCCGTACTCCTCCGCCACCGACTCGAGCACCCGCTCGAAGTAGTGGCTGCGGAACCCGGACCACGGCGCGATCGCACCCTCGCTGATCGACAGGTCGTCGTTGGGAACGACGAGCTCCGGGTCGACTTCGAAGCGCGTGCCGAGACCGTCGCAGCGCTCGCACGCGCCGTACGGTGAGTTGAACGAGAAGTTGCGCGGCGCGAGCTCGTCGAACGAGATCCCGCAGTGCGTGCACGCGAGATGCTCGGAGAACGTCATCCTTTCCAGATCCTGGTCGCGCTCACTCGGCGGTCGGGATACCCGCCCGCCTCCCTTCGGGTCGTTCGCCGCTCCGGCGAGCTCGGTCGCTTCCGCTCCCTCACCGCTCTGCCTGGGCACGATCTCGACTTCGGCGACGCCCTCGGCGAGACGCAGCGCGGTCTCCAGCGAGTCGGTGAGCCGGCGCTCGATGCCGGTGCGGCGCACGAGGCGGTCGACCACCACCTCGATGGTGTGGTTCTCGTACCGGGCCAGACGGCTGCTGCTCCCGAGGTCGACGAGCTCGCCGTCGACACGGGCACGGGTGTAGCCCTGCTGCGCGAGCTCCTTGAGCATCCCTTCGTACTCACCCTTGCGACCGCGGACCACCGGCGCCAGCACCTGGAACCGGGTGCCTTCGGGAAGTTGCAGCACGCGGTCGACGATCTGTTGCGGCGTCTGGCGAGTGATCACCCGTCCACAGTTCGGACAGTGCGGTATGCCGATGCGGGCGTAGAGGAGGCGGAGGTAGTCGTAGATCTCGGTGATCGTGCCGACCGTGGACCGCGGGTTGCGCGAGGCCGACTTCTGGTCGATCGAGATCGCGGGCGAGAGACCTTCGATGAAGTCGACGTCGGGCTTGTCCATCTGCCCGAGGAACTGCCGCGCGTAGGCCGACAGCGACTCGACGTAGCGTCGCTGACCCTCGGCGTAGATCGTGTCGAACGCGAGCGACGACTTCCCCGATCCCGAGAGACCGGTGAAGACGATCAGCTTGTCGCGCGGCAGCTCGACGTCGACGTTGCGCAGGTTGTGTTCACGTGCGCCCCTGATCCTGATCGAGCCACCCACGACCCGCCACGATACCCGGTTGGGAACGTGATCGAACGGATGTTCGGCATCACATCGCGGGCTCGGTGGCGGGTCTCACGGAGCGCGCTCGGAGGCACAGCACCTTGGTCGTGCCGTCGCTCCACTCCGGCGCGCATCGTTCGAACCGTGGGAACCGGTGACGGTCCCAGGCCCACGCGAGCAGCCACACGCGCCCGGTCGTCGCCGCGCCTTCGAGCTCGATCGCCTCCGTGTCGGGGAGGCCGCGGACCGAGACCGCCCGCGCCGGTCGGGGGCCACGCACGCCGATGCGCCACTCCACGATGTCGGCCTGGCGCGCGGGGTACACGGCGAGGACGTCGCCCGGCTGCGCGACGGCCTCGAGGTGCTGCATCGAGAGGTCGGTGTCCCACGGCAGGCCGAAGAACCAGATCGACGACATCAGCGCGAGCACCACGACCAGTGCACCGAACGCGATGCCGATCGTGCGGTACCGCTCGCGCACCCACTCGACGAGGAACGCCACCGCGAGCGGCGCCGCCCACGACGACAACGTGAGCGTGCGGTCGAAGAAGAACGGCACGAACACGCCGACGACCGCGGCGAGCACGAACGGGACGACCGCGCAGCAGACGAACACGCGTCCGAGCAGTCGGTCGGCGCGCACGAGCACCAGTCCCCCGCCGACCACGGCGAGGAAGGCCAGCGGCTTGGTCCACTCCGTGTACGTCACGTGGCGGGCAACGACGTCGGCGAAGCCCCCCGGCGTGGTCAGGGGAATCCACGACGCGAAGTTGCCGGAGCGCTGTTCGACCATCGCCGGGCCCCAGACGATCGTCCAGACCACCACCGGGATCGCCGCGCCGAACCGCCACCGCAATGCGACCGGGTCCCGTCGCGTCCACGGCAGCAGGAACACCCCGGCCGCCAGCAGCAACGCGGACACGTGGTCGAACGCGGCGACGAGCAACAGTCCGCCGACTGCCCATGCATGCCAGTCCCGAGGCCGCCGCAACCACTCGAGCGCGAGCATCGCGACACCGACACCGAGCAACTGCAGCAGGGCGTACATGCGCGCCTCGCCGCCGTACACCAGTTGGAACGTCGAGACCGCCATCAACGCAGTAGCCACGACCCCGAGCCACCCTCGCTTGCGCACCCACCAGGCGAACAGCCCGAGCGCGCATGCCGACGCCACGACCGACGGCGACCGGAACACGAAGTCGCTCACCTCGGCCCTCGCCAGCGGCATGCGCAGGAGGTAGTCGAGCGGCGGGTGCGAATCCGCGCTCCGCAGGAACGCGAGGAGATCCCCGACGGACCTTCTGCCGGCCATCGCGGTGAACGTCTCGTCGAACGTCAACCCATTGACCCCCGCCCGCCAAACCCGAAGCAACACGCCCACCGCGACGAGAGCGGGGAGAATCCAGCGCGGCACCGCCGACGAGCGCAGCGAGGAAGGGGCGGAAGCGCCCGCGATGACACGCACAGACTGAGAAACGGCGCCCTGAGCAACGACCTTGACCAGCGGCCGGTGGACCACACCGGTCACTTCGAGCCCGTTGCGGCCCCCGGTGGAGACCCGGCTCGGAGAGCCGGCTTTCCGACGTAGGAGGAAAGCCGCAGGGGCTCCACCGGATCAGGGCTGCTGGCGAGAAGTGCAACCGGTGTGCGTGCGCCGGCGACAACCTCGCAAAGGACACGCGAAGACCCGGACTAGGAAACGGCGCGCAGCTCCCGCTTCAGCTCCGTGATCTCGTCGCGCAGCCGGGCCGCCTCCTCGAACCGCAGGTCCCGCGCGGCGTCGTGCCATCTCGTCCTGCAGCGTCTGGATGAGCCGTCCGAGATCGTCGGGCGGCACGTCGGCGAGGTCGAACACCGCCGACCGCCGGGACTGGTCACGACCGCGTCCTCCCCGCCGGCCGCGACCTCGCCGACGGCGGCGGTCGTCGCCGTCGGAGCCGCGCAGCATCTCGAGGATGTCGGTGACCTTCTTGCGCACGGTCTGCGGGTCGATGCCGTGCTCGGCGTTGTACTCGAGCTGCTTCTTGCGCCGCCGGTTCGTCTCGGAGATCGCGTGCCGCATCGAGTCGGTCATCTGGTCGGCGTACATGATCACCTGGCCGTCGACGTTGCGGGCGGCGCGTCCGATCATCTGGATCGAGCGACGTCGCCGGAGCGGAGGAACCCCTCCTTGTCGGCGTCGAGGATCGCGACGAGCGACACCTCCGGGCAGGTCGAGGCCCTCCCGGAGCAGGTTGATGCCGACCAGCACGTCGAACTCGCCGAGCCGCAGCGACCGCAGGATCTCGACCCGCTCGAGCGTGTCGACCTCGCTGTGCAGGTAGCGCACGCGGATGCCGAGCTCGAGGAGGTAGTCGGTGAGGTCCTCCGCCATCTTCTTGGTGAGCGTGGTGACGAGGACCCGCTGGTCGCGGTCGGTGCGGGTACGGATCTCGGCGACCAGGTCGTCGATCTGGCCCTTGGTCGGCCGCACGACGACCTCGGGATCGATGAGGCCGGTGGGTCGCACGATCTGCTCCGACGACCTGCGTGGACACCTCGAGCTCGTACGGGCTCGGCGTGGCCGACAGGAACACGACCTGGTTGACCTTCTCGATGAACTCCTCGAAGCGCAGCGGCCGGTTGTCCATCGCCGACGGCAGCCGGAACCCGTGCTCGACCAGCGTGTCCTTGCGCGAGCGGTCGCCCTCGTACTGGCCGTGGAGCTGCGGCACCGTGACGTGCGACTCGTCGACGACGCACGAGGAAGTCGTCGGGGAAGTAGTCGAGGAGCGTGTAGGGCATCTGGCCCGGGCTCGCGCCCGTCGAGGTGGCGCGAGTAGTTCTCGATGCCGGAGCACACCCCGATCTCGCGCATCATCTCGAGGTCGTAGGTGGTGCGCATCCGCAGCCGCTGCGCCTCGAGCAGCTTGCCGTGCTGCTCGAACCACGCGAGCCGCTCGGCGAGCTCGGCCTCGATGCCCTCGATCGCGGCCGCATGTGCTCGTCGTCGGTGACGTAGTGCGACGCGGGGAACAGCACGAGGCGGTCGAGCTCCTCGACGATCTCGCCCGTGAGCGGATCGACCGACGCGATGCGCTCGACCTCGTCGCCGAAGAGCTGGATGCGGACCGCCCGCTCCTCGTACGCCGGGAACACCTCGATGGTGTCGCCCCGCACCCGGAACTTGTTGCGGGCGAAGGCGAAGTCGTTGCGCTCGTACTGCGAGCTCGACGAGCCGGGCGAGGATCGCCCGCTGGTCGCGCTCCTCCCCCACGTCGAGGATCAGCGACTGCTTCGCGTACTCGTCGGGACCGCCGAGCCCGTAGATCGCCGACACCGACGCGACGATCACGACGTCGCGCCGGGACATCAGCGCGCTCGTGGCCGAGTGGCGCAGCCGGTCGATCTCGTCGTTGATCGACGAGTCCTTCTCGATGTAGGTGTCGGTCGACGGGAGGTACGCCTCGGGCTGGTAGTAGTCGTAGTAGGAGACGAAGTACTCGACCCGGTTCTTCGGGAACAGCTCGCGGAACTCGCTGGTGAGCTGCGCGGCGAGGCTCTTGTTGGGCGCGAGCACGAGCGTCGGCCGGTTGACCTTCGCGATCACGCCGGCGATCGTGAAGCGTCTTGCCCGAGCCGGTGATGCCGAGCAGCGTCTGGAACCGGTCGCCGCGCTCGATCCCGACCGCGAGCGCCGTCGATCGCCTCCGGCTGATCGCCGGCCGGGTGAAAGATCGGAGACGAGCTCGAGCGCCGGCATCCGACCGATGCTAACGGCGGGGTATGACAGCGTTACGTCCGGCTTCCCGCCCCGATCCTCGCGGATGCGCTCGAGCTCGTCCCAGACCTCGTCGACCTGGCGTGCGAGCGCTTCGAGGTCGCCGGAGTTGTCGACCACGTACGTGGCGTACTCGCGCGCGCTCGTCGTCGGTCGCCTGCGCGGCCATCCGCCGCTCGCGCGTCGTCGCGGGCGATGCCCCGCGCCTCGAGCCGGTCGAGGCGCACCTCGCCTCGGCGCCTCCACCACGATCACCGCCTCGTACTCCGCGCTCGTGCCCGGACCGCGCCTCGGCCAGGAGCGGGACGTCGCAGACGACGACGGCGTCGGCGGGGGCCTCCTCGATCCGCTGCGAGAACTCGTCGCACGATCGCCGGCCAGGTGATCGCCTCGAGGGCCAGGCGGCTCTCGTCGTCGGCGAACGCGATCCGCGCGAGGCCGGCCCGGTCGAGGCGACCGTCGCGTGCGGAGGATGCCCGGCCCCGAAGCGCTCGACCAGCGCCGCCAGCGCCGGCTGCCCGGGCTCGACGACGGCGCGGGCGACCTGCGTCGGCGTCGACGACCGTGGCGCCCTTGTCCTGCAGCAGGTCGGCGACGGTCGACTTCCCGGACCCGATCCCCCCCGTCAGCCCCACCAGCAGCATCGCTCGACCATCGCCATGGTGTGACGGATGCTACTTGCCCGCGATTCGCGCCAGAGTGCTCAACCCGCGCGCCCTCGGTGCCGATAGCTCTCTCCAGCGGGCGGCGAAGCCCGTTCCCAGACCCGTACGGGGTCGAGACAAGAAGGGGCCAGTCCATGAACCTGTTCGTGTTGCGGACCTGGCTCCAGGCCAAGTTCACCAAGGACGAGCGTGGCGCGAGCATGGTGGAGTACATCCTCCTCGTCGCGCTGATCGCACTCGCCGTCATCGCGGCGGTCGTGTTCCTGCGTGGCCAGGTGCACAGCAAGTTCAACGACGCCGGCAGCAAGCTCAGCTCGAACGGTAGCTGACCCAGCTACCAGCGAGACCGCTCACTTCGGCGGGATCCCTCCGAGACCTTCAAGTCTCGGGAGGATCCCGCCGATTCTTTCTGTGACACACACGACAGTCCAGCCCCCACGGGCATGGCCTCGGAACGATCGGAAGGGGTCGGCCAATGAACCTGTTCGTCTTCCGGACCTGGCTCCAGGCCAAGTTCACCAAGGACGAGCGTGGCGCAAGCATGGTGGAGTACATCCTCCTCGTCGCGCTGATCGCACTCGCCGTCATCGCGGCGGTCGTGTTCCTCCGGGACCAGGTGCAGCAGCAAGTTCAACGACGCCGGCAGCAAGCTCAGCATCGAACGGCAGCTGATCCCTGCGCGGCACGGAATGTGACCTTCGTCGGCGGGATCCCGCCGGGGCTCCGTCAAGTTCCGGGGGGATCCCGCCGATGTTCTTGTGGGGCAAGACCACGGTGACGGCCGGGCAGCCGCCACCGTTGACACGAGAAGAGGGGCAAACCGATGAACCTGTTCGTAGTGCGGACATGGCTCCAGGCCAGGTTCACGAAGACCGAGCGTGGGGCCAGCATGGTGGAGTACATCCTCCTCGTCGCGCTGATCGCACTCGCCGTCATCGCGGCCGTCGTGTTCCTCCGCGACCAGATGGGCAGCAAGTTCAACGACGCGGGCAGCACGGTCAGCCGGCTGCCGAATCCGTAACGCGCCAACCGCCAAGATCGAGCTCGAGGGGACCGCGGCACCGCCACGGTCCCCTCGACGCGGTGCGGCCCTCCAAACACACGGCCGAGGAGTGGTTCCCGCACCCATGCCGCGCCGCAGCGGCCGATCGCGACTGATTAGGACGTGCGCACCCACACGGCGCGGGTCTTGTCGCGGTGGACGCGCTGCCAGTCGGATGACGCGTCGAGCTGCGCGGCGAGCGCGCTGCCGCGGTTCCACACAACGACCTCGACGTCGTAGCGGTCGAGGACCTTGTCTCCAGCCGGGCTTGCCGTCGGCGACGGTGAAGTAGTCGTAGATCAGCTTCGTCGGGTACATGTCGTAGCGGTCGTCGATGAACACCTGCTGCTCGCGGGTAGTACTCGAGGATCACGTAGCCCGACGTCGGCGTCGTCGTGAGGAGCCGGGCTGCCCAGCAGGCCGTGGTCGCTCCACGTAGGCCATCGCCTTGACCGGGTACGTCGCGAACGCGAAGTCGCGCTCGCTGCGACGCTCGCAGCCCGATGACGAGGCCGCACGAACACGATCAGCGACGAGCGCGCCGCGACCACGATCGCACGCCGCGTCCCGTCGGGACGCTCCTCGTCGCGGCGAACGCACGCGCGACCACCGGCAGACCGACCAGCGGCGCGATCGCGACGTTGCGCAGCGCCCACAGCGCGAGCAACAGCATCGGGATCGTGACGACGAGATCACGCCGTGACACCCGGTTGCGCCCGCGCGCCAGCGCGCCGACGAACACCACGATCCAGAGCCCGAGCGCGAACCCGCAGATCTTGCGGAAGTCGGGCGACTGCCACTCGATGATGTGCGAGAGGATGTCGCCCCGTCGACAGCAGCGCGATCGGGAAGATCACGAGCTCGACGCCGTACGGGTTGACGAACACCACGGCGAAGCCGATCGCCCCACCGGCGAGCAGCACCCGCTCCCGCCCGTCCCACGGGCGCGCGCCGTCGACCCAGCGACCGAGGAGGTGCAGCCCGAGGTACGCGAAGCCGAGCGCGAAGGTGCCGTGCACGTTGGCCCACAGCCAGAACAGCACCGGCAGGACGACCATCGGGTGCCGCCCGACGAAGCTGTCGGGCACCTCGACGATCCACAGCAGCACCAGGAGGAAGAGCACGCCGATGAGCAGCGGCCGCTCCGACCACAACGTGTAGATGCCGGCGAGCGCGGCGACGGTGATGCCGCACGCGACGACCCGGTCGCGGACCAGCCGCAGCGCGAGACGGTACGCGAGCACGCCGATGCACGCACCGACCAGTCCGACGAAGACCCGGATGCCGAACGCGCCGAGTGCCCGGAACAGAGCGCCGTACGTGAGCTCGGCGAGCCACGACTGCGCGACCCACGGCGTTCCGCGCGCGGTGTACGAGAACACGTCGTGGTGCGGGATGCCGTGGTCGAGGATGTACTCGCCGGTGCGCAGGTGCCAGAAGAACGAGTTGTCGGACAGGCTCGAGATCCCGACCGCCCAGCCGAAGAGCCCGAACACCGCCGTGAACACCTCGCCCAGACCGAGGCCGTCGGCGGGCCGTCGTCCGCTCGTCGACACGCTCCGGCGGGCTCGGCCGACCGGCGATCTCCGCCCGTGCGAGGGTGGGCGTCGCCGTCATGGCCTCAGAGCGAGCGCGAGATCTGGATGATCGCAGGCCCGAGGATCACGACGAAGATCGACGGGAAGATGCAGAACACCAGCGGGAACAGCATCTTCACCGGCGCCTTCTGCGCCTGCTCCTGGGCCCGGAGCCGGCGCCGGATGCGCATCTCGTCGGCCTGCGAGCGCAGCAGCCGGGAGATCGACACACCGAAGGTGTCGGCCTGCAGCATCGCGAGGATGAAGGCCCGCAGCTCCGGGACGTCGGTGCGCTCGGCCATCGCACGCAGCGCGTCGGCGCGCGACGAGCCGATGCGGATCTCGTGCAGCATGCGGCGGAACTCGTCCGACAGCGCGCCCGGCACCGCGGTACAGGTGCGATCGAGCGCCTGCTCGAAACCGAGACCGGCCTCCACCGAGATCACGAGCAGGTCGAGGATGTCGGGGAGCTTCCGCGAGATCTCCTTCTGGCGCTCGTCGATCTTCCGGTTGATGAGCACGTCGGGGTACATGAACGACGCCCCCCAGAGCAACGCGACCGCAACGAGCGCCATGAGGCCCTGGAAGCCCAGCGCAAGCACCAGCGGCGCCCAGACGAGCACCGACACGATCCCGAGGAGCTTCATCACGAGGATCTTGTCGACGTTGAGGTTCGGCGGATTGCCCGCGAGCACGAGCTTGCTGGCGACCCCCTCGCCGAATCCGGCGGGCGTGAACCGTCGCGCGACTCCGGTCAGGCCCTCGAGGAGCGGCGTGAACACGCGCTCGCTGATCGGCGCCAGCATCTCCTGGTCGCGCACGTCCTGGATCTGGTAGCCCTCGAGTCGGCGCAGCGACTCGCGCACGTCGGCGCGCTCGGCGCTGACCGACCCGACGACGAAGGTCAGCGCGGCGATCGACGGTCGCCAGCACGAGCGCGATCATCACGGGGGTCACGTCACACCTCGATCGCCAGGATCTTGCGCAGCCAGAGGAAGCCGAAGAACGTCATGACGCCCGACGCGATCATCGCCATGATGCCGATCGAGTTGTCGAACAGCTCGCTGATGTAGTCGGGCTGTACCAGGTAGAGCACGCCCGCGAACGCGACCGGGAAGATGCCGAGGATCCATCCGGAGAAGCGTCCTTCGGCGGTGAGCGCCTTGATCTCGTGCCGGATCCGCTCGCGCTGCGTCATCGTGTCGGCCACGGTGTCGAGCAGCTCGGCCAGGTTGCCGCCGACCTCGCGCTGGATGCGGATGGCCATGACCGCCCACATCAGGTCGACGCTCGTCATGCGGTTGGCCGAGTCCTCGAGCGCGTCCTCGATCGGCCGGCCGAGTCGCGATTCTCGGTGAACACCCGCTGGAGCTCGCGCCGCGTGGGCTCCGTCGCCTCGTTCGCCACCGATTCGAGGCCCTGCGCGAACGAGAAGCCGGCCCGCATCGACCCGGACGAGCAGGTTCAGCGTGTCGGGCAGCTGCATCTGGAATTCACGCAGACGCTTCGTGCGCCGGCGGTGCAACGAGCGCGACCGGCACGATCGCGGCGGCGACCGTGAGGATCAGGGCGAGCCCGAGCGGGAAGAGCAGGATTCCGAGCATCGCGACGACGAACACGCCCGTGAAGTAGAAGAACAGCGCTTCGGGGGGCCGCAGCGGCAGGTCGGCCTGCTCGAGCGCGTCTTCGGTACGCGACAGGAGCCCGGCGCGATCGGCGAGGCGTCCGGTGAGTCCGACCATCCGCTTGAGCACGGCCGTCTCCGCGAACACCTGATCCGGCCGCTGGTGCGGGTTGAACTCCTCGATCTCGCGCGACGGGTCGGGCACGAGCTCGCCGAGCCGCTGCTCGATGGTCCCCCGCTTCGGCGGCGACATGAACAGGACCGCGAGCGCGAACGCGAGCACCGCGACCGCGAGCAAGGCGGCGAAGACGGCCTTCGACGGTGCCGCGAGCGCGAGCACCTCGAACGTGGTCACCGGCCACCGCCCGGCCTGCCGACGGACTGGTTGGAGAAGAGCGACGGGTCGAGCGAGATGCCGTAGTCGGCCAGCCGCTCGGAGAACGACGGACGGATACCGGTGCTCTTGAGGTGCCCGCGGAACTTGCCGTCCTCGTCGATGCCCATCGAGAAGTCGAAGGTGTAGATGTCCTGGAGCACGACGACGTCGCCCTCCATGCCCATCACCTCGCTGACCTGGGTGACCCGGCGGGTGCCGTCCCGGAGGCGCGCGAGGTGCACGACGAGGTCGAGCGCGGATGCCATCTGCTCACGGATGACTCGGACCGGGCAGGTCCATGCCGGCCATCAGCGTCATCGTCTCGATACGGGACAGGGTGTCGCGCGGCGAGTTCGAGTGGACGGTGGTGATCGAACCGTCGTGACCGGTGTTCATGGCCTGGAGCATGTCGAGGGCTTCGCCGCCACGGACCTCACCGACGACGATGCGGTCGGGTCGCATACGCAGGGCGTTGCGCACGAGGTCGCGGATCCGGACCTCGCCCTTGCCCTCGATGTTCGGTGGACGCGCTTCCAGCGGGAGCACGTGCTCCTGGTGGAGCTGGAGCTCCTTGGCGTCCTCGACGGTGACGATGCGCTCGTCGCCCGGGATGAAGCTCGAGAGCACGTTCAACAGCGTCGTCTTCCCGGTGCCGGTACCACCGCTGACGACGACGTTGAGACGGCCGCGTACGCAGAGGTTGATGAAGTGCGCGACCTGCGGTGTGAAGGTCCCGAAGTTGATCAGGTCGTCGACGGTGTAGGGGTCCTTCGAGAACTTTCGGATCGTCATGAACGGCCCGCCGATCGCGAGCGGGTGCACGATGACGTTCACACGGGAACCGTCGGGGAGTCGGGCGTCGACCATCGGGTTCGCTTCGTCGACCCGGCGGCCGACCTGGCTCACGATCTTGTCGATGATGCGGCGGACGTGCATCTCGTCGACGAACCGCACGTCGATTGCTCGATGCGCCCCGCGCGTTCGACGTACACATGGGTCGGGCCGTTCACCATGACTTCCGTGATGTCCCCGTCGCGGAGCAGCTGGTCGATGGGCCCGTACCCGAGCACGTCGTCGGTGACCGACTGCACGAGCTGCTGGCGTTCCGCGCCGGTGAGCGCGAGCCGCTCCAGCGAGAGCGCACGATGGAGCTGCTCGTCGACCTGGCGGCGCAGGTCGGCCTCGCTGACGCGCTGGTCGTAGAGCAGCGGGCCCAGCTCGTGGATCACGAACTGGTGCATCTTCTGGCGCATCTCCTCGAGCGCCTGCTCGCGCTGCGAAGCGCCGGGGCCCCGGTCCGCCCAGCGGTTGGGCCCGGGACGGGTGGGCGGTGGCGGCTGACCGGGTGGCTGCTGACCGGGGCCCGGTTGTGCCGGAGGCTGTTGTACGGGCGGCGGCGGCGCGGGCGGCGACTGCGGCGCCACGGACGGTTGCGCTTGTGGGTGCTGGGTCTGCGTCATGGTGTGGGGTCCTCAGTCGTCACTTGCCGCGTTTTCCGCTTCCGTTCTTGCTCGGCACGCCGGCTCCGAGCAGTGATTCGGCGATGCGGTCGAGCGCCCGCGAGACCGGCGCCTTCGGGTCGTCGAGCAGTACCGGCACGCCCGCGTTCACCGACATCGGGACCGCGAGGTCGTCGGGTACGGCGAAGTTCGCGCTCAGACCCAGCACGTGCTCGATCTCCTTCACGTCGAGCTTCACCTTCGCGTTGGCGTGGTTCAGCACGAGCCGGAGCTTCGAGCCGGCGATGGCGTTGAGGTCGAGCGTCTGCATCCCGATCTTGAGGTTCTTGATGCTCGGGATGTCCATGCTCCCGATCAGGAGCACTTCGTCGGCGGCTTCGACAAGGGCGAGCACGTAGTCGTTGAAGACCGACGGCAGGTCGACGATCACGTGGCCCGCCATCGCCTGCAGCGCACCGCAGATGTTGACCATCTCGCCCGGCAACATCGCGTCGGTCGGCATCGGCTCGATCGGCGCGGGGAGCACGAGGAGGCCGCTCTCGTGACGCGCGGCGAGGGTCTGCACGAGCTCCATGTCGCCGTACTGCGCGGCCGCCGCGGCATCGAGCACCGTGTGCTGCGGGCGGGAGTCCGAGCATCACCGAGACGTCGCCGAACTGCAGGTCGCCGTCGACGAGCACGACCGGGTCGGCCGATCGCTTGGCCATCGCAACCGCGACGTTGATCGCGATGCATGTCTTGCCCACTCCACCTTTCGGTGAGAACACGACGATCAAGCGTCCGGGCTCGCGCATCCGGGTCGCAGGTGCCTGCGAGGTGCGCGTCACCGATCCCGCGAGCAGCTCGCCGACGCGATCGACGGACTGGTGCAGGCTCGCCTCGCCACCGATCACGACTGCGTCGCGCGCTCCGGCGCGGAGCGCTTGCTGCAGCACGTCGGTCGACAGCTCGTTCACGGCGAACACCGCGCCCACCTCGGGGTGCGCGCCGGTGAGGCGATGCACGTGCTGGAAGCCCATCGGGCTCACGAAGCCGGGACCGAAGACCGCAACGACGGGTCGCGTGCCGCGCAGGTTCTGGACGAACTCTTCGATCGTCTCGAACTGGCCGGCCTCCGCCAAGTCGACGGCGAGCCTCGTCCGGAGCGCGTAGTCCGGTTCGACGACCGCGACGTCGAAGCCGGCAGTCCCGACGCCTACAGGCGCAACCGTGGCGAACGACTCCACCGCGTCTACCGGGAGCCGCTCGCCGGTGCCGCGGTGCCGCCGCTGCTCGAGCCGAGCTTCGGCGGCAGCAGCACCAGGTACATCTTGCTCTGCCCGTTGTTCGCGTCGATGACACGCAGCGCGTCGTCGGAGCTGACCTCGAAGGTCAGCAGGCCGGACTGGACCGTGGGTTGCGGCGCCGAGCCGTCGGCCGTCGGCGCGACCGGCTGCTGCGAGACCGTCAGCGGCCCCGACCGCGAGCACCTTCACGTCCTCGAGGAGATACGTCGTGGTCGCGACACCGTCCGTGTCCGTCGTGGTCGTCGCGATGTCAACGTGGTCGCCCGGCGCGATCTGGTTCGCGACGCCGCGCTCCGCGTCCACGTTCACCGTGACCGCGACAAGATCCTGCTTGGCGATCGCCTGCGCGAACGGCCCACCGGCACCCTCGTCCGCAGAGACGAACGTCTGCGCGGTGATGAACTGCTTCGTATCGATGCGGCCCGCCGCGACCTTGTCGACGAGGTCGTTCACGTTCGTGACGATCGACGGCGGCACCGACCCACGCGGCGACCTTCTGCTGTTCGATCAAGCCGGCTTGCAGCGCCTCTTGTCCGGTCGTGCCCTTCGCAATATCGCTCGTCGCGACGAGCGCGTCGACGAAGTGGGCGTTGTCCTGCGCGCGCTTGTCCGCGTTCGAGGCGTACACGTAGACCCCGATCCCCGCGACAGCAGCGAGGACGATGGCCGCGGCGGCCATCAGCGTTCGGCGATTCGACACCGCGACTCCCCTCGGAAAGAACCTTCTCTCGCAAGGGATCGTCGGCCTGACCGCAGCCGGTCTTGAGCCGGATGTCGTGCCGGGACAAGAGCCCCGGGGCGATTACGCCCCTTCGGCCTCGTTGTCGCCGCTCGACTCGGCGCCGGGGGCACCGGCGTCGGCGGAGAAGTCGCCGGTGGAGACGTCGGCGGCGACCGCCGGGACCGCTTCCGCGACCTCGGCGGCGACCGGGCCCTCGGGCGCGACGGCGGTCTCGTCGGTCGCGCCCGTCTCCGGCGACTCGGCCTCGGGCGACTCCTCGTAGACCGGGCCGATGTAGTTGCCCTGCTCGTCGTAGGCGTGCTCGCCGAAGTGGTCCTGGTACTCCGCGGCGACAACTCCGCCCTCGGCGGCCTGCTTGATCGACAGCGAGATGCGGCGCCGATCGAGGTCGATGTCGATGATCTTCACCCAGAGCTCTTCACCCGGGGTGACGACCTGCTCGGGCGCCTCGACGTGGTGCACCGCCATCTCCGAGATGTGCACGAGACCCTCGATCCCCTCGCCCACCTGCACGAAGGCACCGAACGGGACGAGCTTGGTGACGCGGCCGTACACGAGCTCGCCCACCTCGTGGCTGCCGGCGAACTCCTGCCACGGATCCTGCTGCGTTGCCTTCAGCGACAGGGAGATGCGCTCACGCGACAGGTCGACGTCGAGCACCTGCACCGTGACTTCGTCGCCGACCTGCACGACGGAGCTGGGGTGATCGACGTGCTTCCACGACAGCTCGGACACGTGGACGAGACCGTCCATGCCGCCGAGGTCGACGAACGCACCGAAGTTCACGACCGACGACACCACGCCCTCGCGGATCTCGCCCGGCTTCAGGTTGGTGAGGAACTCGTCGCGCTGCTCGCGCTGGGTCTCTTCGAGGTACGCACGGCGTGAGAGCACGACGTTGTTGCGGTTCTTGTCGAGCTCGATGATCTTGCACTCGATCTCGCGGCCGACGTAGGGCTGGAGGTCGCGTACGCGGCGAAGGTCGACGAGTGATGCAGGGAGGAAGCCGCGCAGGCCGATGTCGAGGATGAGACCGCCCTTGACGACCTCGATCACCGGACCCTTCGACGATGCCGTCCTTCTCCTTGATCTCCTCGATCGTCCCCCAGGCGCGCTCGTACTGCGCCCGCTTCTTCGAGAGGATGAGGCGTCCGTCCTTGTCTTCCTTCTGCAGCACGAGCGCTTCGAGCTCGTCGTCGAGCGCGACGATCTCGTGCGGGTCGACGTCGTTGCGGATCGAGAGCTCGCGGGACGGGATGACGCCTTCGGACTTGAATCCGATGTCGAGCAGCACCTCGTCACTGTCGATCTTGACGACACGACCGGTGACGATGTCGCCGTCGTCGAACTCGACGATCGTCGCGTCGACGGCATCGGCGAACGAGAGCCCGCCGAGGTCGTCGAGAACGACGAGACCGTTCGGCTCCGGCTGTTCCCCGGCGTCGGTCTGGCCCGTGTCGGTCGCGCCGGTGTCCGTCGCGCCGGTGTCGACGGGGGCCGCCACCTCGATTGCTGCTTCCGGGGCCGGCCGGTCGGCGGTGGCCCCGCTGTCCTCGGGGACGGGGGCTTCCGATGCCTCCGCCGCGTCCTGCTGCGACAACTGTGCTCCTCGAAACGGATGGGTGATCAGGCGCCGGCACGTGCGAGCGCGAGCGACGGGCCCCGGAACGAGGCCCAACGCGCCAGGCTACAGCTTGCAGCAGCAATTACGAAAGTGCCGGCCGCTGCGCGAGGAGGAGCAACTCCGGATGGTCCAGCGCGGGCGGCCGCGCCGCGTATTGGCCCGGGGTGACGCCGTGCACGGCTTCCACTGTCAGATCGGCCGAAGCCGCCAGCAGCTCGAGTTCGCGCGCGGTGAAGCACGTGGTCCAGAGATCGAACTCGCGCTCGTTCCCTTCCGGATCGCGGACCAGCGACAGCTCGTGCAAGACACCCGTCGCGGGGTCGAACGTCTCTCCGTCCTCGAGGAAACGGACGGCGAACTCAGTCGAGAATGCGCTCAACGCGAGCCGACCTCCGGGCCGGATTGCGGCGGCGATCCGGCGGAACACGTCGGGTTCGTCGCGCCCTCCCAGCAGACCGAAGCCGCCCTGACACAGGCAGATCGCGGCGTCGAACTCCCCCTCGAAGCCGAGGTCGCGCACGTCGATCTCCACGAAGCTGACGTCGAGGCCTTCGGCTTTCGCCGCCTCACGGGCGAGCTGCAGGAACTCGACCGAACGATCCACGCCGACGACCGCGATACCCCGGCGCGCGAGCGCGAGTGCGTGACGTCCGGGCCCGCACCCCACGTCGAGCACCCGCTGACCCGCTCGAGCGCGAGCGCGCCCACGAGGAACTCGACCTCCTGCTCCGTACCCTTCGTGAAGGCCATCACACGACCGGTATCAGGTGCCCAGTAGGCCCGACCGAGGTGCGCGGCGATCGCGTCGAACCAGTCGGGCGACGGTGGACCCGACGTTGCGACATTCGTCTGGGGCATGGGGAGCGACGCTACCGCCGACCTCCGTGATCCGGCATCCATCGGTCAGAGATGGCGCCACACTCTTTCCTTGTCGACCGACAGCCCCTACCGGGAGTGCCGAACGTCAGGGCAGGAGCGAGTCGGGCTGCCGATCGCGGGGTTCTGTCAGGTCTGCGGTGAGCCGAGGACCACCTCGGCAGTTGTGTGGCCCAAACGAGCGCGCTTGGTAGCGGTTTCCGCTCCCGAACGCGCCCTTTTGTCCTCGGAGTCTGACGCCGGGACGAGGAGTGGCCGGGCGTTCACTTCGCTTCGGCCCAGGTGGGGCCGAAGCCGATGTCGACGACGAGCGGGACGCGCAGCTCGGTGACGTTCTCCATCACCTCCCGCACGATCGACTCGGTGACGTCGCGCTCGTCGAGCGGCACCTCGAGCACCAGCTCGTCGTGCACGGTGAGGAGCATCTGCGCGTGTCGAACCCGCCGTCCTCGAGCGCGCGGTCGAGCTCGATCATGGCGAGCTTGAAGATGTCGGCCGCCGATCCCTGCACCGGCGCGTTCTGCGCCATGCGCTCCCCCATCTGGCGGATGCGGAAGTTGTCGGACGACAGCTCGGCGATCTGCCGCCGGCGACCGAAGATCGTGGTCGTGTAGCCCCGCTGCTGCGCCTCCCGCGACCGTCTCCTCCATGTAGCTCTTCGACGTTCGGGAAAGCTCGCGAAGTAGCGTCGAGGATCTCGCGGCCTCGTCGGTCGGGATGCCGAGGCGCTGGCCGAGCCCGTAGGCCTCCATGCCGTACGCGAGCCCGTAGTTGACGACCTTGGCGAAGCGGCGCTGCTCGGCGTCGACCTTCGACTCGGCCACGTGGAACACCTTCGCCGCGGTCGCGGTGTGCACGTCGACACCGCGCTCGAACGCGTCGATCAGCCCGGGATCCTCGGCCAGGTGCGCGAGCACCCGCAGCTCGATCTGCGAGTAGTCGGCGGTGAGCAGGCCCCAGCCGTCGTCGGCGATGAACGCTCGCCGCAACTCCCGCCCGTCCGGCGGTGCGCACCGGCACGTTCTGCAGGTTCGGCGCCTCGCTCGAGATGCGACCGGTCGTGGTGTCGGTCTGCTTGAACGTCGCGTGGATTCGACCGTCGGCGCGGATGAGCGGCGGCAGCGCGTCGGCATAGGTGCTGCGCAGCTTCTCGACCTCCCGGTACCGGAGGAGGTCTTCGACGATCGGGTGCTCGTCGGCCATCTTCTGCAGCGAGTCGGCGTCGGTCGACGGCCCGGTCTTGGTCTTCTTCACCGGGACGAGGCCGAGCTTCTCGAAGAGCACCGTGCGGAGCTGCGGCGTGGAGTTCACGTTGAACTCCTCCCCCGCGTGCGCGTAGATGCGTCGTACCAGCACGTCGCACTGCTGCGCGAGCTCGGCTCGGAGCTCGTCGAGGAACTCACGGTCGACGCGGATGCCCGCCGTCTCCATCTTGGCGAGCACACGCACGAGCGGACGCTCGAAGCGCTCGTACAGATCGGTGAGCTCGCGCGCGTCGAGCGCGGCCGCGAGTGCGTCGGCGAGCCGCAGCACGACCACCGCGCGACGCCCCGTTTGCTCCGTCCCCACGTCGCCGTCGAGGTCGAGGGTGCCCGCCTCGACGTCGGGCGAGCGGATCTCGAGCGACAGGTACCGCAGCGCGAGGTCCTCGAGGAGGTACTTCCCCTCGGCCGGGTCGAGCAGGTACGCCATGACCGCGGTGTCGTGGTCGAGCGAGCGCACGTCGACGTCGAGCCCGTGCATCAGCTCCTTGGCGCGGTGCGCGACGAGCGGCGGGCCACCCGGCGCCACGAGGTGGGCGAGCGACTCGCGCGACCGACGGGTCGGCGAGGAGCTCGCCGTCGACGTACGCGACGCGCCGTCGGCGTCGCGCGACGCGCGAGCGCACGCAACGCGCTCGCGACCGGGCGCGCCTTCCCACCGCGGCTCGAGCGCGTAGCGGCTCGCCGCTCGCCGCGAGCTCCTGGAACCGCGACACCGCGGCCGCGGCGTCGCGGAGCACCTCGACCTCGACGTCGAGCGTCTCGGCCTCGGCCTCCACCGCGGCGGCGGTCTCGCCGACGGCCTCCAGCATGCGCGGCAGCAACGTGCGGAACGCGAGCTGGTCGAACAGGACGCGCACCTGCTCGCGATCGAACGCGCCCTGCCGCAGCTCGGCGAGCGTCGACGCCGAGTCGCACGTCGCGACGCAGCAGCGACATCTCGCGGTTCAGGAACACCCGGTCGCGCGCATCTCGCCGAGGTTCTGGCGCTGCTTCGGCGGGAGCTCGTCGAGGTGCTCGAAGATGCCCTCGAGGTCGCCGTAGGTGGTGACGAGCTTCGCGGCGGTCTTCTCGCCGATCCCCGGGACGCCGGGCAGGTTGTCGCTCGGTGTCGCCGCGCAGCGCCGCGTACTCGGGGTACTGCGCCGGCGTGACACCGCCGTGCGCTCGACGATCCCGGCCTCGTCGTAGAGCGCGTAGTCGGACACGCCGCGCTTGTTGTAGAGCACCTTGAGGTGCGGGTCGTCGCACGAGCTGGTACGCGTCGCGGTCGCCGGTGACGACGACGACGTCGACTCCCGCTCGGCCGCCGCTGCGTCGCCAAGCGTGGCGATCACGTCGTCGGCCTCGACGCCCTCGACCTCGAGCACCGGGATCTCGAGCGCGTCGAGCACCTCGCGGATGAGCGGCATCTGCGGCGGAAGAGTCGGGCGTCTCCTTGCGGCCCGCCTTGTACTCGGCGTCCATGTCGTCGCGGAACGTGCGACCCGGCGCGTCGAACGCGACCGCGATGTAGTCGGGCTGCTCGTCGGCGAGCACCTTCGTGAGCATCGACGTGAAGCCGTACACCGCGTTCGTGACGGTGCCGTTCGGCGTGCGCGAGGTCGGTCGGGAGCGCGTAGAAGGCCCGGAACGCCAGCGAGTGACCGTCGAGCAGGAGCAGCTTCGGCGGGTCTTCCGACAGCTTCTGGCCATGTGCGCAGCGTACGCCGGGCGTACGACCCCTTCAGGGCGCAGAGCTCGCCGTCGACGACGCGCCGGGCGATCTCGCCGACCTTGCACCCGGTTCGCTCATCGCCTGCTGTCTGGAGGAAGCGCCACGCCTGCTGCTCGGCCAAGCCGTGCTCGTCCATGAGCCGGCCCTTCGCGCGGTCGATGATCTTGCGGGCCTCGAGCCGGCCGTGCGAGGTCGTCGACCTCGTGCTCGAGCGCGGCGAGCTCCGCGATGCCGGCCGAGCGCGATCTCGATCGCCGGCATCAGGTCGCTCTTCTGGAACGGCTTGACGAGGTAGGCGAGCGCGCCGGCGTCGCGTGCCTGCTCGACGAGGTCGCGCTGCGAGAACGCGGTGAGGATCAGGACGGCGGCGAGGCGCTCGCCGGCGATGTGGCGCGCCGCGGAGAGCCCGTCGAGGCCCGGCATCTTGATGTCGAGGATCACGAGGTCGGGCCGAGCTCGCGGACGAGCTCGATGGCCTCGTCGCCGCGGCCCGGTCTCGCCCGACGACCTCGTAGCCCTCTTCCTCGAGGAGCTCCGTAGGTCGAGGCGGATGATCGCCTCGTCCTCGGCGATCACGACGCGCGTGGGCCGAGCGGCCGGCGACGGCACCCGGACTCGGTTGCCGTCAGCGCGCCGACAGCTCGGCCGACATGCGGTCGAGCAGCGCGTCCTGCTCGCGTTCGAGCTCGGCGATCGACGGCGCAAGGCGTCGCGGTGGCGCGGCGAGCGCGTCGGCGTGGCGGCGGGCGTCGCGGGCCTCGACGTCGGCGAGCGGCGTCTCGGCGACGAGCGCGCGCAGGCGGGCGTCCTCGGCCTCGTCCTCGAGGAACACGAGCTGCTCCTCGGTGACGCCGAGCTCGGCGCGGAGGCGCTTGAGCCGGTCGCTCACGTCGACGAGGCGCCGTTGCAGGATCGACTGCGCCATAGGCCGCGAGTCTACGACGACACCCCGACACTTCGTCGGGCGGCGGACCTTCGGGCCTTCACGAGGGCATCGATATGCCCGCGGTCGTCGACACACCGGTGGTCGCGGTGGTCGACGGGTTCCCGCTGCTGCTCGGACTCTGCGCCGAGGAGACCGCCAGGCCACTCGGGTAAGGTCGAGAACGAGCCCGGGTGGCGCAATTGGCTGACGCGAGCGGCTCAAAACCGCTTGTCCTTCGGGGCGTGTGGGTTCGAATCCCACTCCGGGCACGATGCTGTACTTGGTGATCGCGGAAGTGAAGGGAACACCGGCCCCTGCAACGGTTGCCACGCTCGAAGCGGGTGCGGCAACGCTCGCACGACTTCTCGAGCTGCAGCAGCAGGGCGTCGTCGACGGCGCGGGAATCTTCAGCGGCCGGATGGGAATGTGCTTCCGCGTCGACGTCGCGTCGAACGCGGAGCTCCACACGACGATCAGCTCCTTACCCACGTTCACGCAAGCCGAATGGCAAGTGATCCCGCTCCTGAGCCTCGAGGAGGATCTCGAGATCACCCGCGGCGCTCTCGAACACTTCAGAGCCGCGGCGCACGAAGCGGCCGAGCCGCCGACGCAACGACGAAGCTGAGCCGTTCCCCAACCGGGCGCGGAGCGCGGGGTCGAGCGGCGCGACGGTCTGCTCGTACCGCGCGAGGTCGTGCGCTGTGAGTACCGCTACGGCGCGGAAGACTCGACGATGCGGCCGAGCAGAGCGAGGAGCTGCCGCTGCTCGTCGACTTCGAGCTGGTCGAACACCGTGCCCTCCGCAAAGACCGCGTCGATGATCTGTTCGCTCAGGTGCACGCCCTTCGTGGTGATGACCAGGCGCTTCACGCGACGGTCGTCGGCGTCGGCCCGACGCTCGACGAGGCCGAGGGCTTCCAGGCGGTCGACGAGCGCGGTGAGATTCGAGGGGTCGAGGTAGAGCCGCTCGGCGAGCTCACGCATCGACAACGGTTCGCGCAGCGCGTACAGCGCCCGTACCTGCGCGATCGACATGTCCCACTCGGCCGCTCGGCGCGCCGTGTCCTGCTTCATGCGTTGCACCACGCCGAAGAGGGTGACAGTCAGCGCGGCGGGCGAGATCTTCAGGCGCCTCGACCGGCATCGCCATGACCCGTCAGCATAGTTGCTCCCCGTGATTGTTGGCGAGTACCATGGTCGTTGCTCACCGGCATTCGACCGATCTCGTCCCCGCCCGATCTTCTCTGGCGGTTCCGTGGTGCGGGGGCCGTGATTGCGCCGGGGCGACTCCGGGGAGTGCGCGCCCCCCTGCGTACGGTTCTCGAGTCGCCCCGGTCGCAAGACCGTCACGGCTGGTGTCGTTACAGGCCGAGGGTCGACTCCACGCCCGCGTGACGCTCGATCGTCCGCAGCCGCGCGCCGACGACGGCGAGCAACTTCGGCGCAACCTGGGGCATGGCGATCTCGAGCATCTCGTTGAACTCGTGGCGTCCGAGCACGAGCAAGCTCAGCGCGCTCGCCGCGGTGACCGTGGCCACACGCTCCCCGCCGTCGAGCAGGGCCATCTCGCCGAAGAACCCGCCGGGGGCGATCCGGCCGACCTCGTCGCCGTCCACCGTCGCGATCGCGTCGCCGGCGACCACCACGAAGAACTCGAGTCCCGGGTCACCCTCGTGCGCGACCTCGGTGCCGGCCTCGACGTCTCGCGGCTCGGCCATCGCCGCGATCCGCTCGATCTCGTCGTCGTCGCAGGCCGAGAAGAGCCAGACGCGGCGCAGGAGCGCGATGCGCTGCTCGAGGTCGACGGTGTCGCTCATCGTGGGCCGCGGCCCATCCCGACGGGCGTCGCGCTCCCCCGGCGCATCGAAGCCGAGTGGCGGCGCCGCGAGCCGTACACGAACGCGGTCCCCACGACGACCGCCGCCGCGCCGAAGAGCACGTACGTGGTCGTATGGCTGGATGCGCCGGTGAAAGCGAGGGTGGCCGCGCCGAGCACGTTGACGACCGCATTGAGCTCACACGACGATCCGCGCACGGTCAGCAGGTGCCGGCCGGGAGCGGTCCCCCGCGGGATCGTGATCGTTCCCGCAAAGCTGCCGGTGCTGTCGGTGGGCAGCGTGCCGACCTGGACACCGTCGAAGAGCACGGAAACCGTCTCGATCGGCCGACAACCCGATCCGCGGAAGGACTCCTCGCCGCCCACCTCGATATTGGGGTCGTCGACGGTGAGCTCACCATTCGGGGGGTACTGCGATACCTGGATCGCGCCCGCCTGCACGACGGGCTCCGGCGGTGGTGGGGAGGGCGGCGGCGGGACCGGCACGGTCTGCGGCTCCGGGTTCGGAGGTGGCGGGGGCGGGGGCGGCAACTCGGAGAAGCCCCCGACCTTCAGCAGGTCGTCGAGGAAGAGGTTGCCCGCGATGAACAGGTTGCCGACGAGATCGTCGTAGGTGAGCTGCTTCACCTCGCCGAACTGGCCTTGGTCGAGCGTGACGCTCGTGGCCGAGACGAGTTGCACCGGAGGGGCATTCCCCAGCTGCACGGTGATCAGGTCCTTGATGTCGATGAACTGACACGAGAGCTGCGTTCCCGGTTGCGTGCAGATCACGGCGAAGACCGTGCCCTCGACGGCGGCCGTCGCGCCACCTGCCTTGATCTGGAACGCACCCGTCTCGGAAACCTTCGCGGCCCGGTTGAACGTGGAACCGATCGACAACGATCCTTGCGTCTGGCGCCCTCCTCGCCTGTTGGTGAGCTTGGAGATCGAGAACTCGGTGCTCGGGCCGAGGCGGGTGTAGGAGCCGTCGGTGTAATCGATCTCGGCCAGCCCGGCGGTATCGGTGCGGAGCGCGTCGCCCTGGCGGAGCGGTTGGCCGTTCTTCCCGGCGCCGTACGACGACTTGCCCTTCGCCTTGACCTCCACGTTCGGCGTCCGGATCGTGAGGGTCGCCAGCACCGGCCTCGCGGTGGAGGTGGCGTGCTTGGGCTTCTTGGGTTTCGCGGGCTTCGCGGCGAGCGCCGGCGAAGCGAACGCCAGCAGGCACAGGGAGACGCCGAAGAGGCAGAGCACGGTCCTACGCGCCTGCTTCCCCCGCACCGACCCGTGCTTCCCCCGGTTCCCCGACTGCCTCACCGGTTCGCTCACTGGCTGCTCCACTGGCCGAATCCCCCGCATCGTCGCGGCGTCGCGTCCTGCCATGGTGTCGGCCGATTGGGCCAAGGTACCTGAGTCAGAAGTAACAACTCGCCACAGTCGCAACTCCCGGCTCACGCCCTTCAGCTCCACCGGCCCCACAGGCTCGACCGGCGGGGGCGACGGCACCCGGCTCAGCACCTGGTCCGAGAGGATGATCTCGCCCCGCCCGGCGGTGGAGCACAGACGAGCGCCCACGTTCACGGTGTCGCCGACCACGTCGTACTGGCGACGTCGGCGGCCACCGAAGTGGGCGGCGACGGCCTCGCCGGTGTTGAGGCCGATTCCGAACGAGACCTCCGGAGCACCCCGCTCGACCAGCTCACGATTGAGCTGGGGCGTGAGCTCCTGGATCGCGATCGCGCACGCGAGTGCCTGCGCCGGATGGTCACTGGCCGGGATGGGTGCGCCCCAGACCGCGAACACCTCGTCGCCCACGTACTTCATCAACGTGCCGCGCATCGCCAGGACGAGCTCTGTGACGCGGTCGTAGTAGTGGTCGAGCATCACGCGGACAGTCGCAGGAGACAAGCTCTCGGACAGTGCGGTGAACCCTCTGAGGTCGCAGAACAACACCGTCATGTCGAGCCGCTGGCCGCCGGCCGCGGTCTCCGCACGATCCTCGTCGACGAGTCGCTGCGCGACGGTCTCGGGCACATACTGCGAGAACAGCGCCGTCACGCGACGCCGTTGCCGCGTCTCACCGAAGTACCGAAGGACGACGGCACCGAGGAACGCGACCGCAACGGCAACGAGCGGGTAGATGATGTTGTTGATGCTGCCCGCGTCGAAGCGCGCGACGACGAGGACGAGGTAACCAACAGCCAGCAGGAGTGTGATCACCGGCGAGAGCCACAACGGCAGCATCAGCACGAGCAGCCCGACGAGCAGCGTGAGGAGCGCCACCCACATCAACGTCGTGGTGGTGCCCGTTTCTTGGAGATACGTGCCGGTGAGCATGGTGTTGGCCGCGTTGGCGTGCAGGAACACGCCCGGGAGTCGCGACGACTTGTTCGTCGGCGCGAGCCGCACGTCACCCGACAGTGGGTCGGTCGCGCCGATGAACACGATCTTCCCGGCGACCCGACTCGGATCGAACGTCCCGTCGAGCACGTCGAGCGCGGAGATCGCGCTCGACGGATCGGAGAGCTTCGCCGAGAAGTTGAGCACCATCGACGTCTGGGATCCCGTAGGGATGAAACGGTCCCCGGCAACGACGCCGTCGGGTCGAACGATCACCGGTGCGGTCACTCCGCGGAGCTTCATGACCGCAGCAAGCGACAACGCGGGGAGGAACGCGCCCCCCTTCGTGTCGAAGACGAGTGAAATGCTCCGCACCACCCCGTCGGCGGGATCCTGGTTCACCTGCACGTGCCCGATCCCGGCGGCGGTGTTCGCGAACGGCGGATACACGCTCGTGCCCTGGAGCGCGAGCGGCGGACGACCGTTCGTACCCGCGACCGCCTTGGTCACACCCTCCCCGAAGACCACGTTGCCCGCCTTCTCCACGGCCGCCGCGAAGGCCTCGTCGTCGGCAGCGCTGTCCGACTGCTGCGAGAACACCAGGTCGAACACGATGACCGCCGCACCCGCCTGCGACAGCCGGTTCGTGAGGTCGGCCATTCGCCCACGTGGCCAGGGCAGCGGGTCGTCGAACGCGTTGATCGCCTTGCGGTCGATCCCGACCACCACGATGCGCTTGTCCGTAGGGGCACCCGGGAAGAGGGCGTCGGTCGCGCGACGCTGGAAGCCCCCGAACACCTCCGCCGACAGCCCGGCCCAGGCGATGCCGGTGACCACAACGGTGAGCAGGAGAACCGACACCACCCGCCGGATCAGCACGCGTCGCTTCACTGGCGCGACCTTAGGGCTCGCGGCCTCGGGCTTCGTTCCGCCCGTTCGAGGGCCGCCCGGCGCGGAACACGGCGGTGATCGCCGGACGCTGCGCACCGAGCGCGACCGCGAGCGTGCAGGTGACCTTCCGACCGGCGCAGAGGCCGCGCCAACCGGCGAAGCGCGCACCCGGCTGTGGAGCCGCCACGACCCGTACTTGCGAGCCGGGAATCAGGTCCCACGAACACTCCCTCCTCCCACACAGCCCGCCGTCCGACGCAGAGATCCTCCCCGGTCCGTGGGTCGACACCGCGAGCCTCACGGCAGGGCCGAACGTGGCGGTGACCGTCGTGTTCCCGTCCACGACCGTGGCGCACGAGTCGCCGCTGCCGGCGCACGCTCCGCCCCACACGAGGAGCCGATAGCCGGCTCGCACGACCACCGTGAGCCGCACCGGAGTTCCGCCGTCGTAGCGCTGAGCGCACTCGTCCGGGCACACGTGCCCGAACGGAGCGATCGCGACCTTGCCCCCGGGTCCTGCAACGATCACGGAGAGCACACCAGGCGGGCTCTCGAGGTGCGCGAGCCAGGGCGAATTCCGCACGTCCCACCACGAGCCGGGATGGTTGTAGTAGTCGTCGTTCCCCACGTCGAGGATCGCGTCCGACAGCCGCGGTGACGGGTGGATCGAGCCGGTGGAGAGCACGTCCGCGGGGCTGTCGCACACATGCGCGTGGTCCTCGCACGCGTTCGGTGCGCCACCAGCCGTGAACACGTCGTTCAGCCCGTGGATGAGCTCGTGCGCAGCGGCGCGCGCAGGCCACCCGTCACCGCTCCCGTACCCACCGACCACGCATCCCGCACCACCCTGCAGGAACACGAACGACACGAAGCGCGGCCCGCCGATTGCCGGGTTGGACTGCGACCGACCGCAGACACCGTCGGGCGCAGGGCCGTCGTAGAACACGAGGTACTTCTTCGTGACATCGGTGAAGCCGGCTGCCGCGAAGTCGTCGCCCACCGAGTCGGCGAAGGTCGCCTCCATCCTCCACGTCGAGCGCGCCGCTGTCCTGAGGGAGCGCGACGCTCGACAGATCGAGCGCGCCGAAGCCCGGGCCGCAGCCGGGGAAGTCGGCGAAGTCGAAGCGCGGCGTACGGGCGGGATCCTGCAACTGCCACCATGTGTCCACACCGGCCAGGTCGCGGACGATCAACCGCGCCACGTCCCCGAAGCGATCGGTGGCGTCGGTGGGGTAGGCATAGATCACGTGGATCTGCTTGGGCGCAACGACATCGGGACGATCGATCGCTGCCTCGTCGGTGCCACACCACCGATCCGGGAGTGTCGCCGCCCCGGCGTGCGGGATGGGCACGAGGAGGCACGTGACGGTGGTCACGAGGGCGAGTGCCAGTCGTCGCTTCGTCTCCACCACCTACCTGGTCGCCGCCCACCGGTTCGGATCGGAATGCCCGACGTTAGGGGTCCGGCAGACCCGGAGACGCGCGCCGAATGCTGTCGCCGGCTGCGTGCAGCGGCGATAATGCGGGGATGGCGGCCCTGCTCGCGCTCGAGTTCACCACCACGGTGCTCGTGGTCATCGCGGTTGCGTCGGTGCTGATCCTGGTGCTCATCGTCGTCGCTCCGTGGCGGCGCGTCCGTGAGGAACCACCCCTCGATCGCGACGTCGAGGACGCGGCTGCTCCTCCACCGTCCCAACCCCGAGGAGGAGACGGGCGAGATGCCCACCGCGCACGTCACCGATCTCACCGGCGCGGACCAGCGGGCCGGTGATCGAGAAGGCGACGAGCCGGAATCGGCAGACTTCGCCGAGCTCCGCGACCTCGACGACTGAGAATTCCCGACTCTCCGATCAAGCCGCGGGGCGCTCCACGACTGCAAAGAACATCCGGGCCTCGCAGGCGTCTCGCCGTCGACGGTGGCGCGTCGCCTGCGCCCCAGCCGCCGCGGGCGCTGAGGCGCTCGATCTCGACGACGAGCACGAGCTCGTCGCCGGGCCGGACGAGCCGGCGGAACCGCACCTTCTCGACGCCGCCGAACAGCGGGAGCTTGCCCGCGTAGCGCTCGTCGCCGAGCAGCGCGATCGCGCCCGCCTGCGCGAGCGCCTCGAGCTGGATCACGCCGGGGAACACCGGGTTTCCCGGGAAGTGCCCGGCGAGGAACGCCTCGTCGCCGGTGACCCGGTACCGCGCCTCGATGTACGTCGCGGGCTCGACCTGCGTCGACGGCGTCGACGAACCGGAACGGCGGTCGGTGCGGCAGCAGCGCGACGAGGCGTCGGAGTCGGGCAGCGGCATGTCGATCGTCCCTGCTTCGCGTACGACGCGAGATCGTCGCGGTTACCAACGGGTAATCGACGTTACTTCCCGGTAATGGTCCACACTCTCACGCACGCGTGGCGCGCCGTCGATGTAACCACGTGCACGCGCGGAGCGGTCGGAACTCGTCTCAACCCCGAGGCGGTGAACACGAGTGGGCGTCGCGGTCGTCTTCCCCGGCCAGGGGACCCAGGAACCCGGCATGGGCATCGCCGTGGCGCGACCATCCCGCGTGGTCGGTCGTCGAGCGCGCCGAGGCCGCGCTCGGCGAGCCGCTCGCGCCACCTCGTCCTCGACGCCGCCGCCGAGGCCCTCGCCCGCACCCGCGAGGCGCAGCTCGCGGTGCTGCTCACCTCGCTCGTCGCGTGGGACGCGCTGCGACCGCTTCCCGACGCGCCGGTCGCGTTCGCCGGCCACTCGCTCGGGCAGGTCACCGCGCTGCATCGCCGCGGGCGCGCTCCCCCTCGACGACGGCGTGCGCTTCGCGGCCCGCCGCGCCGAGCTCACGCAGGCCGCCGCCGACGCCCACCCCGGCCGCATGGCCGCGCTGCTCGGCGCGACGCCCGAGCAGGCCGACGACGCGTGCACCGCCGCACCCGACGCCTGCTGGGTCGCGAACGACAACGCGCCGGGCCAGGTCGTGATCGCCGGGACCCCCGACGGCGTCGACGCGGCGTCGGCCCGCGCCAAGGAGCTCGGCGTGAAGCGCGTGACGCCGCTCAACGTCGGCGGCGCGTTCCACACGCCGCTCATGCGCGACGCGGCCGACGCGCTCGCGCTCGAGCTCGCCGCGATCGCGCTTCGCACCGCCGTCCGCGCCGGTCGTCTCGAACCACGACGCAGTGGCCTACGCCGACGCCGACGGCTGGCGCGACCGACTCGCCGAGCACGTCACCGTGCCGGTGCGCTGGCGCTCGACGATGGAGACGCTCGTCGCGCTCGGCGCCGACCACGTTCCTCGAGGTCGGGCACGGCTCGATGCTCGCGGCGCTCGCCAAGCGGGGCGCGCCCGACGTGACCGTCCGCAACGTCGCGACTCCCGACGACATCCCCACAACGATGGAGGTCGGGTAGCCCATGGAAGCTCTCGTTGACCCACGGCGAAGGGCTCCTCGTCCCCGAGCGCATGATCATCGCCCCGTCGGTCGGCGTGTTCCGGCCGCTCGACGACGTCGACGCGGGCGCGCTGCGTCGACGAGGGCCAGACCGTCGGCCATCGTCGACGGCCCGGGCACGTCGACGCCCGTCTGCAGCCCGTTCCGCGGCAGACTCGTCGGCATGCTCGTCCACCCCGGCGAACGGCTCCGCGAGGGCCAGCCGATCGCCTGGCTGCGCGTCGCCTGAGCATGCGCGCCTGCCATCGCCGGGTGGGGCACCGCCCTCCCCGAGCAGCGGCTCACCAACGCCGACCTCGAACAACGCGTCGACACCACCGACGAGTGGATCGTCGAGCGCACCGGCATCCGCGAGCGGCGCATCGCCGGCACCGGCGAGACGACCGCGAGCCTCGCGATCGAAGCCGGCGCCGCCGCGATCAAGCACGCCGGGCTCACCCCCGACGCGATCGACCTCCTGATCGTCGCGACCGCGACGCCCGAGCAGCCCATCCCCCACACCGGCGCGTTCGTCGGCGACGGGCTCGGCCTGCGCTGCGGGTCGTTCGACCTCAACGCCGGGTGCGCGGGGTTCGTCTACGAGCTCGTCGTCGGCGCGTCGCATGCTCACCGCCGGCAATCTCGACCACGTGCTCGTCGTCGGCGCCGAGACGCTCTCGCGCTCATCGACCCGCACGACCGCGGCACGTGCATCCTCTTCGGCGACGGCGCGGCCGCATTCGTGCTCGAGCGCCGTCGCCCGACGACGGACCCGGGCTGCTCGCCTGGGACCTCGGCTGCGACGGCTCGGCCGCCGGGCTGCTCGAGATCCCCGCCGGCGGCAGCCGGCGGCCCGACGACCGCCGAGACGGTCGCGAACGGCGACCACTACCTCAAGATGGCGGGCCGGAGGTGTTCCGGCGCGCGGTGCGCATCGTCGTCGACTCGGCGACGACCACGCTCGACCGGGCCGGGCTCTCCGTCGCCGACGTCGCCTGGTTCGTGCCGCACCAGGCCAACCTCCGCATCATCGAGGCGGCCGGCAGCCGGCTCGGGATCCCACCGGAGCGCACGCTCGTGAACATCGACCGCTACGGCAACACGACCGCGGCGTCGATCCCGCTCGCGCTCGCCGAGGCCGCCGACGACGGCCGCCTCAGCGACGGCGACCTCGTGCTGCTCTCCGGCTTCGGCGCCGGGCATGACGTGGGGCAGCGCGCGTGCTCCGCTGGGGCCGCGTGCGTGACATCGGCGCGAGCCGCGTTCGTCACCGGCGGCTCACGCGGCATCGGCCGCGCGACCGCGGTCGCGCTCGCGGACGCCGGCCACCGCGTCGCGTTCTGCTACTCCTCCGACGACGACGGCGCCAAGGAGACCCAGTCGGCGGTCGAAGCCGCGGGGGCCGAGGCGCTCGCGGTCCAGGCCGACGTCGCCGACGCCGACCTCCGTCGACCGCCGCGTTCAGCGAGATCGAGGAGACGCTCGGGCCCGTCGAGCTGCTCGTGAACAACGCCGGCATCACCGCCGACGGCCTCGTCGCGCGCATGACCGACGAGCAGTGGGACTCGGTGCTCCAGACGAACCTCACCGGCGCGTTCCACACGATCCGGCGGGCGACCCCGAAGATGATGCGCGGCCGCTTCGGGCGGATCGTCAACGTCTCGTCGGTCAGCGGCCAGACCGGCCAGGCCGGGCCAGGCCAACTACGCCGCCGCCAAGGCCGGCCTCGCTCGGCCTCACCCGCGCGGTCGCCCGGGAGCTCGGCCCCGCGGGGCATCACCTGCAACGTCGTCGCCCCCGGGCCTATCGTGACGGCGATGACCGACGGCCTGCCCGGACGACTGGCGCAGCGTGGGCCGAGCACGACCGTGCCGCTCGGCCGCCTCGGCACCCCCGAGGAGGTGGGCGCCGTCGTCGCCTTCCTGTGCTCCGACGCCGCCGGCTACGTCACCGGCGCGCTCGTCCCCGTCGACGGCGGACTCGGCATGGGCCACTGACCGCATGCCACCCAAGCCGCGAACCGCCATGAACCGCAACCGACCAAGAGTCCAATCGGCCGAGTCCCAATCGGCCGAGTCCGAACAGGAGGAACAATGGAACGTGACGAGGCACTCTCCGCCCTGCGAGAGGTCGCCGTCGAGGTGCTGAGCGTCGAGCCCGACGCGGTCGTCGAGACCGCCCGCTTCAAGGAAGACCTCGACGCCGACAGCCTCGACCTCGTCGAGCTCGTGATGGGGCTCGAGGAGCGGTTCGACATCTCGGTGCCCGAGGAGGACCTCGAGGACGTCGCGACGGTCGGCCAGGCCGTCGACCTCGTGCTGGCCAAGGTCGCCGCCAAGGCATGAGCGACCCGGCCTTCCTCGACGCTCGCGGGCGCCCTCGGGTCGTCGTCACCGGCATGGGCGTGAAGACGCCGGCCGGCACCGACCTCGACCGGGCTTCTGGGCGACGGTGGTCGCGGCGGTCGAGGGCAGAGCCGCGACGCGCATCGAGCGCTTCGACGCCGTCGGCGCTGCCGGTGCGGTTCGCGTGCGAGGTCCGCGACTTCGACCCGCGTCGTACTTCGGGCCGAAGGAGGCTGCGCCGCCAGGACCGCGTCACGCAGCTCGGCTTCGCGCGCCGCCGCCGACGCGCTCGCCGACGCCGGCGAGCTCGGCGCCGACCCGAGCCGCGTGCGCGGTGATCGCCGCCACCGGCGTCGGCGGGCTCGAGACGCTGGAGATCAACGAGCAGACGTTCCTCGAGCAGGGCGCGAGCCGCGTGAGCCCGTTCTTCGTCCCGATGATGATGCCGAACGCGACCGCCGGCGTGATCTCGATCCACTTCGGCTGGACCGGCCCCAACCTCTGCATCGCGACCGCGTGCGCGGCCGGCGCCAACGCGATCGGCGAGGGCGCCCGCACTCATCCGCGACGGCACGCGCCGACGTCGTGGTCGCCGGCGGCACCGAGGCCGCGGTCACGCCGCTCACGGTCTCCGCGTTCGCCCGCATGGGCGCGCTCAGCACGCGCAACGACGACCCGCGCTCACGCGTCGCGCCCGTTCGACGCCGACCGCGACGGCTTCGTGATGGCCGAGGGCGCGGCGTTCTGTGATCCTCGAGCCGCTCGAGCGCGCACTGGCGCGCGGGGCGCCGCATCTACGGCGAGGTCGCCGGCTACGGCCGCAACGCCGACGCGTACCACATCACCGCGCCGTCGCCCGGTGGCGCGGCGCCGCCGCGTGCATGCAGCTCGCGCTCGACGACGCCGGCCTCGACGTCCGCCGCGATCGGTCACGTGAACGCGCACGGCACGTCGACCCCGCTCAACGACGCCGCCGAGGCCGAGGCGATCCGCAAGGTGTTCGGCGACGCCGCGCCGCCGGTCACGTCGACCAAGGGCGTCACCGGCCACATGATCGGCGGCCGCGGGCGCGGCCGAGGCGGTCATCGCGCTGCTCTCGCTCCGCGACGGCGTCGTCCCGCCGACCGCCAACCTCCAGACAGATCGGCGACGACATCGCCCTCGACGTCGTGCACGGCGAGCCTCGCTCCGATCGGGCGCGCGCCCGTGCTGTCGAACTCGTTCGGGTTCGGCGGCCACAACGCCACGCTGATCCTCGCGCCTCCGGATCCGAACCTCGGCGAGTGACCGAGCTCGGCACGCCGACGCCGGTCTTCGGGCACCGGAGCGACGCCGTCGCCGCCGCTCTCCGCGAGATCGACGGCCGGACCGGTCAGCTGGTTCAGCCTCGACGGCGGCAAGCACCGCGGCGCGATCGGCACGCCCGAAGGCCAGACCGTCGAGCGGCGGTGCGCCTCGCGATCGAGCTCGGCATCCCCGTCGTCGGGCGCGATCGCGAGCTCGGGCGCCGACGTCGCCGAGGGCGTCGCGTCGCTGCACGCGTGGGGACGGGTGGCGCAGGCGCTGGCCGACGCGTCGGGCGTCGTCCCGACCGTGCTCCTGCTCGTCGGACCCGCGGTCTCGGGACCGGCGCTGCTGCTCGGGCATCGTCGACCACGTGGTCATGACGGCGACGCGTTCGCGTACGTCACCGGTCCCGACGTCGTGGTCGCGTTCACCGGGGTCCCGATCGACCGTGACCGGCTCGGCGGCGCGCGGTGCACGAACGCGCAGCGGCGTCGCCACGTTCGTCGTGCACGACGAGGACGAGGCGCTGGTGGCGGCGTCGGCGCTGCTCTCCTACCTGCCGTCGAACCACCTCGACGACCCACCGTTCGTGCTACCACGACGACCCGGTCGACCGCGACTGCGCGGGCGCCGCGCAGGCTGTCCCGGCGCGCGCGACCGCGTCCTACGACGTGCGCACGTGTCGTCAGCGACGTGCTCGACGCGCGACTCGTTCCTCGAGCTGCGACCGTCGTACGCGCCGAACATGGTCACCGGGCTCGCGCGCCTCGACGGGCGCCCGGTCGGCATCGTCGCCAACCAGCCCATGCACAACGCCGGCACGCTCGACATCGACGCCTCGCAGAAGGCCGCTCGGTTCGTGCAGTGGTGCGACTGCTTCAACATCCCGTGCTCACCTTCGTCGACACCCGCGGCTTCGAGCCCGGCCGCGACCTCGAGTGGCGCGGGATGATCCGCCACGGCGCCGAGCTGCGTGCACGCGTACGCCGCGGCCACCGTGCCCCGCTCTGTGCGTCGTGCTGCGCAAGGCGTACGGCGGCGCGTACATCGTGATGGACTCGAAGGGCCTCGGCAACGACTGGTGCGTCGCGTGGCCGACCGCCGAGATCGCGGTGATGGGCGCGCCCCGCGGTGCAGATCCTCCACCGCCGGACGCTCACCGCGATCGACGACGCCGAACGCCGGGCCGAGGAGGAACGGGCGCTCGCGACCGAGTACGAGGACCGGTTCGCCAACCCGTACGTCGCGGCGGAGCGGGGCTACGTCGACGACGTGATCGCAGCACCGACACGCGGCGCGCGCTCGCGGCCGCGCTCGAGCGCTTGTCGACCAAGCGCGAGCAGCCAGCCGCGCCACCGCCACTCGAACACGCCGCTCTAGGTCGAAGGGAACACCACCGATGCTGCTCGACGGCAAGCGCATCCTCGTGACCGGCGTGCTCAACGAGTCGTCGATCGCGTTCTCGGTCGCCCGGCTCGCGCAGGAGCAAGGCGCCGAGGTGGTGCTGACCTCGTTCGGGCGGGTCATGCGCCTCACCGAGCGGACCGCGCGCCGGCTCCCGACCGAGCCCGAGATCGTCGAGCTCGACGTGAGCAACCAGGACGACCTCGACGCGCTCGCCGGCGAACGTCGGCGGGCGGCTCGACGGCGTCGTCCACTCGATCGCGTTCGCGCCGGAGTCGTGCCTCGGCGGCGGCTTCCTCGACGCGCCGTGGGAGGACGTCGCGGTCGCGCTGCAGGTCTCGGCGTACTCGCTTGAAGGCGCTCGCGGTCGCGGCGCTGCCGCTGATGGAGGGCGGGGGCTCGATCGTCGGCCTCGACTTCGACAACACGACGCGGCGTGGCCCGTCTACGACTGGATGGGCGTCGCGAAGGCGGCGTTCGAGTCGATCGCGCGCTACCTCGCCCGCGACCTCGGCCCAAGGGCATCCGGGTCAACCTCGTGGCGGCCGGTCCCTCCGCAGTCATCGCGGCGCAGAGCATCCCCGGCTTCGAGGTGTTCGAGGACGTCTGGAACGAGCGCGCGCCGCTCGGCTGGGACACGCAAGGACGCCGAGCCCGTCGCCAAGGCCTGCGTCGCGCTGCTCTCCGACTTGTTCCCCGCCACCACCGGCGAGATGGTCCACGTCGACGGCGGCTTCCACGCCGTCGGCGCCTGAATATTCGTCGCTCGCTGCGTCGCAGGGTACCTGCGCCGCGGACACTCGCTCCTGGCGAGCGGCTCGCTGCGCTTGCCGCCGCATCTCTCGTGACTACTCGTCGAGCGCGGCTGTGACCTTGGGGACGGTGTCCTTCGGGCTCACCTTGTAGAAGGCGCCGGCGATCTTGCCGTTCTCGTCGATGACGAACGCGGAGCGGATGATGCCCATGTACTTCCGGCCGTAGTTCATCTTCTCGCCCCACACGCCGTACTTCTCGGCGACGGTGTGCTCGGTGTCGGCGAGGAGCGTGAACCCGAGCCCGTACTTGTCGTCGAACTCGAGCTGCTTGTCGGGCGCGTCGGGGCTGATGCCGATCACCTTCGCCTTCAGCTTCTTGAGGTCGGGCTCGGCGTCGCGGAGCGCGCACGACTGCGTCGTGCACCCGGGCGTGTCGGCCTTCGGGTAGAAGTACACGACCACCTTCTTGCCCTTGAAGTCGGAGAGCTTCACTCTCTTTCCGTGCTGGTCGGTGAGCGTGAACGCAGGGGCGCGGTCGCCGGGCGCGAGTGTCGGCATGTGTCCTCTTCTCCTGTTCATGGGTCGCTCACTACGAGCCGGGATCCCGGCTCGTAGCCGTTCGCTCCTGACGGGTACGCCGTAGCATGCCGCACGTGCGGCGCGCGGTGCTCGTCACGTTCGACGCACCACTCGACACCGTGCGCGACGTCCTCGCCGCCGAAACCGGGCTCGACGCTTCGGGCGACGGCGGGCTGACCGGCTCCTTCACCGCGGTTCCCCTCGAGGGGACGAGCCTCGAGGCACAGCTCACGCAGCCGGAGAGCGGCGGCACCTCGCTACGCCTCGAGGCACGCGGAAGCTACGTCGTGCCGTTCTTCGGCTGGTTCGTCGGGCTCCAGGCGAACCTCGCCGCCCGCACGGAGCTCCGCTACCTCGTCGACCGCGTGCGCGCACACGTCGACGGAAGAGATCCTCCGCCACCTCCGCGCCGCTGGCCCATCGTGCCGCCCGTGCCGTTCACCGCCGAACAGGCCGCCCGCCTCGCCGCGCTCGCGGTGGTGGCACTCGTCGCCAACTTCTGCGGCGGGCTCCTCACCCAGAACGGCGATGTCGTCACCGACACCTTCCACAAGTCCGACGCCGCGCTCGGCTTCGCGCTCGCGATCGCCCGTGTCGGCGTGCTGGTCTCGCTGGTCGTGATCGCGCTCGCCGACCGCTTCGGACGTCGCCGCCTGATCCTGGTCGCGCTCGCGGGCGCGTGCGTTGCCAACGCGATCGCGGGGCTCGCGCCCACGTTCGAGGTGTTCACCGGCGCACAGCTGTTCACGCGTGCGTTCGTGAACGCCTGTCTCGTGGTGGCCGGCATCGCCGCCGTCGAGGAAGCACCCGAGGGCGCCCGCGCCTTCGCGACCGCGATGTTCGCGCTCGCGCTGGGAGCGGGCTTCGCGCTGTCGGTGGTCTTCCTCCCGCTCGCCGATCTCGGCGACTATGGCTGGCGGATCTCGTTCCTGATCAGTGCGGGCGCGCTCCTCGTGCTCCCCCCGATCGCGCGCCAGCTCAAGGAGACGCGGCGCTACACCACACTCACGCACCAAGCCGTGCGCCGTGGTCGGCTCCGGGAGGTGTTCGCGCCCGTGTACCGCGGTCGCTTCGTGCTCCTCGGCCTCGTCGCGTTCCTCACCAACGTGTTCATCGCGCCGTCGTCACAGCTCACCAACCGCTATCTGACGCACGCGCACGACTTCTCGAACTCCGACGTGGCGGTGTTCCGCGCGATCACCCTGGGGCTCCCGGGCCTCGTCGGCGTGCTGCTGGCCGGGCGGCTGGCCGAGAGCCGAGGGCGGCGACCGGTCACGATCGTCGGGCTCCTGGTCGCCACCGGCTTCCAGATGACGTTCTTCCTCGCGAGTGGGACGCGCTGCTCTGGATCGCTCCGACGATCGCGATCGTCGCCGCGGCCTGCGCCGGGCTCGCCCTCGGGACGCTCGACGCCGAGCTGTTCCCGACCGAGGTACGCGGCACGTCGAACGGTTTCCTGCTCGTGGCCGGTGTGGCCGGGTCGGCCGTCGGGCTCGTGATCGCGACCCAACTGCGCGACCTGATGGGCGGGCTCGGGCCGGCCATCGCCATCTGCGGGATCGCGACGCTGATCGCCGCCGTACTGCTGGTGCCGCGACTACCCGAAACCGTCGCCCGCACGCTCGACGACGTGAGCCCGACCGAAACGTGACGTCGGGTCAACTCGATACGGTCGAGCAGTTCGCGATGTAGTACCCGGTGAAGGTCGCAGCCGCCTTCGTGTACTTGGCTGCATTCTTCAGCGCCGCGGCGGCCTTCGCCGGATCGTTCCCGGCCTTGCCGATGCTGTCGTAGTACGCGGCCATCGTGTTCAACGCGCTCTTGACCTTCGACGTGGGCGCCAAGCTCGCGGCCTTCCGGGTCGTCTTCGCCAGTTGTTTGGCGGCAGCCGAGTCGCTGCTCTTGGAGGTCGAGCCCGAGATGTTCGAAGCCGCCTTGCAGAACTTCGCGAGCTTCGACGCAGCCGGAGCGGACGCGCTCGCTCCCGGTGCCAGCACCGCGAGCCCTCCGACGGCCAGCGCGGCGACGACCAACACCCGAAACGTTCGCATCTGTTGCCCTCCGATCGACGACTGTCGACCGGAAGCCTACTCAGCCGTCTTGACGGTCCCGTGACACGCCGGTGTTCCGTTCGCGTCGACGAGCGAGATCGTGGTGCCCGCTCGCAGTTCCACCGGGCTCGCACCGGTCCACGAGCCGCGACCCTTCTCCACGGCCATCGTGCCGATCGTCACAGTCGTGCCTGCGTGCGGTCGTGCGGCGATCGTGTACCTCCCCGACGGCACGCCGTAGTCGACCGCGACCGCGACGCCGTGCCCGTTCGTGACGTAGGCCCAGCCCGCAGGCAAGCCGTCCGTGCTCACCATCTGCACCTCCGCAGGCGTGCTCCGTTCGACGGTTGCCGGAGTGCCGTCGCCGGACTCCACCACTCGGACCACCGTGATGCTCACGATCGCGGCCGCTGCGGCCGCCACCGCGACGGACGCGACCCAGCGGCGGACGTTCCGCCGCCGGCGCGCGTGCCCCGCGGTGAGCACCCGCTGCTCGAACCCCGGCGGCGGCTCGAGCTCGGGGGCGAGCAACAGCAGCGCGTCGGCGGCTTCGGTGAGCTCGTTGACGAGGGCCTGGCAGCGTGCGCACTCGTTCACGTGCATGACCGCTTCGGCGCGCTCCGCTCCGCCGAGCACACCGAGCGCGAGCTCGGGTGCAAGCTCTCTCACCTGCGTGCACGAGTACGCGCTCATTCAGCGCGCTCCTCGGTCAATGCGACCCGCAGACGCTGCAGCGCAGTGCGAATCCGTGTCTTCGCGGTTCCGAGGGGGATGTCCTCGATCTCGCCGACCTCGCGCGCCGTGTATCCGAGCAGACCCGCGAGGACGATCGCCCGACCCTGCTCTTCGGGTAGCTGCGTCAGCGCGGCGCGGAGGCGCTCCGTGTCGTCGCTCAGTTGCGCGAGGTCGTCGGGACTGCGCTCGCCGGACTCCCAGTCGAGCCCCATCAGGACCGCCGGGTCGAAGCTCACTGGCCGCCGCACGCGCACGGCGTCGATCGCGAGGTTCCGCGTGATCGTGAGCAGCCAGCCGACCACACTGCCCCGGCGCGGGTCGTACGCCCCCGCGTGCCGCCAGGCACGCACGAAGGCCTCCTGGGCGACGTCCTCGGCCGCGCGGTCGTCGACGACGATCGTGCGGGCCAGACCGAAGACGCGACGTTGGAAGCGCCGGACGAAGGCCGACGCGGCATCCGGATCGCCGGCAGCGATGCCCGCCACCAGCGCGTCGTCCGAAACAGACCACATGAGTTATCTACGGAAATGGGAGGTCAGAAGATTGGCGGATCGAGAATATCCGCCCGACCGAGGCGCAATCCCGTTGGCCGCGTGCTCCGTAGACCGTCGCAGACAAGGAGGCGTCGATGAGGTCGATGAAGGTCATGACGGTTGCGGCCGCGGTCACCGCGCTCGTGTCGGCGTTCGCCGGTGCGCCGGCATCAGCGAGCAGTACGGCGCCGGTGAAGCTCGGCCAGAAGGTCACCAGCAAGGGCACCAAGGACGTGAGCTCCAAGTCGAAGGCCACCGTCGAGGTCGAGCTCGACGACAAGTACTTCAACCCCACGTTCATCAAGGCCAAGGCCGGGGAGAAGATCACGTTCGAGCTGAAGAACGAAGGGGAGCTCGAACACAACTTCACCTCCGACGACCTGTCGATCGACAAGGACCTCAAACCCGGCAAGTCGGCCAAGTTCACCGTGACGGTCCCGAGCAGCGGCGCGGTCTTCCAGTTCCATTGTGAGTACCACGGGCCGTCGGGCATGGTGGGCGCGGTGTACACGAAGGCGGGTGCGAGCGCCTCCAGCAGCACCAAGAGCTCCTCGAGCTCCGGCACCCCCGGCTACTGAGCCTGACTCTTCGTCGCTCGCTGCGGCGCAGGGTACCCGCGCCGCGGACGCGGGACTCGATGAGGCCGGCGCTTCTACTTCCGAAAACTGTGGCCGAAGAAGCCGCCACGCGGGCGCGCGTGCGCGTGATAGTGGTCGGGGATCTGGCGCATGTTGTCGTCGAGCCAGTGCTCGACCGTGAGGGTCTCGGCGGCGATCCGTGCGAGCTGCGCGTGCATGTGCGCCAGCTGGTCGGGCGGCGGTTCCTTGCCGTGTGGTCGCCACACGACCATCGGCACGTAGCAGACCTCGCACTCGGCGATCCAGCACACGTCGTCCTCGTGGAACCACGGCGTGATCCGCGCCGCTACACACAGGTCGCAGCCGTCGACCTGCTGCCCCTCCTGGTCAACCACTCCGGACCTCCTCCCGGGCCGCGGTGGCGAGCCGCTCGACCTCGCTCCGCTCGCCGACGATCAGCACATACTCGAAGTTGCGCACGTGGGAGACGGTGCCCACGCGCTCGCCCCGAGGATTGTGGATCCCGATCTGCGCACCGACGTAACGCTTCGAGTCGAACTCCAGCACCTCGACCGCGCCGCGCGCACCGCACATCTCGCGGAACTCGTCGAGCGTCATCCACGACTCGTCGTTGTACGACAAGACCAGGACCCGAGCGCGCACGTCGCGTACGACGGCTCGCAGCGCTTCGGGCATCGCACGGCGAACGTTGAACGCGGTCTTGGTCGAGGGCTCACGCGCGTCGAGCCGTTTGCAAGCGACCCCGTAGTGATCCGGCGCATCCCACGCCACCAACGTCTCCCACACGTGGTAGTTCGTGAAGTAGCGGTGTTGGTTGTACGGCGGGTCGAGGTACGCGAGGTCGAACTCCCCCAGGGTTCCCGCGACGTCGAGCGCATCGGCACGTACCGCGCGGCCCGGTCCCGCGACCAACTCGGGTGGACGGAGCTCGAGCGGGCGGTACGAACGGGGCGCCCACGCCTTCACGTAGGCCATCTGCACACCGGTCGTCGAGTCGACGCGGTCGGCCGCTTCGATCAGGCTCGTGAGCAGGATCGGGTACAGAGGGGTGGAGACGTACTCACGCGCGATCGCCTCACGGATGGCGTCGACGCGCGCGCCGTTGAACGGCTGGAAGAACCGCGACTGTTCGCAGAACGTCGTCGTGAAGTACCCAGGGTCGCCCGGGAGCGACTCGAGGTGCGACAGCGCGTCGGCAAGATCGTCCTTGTCGACCGTGGTGGCATCGGTTGCGATGTAGCACTGCGCGAACACCTCCGAGTAGCGCGCGGTGTCGACAGCCGTGACACGCGCACCTCGTTGCTTGAACGCCTGTGCAACGCGAGTGGTGCCGGTGAACAGGTCGAGCGCGGTGCGGGCGCCGCCCGCTTCGCAGATACGCGCAAGGACCGGTACCAGGCGTCGCTTCGAACCGAGGTACTTGATCACGAGGACGATGCCGCATCGAGCGCGTGGCGGAGCTCGGCGACGAACGCGTGCGCGGCGTCGGCACCACCGCCGTCCAGCAGGCGCGCGACGAGCGCGCTGCCGACGATGACACCGTCGGCGAACCCGCTCGCCTCCACCGCCTGCTCGGCATTGGAGATACCGAGTCCGAGCAGCACCGGCTTGTCGGTTGCCGCCTTGCACCGTCGACCCATCTCCCGCGCTTGCGACGCGAGGTGATCGCGCGCACCCGTGACACCCATCAACGCGACGCCGTACACGAAGCCGCGGGAACGCTCGCAGATGGCGCGCAGCCGGTCGTCGGGCGTCGTGGGCGCGGCGAGCAGCACGGTTTCGACGCCGGCGGCGTCGGCGGCGTCGGCCCAGCCGTCGAGCTCGTCGAGCGGGAGGTCGGGCACGATCGCGCCGGCGATTCCCGCACCGACGAGCGCGGCCGCGAACCGCCGGAAGCCCATGTGCGCGACCGGGTTGGTGTACGTCATGACCGCGAGCGGGACGGCGAAATCGTTGCCACCGGCCTCGGCGATGATCCCGGCGGGTGTCGCACCCTGCTCGAGCGCGCGCCGTGACGCCTCCTGGATCGTGACACCGTCCATCACCGGGTCCGAGAACGGGATGCCGATCTCGACCGCGTCGGCGCCCGCGTCGGCGACCGCGTGCACGACGTCGAGCCAATCGTGACCGAGGCCCCCGGTGACGTACGGCACCAGGAGCTTGTGCCCGGCCTCGCGCCGGGCCCGCAGGTGCGACTCGAGATTCACCGTTCGGTCCGTTCGGGCACGGAGCCGGCACTCCGTTCGGGCACGCGAGCCGGCGAGCAGCTCCGCGACCTGCGCGGCGTCCTTGTCGCCGCGGCCCGACAGCGTGACGAGCACCGTGGAACCCGCGGGCACCGCGCGCCCCGACTCCCGCGCGAGCCATCCGATCGCGTGCGCCGGCTCGAGGGCGGGCACGATCCCCTCGGTCACCGAGAGCAGCTGGAAGCCCGCGAGCGCCTCGTCGTCGGTGGCGAACGCGTACTCGGCGCGCCCGGACGCCGCGAGCTCCGCGTGCTCGGGTCCCACGCCCGGGTAGTCGAGCCCGGCACTGATCGAGTGTGCCTCGAGGATCTGACCGTCTTCGTCCTGGAGGAACAGCGACCGCGATCCGTGCAGCACTCCCGGCACGCCGCGGCTCACCGACGCCCCGTGCTGGCCCGACTCGAGACCGTGACCACCCGCTTCCACGCCCACGAGCCGCGTGGGGGTGTCGAGGAAGCCCGCGAACGTGCCGATCGCGTTCGAACCACCACCGACACAGGCGACGACGAGATCGGGGTCGGCACCGAGGATGGCGCGGCACTGCTCGCGCGCTTCGTCGCCGACGACCCGCTGGAACTCGCGCACCATCCACGGGTACGGATGCGGGCCGACCACGGAACCGATGCAGTAGTGCGTGGTGTCGACGGTGGCCACCCAGTCGCGCAGCGCCTCGTTGATCGCGTCCTTGAGGGTCGCGCTCCCGCTCGTCACGGGGACGACGTCGGCGCCCAGACTCTGCATCCGGTACACGTTGAGCGCCTGGCGTTCCACGTCGACCGCGCCCATGAAGACGACGCAGTCGAGGCCGAAGAGCGCGGCCGCAGTGGCGGTGGCAACGCCGTGCTGCCCTGCGCCCGTCTCCGCGATCACGCGCTGCTTCTGCATGCGCCGGGTGAGCAACGCCTGACCGAGCACGTTGTTGATCTTGTGCGAACCCGTGTGGGTGAGGTCTTCGCGCTTGAGCAGCACGCGTAGCCCGAGCCGCTCGGAGAGACGGTGACACTCGGTGACCGGCGTGGGTCTCCCGGCGTACGAGGTCAGCAGCTCGGCCAGCTCCGCGCGGAACACGTCGTCGGCCCACGCGTCGCGGAAGTTGCGCTCGAGCTCGATGAGCGCCGGGACGAGTGTCTCCGGTACGAAGCGACCCCCGAACTCGCCGAAGCGGCCGAGACCGGTGGGTTCGGGACCGGGAGGCTCGAGCCGCACCGGCGAGCCGCGCATCGGGACAGCGTCAGACACCGTCGTCCATCCAGTCGTAGGGCACGGCGTTCGGATCGGGCACCCACGCGTCGCCCGCGGCGAGCTCCTCGCCGGCTTCGCGCGCCGCGGTGATGAAGCTGCGGAGCTTCCTCGCATCCTTCTTGCCCGATCCGGGTGTGGTCTCGACACCGCTCGATACGTCGACGCCCCACGGTCGGACACGCTTGATGGCCTGCGCGACGTTGCCCTGGTGCAGGCCACCGGCGAGCAGCAATCGGACCCCGGCAGGCACCGCGTCCGCGAGCGCCCAGTCGAAGGCCGCTCCCGACCCCGGCTCGTCCGCGTCGACGAGCACGATGTCGACCGGACCGTTCCCGACCGCGGCCAGGGCGGGGTCGCCGGCCGCGAAGCCCTGGATCAGGAACGGAACCCGCCGCCGCACCCAGCGGACGTCCGACAGCGGCTCCCGGCCGTGCAGCTGGGCGCCGGAGAGGCCGAGCGTGTTCACGATCTCGACGACACGCTCCTGGCGCTCGTCGCGGAACACACCGACCGTGATGACTCCCGGAGGCAGGCGATGCAGGATCTCGGCCACCCGCTCGGGGGTGACCTGTCTCGGGCTCCCTGGCGCGAACACGAAACCCACGGCATCAGCACCGAGCGCAACCGCGAGCAGCGCGTCTTCCTCGTTGGTGATGCCGCAGATCTTCACCCACATCGCTCTGGAGGGTACCTGAGCGAATTCGGCACCCCGCGTACATTCGTGCTCCCATGGAGACCACGCCGGCGACCGTTCGCACGTGGTCGCGCGCCGTGCTCGACTGGCTCCCGGTCGTCGCGATCATCGCCGCGTACGGAGTGCTGCACTCGCTCGCGGACACGATGGCGCCCGGCGCGCACGTCCAACCGCAGCTCGGTTTCGACGAGTGGCTCTTCGGAGGCGTGACGCCGACGGTACGCCTGCAGCACGCGCTGTGGGACCAGGGAGACCCGCACTGGTACGACTACACGGCCTGGCTCGTGTACCTCAGCCACTTCGTGGTGACGCTGACAGTCGCGATCGTGCTCTGGATCGTCGACTACCCCGGCTTCCGGAAGTTCCGCGTGCTCATCGTCACCGTCACGTTCGCCGGCTTCGTCACCTACCTCGCGTACCCCGCGATCCCGCCATGGCTGGCCAGCGTGCGCGGTGACATGCCCCACTCGGTGCGGGTCGTGAAGGAGATCTGGACACATCTGGGGCTGGCATCGGTTGCCGAGGTCTTCGGCGAGAAGAGCCGCTATGCGTTCCCCGTGGGAGCGATTCCGTCGTTGCACGCGGCATGGCCGTTCATGGTGACCCTGTTCTTCTGGCCCCGCGCGGGACGATGGCGCATCCTGCTGGTCGCGTACACACTGGCGATGGCGCTCACCCTCATGTACACCGCCGACCACTTCGCGTTCGACATCCTGCTCGGTTGGACGTACGCGACGATCGTCTACGTCATCGCACGCGCAATCTGGAGTCGTCAGGCATCGAGCAGCCTGCCGTGGAGGAAGTCGTCGTAGGCAGAGAGGTCGAGAAGCCCGTGGCCGGAGAAGTTGAACAGGATCACGCGCTCCTCATCGAGCTCCTTCGCCGCGAGTGCTTCGTCGATCACCGCGCGCACCGCGTGCCCGGTCTCGGGCGCGGGGATCTTGCCCTCGGTGCGCGCGAACTGCACCGCAGCCTCGAACGTCTTGCCCTGCGGGTATGCGATCGCCTCCATGCGACCGCACTTCACCAGCGACGAGATGATCGGCGCGTCACCGTGGTAGCGGAGGCCCCCGGCATGGATGGTGGGCGGCACGAACGCGTGTCCCAGCGTGTACATGGCGAGCAGAGGCGTCATACCGGCGGTGTCGCCGAAGTCGTACTCGAAGCGTCCCTCGGTGAGGGTGGGGCACGATGACGGCTCCACCGCGACGAGCCGGACGTCGGCGTCCGGCACGAACGGCAACGAGATACCGCCGAGGTTCGAGCCGCCCCCGCAACATGCGATCACGACGTCGGGTTTGGCTTCACCCGCGAGTGCGAGTTGCTCCTTCGCCTCGAGCCCGATCACGGTCTGGTGCAAGAGCACGTGATTCAGCACCGAGCCCAGCGAGTAGTGCGTGTCGTCGCGCGTCGCCGCGTCGCGCACCGCGTCGCTGATGGCGAGACCCAGGGAGCCGGGGTGGTCGGGCTCGTCGACGGGCGACGGTACGACCTCCGCGCCCCACGTCTCCATGAGGATCTTGCGGTACGGCTTCTGCTCGTAGCGAGGCGCGCACCATGTACACCTTGCAGTCGAGGTCGAACTGGGAGCAGGCGAACGACAGCGCCGTGCCCCACTGGCCCGCACCGGTCTCGGTGGCGAGACGGCCCACGCCCTCGGCCTTGTTGTAGAAGGCCTGCGGCACTGCCGTGTTGGGCTTGTGCGAACCCGCGGGAGACACCGACTCGTCCTTGAAGTAGATACGCGCCGGCGTGCCCAGCGCGCGCTCGAGCCGTTCGGCTCGCACGAGCGGCGTCGGACGCCAGAGGCGCAGGATGTCGAGCACGTCGCCGGGTACGTCGATCCACGGCTCGGCCGACACCTCCTGCGCGATGAGTCCCATCGCGAAGAGCGGTGCGAGGTCGTCGGGTCCGATCGGCTCGTTCGTCGCCGGATGCAGCGGCGGCTGCAAGGGCTCCGGCATCACCGGCAGCACGTTGAACCACGCCGACGGGATCTGGTCGGGGCTCAGCTGGTAGCGCATCAGGACTCCTTCAGTTGCCCGAGAGGTGATCGAGGTGCCCGAACAGGTTACGGAGACGTTCGAGGTCGGCGCCGGGGAGCGGCGGTTCGTTGATCGACCGCACGTTCTCCTGCAGGTGTTCGACGTTCCCCGTGCCGGTGAGGATCACGTGGCAGCCCGGCTCGTGGCGCGCGTACCGATAGGAAGCTTCCACCACGGACCCGGCGCCGCCCTCGTGCACGAGGAACCCGAGCGGATCGTCGAGATCGAGCCCGTCGGAGTCGACATGCCCGTCCGCGACGAGCTCGCCGGCGACTCGAACGAGCTCTTCCGGCCGGCTCAACACCCGGCGCACGGCGAACATCACCTCGATCGCGATGTCCTTCTTGCGGGTCGCCGCGAACACCCTCTCCCGCGCGCTGGGGTTCAGAGGGTTGAAGCCCACCATCATCACGTCCCAGCAGTCGTCCCGGACGGCGCGCTGCGACATCTCGTGCCCGGGATCGGCCGCGAAACGCTCGGACAGCGCAAGGAACCGGATGCTTCCGTCGTCGCGCAACCGTTCGAGCGCCGGGACGAGCTCCGCGACGCAGTAGTCGTATTCCTCGGCGCCCACACCGTGCAAGTGGTAGACGTCGATCCAGTCGGTGTTCAGCTTCCGCAGCGAGGTCTGCACGGCTTCGCGGAGACCGGCTGCATCGAGCAACGCACCGTCGCGCGAGTATGGCGACACCTTCGTCGAGAGCACGACCTCGCCGCGGTCTTCGGCCGACGCCTTTGCCGACGATCTGCTCGGTCCCATACGCGTGCGCGGTATCGACGTAGTTGATCCCGAGCTCGAGCGCTCGGCGGACGAGTGCGACCGACTCGTCGACGCTCGCGCCGTACGACTGCCCCAGCCGGCTGTGTCCTCCGCAGCCGAGGCCCGCCACGCTGACCTCGAGGCCGGTGCGACCCAGGACGACCGTATCCATGGATGAGTTCTACCTGCTCCCGCGCGCGATCGAGGCAAGCTCCCGCACCACCGCACGGGGGTCGCCCGACTTGACGAGCATCTCGCCGACGAGGACGGCGTCGAAGCCCGAGTGCGCCATCCGCGCCGCGTCGTCAAGAGTGCGGATCGCGCTCTCGGCAACCGCGATCACATCGGGAGGGACGATCGACACGAGCCGCTCCCCCACGCCGAGATCCTCGTCGAAGGTGCCGAGGTCGCGCGCGTTCAGGCCGACGATGCGCGCGCCGAGAGCGAGTGCGCGCTGCCAGCTCCGCAGCGTCGTGCGCTTCGACGAGCACCGCGAGACCGAGGTCGACGGCGAGCGCGTGGAGGTCGACGAGCAGCGCGTCGTCCGGAATCGCGGCGACGATGAGCAGGAGCGCGTCCGCGCCGACAGCGCGTGTCTCGAACACCTGAACTTCGTCGATCACGAAGTCCTTCCGGAGCACCGGGAGTCCGCAGGCGGCACGCGCGGCGCGCAGGTCGTCGACCGATCCTCCGAAGAACGGGCTGTCCGTGAGCACCGAGAGGCATGCGGCGCCGCCTTCCGCATAGGCCACCGCCGTAGCCGCGGGGTCGAGACCGGGAGCGAGCTCGCCCTTCGAAGGCGAGCGACGCTTGATCTCGGCCACCACGGCGACGTTGCCGCTCTCGGGCCGCAGCGCGCGCGCGAAGGCGCGCGGACGGGGCGCCGAGAGCGCCGCGGCCCGCAGGAGGTCCCGAACCTCCGGCCGGTGGAGCAGGGTGACCTCGTCCCGCTTGGCTGCGAGGATCTCGTCGAGCACGGTCATGAGAGCGCTGAGTCTACGAATGCCCAATCGACGGATGTGGGGCTTCACGGTTCGCTGACATCGGGCTCACACCGCGGTCGTGCGCGGCGTGCGACGATGGGGCCATGGAACGGGGAACGATCCTCGTCGTCGACGACGAACCCAATATCGCGGACCTCGTCGACCTGTACCTCGCCCGTGAGGGCTACCGCGTACTGCAGGCTGCCACCGGGGAGGCCGGCCTCGAGGCCGTGCGTACGCACCGCCCTCGTCTCATCGTCCTCGACGTCGGTCTGCCCGACATCGACGGGCTCGAAGTGTGCAAGCGACTGCGCCAGACGTCGCAGATCCCCGTGATCTTCCTCACCGCGCGCGACGGGGAGGTCGACCGGGTGCTCGGCCTCGAGTTGGGTGGCGACGACTACCTCACCAAGCCGTTCTCTCCGGCCGAGCTCGTCGCTCGCGTCAAGGCCGTCCTCCGCCGTGTCGACGGCGGCCCGGCGCCCGAGGTCGTCCAGGCCGGCGACGCCGCGATCGATACCGGACGGCGCGAAGTCCGGGTCCGACGACGAGCCCGTCGAGTTCACCACGAAGGAGTTCGACCTGCTTCGGTACCTCGCAGAGCGCCCGGGACTCGCGCTGTCACGCCAGCAGATTCTCGACGGGGTGTGGGGGTACGACTGGTTCGGCGACGCTCGCACGGTGGATGTGCACATCGCACAGGTGCGCAAGAAGCTCGGTGATGCCGCGACGATCACCACGGTGCGCGGCGTCGGCTACCGGCTGGAATCGCCGAGGTCCGCAAGCTCCTCGACGTGACGCGCCGCACGCGCCGCCTTCGTGCGCGGTTCCTGATCGCGATGATCGCGATCGCGCTCGGCACGCTCGTCGTGACCGCCGCCGTGACCGCCGGCCTCGCGCGCCGAACCGCCACGAATGCGGCACGCGACAACCTCGCGACGCACACACCGGTCGTAGCCGATGAGCTCAACCAGCTCATCAAGCTCCTCCCGGCGGCACGCACCGCCGACACCACCGTTGCCGGCCGCCGCCAGATCCGGCGCATCCGCAGTCTCGTGCAGACCACGCTGAGCGTGTCGGACGGTGCGATCGTCGCCATCGACGCCGACGGCAACGTGCGGGAGTTCCTCGGCGGTCTCCTCGGCGTCCCCGCGTCCGACGTCGCGCTCCCCAACGGAGTCGACGTCGGAGACCTCGATGTCGCGACGCTGCAAGCCGGCACGACGCAGAAGGGACGGAACGGCAACACCGTGTTCGAGGCCGAGCCGCTCACCCAGGTGGGTTCGCTCACCCCGGTCGTGGTGCTCGCCGATCAGGTGAACACCCGCCCGTTCGGTGACAGCAGCGGTGTTGTGCTCGGTGCCGCGGTACTGGCGCTCGGCGTCGCGGCGCTCGTTGCGGCGTTCCTCGCGCGGCGAATGACCCGTCCGCTCGCCGCGATGGAGGTCACGGCGGGCAGGATCGCGGCCGGTGACCTGTCGGCGCGGGTCGACACGCAGCACCTCGCCGACGACGAGCTCGGAAGCTTGGCCAAGGCGATCAACGCCATGGCGGAGAAGCTCGACGCGTCGCGCGGTCACGAGCGCGCGTTCCTCCTGAGCGTCTCCCACGACCTGCGCACACCACTCACGTCGATCCGGGGCTACGCCGAGGCGATGCTCGACGGCACCGTCGACGACGAGAACGCGCAGCTCCGGGCCGCCGAGGTGATCGCGTCGGAGTCGCGCCGGCTCGAACGGCTGGTCGCCGATCTGCTCGACCTCGCCCGCCTCGACACCCACCAGTTCTCGCTCCGGCCCCAGCCGATCGACGCCCGCACGGTTGTCGAGGAAGCGGTCGACGCGTTCCGTCCGGCGGCCTCCGATCTCGGGCTCGCGCTCGAGTTCGACGGCCCACCCGATGCGGCGCCCGCATATGCGGATCCCCAGCGCCTCGCGCAGATCGTCGCCAACCTCGTGGAGAACGCACTGAAGTACGCGTCGACCGGCGTCACCGTCGAAGTGCGCGCGATCGGAGACCGGATCGAGCTCCTCGTCGACGACGACGGGCCCGGCATCGCGCCGAACGACCTCCCCCACGTCTTCGAGCGGCTCTACACGTCACGCACGGCGCCCGGCCGAGTCGTCGGCACCGGTATCGGGCTCGCCATCGTGCACGAGCTCGCGGCGACGATGGGCGGCGAGGCACACGTGGAGCCCATCGACACGGAGGGCACTCGCTTCGTCGTGACCGTCCCGGCCGGTCGGCCGCCCACGGCCGATCAGCTGAACCCGACGTCGTAGCGCGGCCGCTTCCCGGGCATCCGAGCTCCGAGCGCCAAAGGTACGCGTCCGGGTGCGGAAACCGCACCCCAGCGCGCTCTCTTGGGGCCACGCGCCGTCGTGCTCAGTGATGGAACAGGCGCCGCCGGTCTCGATGTGGACGATGCCGTGCTGCTCACACGTTTGCGCGACTTCGTCGGAGTGCCGCATCCCGCCGGTTCCGCGATCACGATCACTCCGTGACGCGATCCCGACGGACACGACGCCGCGCAGCACCGCTGCGAGTTCGGTGTCGACCGGTTCCGAGACCGCGACGAGATCCCCGAACGACGACTTCGGGTCGACGTCACGCGCGCACGAATACGCGGCGGCCGGTGGCTCCGCGACCGCGGCGCCGGCGGGTGACACGTGCTTGAAGGACGCAGCCGCGACGATCCCACCTGCGCCTCCCGCCTCCCGCACGAGTTCCCACGCGGTGAGCGCGTCGAGCACATTGATGTACGACGGGACACCACTCACGACGCGGAGCGCGAGCGCCGCGCTTCGACTGGCTCCATTCGCGCGCGCTTCTGGTGCGGATTGGTCCCGTAGCGCAGCTCCATTGGCGATGCCTCCGTCAGCGATTCGACTGCAGGAGGCGCCCAGGCAGTCGGCGCGCTCACGACGACGGCAGTTCCCCGGTGGTACTCCACCCAACGTCGGTCGCGGCTCCGCCGAGGATACCGTCGCCCAGCGTGGGAACGAGGGGCTTCGGCTCGGGAAGACGTCCCGCAGGGTCCGGGGTCAACGCCGCGCACGCGCGTGCGGACGTGTCGGGAACGAACGGAGCCAGCAGCTCGCCAGTCAGACGCGCGCGTGCAACCAGTTCACCGAGCACCGTCGCCAGCTCGTTCGATCCACGCTCGAGCGTCCAGGGACGCGTGGTGTCGATACGGCGGTTCGTTGCGTCGACGAGATTCCGCACGACCCCCACCGCGCGCCGGAAGTCGAAATCGCGGAGCGCGGTGTCGATCTCGGCACGAGGCGCGGCCCTATCGACAACACCTGACTCCGGAGCCGCTCCGTCGCCCAATCGGTGCACCATCGTGACGATCCGGTGCACGAGGTTGCCCACGCCGTGGGCGAGGTCCTCGTCCGACCGCGCCACCACACGCTCGACGGTGAAGTCGGCATCCGAGGTGCGCGGCACATCGCGCAGGAGCCACCAGCGCAGCGCGTCCGTCCCCACCTGTCGCACCACCGCACCGGGATCGATCGCGTTTCCTCTCGACTTCGAGAGCTTCTCGCCGCCGGCGGTGAGAAATGGATGCACCAAGATCTTCGTGGGCAACGGCAAGCCCGCGGACAACAGGATCGCCGGCCAGTACACGGCATGGAAGCGCACAATGTCCTTGCCGATCACGTGCACACGTTCGTCCGCGCCGCGCCACCACGTGTCGAACGCCTCGCCATCGGTCCCGTAGTCGAGCGCGGTGACGTAGTTGCCGAGCGCGTCCCACCACACGTAGATGACTTGCGACGGATCGTCGGGTACGAGGAGCCCCCATCCCCGCGCTCGCGCCTGCGAGCGCGACACGCTGATGTCGTCGAGCCCGGCCGCGAGGAACGCCAGCACCTCGTTCCGGTATGTCTCCGGCACGATCTCGAGCTCGCCCCGTTCGATGAAGGCGACGAGTTGGTCCCGGTACCGGGACAGCCGGAAGAACCAGTTCTCCTCGCCGACGGACTCCGCGGGCGTGTCGTGCTGCGGACAACGGCCGTCGACGAGCTCGGACGGCGCGTAGAACTGTTCGCACCCGACGCAGTACGGACCCTCGTACCAGCGCCGGTAGAGGTCGCCACGCGCGTCGGCGGCTCGCCAAAGACGCGCGACCCCTCCTGCGTGACGCGGGTCGCGGCTCGTCCGGATGAAGTCGTCGAACGCGATGTTCAGCGGCTTGCGCAGGCCCTCGAACGCCACCGCGTTCCGGTCGACGAACTCCTGTGTCGACACACCTTCGGCCTCGGCGCCGATCACGTTCTTGAGCGCGTGATCGTCGGTTCCACCCAGCAGGCGCACTTCGTGACCCGAGGCGCGGCGATGTCGCGCGAGCACGTCGGCCTCGACGAGCTCGAGCGCGTGCCCCACGTGCGGCCGCACGTTCACGTACGGGATCGAGACGGTGATGTAGCTGCGGGTCATCGAGCCTCCTCGGCAGTCCTGGGTGGTGACGCCCGGGAAGGGAGGCTCGGATCGAGGCCCCGGACTCCCGGGACCTCGGTGCAGCGCGTTACGTGCTCGCGCTCGACCGTCGCCCCATGACGGGGCGCATCATCACAACGGCGAAACGCGGCGAATGCACGGCCATAGCCTACCCACCCATGAATGCGGCGGATCCGAATTGATCAGCATCCGCGCCGCAACCGAGCACGACATCCCCGAGGTCCTCGCGCTCTGGTCCGTGGCCACCACGGAACCCAGTGCCACCGACGACGTCGAAGGGATACGTGCGCTGCTCGCGGTCGACCCCGCGTCGCTGTTGCTCGCAGTCGAAGACGCAGGCGACGACGCGACGACCGTCGGCACCGTGATCGCGTCGTGGGACGGTTGGCGGGGCGCGATGTACCGCCTCGCGGTCCTACCGTCGCACCGGCGTCACGGGATCGCGTCGATGCTCGTGGCGGACGGGGAACGGAGGCTCCTCGCGAGAGGTGCACGCCGGCTCCACCTCATCGTCCTGCCGCACGAAGCGGCCGCGAACACGTTCTGGACCGCCGCGGGATACGTGCCGCAGCACGCCCGGCTGCGTTACGTCAAAGACCTTCCGACAGAGGAGAGCAACCGTGGGTGACCTCGACGGCAAGGTCGCGCTGGTGACCGGCGGCGGGAGCGGGATCGGCGCCGCGATCGCGCGGACATTCGCCGGCGAAGGCACCGCGGTCACGATCACCGGGCGGCGACCTGCGCCACTCGACGAAGTCGCGGAGCACATCACGACAGCCGGAGGCGTCGCACTGGGCGTTCCCGCCGACGTCACCGATCTCGACGCCATGCAACACGCTGTCGCCGCCACGGTCCGGCGGTTCGGACGTCTCGACATCGTCGTCGCGAACGCGGGGATCGCACCGGCGATGGCACCGGCCCTGGACTGCTCGCCCGAGGAGTGGCGCACCATCGTCGACATCGACCTCACCGGCGTGTGGATCACGGCGAAGGCGACGGTTCCCGCCCTCCGTCGGGCGGGCGGCGGCACCATCATCGTGCTCGGATCCGGTGCCGGCCGCGCCAACACGCCCGGACTCGGGCCGTACTCCGCGGCCAAGGCGGGCGTCACCGCGCTGTGCCGCGTCCTCGCCGCGGAACTGCGGAGCGAGAACATCGCGGTGAACGAGTTGATCCCCGGCCCCGTGCGCACCCCCGCGCTCGACATCTTCTCCGGTGCGGGCGAGCAGGAGCGAGCAGCGAGCGACCCATCACAGGAGCGGGCCGAGCGCGTGCGTGCCATCGGCGAGTGGCTGAAGGAACCCGAGGACGTGGCCGGGCTCGCGCTCTACCTGGCGACACTGCCGGTCCATGGAGCCACCGGCCAGGTGTTCAGCCTCGCGGGCCGCCTGCTCTGAGTACTGGGGATCATGAACGACGACCCGCGGCACCGAGGACGACGTCCGACGCGAGATGCAGCGCGACCAGGGCAGCGAACCGCCGGTCGCGTAGCTGCTATCGCGAGACGACCGTCGCGGTCGCGTGCCCGTCGTCCCAGCGCAACTCGACGGTGGCGGGAGGCTCCACTTCGCGGCGCACGTAGCCGAGTGCGCCGGTAGGGAGCTCGGGTGGTGCCACGCTCGTGAGCGAGCCCACGGGCTTGCCGTCGACCAGCACGCCCGCGCCGCGCGGGGGCCAGTCGCCCTCGATCGCGGTGAACCGGCGCAGGAACCGGTTGACGTGGCCGCGGCTGTCGATGCGGCAGACCAGCTCCTGACCGAGGAAACAGCCTTTGGTGAACGAGACCGCGTCGAGTTCCAATTCGGCTTCCTGAGGGATCGTCTTGTCGTCGATGTCGAACGGCTGCACGGGGATCCCCTGCTCGATTCGCCATGCGTCGTACGCGACCGGGCCGACCGGCGACCAGGTGTCGGGAGACAGATCGGCACGGACGCGGTCGACCGAGGCTGCGGGACCGAGGATGTCGACGCCGTGCTCGGTGTGCACGGCGCGTGTACCTGCGTCGGCAACGTGTTCGGCGGCACCGATCAACGACAACATTCCGAACTCGTCGGAGCGGTCGATCACCTCGGCCTTGACTCGGATGCGGAACCGGTCGAGCGAGGCCTTCAGCTGCGCGCCGAGGCCGGGATCGCAGTCGAGCCAGACGTCGTGACCGACGACGAGCAGCCGGAACGCGACGTCGAGCTTGCCCTGGGGTGTGAGCAGGAGCGACGGGACGCCCATACCGTCCTCGAGCGGGTCGAGGTCGGCCGACACCAGCGCCTGCAGGAACGAGCGCGCGTCCTCACCGATGACGACGACGAAGCCGCGATCCGAGCGGTCGACGACCGCCCCGCCGGCGTGCAGGACATCGAGCTGTTCCCGGTGGTTCATGTGGTCGTTCATGCGCTGCCCGTGGATCCGAGCTGGCGCGAGGCCTCGTGCCGCGGCTGCGGCCGTGAGCAACGCCCGCGCCTTGTTGTGACACTCCAGGTCTTCGTCGGCCGCGATCGAATCGGCGACGATTCCCGCGCCCGCCTCCACGCTCGCCTGGCCGTCACGCCACACCATCGTGCGGATCGCGATCGCGGTGTCGAGGTTGCCCGAGAAGTCGACGTAGCCGACCACCCCGGCATACGGCCCGCGCTTGGTGGGCTCCAAGTCGTCGATGATCTCCATCGCTCGCACCTTGGGCGCGCCGCTCACGGTTCCCGCGGGGAACGTCGCGCGCAGCACGTCGACCGCGTTCTTGCCCTCTGCGAGCTCACCGGCAACCTGGCTCGTGAGGTGCATCACGTGCGAGTACCTCTCCAGCACCATGAGCTCCTCGACCTGCTCGGTGCCGAACCGCACGACGCGCCCGACGTCGTTGCGGGCGAGATCGACGAGCATCACGTGCTCGGCGCGCTCCTTCGGGTGCTCCGTGAGCTCGGCGGCCATCCGACGATCGTCGGCTTCGGTGCGCCCGCGTCGGCGGGTGCCGGCGATGGGCCGGCTGATCACGCGCCCGTCGAGGAGCTGCACCATCGGCTCCGGCGACGAACCCACCAGCGTGACCTCGGGATGACGGACGAAGTACATGTACGGGGACGGGTTGACCTGGCGCAGCACGCGGTACACGTCGAACGGGTGGAAGTGCCCGTCGAGGTCGAAGCGTTGGGCGAGCACCACCTGGAAGATGTCGCCCGCGAGGATGTGCTCACGCGCCACGTCGACGGCCGCGTGATACGTGCCGGAGCCCATCGTCGACGAGAACTCCGGCAACTCGTCGAGGTCGCCGGCCGGCGGCGGCGACGGCACGTAGGGCAACGGTCGCGCCAGCTCCTCCACCCGCGCCGCGAGGCGCACGACCGCGTCGTCGTAGGCAGACGAGGCGACCCCGCCCCGCGCCCCGCTCGAGGAACACGTTCTCGATCAGATAGAGACGCTGCCGGAAATGGTCGAAGGCGGTGACATGGCCGGTGACCGAGAGCACCGCGTCGGGAGTGCCACGGTCGTCGGCGGGGACGTTCGGGAGTCGCTCGATCTCGCGCACGACGTCGTACCCGAGGTAGCCGACGACGCCACCGTGGAACGGTGGCAGCTCCGCCAGCGCCGGCGCACGGTACGTGGCGAGCAGCGCCTCGAGCGCCGCGAGCGCGCCGTCGTTCGTTGGTACACCGGGCGGCGGAGTGCCGTGGAACTCGACCGATCGTCCGCGCACCACCATCGTGAGCACGGGATCGCATCCGATGAACGAGAACCGTCCCCAACGCTCGGCATGTTCGACCGATTCGAGCAGGAAACCCGGCGGGTCGGTCTCGGCCGCGCCGACCAGCTTCACGAACGCCGAGACGGGCGTTTCGAGGTCGGCCAACACCTCACGCCAAACCGGCACGACGGTGTGATCGCGCGCCAGTGCGACGAACTCCTCACGCGAGGGCCGGACGGTGGTCATCGGTACTCAGATTGGCCCGGGTGTCGCGCCGCTACCGAAGGCGCGGAAGAAGCAGCTGCGCTGTTTCGTGTGGCACGCGCCGTCGCCTTCTTGCTCGACGAGGAGAAGGACGGCGTCGACGTCGCAGTCGTACGCGCGCCTCACGCACCCACTGACGGTCGCCCGACGTCTCGCCCTTGCACCAGTAGTCCTGCTTGCTCCGGCTCCAGAACCAGGTGCGGCCGGTGCTGAGGGTGCGGCGGAGCGCCTCTTCGTTCATCCAACCGAGCATGAGCACCTGGTTGGTGCCCTCCTCCTGCACGATGGCGGCGACGAGGCCGTTGGCGTCGTACTCGACGTACGAGAGCTCCTCTTCCGTGGCCTCGATCGGTGTGGCCTGGATCGGCGTGGCTGCGGGCTCCATGGACGATCGAGCGTACTCCCCGATGCCTGCGATCCTTCTGCGAGAATCCCTCGGTGACAGATCTGACGCCCCCCGTTGCGCCGTCGCGCCCCACCACCTTGCGCCACCGCGGCGACGAGCGCGTCGACCCGTGGTTCTGGCTGCGCGAACGCGACAACCCCGACGTGCTCGCCTACCTCGAAGCGGAGAACGCGTACACGCTCGCGTCGCTCGCGCACACCGACGAGCTGCGCGACCGCCTGTACGCGGAGATCGTCGGCCGAGTCCGCGAGACCGACGCCTCGGCGCCGGTGCGCCGCGGCGAATTCGAGTACTTCTCGCGCACTCTCCAGGGCCGGCAGTACAACGTGCACTGCCGCCGCGCTGCCGGCACGCCGGGCCTCCCGGAGCCCGATGCACCGCCGGGGAGCCCCGCCGGTGAAGCCGTCGTGCTCGACGAGAACGAGCTCGCGCACGGACACGACTACTTCGCCGTCGGCGACCTCGAGATGAACCCGGCGCAGACCGTCGTCGCGTACACCACCGACACGTCGGGCGGCGAACGCCACGATCTGCGCTTTCGCTCGCTCGACACGGGCACCGACCTCGACGACGTGGTGCCCGACGTGTACTACAGCCTCGCCTGGGCGAACGACGAGCGAACCGTGTTCTTCACCCGGCCGGACGACGCGATGCGCCCCTGGCAGGTGTGGCGCCACACGCTCGGCACACCGGTCGAATCAGACGTGCTCGTGTACCAGGAAGACGACGACCGCTTCTATGTCGCCGTGTCTCGCGCACGCACCGGCCGATTTCTGTTCGTGCACTCCGCGTCGAAGGTCACGAGCGAAGTGCGCCTCGTCGACGCCGACGATCCCACGTCGGAACCGCACGTCGTCGAGCCGCGGCTTCAAGGCCACGAGTACCACGTCGAACATCAGGAGGGACCCGCCGGCAGCCGCCTCTTGGTGCTGACGAACGCCGACGGCGCCGAGAACTTCGCGCTCATGGTCACGTCGACGGACGCGACCGTCGCGCTCGAACTGGGTGACCGTGCTCGAGCACCGCCCAGACGTCCGGCTCGACGACGTCGATGCGTTCGAGCACCACCTCGTCGTCTCCGAGCGCAGCGAGGGGCTCGAGCGGCTGCGGGTTCTCAGCCTCGGCGACGACGGCAACGTCGCTGACGACCACCTCGTCGCAACCGAAGAGGACGTCTACTCGATGTGGGTCGGAGCGAACCCCGAGTTCGCGACCACGACCCTGCGCTACGGCTACATGTCGATGGTCACACCGTCGTCGTCGTACGACTACGACCTCGCCCGCCGCGACGCGACGCTCGTCAAGCGCCAGCCGGTCGAGGGGTACGACCCCTCGGTGTACACGACGGAGCGACTGTGGGCAACGACCACGGACGGGACGCGTGTACCGATCTCGCTCGTCTACCACCGTGATCGGCGTCGAGGAGATGACGGCAACCCGCTCGTGCTGTACGGCTACGGCTCCTACGAGGCCTCGATGGATCCGACGTTCTCGTCGGCGCGCGTGAGTCTGCTCGATCGCGGGATCGTGTACGCGATCGCGCACATCCGCGGCGGCGGCGAGCTCGGTCGTCACTGGTACGACGACGGCAAGCTGATGCACAAGCCCAACACGTTCACCGACTTCATCGCGTGCGCAGAGCACCTCGTGGCCCACGGCTGGACCAGTCCCGACCGGCTTGCCGCACGCGGCGGCAGCGCGGGCGGGCTGCTCATGGGCGCGGTGGTCAACCTCCGCCCCGACCTCTTCCGCGCGGTCGTCGCCGAAGTGCCGTTCGTCGACTGCCTCACCACGATGCTCGACGACACCCTGCCACTCACCGTCACCGAGTGGGAGGAGTGGGGCGACCCCGTCGACGACCCCGCTCTCTACGCGCTGATGAAGTCGTACTCGCCGTACGACAACGTCGAGGCGAAGGCATATCCGGCGCTGCTCGTCACCGGCGGCCTGAACGACCCGCGCGTGCAGTACTGGGAGCCCGCGAAGTGGGTCGCCAAGCTCCGAGCGACCAAGACCGACGACAACGTGCTCGTGCTCAAGATGGAGCTCGGGGCCGGCCATTCGGGGCCGTCGGGGCGCTACGACACGTGGCGCGACGAGGCGTTCGTGCAGGCGTTCCTGCTCGACCAGCTCGGGATCTCCGGATGATCGACCAATGATCGAGGGGCGCGTCCTCACGACGAGCGACGGGCTCGCGCTCGAAGCCGAGCTCGCCGCGCCGATCCGACCGTGCCCGCGCGCCGCGATGGTGCTCTGCCACCCGCATCCGCAGCACGGCGGCACGATGCGCTCGATCGTGATCGGCGCGCTCTTCGAGGCGCTGCCACGCGCCGGCGTGACGTGCCTGCGATTCAACTTTCGAGGGGTCGAGGGAAGCGAGGGAAGGTACGGCGAAGGCCACGGCGAGCAACTCGACGTGGGGGCCGCCGTCGCCGCGCTCGCAGCCGACGTCGCGGTGCCCCTCGTGCTCACCGGGTGGTCGTTCGGTGCTGACGTCGCGCTGACCGTCGTCGACGACGCGATCAGCGCGTGGTTCGCGATCGCGCCACCGCTCCGGATCTTTCCGGAGTTCGACGCGGTGGCACGCGATCCACGTCCGAAGTTGCTCGCGCTCGCCGAGCACGACGAGTTCCGCGAGCCCGTCATCGGTCGTCACCGAGACGTCGAGCTGGGTCGCGACCGGGACCGAGGTCGTCAAGGGCGCGAGCCACTTCTTCGTGGGACGTACCGACCGGCTCGTGGAGTTGGCGGTCGCGTACGTGGACGAGATCGTGGGAACCTAGACATCGGGTCACTCCGCTTCGTCGTCCCGCACTCCGAGCACGACTCCGCTTCGTTCCTGGACATCGGGTCACCCCGCTTCGTCGTCCCGCACTCCGAGCACGACTCCGCTTCGTTCCTGGACATCGGGTCACTCCGCTTCGTCGTCCCGCACTCCGAGCACGACTCCGCTTCGTTCCTGGACATCGGGTCACCCCGCTTCGTCGTCCCGCTCTCCGAGCACGACTCCGCTTCGTTCCTAGACCGTGGCGACCGGAGCGAGACCGCGGCGCTCGAGGAAGGCCAGCCGGCGCTCCGCGGAAGCACGCCAGGCCGCGAGGTCGGCGTCGAAGGTGGCGCGGTCGCCCTCCTCGTACGCATGCTCGAGTTCGTCGAAAGCGGCGTCTTCCGCGTCGAGCAGCTCGCGGTAACGCCGGAAGAATCCTTCGTCGATCGCCTCGCTCTTCGCCCCGTTGCCCATACGGACCCCCTTCGGTTCCGGCGCGGCGGTCCCGCGCCTGTCCTGACGGTACCGCGCCGCTCTATTCGGAGCGAGCGGCCGCGAGCCGGGTATCCCGGCGAGCAGCGAGCGACCCATGTCGGGAGCGAGCGACCCTTGTCAGGCCACGACCGCCAGCGCCTCGGCGACGGTGAAGCGATGCTCGTAGATCGCCTTGCCGACGATCGCGCCCGCGAAGCGCCGACCCGCGCGCTCGAACTGCGCGAGGTCACGGAGGTCGTCGAGCGTGCCGACGCCGCCGCTCGCGATCACCGGCACCGCGGTGGCTTCGAGCACGGCCGCGAGCTGGTCGAGATCCGGGCCCTTCAAGGTGCCGTCGTGGCCGATCGAGGTGACGACCAGCGCCGACACGCCCGACGGCGTCGAACCCGCGGACGAGCATCGACGAGGTCGACGCCGGTGCCCTCGACCCAACCCCGGGTGGCGACCTCGCGGCCGCGCGCGTCGAGGCCGACCGCGACCTGCCCGGGGTGCAACCGCGCAGAGCTCGTCGACGAGCTCCGGGTGCTCGACCGCGGCGGTGCCGACGACGACGCGCGCGACCCCCGCGAGCAGCCGATCGCCCGCCGCCTCGACGGTGCGCACGCCCCCGCCGGTCTGGATCCGGCACGAGACCGCCGCGCAGATCGCCTCGATCACGGCGAGGTTCGCGGCATCGCCGGTGCGCGCGGCGTCGAGGTCGACCACGTGGATCCACGGTGCACCCTCGGCCTCGAACTCACGCGCGACCGCGACCGGGTCGTCGTCGTAGACGGTCTCCGCGTCGAAGTCGCCCTGGTACAGCCGCACACACTTGCCGTCGCGCAGGTCGATCGACGGGAAGAGCTCGAACCCGGCGTCGCTCAAAGGCTGCCCTTGGTCGACGGCACGCCGGTGCCCTCGATCTTCACCGCGTCACGCAGCGAACGCGCGACACCCTTGAACGACGCCTCGATCACGTGGTGACCGTTCCGCCCGGCCAGCGATCGGACGTGCAGCGTGATCCCCGCCGCGAACGCGAACGCGCGCCAGAACTCCTCGGCGAGCTGCGGGTCGAACGTGCCGATCCACTCGGCGACCGGGTCGACCTCGTAGACGAGGAACGGGCGGCCCGACAGGTCGAGCGCGACCTGCACGAGCGCCTCGTCGAGCGGGACGAGCGCGGACGCGAACCGGCGCACGCCCGCCTTGTCGCCCAGCGCCTCCTTGAACGCGGTGCCGAGCACGATGCCGACGTCCTCGACGGTGTGGTGCAGGTCGACCTCGAGGTCGCCCGTGGCTTCGATGCGGAGGTCGAAGCCGCCGTGCTTGCCGAGCTGCTCGAGCATGTGGTCGAAGAACGGGATGCCGGTCGACGCGGTGGCACTCCCACCGCCGTCGATCTCGAGCGCGAGGTCGACGGTCGTCTCCTTGGTCTCGCGGTGCTGGTGTGACGATCTCGCCATCAGGCGGCCACCTCTCGGACCGACTCGCGGAGCGCGGCGAGGAACGCGTCGTTCTCCTCGGGCGTGCCGACCGTGACGCGCAGGCAGTCCGCGAGGCGCGGCCAGCTCGAGAAGTCGCGCACGAGCACGCCTGGCGGACGAGCTCCTCCCAGAGCGCGTGACCGTCGCCGTGCACCCGGAACAGCAGGAAGTTCGCGCCCGACGGGAACACGGTGACGCGCTCGATACCTCGCGAGCGCCTCGAACGAGCCGCTCGCGCTCCTCGACCAGACGCGCGACGCGATCGTTCATCTCGTCGGCGAGCTCGAGCGCGACCCTTCCCGCGATCTGCGTGGCCACCGCGAGGTGGTACGGCAGCACCACCTTCTCGAGCTGCTCGACGACCCACGGCGGCGCGACCGCGAAGCCGAGGCGCAACGCGGCCAGCGACCACACCTTCGAGTACGTGCGCACGACGACGAGCCGGCCGTCGTCGCGCACGAGGTCGAGCGCGCTTCGCGGCGCGAACTCGCCGTAGGCCTCGTCGACGACGACGAGCCCGTCGGTCGCGTCGAGCAGCGCCTCGATGGTGGCCGCGGGCTCGACCGTGCCGGTCGGGTTGTTCGGGCTGCACACGAACACGATCGTGGGCTGCTGCTCGGCGATGAGCGCGCGCGCGGCGTCGACGTCGATGGAGAAGTCGGCGCGGCGCTCCCCCGCGACGACCTCGGTGCCGGTGATGCGAGCGATGTGGGCGTGCAGCGCGTACGTCGGCTCGAACATCGCAGCGCGGCGGCCGTGCCCGCCGTAGGTGAGCAGCAGCGTCTGCAGCACCTCGTTGGAGCCGTTCGCGCAGAACAGCCGCTCGGGCGGCTGGCCGAGATGACGCCCCGAGCGCGGCGCGCAGCTCCCAGGCGCCACGGTCCGGATAGCGGTTCAGCGGCGCGTCGCGCAGCTCGGCGAGCCAGCGGTCGACGAACTCGGGCGGCGGCGGGTACGGGCTCTCGTTGGTGTTGAGCCGCACCGACACGTCGAGCTGCGGCGAGTGGTAGCCCTCGAGCGCGCGCAGGTCGTCGCGCGGCGCGACCAGCGCCGGTTCACTCATTGGCACCTGCTCGCTCATTGGCCCTCCGTGGCGAACGCGGCCGATCGGCGCAGCGCGACGCTGCGACCGTGCGCAGCAAGTCCTTCGGCCTCGGCCAGCGCCTCGACGTGCTCGGACACCTCACCGAGTCCCTCCGGCGTGACGCGCACGACGTGGATGTGCTTGCGGAACGTGTCGACGCGCAACGCGCTCGCGAAGCGGGCGGTTCGCGCGGTCGGGAGCACGTGGTTGACCCCGGCGACGTAGTCGCCGATCGCGGCCGGCGCCCACGGTCCGACGAACACCGCGCCGGCGTTGCGCACGAGCGGGACGAGCAGCGTCGGCGTCGCTCGTCATGAGCTCGAGGTGCTCGGGCGCGACGATGTTCACGACTTCCATCGCCTGCGCGGGCCCGTCGACGAGGATCACGGATCCTGTGTCGCGCACGATGTCGTCGACGGCCGCGACGACGGCGTCGGCGAACGTCGGGATCCCACGTGACGAGCACCGCGCTCCCGCCGGGACCGTGCTCGGCCTGCGCGAGGAGATCGGCGGCGACGAACTCGGGTCGAGTGCTCGCGTCGGCGACGACGACGACCTCCGACGGTCCGGCGAGCGCGTCGATGCCGACGATGCCCGCAACCTCGCGCTTCGCCGCCGCGACGTACACGTTGCCCGGCCCGACGATCACGTCGACCGGACGGATGGTCTCGGTGCCGTACGCGAGCGCGGCGATCGCCTGCGCGCCGCCGACGCGGTACACCTCGTCGAACCCGACGAGCGCCGCCGCCGCGAGCGTGGGGGCGGCGACCTGCCCGTCGGGACCCGCGGGTACGCACAGCACGACTTCGGGCACGCCGGCGACCTGCGCCGGGATCGCGGTCATGAGCACCGTCGACGGATAGGCGGCGCGACCGCCCGGGCACGTAGAGGCCGGCCCGGTCGACGGGCCGGACCATCTCCTCGAGGGCGATGCCGCCGCGAACCGAGTCGCGGACCCGGTTGGAGCTGGCTCTCGTGGTACGCGCGGATCTCCGTCGCCGCGTGCTCGAGCGCGGCTCGGAACGCCGGCTCCGCTTCGGCGAGTGCAACGTGGAGCGCCTCGGCGGGAACGCGGAGGGCGCCTCCGGACCAGCCGTCGAATCGTTCGGTGAGCTCGCGGAGTGCGGCATCGCCGCGTTCGCGCACGTCGTCGACGATGGCGCGCGCGGCCGACGGTGACGTCGTCGTCGACGGTCGGAGGCCGCAGGAGCGCAGCGATGTCCACGACGCCGCGGAGGTCGATTCGGGTCAGCACGGTGCGCTCATCGTAACCGTGAGCTTGTTCTCTGCCCCTCCGCATTGCCCGATACGGTTGCCGTCATGCCCCCCTCGGACCTCGCCGAACTGTCCACCCTGCGCGCGCAGCTCGAGGAGCTGGCGGCGCGCGTCCTCGCAGTCGGCGACCGTTACCGCGAGTCGCCCGACTCCGCGGTCACCAACGACCTCGAGCTCGCGGAGCGCTCGTTGCTCGCGCACGCCGCGCGCTCGAGCGCGCCTCCGGCACCCTCGATGGAGCTGGCGTTAGACGGCGAGGTCGCGCTCGGCTCGGCCGACGGACAGATGTCGACGAGCACGCAGCCCGGACAGTTCGGCTTGCGCGCGAAGCACACCCGGCGCCCGTGCAGGATGAGCCGCAGCGAGAAGCGCCCGCGCTCCTCTGGCGGGACGAGCACGTTGAGGTCGAGCTCCGCCTTCACCGGATCGGTCTCGGTGGTGAGCTTCAGACGCCGCGCCAAACGTCCGACGTGCGTGTCGACCGGCAGGCCGGGCAGGTCGAACGCCACCGACCGCACGACGTTGCCCGTCTTGCGCCCGACGCCCGGGCAGCTTCACGAGGTCGTCGAGCTCGGTCGGCACCTCGCCGTCGAACTCCTCGTCGAGCTGGCGCGCCATGCCGAGCAGGTTCTTCGTCTTCGACCGGAAGAAGCCGGTGGAGTGCACGATCGTCTCCACGTCGGCCGGATCGGCGTGCGCGAGATCGCGCGGCGTCGGGTACTTCGCGAACAACTCCGGCGTGACCTTGTTGACGTTCTCGTCGGTGGTCTGCGCGGAGAGGATCGTCGCCGCCAGCAGCTCGTACGCGTTCGTGTGCACCAGCGCGCACTCCGCGCCTGGATACTCCTGCGCGAGCCGCGCGATCACCTCGGTCGCGCGCGCTTTCGCTCCTCTGGGTCTCGTCACGTACCGACGCTCAACGCGGCGTCAGCCGCCCAGCTCGGCGTTGAACGCGATCACGTTGAACACGGCACCGGTCGGATCGGCGACGACGGCGAATCGGCCGGGCTCGATGTCCATCGGCGGGGTTATCGACCGCGCCGCCGAGCCCGGTGACACGCGCGAGCGCGTCGTCGGTGTCGGTGACGGCGAAGTACACCGCCCAGAACGGCGGGACCTCGGCCGGCATCTGCGGCGGCTTCTGCATCATCCCGCCGATCGAGCGACCGTTGACCTGCCATTCGGTGTACGCACCGGGACCTTCACCGTGCGTCTCGGCGCCCCAGCCGAAGACCGCGCCGTAGAACGCCTTCGACGCGGGAATGTCGGTGGTGACCAGTTCGCTCCACGAGAACGTGCCCGGCTCGTTCACGAGCGCGGCGCCCTTGTGATCGCCCGGCTGCCACACACCGAACGCGGCGCCGACCGGATCGGCGAACACCGCCATGCGGCCGGCCGTCATCACGTCCATCGGCGGGACGAACACCTGGCCGCCGTTCGCGGTCGACCTTCGCCGCGGTGTCGTCCGCGCTCTCGACGTTCACGTAGCACGACCAGACCGGCCGGCCTGGGCTCATCTGCGGGCCGATGCCGGCGACCGGCTTCCCGCCGATCGTGGCACACGCGGTAACCGCCGGCCTCGGCGGGGCCCTCGGGGCAGTCCCAACCGAAGAGATCCGAGTAGAACGCCGCCGCCTTGTCGAGATCGGGCGTGCCGACGTCGACCCACGACGGGACTCCAGGTTCGTACGAGGTCATCTCCATGGTCGTCTCCGAGTGATCGCGGGGTGTGGTCGGATGCGCGGTTCGCAACGTAGACGACCGCGGTGGCGCGCGGCAGGGGCCGGTACCCTCGACGGCATGCCCGAGGCGCGCGTGCTCGAACGGTTCGCGCCCGCCGATGTCGAAGCGGTACGCGACTCTCGCCGCGTCCGTCGAGGCCGCGATCGGGACACCGACCCGTTCGGTGAGCTCACGTGGGCCGGGCTCGAGGGCCGCGGAACGCTCGGCGACCGCGGAATCCTGCTCCCCGGCGACGGCGAGGCAGCCGCCTACCTGCACCTCGCGCACCACCGGCCGGCCGAATGGTCGGCTGAGCTCGGCAGCGCTGCCCGGGCACGAAGGCGCGCTCGCCACCGCTGCTCGCCACGGCCGTCGACGTCGTCGCCCGCGAGGGCGGCGGCCACGTCACACTCTGGCTCCACGGCGACCACGACGACGACCTGCCGCGCGACAGCCGGCTTCGCGCTCGAACGCGAGCTCCTCGAACTGCGGGTGCCACTCCCCCTGACCGAAGGGCCCCACTGGCCCGATGGCATCGACGGTCCGCACCTTCGTGGCCGGGCAGGACGAAGACGAGTGGCTCGCGGTGAACAACCGCGCGTTCGCGAACCACCCGGAGCAGGGCGGCTGGACCCTCGACACGCTCGACCAACGCGAGCGCGCGGACTGGTTCGATCCCCGACGGGTTCCTCCTCGCGTTCGACGACGACGGCCTGGCGGGTTTCTGCTGGACGAAGGTGCACGCGCCGGATCCCCCGAAGGAACCCGTCGCGCTCGGGGAGATCTACGTGATCGGCGTCGATCCCGGCCGCCAGGGCCGCGGGCTCGGTCGCGCGCTGACCATCGGGCGGGCTTGGCGTCGCTCGCCGAACGCGGCATCACGGTGGGCATGCTGTACGTCGACGGCGACAACGCGGCGGCGGTGGCGTTGTACCGGTCGCTCGGCTTCGTCACCCATCGGGTCGACCGTGCGTATGGCCGCACCGTCGATCCCGCAGCCTCATGAGCAGCCCACAGATGAGTCGCTACGGCGCGACGCCGCGCCGAGCTCGACGCCCTGCTCGACGAGCTGGGGAGAGCCGCGGTACCGCGGCGCGCAGCTCTGGGACGCGCTCTACGCCGAGGCCCGCCCGCTCGACGACGTCACGACACTGCCGCGCACGCTCCGCGCCGCGCCTCGCCGACGCGCTGCCCCTCGCCCTGGACCTCGTGACCGAAGCAGCCTCGCACGACACGATGACGACGAAGTGGCTGTGGGCGTGCGCTCGCGACCGCGCGCAGATCGAGACGGTGCTCATGCGCTACTCCGACGCGCGCCACGGTGTGCGTGTCGTCGCAGGCGGGTTGCGCGATGGGCTGCACGTTCTGCGCGACCGGGCAAGCGGGCTTCGAACGCCACCTCGACGCCGCCGAGATCGTCGAACAGGTCGTGCGCGCGCAGCACGCGTCACCGCAGCGCGTCCGCAACGTCGTGTTCATGGGGATGGGCGAGCCGCTCGCCAACTACGACGCGACCTGGGCAGCGATCGAACGGCTCCACGACGACGTCGGGCATCTCGGCCCGGCGCATCACGGTGAGCACCGTCGGCGTGGTGCCGGGCATCCGGCGGCTCGCGACCGAGCGCGCTGCCGGTGACGCTCGCGGTGTCGCTCCACGCGGCGACGGACGACGAGCGCAGCAAGCTCGTCCCGCTCAACCGGCGGTACCCGATCGCCGAGGTGCTCGACGCCGCCGCCGACTTCGCCGGCGCGCGGGGCCGGCGGGTCACGTTCGAGTACGCCTGCATCGCCGGGGTCAACGACTCGCCGGCGCAGGCCGAGGCGCTCGGACGGCTCCTCGGCGGCTTCCCGGGGGCGGGTGGTGCGCACGTGAACCTGATCCCGCTCAACCCCACCTCCGGCTTCGGGGGCGAGGCCACCGCGACGCCCCGGCTCCGCGCGCGTTCGCCGAGCGGCTCCGGGCCCGCGGCGTGACCGCGACCGTCCGGCGCAACCGCGGCACCGACATCGCCGCGGCGTGCGGGCAGCTCCGTTCCCGCGGCGCGATCCCCCAACGTGCCCCGGGATCGGCAAGAATGGCCACGTGAACCAGTGGAAGTGGGTCAATCATTTCCAGCCGCAGACGCTCGTCATCGCCACGTTCCTCTGCTACATCGATGCCGTGTTCGGCTTCATCTTCCCGATCGCAACGTCGTACCTCGCCGGGTTCGTGATGGCGGTAGCGCTCGGTGCGGGAGGCTTCGGTATCGCCAACGAGAAGCGGTGGGGCTATGCGGTGGCGGTCGCGGGAGCGGTGCTCCAGGTGCTGATGCTGGTGGCGGTGTTCGGTTCCTCGGTCCTCACCTCGACCGCGATCATCAACCTGATGTTCGACGGCGCCCTTGTCGGGTTGCTCCTGCACCCCATGAGCCGCGAGTACCAGCGCATCTGGTTCAAGTAGCGCCACGAGGCCAACCGTGAGCGATCGCCAACCGCATCACGGCAAGTGGTTCGAGGAGCTCCCGGTCGGACTCGTGGTGCAGCACGCGCTCACCCGCACCGTCACCGAGACCGACAACGTCCTGTTCACCACGATGACCATGAACCCGGCCCGCCTGCACCTCGACGCCGAGTACGCGGCGCGAACCGAGTTCGGACGGCCCCTCGTGAACAGCATGTTCACGATCGCACTGCTCGTAGGCTTGTCGGTGCTCGAGACCACACACGGCACCACGATCGCCAACCTCGGCTTCGAAGAAGTCGTGTTCCCGGCGCCCGTGTTCCCGGGTGACACGATCCATGCCGAGACCGAGGTGATCACCAGCCGCGACTCGAAGTCACGGCCCGACGCGGGCATCGTCACGTTCGAGCACCGGGGCTTCAACCAACGCGACGAGCTCGTGTGCCGCGCGCGCCGCAACGCGCTCGATGTCTCGCCACCCCACGCACTGACCGTGGCCGAGGTCACGCGGCTCCGGAGCCTCCTCTTCGCGCCTGCGAGCCGCCCCGACGTGCTCGCCAAGCTGCCGCGCAGCAGTCCCGACGGCGTGGTGATCGACCTCGAGGACGCCGTTCCCGCCGATGGGAAGGCCGACGCCCGCCCCCACGCCAGGCGCGTCGGTCCGGAGTTGGCCGCCGCGCACCCCGGCCTCGCGGTGTACGTCCGCGTGAACGCCGTCCCTACCGCCTGGTTCGGCGCCGACATCACCGAAGCGTGCGCTCCGGAGCTCACCGGGGTCGTCGTGCCCAAGATCGAGACCGTCGATCACGTGCACACGATTGCGGGCGCGATCCACGCCGCCGGGCTCGGCCACCTGCACGTGATCGCGGGGCTGGAAACGGCGCTCGGCGTCGAAGCGGCGCGCGAGCTCCTCGTTCCGCCCGTTTCGGTCTGCTATTTCGGCGCCGAAGACTTCGTCGCCGACATGGGCGGGATACGCACCGAATCGAGCACGGAGGTGCTCTACGCGCGCTCACGCGTAGCGCTCGCAGCCCGGATCGCCGGCATCCCGGCGATCGACCAGGTCGTGACCGCGTTCGGCGACGACGCCCGGTTCCTCGAGGACGCCGCTCAGGGGCGGGCGCTCGGCTACCGGGGCAAGCTCTGCATCCACCCGGCTCAAGTTCCGCTCGCCAACCGCGCGTTCTCGCCCGTCAGCGGCCGAGATCGAGCGCGCTCGACGGTTGCTCGCCGCGTACGACACCGCCGCCGCGCGCGGCGAGGCCGCGATCGACTTCGAGGGTCAGATGGTGGACGAGCCCCTCGCGCGACACGCGCGCGCGATCTTGGCGGCCAGCGAGACCTGAGCAACGCGACTCCGTAGACTCCCGGCGCATGGGCAACACGGTCGACCTCGTCGACGACATCGAAGCGCGGCTCCGACCGCTCGAGCTCGAGCTGGCCGAGGCATGGTGGGAGGCGAACACCCGGTCGTCGCCGGAAGCCGAGCGGCGACGTACCGCAGCCGAGCTCGCGCGCCAAGACCTGCTCGGCGACGACAACCTGTTCGCAGAGCTCCGCTCGGCGCGCGTGACGACGAGTTCCGGCGCGGATCCGCTCCTGCGCCGCCGGCTCGATCTGCTCCACGATGGTTTCGTCCCCCACCAGGTGCCGGCTGATCTCCGCGTGGCAATCGTCGAGCTCGAGACGCGGGTCGAGTCCACGTTCAACAACTTCCGCGGGGCCATCGACGGTCAACGCGTCGACGACAACACGATTCTCGACATCCTTCGCACGAGCGACGATTCGGGTACGCGCCGCGCCGCGTGGGAGGCGTCGAAGCAGATCGGTGGCGAGACCAGTGGTCGAGTACGCGAGCTGGCCCGTCTGCGAAACGAAGCGGCTCGCACCCTCGGGTACCGCGATCACTTCGCGCTCGCGCTCGAAACCGGAGAGCTCGACGAGACTCGCTTGTTCGCGACGCTCGGTGAAGTCGATCGCGCTACTGCGGCACCGTTCACCGAGTGGAAGCATGCCCTCGACGCCTCGCTCGCCGCCCGGTTCGAGTGCGACGTCGACCAGCTCCGGCCGTGGCACCTCGACGACCCGTTCTTCCAGGATCCGCCCGCGGCCGGGGCGATCGACGCTCGACCATCTCTTCGTAGCCGCCGACCTCGAAGCGCTGACCCTCCGGACCTACGACGGTCTCGGTCTCGACCTCCGCGCGGTGCTCGCGCGCAGCGACCTGTACGCGCGCGACCGCAAGAGCCAGCACGCGTTCTGCATCGACATCGACCGCGAGGGCGACGTTCGCGTCCTCTGCAACCTCGAGCCGAGCGAGCGTTGGATGGACACGATGCTGCACGAGTTCGGTCACGCGATCTACGACCGCGAGTCCGATCGCTCGCTCCCGTGGCTCGTGCGCTCGCCGGCCCACTCGCTCACCACGGAGGGCATCGCCATGCTCTTCGGACGCCTCACGCGGAATCCCGAGTGGCTCGTCGGCGTCGCGGGCGTCGACCGCGACACGGTGGACGCGCTCGCATCCCGGCTGCGGCGCGCGCGAGCGCGCCGCCCTGCTCGTGTTCGCTCGATGGGTGCTCGTCATGACCACCTTCGAGCGCCAGCTCTACGCCGATCCCGGACGCGGACCTCGACACCCTCTGGTGGGACCTCGTCGAGCGGTACCAGCAAGTTCGCCGTCCCCGACGGCCGGCACGAACCCGACTGGGCGGCGAAGATCCACCTCGCCGCCGCGCCCGTCTACTACCAGAACTATCTCTACGGAGAGCTCTTCGCCTCGCAGCTCGACGCGACGCTCACCGAGCGCGTCGGCGGACTGGTCGAGCGACCGGCGGCGGGCGAGCTGCTCGTGCGCGACGTGTTCGCACCCGGCGCGTCCGTCCGGTGGGACGACCTCGTCACGCGGGCGACCGGCGCGCCGCTGAGCGCGGCGGCCCTCGCGCGGCAGCTTGCCGCCTGATGGTGGACAGCTGATCATGGATCTCGGCTTGCAAGGTCGGGCGGCGGTCGTGGCGGGCGGGTCGCGCGGCGTGGGTCGCGTCACTGCGGGTCTGCTCGCCGCGGAGGGCTGCCGCGTCGCGGTGCTCGCCCGCACGCCGAAGGACCTGCGCGAAACGGAGGACGAGCTCCTCGGCCTGGGCGCCGAGGATGCCATCGGGCTCGAGTGCGATCTGCTCGACACGGGCGAGGTGGAGGCCGCGTTCACGTTCCTCGACGAGCGGTGGGGTGAGTGCCACGTGCTGGTGAACACGGTCGGGCCCGCGCATGTCGGCGGGTTCGACGACCTCAGCGACGACACCTGGCACGAGGAGTTCGACCTCGGCGTGCTCACGATGATCCGCACGACGCGCGCGGCGCTCCCGCTCATGCGCAAGGCGACGTTCGCGCGCATCGTGAACGTGGCCGCGGCGTCGATTCGTCACCAGAGCCCGGGGCTCATCGGGTTCACCGCGGCCAAGGCGGCCATGGCGAGTGCCTCGAAGAACCTGTCGCGGGCGCTGGCGCCCGAGGGGATCATCGTCAACACGGTCGCCCCCGGCACCGTCATGTCGCCCACGCTCGCTTCGTATCTCGTCGGAACCGACCTCGAAGGGCTTCCCGAGGGGCCCCTCGAAGCCGCCTACGAAGCGATCACCCGCGACTACGGCGCATCGAACGACATCGGCCGTGTGGGCCTACCCGAGGAGGTCGCGCCCGTCGTGGTGTTCCTCTGCTCGGAGGTGGCCAGTTTCGTCGTCGGTGCGACCATCCCCGTCGACGGCGGCACCGACTTCTTCTGACTCGCTCACTGCTCGACTCGCGGGGGTTCGGACGCGGCGGGTACCGTCACGAACCCATGGAGTACAACCTCGCCGATCTCTGGGAAGCCGTCGCCGACGAGATCCCCACGCGCGACGCGGTGATCTGCGGGGAGCGCCGCCTCACCTACGCCCAGACCGAGGAGCGTGCCAACCGGCTGGCCAACTTCCTGGCCGCGCGGCATCGGTGTGGGGGACCACGTAGCGCTCCTTCTCTACAACGGCACCGAGTACCTCGAAGGCATGTTCGCGGCGCTGAAGCTGCGTGCGGTACCGATCAACGTCAACTACCGCTACCTGGAAGACGAGCTGCGGTACCTCCTCGACGACTGCGACGCCAAGGCCATCGTGTTCCACCGCGAGTTCGCGCCGAAGCTCGCCGCGATCCACGGTGAGTTGCCGCTCCTCGACACCTACCTCGCGGTCGACGACGGCTCCGGCGCCGAAGCCACGTCAGCCGGCCTCGGGGTCCTCGGCGCGGTCGACTACGAGCACGCGCTCGCGGGCGCTTCGCCGACTCGCGACTTCGGGCCCCGATCGTCCGACGACCTCTACGTCCTCTACACCGGTGGCACCACGGGAAATCCGAAGGGCGTGATGTGGCGCGCCGAGGACATCTTCTTCGGCGGGCTCGGCGGCGGGAACCTCGGCGAGGCTCCGATCACGAGACCAGAGCAGGTCATCGATCAGCTCGACGCCGGACGGCGCACGCTCCCCGCGTGCCCGCTCATGCACGGCACCGCGCATTGGTTCGCGCTCGGCACGCTGTACACCGGCGGCACGGTGGTGCTGTCACCAGACCACCATCTCGACGCTGCCCGTCTCTGGGGGCTCATCGCGCGCGAGCGGGTCACGTTCCTCGTCATCGTCGGTGACGCCTTCGCACGCCCGCTGGTGGAGGCGCTCGACACACTCGACCCCGCGCTCGACCTGTCGTCGCTCACGGTCGTCCTCTCCGGCGGCGCGATCCTCTCCCCGTCGGTGAAGCAGCTGTGGGTGCAGAAGCTGCCGGGCACGATCCTCATCGACGGGTTCGGATCGTCGGAGTCGGGCGGCCAAGGGAGCAGCGTGACGGCTGCCGGCGGGCCGATCGAGACCGCGCCGCGCTTTCGGGTCGACGACGAGACCACGGTGCTCGACGACGAACTTCGACCCGCGCCGGTCGGCGTCGTCGGCAAGCTCGCCCGACGGGGGCACGTGCCGATCGGGTACTACAAGGACCCCGAGAAGACCGCGGCGACGTTTCCGGTGGTCGACGGCGTGCGCTGGTCGGTTCCCGGCGACCACGCGCGGATCGAAGCCGACGGCACCATCACCGTGCTCGGACGCGGCTCCGGCTCGATCAACACCGGGGGCGAGAAGGTCTACCCCGAGGAAGTGGAGTCGGCCGTGAAGTCGCACCCGGCGGTCTTCGACGCGGTGGTGGTCGGAACCCCCGACGAGCGCTGGGGAGAACGTGTCGTCGCGGTCGTGGAACTACGCCCCGGTGCGACCCTCACCGCCGAAGACCTCACCAACCACGTCCGCGCGCACCTCGCGGCGTACAAGGCGCCGCGCGACCTCGTGCTGGTCGACGCGGTCGTGCGCTCACCTTCCGGGAAGCCCGACTACCGCTGGGCGCGCGCCACCGCGGAACAAGAGCTCGCGCGCATCAGATCTTCTGCACAACGCTGACGCCGTCGCCGATCGGCAACAGCACGACCCGTACCCTCGGATCGCTGACGATGGTGTCGTTGAGCGCGCGAATCGCTTCGACGCTCTCGTCGGTTGCCGACTCGTCGATCACACGTCCGTTCTGGAGCACGTTGTCGATGAGCATGAGGCCGCCGGATCGGAGCCGGGGCAGGATCTCCTCGTAGTAGCCGGGGTAACCAGGCTTGTCGGCGTCGATGAAGGCGAAGTCGAACTGCTCCTCCCTGCGGAGCGCGCGCAGCGTGTCGATCGCGGGGCCGATGCGCAGCTCGATACGGTCGGCGACGGCCGCGCGCGCCCACGCGTCTCGAGCGATCGCGGTCCACTCCTCACTCACGTCACAGCAGAGCAGACGGCCTTCGGGTCCCATCCCACGCGCGACCGCGAGCGCGGAGTAGCCGGTGAACGTGCCGATCTCGACCGCCCGGCGGGCGCCCATGGCCCGGACGATCAGCTCCATGAGCACGGCCTGGTCGTCGCCGATCTGCATCCCCGCGGCGGGACCGGTGCGCTCGGCGGTGATCTCCTGGAGCTCGCGCTGCACCTCGTCGGGTCCGGACGAGTGAGCCGCCGAGTACGCGTCGATCTGCTCGTCGGTGAATCGCGAACGCCGTCTCGACTCCATATCTATTCGCTCACTCCGCTCGCTCGCCGCCGCATCCACCGGACGCTACCTGTCAGTTTGGCCGCGTGCACGCGAATCGCTCCCCTCGCTCCCAACTCTGCGTCGCTCACTGCGAACCGGGATACCCGGCTCGCGGCCGTTCGCTCCCGACCATGCGTCGCTCACTGCGAACCGGGATACCCGGCTCGCGGCCGTTCGCTCCCGACCATGCGTCGCTCACTGCGAACCGGGATACCCGGCTCGCGGCCGTTCGCTCCCGACCATGCGTCGCTCACTGCGAACCGGGATACCCGGCTCGCGGCCGTTCGCTCCCGACCATGCGTCGCTCACTGCGAACCGGGATACCCGGCTCGCGGCCGTTCGCTCCTAAGGTTGGCGGGGTGAGCGAACCCGAGCCCAACGATCTCGCCGACACGCTCTTCGGCGTGACGAGACGGCTCCGGTGGCACGTCAACGAACGCATGCGCGCGGCCGGGCTGTCGTTCGCGCGTCTCCGGGTGCTCGACCGTCTCACCGAGGGTCCCCAGCGGATGCGCGACCTGAGCAACGCCCTCAACGTCGCGCCGCGAACCATCACCGGCCTCGTCGACGCGCTGGAAGACGACGGCCTCGTGGCCCGGTCCCCGCACGCCACCGACCGTCGGGTCACGGTGCTCACCATCACGCCGGAGGGCAAGCGCCAGCTCACCACCGCGAGCAAGGTGCGGTCGGAGGTGATCTCCGAGCTGTTCGGTGCCCTCTCCGCCCACGACCGCGCCGAGCTCGACCGGATCCTCGGCACGTTGCGCGACGCGGTACCCGACCCTCCGGACGGCTGGAAGAGGCCGCGGGCGGGCCGCGGCATGGCCACGTGAACCGCCTCGCCGGCGAGACGAGCCCCTACCTGCGCCAGCACGCCGACAACCCGGTCGACTGGTACCCGTGGGGCGAGGACGCGTTCGAGCGAGCGCGCACGGAAGACAAGCCGATCCTCCTCTCGGTGGGCTACTCGTCGTGTCACTGGTGTCACGTGATGGCACACGAGTCGTTCGAAGACCCCGAGATCGCCGCCCGCATGAACGAGCGGTTCGTGAACGTGAAGGTCGATCGCGAGGAGCGCCCCGACGTCGACGCCGTCTACATGCAGGCGGTCCAGGCGATGACCGGACACGGCGGCTGGCCGATGACGGTCTTCCTCGACCCCGAGGGCCGCCCGTTCTTCGGCGGGACCTACTTCCCGAGCGAGGACCGCCCCGGCATGCCCGGCTTCGTGCGCATCATGGACGCGGTCACCGACGCATGGCGCGAGCGTCGCTCCGATCTGCTCGAACAAGCGGGCACACTCCACGACGCGATCGCGCGCAGTGCAGAGGTGCCGACTCACGATGCCGGCGAGGTGGCCGCCGACGTGCTCCCCGTCGCGGTGTCGGCGATCCATGCGCAGTTCGATCCACGCTTCGGCGGCTTCGGGAGCGCCCCGAAGTTCCCGCAGGCGATGACGCTCACGTTCCTGCTGTCGCAGGCGGTCCGCGACCCTTCCGCCGAGACGCTGGAGACGATCACCGTGTCGCTCGACTCGATGGCCGCTGGAGGGATGTACGACCAGGTCGGCGGAGGGTTCCACCGCTACTCGGTCGACGCGTACTGGCTCGTCCCCCACTTCGAGAAGATGCTCTACGACCAGGCGCTGCTCGCGCGGGCCTACCTGCACGGCTGGCTCGTCGTCGGCCTGCCGCGCTACCGGCGCGTCGTCGAGGAGATCGTCGAGTACGTGCTGCGCGACCTGCGTCACCCCGACGGCGGGTTCTTCTCCGCCGAGGATGCCGACTCCGAAGGCGTCGAAGGGAAGTTCTACTGCTGGTCGCTCGAGGAGCTCGAAGCCGTGTGCGGGCCGGACACGCCCGAAGTGGTCCGCTACTTCGGCGTCACGGCCGGAGGGAACTTCGAGGACCCGCACACAGGGTTCCGCGGCAACATCCTGCACGTCGTCGACCGAGAGGAAGAGCGGCCCGACGCCGTCGCGCGGTGCTGCCTCGGCTGCTCCGAGTGCGCGGCACACGTGTGCGGCCCGGACTCGACGACAAGGTGCTCCTCGGATGGAACGCGCTCTTCCTCCGTGCCCTCGCGGAAGCGGCCTTCGCGTTCGATCGCCCCGATTGGATGGACGTCGCACGTACGAATGCGCGTTTCCTCTTGCGCGCGCTTCGGCGCGACGACGGTCGCCTGCTCCGGTCGTGGCAGGGAGGCCGCGCGCACCTGCTCGCGTACGCGGAGGACTACGCGGCGCTGCTCGAAGCGCTGCTCACGCTGGCGGAGGTGGACGACGTCGCGTGGCTCGCCGACGCACGCGTCGTCGCCGACGACCTCCTCCGGCTGTTCGGCGACGAGGAACAGGGCGGTGTGTTCACCACCGGCACCGACGCCGAATCGCTCATCGTCCGCCCGAAGGACTACCAGGACAACGCGACTCCATCCGAGAACTCGCTCGCGGCCAACGGCCTCCTCCGGCTTGCCACGTTCACGGGCGCCCCCGAGTACGAAGCGAGAGCCTCACACTGGATCCGCACGCTGTCGCCGCTGTTGGGCGGGCACCCCACCGCGTTCGCCTACCTGCTCGGTGCGTTCGAGCGGATGGTCACACCGTCGATCGAGGTCGCGATCGTGGGCGAGGCACGCGACGCGCCGACCGGACAACTCCTGGGCGAGCTACGGCGACGGCTGATTCCGTCGTCGGTGCAGGTGACCGCGGCGCCCGGCGCCGGCGCCGACCTCACGCCTTTGCTCGCCGGCCGCGCCCCCATCGACGGGCGGGCCACGGCGTTCGTGTGCGAGCACTACGCGTGCCGGCTCCCGACCACCGACCCCGCCGCGCTCCGCGCCCAGCTCGACACGGCCCTCGACTCGCGCCGCTGACCCTGACGATGCGTCGCTCGCTGCTCTAGCTGCGAGGTGTGGCGAGGCCGTCGGCGAGCGCCTCGGCCATTGCCCAGCCGTACGCGATCACGGCTTCGCCGCGCGCGGGATCGACTTCGCCGATGAGCTCTGCCGCGACCTTCCCACCCGCCTTCACCGTGCGCGCGTCGAGCACGAGCTCGGGCGCGTGGTGCGCCGAGAGCCGGAACGAGCGGTCGTCGTAGCGAGCATCGCAGCCGAACCGACGCGCGAGCCGACGACCCCACGCACGCTCCTCGCCGTTGGGCGTGTACTTCGGGCGCGGGCACACGTCGGTGAGCACGCTGAGGAGCGAATAGGCCGCAGGATGCGCGACCCGCCCCGCCACGAGGACGTCCTCGTCGGGGAACGAGATGGCCGCCCGCCGATAGAGCTCGGCCACGAGCCCGTCGAGGCTCGGACGAGCCTGCCGGCCCCGCCGGATGACACCGAGTCCCCACAAGATGCACGGGGTCCCGCCGATCCGCTCGAGCGACCCGAACAAGAAGCCGTGGAGCTCTCCCTCGTCGGCTGCGACCGCCACCAGCGGGAACTGCTCGACATGACGGTCGAGCTGCTCGTCCTGCAACGACAGGCCCACGCCGGAGGCCAGCTGGCCGAGCTCATCGAGCTCGGCCGGCTTGAGAGAGACGGAATCACGCGACTCGACGTCCATCAGATACTCATTCTGGTCGATGATCCATCGCGCTGACCAGTCGACCGGCGCAATTTCGTCGTTTACTCGACGATGATGCCCTCCAGGCCCGGTTCGGGCTCGGGTATCCGGGGATCCAGCCGTTCGAAGACGTCGACCAGGATCGTGGCGACGGCGATGTCGCGCACCCATTTGTGGTCGCCGGGCACGACGTACCACGGCGCCCACTTCGTCGAGGTGGCAGCGATCGCATCTTCGTAACAGCTCTGGAATTCGGCCCACCGGGACCGACCTTCGAGATCGGCGCGGCGGAACTTCCAGTTCTTGGTCGGGTCGTCGATGCGGGCCTGGAGCCGGGCGCGCTGCTCCTCCTTCGAGATGTGGAGGAAGACCTTGACGAGGGTCGTGCCCTCGTCGGTGAGCATCCGCTCGAACTCGCGAATGTGCAGGAAGCGGCGGGTGCAATGGTCGGCATCGACGGCTCCGTGGACACGCGCCGTCACCACGTCCTCGTAGTGCGACCGGTTCATCACCCCGAGGATCCCGCGAGCCGGACACGCGTTGTGCACTCGCCAGAGATAGTCGTGCGTGAGCGCGACGCTCGTGGGTTCCTTGAAATTCACGACCGAGCACCCCTGCGGGTTCAGGCCGCTCAGTACCCGCCGGATGGTGCCGTCCTTGCCTGACGCGTCCATTCCCTGGAGCACCAGCACGACGCTTCGCTGCGCTTCGGCCCACAGCCGGTCGTGCAGTTCGTCCAGGCGCACGGCGAGCGCATCGAGGACACCTTGGCCATCGTCCTTCGCCCCGAGCCCCAACCGGTCGGCCGGGTTCCGCACGTCGAGCCGGGCGGGTTCCCCGGGCGTGACCCGAACCTCGCGCACCAGCGAATCGGCCTCGGCCACGCCCGGACACTACCGGGTGTCCCGAATTGCCGGGCTCGCAGCCTCGAGTGCGCTGCCGTCACCCCTCTTCGGGCGTGGTCACGAACATCCAGATCCCGGCGGCGATCAGCCCGCCGAGTATCGGGAAGACGATGAACACCCAGAGCTGCTCGAGCGCGAAGCTGTTCGCGAACACCGCGGTCGAGAGGCTGCGCACCGGGTTCACCGACGTGTTGTCGATCGGGATGCTGATGAGGTGCACGAGGGTGAGCATCAACCCGATCGGGATCGCCGCGAACCCCGGGATCATCGACGAGCGCGTGGTGCCGACGATCACGAGCACGAAGAGCGCGGTGAACAGCACCTCGGCGATGACCACCGCACCGAGCTCGAACCCGCCCGGCGAATGCGAGCCGTACCCGTTCGACGCAACGCTGAACATCGCCTTCGATCCCTGCTTCGTGCCCGCCGCGGTGTCACCCGTCTCGAGGATCAGCCAGATCAAGAGGCCGCCGATCAGCGCACCCACGATCTGTCCGAGCAGGTAGAAGGGAACTTCCCTGCCCTTGGTGCGCTTCAGCGACCACATCCCGATGGTGACCGCCGGGTTGATGTGGCACCCGGAGATGTGGCCGAAGAGGTACGCGGCGCAGAGGAGGCTGAGCCCGAAGGCGATGGCCACGCCCAGCACGCCCACGTCGAACCCGATGATCTTCTCGAAGATCACGGTGCCGGGCCCGCCGAGGATCAGGATCATCGTGCCGATGGTCTCCGCCGCGAAGATCCGCGCCGATCTGCTCATGAACCCTCCCATCTCCGAGGCCCTGCCGGGCGCGATCGTTGCACGGTTGGATCCCGAAGGAAAGGATCGGCCTCCGGACCCCGATGCGCGCATTCTCGCCGGTGAAGTGGCATGCTGCCGCCCTCCGGTTCCCGACCCCCAGGAGCACACCCATGAACCGCCGAGAGCTCATGGCCGCGCTCGCCGAGCGCACCGACACCGACAAGCGCGGCGCCGACGAGGCGTTGCAGGCCTTCATCGACGTCGTCACCGACACCGTGGCGAGCGGCGAGCCCGTCGCGATCAGCGGATTCTGCAAGTTCGCCCGCAGGGACGTGCCGGCCAAGCCGCGGCGCAAGGGCCGGAACCCCGCGACGGGTGAGGAAATCATGCTCGCCCCGAAGCCTGCCAGCCGCTCGGTGAAGATCACGCCTCTCAAGGCCTTCAAGGACGCTGTCATCAGCGGCAAGCGCGCGCCCGCAAAGAAGGCGCCGGCCAAGAAGAAGGCCGCGGCGAAGAAGGCGCCGGCCAAGAAGAAGGCCGCGGCGAAGAAGGCGCCGGCCAAGAAGAAGGCCGCGGCGAAGAAGGCGCCGGCCAAGAAGAAGGCCGCGGCGAAGCGCACAACCGCGAAGAGGGCACCGGCGCGCAAGACGACACGGCGCCGCTAGGCGCACCATCACGATCGGCCGCTCGCTACGAGTCGGGGACACCCCGAGTCGTCGCTCGCTCCAGATTCCACGCGGCCACGGTTTCGACGGCCGCCAGGGCGAACAGCACGATCCCCCCGAACACGACGAGCGCATTCGCGACGTTCGCCGGCTCGAACACCGCGAGCGCGCCTGCCGCAGCAAGGGCCGCGGCACGAAGGAGCCGCGCGCCGCTCGAGTCCACGCGCGGGGCCGGGAGGCGGAGACGGGCGACCGCCGACGGCGTGCCCTCGGTGGGGATCGCGCCCACGACGCGCCCCCATGCACCTCGTGCTGCGGGGCGCCATGCAGGAAGCCCGGCGCGCGCGGTGAATCGCGCCGCGAACCCGGCGACGACGGCGAGCACGACCACGATCACCGACTGCACCAGCAGCGGTGTCGTGATCACCCGGTAGGACGCCACCACCGCGTCGCCGAGCTGCCCGTCTGAGATTCGTGAGCGGATCACGGTCCGCGCCACGAGCAACGCCAGGACCAGCCCGGCGCCCGAGGCCGCGACGACCCACGCGCCGCGCGCGCAGCGCGCGCCACCGTTCGCCCGCGATGGCAACGCCGGCTCCCAGGAGCGACACCGACGCGATGGTCAGGAGCAGCACCGCGTGCTTCACCTCGTCGATCGTGTCCCAGACCGTCGTGAGCTCCGAACGATGGAGCAGCACGACGTCGAGTTGCCTGCGGCTCGGAAGCTGATCGGCGAGTTTGGGCGCGACCTGGGCGAGCGGACCCTTGATCTGCCCGTACGCCGACGTCAGGTCGAGGATGATCGTCTCGGTCCCACGGTCGACGAGCACGCGGTGGGCGTTCGCGAGCGCCCTGTCGAACACCGCGCGGAAGGCGTCGCTCTCCACCACCTGGCCGACGATGCTCGCGAGGAACGGCTGCGCGATCTGGAGATCCGTGCCTGCCTGCCGTGACAGCTGCCGCACGAGCACGCTCGCGAGCTCCGCCTGCACGTCGTGCTGGTCGAGCACCTTGTTGGCGGTGCCGGTGAACCTCGACGTGTCGAGGAAGCTCCGCTCGAGCCACCAGCCCGTGCTCGCGACCACGAGACCGATTCCGCCGACCACGAGCAGGATCGTCGCGATGATCTCCCGCAACTTGCGCCGATCACGCATGCGAGCGGCCGTGCGGGTCGGCCGAGACGAGCCGTTCGGGAGCTTTGACCATCGCCCATGCTATCTGCGACGCCGCGAAGCGATCTCGTACGCTCCTGTCTCATGACGGAGCGGGACGACGAGCTGCTCGACGAGGACCAGCGGTTGATCGCAGAGACGATTCGCGACGTCTGCGCGGGTTTCGACGACGACTATTGGGCGCGCTGCGACCACGAGCACGAGTTCCCGTGGGACTTCTACGCGCGGATGGCCGAGGGGGGCTGGGTCGGCATCGCGCTCCCCGAGGAGTACGGCGGCGGCGGGCGCGGCATCACCGACGCTGCCGTCATCTTGCACGAAGTGGCCGCGAGCGGCGCGGCCATGAACGGCTGCTCTGCGCTCCACCTCACGATCTTCGGCCTCAACCCCGTCGCCAAGTTCGGCAACGACCGGTTGAAGTCGACATTCCTCCCTCGTGCGGCCGCCGGTGACCTCCACGTCGCGTTCGGCGTCACCGAGCCCGACGCAGGAACCGACACCGGCCGGATCGCGACGCGCGCCGAGCCCGACGGCAAGGGCGGATGGCGCATCCACGGGCGCAAGATCTGGACGTCGAAGGCACTCGAATCCGAAGTCGTGCTGTTGCTCGCGCGCACCGGCAGCAAGGACAGCGGGCTGCGTGGCCTCAGCCTGTTCCTCGCCGACCTCGATCCCGACTACGTCGACATCCGCCGCGATCCCCAAGGTCGGCCGCAATGCCGTCGCATCGTGCGAGGTCGCCTACGACGGCCTGCCGGTCGAGGGCTGGCGGCTCGTGGGCACCGAGAACGAAGGCTTCCGGCACCTCCTCCACGGCCTCAACCCCGAACGCGTGCTCCTCGCGTCCGAGGCGTGCGGTATCGGCGAGGTCGCGCTCGACCGCGCCACGACGTACGCGAAGGAACGCATCGTGTTCGACCGCCCGATCGGCGCCAACCAGGCCATCAGCCATCCGCTCGCGCAGGCGCGCATCCAGTTGAAGGCAGCATGGATGATGGCGCTGCACGCAGGCCGTCGCTACGACGCCGGGCTCGAATGCGGTGAAGCGGCGAACAGCGCGAAGTACCTCGCCGCGGAGGCCTCGTTCTTCGCGGCCGACCGTGCCGTGCAGACGCTCGGCGGGATGGGGTACGCGAGCGAGTACCACGTGGAGCGCTATTGGCGCGAGGCGCGCCTGCAGCGCATCGCGCCGGTCACCCAGGAGATGACGCTCAACTACATCGCTCAGACCGTCATGGGCCTCCCGAGGAGCTACTGATCGCGATGGCACAGCTGAATCTGTCGAGTCAGGTCCCGGCGGGCGAACGGGGCCGCCCGTTCGCGTCGGCGACCTTCGACCTCGCCGAGCACGGCTACGTGGAGGAGGAGTTCTTCCTCCGGGGTGAGGCGTCGACCTACGGACCCGCGTCCGGCTCCACGCTGCGCGGTGACGGACAATGGACGGTGTCGAACACGGGCACACGCTCGTTCGCCACCCGTTTGCTCGTACGGAGGCCGTCCGACTCTGCACGCTTCGACGGCACGCTCGTGCTCGAGTGGCTGAACGTGAGCGGCGGGCTCGACCTCGACCCGGTGTGGGCGCAGAGCCACGTGGAGATCCTGCGGGCCGGGAACGCGTGGGCGGGCGTGTCGGCGCAGCGGGCGGGCGTCAACGGCCCACCGCTGATCCCGGGCTTCTCGCTCCCACTCGAGCTCTGGGATCCCGACCGCTACGGCACGCTCGAGATACCCGACGACGACCTCTCGTACGGGATCTTCACCGCCGCGGCCCGCACGGCTCGTGCCGGCTCGCTCACGGCGCGCGCTCCGGTCGACGTCGTGATCGCGGCGGGCGCGTCGCAGTCCGCCAACCGTCTCGTCGCCTACGTCAACGGCGTGCAACCGTTCGAAGCAGCGATCGACGCGTTCCTCGTGCACGGACGAGTCGGTACGTCGTCACCGGCCCTCGCCGCCGAGGTGCCGTCGCCCGATCCGCTGACGTTCCGCACCGATTCGCCGGCGCCGGTCCTCGTGCTCGAGTCGGAGTTCGACACGATGCGGTCGTGGGCCGCGCGCCAACCCGATTCGGAGCACTTCCGGCTCTGGGAGGTCGCGGGTTCGACCCATCAAGACGAGTACGTCGAGCGCACATTGCACGCCGAGTTCGCGCGCGACCTCGGCCACCACATGCCCGATTGCGATTGCGCGGTGAACGACATGCCGTTCCATTACGTCGAGAACGCGGCATTGTCCCACCTGCGTGCCTGGGCCCGCGGCGGCGACGCGGCACCGGAGCTGCCGCGCATCTCGATGGACGCAGCAGGCGAGATCGACCGCGACGAGCACGGGAACGCGATCGGCGGCATCCGGCTCCCTCACGTCGTCGTACCCACCGCGCAGTACGGACCGGTCGGCACACCGGAGTTGTGCACGCTACGCGGGCTTCGTGAAGCCGTTCCCGCCCGAGAAGGTGGCCGCGCTCTACCCGACACGGCACGACTACCTCGCGCGCTTCGACGCTGCGGTCGACGACGCGACCGCCGCCGGCTTCTTGCTCGAAGCCGACGCGCGCGACGCTCGTGCGCTCGTCAGCTGAGGAATCGGCCGCCGTTCACGCTCCACACCTGACCGTTCACCCAGGCGCCGTCGTCCGAGAGCAGGTATGCCGCCATCGACGCGACGTCGTCGGGACGACCCGCGCGTGTCGAGCGGGGCTCGCTCCGGTGCGACGCGTGCATTGCCGCTTCCATCTCGTCGTTCCGGGCGATGATGCCGGGCGAAATCGAGTTGCACCGGATGCCTCGCGTCCCCACCGGCTCGCGATGTGGTGCGTCACCGCGATGAGCGCCGACTTCGACGTCGCGTAGGCGACCCGCACCCTCTCTCCGGCATGGATCGCGTCGGAGAGCGTGTTCGTGATCCCTCCCCCGCCGCGCTCCAGCAGATGTGGGATCACCCGCGGGCGATGAGAAGAAAGCCGGTGAGGTTGACGTCGAGCGTGCGCTGCCACACGGCAAGCGGGATGGTGAGCAGATCGGTCTCACTGTCGACGCCCAGCACGTCGGACGAGATGTCGGCGGCATTGACGTGCAGGCCGTCGACCGCGCCGTAGCGCTCCACCGCGGACGCCACCAACGCACGCACCGACTCGTCGTCGGCGACGTCGAACTGGAATGGCACCGCACGTCCGCCACGATCTTCGATGATCGCGACCGTTTCCTTCGCCGCGCCGGCGCTCAGATCGCCGACGACCACGGACGCGCCTTCGTCGGCGAGGCGGATCGCGGTCGCCGCACCGTTCCCGGGACCGTCGTCGGCGGTCCCACCGCCGGCGACGACGATGACCTTGTCTTCGAGTCCGCGCATACGGGCGACCGCAGTCCGTGCTCAGCGCGCGCTGTCGGCGATGGCCTTGCCCAGCGCGGTGATCCCACGCTCGAGCTCGTCCTTCGGCACCATGATGAACGCGAGACGGAACCACTGCTTGTCCGCGTCGGCGTCGGTATCGCCGAAGAAGCGCTCACCCGGCCGGCACATCACGCCCTCGGCGAAGGCCTTCTGCATCACCTGCTCGCCGTCGACGTCGGGGGACAGCTCGATCCAGATGAAGAAGCCACCCTCGGGAACATCAAAGGTCACCCACGGGCCGCACCGGTCACGCAGTGCTCGCACGGCGATGTCACGCTTCTCCAGGTAGAGCTCGTTCACCATCGCGACGTGGGGGTCGAGCTTCCCTTCCGCCATGAACCGCGCCACGGCACGGGCGAGCCACTGGCTCACACCGAGATCGCCCTTCACGGCACCGATCGCCCGCATCATCTCTGGATCGCCGCTGAGCCAGCCCAACCGCAGCGCGGGGGCGAGGATCTTGCTGAAGCTGTCGATCTTGACGACGAGTCCTGACTCGTCGAGCGCAAAGAGCGTTGGGATCGTCTCGCCCTCGTAGCGCAGCTCGCCGTACACGTTGTCTTCGAGCACGACGAACCCGTATCGGTCGGCGAGCTCGAGCAGCTTCCGCCGGCGTGGCAGGGACAGGCTCCAGCCGGTCGGCGTGTTGAACGTCGCGATCGTGTAGAGCATCTTGAGGCGCTTGCCGTCACGCTCGAGTCGCGCCAGCTCCTGTTCGAGCACGTCGACCTGCATGCCCTCGGCGTCCATGGGGATCGCCAACGCCTCGGCGCCGCACTGACGCGCGGCACCGAGCGCCGCTCCCCACGTGGGCGCTTCGACTGCGAGGAGGTCGCCCTCGTCGAGAAATGCCCGGCAGGCGAGCGTGATCGCCTGCACCCCGCCGAGCGTGAGCATCACCGAACGACGGTCGATCTCACGGCCTTCGAGGCGGAGCGTTCGCTCGGCAATTCGGTCGCGCAGGATCTCGTAGCCCCAGCCGATGCCGTTGCTCCCCGGCGAGCCGTACTGCAGCGCGTCGGCGGCATCATCGTGGAGCACGTCGGCCGTGAGTCGTTCGAGGTCGTCGATGGGGAACGTGGCTGGGTCGGGCAACCCGGCTTCAAAGGCCCACCTGATCTTGAGATCGGCCGGGAACTCGAAGGCGCTCCCGCGAGGAACCCGCTTCACGCTCTCCGACACCAGCCCCTCGATGCGCTCGCTCACGTCAACCATCACGACTCCTCCTGCTGCCTGCGCGCGCCGCAGCCTCGTCGGCGGTGATCAACAGCTCGTCGGCAACGCGGTTGCTCACTTCTTGACGTTCCCCGAGCACCCAGCCGTGGTCCACGCGCCGCAGCCGGTCGAGCCAACGGCGAGCGCCCTTGCTCCACGGCGACGGGCGCCCGTCGTCCTGCTGTTCGGTGATGTACATGTAGGTCTCCGCCGTAGCCACGTCGCCGTCGATCGCGACCAGTTCGTTGTTCAGAAAGTGTCGCGTGCTCCCGTGCGCACGGTCCATGGCGAGCGCCGACGCGACGATGACGTCGTGGATGGCAGCACGGTCGAGGAGCTCTTCGACACGCGGGTCATCCGCCGCGGGCGGAACCGGGGGTTCGGGGCGAGTCGTCCGAGCCGACGGGCCACGCTCCGCGATTCGCCACCGTCCCTCCTCGCGCACGAGGCGATCGACGTACTGGCCGGCGGCCACCCAGTCGGTCGAAGAATCCTCCTCGTTCGGTCGGTGCGTGATCAGCGAGTAGGTCTGCATCCAAGCCTCGTCGCCGTCGACGTCGATGAGCTGAGTGCCGAGGAAGTGCGTCGTCGACGGGAAGTGGTCGACTCCGGAGATGAACTCGACGAGCTCGTCGGCGCCGGTGAACTCGCGCGAACCGTACGCCGCGCGGAACGACGACGCGAAGCAGTTCCGGATGCGGTCGTAGTCGCGCAGATCCACGCCGAGCGCGTACTGCATCATCAGATCGTGGAGCTCGGCCCGATCGAGGAGCCACTGCGTCGCGGGATCGTCGGTCGTCGCGTTCGTCACGCCCGTCGGCGCCCATACCGGATCGCCTCCGCGGCGCGTGATGACCCACCGCCCGTCGCGCCGGGTGAGATCCTCGACGTAGCGTCCACGGCTGACATTGAGCTCGTGCGTGACGCCGTTGGCGTCGTCGCGGTGGTGGGTGAGCATCGCACAGGTGTCGACGTGCGCGGTGTCGCCGTCGACCTCGATGTACTGGTTGCCGAACATGTGCATCGTCGTATGGAAGATCGCGACACCACTGATGTAGGTGATCATCGAATCGCGGTCGGCGAAGCCTCCACCCCACCCGACAACCTGGAGGTCGGGCGCGAAGCAGGCTCGGACCTGCTCCATGTCGCGCCGGTCGACACCATCCGCGTAGCGCATCACGACGTCGTGGATCTCGTCGCGATCGACGAGGAGCTGCACGGCGTCGGGCACGGTCACGGGCTCGTCAGCAGCGAGCGACCGACGATCAAACGTGGGCGACGCACTTGATCTCGATCATGAGGTCGGGCGAGCCCAACGCCGCCACCCCGATCAACGTGCTGGCGACGTCGAACGAACCGCCGTACACCTCGCGGCGAACCGTCTGCCCGCAGGTGACCGCAGCCATCATGTCGGTGACGAACAGCACCTCGTCGACGACGTCGCTCATCTGGGCACCGAACATCGCGAGCACACGCGTGACGGACGCGTATGCCGCCCGCATCTGCTCGGCCATGTCGTCGCCGCCGATCGCGGTGAAGTCGTCGGCCGCGGCGGTCTGGCCGGAGACGTAGATCGCGTCGCCCACGCGTACGGCCTGGCTGAAACCCCAGGCTTCTTCCATGACGTTGCCGAACGACCGGGCGTCCTTCGTTGCTCCCACGATTGTCCTCCTGACGTCCGCGGAGTTTTCTAGCCGAATCAGAGATTCGATGCACGGGTCGAAAACACGCTCGGCTTTACATGCCCGTCGACACGCGAGAAACTGGCGATTGGCCTGCCGATTCGGTCGGCGGTCCACGCGTGGCTGCGTCCTGTTCATGGTCGCACCTGCATCGAAACGCCTTGGTCTCTGGAGGACGCTCGTGAGGCGAAGAGGGGGGACGGGTCGAGTCGCGGCCGTTGCCGCCCTCGACCGTCGCGCTCGTCGCGGTGACGTTCGCAGCCGGATGCGGCAACCCCGCTCAGTCCGTGCAGCATTGCGTCGGGGCACCCGACGAGGTGGTGAGCGCCATCCAGGAGCGGATCAAGCCCGCCGCCGAGGCGAAGCTCCGCAACGGGAAGATGGTGCACTTGAAGGGCGCCGACTACACGTTCGTGAGCGCAGAGATTGCACCTGCAGAGCGACGCCCCCCACGACAAGGGCGACATCGCCACCTGGGCAACGAGAGACATCAAGAGCAGCAGCGATTTCCTGTCCGTCGACGTCCACGCACGCGAGGACTCGACCTGGCCGCACGCACCGTTCAACGTCACCGAGGACGGCGCGATCGAGTCACGCGCCTGCACCGGCCTGAACACGGGCAAGACCCGGGCACAGCTCGACTGTGAGCAGCGACAGAGCTCGGGCGAGAACGTCGGGCTCCCCAAGGGCAAGGACTGCAGCGATCTATGAGCGTCACGACCGACGTGACCGCGCCCGAGCTGCCAGGAGGCGAGCCACCACACGCGCGACGGAACTCCGAATCGGCGACGCGCTGGCCTTCGGGTGGAAGGTGTACAGGAAGAACTTCGGGCCGCTCTTCCTGATCACGATCGTCATGCTCGCGATCGAGGCCACGCTGTGGTCGGTCGTGGGGTTGATCGCCGCCGGGTACGACTCGCCGTTCCTCGGCGCGGTCCTCGCAGCCGGCGCGTACGCCGCCGGGCTCCTCCTCGCGCTCAACTGGATCAGGATCGCGCTCGGAGTCACGCAGGAGCGACGCCCGGCGGTCCGAGACCTCTTCGACGTGCGCGGCTACCAGAGCTACCTCTGGACGACCGTCCTCGTCGTGATCCTCATCTCGATCGGCCTCGTGCTGTTCGTGGTGCCCGGCCTCGTCCTCGCCGTGCTCTTCTGCTTCTACGGCTTCGTGATCGCCGAGCGCGGCGACATCGGCGTGTTCGAAGCGCTCGACTGGTCCGTCGAGGTCACGCGCCGCCACCGGTGGCAACTCCTCGGCTTGATCGCGCTCCTCACGCTGATCAACATCGCGGGGCTCGCGCTCGCCGGCGTCGGCGTGCTCTTCACGATGGGGATCACGGTCCTCGCGTTCGCGTACGCCTACACCACGTTGGCCGAGGCCAGTCGCGACGACGTGAGCCCGGACGCAACCGGAATTCGCAACGTCGGCGAGAACCGCACGTTCCGGTTCGTCGCCATCACGATCGCGGTCGCCGCGTTCGGTTACTACGTCCCGCAAATGGGTGTGGGGCTGGGACATGCCTGCGGGCGAGCTCGTGTACGGCTTCATCATCGGGTCGCTCACCGCACTCATGGCGTTCGGTCTCGCCCTGATCTACCGGGCCAACAAGGTCATCAACTTCGCGCAAGCCGACCTCGGCGCGGTGCCCGCGAGCCTCGCGGTGGCGCTGATCACGCTGCCGACGCTCGGCTGGTCCTTCTGGGTGGCGGTACCGATCTCGCTGGTCGTCGCGGTCGTGCTCGGCGCACTGATCGAGTTCGTGATCATCCGGCGCTTCAAGAACGCGCCACGGCTGATCCTGATGGTCGTCACGATCGGGCTCGCGCAATTCCTCGCCGGCCTCGGTGTCGCGCTCCCCTATCTGATCCAGCTGATCACCGGCGGCAGCGACCTTGCGATCGCAGCAGTACACGCCCCCGTTCGACTTCAGCTTCGAGATCAGCCCCGTCATCTTCCACGCCAACGAGCTCATCGCGGTGATCACCACGGTCGCTCGCGGTCTGTGGGCCTGTTCGCGTTCCTGCGCTTCACGAGCATCGGGATCGCGCTGCGAGCGAGCTCGGAGAGCTCCGACCGCGCATCGCTCCTCGGAGTGAACGTCGGCTTCACCCACAACATCGCGTGGATCATCGCCACGCTGCTCGCCACGATCTCGCTGATCCTCAGAGCGGGGATCATCGGCCTGCCCCTCGGGTCCGCGTTCGGTCCGTCGATCTTGCTACGGGCGCTCACGGCCGCGGTGATCGGCCGCATGGAGAACTTCGTCGCGATCTTCCTCGCTTCGTGCGGGCTCGGCGCGGTCGAAGCGATCGTGGTGTGGAACAAGGGTTCGGGCGAGCTCGTCGATCCGATCATGTTCGTCATCGTGATCGGGGCGCTGCTCCTCCAGCGCCGTCACCGCGAGTCACGCGTCGAGGACCAGGCGATCTCGAGTTGGCAGAACGCGGCGAACATCCGGCCGATCCCCGCGAGCTGCTGCGGCTCCCCGAAGTCAAGTGGACGCTGCGTGGGATGCGACTCCTCTTCGTCGGCTTCCTCATCTACCTGCCGTTCATGCTCAGCGAGAAAGACACGAACCTCGCCGCCGCGGTGATGATCTACGCGATCGTCGCGATCTCCCTGGTGTTGCTCACCGGTTGGGCCGGAGAGATCAGCCTGGGCCAGGTCGCGTTCGTCGCGATCGGCTCGGCAGCAGCCGGCGCGGCGAACGTGCATTGGCACCTCGATCCGCTCCTCAGCTTCTTGCTCGCGGGCGCGGTCGGCGCCGTTGCGTCCATCATCATCGGCTTGCCCGCGCTCCGCATCAGGGGATTGATGCTCGCTGTCACCACGCTCGCGTTCGCGGTCGCGACGTCGTCGTTCCTGTTGAACCGCGACCAGAGTCTGTTCGGGATCAAGTTCGACTACCTGCCCGACGACCTCTTCGATCGTGTGACGCGCTTCCCGCAGTGGATGCCGTTCGGTCACATTGGGATCGGTGCCGACGGCGCGCATCCCGAACGCGACTTCTACTTCATGTGCGTCTTCGTGCTGCTGCTCGTCATCGTCACCGTACGCGGGTTACAACGATCGCGAACGGTCCGCGACCTCATCGCGACACGCGAGAACGAACGCAATGCACAAGCGTTCCGCCTGAGCCCCACGCGGGCGAAGCTGCTCGCGTTCGCACTGTCGGGCTTCATCGCCTCCTTCGCCGGTGGAGTCCTCGTGCTGCACCAGCAGGCCCTCGGCAAGGACATCTTCGCTCCGGTCGAGAGCATCCGCGTGCTCACGATGGTGGTCGTCGGCGGACTCGGATCGGTACCGGGCGCGATCCTCGGCGCCGTGTTCATCAAGAGCACCGAGTGGTTCAACGTCATCGTTCCGCAGCGCTTCCGGTTCCTCTTCACGTTCGCCGGGAGCGGCGTCGGGCTCATCCTCGTGCTCTGGCTTCTACCCGGCGGCCTCGGGTCGGTGCTCTACCGCGTGCGCGACATGTGGCTCCGCGCGGTTGCGCGTCGACGCAACCTCGTCGTGCCGTCGTTGATCGCCGACACCGGCGACGACCCGACGCTGCTCACCGGTAAGGAGAAGCCCGCGGTCGCCGTGGCAACGAACGGTGCGGGACCGTCGCGCCACGGTCCGAAGTTCTTGAAGCGCTTTCCCGGCGCGGCCGGTGCCCGACGTCGACTACTTCAGCTACCCCGACCTTCGTCTGAGCGGCGGCAAGCCGAACCTGCTCAGCCTGCGTTCCGTCGACGTCTCGTACGGCCAGGTCCAGGTGCTGTTCGGCGTCAGCCTCGAGTTGCGCCGCGGTGAGACCATCGCGCTCCTCGGCACGAACGGTGCCGGCAAGTCCACCGTGCTGCGAGCGATCTCGGGCCTCGTCGCACCCAAGCGCGGCAGCATCAGCCACGAAGGCGTCGACATCAGCGGGATGGGCCCGCACCACATCGCGCTCGAAGGGCGTCATCCAGGTCCCGGGCGGCAAGGGCGTGTTCCCCTCGCTCTCGGTGGCGGAGAACCTGAAGGTCGCACTCTGGATGCACCGGCGCGACCGGGAGTACGCGAAGACGGCCACCGAGGAAGCGCTGAACCTGTTCCCCGCGTTGCGGAGCAGGCTCGGCGATCCCGCGGCACAGCTCTCGGGCGGTCAGCAGCAGATGCTCGCGCTCGCGATGGCGTTCCTCGCCAAGCCCGACGTGCTCATGATCGACGAGCTGTCGCTCGGTCTCGCGCCACTCGTCGTCGAGCAGCTCCTCGCGCGTCGTCCAGCAGTTCAAGGACCAGGGCGTCACGGTGATCCTCGTCGAGCAGTCGGTGAACGTCGCGCTCACCACCGCCGACAAGGCATTCTTCATGGAGAAGGGAGCGATCCGCTTCCACGGGCTCACCGCGGAGCTGTTGGACCGCCCGGACCTGCTGCGTTCGATCTTCCTCGAGGGCGCGGCGTCGGCCGAGGGGACCGCCGAGGAGGGAGAACGACCGATGCCACTTGCCAGGATCGCCGACCGTGTGCCGGACGAGGGAGTGAGCGCCAACGGCGGCGAGCGCCCCGTGATCCTCGAGACCCGCGGCATCACCCGACGTTTCGCAGGGATCACCGCGGTCGACGACGTGTCGATCCAACTCCACGAGGGCGAGATCGTCGGCATCGTCGGGCCGAACGGCGCCGGCAAGACCACGCTGTTCGACCTCATCTCGGGATTCATCGTCCCCGATTCGGGTCAGGTCATCCTCGAGGGCCGCGACATCACCCGGCGGCGTCCGCAGCGGCGCGCCCAGCTCGGCCTGGCCCGGTCGTTCCAGGACGCCCGCCTGTTCGGCGGGCTCACCGTGCATCAGGCCATCTGCGTCGCGCTCGACCGGCCCCTCCGCTACTGGGACCCCGATCCCCGCGATGCTGTACTTCCCGAACGTCGTGCTCGCCGAACGCAAGCTCGGGAGGCGGGCCGACGACCTCATCGCGATGATGGGTCTCGACGACTACCGTGACAAGTTCGTGTCGGATCTCTCGACCGGGAGCCGCCGAATTGTCGACCTGGCCTGCCAGATCGGGATCGAGCCCAAGGTGATCCTGTTCGACGAGCCCTCGTCGGGAATCGCGCAGCGCGAGACCGAGGCGCTCGGTCCGCTGCTGCTCCGCATCCGCGACATCACCGGCGCGAGCATCCTGCTCATCGAGCACGACATGCCGCTGGTCAGCTCGGTCTCCGACCGGATCGTCGCCTGCGATCTCGGTCGTGTCGTCGTCGACGGCGACTGGGAGACGGTGCGGAACCACCCGCACGTCGTCGCCTCGTACCTCGGGTCGACGCGTGAAGTCATCGAACGTTCCGGGCCGAGTACGGCGGGAGTCGTCGAGGGGGCACGTCAGTGACGCAGGCCGAAGACGTCCACACACCCGAGTTCCAGGCTGCCGACCGCGGACCGCAAGAAGGCCTCGGCTGGTTCCGTACGTTCCTCCGCAAGTACACGAACTCCTTCAGCGTCGCGCGCTCCTCGCTCTTCTGGGCGCTGCTCCGCCGCCAGAAGCGCGTCCTGAAGTGGTTCTTCTTCGTCCTGATCGTCTACACGATCGGCTTGCTCCAGGTCGCGAACCTCACACGCGGCATGGTCGACAACGGCATCGTCAACCAGGTCGCGCCGCTCTGGGACTACGTCCGCTACATCACGTTCTGGGCGCTCTGGGCACTGGTCTTCTCGTTCGTTCAGCAGCAGCTCGCCGACCGGCTCGCGTACCAGATCGAGTTCGACATGCGCGTGTGGCTCTACACGCACATCCAGTCGGCCGAGCTCCGCCGCCTCGACACGGTCGCGACCGGCCAGCTCGTCACCCGCTCGCTCACCGACATCCAGCTCGTCGACACGCTGCTCCGGATCTTCCCCACCCTCATCGGCTACACGCCGATCCTGCTCTCCGTCGCGATCATCGTCACCATCATCAGCCCGGTCATGGGGATCGTGCTCGCTCCTCGCGCTGCCCATCAACATCTGGCTGCGTCAACAAGTTCCGCACGAGACTGCGGGCGCTGAGCTGGGCCGAGCTCAACGAGCGCGCCGAGGTCACGGCCGCGATCGACGAGCCGGTCCGCGGCATCCGCGTCGTCAAGGCGTTCCGCCGCGAGGAGCAGGAGCGCACGCGCGTCGCCGACGTCACCGAGCGCGCGTTCCGCTTCTCGATGACCCGCACCCGGCTGCTCGCCGGTTACGACATCTACCTCAAGATGATGCCGTTGCTCGTGCAGGCGGGCTTGCTCGCCATCGGCGCGTACCTGATGAGCACCGGTCACCTCACCATCGGTACGTTCCTGCTCGCGTTCCAGATCGGCTCGGGGCTGAACCAGTTCTCCAGCGCGTTCGGTGAGATCGCCAGCGCGTGGCAGTACCTCCGCAGCGCGCCAGGACCGCCTCGCCGAGATGCTGGCGCTCAGCGCCCGACCGGTCACCGACGGCCGCATGATCCCGCTCCCCTCGACCGGACTCGAGCTCCACGGCGTCGAGGTCACGTACGGGAACCGGCGCTTCCTCCACGGCCTCGACCTCCAGGTTCGTCCCGGTGAGCTCGTCGTGGTGAGCGGTCCTCCCGGCTCCGGCAAGACGACGCTCGCCGGGATCGCCTCCGGGCTGGTCGACCCCGACGAGGGCGACGCGTCGCTCGACGGCGTCGCGCTCGACGATCTCGATCCCGGTCAGCTCCGCCAGACGATCAGGGTCGTGTCCGAGGAGCCGCTGCTCCTCGCGGCGACGCTCGCGCGACAACCTGCTGCTCGGGGCATGGGGCGAGATCGACGACGAGGCGATGCTCGACGCGATGCGCACGGCGGGGGCCGACGAGGTGATCGAGGAGCTCGGCGGCCTCGACGGCGTCGTCGGCGACCGCGGCCTCACCGTGTCCGGCGGCCAGCGCCAGCGCGTGTCGCTCGCCCGTGCGCTCGTCGCCCATCCGCGGGTGCTCATCCTCGACGACGCGCTCTCCGCGGTGAACCCCTCGCTCGAGGTCGAGATCATGCGGCGGGTGCGCGAGTACCTGCCGGAGACCGCCATCCTCTACATCACCCGGCGGACCGGCCTCGCCGAGATGGCCGATCGATCGCGTCCACCTCGACCCGGCCGAGCACCGTCGAGCCGTTCGCCGACGTTGCCCGCAGCGAGCTGCTCGACGGAACCGCCGAGACCGCAGGTGGCGCGGAGACCGCCGAGGCGATGCAGTCGGTGGCGACCCCATCGAGGCGCTCGACACCATCGAGCAGATCGGCATGGAGGCCGAGGTCGCCGAGGGCGTCCGTACAGGTCCAGGCCGGGGCCACGGCCGGCTCGCGGCCATCGACCCGGTCCTCGCCAAGCTCGTCGACCAGCTCCAGGTCACCAAAGAGAGCGCTCGACATTCCCGACGGGGTGACCGACGACGACACCCGGCCACGCTTCTGGAAGATCGCGCAACCTGTTCCAGCGCGACGATGTACGTCTCGCTGTTCCTGGTGTTCATCCTCGCGATCGGAGAGCTGGCGCCGAGCCTCGCTCTTCGGCCGGGTCACCGACATCATCCAGGACAGCAACGGCGCGGACACCGAGCGCGGCGTACTTCTGGGCCGTCGTCCTCGTGTTCATCGCGGTCGGCGTGGGCTTCGTGTCGAAGTACTTCCGGATCTTCGCGCAGCGGTTCAACCAGAGCGTGATCGTCGTGCTGCGCCGTCGTGTCTTCTACCGCCTGAGCAAGCTCGGCGTGAACTACTACGACCGTGAGCTCCCGGGCGACGTCGCCACGCGCGTGGTCGCCGACCTCGACAAGATCCTCGGCTTTCGTGCAGGAGTCGGCCTTCCGGTTCGCGAGCTTCACCGCGATCTTCATCACCGCCATGATCGCGATCGTGATCCTGGCTCCGGGTGTGCTCCCGGTCGTGCTCGCGCTGGTCGCCGATCATCCTGGTCCTCACCGCTCATCCAGCTCCCGTTCGCGAACCGCGCGCTCCAGTGGTCCCGCGAAGAGCTCGGCGTCGTCACCCGCAAGTTCCAGGAAGACTTCGGCGCGCGCCACGAGATCCGCCACCTCGGGGCCCACGCCATCCAGACGCAGAAGTTCGTGGAGGCGAGCTGGGAGCGTCGCCGCGCCCGCTGGTGGAGCATCACGCTGCAGAACACCCACACCGCGGTCGTGCAGTTCATGGGCACGATGACCACCGCGCTCGTCCTCTACCAGGCCGGCACCCTCGTGCTGAACCAGGAGCTGAGCATCGGCACCGCGGTCACCGTGCAGCTCCTCGCCACGTCGGCAACCCGGCCCCTGCAGGCACTCGGGCCGCTCTACAACCAGTTCCTCGACGTGCGCGTGTCGTGGCGTCGACTGTGCGAGCCGTTCGACGAGCCGATCCTGCCCGAGGAAGCCGTCGACCGCACGCGACTGCCCGCCGCTCGACGGTCCGGTCACGTTCGAGGACGTGGCCTTCACCTACCCCGAGACGACACGACCGGTGCTGCGCGACGTGTCGTTCACGATGGAGCCGGGCAAGGTCACGGCCCTCGTCGGCTACACCGGCGCCGGGAAGTCGAGCATCGCCAAGCTGCTCGGCCGCACGTACGACCCCGACGCGGGGACCGTGAAGGTCAACGGCATCGACCTCCGCGACCTCCACCTCGACAGCTACCGGCCACGGCTCGGCATCGTGCCGCAGGACCCGTTCGTGTTCAAGGGCACGATCGCCTCGAACATCCGGTACGCGAAGCCCGGAGCGACCGACGAAGAGGTCGAGGGCGCGATCCGCGCGGTCGGCGCCTGGGATCTGCTGTCGGTGCTCCCCGGCGGCTTCGAGCACGTCGTCGAGGAAGAAGGCCACAACCTCACCGCCGCGCAGCGCCAGCTCGTCGCCCTCGCACGCGCGTGGATCGCACAGCCCGACATCCTCGTGCTCGACGAGTCGACGTCGCTGCTCGACACCGGCGTCGAGGACATCATCGTCGAGTCGATCCACGCGCTCGGTGCACGACGCTGATGATCACCCACCGCGAGAGCGTCGCGGTCAAGTCCGACAACATCGTCGTGCTCGACGCCGGTCGCGTCGTCGACGCCGGCCCCGAAGAGCAGGTGGCGCGTCCGGGCGGGCCCTACGACCGGCTCTGGCGTGTGCAGGACGAGGAGCTCGCCGCCGAGAAGGACAAGGAGCTCGCCACCGAATTGGTCGGACCTGACTATGGTTCGCTCACTCCGCCAACCGCTTGAGGCGTTCGGTGGTCTCGATCCACTCCTCGACCATCTCGAAGATCACGTCGCGCGTCGGGCGCACCTGGTTCATCCGGCCCACGATCTGCCCCACGGGTGAACCGGAGAGCTCCGGCTTCTGGACACGCCCGAACCGACGCGCCGCGCTCGCGTACACGATGCCCTGCAGCGGCATCGGCAACGGATCCGGCGTGTCGGGCCGCTCCCAGGCATCGGTCCAGCCGGTACGCAGCTGACGCGCGGGCTTGCCGGTCATCGCACGTGAGCGCACGGTGTCGCGCGAGGTTGCGGCGAGCAGGTTGTCGAGCGCGGCTCCCCCGGTGTTGCTCTCGGCGACGGTGAGCCAGATCGAACCGGTCCACACACCCTGCGCGCCGAGCGCGAGCGCGGCCGCCATCTGACGGCCACAACCGATGCCTCCCGCCGCCAGCACGGGCACGTCGGGGCCGACCGCGTCGACCACCTCGGGCACGAGCACCATCGTGGAGATCTCGCCGCAGTGCCCGCCGGCTTCGGTGCCCTGCGCGACGAGCACGTCGACGCCCTGCATCACCTGGCGCTCGGCGTGCGCACGCGCGCCGACGAGCGCGCCCACGAGGATGCCGTGGTCGTGCGCCTGCTTCGCCACCTCGGGCGGCACCGGGCCGAGCGCGTTCACGAGCATCGACACCGGATGCTGGAGCGACACCTCGACTTGTCCGGGTCCCTCCGCGTCGACGTTGAGGCCGGCGGCCTTCACCACGCCGCCCTGGAGCTCCTCGGGGAGCGGCGGGATGTCGAACGTCGTCGAGCAGCTCCTCGACGAATCGCCGGTGCTCATCCGGGATCGAGCGCGTCGAGGCTGGTGATGCTGGCCTCGGCGCCTCCACCCTTTCCGACGTACTTCGCCGGCATCACGATGTCGACGCCGTACGGCTTGCCGTCGACGTGCTCGTCGATCCAGTTCAGCTCGATCTCGAGCTGATCAGGGCTGTAGGCGAGCGCACCGAGCACGCCGTAGCCACCCGCCTTGCTGACGGCGGCGACGACGTCGCGGCAATGGGAGAAGGCGAAGATCGGAAACTCGATGTCGAGACGTTCACAGATCGGTGTCCGCATCTCGGACCCTCCACTCGACGGCAAAGTTCGGCGTCAGGCAGGATAACGCCGTCCCAGAGCCGGCAGTTTCGGGGGAGCACGATGCCCGACGCGATCGTCGAACGCGACGACAAGACCATGGTGATCACGATGAACCGCCCCCAGCGCTACAACGCGCTGTCCAGTGCAATGCTCGTGCGGATGTACGACGCGATGGTCGAGGCCGATGACGATCCGGACATCCGTTGCGTGATCCTCACCGGCGCGGGCGGCAACTTCTCGTCGGGGGCCGACCTGCGGGCGATGTCGGGAGACGCGGGTGATGCCGACACCGAGATCGACGTGCAAGCCCGAATAGCCGCCGATCCGGACCTGCCGTACAAGGGCGTCCTGCGCCACTACCGACCGTCCAAGCCGTTCATCGCCGCCGTCGAGGGTGTCGCGATCGCCGGTGGCACGGAGATCCTCCAGCAGACGGACATCAGGGTCGCGGGCGCGTCGGCCCGCTTCGGCGTGAGCGAGGTGCGATGGTCGCTCTACCCCATGGGCGGCTCCGCGGTGCGGCTCCGGCGCCAGATCCCGTACACCCATGCCGCGGAGATCCTGCTCACGGGCAAGCACCTCACCGCCGAAGAGGCGGCTCGCATCGGCTTGATCGGTCACGTCGTGCCCGACGGCCAGGCGTTGACGAAGGCGAAGGAGATCGCGGCGACGATCGCCGAGAACGGACCCATCGCGGTGGAAGCCGTGCTCCGCACGCTGCGCGAGACCGACGGCATGACCGAAGCCGAGGCCCTCGCGCACGAGTGGGAGTACGGGCAGGCGGTGTTCCGGACGAACGACGGCAAAGAGGGCCCGCGCGCGTTCGCGGAGAAGCGCCCGCCCAACTACACGAGAACGTGAACGAGGGCACCATGGACGATCTTGCGGGACGAACGGCCGTCGTCACCGGCGGCGGAAGTGGCATCGGGCGAGCGATCGCGCTCGAGCTCGCGAGCGCGGGAATGCACGTCGTGATCGCCGACATCGAGGACGACGCCGGGAGCTCCGTCGCGTCCGAGGCGGAGGCCCTCGGCGCTCGGGCGCTCGCGGTCCATACCGACGTCTCCGACTTCTCGTCGGTCCAGGCATTGGCGGACGCCGCGTACGCAGAGTTCGGCGCCGTCCACGTGCTGTGCAACAATGCGGGTGTCCTCGTCTTCGGTGACATGCAAGACCTCAAGATCGAAGACTGGAACTGGCTGCTCGGCGTCAACGTGTTCGGCGTGCTCAATGGCATCTACGCGTTCTTGCCGCGCATGCTCGCCGCCGGCGAACCCGGTCACATCGTGAACACCGCCTCGATCGCCGCCTTGTCGGGTCACGGCATCTACGGAGTGTCGAAGGCGACGATCTTGAGCATCACCGAGACCTTGCGCGCGAACCTCGAGGGCACACAGATCGGCGTGTCGGCATTGTGCCCGGGAATGCTCAACACCAAGATCGTGGCCGCGCAGCGCAACCGACCGGCGAGCATGGGTCCGAAGGCACACGAGCCGTTCGGCGCCGAGCCGGTGTCGTTCGGGGTGGACCCCGCACACTGCGGGCGGCGGGTCCGCGAAGCGATCCTGGCGAACGAGCTCTACGTGTTCGCCGGGATCCCGAAGGGGCACGAGGCCGGCCTGAAGACCGGCCCTGTCCCACACGCGCAGGCCCTCGTCGACGCCATCGACGCCGGAGTCGTCGACGAGGAACCGATTGCCATGCGGCAATGACCCGGCGGGTCAGACGAAGGCGATGGGTGCGCCGACGGCCTCGTAGCTGGCCTTGATGAGGCCGCGGGAGCGGGGATCCCCGGCAAGGCCCTGCATCATCCGGTTCATCACGTAGCCGCCGGCGATGCCCGCTTCGGGATCGGCGAACCCGACCGAACCCCCGGCGCCCGAGTGGCCGAAGGCGCGCTCCCCGCCGTAGGGCGCGAACAGCGACGACGTCCAGAAGCCGAGCCCGATCGTGGTCGGCAACTCGATGCCGGGGAACGAGAGCACGCGGTCGGCACCCTCCGTCTGGCACGTGCGGGCCTGGTCGATCTGCTCGGCCGTGAGCAGTGGCTCGCTCGGACCGTGCTCGACACCGCCGATGAGCGCGGCGTAGAAGCGCGCCAGCGAGCGCGAGTTGGTGATCCCGTTCGCGGCGGGCATCTCCGCCGCGTGCAGGTCTGGGCTGTTGAAGCCGTTGCCGAGGTCGGCGAACGCGCCGTTGAGCGACAACGCCCGCGCCACCAACGAGTCGGGTCCGAGGAGCGCGGTCAGGTTCGTGCCTTCGCCGGGGCCCTCACCGGCGCCCATCGCGACGAGCGGCGCGACTCGGTGTTCCTGCTCCGGTGGGAGCCCGATCCAGAACTCGAGGTCCAGCGGCCGGGCGATCTCCTCGTGCCAGAACGTGCCGAGGCTCTTGCCGCTGATCCGGCGGACCACCTCACCCACCAGGTAGCCGTAGGTGATCGCGTGGTAGCCGTGCGCGGTGCCCGGCTCCCAGAACGGCTCCTGCACCTCGAGCGCGTGGATGACCGGTTCCCACGCGAACACCTCTTCGGCGGTGAGCTCGGCGTCGACAGTGGGAAGGCCGGCTTTGTGGCAGAGGAGCCACCGCACGGGGATGTTCTCCTTCCCGGCCTGCGCGAACTCGGGCCAGTACCGGGCGACGGGCGCGTCGATATCGAGCTCCCCGCGCTCGGCGAGCAGGTTGGCGCACGCTGCGGTCGCGCCCTTCGTGGTGGAGAACACGAGCTGCAATGAATCGTCGGTGTAGGGCGCGCCGGTCTTGACGTCGGCGGTGCCGCCCCACAGGTCGACGACCTTCTTGCCGTCGACGTACAACGAGTACCCCGCGCCGACCTCACCGTTCTCGTCGAAATTCTGCGCGAACGCATCGCGCACTCCTTCGAAGCCCGGCTCGACGGCCCCGCCGATCTCCGGAGTATCGGTTTCGGTGCTCATGACACGAGCTCCCTCTGGTTCTCAGCGTGCAGACCCGGACACTCCTTTGCCTCTTCCGGCACCTCGCTCCACGGGAACGGCTCGAAGACCTCGGCCTTCGTGGGGCACACCCTCTCCGCGATCGGCGCGAGCGCGCCGAGGTCGAACTTGTAGAGCTTTGCCGCGTTCAGCGTGACCAGCTGCTCGACCTCGGACGGCGGCACGCCGGCGAACGTCCGCCGCAGGTGCACGCGGGTGTACGGCTGCGATCCCTCGTTGTGGGGATAGTCGACACCCCACATGATGTTCTCGATGCCGACGTCGTGACGGAGGTCGCATTCCACCGGCCGCAGGAAGCTCGCGCCCACGTGGCACTGGCGCCGCCAGTACTCGCTCGGCCGGAGCGACATGTCGTTCGTGGCCGCGCGTCCGAAGAACACCTCCGACCCGTGGCCGTACTTCATACGGTCGTAGAAGCTGTCGAGCTCGGGCAACGTCTCGAGGATCCACTTCGTGCCGCTCTCGGTGTTGCAGAAGTGCAGGTTCGGGTGGCGTTCGAACACACCCGAGAACATGAGCTGCCAGAGCGGCCGGTGCGCCCACCACGTGACCTCGAGCATGAACATGGCGGTGGAGGCCGGCGGGTGCATGCCGTAGTCGGGAGAGCCGCCACCGCTGTGGTGGTTCACCGGCATCTCGTGAGCCTCGCACGCCGCCCAGATGGGTTCGTACTCGGCCGCGTACAGCGGCGGGAGGCCGGAGCCGGGCGGGGCCCCCGGCAGCACGATCCCGCCACGCAGGTTGTGCTCGGCCGCCCATTCGATCTCCCCGACCGAGCCCTCGACGTCGGCGAGGAAGATCTGCGCGCACCCGGCGCGACGCTCGGGCGCGAGCGACACGTAGTCGGCGAGCCAACGGTTGTGGGCCCTGAGGCCCGCCCAACGGTGCTCGTTGTCGTCACCGGGCCCGGGCGCTTCGAGCTGGCTCCGCGCCATGGGCGCGAACGGCGGCTGCGTGTTGGGAAAGATCACCTCGGCGACCCAGCCGTCGGCCTCCTGCTCGCGGAGGCGACGCTCACTGTTCCAATTGCGGTCGGCGTCGACCTCCGGGTCGCCGTCGACACCCACCGACTTCTTCATGCCGAGGCTCTTCATCATCTCGCGGATCATGCGCGAGCCCTCTTCCATCGATGCGGCCCACCCCTCGAAGTCGTCGTGGTACTTCGACTCGAGGTACTGCTTGTAGTCGCGCAGGTCGGCGCCGGCGTGGGCGTCCGCGGAAATCAGGATGTATCGGTCGGACTCCGGCATGGTGCGCACCTCGTGCGGTGTACTTGGGGTAACGATGGATCGGGGTGACGGGTGAATCGCGTGCTGGCGGGCGCCGCGTATCCTACGGGACGATGACCGTCGAGAGCACCGGCTCGTTCACTGGCTCCGCGGCGCGCCGCCGGCCCGGGCGCCCCGCTCGCATCGACCGCGAGAGCATCGTGCGCGCCGCCGCGGAACTGGCGGGCGAAGCGGGTGCGGAACGGGTCACCATGACCTCGGTCGCCGAACGACTCGGTGTCGCGATGCCCGCGCTCTACTACCACGTGTCGAGCCGCGACGAGCTGCTCGGCCTCGTCGGGACGTCGGTGCTCCAGGGCATCGACGTCCCCGAGGTCGACGCGTGGGACGAGTGGCTCGTGGCTTTTGCCCGAGCCCTTCGCGCCTGTGCGCAACGAAACCCGCGGCTGGTCAACACCACGCCGATCACCGCGCACGGGGTCGTGAACGTCCCGCTCGTCGAAGGCGCACTCCAGCGACTCGTCGCCGCGGGATTTTCCGCCACGGAGGCGCTCCTCGCGTTCGGCGACGTCGTGTCCACCACGATCGACTCCGTACGGCGCGACTACTGCCTCGACCTCGAAGCGGCGAACGGCAACACGCAGGTCTCGCTCTTCCGAACCGCGCTCAAAGACTTCTCCCGCGACGACGCACCGCTCATGTGGCAGCTCGCCGACGCGTTCGCCGGCATGCCCGACAACGCCGACATCGACCGCGCCGCCTGGTTCGAGCGCCACATGCACGTGCTCGTCGCCGGACTCCGTGCGTCGCTCGAAGGGCGCACCACGCTGCCCGGGCTCCGGTGACCGGACGGTCCAGGAGCGAACGGCGACGAACAATCAGGTCGGTTCCCGCGGCAGGCCCAGCGCGCGCTCTCCCAGCACGTTGCGTTGGATCTCGTTCGACCCGCCGTAGATGGTGTCGGCCCGACTGAACAGGAAGAGCTTCTGCTCGAGCGTGAGCTCGTACGGCAGCCGCTCGCCGATGAGGCCCTCCGCTCCGAGCAAGTCGATGCCGAGGTTGCCGACCTCGCGGTGCCAGGTTCCCCAGAACAATTTGGAGATCGACGCCTCCGGGCCCGGCACGCCGCGAGCCGACATGCTGCGCAGTGCGTTCCACCGCATCAGCCTCAGGCCGATCCACGAGGCCGCGAGCCGTTGGCGGACCACCGGATCGCGGTCGAGGTGCCGCACCCGCGCCAGCGCGAACACATGGTCGAGCTCGCGTTCGAAGCCGACCTGTTGCGCGAGGGTCGACACGCCGCGCTCGAAACCGAGCAAGGCCATCGCAACCCGCCAGCCCTCCCCGACGTCACCGAGCACCAGATCCGCTGGGGTGCGGGCGCCGTCGAAGAAGACCTCGTTGAACTCTCCGCCGCCGGTGATCTGCACGATCGGCCGCACCTCGACACCGGGCCGGTCCATCGGCACCAGCAGGAACGACAACCCGGCGTGACGTGACGACGACGGGTCGGTGCGCGCGAGCACGAAGCACCAGTGCGACACGTGGGCGAGCGAGGTCCAGACCTTCTGGCCCGTGAGCACCCACTCGTCTCCGTCGAGCACTGCGCGTGTCTGCACGTTGGCGAGATCGGATCCGGCGTTCGGCTCGCTGTATCCCTGGCACCAACGCTCCTCACCCCGCAGGATCGGCGGGAGGAAGCGCTCCTGTTGCTCACGCGTTCCGAACTCGATCAGGGTGGGGGCGAGCAGGTTCTCGCCCATGTGGTTCACCCGGGCCGGCACGTCGGCGCGGGCGTACTCCTCGGCCCAGACGACCTGTTGCGCGAGCGTGGCGCCGCGACCACCATGCTCGACCGGCCACCCGAGGCCGATGAAGCCCGCGCGTCCGAGCTCGCGTTCCCAGGCGACGCGTTCGTCGAACCCGAAGTCTTCGTCGCCCGGCCCGCCGCGTCCGCGCAGCGCGGCATAGTCGCCGACAACGTGCTCCGCCAGCCATGCGGCAGCGTCCCGCCGGAAGCGCTCGTCGTCGCCGGTCAGGTCGACGTCAGGCATCCGTGGCGCGAGGTGGAACACCGCGCATGAGCTCGATGCGCACGCCGTCGGGATCCATGAGGAACACGATGTCGGTCCCGAGGTTGCCGCGTGTCTGGTCGAGGACGAACCCGCCGTGCGCGAGCATCTGCTCCGCGGCCTCGTCGACGTCGTCGACGGAGAAGCACAGGTGCGTGAGGCCGAGCTGGTTCCGACGCTGCGAGGGCGAACCGACGACGCCGGGCTCGTGGAACTTCAGCAGTTCGATGCGCAACCCGTCGCGCTCGATGAGCTGCGAGGTGAGCACCACGTCGGCACGCACTTCCAGGCTGTGCTCGATGCCCGGAAGCGTCGTGCTGTCGAGCTCGTAGCGCGCCGCGACCTCGAACCCCAGCCCTTCGCAGTAGAAGCGCATCGAACGATCGAGATCACTCACGCAGAGCCCGATGTGCGACGGTAGGTAGTTCGTCATGCTGGTGTCGGCCCGTGGTTTACGGCGTTGCCCCATTGTTGGATCGCGTGGTCGAGATCGCGAACGACGTAACCGTTCTGTCGTACCGCGCCCGGCAGAACGCCCTGCGCTGTGCCCACCGTTACCCCCGACTCCGTCTGACGTCTCGTCGCACGGGAGGCTACCGTCACGCGCCGCACAGGTCCCTGCGAGACGTGGAGGCAAGAGATGGCGGTACCGACGAAGCGCGACTACCCGATCAAGCTCGGCACATTGCTCTTCACGATGGTCGAGCCGACGCGTGGTCACGAGCTCGAGTACAACCGCTGGTACGAGCACGACCACTTCTATGCCGGCTGCATGATCGGCCCGTGGCAGTTCGCCGGTGATCGCTTCGTGGCCACCCGCCGCCTGAAGGACCTCCGCTACCCCGCAGAGACCGACATGACACCCGACCCGCTCACCGGGTCGTACCTGGCGATCTACTGGGTGCTCGACGGCCACCACGACGAGTGGAACCGTTGGGCAGTCGACCAGGTGAACTGGCTGCACGCGAACGGACGCATGTTCGAAGAGCGCCAGCACGTGCACACGCTGCTCTACGAGAACCGGTGGAGCAAGCGACGCGATCCGAACGGCTGCACGATCGAGCTCGCGCTGGATCACGGGTATCCGGGACTCGTCGTCGTCGCCGGCGACGTGAAGCACGGGCACACGCACGACGAGGTCGACGCATGGTTCCAGGAGACGTACCTGCCGGAGGCGATGCAACGACCGTGGGGCCCCGAGCTGGTCTCGAGCTCGACGACGCTGCCGCTGCTCGACGATCGGCCCGCCGATGTGGCGGCCCCCGCTGCGGGCCCCGACCGCTTCCTGCAGCTCCACTTCCTCGATCACGATCCTGCCGAGGGCTGGGCCGACGGCTACGCCACCACCGGCGCCGCCATCGAGGCGAGCGGCCTGGCCACGCACGTGTGGACCAGCCCGTTCATCAACACCGTCTGGGGCACGGATACCTACACCGATGAGCTCTGGTAGGCGAGCTCCGGTGAACAAACGGCTTGCATAGTGGGTAGGATACCCACTATGGCGTTCGTGGTCGGGCGGCCGGGCGGGCGATTCGAGGTGCGCGAGTCCCGCGCGACCCGCGTGGCCCACGCGCCCGCACCCTCGCCACGTTCACCACGCTCGACGACGCCGTCGTCGCCCACGTCATCGAACGCGCCGAGATGCCGGTCGACGTCCACGCCCTGGTCCACGCGGCGCGCCGCGCGGGCGCCGCGGTGAGTGTCGGCGTGTCCCCCGTCGACATCGCCGCCCGCGCGTTGCTGGCCGAGCTCCGTGCGGGCAACCACCCGTCCCCCGCGCTCGCTGCCGCGCTCTCGGACGCCGTCGTACCCGAGGTCGAAGTTTCCGACTCCGTGCGCGCGGCCGCGGCGTGGAGCGGTGCAACGCTCGAGGAACGCGGCGAAGCGCTGCGCGATCTACTCCTGCTCGCCGACCGGTTGCCCGTCCCCCGGCGCCGGCTGTGACGGAGCCGTCTCTTCCCGACAAGGTCGTCGCCCTCCACCACGCGCTCGAGCACGCCGGCATCGCGCACGCGTTCGGCGGCGCGCTCGCGCTCGCCTACTACGCGGAGCCTCGCACCACGGTCGACGTCGATCTCAACCTCTTCATCACCGCCCAGCACGCCGGCGAGGTCGCGGCCGTGCTCGATCCGCTCGGTGTCGACACCTCACCGCTCCATGGGAAGTCGCTCGCACGTGACGGACAGGTTCGCTGCCGCTGGGGCCGCACGCCGATCGATCTCTTCTTCGCGTACGACGCACTCCACGACGCGATGCGCGCGGAGTCGTCCCCGGTGCCGTTCGGTCCCGAGACGATCCCCATCCTCGGCGCCGAGCATCTCGTCGTGTGCAAGGCCGTCTTCAACCGACCGAAGGACTGGCTCGACATCGAACAGGTGCTGACCACGGTGGACGGCTTCGACACCGTCGACGCGCTCGCCGAGCTCGAACGCCTGCTCGGCGCCCACGACCCGCGCGTCGCGCGTCTCGCCGAGACGATTTGCCAGCTCCTCGGCGCGGCATAATCGGAGCGATGCCCGGCTCCGACGTCACGATCGTGGTCGTGCCCCGAGAGAGCTTCAGCCGGTCGGAGGCGTCGCTCGAGAGCATCCTGAGCTGTACTCGGACTCCGTTCCACCTCGTCTACGTCGACGGCAACTCGCCGGGGCGCGTCCGTCGTTATCTCGACACGCGAGCCCGCCAGGCCGGGTTCGTGCTCGTGCGCACCGACGGCTATGTCTCACCGAACGAAGCACGGAACATCGGCTTCGCACACGTCGACACTCCGTATGTCGCGTTCGTCGACAACAACACCGTCGCGAGCGATGGATGGCTCGATCGTCTCGAACATCGTGCACGCGAGACGGACGCGGCGTTCGTGTCGCCCGTCTACTGCGTCGGGAGCCTGGGTGCCGGTGTGGTGCACACCGCGGGGGGCGACGGTCGCATCGACATGGTCGACGGGACCCGCCAACTCATCGATGTACACCACTACTGCAACCGTCGACTCGCAGAGATACACGACGAGCTGCGAAGTGCACCGTGCGACATCGCCGAGTTCCACTGCGTGCTCACGCGCAGCGATGTCGTGGCGGCGGTGGGCGGCTTCGACCCTGGGCTGCCCGCGGCGCTCGAGCACATCGACTTCTGCCTGCAAGCCACCCGAAGCCACGGTGACGGATGGTTCGAACCCGAGGCGGTCGTCACCTACGTCCCTCCTCCTCCGCTGACGCCCTCCGACATGCCCTACTTCGCATTGCGCTGGAGCAAGGCCTGGATCGACGCGAGCTTCGAGCACTTCGCGGCCAAGTGGCAGTTGCGTCGCGACGACCCCGGACTCGTCGGGAACCGCGCCTGGCTCGAGACCTACCGGTGGAAGCACCTCCGCTACCTTCGCGGCGGCCTTCGCCGAACGCTCGGCCCGCGCGCCGTGCACCTCGCCGAGCGAGTCACCGACCGCTTCGTGTCGTCCACTCTCGTGCGCGTCAACTCGGCGTAGACGGGGCGGCGCTCGGCTCGACGCGGCGGCCGGTTCGTGGTATTTAATCTTGTCGCATCAGATCCACGCTGCCGAGCTATCGGTGATCGAGGGGGAACCCCATGAAGCACTACGTGGTCATCTCGTCGGACTGCCACGCAGGTCCCAACTCACCCGTCTACCGCGACTTCCTCGACCCGCAGTACCGGAACGACTTCGACGACGAGCTCGTGGAACGCCAGGCGCTGATCGACGAGCGCCGCGCCGCCGCGGGCATGTCGCCGTTCATGGGCGACGACGAGTTCAAGGAAGAGTGGTTCGGCGAGGACGACGAGGGCAACAGCCTGCACGAGATCGGCATGCGCGGCGCGTGGGACGCGGCGAAGCGCGACGCCGAGCTCGACAACGACGGCGTCACCGGCGAGGTCGTGTTCCCCGGTCCCGACGCCGCCACCGGCAGCATGGGGGCGCCCTTCGGTGCCGGGTTCAACCCGGTCGCCACGCGCGATCCCGATCACCTGCTCGCGGGCGCACGCGCGTACAACCGCTGGGCCGCGGAGCTGTGTCAGGCGAGCCCCGAGCGACGCGCCGGATTGATCGTGGCACCGATCCTGGGCGACCTCGACGGCGCGATCGCCGAGATCGAGCGCGCGCATGCCGACGGACTGCGCGGCGGCATCATCATCCCGCCGCAGTGGGGCGACCACGAGTCGTACACGAGCTACCGCTACGACCCCGTGTGGGCCACTGCGCAAGACCTCGACCTCCCGGTGCATTGTCACTCCGGTCCCGGCGCGCACCAGGACTACGGCGAGGTTCCCGGTTGGATGAGCGTCTACGGCTACGAGACGATCTTCTTCACCGCGCGTCCGATGTGGTTCATGCTCCTCACTGGTGTGTTCGAGCGGTTCCCCCGCCTGCGCATGGCGATCACCGAAGCGGGCAGCTTCTGGGCGGCGGACATGCTGTGGCGTCTCGACATGATGTCGATCGCGCGACCACGGCGCGCGCAAGATGGCCGACGCGCGGGGCACGCTGAAGATGCTGCCGAGCGAGTACTTCGACCGCAACTGCGGGATCGGGTCCTCGAACACCCGACGCCGCGAGCTCGCGCGACGCTACGAGATCGGCGTCGGCAACATCATGTGGGGCAACGACTTTCCGCACCCCGAAGGGACGTGGCCCTACACCCGCGAGTTCCTCAAGGATCGGTTCTGGGATGTACCGCAGGACGAAACCGCGCAGATCCTCGGGCTCAATGCCGCAGGCTTCTACAACTTCGACCTCGACAAGCTCGCGCCGATCGCCGACCGGATCGGGCCCACGCCCGAGGAGCTCGGCCAGACCGACGATGCGGTGCTCGCGAAGTGGGACGACCTGAAGAAGGCGGGTCGCCCCTGGCTCACCGAACACGAAGCCGTTCCGCTCCCGGTCGGCTGACGGCGCGATGCCTCGTCACGAAGAGCCACGAGCTGGAGCAGCCCGATGAACCACTACCTCGTGATCTCGTCCGACTGTCACGCCGGGCCGGAGACGCCCGACTACAAGCCCTACGTCGACCCGCAGTACCACGACGCGTTCGACCGGTCACTCGTAGAACGCGAAGCGCTGCTCGCGGCGATGCGCGAAGAGCGTGGCTCGCTGCTGATGGGCGGTGACGACGAGTTCCAAGAGGAGTGGTTCGGACACGAGGAAGGCGAGGAGAGTTTGCACGAAGGCGGGCTGCGCTGCGGGTGGGACGCGCCGAAGCGCGACCAGGAGCTCGACAACGACGGCGTGGCTGCCGAGGTGGTGTTCCCCGGCCCCGACGCGGCAACGGGCAGCATGGGCGCGCCGTTCGGCGCCGGCCTCGTGATCGGCGCCGAGCTCGATCCGGAGCTGCTGCTGGCCGGTGCGCGCGCCTACAACCGGTGGTGCGCGGAGCTGTGCGCACACTCCCCCGAACGACGCAAAGGGCTCGCCGTCGCGCCGATCCTCGGCGACATCGACGGCGCGGTGGCGGAGATCCGCGCGCGCGCACGAGTCGGGACTCCACGGCGGCGTCCTGATCCCCGCGCAATGGGGTGCCTACCCGAGTTACGCGCACGACATCTACGACCCGGTGTGGGCCGTGTGCGAAGAGCTGCACATGCCGGTGCACACCCACTCGGGTCCCGGCGCACACCAGGACTACGGCACCGGTGCGGGCTTCTACGGCATGTACGTCGCGGAGACCCGGTGGTGGACCGCGCGTCCGCTCTGGTTCCTGCTGTGCTCGGGCGTGTTCGAGCGCTTCCCCGGGCTGAAGTTCGCAGTCACCGAAGCGGGGAGCTTCTGGGCCGCCGACCTCCTCTGGATGCTGGACGACACGTACAACCGCAACCACGGCGCGCGAAAGACGGCCAACCGCTTCGCGAACCTCACGATGAAGCCGAGCGACTACTTCGACCGCAACATCAAGATCGGGTCGTCGAACACGCGCCGGCGAGAGATCGGGCGTCGTTACGAGATCGGTGTCGACAACATCATGTGGGGTAACGACTTTCCCCACCCCGAGGGGACGTGGCCCTACACGCGCGCGTTCCTCAAGGAGCGGTTCTGGGACGTCCCCTTCGACGAGACCGAGAAGATGCTCGGGCTCAACCACGCCGGCTTCTACGGCTTCGACGTCGAGAGGCTGCGTCCGCTCGCCGACCGTATCGGACCGACTCCCGAGGAGCTCGGCCAGACCGACGCGTCGGTGTTCTCGAAGTGGGACGAGCTGCGCGAGGTCGGCCGCCCCTGGCTCACCGGCAAGGAAGCCGTCAGCGCCGGCATGCACTGATTCCGGACCACCCGAACGCACATCGCCCAACCCGCACATGGCCCAAACCGCACATGGCCCAAACCGCACATCGAAGGAGCACGACGTGACGACACCGCAGATCAACCCCGGCGAGATCGCGAACTGGCCACTGCTGAAGATCGTGTACCGCACCGATCCGGGCAAGATCGCCGACCTCCTGCCGCCGGGCATCGAACCGGGCGCCGAACCACGGGTGCACATCAACATCTACAACGTCCCGGTGAAGGGCGAGCCCGAGTACGGCGTCTCGACCAAGGTCGAGGCCAACTACCAGGGCACGGCCGGCTACTACGGGATCGGCCTGGGCATCGACCAGGAGTCGGCCATCTTCATCAGTCAGGAGCTCAACGGTCAGCCCAAGTTCCCGTGCTCCATCGTGTACTTCCGGCGCGACGAGGCCGTCGTTGCGCGCTGCACGCACCAGGGCTACACGTTCCTCGAGTTCCACGGGGAGGTCACGGGCGTTGCCGACGCCGAGGCCGGTGACCACGAGGAGCACGACTGGTGGATCAAGTCGTCGCGCGCTGTCGGTGGCGTCGAGAAGAGCTACGACTTCCCGCCGCACGTCGTCGACGTCGCGTCGGTGCAGGAGACGGTCCGCAAGGAGATCGTCGACGGGACGCTCGTCCTGCGTGACAGCCCGTGGGACCCGTACACCACGCTGTTGCCGATGCGCGAACAGCTGTCGTCGCATCTGGTGTGGTCGAGGTCGTCGAGCCGCGAGATCACCCTCGCCGGACCGCTGGACCCGATCGGGTTCTGGCCCTACGCCGACACCATCGGTGGTTCGCGCTGGCCCGGCTTCATGGGTGGCCCGCGGTTCGAGCACTGACGATCGCGACGGCCTCATGCCGCGTGACGCATCCGACACCCGCGACCGGCTCGTCCGGGCCGCCGAGTACCTCTTCGCGCGGAGCGGTATCGACGTCCCGATACGCGAGATCCACGAGCGGGCCGGCCAGCGCAACGCATCGGCGATCCAGTACCACTTCGGCTCGAAGCAAGACCTCATCAGGGCGGTGATCGACCGGAACGCGCTGTCCGACGCCGAGGTCGCCGCCATCCGCGCCGACCTCCGGTGCCGCGCCGCGCCGATCCGCGCAGCCTGGTCGCGGCGATCGTGCGTCGAATCGCCGGCTACCTCGCGACCGAGGAGTCCCGCGACTACGTGCGCATCGCGTTCCAGCTGCTCGTCCGGGCGCCGCTTCGCTCCGACCTCGACGCCGAGATCGACCGGCCCGACCTCATCAGCTTCGAGGCCGAGATCGACGTCATCCGCTCGGCGGTCCCCCACCTCCCGAGGCGCGTGTTGCACGAACGCGCGCTCGCGGGGCTCACGTTCGTCACACTGCAGGTGGCGGAACGTGCTCGCATCATCGACGACGAGCCCGCGGAACCGCTGCTCGCCGAAGACGAGTTCATCGACAACCTCGTCGACATGACCACCGCCCTCCTCACCGCGCCCGCGCTCGCGACTCAGAGCGCGGTGTAACCACCGTCCACCGAGAGCGCGGTACCGAGCACGAACGAGGCAGCGTCGGTGCACAGCCACACGGCAGCCTCGGCGATCTCCGAAGCCTCGGCGACGCGACCGATCGGGTGCAGGCTCACGAGGTGCTCCGCGATCTCGGGAAAATGGTCGAGCGCGCCGGCGACCATCGGCGTGCGCGCGGTGCCGGGGCAGATCGCGTTCACCCTGACCCCCTGCGAACCGTACTCGAGCGCGACCGTGCGCGTGAGGCCGATGACCCCGTGCTTCGCCGCGACGTATCCCGACTGACCGGGATATCCGGTGAGCCCGGCTACCGACGACGTGTTCACGATCGCGCCACCGCCCCGCGCGAGCATCGCCGGAATCTCGTACTTCATTCCGAGGAAGACGCCGGTGAGCATCACGGCAATCGCGCGATCCCACTCGGACAGTGGATAGTCGGCAATCGGTTGACCACCGGTGCCCATGCCGGCGTTGTTGAGCGCGCAGTCGAGTCCGCCGAACGTCGAGACGGCATGCCGGACCATGGCCTCGACCTCGTCCGCCCGGCTCACGTCGGCATGCACGAACGACGCCTCACCGCCACCCGCTCCGACGAGTTCGACGGTCTCTTCGCCACCGATGTCGTCGATGTCGACGACGACGACCCGCGCTCCTTCGCGAGCGAAGATGAGGGCGACGCGCGACCGATCCCCGCGCCACCACCGGTGACCAATGCGACCCGGCCGTCGAGCGCCCCCATCGCAGCTACACCGCCGGATTCCAGGGTGGTGGGATGTCGTCGGCCCGGGCCATCGCGTCGGTACCGCCGTCGCAGAACACCACCGAGCCGCAGAAGAAGCGCGCGTCGGGACCGAGGAGGAACTCGATGAGCGCCGCGATCTCCTCGGGCTCCCCGCGGCGGCCGATCGGGACGGCAAAGCCCTCGATGAGCGGGCCCACGAAGGGATCGTCGAGACCTTCTTGCAGGAGCGGCGTCTGCGTGGCCCCCGGCGCAACCGCGTTGAGCCGGATGTTCGCTCCCGCCCACTCATCGGTCGGCGCGTGGCGGCGGATCCAGCGCGCGATCGCGAGCTTCGTGACGCCGTAGGTGGTGATCGATTCGCCGTCCCCCGCAAGCGCCCGCGCCGCGGCCTCGTCGCCGGCCAGGCACGCTTCCACCTGCGCGAGCGGGATTGCGGGCTGCGTGGTGGTCGCGTTCGAGCTGATCGCGACCGCGGCGGGCTCGGTGCCCGCGGCGAGCACGGCCCGCAGCCCGGCGAGCAGCTCGACCGTGCCGAAGTAATTCACCGACACGAGCAGGGACGCGGGTCGGTTGGGAAGGCCGGTGAGTCCCGCGCACGTGACGAGCCCGTCGAGCGCGCCGTGAGACAGGGCGGTGACGCGCTCGATCGCGTGCACGCGACCGTCGGAGGTGCCGAGGTCGGCCTCGACGTCGGCGTCGTGCAGATCGACCCCGATCACGCGTTGTCCGTGCGCGGTGAGCCGTGCCGAGGTCGCCGCGCCGATCCCCGATGCGACCCCCGTGATGGCGATCGTGCTCACGATCGGTCCCTCACGAACGTGCCAGGTTCTTCCAGGGCACGTCGCGGTCGGACATCGGCTCGCGCGGGAGGCCCAACGCACGCTCGCCGATCCCGTTCCGCTGCACTTCGTCGGTGCCACCGCCGATCCGCACATTGAACTGGTTGAGGAAGTAGTCCTGCCAGCGCGCCTGGTCGAGCGCGTCGTTGCCGTACAGCGTGGCAGCAGGCCCGAGCATCCGCATCACGAGGTCGCCGGTGCGCGCCGCGTGCTGCGAGAACGCGAGCTTGAGCACCGACGCCTCTGCGCCGGGTTGGCGACCCTGGCTCATCGCAGTTCGCAGTCGCAGCCCCAGGTAGCGGAGCGTCGCGGTGCGGATGTACGCCTGCACGATCTCCTGGCGGAACCGCGGATCGTCGGTGACACCGCAACGCCGCGCCAGCGCGATCACGTCGTCGGCGTTGCGCCCACCGCCGCCGACACCGATGACCGCACGCTCGTTGCCGAGCGTGGTGTGCGTGACCGCCCAGCCATCGTTCACCTCACCGATGACGTTTCCGACGGGGATACGCACGCCCGAGAGGAACACCTCGTTGAAGTGGGCGATGCCGGTGATCTGACGCAGCGGCCGCACGTCGATGCCCGGCGTCTTCATGTCGACGACGAAGTACGTGATGCCGCGATGCTTCGGCGCGTCGGGATCGGTGCGGGTGAGCAGGATCCCCCAGTCGGCGTACTGCGCGTACGAGTTCCACACCTTCTGACCGTCGACCACCCACTCGTCACCGTCGCGCACTGCGCGGGTGCCGAGCGTGGCGAGGTCGGAGCCCGCGCCCGGCTCGCTGAACAGCTGGCACCACAGTTCGTCGCCCCGCAGCATCGGATCGAGGTAGCGCTGCTGCTGCGCTGGCGTTGCGTGCACCATGAGCGTCGGTGCGACCATGCCGATCCCCACGGTGAACACGCCGCTCACCACGTCGAACTGCGACTCCTCCTCGCTGTAGATCGCCTGCTGGATGCCGGTGCCGCCGCGGCCGCCGAACTCCTTCGGCCAGGTGATGCCCGCCCATCCGTTGTCGTAGAGCACGTGCTGCCATTCCCGGCAGCGCTCGATGTGGTCGTACATCCAGTTGGGGTCGTGCCGGTTCAACTCGTCGACGTTGGTCACTCCTGGTGTCTTCCGCTCCGGCGAAACGCTCGAGAAACGCTGCGCGCTTCGGCGCGAAATGCCGCTTCCTCGGGAGAGTCACCGATGTCCATCAGACCCTCCTCCTCAGACCGGCCGAACTTCGACGAGCCGCACCAGCGGCAGCTTGCGCTCGGTACGGGTCTGGTAGTTCGCGTAGTACGCCGCGATCCTGCACGAGCGCGTCCCAGGTCTCGTCGTAGTCGTCACCATCGAGGATCTGCGCGTCGGCCCAGAACTCGTGGTCCTGTGCCTTCACCCGCACCTCCGGGTTCGCGTTCCTGTCTGCCAGGTTGAGGTACCAGTGCGGGTGTGCGTCGTTGCCCGCGTACGAAGCCACCACGATGCGGTGTCCGTCGTCGTCGTACCAGACGGGCACCGCCACCTTGTGCTCGTTCCCGCTCTTGCGCCCGATCGTGTAGATGATCACCTGGTGCATGCCCGCGCCGATCCACACCATGTCGTCGTCCATCGTCTCCATCGCCTGCACGTGCATGCGACTGATACCGGAGATCTGGTCGAAGGGCGGTTCCTCGAACGGCTCGTTCGGCTGGGGCTCACGCGGCATCGCTGCATCTCCAAGGGGTCGACTCTGCGCACCGGAACCTACCCCGGGCACGTCCTGCACGATGGGTCGCTCGCTGCTCGCCGGGATACCCGGCTCCCGACGCTCGCTCCTACGATGTCACGTCATGGCCGAGATCCCGCTGATCATCTCCGTCGACGATCACGTCGTCGAACCGCCCGACCTCTGGAGCTCCCGGCTCCCGAAGAAGTACCTCGACCGCGGCCCCCGCGTCGAGCGCGACACCGCGATCTTCCACTTCGAGGGCGGCAACTTCACGTTCGAGAAGGGCGTCGAGGGCGGCGAGCCCTGCGACTGGTGGCTCTACGACGACCTCGTGTACCCGTTCCCGAAGCTGTCCGCCGCGGTCGGGTTCCCGGAGCTCGACGTCACGCCCACAACGTTCGACGAGATCCGGCCGGGCTGCTGGAAGCAGACGGAGCGCCTCGTCGACATGGACGCCAACCACACCGAGGCGTCGATCTGCTTCCCGAACACGCTCCCCCGATTCTGCGGGCAGACGTTCTACGAGCGCGCCGACCACGACCTCGCGCTGCTGTGCGTACAGGCCTACAACGACTGGTTGATCGACGAGTGGTGCGCGGGCGACGGCAAGGGCCGGCTCATCCCGCTCGCGCTGCTGCCGCTCTGGGACGTCGACCTCTGCACTCGGGAAATCGAGCGCTGCGCGACCAAGGGCTGCTTCGCGGTCACATTCCCCGAGAACCCCTTCCCGCTCGGACTCCCCTCGATCCACGACAAGAACCGGCACTGGGATCCCGTGTTCGCCGCCTGCCAAGACGCCCGTACCGTCGTCTGCATGCACATCGGCTCCAGCTCGAAGATGCCCACTACGTCACCCGACGCGCCGTTCATCGTGAGCTCGACCCTCACCTTCTCGAACGCCATGGGTTCGATGGTCGACTACATCTTCTCCGGCACGTTGGAGCGGTTCCCGCAGCTCACGCTCGCGTACAGCGAGGGCCAGGTGGGGTGGATGCCGTACGTGATGGAGCGCGCCGACAAGCTCTGGGAGGAGCGCAGCGCGAATTCGTTCGGTACGGCACTCCCCGAGCGGCCGTCGAGCTATGTCAAGCGCATCTACGGCTGCATCTTCGACGACGAGATCGGCCTTGCCAACCGCGACGTGATCGGCATGGACCAGATCTGCTTCGAGACCGACTACCCACACGCCGACTCCACCTTCCCGCACTCGAAGGAGACTGCGGAGAAGATTTGCTCCGAGGCCGGGTTGAACGAGGAAGAGACCTACAAGTTCATCCGAAGCAACGCGATCCGCGCGTTCGGTCTCGAACGCTTCGGCATCACGAAATAGGTCACCCGAGGCCGAGCTTCCGGTTGTCCCAGGAGAGGATGCGCTCGTCGGGCACCAGCCGCAGATAGGTTCGTCCCGTGTAGTGCTCGCGTGTCGCCTGCGACATCTCGGTGCTCGCGGTCCGGAATGCCGCGTACTTCGCATCGAGCGCGTCCGCGATGCGGGCCATCTCTGCTTCGTCGGTGACGCCCTCGATCCGTCCGGTGAGGTGCACGGCCTCCAGCTCGGCCCAGCGCTCCCCCGACTCGACGAGGAACGACGCGGCGGGGATCGCGACGGAGCCGCGCGAGCTTCTTCGTGCGCGACGGCGCACTGATGCCGATGGTCCGCTCGATCACCACGAACCACATCGGCAGTGAGATCGGCATGCCGTCGCGGCGCAGCGTCGTGAGGATCCCCGTATGCGCACGGGTGAGCACGTCCCAGGCCTCGTCGGGCGTGAGCCGCACACTCACCGCAGTACCACCGGCACGTTCCAGTCGCGGCGCGGGAGGTCGGTGACGGCCACGAAGTCGTCGTTCTGGTTGCGTCCGTAGTCGAGCACGATGCGCGTTGCCTCCGGTGTGGGATCGGGCCAGCTGTGGAACAGGACGATCGCGCATTCTGCGCCGGCGCGGCGTCGGCGATCCACGTCGTCGATCACGTTGCGAGCAACCCGCTCCGCGTCGTCGCGAAGCTCGCCTTCCCAGTCGAACGCGACCGCGTGGCAGTCGACATGCCACCATCCCTGTGCCGCCACCGTCTGGAGCACGAACGCGTCCGTGTTCCCGGCCAGGTAGGGCAGGCGGAACAACGGACGAGCCGGTTCCACGCCGCGGTCGGTGAGCGCTGCTTCGGCTCGCACGAGCTCGTCGACGATCTCGTCGCCACCGAGCTCGGTGAACCGACGATGGGTGTGGCCGTGCAGCCCGACCGTCATTCTGTCGGCCTCGAGCGCGGCGAGCTCGTCGTCGGTGGCCCGCTCCTCCACCCAGCCCCCCTGCACGAACAACGTGGCCGGTGCACCGGCTCCCACGAGCGCGTCGACCATCGCCCGGAAATTGCCGCTCTTGCAGGGATGCTCACGCGCCTCGACGTCGATCGTGAGCGCCAACCGCACAGTGCGGAGCATATTGCGGGCAGAATGCTCGTATGTCGGAATCAAACAGAGGACCACTCGCGGGCGTGAAGGTCGTGGAGGCAGCGATCTACATGGCCGGCCCGTATGCCGGAATGATGCTGGCCGACCTCGGAGCCGACGTCGTCAAGATCGAGAGCGAGAAGGGCGACCCGTTCCGCAGATATGGGCGGCCCACCACTCCGTTCAGCGCGGTGTTCGCCAACTGCAACCGGTCGAAGCGCAGCGTCGTGCTCGACCTCAAGAGCCCGGCCGGTCACGACGCGATACTGGAACTGCTCGCGGGGAGTGACGTGTTCCTCGCGAACTGGCGCGCGGGCGTTGCGGAGTCGCTCGGCTTGTCCGATGACGTGCTCGTTGCCACGAACCCACGGCTCGTGCGCTGCTTCGTCACGGGCTACGGTCCCGACGGCCCGCTGGCTTCGGAACCCGCCTTCGACACCGTCGTCCAAGGACTGAGCGGTCTGACCGATGCCATCAACCGACCTGGGGACGATCCGGCCCTCATTCCCGGGTATCCGGTCGACAAGCTCGTGGCCATGATGGCGGCGCAGGCGATCCTCGCCGGCCTGTTCGAGCGCGAGCGCACCGGGACCGGCGATCGCATCGAGGTTCCGATGCTCGACGTTGCCGCCTACGTCAACTTCGCCGACCTCTTCACGAACCGCGTGTTCATGGACCACCAGCCCGAAGTTGCGCAGAATCTCCAGGCCTCTGCGATTCGACCCGTCCGCGCCGCCGACGGCTGGATCGTGTGCGCTCCCGTGACGTCTCCCCAGATCGCCGCGACGTTCCGCGCCCTCGGTCACGCGGAATGGACCGAAGAGGTCCTCGCGCAGCCGGACCATCACACACTCGTGCGTGCGATGTACGACACCGTCGAGCGCGCCACGCAGGAGCTCACGGTCGACGAAGTGCTCGCCCGGTTCCGCGAGGCCGACGTTCCGGCGGCGAAGTGCATCACGATGGACGAGCACCTCGTGGAGCCGCAGGTCGAGCACGCGCAGCTCTACCACGTCGACGAATGGCCGGGCTGCGGGCGAGTCCGCACGGTCCGGTACCCCGCGACGTTCGGCCATTGGGGGCACGTCGCGGCCGAGGGCGTCGCGCCGGCACTCGGCGAACACACTCCCTAGTCGAGCGCGGCGTACACGATCGGACGGATCGGCGGCGTCACCGGTCCCCACAGCGCACCGCCGAGGAGCGTGAACCGCCGCTGTGACATGAAGATGACGGCCAGCGCCTCTGCAGGGTCGACCCAGAACAGCGTGCCCATCGCTCCGTACCAGCCGTGCTCACCGAGCGAGCCGATCTCGCCCGCAGCCGCCCGGATGCGCACCGAGAAGCCGAGGCCGAAGCCGTTCGCATCCATGTTCAGCTCACCCGGCCCGAGACCGGCCGGTATCCCCCCGTGCTCCCCGAGCGTGCGGTTCTCGGGAAGGTGGTTCTGAACCATGAACTGCAGGGATTTGCGACCGATGACGCGCTGGCCTTCGAGGGTTCCTCCTGCCAGGAGCATCCGGACGAAGCGCACGTAGTCGGGCATCGTCGACGCGAGACCGCCCGCGCCCGAGAAGTAGGTGGCCGGTTCGAGGAAGGGGCTCCGCTCGGGATCGTCGACGAGCTCCAGACCGTGCTCGCCCATTTCATAGGACGCGGCCAGCCGGTCGGCGTGCTGCGGTGCGACGCTGAACCCGGTGTCGCGCATGCCGAGCGGGTCGAAGATGTGGTCGCGCAGGTAGACGTCGAACGACTTCCCGGACAGGACCTCCACGAGATACCCGACCACGTCGGTGGAGATGCCGTAGCTCCAGCGTGTGCCGGGCGCGAACATCAGAGGTTCGCCGGCAAGTCGCTCGATCATGTCGCGCAGCGTGGTTCCATCGCGACGCATCGACATCGCTTCACCCGGCGCGCCGAACGCAGCACCGAGACCGCTCTGATGCGTGAGCACGTCGCGGACGTTCATGGGCCGCGCGCTCTCAGGAGCATCAGCGGCCTTCAGGCCGGCGAACTCCGGTATGAAGTTCGACACGGCGTCGCTCAGCTGGAACAAGCCGCGCTCATAGAGCTGCATCAGCGCCAGCGACGCGATGGGCTTCGTCATCGAGGCGATACGGAAGATCGTGTCGTCGGTGATCGGCTTCGCACGCTCGCGATCGCGCATGCCCGTGATGTGCTGGTGCGCGACCTCGCTGTCGTGGAGCACGAGGATCGACGCGCCGGCGATCTCGCCGTCGTCGACCATCCGCGCCAGGTGCTCGTCGAGCAACCCGAGCTGGCCCTTGTCGATGTCGTTCATCGTGAGATCATGCACCATCCTCCGGATGCTCCCACTCCCACTGCTGCATCAGGCTCGTGGTGATGTGGTCGAGGTCGAGGGGATCGCCGTACCAGGTCGGCTCGCAGGTGGTGGGCTCCACCACGATCCCGTGATCTGCGTTGCGCCGCTCGATGCTGCCGTCGTTCGGGTCGATGCCGACGGGTCGGAGTACGAGCCTGGTCCCGTTGGGCTTGCTCGCGGTGAGTTCACCAGATGCTTCGGCGCAGATGTTCCAACCGCCCTCGTGCACGAGCCAGTGATGGTGCCAGCAGAGCTCGACGAGATTGTCGAGACGGTGGTTGCCACCGCGTGACCGCCACTGGATGTGGTGCACGTCAGTGAAGCGTCGTTGGCCGCACCCCGGGAAGCGGCACCCGCGATCGCGTGCGCGCACCGCCCGCTTGACTCGGGTTGGAACCGCTTGCGTCTTCTTGCCGACCTTCACCGGCTTACCAAGGCTGTCCAGCAGTACTGCGATGAACGGCGCGTCGCACGCGATTCGGCGCTCGGTATCAGGAGAGAGCGCGGGGCCATCGTCGAGCTCGCATCGCCCGTCGGTGTCGTCGGTCAGCACGTCCTCGTCGACGTGGATCATCGCGAGAAATCGATCCTTGCGGGCCGCCGGGCCATTGGCGAGGTAGGACTCGGCCATCGCAACCACCGCCTTTGCGCCCAACGGACCCGACTCCAGCGGTTCCGCGGAACCGTTTTCTGTGGACAACTCCTCACGAGCCGCTTGCCACGCAGCCTTGACCACCGCCATGTCCTCCGGCGCGAACCGCACAATGAGCACGCCGGATCCGTCGTCTTCCCGGAAGAACCTCGCCGAGGTACGCGCGTGCCGGTCCTTCACCCCGCGTCGCTCTTCCTCGAGGTCGGTCCCACGTCGGTACGCCGCGCAGATCCGGTCGAGCTGCGCGCCGGTTGAATGCTCGGCCAGCATCACGAGGTCTTCCTCGGTGGTCGGCGTAGCGACGCGGGTAACGGCCCTCACCTTCGAGTAGCTAAGGATCCCCGCGGCGAACTTCTCTCTGATCAGCGGCAGCTCCTCCAGCGCTCGCGCCACGCGCACTTTGTCGCGCGCCGAGCGCATGTCGAGGCCGCAGTGCCAACTCAGCCAGTAGGCGCAGGAGATGCAGCCCCACGTCTCGTACGCCTTCCTACGGTCGAACTCAGCCACCAGCTCGAACCAACGGCACACCGCCGCGGCCAAGTGGCCGGCCAGCTCGGTGATCTGGGCCTCGAGCCGCTCGATGGGCAGTGCGCCAAGGGACTCCTTCGTGACTTCCCCAACAGTCATGGACCCTCCCGGGTCTCGTGGGGAAGTACGAACAGGTGTTCGTATCATAGGGCCCGGACCCTGGCGTCACAAGACCCATCGGCTGGACGGTTCCGCGGAACCATCGGCGATCGTCAATGGGTTGCGGTCCTCACGTGACTCGCTTGCGCTACGCGTCGTCGGCTTCGAGCAACCTCGCCCGACGGCGGGCCTGTCTTCGCTTGATGCCCGCCTGGTACCACGTGGTTCCGACGATCGACGGCAGGACGATCGCCTCGGCAAGGAACATCGACCCAGGCAGCCACCGGCCGAAGGCACATTCGACGAGCGAAGCGCAGACAAGAACGCCTCCGATGCCCCAGCGATAGCGAACGAACACCGCGGAGAAGCGTTCGTCGCGAGCAAGACGGCGCCGGCGTCGCGCGAGCTTCGCGTTCACCGGTGTCGAGGCCTCGCTCACGTCCAACCAAGGTACCGTCACAGGACCGACGTGCTGTGCTCCGCGGTAGACGACAGTGATCAATGGGTTGGTGGCTCTACCCCAGCGCGCCGGTGGCCTTGAGCTTGGCGAGGCGGTCGGCGTCGTAGCCGAGCACGCGGGTGAGGACCTCGTCGGTGTGTTCGCCCACGGTCGGTGCCATGGTCGGGATCGGGAGCTCCTCGCCCTCGATGTGGAGCGGGAACAGCAGCTCGTCGGCGCCGGTCTGCTCCGCGGTGGTCCACCGGAAGCGGTCCTGGAACTGCGGGTCGTCACGGACGGTCTGGGGCGTGTTGGCCGGAGCGATGGTCGTGTTGTGCTCGTCGGCGAACGCGATCCACTCGTTCACCGTGCGGGTCTTGAAGATCTCGCGCAGTTCGGCCTGGAGCTCCGTGTTGCCGCGGGCGTGGTCGGCGATGCGCTTGCCGGGCCACCGCTCGAAGAGGTCCATGCGGCCCACGCCCGCACAGAAGTTCTTCCAGAACGCCTGCTCCGACGCCATGAACAGGATGTGGCCGTCGGCCGCCTCGTAGTACTGGTAGCGCACGCCCTCCCACATGCCGCCGAGACCCGGGGCCCGCCGCTCGTAGTCGTCCGACGGATTTCCGGTGACCTCGGTGTCGGGGCGTTCGTCGTAACCCTTCCACGTCTCGATGCGGTACCAATCGAAGTACGCCGCGCTGTCCGATTGCGCGATCTCCATGTTGGCGCCTTCGCCGGTCTTCTGCGCGCGCACGAGTGCGGCGAGAATGCCGATCGCGCCGAAGGCGGGGCCGGCGGTGATGCCGATGTTCGCCTGGTCGGGGATTCGACAGAAGCCTTCGTCGTCGACGACAGGTTGCAGCGTGCCCGCCCACGCGTCGAACGCGATGCCGTGGCTCGGCAGATCGCGGTAGGGGCCGGTCGCGCCGTAACCCGAGATCGTGCACATCACGATCGCGGGATTGAGCTCGCGGAGGCGCGCGTAGCCGAGCCCGCGCTTCTCGAGGAATCCGGGGCGCATCGCCTCGATCACGACCTGCGATTCGCGCACGAGCTGCTCGAACACCGCGATCGCCTCGGGCACCTTCAGGTCGAGGACAAGTGACTGCTTGCCGCGATTGAGGTGCAGGTGCATGAGCGAGATGTCGTTGATCATCGGCCAGGTCATCTGTCGCACGTAGTCACCCGACGGTGCCTCGACCTTGATGACCTCGGCTCCGAAGTCGACGAGGTGCGATGTGATCGCGGCCGGACCGAGCAGGGAGCACTCGATCACTCGAACCCCGTCGAGCATGGGCGGTCGCCGGTCTGCCATATGCGTCACTCCACAATCCAGCTTGGTTGGGCCAGCGTCATCCGGGCCACATGACGGACTGCATCTCGGTGTAGGCGAGGAGTCCGAAGTCGCCGCCGTCGCGGCCGATTCCGCTCATCTTGAACCCGCCGAACGGCGCTTCCATGTTGCGCTGCGCGGTGTTGATGCCGACGTTGCCGGAACGCAGGCGGCCGGCCGTGCGGAACCCCTTCTCGCTGTCGGCCGTGAACACGTAGTCGTAGAGCCCGAAGTCGGTGCCGTTGGCGATCGCGACCGCTTCGTCGTCGTCGTCGAAGGGGACGACCACCACGACGGGCCCGAAGATCTCTTCGCGCACCGGCTTCATCTCCACGGTGCACGGCGCGAGCAGCGTGGGCGCCACATAGAAGCCGCGGTCGAGGTTGGCGGGGTTGCGGCCGTCGACGACGACCTCGGCGCCTTCGGCGGCACCCGCGTCGACGTATGCCTCCACACGGTCGCGCTGCGCCGCCGAGATCAGCGGCCCCACGATCGTGTCCTCCGACAGCGGATCGCCGACCGGCAGCCGGCCCGCCATCGCCGCGAGCCGGTCGACCAACTCCTGGTAGCGGCTGCGGTGCACGACCGCTCGGGTCGGCGCGGTGCAGATCTGTCCGCTGTGGAACGCGTACACGCTGCCGATCGCGGTGACCGCGAGATCGATGTTGGCGTCGTCGAACACCACCGCCGCGCCTTTGCCGCCGAGCTCGAGCAGCATCCGCTTCATCGTGGCGCCGCCCGCCCGGTAGATCGCCTTGCCCGCGGCCGTGGAGCCGGTGAACGACACCATGTCGATATCGCGGGTCTCGGTGAGGGCCACGGCGGGCGCCACGGCGGCCGACGTGACGACATTCACCACACCCGGCGGAAAGCCAACCTCGCGCATGATCTCGCCGAGTACGAGGATGGCCAGCGGATCTTGCGGGGCCGGCTTGACCACGACGGTGCAGCCCACCGCGAGCGCCGGGGCGATCTTCCCGGCAATGTTGGTGAGCGGGAAGTTGTAGGGCGAGATGCACGCGACCGCTCCGACCGGTTGGCGGTTCACGTAGGCCCCCATGAGCGCACCGGGCGCCAGCGGCGTGGACGCCACCGGCGACGGCGGGAGGGCGATCCCGAGGTTCTTGCCTGCGTCACGCGCGTACCGCTCGAAGCGCTCGATCGCGACCGGCACCTGCATCCGTGAACCCACGGTTGCCGTGGCGCCGGTCTCGGCGATGATCAGCGGTACGAGGCCGGACTGCAGCTTCATGAGCTCGTCGGTGACGGCGCGCAGCAGCGCGGCGCGCTCGGCTACTGGAGTCGCGGACCACGCGGGGAACGCATCCTGTGCGGCGCGCGCGGCGTCGAGTGCCTGGTCGACCGAGGCCTCGGGCGCGCGGCCCACGATCTCTTCCGTGGCCGGGTTCACGATCGGGGCCGTTCCGTTCGCCCCATCGACGAGTTCGCCGCCGATCAGCAGCTTCCACTCGTGGTCGGACCAGTCGGCCATGACGTCCCCTTCGATGCTGACCCAGGGCGATGCTCGGGGGCCAAGGCTACAGTTCTCGAGCCTCGTCAGTTCTGGTCGTCGCGAGCGAAACGGCCGCGAACCAATGATGCAGGAGCTGTCACACATGCTCGACGAAGTCATCAAAGGCGGCACCGTCGTCGACGGCACGGGCGCGCCGGGCGTCGTCGCCGACGTCGGGATCCGAGACGGTCGCGTCGTCGCGATCGGGAAGATCGACGACGACGCGGCACGCGAGATCGACGCCAGCGGGTGCATTGTCGCCCCCGGGTTCGTCGACCCGCACACGCACTACGACGCGCAGCTCATGTGGGACCCCACCGCGAGCCCCTCGAGCGTGCACGGCGTCACCACCGTCGTCGGCGGCAACTGCGGGTTCGCGCTCGCACCGCTCCGCCGGGGCGACGCCGAATACCTCCGCCGCATGATGGCGAGGGTCGAGGGCATGCCTCTCCCCGCGCTCGAACACGGCACCGACTGGCAGTGGGAGACCTTCGCGCAGTTCCTCGCCCGCTTCGAGGGCAGCATCGCGGTGAACGTCGGGCTTCCTCGCCGGCCATTGCGCGATCCGTCGCTACGTGATGGGCGCCGACGCGATCGGCAAGGAGGCGTCGGACGAACAGATCGCGGAGATGCGCGCCGAGCTCGCACGAGCCCTCGACGCCGGTGCGCTCGGTTTCTCGTTCACGCAGTCGTCCTCGCACAGCGACGGCGACGGCCAACCGGTGGCGAGCCGGTGGTCCACACCCGATGAACTGGTCGCGATGTGCGAAGAGACCGGCGCCCACCCCGGCACCACGCTCGAGGGCATCGTGCAGGGTTGCCTCGACCAGTTCTCGGACGACGAGATCGAACTGCTCGGCACGCTCAGTGCAGCGGCCGACCGTCCGCTCAACTGGAACGTGCTCACCATCGACTCGCGCGAGCCCGACCGCGTGCCGCGCCAACTGGGCGCCGGCGACCGCGCCGCGGAGCTCGGGGGGCGCCTCGTCGCACTCACGATGCCGGTCGGTGTACCGATGAACATGAGCTTCCTGACCTTCTGCGCGATCTGGCTCCTACCGGGTTGGCAGGACGTCATGGGCACCCCGGTGCCCGAGCGGATCCGACGACTGGCCGACCCCGACACGCGGGTCTGGCTGCTCGAGCGTTCGCTGTCGCAGGAAGCGGGCGTGTTCCGCCGCCTCGCCGACTGGGGCGACTACCGCCTCGGCGACGTCTACTCCGCCGAGAACGAGCCCCTACGCGGCCGGGTGGTGGGTGAGATCGCGGCCGAGCGCGGCAGGTCGAACTTCGGCACGCTGCTCGACATCGTGATCGCCGACGAGCTGCGCACCGTGTTGTGGCCGGTCCCGAAAGACGACGACGGCGCCTCCTGGGAGTTGCGCCGCCAGGTGTGGAACGACCCGAGGGCGATGCTCGGCGGCTCCGACGCCGGCGCGCACCTCGACCGCATGTGCGGCGCGCCCTACACCACGCGTTTCCTCGCCGACTGCCTGCGTGGACGGCAGCTCGTGTCGCTCGAGCGTGCGGTTCAGCTCATCACCAGCGCGCCCGCCTCGCTGTTCGGGCTGCGGGATCGCGGCGTGCTGCGCGAAGGAGCGATCGCCGACATCGTGGTGTTCGACCCCGCGACGGTCGACTCGGAGGAAGCCACGCTCGTACGCGACCTCCCCGGCGACTCCGCCCGGCTCACCGCCGGCTCACAGGGCATCGTGCGCGTGCTGGTGAACGGCACCCCGATCGTCGAAGACGGGAAAGCCACCGGCGCCACGCCGGGAACCGTGCTGCGTTCGGGCCGCGACACCGAGACCGTGTCTGCGAGATCCGGCACTCCACGATAGATGCCGGTCTTCGCCGACCACGTCAAGGCGCGCGCAGGCGATCCCAACGTCGCACTTCTCTTCGAGGACGACTCGTGGACGTACGCCGAATGGGTGCGCGCGTGCTCCGCGAGAGCCGCGCTGTTCGAGGCGATGCGCGTCGACGGGGCGCCGCACATCGGTCTGCTGCTCGACAACGTGCCCGATTTCTCGATGTGGGCGGGCGCGGCTGCGATGTGCGGTGCGACGATCGTCGGTGTCAACCCGACGCGCCGCGGCGAAGGCCTCGAGCAGGACATCAACCACACCGAGTGCCAGCTGATCGTCACGGAGACGCACCACCTCGAGTTGCTCGAGGGTCTCGAGCTCGGCGCCGCGGACGGGCGAGTGCTCGTCATCGACGAGCCGGCGTATGTCGACACGATCGCGCCGTACGCGGATGCTCCCCTGCCGACCGTCACGGTGAAGCCCTCGGACCAGATCTTCCTCCTGTTCACGTCGGGCACGACCGGCGCACCGAAGGCGGTCGTGTGCTCGCAGGGACGGCTCGAGCGCATCGCCACCACGATGGCCGCCTCGCAGAAGCTCCAGCCCCGCGACGTCACGTACGCGTCGATGCCGCTGTTCCACTCGAACGCGCTGTTCACCGCGTGGGGCCCGACGATCGCGGCGGGTGCGACGCTGGCGTTGCGCCGACGCTTCTCCGCCTCGGCGTTCCTCTCCGACGTCCGCAAGTACGGCGCCACCTACTTCAACTACGTCGGCAAGCCGCTCGCGTACATCCTCGACACGCCCGAGCAGCCCGACGACGCCGACAACCCGTTGCGTGCGCGGCTTCGGGAACGAGGGGAACGAAGCCGACGTGGCCCGGTTCGAAGCCCGCTTCGGGGTGCCGTTGACCGACGGGTACGGGCAGACCGAGACGGGTGCGACGATCAGCCGCGTGCCCGGCACGCCGGTCGGCTCGCTCGGGAAAGCACCCGACGCGGTGAAGGTCATCGACCCCGAGACCGGTGAGGAGTGCCCGCCCGCGCGCTTCGACGCCGACGGCAAGCTCGTCAACGCCGAGGAGGCAACCGGCGAGATCGTCAACTTCGCCGCGCAGGGATTCGAGGGCTACTGGAAGAACGAGGAGGCGATGCGCGAGCGGTATCGCGACGGCGCGTACTGGACCGGCGACCTCGCTTATCGCGACGAAGCCGGCTTCTTCTACTTCGCCGGCCGCACCGCCGACTGGATCCGCGTCGACGGCGAGAACTTCGCCGCGGCACCGGTCGAGCGCATCCTGGTGCGCTGGGAGCCGGTGGTGCTTCCGGCGGTCTACGGCGTCCCCGACGCCGAGCTCGGGGATCGGGTGATGGCCTCCATCCAGCTCGCGCCGGGAGTGGAGTTCGATCCCGACACGTTCGTCGCCTTCCTCGCGCGAGCAGCACGACCTCGGCACGAAGTGGGCGCCCACGTTCGTGCGGATCGTCGAGAAGCTGCCCGTCACCGAGACCAACAAGATCCTCAAGCGCCAGCTCGTGCGCGAGCGGTGGTCCGTCGACGATCCCATCTGGTGGCGCCCGGGTCGCGAGCTGGCGTACGTTCCGTTCACACCCGACGACGCGGCAAGCGCTGCGGGAAGAGTTCGCGGCCGCCGGCCGCGCCCACCTATTGGACTAGTTGGTTGGAGGCGACGTGAGCTACTCCGTGATCCTGGTCGACGATCCCGCGCCGATGGTGCGGCGCATCACGTTGAACCGCCCAGAGAAGCGCAACGCGCTCGAACACACCACTGCGGCGCGAGATCATCCTCGCCTTGCGCGAGGCCGACGCCGATCCCGACGTGCGCGTGTCGATCATCCGCGGCGCGGGCAAGTGCTTCTCCGCCGGCTACGACCTCGGCGGCGACCCGCCCGACGCCGGTGCCTCCGCCGACTGGTTCACCGGCGGCGAGGGCCAGTTCCAGCGCCAGGTCACCGGCTACTGGACCAGCATCTGGGACCTCGCCAAGCCCGTCATCGCGCAGGTACACAGCTACTGCCTCGCGGGTGGGAGCGAGCTCGCCACCGGCTGCGACCTCGTGTACGTAGCCGAGGACGCGAAGATCGGGTATCCCGCGGTGCGATTCGGCACGCCCGACATGCAGTACCACGCATGGATGTGCGGCATGCGCAAGGGCATGGAGATGATGCTCACGGGCGACCCGTTGAGCGGCATCGAAGCAGTCGAGTGCGGCTACGCGACGCGCGCGTTCCCGGCAGAGGAACTCGAAGAACGCGTGCTCGAGATGGCACAGCGCGTCGCGAACATCCCGAGCGACATCGCGCAGATCAACAAGCGCACGGTGCACCAGGCCATGGAGATCATGGGCTTCCGCGACTCGATCAAGGCCGGTATCCCGCTCTGCACCCAGGCCACGCGAACGGCCACGTTCCAGGCCTTCATGGCCGACCGCGCCGAGGGCCTCACCCACGCGCTGCAGAAGCGCGACGAACGCTTCGGCGACTACCGAACGGTGGAAGAGCGCGCCGCCAAGTAGCGGAGCCGGCCGCGGTCAGTTGATCTTGGCGACCGCGGCTGCGACGTCGTCGTAGTTGCAGGAGTTGTAGCCCTCGAGGAAGCCCGCCCGGAAGAACGCCACCCGCAAGAACGTGAGCGGCACGTTCGATTCCACGCCGCGGGCGCGGCTGTACACGAGAAAGGCCTGCACGAACTCGTCGAGGTCGCCTGGCGACAGGCTCCCGCCGGACAACACACCGCGGAACAGGGCAGCGGTCCAGCCGCCGCTGTAACAGTCGGCCTGGAACACCACTTCGAGGGTGTTGTCGGCGACCCCGGGGATCTGCTGGATGGTCTGCACGTAGGTAGCCCATGCACTCGCGATCAGTGACGCCACTCCGAAGTCGCCGATCTCGTCGTAGACGCGCTGCAGGAACGGCGCGTCGAACGCGATGTAGTCGTCGTCGATGCAATAGAAGACACGGTTCTGCACCTGTTTGCGGGTCAGCGTGGTCCCGCCGCACTTCGGGATCGTGCGGTGATCCGAGCTGTCGAACGACGTGATGTCGGCAAGCGAGAGCGGTTGGTAGTTCGGTTCCACCTGCGAGTAGAAGTCGTTCAGCAAGTTCGCCGCGAGCGGGATCACGTCTTTGGCGCGGACGTCACCTCGGTTCTGCGCCTCTTGCTCGCTCGAGAACGGTATCTCCGTGAGCACCGGCGGATCCTCGAAGTACGTCGCGCACTTCGAGGCGCCCGACTCGAAGCCGTCCTGGAACGCGCCGATCCGGTCGAACGCACTGCCGTGCGCCGACGGGTCGGCGGCCGACTGCCCGGGCTGGTCGCGGAGCACGAGCATCGCGCTCAACGACGCTTCGAGGTCACCGGGCTCGAGCGTCAATGCGTTCCCGTTCTCCGCGACGTGGTCGAGAAACGCGCCGGCGAAGCAGTCCGCCTGCTGCTCCAGGTAGATGGTCTGCTGATCACGGTTGCCGGCGCGGTCCTGGATTGCGTGCCCCCACTCGTGCGCCAGCACGAGCGACACCGAGAACGTGCCGAAGGTCTTCGCCAGGTTCGGCATGAGCTTCGCGTTGTCGTACGCGATGAAATTGCTCTTCATGCAATAGAACGCGTTCCCGGTGACGTCCGCGTAGACGGTCTTGTGCCCCTGGCACGCCGGGATCTTGACACCCGGTCGCGCCGCGATGATGCGCGCAGGAGGGATCGGGTCGTACCGCGCGCCGTAGAGAGCGGGGAATTCGTGGGCCCAATAGCGCTGGAGCTCGGCGATGGCGGCGGTCAGCACCTTCTGGTACGCCGGCGTGCTGCTGGTTGCCGCGCGCGCGGCGGGGATCGACACGAACACCGACGTGACGAGGACGACGACGAGAACAGCTGCCCGGCAACGCATCCGGTTGATTCTACGGGGTGTTCTCCGTCGAATAGACCACCTCGATCTCGACCAGTTCGCCCTTGTACGCGCGGAACCGCTCACCGATCTTGCACACGACGGTCGGGGCATCGCCGGCGTCGACGTACAGCGTGTAGAACGCGGCCGCGCAACCGGTACCCGCGTACCAGCGCACGTCCTCGATCTTGCCGATGATGCTCATGCCACCGCCTTCGAGAGCGGCGCGGATCTCGGGTCCGGTGCTCCCCATGTACACGCCGTTCTCGATGCGGTATGCCTGGTCGGCGAGCGGCACTTCGGACGAGTCGTGGCCCTGCAACGCGGCCACGTACGACTGCGCGATACCGAGGACGACGTCGCGCGCGTCGTTGCCGTCGGGGTAACGCGCCGGACGGTCCGGGCGGGGGCGCTGCGCGGGGTCCCCGACGAAGACGATGTCGAGTTCCTGGATCTGCCCGTCGCGGACCACGAAGTGCTCGGCGACGTACGCGGGCCAGCTCTCGGTGCCCACGGTGGCCTCGAGGTCGTAGAAGGCGATGGCGTGCTCGCCGTCGACGACCCAGCGACGCTCGCCCATGTCGGTGAGCGGCTCGTGCCGGATGATCTCCCGGATCGCGTCGGCACCCTCGACTGCCAACACGCCGTTGTCGATCCGGCGCACCGAAGGCGCGAGCAGCGCACTGTCGGCATCTCGCGACACGAGCGCGTCGAGGTACGTGCTCGCGACGGCCACGGCGTCCACGTCAGCGAACCTGTGCGATCACGTCGTCGGCATAGCGACGCAGGTTGTCGATCTTCTCCTGGAGGGTTTCGGGGTCGGCTTCGATGCCGTACGGGTTGAAGCGCCCGAACCCACCTGACGTGTGGGTCACCCCGAGATCCTCGAGCCGCTTGATGCCGTCGGCGCTGAACGAATCGACACTCGTCGCGTAGATGTCGAACGGTTCGCGGTCTCGACCGTACTCGTGGCGGAGCTCCTGAATACGACCGATCCACCGCGTGAGCTCCTCCGGCGACCCTCCCGCCGCCATCCAGCCGTCGGCGATGCGCGCGGCGCGTCGCAGGTTGGCGTCGGAGTGCCCGCCGACGAGGATCGGGAGCGGCTGCGACGGGATCGGGTTGAGCTTGATCGCCGGGAAGTCGTAGAACTCCCCGTGGTACTCGTAGTACCCGCCCGCTCCGAGCCCGCGGACGATCTCGATGCACTCGTCGAACCGACGCCCCCGGCGCTCCCAGGGCAGCCCGACGATCTCGTAGTCGTCGGGCCACGGACTCGTACCGACGCCGAGCACCAGACGGTTGCCCGTGAGCACCGCCACCGAAGTGGCCTCCTTCGCGAGCACGACGGGATGGCGCATCGGCATCTTCAAGACGAACGTGTGGAACTCGATGCGCACGGTGGCCGCGCCCATCGCCGCGATCGCGGTCATCGTCTCGATGAATGGCTTGTTCTCGAGGAACTCTCGTGTGCCGTCAGGGTTGTACGGGTACTTGGACGACGACTCGCGTGGATACGCGATGCTGTCGGGAACCGCGATGCTGTCGAAGCCGATCTCCTCCGCCGCTTGCGCGAGCGGAATGTAGAAGGACGGGTCGATCATCGCGATCGGTGTGGTGAACTTCATGCTTCCCGGACGCTACCGCGTCGAGATCGTCGCGGCGATGGCCTCGGCCCACCGATCACTGTTCCCGAAGTGAGTGTCGAGCACCGACGCGCGCTTCCAGTAGCGCTGTACGTCGAGTTCCCACGTGTACCCGATACCACCGTGCACCTGGATGCATGCCTTCGCGTTGGCGAGCGCGGCGTCGCCGGCCACGACCTTCGCCACCGCCGCGGCGCGTGCAGGAGCATCGTTGCTCCGGCCGTCGAGCGTGCACGCGGCGGCGTACACCGCGCCGCGCGCGACTTCGGCGCGCACGAGCATGTCGGCCACCATGTGCTTGACCGCCTGGAACGAGCCGATGGGCCGGCCGAACTGCTCACGTTCCTTGGCGTAGTCGGTCGCGAGCTCCACCGTGCGGGCCGCGATGCCGAGCTGGACCGCGCCGGTCAGCACGAGTCCGACGAGTCGGAGTTGCTCCGCAACCTCCGGGCCACCGAACGCCTCGCCGTCGGGCAAGGAACCGGTCACCAGCCGGATCGGTGTGAGCGCGTCGAGTGGCCGCTCGGCGTCGACACCCTCGATGACATCCGGGTCCACGATTCGCACCCCGTCCGCGTCGAGCACGAGCAACGCGTCGAGATCGGCCGGGTGCTCGAGCACGACGATCTCGTCGTCGAGCTCGACGAGTCCGACGACCACGTGGCCGGCGGCAGCTTCGGGCGAGATCGTCGCCGCCAGCTCGGTGGCCACCAGCGGGCCCGGCACGAGCGCGCGGCCGAGCTCCTCGAACACCAGCGCGGCCTCGGAGACGCCGAGGCCCAGACCGCCGTCGGCTTCGGGCACGCGGAGCGCGAACACGCCGGTGTCACCGAGCTCGTGCCAGAGCTCACGATCGATGTGGGCACCGGCATGCTCGATGTCGCGGACGACGTCGGGCGGGAACCGGCCGTCGAGGAATGCGCGGATGCCTTCCTGCAGCGAGACCTGGTCGTCGGTGAGCTCGAAGTCCACCGGTTCAGCGCTCCCGGGGCAGGCCGAGCACACGCTCGCCCACGATGTTGCGCTGCACCTGTGACGTGCCCGCGGCGATGCTCATGCGCAACGCCCAGAATCGCGCCTGCACGTGACGCCCCGACGGCAGGTCGCCGAGGTCGTCGATCGAGAGCGACGCCCGCTCGAGCAGGTGCATGGCGATGTCACCCAATTGGTTCCGGAGCTCGGTGAACGCCAGCTTGAACACGCTCCCGCCCACTCCCACCACGCCGGTGCGCTGCGCCTGGGAGATGTTCCGCTTGGTGAGCGCCCACAGCGCGTCGAGCTCGGCCGCGATACGCCCGATGTCGCGCCGCAGACCGGCATCTTCCCAGCGAGTCACGCCCTTGCGGGTGAGGTGGTGCGCGAGTTCCACGAGGTCGCGGATCAGCTCCTCGGTCTGCATGACGTCGGCCACGAACGCGGTGCCGCGCTCGAAGCTGAGCGTGACGTTCGCGACGCGCCACCCGTCGTTCTCGTCACCGACCCGATTCGCCACCGGCACGCGCACGTCGTCGAGGAATACCTCGCAGAACTCGGTGGATCCCTCCATCGCGCGGAGCGGGCGCACGTCGATCCCGGGCCGGTCCATCGGCACGATCAACCACGTGATCCCGGCCTGCTTCTTCACGTCGGGGTCGGTCCGCACCAGCATCTCGCAGTACTCGGCCACGTGCCCGAAGCTCGTCCAGATCTTCTGGCCGTTGAGCACGTACTCGTCGCCGTCGCGTACCGCGCGGGTCCGGAGGCCGGCGAGGTCGGAGCCCGCGTTCGGCTCCGAGAATCCCTGGCACCAGACTTGCTCGCCCTTCAAGATGGCGGGCAGATGAAAGGACTTCTGCTCCGCTGAACCCTCGGCGATCAGCGTCGGCCCCGCGTGCAGCTGGCCGACGAAGTTGCAGCCCACATACGGCGCGCGGGCCCGCTCGGTCTCCTCGATGTAGATGAGGTGCTCGGTGGGCGTGGCGCCGCGTCCGCCGTACTCCTTCGGCCAGTTGATGCCCGCGTACCCGGCGTCGTACAGCATCCGCTGCCAGCCGGTGTCGTACACGCGACGCGCGTCCCAGTCGTCGGGGTCGGGCACCGGCCCGTACTTCGGAACGACTTCCTCCAGCCATTCGCGCAACTCGGCGCGAAACGCCTCCTCGTCGTGGGTGTAGCGGAGGTCCATGCGGCCCGGAGCGTATCCCCCGCGAACCCGCTCCTCTCGTTGGGAGAACTCCGGTCGTCAGGAGAACTGTGCTCGCAGCTCGCGCTTCAGCACCTTGCCGCTCGGGTTGCGCGGCAGCGTGTCGACCAGCTCGAGCTGTTCGGGCAGCTTCTGCAGCGTGAGATCGGCAGCTTTCAGGTGTTCGGACATCTCGAGGAAGGTGAACGTCTCGCCGGGCGCGACCACGACCACCGCGCACGCACGCTCACCACTCGCGGGATCGGGCACACCCACCACGGCGACGTCGACGACCTTGGGATGCGCGAAGAGCAGGTCTTCGATCTCCTTGGCGGAGATGTTCTCGCCCTTCCGGATGATGATGTCCTTCAGGCGCCCGGTGATCGTCACGAATCCTTCGGCGTCGATCACACCGAGGTCGCCGGTGCGGAACCACCGCTCCCCATTGGCCGTCGTGGTGAAGCCGTCGTCGTCGAGGCTCGAGTCGAGGTACCCGAGGCAGACCTGCGCACCGCGCACCTGCAGCTCACCTTCCTCGCCGGCCGCGGCGACCGCGCCGTCGACGGTGATCGCGCGCAACTCGACCCCGGGGCACGCCTTGCCTTCGGTCGTCGCCTTCTTGTCGTCGGGACTGTCGAGCTCCATCATCGTGTTGATCGGCGACTCGGTGAGACCCCAGCCGGCAATCGCCGGCGCGCCCATCTCTTCGATCAGCTCGTAGTGGATGTTCGGTGGCTTGGGCGCGCCGCCGCCCGCGAACACCCGCACGTCGGGGAACAATGGCCGGTCCGGCTGCTTGCGCTGCGCGGCGAGGTACGCCTGCCAGAACACGGTGCCCGCGCCGGCAACGGTCACGCCGTGCCTCGCCAGGAACGGCGGCGAGTCCTCGACGCTGAAGACCTCGACGAGCAGGAGCTCGGCACCGGTCTCCATCGTGTTGAACATCCAGACGACCCCGCCGACATGGGTGATCGGGAAGACCACCGCGACCTTGTCGGCAGCATCACACCGCACCGACCACTGCATCCCGAGGTTGGCCGCCGCGATGCTGGCGTCGGTGTGCCGCGCTCCCTTCGGATCGGCGACGGTGCCCGACGTGTAGAAGAGCCAGCGCATGGGGTTACCGGCGCCGCTCGCGGGCGGCCCGAGCGTCGCGGGGTCGCCCTCGGGCAGATCGGGTTCGGCCACGAGGATCTCCACGTCGAGGTCGACCGTTGCTTCCCGCGCCAACTTCTCGTAGTCGACGTTGCGGAAGGTGCCGGGCACGACGAGCAGCCGGCAACCCGTCTGGCGAGTGATGAAGCCGATCTCACGGTGGCGGTAGATCGGGAGGATCGGGTTCTGCACCGCACCGATCCGCGCGAGCGCGCCGATCAGCACGAATGCCTCGATGCGCGACGGCAGGATCCACGACACGTTCGTACCCTCGACGACTCCGCGCGCGCCGAGCCCCGCCGCGACGCGCTCGCACCACGCGCGGAACTCGGCGTAGGTCCACGAGCGGTCGTGTTCGTCGACCGCCATCACCTTGTCGGGAGTGCGCGCGACCCGTTCCTCGACGAGCTGCCAGAGACTCTTGCCGGTGGTGTCGATGCTGTCCGGCATGGGCCACGGCCGGCCGGCGGCGGTCTTCCCAGCGGTTCTGCTGGTCACGAGAACGTGAGCACGCCGCGCGGCGATCGAGCCGCTCTCCATCGCGTGGATCGCCTTCTCGAACTCCGCCATCGGGTACGTCACCGAGACGAGCTCGTCGAGGAGGATCTCGCCTCGGCGGTAGAGATCGATGATGAGCGGGATGTCACGCTGCGGCGAGATCGTTCCGGCGCGGCACCCGATGATCCCGCGGTCGACCTGCGTGAGTCGCTGGTAGAGCCCGTGGAATTCGGTGGTCATGCCCGACACGCCGATCACCACGCACGTGCCACCCCAGTCGAGCGCCTCGAGCGCGTTGCTGGTGACCTCGGGGAACGCCACGCAGTCGAACGACCAGTCGACGCCGCCCGCGTTGAAGGGCCCGCGCGGGCTCTCGTCACTGAACGGCTCGAGCGCGACGATCGCGTCGACGATGTCGTCGCGCGAGCCGTCGAGGAAGTCGGTGGCGCCGAACTGCTTGGCGAGCGCGGCCTTGTCGGCCGCGACGTCGATGGCGATGATGCGGCGCGCGCCCTTCACCTTCAGGGCCTGGATCACGTTGAGGCCGACACCGCCGACGCCGAAGACCGCCGCGGTCTGACCGAGCTCCACGTTGGCCCGATTGAGCACCGCGCCCATACCGGTGACCACGCCACAACCGACGAGCGCAGCCGAGGTGAGCGGGACGTCGTCGGGGATCGGCACCACCTGCACGTCACGCACGACGGTGCGGTCGGCGAACACCGAAGCGGCGGCGAAGTTGCTCACCCCCTTGCCGTCGAGCGTGAAGATCTCGCTGGCGTTGCCGAGCGTCTGCCGGCACGACGTGGGGCGCCCGTTGTTGCACTGGTCGCAGAAGCCGCACGCCGCGAGCGTGGCGATGATCACGTGATCGCCGGGCTTCACGTGCGTGACCGCCTCACCGACCTCGGCCACGATGCCCGCGCCCTCGTGCCCGCACACCGCAGGGACCGGCCACGGATAGAGACCGGACATGAACGACAGGTCACTGTGGCACATCCCGGCGGCCACGATCTCGACGACCACCTCGCGGGGTCCCGGCGAGCGAAGCTCGAGCCCCTCGACGAGCGTTGTCGACTCGCCGTCGTAGACGATCCCTCGCATGGGTCCCCCTCTGGCGGTCACCGTGCGCGTTGAGTGCCGCGGGATCGTAGCAGCGACATCTGACGCGTCGGCAGGGAGCTGAGTACCGTTGCGCGCACGCTTCGAGGGGAGTGAATCATGCCGCTGATCGATCCCGAGCTCCTGCCGTTCGTCGACGAGGTGCGCGCTGCCAACGCGGAGACGACCGCGCGAATGGTGGAGTCATCCGCTGCGTTCGACCCGAAGGGCGACTTCATCGCGCAGCTCCGTTCCATGATGGAGGCCGGCGGCGTGTTCGGACAGCCACTCGTCGACGAAGCCGAGGAGCGCACGATCCCCGGTCCGGCCGGCGACGATTCCTCTCCGGCTTCGTTCCGCCCACCGTCGATGCGGTGTACCTCTCCATCCACGGCGGCGCGTTCATGATGGGAAGCCGCCGGAGCAGCGACCAGGTGAATTGGCAGATCGCGCAGCAGTGCAACGTCGCGGTCGTGAGCCCCGAGTACCGAATGGCCCCGGAGTGCGAGTACCCGCGGGTCATGACGACTGCGAAGCCGTCGCGGTGTGGCTGCTCGAGCACGCCGCCGCCGAATTGGGCAGCGATCGTCTGCTGATCGGCGGCGAGAGCGCGGGCGGGCACATCGCCGCCGTCACCGTGCTGCGTCTGCGCGACCGTCACGACGCCGCCGACCGCCTGTTCGGCGCCAACCTGAACTGCGGCGTGTACGACATCACGGGAACGCCGAGCCGCACCCTTCCGCCACCGGAGAACGACGTCCTCGCCGCTGCGCCGGGCGGTGGCACCAGCGCGATCGCGTACTTCAACTCGGTCGACAACCTGCGCGATCCCGACGTCTCACCGCTCTATGCCGACCTGCGCGGCCTGTGTCCTGCTCTGTTCACCGTCGGTACCGGCGACACGCTGCTGGACGACAGTGTGTTCATGGCCGCACGGTGGGAGCTCGCGGGGAACGAGACCGAGCTCGCCGTTTATCCGTATGGTCCACACGGTGTGACCGGCTCCCCCACCGAGATGGGCCGGCGCGCGCAAGCGCGGGTCGAAGACTTCCTCCGCCGCGCACGCACGAGCGAGTGCCCACGAGCCGGGCTCTCCGGCTCGCAGCGAGCGAGCAATGGTGAACCGATAGGCGAATAGAGTCTCTCTGATGCTCAAGCGCCGATCCAGCAAGGCCAGCTCCCTGTCCGGATCGCCCGACGCGTCGTGGTCCGGCGCGGCCGAGATCAACTACGTCGAGATGAGCTTCGCCCGGGTCCCGATCTTCAAGGCGTGCTCGCGCGACGAGTTGATGCGGGTCGCACGCGTCACCAGGATCCGGGAGCACCTCGCCGACGACGTCGTGATCCACGAAGGCGCCAAGGGACGCGACTTCTTCGTGATCCTCGAAGGAGAGGCGCGGGTGACTCGTGGCGGCGAGGAGGTCGCCACCCTCAAGCGCGGCGACTTCTTCGGCGAGCTGGCGCTGTTCGATCCCGCACCGCGGAACGCCACCGTCACCGCGCTCGGCAAGCTACGCCTCGCGGTGCTCACCCAACCCGAGTTCCACGACGTGCTCGCGGAGGAGGCCATCCGCGACAGCATCCTCACGGGCATGGCGCGGCGGCTGCACGAGCTCGACAGCCAGACCTGACGTCGCGTCTCAGAAGCCGGCCTTCAGAAGCCAGGTGGCGGGACGTAACCGCCGAGCACGTCGGCCATCAGCTCGGCGGCGCGGATAGCCCGTCGTTCGTGGTACCAAGGCGCCACGACCTGCATGCCGACCGGCAGCTCGGGACTCTCGGTCCGCCCGATCGGCACCGCGACCGACGGCAACCCGAGCACGCCGATGAAGCCGAGCCACGAGATCAGCTCGATGTGGCCACGCGTCGTCCCGTCGACCTCGATCGTGCGGTCCATGATCGTGCCGCGGTGATCGTGCGGGAACGCCGGCGTGGACATCGCCGGGCACAAGAGCAGGTCGTGGTGCTCGAACCAGTCGTGCCACACCCGACGCAGGTCGTGACGATGCATCTCGCCCCGGAGGAACGAGAGGTGCGACGGCCCCGAGTCGGCGTCGGTGCCGTCGGCGAACGTGGGCGCGAGCGCGCCTCCGATCATGGCGCCGAAGAGCCCGCTCTGCTCCGCGAAGTCGACGGCGGGATGACTGTCGTGCACCCGCATGCCCGCGTCCGCGAGCCGATCGGCGGCTGCGCGCAGCATCACGCCGTACTCGGCATCGACGAACGTCGCGGGATCGTCGAACCACACACCCACGTCGAGATCTGCCAACGAGTGCTCCTCCGCGAGCGGCAGCTCGAGCCGCCACGCGACCGCCCGTTCCGGATCGGGACCCGCGAGCACCGTGAGCAGGAGGTCGAGGTCGGCGGCGGAGCGCGCGATCGGGCCGAACACGTTGATGTCGACGTCGATCGTCCCGCCGTGCGAATGATCGAGATAGCCGCGTTGCGAGATCACGCCCCACGTCGGCTTGAGCCCGTAGACGCCGCAGCAGTGCGACGGGATGCGCACCGAACCGCCGATGTCGGTCCCGAGCTCGAAGCTCGTGAACCCGGCCGCCACCGCGGCTGCGGCGCCGCCCGACGAGCCGCCGGTGATCCGGTCGAGCGCCCACGGGTTCCGGGTGACGCCGAAGAGCTCGTTGAAGGTCTGGATGTCACCCGACCACTTCGGCAGGTTGGTCTTGCCGAACACGATCGCGCCGGCGGCCTTGAGGCGGGCGACAGCGGGCGCGTCCTCGGTCGGCACGTGATCGCGAGCTCGTTGGCGCCACCGGTCGACCGGATGCCCTCGGTCGCGATCGCGTCCTTGATCGTGATCGGGCAGCCCGTGTAGCGGCCCCATGCTCCCGCCGAGTGTCGTCGCCTCGTCGGCGGCCGCAGCCGCGGCTCGCGCGCGGTCGGCATCGAGCGTGACGACGGCGTTGACCTCACGACCGAGGCGGTCGATGCGGTCGAGATAGCACTCGAGCAGGTCTCGGCTCGACAAGTCTCCTGTGCGAATTGCCGCGGCAAGCTTCGTTGCCGGCCACGTCGCGACGCTCTGGTCCACTCGTGCTCCCCTCGCGCCCTCAGGCTCGACTGGTCGACTCCGCTCCGCCGACCCGCTCGTCCGAATGTCTGGGTCGCTCACTGCTCGCCCGGGCACCCGGCTCGCGACGTTCGCTCCTGCACGACTTCGCTCCGTCTCGTAATCTGCCAGTGTGTCAGAACCTGCTTCTGGGGTGCCCGTCGTCGAGGGTTGGTTCGCCGTCGACGACGAACCTCACCTCATCGGTGCGAAGTGTCCCGCGTGCGACACGATCGTGTTTCCCCCCCGCGAGGGCGCGTGCCCCAACCCCGGGTGCGACTCCGACGAGCTCGCGCCCACCCCGCTGTCGTCGCGCGCGGCCATGTATGGTCGTACACGGAGAACCATTACCCGCCGCCACCGCCGTACGTGGCCGCCGATCCCTTCGAACCGTACGCACTCGCCGCGGTCGAGCTCGGCCGAGAGGGCATCGTCGTGCTCGGCCAGGTGCCAAGGGCGTGCATGGCGGCCGACCTCCACGTCGGCATGGAAATGCAGATCGCGATCGAGGTGTTGTCGCACGACGACGACCACGACTACCTCGTGTACGTCTGGGAGCCGGCCACCCGTCCACGGGCGGGGCGTGATGACCGGCGAACGCGACGTCGCGATTCTCGGCGTCGGCATGCACCCGTGGGGCAAGTGGGGCAACGACTTCACCGAGTACGGCATGGTCGCGGCGCGCGGCCGCGCTGGCCGACGCCGGGCTCGACGTGGCACGACATCCAGTACGTGGCCGGCGCCGACACGATCCGCAACGGCTACCCGGGCTTCATCGCGGGCGCCACGTTCGCGCAGAAGCTCGGGTGGACGGGCGTGCGCGTGTCGTCGAGCTACGCCGCGTGCGCGTCGGGCGCGCACGGCGCTGCACACGGCGCGCGCCAGATCCTCGCCGGCTTCTGCGACGTCGCGCTCGTCGATCGGCGCCGACACCACGCCGAAGGGCTTCTTCGCGCCGGTCGGCGGCGAGCGCACGAACGACCCCGACTGGCTGCGCTTCCACCTGCTCGGCGCCACCAACCCCATCTACTTCGCGCTGTACGCCCGCCGCCGCATGGACGTCTACGGCGCCACGCGCGACGACTTCGCCGCCGTCAAGGTGAAGAACTCCCGCCACGGCGCTCGAGAACCCGAACGCCCGCTTCCGCAAGGAGAACTCGCGCCGAGGACGTGCTCGACAGCCCGGTCGTCGCCGACCCGCTCCGCCTGCTCGACATCTGCGCCACGTCCGACGGCGCCGCGGCGATGATCGTGTCGAGCCTCGACTTCGCCGCGCCGCAAGCTCGGCACGCTCGACGGCATGCCGGCGAGTGAAGGCCGTCTCGACGGTCACGCCGACGTACCCGCAGACCGTGCTCGAGCTCCCCGACTTCGCCACCGACTCGACTGCGGTCGGTCGCCGGCGCCCGACGCTCGGGTTCCAGCGACTCGATCGCCGGCGCCGCCTACGAGGAGGCCGGCATCGGGCCCGACGACCTCAGCCGTGCGCCGAGGTGTACGACCTGTCGACCGCGCTCGAGCTCGACTGGTACGAGAACATCGGGCTCTGCGCCGAGGGCGAGGCCGAAGGCGCTGCTGCGTTCGGGCGCCACGACGCTCGGCGGGCGCATCCCGGTGAACCCGAGCGGCGGGCTGGCGCTGCTTCGGCGAGGCCATCCCGGCCCAGGCCATCGCCCAGGTGTGCGAGGTCGACGTGGCAGCTGCGCGGCCAGGCCGCCGGCCGCCAGGTCGAGGGCGCGACCGTGGGCGTCACCGTCAACCAGGGACTCTTCGGTCACGGATCGTCCGTGATCGTCAGCAAGTAGTGGAGACGCAGTGGAGGCGTGGGCGGACGCCCGGAACGGAGTCGACCAATGAACAGGTCTGAGGCATACATCGTCGACGCGGTACGCACGCCCGTCGGACGGCGCGGCGGCGGTCTCTCACAGGTCCATCCGGCCGATCTCGGTGCGCACTCCATCCGCGCGCTCGTCGAGCGCACGGGCATCGATCCCGGCGCGGTCGACGACGTGATCTTCGGCAACGTCGACAGCATCGGCCCGCAAGCGGGCGACATCGCCCGCACGTGCTGGCTGGTTGCCGGTCTCCCCGAGCACGTGCCCGGCACCACCGTCGACCGGCAGTGCGGTTCGGCGCAGCAGGCCGTCCACTTCGCCGCGCAGGGCGTGATGTCCGGCACCGCCGATCTCGTCGTCGCGGGCGGCGTGCAGAACATGAGCCAGATCCCGATCATGAGCGCGATGCTCGCCGGGCAGGCGTACGGCCACGAGACACCCTTCTCGGAGTCCCCCGGGTGGCAGGCACGCTACGGCGACCAGGAGATCTCGCAGTTCCGCGCCGCCGAACTGATCGCGGAGAAGTGGAACATCTCCCGCGACGACATGGAGGCGTTCGCGGTCGAGTCGCACGAGCGCGCGCTCCGCGCGCGTGCCGAGGGGCGGTTCGAGCACGAGATCGTGCCGCTCGGCGACTGCACGTTCGACGAGGGCCCGCGCGAGCCGAACTGGGAGAAGATCCGGTCACTCCCGCCGCTGATGGAAGGCGGCCGCATCACCGCGGCGGTGTCGAGCCAGATCAGCGACGCGTCGGCCGCGATGCTGATCGCCGGCGAGCAGGCCGTCCGCGACCACGGCCTGAAGCCGCGCGCCCGCATCCACCACCTGAGCGTCCGCGCCGACGATCCCGTCTTCATGCTCACCGCGCCGATCGCGGCCACCGAGTACGCACTCCGCAAGGCCGGAATGTCCAGAGACGACATCGACCTCGTCGAGATCAACGAGGCGTTCGCGTCGGTCGTGCTCGCGTGGCGGCAGGAGACCGGCTTCGACCTCGCGAAGGTCAACGTCAACGGCGGCGCGATCGCGCTCGGCCATCCCGCTCGGCGCCACCGGCGCGCGCCTCATGACCACGTTGCTCAACGAGCTCGAGCGCACGGGGGGTCGGTACGGCCTGCAGACGATGTGCGAGGGCGGCGGCCAGGCGAACGTCACCATCATCGAACGCCTGTGACCCCGCTCCGATGATCGGGATCCCGCCGGGCACACGCGTCTACGGCATCCAGCTGCCGATCCAGGCGCAGAGTCAGATGATCGCGGCGCAGTGGGAGCGCGAAGCCGGCGTCGACGAGCTGGCGCGCGTGGCGCGCGTCGCCGACGAGCACGGCTACCACTACGTCGGCGTGTGTGACCACATCGCGCTCACCGAAGAGTACGCGTCACGGATGAGCACCTTCTGGCAAGACTGCGTCGGCACGCTGTCGTGGCTCGCCGGCATCACGTCGCAGACGAACCTGCTGTCGCACGCGTACGTGCTGCCGTACCGCCACCCGCTCGTGGCGGCGAAGCAGTTCTCCACGCTCGACTACTTGTCCGGCGGCCGAGCCATCGTCGGGATCGGCGCCGGCCACGTGCAGCCCGAGTTCGAGCGGCTCGGCGTGGATTTCCACCGCCGCGGCAAGCTCGTCGACGAACGGCTTCCGGTGCTGATCGACGCCCTCGAGCACGAATGGGTCGACGGCTACGGCGCGAGCCCGCGTCCGGTTCAAGCGCCGCGACCGCCCGTGTGGGTGGCGGGCTCGAGCCCCGCGGCGATCAAGCGCGCCGCGCGCCTCGCCGACGGCTGGCTTCCGCAAGGACCGTCCGACGCCGGCATGGTCGCGACGCTGCAGGACGCGCGCGAGCAGCACGGACGCGCCGACCGGCCCATGATGATCGGCCAGATCGTGCCCTGGCTCTACGTGGGCAGGCCCGACTGGGACGTGCCGGACGACTCCCTCACCGGAACGCCACAGGAGCTCGGCGAGCAGATCCTCGCCGGCTGTGCCGACGGCGTGAACCAGATCCAGGTGCGCTTCCGCGCCCGCGACTGCGACGAGCTCTGCGACCAGATGGTCGCCTTCGCCACCGACGTCGCCCCGATGCTCACCGAGGTCTGACTTCGTCACAGGTCGGGGAGACGGCTGGGGAGGACCTGACCGAGCATGCCGCCGTCGACCTCGATGAGCTTGCCGGTGACCCACGACGCTGCGGGCGACACGAGGTAGAGCACGGCCGGGGCGACGTCCTCGGGGAGACCGTTGCGCCGCATCGGCGTGTTCCGTTCCATCTCGTCACGTGCCGATGCGCCCTTGCTGTCGATCCACCCCTTGAGCGCGGCGGTCTCGATCGCGCCGGGCAACACCGCGTTCACGCGGCACGCGCGGCGCGAGCTCGGCCGCCATCAGGCGCGTGAGCTGCGCGAGCGCGGCCTTCGTGAGGCTATGGGTGAGTGAGCCGCGGTTCGCGTTGCGCCCGGCGACCGACCCGATGTTCACGATCGCGCCGCCGTCGCGCTCGAGCATGTGCGGTACGGCGAGGCGGCTCAGCTCGAACGGTGCGGAGACGTTGAAGTGGAACGAGGCCTCGAGGTCCTCCACTCGGGTGTCGAGCATCGGCTTCGAGATCGAGCCGCCCGCGTTGTTCACCACGATGTCGAGACGGCCGAGCTCCTCGACGGTCTCGTCGACCAGCTTCGCGAGGAAGCGGAGGTCGTTGACGTCGCCCGGTATCGCGACGACGCGACCTCCGTGCGCACGGACCGCGGCCGCCGTCTCCTCCAGCTGCGACTCGGTGCGCGCCGTGACGACCACGTCGGCCCCGGCCTCGGCGAACGATTCGGCGATCGCGGCACCGATCCCCCGGCCCGCGCCCGTCACGATGGCAACCTGGTCGCTCAGGCGAAACTGCTCCAGCATGCGGGAACCCTAACGGGAGGGAAGAGACCGAACTTGCAGATCTGTGGTCTACTACTCGCCCGGAAACGCTCGAAGCGAGGACACCATGGCCGACGTTGCCCCGCTCACCGGCAAGCGCATCCTCGTCACCGGCGCCACCGGCATGGTCGGTGGGCCGCTGGCGATGGCACTCGCGGCGGACAACACGGTGTTCGGCGGTGCGCGCTTCACCAACGAGAAGAAGCGCGCCGAGCTCGAGTCTTCGGGCGCTACCGCGGTGCGCGTCGACCTCGGAACAGCAGACTTCGACGAGATCCCGGACGACCTCGACTACGTCTTGAACTTCGCGGTCGCCCGCAGCAACGACTGGGAGGCCGACTTCGCCGCCAACGTCGAAGGCGTCGCGCAGCTGATGGATCGGTGCAAAGACGTCGACGCGTTCTTCCAGTGCTCGACCGCAGGTGTCTACGAGTCGCAGGGTCAGGTCCCGCTCTCGGAGACCTCACCCCTCGGCGACAGCCATCGCGCCGCCGGGTTCCAGACGTACTCGATCAGCAAGATCGCCGCCGAGTCGATCGTGCAGCACACCGCGACCCGTCTCGCCATCCCCACCGTGATCGCGCGGCTCAGCGTCCCCTACGGCGACGACTTCGGGTGGCCGACGTTCCAGGTGATGATGATCGAGCGCGACATCCCGATCGGCGTCCACCCGATCGGGCCGTCACTGTACGCTCCGCTCCACCTGGTCGACATCGTCGGATCGCTCCCCTACCTGCTCGCCGCCGCGTCGGTACCGGCGAACGTCGTGAACTGGGGTGGCGACGAGAACGTGGCGGTCGAAGACTGGTGCGCGCTGATCGGCGGTCTCATCGGCAAGGAACCTCTGATCGAGGTCGACGAGAACGCCATCCCCTCGCTGCCGATCGACGTGAGCCGTCTCAACGAACTCGGCTTCCACTCGTCGATCTCGTGGCAAGAGGGCATGCGCCGGCTCGTGGCCGCGAGCCGCACCGCGGCGTAGCGCGTGCGGGTAGTGTGCCGCGGTGGCACCCAATCCCATCACGTGGGGCATCCTTCCCGACCGCGCCCTCGACCGCGTGGTCGTCTTCTCGCCGCACTTCGACGACGCCGCGCTCGGTGCCGCACACCTCCTGGGCGCGCACCCCGACTCACTGGTGGTCACGGTGTTCGGAGGACGTCCCCCGCGGTATCCGGACCCGCCCTCGGAATGGGATGCGCTCGGCGGGTTCCGATCGGGCGACGATGTCGTCGCCCTGCGACGCGAGGAAGACCAGGCGGCGATGAAGGTGCTCGACGCGCGTCCGCTCTGGCTGGAGTTCGCCGACTATCAGTACCTCGCGCCGGAAGACCGCGCCACGCCGGAGACGATCGCCGCTGAGCTCTCGCGAGTCATCGACGACGAAGAGCCGACTGCGGTGTTCTTGCCGATGGGACTCGCGAACCCCGATCACGTCTCGACCCACGAAGCCGGACTCCTGGTGGCGTTGCCGCGGACCGACCTCTCGTGGTTCTGCTACGAGGACAGCGGCTACAAGCACATCCCGGGAATGCTCGCGTGGCGCGTAGCGAAGTTGTTCCGCTCGGATCTCTGGCCCACGCCGATGATCGTGCCCACGGTTGTCGATCACGACCGCAAACGCACCGCGATCGAGTGCTACGAGTCCCAGCTCGCGCCTCTGAATCGCGACCATGCGCTGGGTGCTCGCATCGGCGGCAGTGTGCCCGAGCAGTTCTGGCAGCTCGCACCACCGCCCCCCGGTTGGGAACGCATGCGCGAGGCATGACGGGCATGCGGATCGGGATCATCGGCGCGGGTCCCGGCGGGATCTGCATGGGAATCAAGCTCCTCGAAGCCGGCATCGACACGTTCACCATCTTCGAGCGGGCGCCGGCCGTGGGTGGCACGTGGTTCCACAACACCTACCCCGGGTGCGCGTGCGATGTGCCGTCGGCGCTGTACTCGTTCTCGTTCGAGCTCAAACGCGACTGGTCGCGGCCGTACGGAACGCAGGCCGAGATCCGCGCCTACTTCGAACACTGCGTCACGAAGTACGGGCTGGCGCCACACCTCCGACTCGGCGACGGGATCGCTGCCGCGGCCTGGGACGACGAGCGCGCCGTCTGGTCCCTCACGACCGAAGCCGGCGAGTGTCACGAGGTCGGCGTGGTCGTCGGCGCGGTCGGGATGTTCGGCAATCCGGAGTGGCCCGAGATCCCCGGGTTGGAGGAGTTCGCCGGCACCGCGTTCCACTCCGCCGCGCTGGGACCACGGCCACGACCTCACCGGCGAGCGCGTCGCGGTGATCGGTAGCGCCGCGAGCGCGGTGCAGTTCGTACCCGAGATCGCGCCGCAGCGTCGGGCAGCTTCACGTGTTCCAGCGGACCCCCAACTGGGTCCTGCCCAAGGCCGATGTCCCGTACACGGCCGAGCAACTCGAGCGTCTCCGCACCGATCCTCACGCGCTCCTCGAGGAGCGTCGCCAGGTGTGGGAGCGCATCGAGGGCTCCATCACGTTCTCGAACCCGGCCGCCATCCGCCAGGCGCAGGAGTTGGCCCTCCAGAACATGGCGATCGTCGAGGACCCCGACCGTGCGCGCCAAGCTCACGCCCGACTTCCCCCACGGTTGCAAGCGCCCTCTCGTCTCGAACGACTGGTATCCCACGTTCAACCGCCCGAACGTCGAGCTCGTCACGGACGCCATCGAACGCATCGACGCCGTCGGCATCACCACGAGCGACGGGACCCACCGGCCGGTCGACACCCTCGTGTTCGCGACCGGCTTCGCAACCACTCGATACCTGTCAACGATCGAGGTGACCGGGCGGGGCGGGCGGCGCATCGCCGACGAGTGGAGCGACGGCGCGCAGGCCTACCTCGGCATCACCACCACCGGCTTCCCGAACCTGTTCATGCTCTACGGCCCAAACACCAACAACGGCTCGATCCTCTTCATGATCGAATGTCAGGTCGCCTACATCATGCGGCAGCTCGCGCGGCTCGACGACGAGGCACTGGCGTGGATCGACGTCCGGCCCGACGTGATGGCCGACTACAACCGCTCGCTCCAGGACGATCTCGATCACGTCGAGGTGTGGAACGCGACCTGTAACAACTACTACCGCGGCCCGGGTGGGCGCATCGTCACGCAATGGCCCCACACGATGTCCGACTACGAGGTGAGCACCGCGAAGCCCGACGACGACGCCTACGACACGCGACCCGCCGACTCCTCGTGAGGCGCGGGAGCCAGCTGGCGGCGTGGGCAACACGAGGGCCTCCACTTCGCATCCGTCGCCTGGCGTGATGGCGAAGTGCGACGCGTTGCGCCACGCGGTCGACGATCGGATGCGGTTCGCGCCGGTAGTGGTGCAGGAGCCGGGTGAACGGCGACCGGTACGGGAGGTACGCGTCGAGCCGGTGGGTCGAGGCCCAGACCGCCTTCTCGACCAGCCACGGGTCATCGGGTGAGAGCCGCCATTTCTCGCCAAGGTGCGCGAGGCCGACCCGGTTCCAGGCATCGCTCCAACGCGTGACGTAGAAGGGAAGATCGGACGGCTCGAGCCGCGGCGTGAGATACGTCACGATCGAGCGCGGCTCGAGCCAGAGCGTCCCACCTCCCTCACGAATGGTGAGCGAGAGGTCGAGGTGCTCCTCGAGGCGGATCTCCTCGTCGAACCAGCGGTCGCGGGCGAGCGCATCGGATCGCACCAAGAGCGCGTGGGAGTCGACCAGCTCACATTGCGCCCGTTCGACGCGCGGGAGGACGTCGTCGAACGACTTCTGCGAGTCGACGAAGCGTTCGTGCATCAGACGGCGGTCGTCCGTCTCGACGATTCGGCATTCGCCCGTGGTGAGGTGAATGCGAGCGTGCACGACGGGACCGATGCAGCACAGCGGCGAGACAGCCGCAGCACCGGTCTCGCGTGCGCACCGCTCGAGCGGCGTCAGCCAGCCGGGGTCGACGACGACGTCATTGTCGACGAGCGCGACGAACTCCGTGTCGACGTACGCGAGCGCGAGGTTGCGCCCCTCGTTCGCCTGCAAGTAGTGATCGGTCCTGACGAGCGTGAAATCGTGGGTCCGAGCTTGCGCTTCGAGATACTGCGCGACGCCGCGCGGCGATCCGCCGTCGACGAACACCAGCCGGCGTGGCTCGGGCGTGCCCGTCAGCACGCTCTCGAGGCTCTGGCGCGTGACGCTGAACTTCTCGTGCGGGACCATCGCGATCGTGGTCGTGGGCTTCTCCAACGGAGGCCTCCTCGTACTCTGACTCACGGAGCCGGTTCGATGCCCGGGAGCCCGTGGTAGGGGCTGCCGGCCTCTTGCCACGCCGTGTACAGCTCCATGAACTCGGTGCCGAACGGGTTGCCGCCCGTGAGCGGCATGGCCGCTCGACGGATCGTGAAGTCGTTCGGCGCGAGCCGCGCAGCCTCGTCGAAGTGGCGCTGCGAAGTGTCGGCATCGCCGTTCCGACGGGCGTGGGCTGCGACCCGGAAGTGCAAGCGAGCGCGGATCTCGTCGCCGGTGAGGTCACCCACCGCGACACGCGCCTCGTCCGGGGTGATCGGCGCATCGCCGGTGCGAACCCAGCGCCGGACCGCGTCGAGGTGTGGCCCGGCCTCCACACCGGTGAACTCCTTGAACATGTCGTTGCTGAACGCGACGCCGTTGGGCCGCACGATCCGGTCGTCCTCGTCGATCCAGATGACCGTGGGGACGTTGCTGATCGCGTAGAGCTCGGTGAGCACGTGCTCGGGGTCGATCAGCACCGGGTGGGCGATTCCCTCGACCCACGGCCGGACGTCGTCGGGTGAGTCGTCGAGCGCGACCGAGATGACGGTGAAACCCTCGCCCTTCAGCTCGTCGTGCAGCGCCTGCCACCCGGGCAGGTCGTAGCGGCAGCCTCACCACGACGCGAAGGCCGACAGCAGCTTCTTCTGGCCCCGCCATTCGTCGAGCGTGTGCACGTGGCCGTCGAGGTCGGCGAGTGCGAACGGCGGCGCGACGAGATCGTCGAGCGCCCGGTGGCGCGCCTCCGCGTCGAGCGCCACGGCCACCAGTCGCGCATCCGCATCGGCGACGACCGGTCGTGACAGTGCGGCACACACCGCGGCGAGGTCGAGCGCGTCCCCGACGAAGAGACCGGAAGGATCGCGCACCGGCACGCACACATCCGCCCGGCAGAGACCCTCGGGTTTCAGCTCCCAACCCATTGCCGCGGGGAGACGGTCCGCATCCACCAGCACTCGGTCCCCGGAGACCTCGGCGTCGACGTGGCGCACCTCGTCGCTGATGACCGTGACTTCGACCATCTTCTCCGCTCTCGGCCTTCTCCGCTCTCGGCAGTACGTTCGCCTCGGGCCGAGCGTAGTTTGCGCGGATGCGGACCCTCACCGAGCCCCACGCTTCCGAAGCCGCCCTGATCGACCAGCACGTGGCGGTGCCGACGACCCGCCCCGAAGGACGGGCCCTCGTGCGGCTCAACATGATCTCGTCTGCCGACGGCGGCACGGCGATCGACGGCGTGTCCGGAGGGCTCGGCAATCGCAACGACCATGCCGTCTTCGCCGCGTTGCGTGCCCGCGCCGACGCCGTCCTGGTGGGGCTCGCGACCGTGGTTGCCGAGCACTACACGGCTCCCGACCGGGCCGGGCTGCAGATCTACGTCGTCGCGAGCGTGCCCGATGTGTCGGGCAACCCCGAGCTCTTCGCCTCGGGACGAGCGACCCTCGTGCTGCCCGAGGACGCCGGGCCTGCGCCTTCGGGTGTGCCCGAGCTGCGCGTCGGCACCGGTGGTCGTGTCGACCTCGATGCGGTCGCCGTGCACCTGAGCGGCGAAGTCGTGTTGTTGGAAGGTGGTCCGCGTCTCGCCGGCGAGATGGTGTCGCGTGGCCTGGTCGACGAGTTCTTCCACACGATCTCGCCGATGCTCATCAGCGGAGCCTCGGCACGGGTTGCTCACGGGCCACCCGCCGCCACGAACCACTGGGGTCTCGTCCACGGATTCTGTGACGACTCGAGTTACCTCTTCCTCCGATACGCGCGAGGATGACGGGCACGAACAGGGGGTTCCACCATGGGTCGCAAGTACCAAGTGATCTCGGGCGACGGCCACATCGAGACACCGCCCGACTTCGTGAAGTTCGTCCCGGACAAGTACAAGGACCGCGCGCCGCGGCTGATCACATTGCCGGACGGCGGCGGCGACGCCTGGATCATGGAAGGCATGCCCCTCACCTACGCGAGCCAGAACCTCAAGGGCCGCGGTGTCGTCAAGTTCGCGGGCCAGAGCTACTTCAACGAAGACGGCTCTCGCGCGGCGGGGGCGGGCGACGGAACGCAGCGTCTGCGCGAACAGGACGAAGACGGCCTCGACGCGGAACTTCTGTTCGCGCCCATCTTCGCCAGCCGGTTCCTCGAGAAGATCGCCGAGCGCGACGTCTACCTGTCGATGGTGCAGGCCTACAACACGTGGCTGAGGGAGGACTACACCACGCCCGCGCCCGATCGGCTCATCGCCAACGCCCTGATGCCGATCAGTGGCGTCGACGACGCGATCGCGCGAGCTCGAGCGTGCCCACGAGATGGGCTTCCGGACGGTGCAGCTCCTGCAGTTCCCCAACGGGGGTCCCGGCCCCAAGCCCGACGACGACCGGTTCTGGGAGAAGGCGCTGTCGCTCGGGATCGCGCTGTCACCGCACATGGGCTTCGGCATGATCATGAACACCGGCGGTCTGCGGCACGACACCTCGCAATGGCCCGCGGAAGCCGGCATGACGCAGCACGCACAGGGCATGCCCAGCAGCACAATGGCGCAGATGATCGTGCACGGCGTGTTCGACCGGATCCCCGAACTGCGCCTCTACTTCGCCGAGATCAACGCCGCGCTCTTGCCGGCGCACATGTACTACATGGACCGCGACTACCTCGAGTACAACAGCTGGTTCCAGCTCGAGCTGCCGAGGTTGCCATCCGAGTACCTGCGTACGCACGCGTTGTACGGAATGGTGCGCGAACCGCTCGCGATCCGCATGGGTCAGGAGCTTCCCGAGGAGATGCCGCTCGAGCTCTTCCTCTGGGGTAGCGACTTTCCGCATTCGGTGGGCACGTTCCCGCGTTCGCACGAGTACATCGACAAGACGTTCGCCGAGCTCGACCCGGAACTGAGACACAAGCTCCTCGTCGGAAACGCGGCGGAGCACCTCGGTCTCGACCTCGACGTCGACATCACCGAGACCCCGCTCGCCTGCGTAACGCAGCGAGCGACGCATAGTCAGGAGCGAGCGCCCGCGGCGCAGGTACCCTGCGCCGCAGCGAGCGACGCATGGTCAGGGGTGCATCGCCTCGTAGTCCGCGTGCTCGGCCGCGGGGTGGACGAGCTCGAGGATCGTCTTCCAGGGTTCTCCGCGCCGGGACCGCGATGCCCACGAGGACCGTGCAGATCTGCTCCTCGAACGTCGGGCCGTCGTCCTGCATCACGGCGACCAGCCGCCGGAGGTTCGGGAAGCTCGTCGGGAGCGCGCGAGGACAGCACGCGGTGGTACTCGGCGAGCAGCCCGCGGCCGCTCTCGCTCTGCCGGATCTCCGAGATCGCGGCGCCGATCGCGCACCGGCTGACCAGGGTGTACGCGTCGCGCGCCTCGACCGGCGTGAACCCGTGCCGCATCAGGAACCCGATGACGGCGTCGACGTGGACGAACATGCGCTCGACGCTCATCGATCCGCGCATGGACTGGATGAGCAGCTCCGGCTGCGACAGAAAGGCTCGGTACGAGACCCGCGACCACTCGAGCAGCCACTCGGGCCAGGTCTGGCCGTGATCCCCGGGGAGATGGATCCGGGACGCGGAGTACTCGGCGGCGAGCTGCATGAGGTCGTCGCGGCCCTCGACGTGGTGATACAGGCCGGGGACGCTCACGCCGAGCTGGTCGGCCACCGCCTTCATCGTGACACGATCGAGTCCGATCTCGTAGGCCGCGTGGGCGATCATGTCGCGATCGAGCCGCGCCGGACGCCCGGTCTTGCCCCGGACCCCGTGCCGCGAATGTTCGGTCCCCTTGGCAATGTCGGTCATACGAAATCACCGCGAATGCCGCGGTCTCCGTGACTCAGCGTAACGCGGGTCACGAACTCTCCACGACTTGCCTGCCGCGGGCGGCGAGCTCGTACTTCAGCACCTTGTTCGACGCGTTGAGCGGAAGGCTCTCGACGATCTCGACGTAGCGCGGCACCTTGTAGTTGGCCATGTTCTCGCGGCACCACGCGACGAGCTCCGCCGGTGTCGACGTCGACACCGGTGGCGGGCACGACGAACGCCATGCCGACCTCGCCCAGCCGCTGGTCGGGCACGCCGACGACCGCGACCGACGCGACCCCGGGGTGGCCCATCATCATGTTCTCGATCTCGGCCGGGTACGCGTTGAACCCGCCGACGATGAACATGTCCTTCATGCGGTCGGTGATGCGGAGGTTGCCGCCGTCGTCCAGGAACGCGACGTCGCCGGTGTGCAGCCAGCCGTCGGCGTCGATCGCCTCGGCCGTCGCCTCCGGGTCGTCGAAGTAGCCCTTCATCACGTTGTAGCCGCGGATCACGACCTCGCCCGGCTCGCCGGCGGCAGCGACGCTTCCCGTCCTCGTCGACGACGCGCACCTCGACGCCGGGGATGGCGCGCCCGGCGGTGTTCGCGATGGTCTCGGGGTCGTCGTCGTGGCGGCACATCGTGGCGATCCCGTGCGACTCGGTGAGCCCGTAGCCGGTGACGACGTCTCGAAGCCGAGCTTGCTCGCGCATGTCGACGATCATCTCGACCGGGACCGCGGCGGCGCCGGTCACCGCCAGCCGCAGAGTCGACATGTCGAACTCGTCGAGGTCGGGGTGGTTGAGGATCGTCTGGTAGATCGTCGGCGGCCCGGGCAGCATCGTGATGCGCTCCTCGACGACGCGCCGCATCACCGTGGGCACGTCGAAGACCGGGTGCGGGAGGATCGTCGCGCCCTTGAGGAGGCACGCGAGGATCCCGGCCTTCAGCCCGAACGTGTGGAAGAACGGGTTGACGATGAGGTAGCGGTCGCCGGCGCGCAGCCCGACGACGTCGCGACCACGCGTCGTACGCGCGGACGCTCGCCGAGTGGGTGAGCATCGCGCCCTTCGGCCGCCCGGTCGTGCCCGACGTGAAGAGGATGTCGCACAGGTCGTCGGGCTGCACCGCGTCGGCGCGCGCGTCGGCCGTCGCCGCGTCGATCTCGTCGCCGCGGGCGAGGAACTCGTCCCACCCGACGCACCCGGCGGGCACGTGCCGCGCAGCACGACGATCTCCTCGAGCGTCTCCGCAGCCCGGGCGCGCCGGCGAGCAGGTCGACGTAGTTGGTGTCGAGGAAGTCGGTGACGGTGAAGAGCCGCGTCGGCGCCGCGCGACGCCGATCACGTAGCCCGCCTCGTCGCCCTTGAACCGGGTGTTCAGCGGGATCACGATCACCGCCCGACCGAGTGACAGCCGAGCGCGGTGACCGCCCACTCCCAGATGTTCGGCGCCCAGATCGCGACCCGGTCGCCCGGGCTCGACGCCCGACGCGATCATCGCCCGGGCCGCCGCGATCGACCTCGGTCGCCAGCTCGGCGAACGACAGCCGCACGTCGCCGTCGACGATGCCCTCGATGTCGCCGAACCGCTCGGCAGCGCGACGCACGACCGCCGGAATCGTGAGCGGCAGCTCCACAGCGCACCCCCTGTGCTCGTCGCGGGCTCGAACCGGGATCGGGATCGTACTTGCTTCGCCGCGGTACCGTTCCAGCATGAACGTCGACGAGCATGATCTTCATCAGCGTGGACGACCACGTCGTCGAGCCGCCGCACCTGTTCGACGGCCGTCTGCCGGCCAAGTACGCCGACCAGGCGCCGCGCGTCGTCCAGAACGAGCGCGGCGACGACGTGTGGGTCTTCGAGGGCAGCACGATCCCGAACATCGGCCTCAACGCCGTCGCCGGCCGTCCGCGCGAGGAGTACGGCGTGAACCCCACCTCGTTCGAGGAGATGCGGCCGGGTTGCTACGACATCCACGAACGGGTCAAGGACATGAGCGCGGGCGGCGTGCTCGCGAGCATGTGCTTCCCGTCGTTCCCGGCGTTCTCGGGTCGGCTCTTCGCCGCGTGTCCCGACAAGGACCTCGCGCTCGCCACGGTGCAGGCCTACAACGACTGGCACATCGACGAGTGGGCCGGCACCTATCCGGGGCGCATGATCCCGATGGCGCTCCCGGTGCTGTGGGACCCGCAGCGGTGTGGCGACGAGATCCGCCGCGTCGCCGCCAAGGGATGCCACTCGGTGACGTTCACGGAGAACCCCGCCGAGCTCGGGTACCCGAGCTTCCATCAGGAGCACTGGGACCCGATGTGGCAGGCGCTGGTCGACGAGGGGACCATCCTCAACATCCACCTCGGATCGTCGGGCAGGCTCGCGGTCACCGCGCCCGACGCGCCGATCGACGTGATGATGACGCTGCAGCCCATGAACATCTGCATGGCGGCGGCCGACCTCGTGCTGTCGCGCGTGTTCAAGAAGTACCCCGACCTGAAGGTCGCGCTGTCGGAGGGTGGCACGGGTTGGATCCCGTACTTCCTCGACCGGCTCGACCGCACGTTCGACATGCACCACGCGTGGACCGGCATGGACTTCGGCGAGGGCGTGATGCCGTCCGACGTGTTCCGCCGGCACATCCTCACGTGCTTCATCGCCGACCCGATCGGGCTCGCGCTGCGCGACGAGATCGGCATCGACAACATCTGCTGGGAGCAGGACTACCCGCACTCCGACTCGTCGTGGCCGAGCGCGCCCGAGGAGCTCGTCGAGATGGCGGCGAAGTACGGGGTGACCGACGCCGAGCTCGACAAGATCACGCACGAGAACGCGATGCGCTGGTACCGCTTCGACCCGTTCGCCCACATCCCACGCGAGCAGTGCACCGTCGGCGCGCTGCGCGGCGTCGGTGGCCGGCCACGACACCTCGATCCGGTCGATGGACCAGGGCCGCTACGCCGGCGCCGCCCTCATGAGCCTCGGCGAGCTCGCGGCCAACGCCACCGCCTGATCATGGGTCGCTCACTGCGAGCCGGGGTACCCGGCTCGCGGCCGCTCGCTCCCGGCGTCGGATAGAGTTTCCGAACGCCGTTCGCACCCGCCTGGAGGGGCTCCATGAGCACCAACTACCTCGTGATCTCGTCGGACGGGCACGCCGGGCCGCCGGCAGAGCACTACCGGGAGTACCTCGACCCCGAGTACCGGGACGCCTTCGACGAGCACCAGGCGAACCAGGCCCGGATGCGTGAGGCGATGCAGAAAGCGCGCGGCGCCGGCGACAACTCCGACTTCAGGAAGAAGTGGGAGGCGCAGACCGGTGGCGACGGCGGCCTGACCGCGGCGTACGACTCCGACCACCGCAACAAGATCCTGAACATCGAAGGAGTGGCCGCGGAGGTTCTCTTCCCCGATGCCGACGTGCTCGGCACCGGTCGGATCGCCGCGTCGCCCTTCGGGTCGGGACTCGCGGGGGGAGCCGGCAACGCTCCCGAGCTCGCGCTCGCGGGAGCGAGAGCCCACAATCGTTGGCTCGCCGACTTCTGCGCGCTCGAGCCCGATCGCCGCATCGGCGTCGCGCTCGTTCCGATCCTCTACGACCTCGACGCCGCGGTCGCCGAGATCCACGACGCGCGTGCACGCGGCCTGCGTGGCGTGATGATTCCCACACGTTGGTTCGACCAGCCTGCGTACCACCACCCGCGTTACGACGTCGTCTGGGAGGCTTGCGAGGACACCGGCATGGTGCTGCACACGCATTCGGGTGCGGGACCGGCCGACTACGGCGAGGGCCGCGGCACCATGGCGATCTACGCGTCGGAGGCGTACTGGTGGGCGGCGCGTCCGCTCTGGGTGCTGCTGTGGGCGGGCGTGTTCGAGCGCTACCCCAACCTGAAGTACGTCGTTGCGGAGAACGGCGCGTGGTGGGCACCCGACCTCCTCTACAAGATGGACGAGAAGTTCGTCGGTGGTCACAACACGGAGAAGATGGGTGACGCCTTCCGCCAAGAGCTGAAGATGAAGCCGAGCGACTACTTCCACCGGAACTGCTACCTGGCCGCGTCCACACCCGGCACCGAAGACATCGACCGCCGTCACCAGGTCGGCATCGAGAACCTTCTCTGGGGCAACGACCTCCCCCACCCCGAGGGCACGTTCCCGTTCACGCATTACTGGATCCGCGAGCGATTCCACGACATGCCGCAGACCGAGACCGCGCGCATCCTGGGTGAGAACGCTGCCGACCTCTATCGCGTCGACCGTGCCGCGCTCGCCCCGCTCGTCGACGAGTTCGGACCGTCGCCCGACGAGGTGCACGGTGACAAGCCGGTGGAGCCCGTACCGGCGTGAATCGTCGCTGAGCGGAGAAACCTCACGGCCGCATGAGCGCGCCGCCGTCGACCATGAAGGTCTCCCCGGTCACGTAGCGGCACGCATCCGACAGCAGGAACGACACCACCGGCGCAATGTCGTCTTCGGCGTCGCCGTCGCGCGCGATCGGCTGGTCGGCAAAGGTGGCCTGGTACACCGCGACGCGGGCGGGGTCGTCACCCGGTGGCGCGCGGTGCGCGATCGACACCGGACAGATGCAGTTCACGACGATCCCGTACTGGCCCCACTCACGCGCCGCGGCGCGAGTGAGTGCGCGGATCGCCTCCTTCGACGCCGCGTACGGCGCGTACCCGACCGCGCCGAGCAGTCCGGCGTGCGAGCCGAGCGTGACGATGCGGCCCCAGCCCTGGTCGCGCATGTACGGGAACACCGCCTGCATGCCCCAGAGCGTGCCTTTGGGCCCGGTGTCGAACAGCAGGTTCATGTCCGATTCGGTGACGTCCGCGAGCGGCGTGACCGAGCGGAACGTCTGTGCGTTCGCGACCAGACCGTCGACGCACCCGAACCGTTCGACGGTCTGCGCGACGAGCTCGAACGCGCCATCGCGGTCGGCCACGTTCACGGGCACCGCGAGGTACTGCGCGCCGAGCGCGTCGAGCTCCGAGGAGATCGCCTCGAGACGGTCGGGCCGGCGGCCGGTGATCGCGAGGCGCGCGCCCTGGCGAGCGAGGTGGAGCGCGACGCCACGACCGATCCCGCGCGACGCACCGGTGACGATGACCACGCGTCCTTCGACGTTGCTGTCGACCATTGCCGTAGTCTGGCATCGTGGCCGATCGACCGAAGCCGATCTCGGCCGCGCGTCTCGCCGAACAGCTCGGCGACCAGCTTCCTGACGTCCACACGGTCCCGCCCGAGTCGTTCGAGCTCGTCCGCCGCGTGCGCGAGCTCGTCGAGGCGGTGGTGCTCACCGACGCGTCCGCCGAAGCCCGTACCGCCGCGGCGGCCGAGGTCGCGGCGATCACAGACCGGCTCCGCGCCGAACCGCGCGACGACGCGCTGCTCCTCGTGCGCCATTCCGACGGTCGGGTCGAGAGCCTGGCCCAGGCAGGGTCGGGCCGCCTGAACCCCCAGGCGCCGCCGCTCGAGTTCGTGGAGTACGGCGACGAGGTGGTCGCGCGGTGCACGCTGACCGCCGCCCACGGCGGGTCGCCGTCACGCGCGCACGGCAGTGTGGTCGCAACGCTGCTCGACGAGGTCCTCGGCCGCGCCGTCACCGACGCGAACGCGAGCGGCCTCACCGTCGCGCTCCAGGTGAGCTACCGCGCCGCCACGCCGTACGGCGTCCCCCTCGAGATCCGCGGCCGGCTCACCGGGCGCGACGGTCGCAAGAGCTTCGCAACCGGCGAGGTGTACGCCGACGGCGTGGTCACCGCGGTCGGCGAAGCCGTGTACGTGAGCGAACGCCGCTAGCGCGGCTCCAGCAATGAGCACGACGGAGCGCTGTCGGTGCGAATGAGCATCGATCGCTGTCGTGCTGATCGTGAGGGCCACTCGCTTTCTCGCGCTCGCTCTTCCAGGTCGTCGACGGCGTGCAGCGTGCGGTTCACCCGCGTCGGGGTGGGTCGGGGCCGTCGGGTGGGACGAGTCGTCGGGCGCCGGGCTCACCCACCACTCGCCACTGGTAGTAGGTCTTGAGGTCGTGGCAGTGGGCACAGATGCGCCAGCAGTTGTGCTCGTCGGTCGCTCCACCCTCCGCGAGCGGCTCGATGTGGTCGATCTCGAGCCGCTGGTCGTTCGAGCAGACCGTGTTGCCACAGACCGGGTAGCGCCGCTCCAGCGTCCGGCGCAGCTTGGCGGGGATCGTCCGCTTCGGCGCTACGAGCTCGGTACCGTCGCGAGCCATGACCGTGATGCGCGCGTCGCTGAGCAGGCTGCGGGCGATGGCGACTGGAATCGGTCCGATGCCAGCGATCTCGCAGCGTTCACCCGCTTCGACATACCCACGCTCGAGTGCGGCTTCGGTGCCGTCGAGGCGGACCTCGATCGGCTTGCACGGACCTTCCTTGACCAGCGCGACCAGCGCATCCGCCACGTACGCCACACGGGGTTCGCGCCAGCCCGCTGGCGCGGGCAGCGTCGAAGATCTTCGTCGTCCAGTCCTCCAGCGCCTGGGCGACGAACTTGCCATCATGGGGCGCCAACCTGACATCCATACGCCACGCACCGTCACGTTCGGTCCAGGTGTAGAGCGCCCGCGTCTCGTGCAACCTTCGCGCCGCGGCCCGGTCGTCCTCGGCCCGCACCGTTACCTCGCGGCACTGGTCACGCAGGCCCTTGTACGACACCGCCGAACGCGCCGAGTCCAGCAACCGCCGCTCCGCACCCGGATCCAGCGTCGCGGTCGCCGCGATCTCCGATGCCTGCGCCTCCGAGAGCTCACCCGAACGGAACGCGGCCGCGGTCGCCGGCAGGCTCTCGAGGTCGCGGGTGGTCTGCAGCGACCGGGTCGCCGCGCCCACACTCACCCCGGTGGTGGATGCCAGCCAGTGTGCCGCCGAGCGGTGCTCCTCGCCCTTCCACGACAACGCGGTCTCGACCCGCCGTGCCGCCAGGCCCCGCCCCGCCTGCGCCAGCCGCTCACACGTCGTGAACAGGTTCACCAACTTCTTGGCGCCCGACTCGTCCAGCATGCCCGGCTCCAGCTCGGCCACCACCTCTTCGAGGGTCGCGACCGCCGAACGCACCCGCTCGAACACACTCGCCACGCGCACACCTCCCCAAGCCGTTGAGATTCGGGGAAGTCACAACATCATACCGAACACACGTTCGATGTCAACACCTGCCCCCGTCAACCCCCCCATTCGGCGCAGCGGCGGCTCGGCTCGGTGTGCGGTTATCGGCCGAGGATGGAGACGAAGCTCACCATCTCGCCCGGATAGCCGCCGAGGTTGTGGGTGAGGGCGAGCGACTTGTCGGTGTCGATCGCGCGCTCCGGCGGCGCCTCGCCGCGGAGTTGGAGCCAAGCCTCGAACATCATGCGCAGGCCCGACGCGCCCACCGGGTGCCCGAACGACTTCAACCCGCCGTCGGGATTGACGGGCAACTCGCCGCCGAGGTCGAACACGCCGTCGATCTCGTCTCGCCATGCCGCGCCGCGTTCGGAGAACCCGAGGTCTTCCATGAGTACGAGCTCGGTGATCGTGAAGCAGTCGTGCACCTCAGCGAGCGCGAGCTCGCGACGCGGATCGGTCACTCCGGCCTGCGCGTACGCGTCGCGCGCGGACGCCGCGACCTCGGGGAACGTGGCGTAGTCGTAAGCCGGGTCGGTGAGGCCGCCCCCGTTTCCCGCCACGAACGACAGCGCCTTCACGAAGAGCGGCTTGTCGGTATAGCGGTGGGCGTCTTCGGCTCGGCACACGATCGCGGCTGCCGCACCGTCGGCCACACCGGCGCAGTCGAACACACCCAGCGTGCCCGCGACCTTCGGCGACGCGGCAGATGGTCTCCATCGACACCTCGCGCCGGAACTGCGCGCGAGTGTTACGCGCGCCGTTGAAGTGGTTCTTGTAGGCGACGTGTGCCATCGCCTCGCGCAGCTTGTCGGGATCGACGCCGAACTTGTCCGCGTAGGCGGGTGCGACCATCGAGAACATCGCCGCCGCGGTGAGCGTGCGTAGCGTGCCGTCGTTCGGAGGGTTCACCGCCGCGAGCCCCTGATAGCCCGAGTCCTTCGTCTTCTCGACGCCGATCGCCATCGCCACGTCGTACGCGCCCGACGCCACTGCGTACGAGGCCTGCCGGAACGCCTCGGCGCCGGTGGCGCAGTAGTTCTCGACGCGGGTCACCGGCTTGTCGTCGAGCTGCAGCGGCCGGGCGAGGGTGATCCCGCTCATCCCACCCTGGGCGGTGCCGAGCCAGTAGGCGTCGACTGCGGCCTTGTCGACACCCGCCGAGGTGTACGCCGCGTTGGCGGCGTCGATCAGGAGGTCGTCGAGGCCGAGGTCCCAGTGCTCGACGAAACGCGTGCATCCCATGCCGACGATCGCAACGCGGTCTTTGATCCCGTGACTAGCCATCTCGAACCAGCCTGCCTTTCCAGAAGTAGTTCGCGATGCCGTCGGCCGTGAACAACCGGCGGAACGTCATCTCGACCCGCATACCGATCGCGACTTCGCTCTCGTCGACATCGGTGAGCTCCACCGGGAGCCGTCCACCACCGTCGAAGTCGACGACCGCGAACACGATCGGCGGGCTCGGTGAGTACGCGAGGCGGTCGACGGTGAACGTGGCGATCGTGCCCTGCTTGTCGGCGAGCGGCGCGGGGTCCATGTCGTCGGTGTGCTCGCCGTCACGCGACACACGCGCCGGGGGCACGTGCACCACGCCCGTGTCGCGCTCCTTGGACCCGACGAACGCGAACTTCCAGTCTTCGTTTCGCGCCGCCGCCGTCGCCGAGACGCGCTGCGGCTCCGCTCGGCGCGGCGGTTCCACCGGCAACACACCCCTCCATGCCAGGAACTTGCCGTACGGGAGCGACCTACCCGCCGCGAGCTGCGTCGCGATCGGTGCGCGCGGGACGGTGGCTCGCGAGGGCGTCGGTCGCGCGGAACAGCAGCACATCGGCGCCATCGGCCGCGCTCACCAGCGCGACGACCTGACCGGGTTCGGCCTGCTCGAGCAGTTCAGCGAGGAGCAACCCTGGATGCGCGGCGCCGGCGATACCGACGGTCGAGGAGAGGTCGTCGATCACCTGCACGCCGTCGAGCTTCCCGCCCGCGCTGCGCGCGACGCGCTGCACCGGCGCGGCGACCGCGGCGAGCGCGACGTCGCCGGCCGTGATGCCGGCTGATTCCAGCGCCGCGTTCCACGCGTCGACGGCGAGCGGGACGGAGGCGATCTCGCTGAAGCGCTCGTCCCACACCTTCGTGCGCAACTCGCCGGGCGTGCGCCAGCGCTCGACGTACTCGTCGGTGACACTCGCGCTCCCGAGGAACTCGGCGACGACCGGACCGTCGTCGTCGGTTCCGACCAGGAATGCCGCGGCGGCGTCGCCCTGCATCGCCTCCTCGGTGCTGCCCGCGAACCCGGTCCGAACGTCCGCACTCACGATCAACGCGGTGTTCGCACCGTCCAGCGCGAGGAGCAGGGCGCCGACCGCCGAGCGCGGCGACAACCCGACGTCGAACGCGGCGCTGGTGGTCGGCAACCGAAGCGCGGCGTGCACGGCGGTTGCGTTGGTCTTGTCCGCGTAAGCCGGCGTGGTGGTCCCGAACAGCACCTGACGGGGTACGACATCGCTGGCGCGCCCGGCAAGGCGCGCCGCTTCCACCGCCATCGTGGTGGAATCCTCGTCGTAGCTCGCGACGGTGCGCGTGCCCTTCCCACCGCCTTGCCCAACGAAGGGTGCGATCTCGGCGCGGTCGAGGCGTCGATACGGCAGGTACGCAGCCCACGAGATGATCCCGCGCATCTGGTCAGGGTACCGCCCACTCCCGCTCAACGGGGCAGCTCACCACGCATCGCCGCGTCGAAGTCGTCTCCGCCGAACACGGTGCGAGCCAGGTCGCTGAGATCGGGGAACCGGCGCAGGGTGTGACCACCGTCGACGGTGAGGCACTGGCCGGTGACCCAGCTCGACTCCGGTCCCGCGAAGTACCGGACCGCGTGGGCAATGTCGTCAACCTGACCGACGCGCTTGATCGGCTGCTGCTCGAGGAAGCGCTGCAGGATCGCGTCGTTGCCGACCAGTCCTCTGGTCGTGTCGGTGGCGGTGAGGCCGGGGCGCACCGCGTTCACGCGCACGCCCGCGCCGCCCAGCTCGTCGGCGGCGATGCGCACGAGCATGTCGACCGCGGTCTTGCCCGCGGCGTAGCCGGCGTCGAACGGCATCGGGAAGACCGCGACCGTGGACGAGATCGCGACGATCGAGCCGCCGCCCGACCGCACCATGGCCGAACCCGCGTACTTGATCGTGAGGAACTGCGGCCGGACGTTGGCCCGGATCGCGGCGTCGAAATCGTCGTCGCCGTAGCCGAGCACCGGGCTGTACGGACCGCCGCCCGGGACCGTCACCGCGATGTCGAGGCCGCCGTCACCCGCGGCGACGTCGACCGTTCGCCGCACGTCGTCGCCGATGAGCACATCGCAGACCGATACGCCCACCTCTGCGCCCGTGACCTCCGCGCGCAGCCCCGTCGCCGCGCCTTCGAGCTTGCTGAGCGTGCGGCCCGCGAGCGTCACGCGCGCGCCGTCGACCGCGAGCAGACGCGCGCTGGCGAGACCGATGCCGCTGCCCCCGCCGATGACCAGCGCCCGCATGCCGTCGAGCGGCCGCGTGGGTCCTGTATCCGGCATCACGAGCTCCTTCGTCTCCGGAGATGGTGGCACACGACGGGTAAGGTCCTGCCCGTGAAGCTCGGGGACATCGCCAACGAGCAGGCCGCGGACAACGGCAAGCCGCTCGACGGCGTGCGCGTGCTCGCGCTCGAGCAGATGCAAGCGCTTCCCTACGCCACACAGTTGCTCGCACGCCTCGGAGCAGAGGTGATCAAGATCGAGCCGCCTACCGGCGAATCGGGAAGAGGCTCGATGCCGGGGATGCAGGATCCCTACGGTCGTCTCGTCGGCGCCACGTTCCTCCGCAACAATCTCAACAAGCGCAGCGTCGCGATCGACCTCAAGAACCCCGCCGGGCGCGACCTCGTGCTCCGGATGGCGCCGCGCTTCGACGTCGTCGCCGAGAACTTCAAGCCCGGCACCGCGCACCGCCTCGGACTCGGCTACGCCGACGTTGCCTCGGTGCACCCCACGGTCATCTACGTGTCGGTGTCGGGAGCCGGGAACCTCGTGGACTCGCCGTACGCGGAGTGGCCGGCCTATGCGTCGATGGCCGAAGCCGTGTCGGGCATCTACGAGTACACGCGCCCCGCCGGTCAGCGTCCGCGCGCGAACCCGGTCGGCGCGCTCGGCGACATCAGCTCGGCGCTGTTCGCGGTGATCGGCACGCTCGCCGCGCTGCGCCACCGCGAAACGCGCGGCATCGGGCAGCACGTCGACATCTCGATGTTCGACGCGACCGCGGCCATGACCGACATCGTCACCAACCTCGGTTCCCTCGGGATCGAGCATCTCCACGACTCGAAGGCGCTCGTGCTCGACACCTTCCAGGCCACCGACGGCTTCATCGTGCTGCAGCTCGTTCGTGAGCACCAGCTCGAGCGGCTCGCACACCTGGTCGGCCATCCGGAGTGGCTCACCGATCCCCGCCTCGCGACGCGTGAGCAGTGGGGCGAGCACGTCGAAGACATCTTCCGGCCCGCGATCGAGACCTGGGCGGCCGGGCGCACGAAGCTCGAAGCCACCCACGCGCTCTCCGATGCCGGCATCGCCGCGAGCCCGTGCCAGTCGTCGGCCGAGGTCAGGGTCGACCCGCACCTCACCGCCCGCAACATGCTCGTCGAGATGGAACGCACCGACGGCGTCGAGCAACCGGTGATCATCCCGGGCAACCCGGTGAAGCTCTCGGCGGTCGCCGAGGGCCCCGAGACGCGTATCCCCTGGGTGGGCGAGCACACCTTCGACGTACTCCACGAGGAGCTGGGGCTCGACGAGGACGAGCTCGCCCGGCTGGCGAAGGACGGCGCGATCACCGGCCCTCCCGCCGAGTAGCCGACGCAGCGGGCGCGCGCCGTGACGTGGCAGCCTCCGCCCCGCCCCGAGTGGGTGCGCGCGGTCAACCGCGGGGACGTCCTCCCGATCGCGGACGTCGCCCGGCTGCCGCTCGACCGTGACGGCCTCCTCGACGAAGCGCGCGCCGAGCTCGCGATCAACGGTCGCGGTATCGACGGCTTCGGCGACGACGGCTTCTTGGAACCGCTCGCCGTGCTCCTTCCGGCGCTGGAGAACGAGGCCGAGCTCACCGTCCTCGGTCGATGGATCACGCGGCGATTCCTGCTGCGCCTCCTCGAAGTCCGCGCGCAGACGGTCGAATACGTCCGCGCCGACCCCGGAGTGCGCGACGAGATGATCGACGAACCGGTGTTCGTCACCGGTGCGCCGCGTACCGGTACGACGATCCTCCACGCCCTACTCGCGCAGGATCCCACGGTTCGCGTGCCCGAGGGCTGGGAGTTGCTGCGCCCGGTGCCACCGCCCGATCCCACGACGTATCCCGACGCCACGCGCGTCACGCTCGCGGATCGCGAGCTGCGAATGCCCGCGCTCGCAACGGGAACACTCGACGCGATCCACGAGTACAGCGGGCGGATGCACAAGGAGTGCGTCTCGTCGATGTCGTTCGAGTTCCGGTCCGAGGAGTTCACCGCGCGGTACCACGTGCCGAGCTACGCGCGTTGGCTCGGGTCGTGCGACCTGACCCCGGCGTACGAATGGCACCGTCTGGTGCTCCAGATTCTCCAGCGTCGGTTCGGCACGACACGCTGGGTGCTGAAGTCGCCGGTGCACCTGCACGCGTTGTCCACGCTCCTCGCGGTGTTCCCCGACGCGCGGCTCGTCGTGACCCATCGCGACCCGCTCGCGGTGCTCGGTTCGGTCACGAGCCTCGTCGCGACGATGCGGTGGGCGCACAGCGACGAGGTCGACTTCGCCGACGTCGGCCGCTATCACGCGGATCTCTACAGCGGCACGCTGGATCACCTGGTGGACCTCACCGAATCCGGCGCGCTCGACCGCGCGCAGGTGCACCACACGCACTACGCCGAGTTCATGGCCGATCCGCTCGGTACCGTCGCCGGCGTGGCCAACACGCTCGGTATGCCGGTCGCCAACGAGACGGCGAACGCGATGCGCGGCGTATCTCGACGCGCATCCGCAGGGCGCTCACGGTGAGCATCGTTACTCGCTCGACGATCTCGACGTGGACCCAACCGAGGTACGCGCGCGTGTTCTCGCGCTACCAGTCGTCCTTCGAGGTCGAAAGCGAGGTGTGATCGCGATGACATCCGAGCTCGCCAATTGGCGCGAGTTGCTGGCCGGGCTCGACGCGCTCGGTGCACGAATCGTGAGCGACGCGTTCCCCGGACCGGGGATCGACCCGGACGAGGGCTTCCGCCACCTCGCGCAGCAGTTGCTCTGCTGGCTCGGCTGGTCGAGCGGTCACGGCGACCCCACCGCGCCGGCGTTCCAACGCCAGAACGACCTCGTCACGATGTGGGGTGGGCCCAACGCCGACAACGTGTACCGCCACGCCCGCGTCGACCCCGGGTGCACCTACCGCATCCGCGGCCGCATGCACACGTGCGAGGAATTCGCCCTGGCCGTCCGTGAGGGGTTCCGTCACACCGATCGCCCCGCGACCCTGGCCGAACTCACCGCTACCGACATCGGCATCGTCGCCGGCACCGACTTCGAGATCCTCCTCGGCGGCGAGGGTGACGAGCCCAACCGGGTTCCGTTGCCCGACCGAGCGATCATGTGCTCGATCCGCGAGTACTACTTCGACTGGCAACCACGTGAGCCGGCCACGTTCACCATCGAATGCCTCGGCGGCGATCCGGTGCACCCGGCCAACACGTTCGCCGACGCGATGGAGGAAGCGCTCGACCTCACCGAGCGCTCGATCGTGTTCTGGAACCAGTACATGCTCGACGCGCGAGTCAAGCAACGCGACAACACCTTCGGCGACAAGATCGACGTGCCCAGCGGTCTCCAGATCTCGCAGTTCGGCTTCTGCTTCTACGACCTCGCGCCCGACGAGGCGCTGTACGTGCATTCCGACGTCCCTGATGCCCGCTACTGGAGCCTGCAGCTCTACGGCATGTCGTGGTTCGAGCCCTACGACATCGACCGGATCACGAGCCTCAACCACCGCCAGACGTTCGTGGGCGCCGACGGCCGGCTCCACGTGGTGCTCGCCCACCGCGATCCGGGCGTCCCGAACTGGCTCGACACCGAGGGGCGGCGCGAGGGTCTCCTCAACTTCCGCTACTTCTGGGGTACGCACCTGCCCACGCTCGAGGCGCAGGTCGTGCAGCTCGACGACGTTCGCGGCGTACTCCCCGCCGACACGCCTTCGATCGACTCCGCCACCCGCGCCGAAACCGTCCGCTCCCGTCGCGACCACCTCGCCTGGCGCTTCCGCACCTGACGATGGGTCGCTCACTGCGAGCCGGGATACCCGGCTCGCGGACGTTCGCTCTGAGTGTTCGGTCGGGCGGCTCGGTAGGCTGACGGCCCCTATGGACTTCGACTTCTCGCCCGAGCAGCGCGCCTTCGGCGACGAGGTCGAAGCGTTCCTCGACGAGCACGACGACCCCGACGTCTTCGACCTGACCCGCGAGAACATGGCGCAGATCGTCGACACGCCCGAAGCGCCGCGCGTTCATGCGCGAGATCGGCGAGCAGGGCTGGCTCGGCATCACCTGGCCCAAGGAGTACGGCGGCCCGGAGGGCGAGGGCGTCTACGAGTACCTCCTCAACGAGGCGCTCGCCGCGCCGCGGCGGCCCGCAGATCGGCAAGGGCGTCGGCATCATCGGCAAGACGATCATCGCGGACGGCAGCGACTTCCTGAAGGAGGAGTTCCTGCCGAAGATCCTGCGCAACGACGTCGAGTTCGCGGTCGGCTACAGCGAGCCCAACGCCGGCTCCGACGCGGCGTCGATGCGGCTCAAGGCCGAGCGGCGAGCGCGACGGCGACGGGCTGGCTCCTCAACGGCCAGAAGACGTGGACGACGTCCGCGCACTTCGCCGAGTGGTACTGGCTCGGCACGCGCACCGACCCCGACGCACAAGCACCGCGGCATCACGCTGATGCTCGTGCCGCTCGACCAGCCCGGCATCACGATCAACGGCGATCTGGACGATGGGCGACGAGCGCACCAACGAGGTGTTCATCGAGGACGTGTTCGTGCCCGACGAGTACGTCGTCGGCGAGGTCAACCGCGGCTTCCAGTACATCTCGCAGGCGCTCGACCTCGAGCGGTTCACGATGTTCACGTTCTCGCCGATCAAGCAGCGCCTCGACCTGCTGTGCGACTACGTCGCGACGGCAGACCGCGACGGCGAGCCGCTGCGCGACGACCCGGTCATCCGCAAGCAGATCGCGCAGCTCGTCACCGACGCCGAGGTCGCACGCGTGCTCGGGCTGCGGTGTCGTCGCGGCGTCGATGAAGGGCGAGAGCCCGGCACGCCGCCGCCGACGGTCGAGTCGTCGCAGTACAAGCTGTTCGCGACCGAGTTCTCGCGCGGCTCGCGAACGCGTCGATGGACATCGGCGGGCCCGGCAGCGCAGCTGCGCGTGCACACCGAGGACGCACCGATGAAGGGCCGGGCCGAGTCGACGTACCGCTACACCGTGATCGACACGATCGGCGGCGGCGCTCCGAGATCCAGAAGAACATCATCGCCCGGCGCGGGCTCGGCCTCCCGAAGAACTTCTGAGCCCGTGGCATCGGCGACCGGCCGATGCTCGACGGCATCACCGTGCTCGACCTCGCGAGCGTCGGCCCCGCCGCGCGCACGTCGCGCTGGCTCGCCGACTACGGCGCGACGCGTCGTGAAGGTCGGCCCGCCGCCCGAAGCAGCGGGCGTGCAGATCGCGCCGCCGTTCTACGCGTACAGCGGCGCACCGCGGCATGCAGCGCGTGCTGCTCGACCTCAAGGCGCCCGAGCGGGCGCGACGCGTTCCTCCGCCTCGCCGACGCGCGCCGACGTCGTGATCGAGAGCTTCCGGCCCGGCGTCGTCGACCGGCTCGGCATCGGCTACGACGCCGTGCGCGGCCGCGAACCCGGGCATCGTCTACTGCTCGACGAGCGGCTACGGCCAGGACGGCCCGCACGCGCAGTGGGCCGGCCACGACCTCAACTACCTCGCGGTCGGCGGCTACCTCGACTGCTCCGGGCCGCGACCGCCGACGGCGGCCCGCCGCTCCCCGGCGCGACGGTCGCCGACAGCGCGGGCGGCGGCATGCACGCGGTGATCGCGATCCTCGCCGCGCTCGTGCGCCGCGCGACGCACCGGCGAGGGCGCGTACCTCGACGTGTCGGTCGCCGACGGCGTGCTCGCGCTCATGTCGCTGCACGTCGACGAGTACCTCGCGACCGGCGAGGTGCCCGGGCCCGGCCACGACCTCCTCACCGGCCGCTACGCCTGCTACGACGTGTACCGCGTGCGCGACGGCAAGTGGCTCGCGGTCGCCGCGATCGAGCCGCAGCTTCTTCGCCAACCTCTGCCGCGCGCTCGGCTGCGAGCAGTGGCTCGACGCACCAGACCGACGACGCGGTGCAGGACGAGATCCGCGCCGACTTCCGCGCCGCGTTCGCCACCCGCGACCGCGACGAGTGGGTCGGCCGAGCTCGGCGCCGGCCGACACGTGCGTCGCCGCCGGTCGCTGTCGGTGCCCGAGCTCGTGCGACGACGCGCACTTCGCGGCGCGCGGCGCGTTCGTCGACGCGACAGCACCCCGACCACGGCGACGTTCCGCCAGGTCGGGCCGGTGCTCGCGGGCATGGACCGCCGCGCCGGCCGGTCCGACGGTGCGCGACGCGACCGTCACCGACACCGACGCGCTGCTCGCGCGCGGCGGGCTTCACCGCCGCCGAGATCGCCGCGCTGCGCGAAGAAGGAGTGGTCGCGTGAGCGACACACCGCACGATCCCCGCCGACGTCGACGCAGCTGATCGGCGAGCGTGCAGTACGAGGAGGACGGGCGAGTTCCCGGTCGAGCGCGGCTACATCTGGACGTACGTGCTCGTCGGTCGAGAACGGCAACCCGCTCTTCTGGGACGACGACGTCGCCGCCGAGATCACCGGCGGCCCGATCGCGCCGCCGACGATGCTGTCGGTGTGGTTCCGGCCGCACCACTGGGCGCCCGGGCCGCACCGAGCCGAGGCGCTGCCGCTGCAGGTGCACTTCGACCTGAAGGAAGCGTTCGACCTGCCCGAAGCGGTGATGACCGACAACACGATCGTCGTTCCACGAGCCGGTCCGCCCCGGCGACGTGCTGCAGCACGCGCCAGATCCTGCGCTCGGTGAGCGAGCCGAAGACGACGAAGCTCGGCACCGGGCGCTTCTGGGTGATCGACGTCGAGTACCTCAACCAGCGCGACGAGCTCGTCGGCGTCGAGTCGTACACCGGCTTCGGCTACCGCGAGGCCGACCAGCAGGCCGAGACGAGCACGAGCATGAGCACGACCACCAGCTCCCCTCCTGCTCGCCGACGTGCACGTGGGCGACGCGCTGCCCGCGCTCTCGCTACGACGTGACCGCGACGACGGTCGTGCTCGGCGCGCTCGGCGGCCGCGACTGGCGGCCGATGCACCACGACTACGACTTCGCGGTCAACCGCAACGGCACGCAGGACATCTTCCTCAACACGCCGAACCAGGCCGCGTGGTTCGAGCGCTACGTCACCGACTGGACCGGCCCGACGGGCCGGCTCGGCCGCATGAAGTTCCGCATGAAGGGCTCGGTGTTCCCCGGCGACACGATGGTGATCGCCGGCACGGTCGACAACGTCGAGACCGACGACACCGGCTGCGGCTGGGTCGAGCTCGACTGTCGCGCTGCACGTCGACGACGACGCGCAAGACCGACTGCACGCGCACGCGTCGCGCTGCCCGTCACCGACGACGACAACCCGTGGACCCGCCGCGGCGACGCACTGGAAGCCCTGAGCTCACAGCAGACGGAGAGGCAGCCCGATGGATCTCGACTTCACCGACGAGCAGGAGATGCTGCGCGAGATGGTGCGCGGCGTGTGCGCGCGCTACGCGCGGCCTCGACGTCGTCCGCGCGATGGAGGACGACCCGATCGGCTACCCGGCCGAGCTCTGGAAGCAGCTGGCCGAGCTCGACCTCATCGGGCTGATGCTCCCCGCGGAGTACGGCGGCTCCGGCATGACCATGCTCGAGGCGCGGTCGTCTACACGGAGCTCGGGCGCGCGCTCGCGCCGTCGCCGCACTTCGTGAGCGCGGTGATGGGCGCGGGCGTGCTCGCTGCGCGCCGGCACCGACGAGCAGAAGCGACGAGTGGCTCCCGGCGATCGCCACCGGCGAGACGATCGTGACGACCGCGTGGCTCGAGCCCGGGCACGGCTTCGGCCCGGCGGCGTGCAACTCCGCGCAGCGCCGACGGCGACGGCTGCGGCTCGACGGCACGAAGTGGCACGTGCCGTTCGCGGCCGCCGCCGACCGCATGCTCGTGCTCGCCCGCACCGCCGACGGACCCGACACTGTTCCTCGTCGACCCCAAGGCGGCCGGCGTCACGCTCACGCAGCAGCTGACGATCGCGTCCGACACGCAGTACGAGGTCACGTTCGACGGCGTGCGCGTCGCCGGCGACGCGATCGTGGGCGAGCCGGGTGGTGCGTGGCCGACGTGGCACGACACGATGCTCGACGGCATCGTCCTGCTCGCCGCGCAGGCCGTCGGCGGCGCGCGGTACGCGCTCGACATCACCGTGCAGTACGCGAAGGACCGCCAGCAGTTCGACAAGCCGCTCGGCGCGTTCCAGGCGATCGCGCACTACCTCGCCGACGCGGCGACCACGGTCGACGGGGCGGAGACGCTCGTGTACGAGGCGGCGTGGGCGCGCACCACGGGCCGATCGATCGACCGGCTCGCGCCGATGGCGAAGCTGTTCGCGTGCCAGACGTTCCGCGACGTGACCGCGATGGCGCAGCAGGTCTTCGGCGGCGTCGGCTTCACGGTCGAGTACGACATCCAGCTCTACTTCCGCCGCGCCAAGCAGCTCCAGATCTCGTGGTGGGACGACCGCTACCTCGAAGAGCTCGTCGCCCACGAGGTGCTCGACACGCGAGTGGGCTGAACACCGACAATCGCCGCGTGACGGCGATCACTCCTGGTGGAGTGCCTGGTCCGCTTCGGCGCGCGGGTGGGCGACGACGGCGGTGAGCTCGTCGACATCCGCGTCGTCGGCCGGTACGCCCAGCGACGGCACCGCCACCATCCGCTCCCCACCGAGCGCCAGCCCTTCGCGACTCGTCGCCAGCACCGAAACCTGCGGGCAACGCCGCGCGATCGCATCGACCTGCCGTGCGATCGCGTCCAGGAGATGCTCGCAGTTGTCGAGCACCAACAACATCCGCTTGGCCGCCAGATATTCGAGGGCCGACTCCTCGAGGCTCCGCCCCGGAAACGGCTGCACCCGCAAGCGGCCAGCGCCTCCCACACCGCGCCGGGATCGGTGACCGGTGCGTACTCGCAGAACCGCGCGCCGTCGGGAAAGTCGGGAACGACTTCCGCCGCGACCTGCAATGCGAGACGCGTCTTGCCGACCCCACCCACACCCACCGCCGCGTCCAACGCGTCGTGCGCGGTCACGAACACGGCGTGGATTCCGTCGCCCGTCGTCTTGACGATCTGACCGCCGCGGGCCTCCACCGCGCCGCGGAGGATCGCGTCGTGACAGCGCGAGTGCCGGTCGCATCGCGTCGGGGTATTCCTCCCACAGACGCGTCGAGCCCTCGAGATCGGTGAACAAGAACGTGACCATCCCCGAGGGCAACTCGCTCATACCGAACCCCCTCCTTGCCCGCGCCCGACACGCGAGTAGACCAGGCGAAACTCGCCCGTCAGAGATCAATCGTGGGGTACAAGGGGAACTTCGCCAGGAGATCGGCGCAGCGCTCGCGGGTCGCGCCGGCGACTTCGGCCGAGAGCTGGTAGCGCGCCTGCGAGGTGCCGGACTTCGTCGGCGCGGGCGTGGTGGCGCGCAGGACGTCGACGATGATGGCGGCGACCTCGTCGAGCTCGTCGGGCCCGAGCCCGAGCGTGGTCAGCGCCGGGGTGCCGAGCCGGACACCCGACGTGTACCAGGCGCCGTTCGGGTCGGACGGGATCGAGTTGCGGTTCGTGACCACCCCCGACTCGCACCAGCGCCGACTCGGCCTGCCGGCCGGTGAGCCCGAAGCCGGTGTTCACGTCGAGCAGCACGAGGTGGTTCTCGGTGCCGCCCGGTCACGACGACGCGCCCCGCGCCGCATCAGCCCGTCGGCGAGCGCGGCCGCGTTGTCCACGATGCGACCGCGTATCCCGCGAACGACGGCTGCCGCGCCTCCGCGAACGCGACCGCCTTCGCCGCCATCACGTGCGGCAGCGGGCCGCCGAGCACCATCGGGCAGCCCTGGTCGACGAACTCGGAGTACTCGGCCGTGCACAGCACGATACCACCGCGCGGACCGCGCAGCGACTTGTGCGTGGTGGACGTGACGACGTGCGCGTGCGGCACCGGATCGAGGTCGCCGGTGAGCACCTTGCCGGCGACGAGCCCGGCGAAGTGCGCCATGTCGACCATGAACGTCGCGTCGATCTCGTCGGCGATCTCGCGCAGGATGCGGAAGTTCGGGTTGCGCGGGTAGGCGGAGTAGCCGGCCACGACGACGAGCGGCCGGAACTCCTGCGCGAGCTTCCGCACCGCGTCGTAGTCGATGCAGCTCGGTCGCCGGGTCCACGCCGTAGCTCCGCTGGTCGAACAGCTTGCCCGAGATGTTGGGCCGGAAGCCGTGCGTGAGGTGCCCGCCCGCGTCGAGCGACATGCCGATCATGCGCTGGTTGTGCAGCTCCTGCGCGGAGCGGCCTCCCACGCGTCGGGGTCGAGGTCGTTCACGTGCTTGACGCCGAGCGACTCGAGGCCGGGCAGCTCGACGCGCTTGGCGAGGATCGACCAGAACGCGACCAGGTTGGCGTCGATGCCCGAGTGCGGCTGCACGTACGCGTGCTCGGCGCCGAAGAGCGCCGTGCCTGCTCGGCGGCGAGCGACTCGACCTGGTCGACGATCTCGCAGCCCGCGTAGAAGCGGTGCCCGGGCGTGCCCTCGGCGTACTTGTCGGAGAACCAGGTGCCCATCGCCAGCAGGACCGCCGGCGACGCGTAGTTCTCGGACGCGATGAGCTTGAGCTGGCGCCGCTGGTTCGCGAGCTCGTCGACGATCGCGGTGGCGATGCGCGGTTCGACCGCGCCGATGACTTCCAGGGCGGCGGTGAATGCAGTGGCTTCGGGTGACTGGGCCATCAACGTGCTCCTCGGATTGATGGGTCGCCCAGGCGCACGGCTGCTCACCGATCGGGCCGCTCCCCGGTGGTGCTCCACCTCGAACGCCAGTTACGACCCGGAGGCAGCATAAACGCTCCCGGCTCAGAGGCTGCCCGCGAACTCCTGGCCGCCGACCGCGGTGACACCGCCGTCGACGACGACGGCCGACCCGTGGATGTACGCGGCCTCGTCGGACAGCAGGAACCGCACGAGGCGCGCGACATCCTGGGGGACCCCGAGGCGTTGCATCGGGATCTTCGACAAGTAGGACTCGCGCGCACCGGGCATGGAGAGCGCCGGGGCGAACATCGGCGTCTCGATGTAGCCCGGGCACACCGCGTTCACGCGGATGCCGCTCCGAACCGAGTGCATGCGCGAGCGCGCGGGTGAGGCCGATCACGCCGTGTTTCGACGCCGTGTACGCCGGGATCGCGCCGTGCCCGATCAAGCCCTCGATGGACGCGATGCCCACCACCGCCGAACCCGGTTGCGCATCGCGCAGCGCGGGGAAGGAACGCGCGCACGAGCGTGGCCTCGGCGCGCAGGTTGACCTGGAGGACGGTGTCGAACCCGATCGCGTCGAGCGGATGCTCCGCGGGCACCATCGGTATCCCGGCTGCGTGCACGAGACCGCCGACCGCGCCGAGTGCAGCAAGGGTGGGCTCGACCCCTGCATTGATCGCGTCCGGGTCGCGCACGTCGACCTCGTAGGAGCATGTCTTCACCGCCGAACTCGGCGGCACACTCGTCGGCAACGGTCTTGGCGCCCACGCCGTTCAGATCCCAGACCGCGACCGCACGTCCGACTTCGACGAGGGCGCGGCACGTCTCCCGTCCGATTCCCGAGGCGCCACCGGTGACGACCACCGGAGTTCCGGGCCGACCCAACCGGTCGCCGTTCTCGCCATCACGTCTCCCGTCGTCCGGCGGCTCTGGACCGCCGACGTTACGTCAGACGGCTCCGATGGGCACGAGCGCGAGCGCGGTTTCCTGGCGGCGCCGGTTCATGCGGAGGAACCAGACCACCGTCACCCCGATGGCGAGTGCGCTGAGCGTCCACGACATCGCGGCGCGGGTGACCACGTAGGTGCTCACGGATTGGCTCACGAGCAGCCACAGCGTGATCCCGGAGTTGAGCAGCTGGTGCGCTCCCCAGAGGAAGGAGATGCCGAGGAAGAACCGGCGGAGGTGCGGGTCGCGCATGGAGTCGACGGGCAGCGGGCAGAAGTCGCGGGCGATGCGCAGGACGACGGGCCGGCCGACGAGCGCCGAGGCGAGGATCACGATGCCGATCACGCCGGCGCCGAGCGTGGGCTGGATGAAGTAGAGGAAGCTGCTGCCGGTCGCCAGCGCCAGCGAGGGTCCGGAGGAACAGGACGCCGAGCCCGACGAACACGAGAGTCGGGCACGCGCCGGCCGAGCAGCCGGCGGACGACGATGACGCTCACGGACCAACCGAAGCCGCCCACGATCGCCGCGCCGAGCCCAGCCGTGTTCATGAGCAACAGGAACAGGGCGGTGGGACAGAGCACCCCTTCCACCAGGCGGGGACCGCGCCCAGTGCGAGCTCACGCACCGGCGGAAGATGGAGGGTCTCGCCGGTGCTCATCGGCTGCTTTCGGCGCACGTCGGAGGGTCTTTCAGTCTAGTGGGCGCGAACGGCGCTGATATCGGCGGCGCAGGAGGAAATGTTGAGCGACCAGTCGGAACGTGACTTCAGACCATCTCGACTTCAGACCATCTCGACTTCAGATCATCTCGACTTCAGATCATCCACCGGGAGAGCGACTCGATCACGCAGGCCGGCTTCTCGGAGCCCTCGACCTCGATCGTGATCTGCAGGCGGGTCTGGAGACCGCCGGCCACGTCGGTGACGTCGAGCAGCTCCACGCCGGCACGGATGCGCGCTCCGACCGGCACCGGTGCCGGGAAGCGCACCCGGTCGACGCCGTAGTTGATCCCCATCTCGAAGCCGTCCATCCTGACGACGGTGGGCACGAGCAGGTTCGACAGCGACATCGTGAGGTAGCCGTGCGCGATCGGCCCGCCGTACGGGCGACTCCTGCTTCGGCGCGTTCGACGTCGACGTGGATCCACTGGAAGTCGCCGGTGGCCTCGGCGAACGAGTTCACACGCTCCTGCGTGATCTCGAGCCACTCGCTGTAGCCGAAGTGGCGTCCGACCGCAGCGCGTACTTCGTCGGCGCCCCTCAACACGACTGTCGTCACGTCGTACCTCCGACTTCTCCGTGCAGGTCGACCAGCACGTCGTCGGCCTGGGTGACGATGCGGTCGATCAGCTCCTGGCACGTCGGCAGGTCGTCGATCACGCCGACGACCTGGCCGCTCGCCATCACGCCCGATTCGACCTTGCCGTCGACGAGTGCGGCCTTCAGCAACATCGGCGTGTTCGCGGCCATCAGCGTCTGCGTCCACGTGAGCCCCATCGACTTCCGCATCGCGAGACCCTCGCGGACCATGTCACGCAGCGGGACACCGGTCATGCGGCGGAACTCCCACGCGTTGCGCAGCGCGCGCGGGAACGCCCAGATGCGCCCGCGCGTCGACTCGAGCTCGTCGACGAGCTCGGTGTGCAGCACGCGGTGCGGCACGCCGTCGACCTGCGTCGTGACGACGGTCTCGGTGACCGCCTTGCCGAGGTAGTACTGCTTCACCGAGTCGGGCACCGCGGAGTCGGCCGTCAGCAGGAAGCGCGTGCCCATCGCGATACCGTCGGCGCCGTAGGCGAGCGCGGCGACGAGCCCGCGGCCGTCGAAGAAGCCACCCGCCGCGATCACGGGGACGGCCCCCTGCACCGCGTCGACGACCTGCGGGAGCAGCAGGCTCGTGGGCACCGACCCGGTGTGGCCACCGCCCTCGCCGCCCTGCACGAGCACCGCGTCGACGCCCCACTGGAGCACCTTCTCGGCGTGACGCTTGGCGCCGATCGACGGCACCACGAGCACGCCCCCGTCGTGCAGCGCCTCGATCAGGTCCTCACGCGGCGCCTGGGCGAAGCTCGCCACCTTCACGCCCTCGTTGATCAGCAGCTTGACGCGGTCGGTGACGTCGGCGGCGTCGGCGCGCAGGTTCACGCCGAACGGGTCGGGGCGTACGCGTCTTGACGTCGGCGATCGCGTTCTGGAGCTGCCGGAAGTCCATGGTGGCGCTGGCGAGGATGCCGAGCGCGCCGGCCTCGGCGGTGGCCGACACGAGCCGCGGGCCCGCCACCCAGCCCATGCCGGTCTGCACGATCGGCACACCGATGCCGAACAGGTCGCACAGGCGGGTGTGCAGCCGCGCGTGCATCAGCTCGGGAGCTCCTGGAGCCGAAGCCCGGTGGGGTCGACCTGCTCGATCACCGCGAGCTCCTCGTCGGTGGGCACGCGACTCTCGGGCACGTCGCCGTCGATCGCGAGCTCGAAGCCGGTGGCTTCGACCACCTCGTCGACGGACACTCCGGGATGCACGCTCGCGAGGCGCATGCGGTGATCGGCGGTGGCGAAGTCGAGCACCGCGAGGTTGGTGACGACGCGACGGATCTCGTGATGCGCCCGCACCCACTCACCGAGCTCTGCGGCGCGGTCGTAGCCCACGCCGGACACGACATCGACCTTCGGCACGAACACCGTGTCGAATGGTTCGGGATCCAGTAGCTCGTGGTGTGGTTGATCGTGTTGCCGGGAGCGCCGCGCATGCCGAGGAGCTGGCTCTTCGGCTGCCCCCACTCGCCGATGTACGCGAAGTTCTGGTTGCCGTACGGGTCGATCTGCGACGCGCCCATCATCACGTGCCGGCGTCCCGACCACACGACGTCGAACATCGTGCGGTACGGGTTCCACGCTTCGACGACCTTCTCCGCGTCGTCGACCCCGATCGGCATCGGATTGGCGACGAGCAGCGCCTCGCCGTCGGTCATCACGAGGTCGGGCTCGAACACCACGCGGGCGAGCCGACCGCCGATCATCGGGATGGTGCCGATCGGGTTGGCCATGATCTCGCCGTCGCCGCGGAAGCAGTCGGCGATCGCCACGACGCACACGTCGGCAGCGGGGAATGGCGCATCGGTCACAGCCCGACCACCTTCCGGTACTCGGCGTGGTCGCCGCAGTCGAGGTACTTCTCGGTCCACGCGGCCCACGCGTCGGCATCTCGGGCGGTGCAGCGCGTACTCGCGCTGGAACGCCTCGTCGCGCTCGTAGTCGGGGACGCACTCGGTGAAGTGCGCGCCGTACGGCGCCTCGACGACTCCGTGGGTCATCAACCGGTTGATCTTCAGGGTCTGGATCGGGCCGTTCGACGCGAGCTCGTCGGTGGGCACGACCCGCTCGACGCTCATGAACGCGCGCGGCGCGGCCATGCAGAAGAGGTCGTCGAAGTACGGGTCGACGTTCAGGTACTGGCCGTTGCCGCGCGCGTCGCCTCGGTGCATGTGCACGAGGGCGACGTCGAGGTTGAGCGCGGGCGCGGCGACCAGCTCCTCGCCGTCGTCGTACGGCGAGATGACGGTGCGGATCTCGGCTTGGCGGGCGACGACGTCGGAACCGAGACCGACCCTCGTCGGGAGGAACGGCACCCGCCACGCCGCGGCCTGGAGGCCGAGCAGGAACATGCCCTCGTCGAGCTCCAGCGTGCTGACCGCGCCTGCCTGACGGGCCTTCCGGAAGTGGGGCTCGAGCGCGATCGAGTCGAGCGAGCAGAACGAGTAGACGACCTTGCTCACCTTGCCCGTCGCGCAGAGCAGCCCGACGTCGGGCCCGCCGTAGCTGACGACGGTGAGATCGCGCAGGTCGGAACGGGCGATCGCGCGCACGATGCTCATCGGCTTGCGGCGCGACCCCCAGCCGCCGATGCCGATCGTCATGCCGTCGCGCAGCTCGGCGACGACATCTTCTTCGGTGATGCGCTTGTCGGTCATCGCGAGTTGAACGTGCCTCAGTTGGGAGTATCGGCGTCGCGGCCCTCGACGAACGCATCGCGCAGCTCGTCGGACACCCCGGACAGGTTGAGCTCGAAGGTGAAGCCCTGCTCGAAACGGTACGAGCGCTTCACGTCCCACAGGTCGATCCCGTTGAGACTCTCCTTCGCCGCCCGGATGACCGTGGGCGACTTCTCGGCGATGCTCGCGGCCACTTCGAACGCTGCGGCGCGCAGCTCGTCGCGCGACACCACTTTCAGCACGGAGCCGAACGCGTGGAGCTCGGCCGCGGTAGCCGTGGCGCTCGTGTAGACCATCGCCCGCATCTTGTGCTGGGGGACGAGCCGCGACAGGTGGGTGGCAGCACCGAGCGCGCCGCGGTCGACCTCGGGAAGACCGAAGTAGGCGTCGTCGCTGGCGACGATGACGTCGGCGTTGCCCACGAGGCCGATGCCGCCGCCGACGCAGAAGCCGTGGACAGCGGCGATCACAGGCACCGGGCAGTCGTACACCGCGGCGAAGGCGGCGAAGCAGCCCTTGTTGGCTCCGATCAAGGCGTCGAAGCCCTCGGTGTTCTGCATCTCCTTGATGTCGACACCGGCGTTGAACCCGCGGCCTTCGGCACGGAGGACCACGACGCGCACCCCACGGTCGGTACCCAGCTCGTGGAGCACACGGGCGAGCTCGAACCAGCCGGCGACCGTGAGCGCGTTGACCGGCGGCGCGTCGACGATCACCTCGGCGACTCCCCGCTCGTCGACGTGCGAAGTGATCCCCACGAGGCGGCAGCGTAGTGTGCTGTCCCGCATGACGATCGAAGCGGTGCTGTGGGATTACGGCGGCGTGTTCACACCGTCGCCCTTCGGAGCCGCGACCGAGTATGCGCACGCGGTCGGTGCGGAGCCTGCCGTCCTTCTCGAAGTCGTGTTCGGGTCGTACGACACCGACGGCGACCATGTGTGGCACCGGCTCGAGCGCGGCGAGGTGCCGTTCACAGACGCGCTCGCAGAGATCGCGGTGGCCGCAGAGGCTGCGGGTTTCCGATTCGAGGCGCGCGAGATGTTCGCCGCGATGCGCTCCGACGAGATCGACCGCAGCATCGTCGTCGATTCTGTACGTGCTGTACGAGCGCGGGGTCTGCGCACGGGCATCATCACGAACAACATTCGCGAGTACGGCGATTCGTGGCGGGGCCAGCTCCCGATCGACGAGCTGTTCGACACGATCGTCGACTCGTCACACGTTGGCGTTCGCAAGCCGAACCCGGTGATCTACCACATCGCCCTCGAACGTCTCGGCGTTACCCAGCCGTCGCACGCGGTGTTCCTGGACGACTTCGACGGAAACGTGGTTGCGGCTCGTCACCTCGGTCTGCACGGCATCGTCGTCGGCGAGGATCCGCGCGCCGCGCTCGACGCGCTCGACGCGCTGCTCGGCCGCGAGCTCGGGTGATCCCGGGTCACTCGCTAGGACGGTGTTGAAGAAATAGGGCTGCGGTGCTCGCGATTTTGTTCTGAGTTCTTCAGAATTGGGGGATGCAGGGCAAGAGCGACCCGAACCGCGAGTTGTTGGATGCCGGGGCGTTGTGCCGCCAGCTGGTCCCGGACGGCAGTGTGGAGGCGTTCCTGGCGGATCATCGCCGGGAGTTGTTCCCTGACGAGTTGTTCGCGGACCTGTTTCCGTCGGGGCGGGGCCGGCCCTCGATCCCGGCGGATGTCATCGCGACGGTGATGGTGTTGCAGGCATTGGATGGCTTGTCGGATCGCGACGCGGCCAGAGCGTTGCGGGATCGGATCTCCTGGAAGGTCGCAGCCGGTCTGGCATTGACCGACGAGGGCTTCGACTACTCGGTGCTGACGTATTGGCGGACGCGACTTCGGGCGAGTGAACAGCCGGAGCGGATCTTCGACGCGGTGCGTGCAGTCGTCGACGCGACGGGCGTGCTGAAGACCAAGACGCGTCGGGCGTTGGACTCGACATTGCTGGACGATGCGGTCGCGACCCAAGACACGGTGACCCAGTTGATCTCGGCGATCCGTCGAGCCCGACGCGTCATCCGGCAGGCCGCGACGGTGACGGTCACCGCACATGACTACGACCGTGCGGGCAAACCGGCGATCGCGTGGGACGACCCGATCGCCAAAGACGCGCTCGTGACCGGGCTGGTCAACGACGCGTTGGTGATCCTCACTGCGCTCAAGGATGTCACGCTCGCCGGCGAGGAGGCCGACGCGCTCGGCCTGTTGGCGTTGGTCGCGGGCCAAGATGTCGAGCCCGGCGACGATGAGGGGACATGGCGGATCGTGCAGCGGGTCGCACCGGACCGCGTGATCTCCACCGTCGATCCTGATCCGCGGCACATGCACAAGAGCGTCAGCGAATACCGCGATGGTTACAAGGCGCACATCGCGGTCGAACCCGAAACCGGGCTCATCACCGCAGCCGCGATCACGCCAGCCAACGCCGCGGACGGCCCGACCGGTGTCGAGCTCCTCGCCGATGAGGAGCCCGGCCTGCAGGTACTCGCCGATTCGGCATACGGCTCCGGAGAGGTCCGCGCCGCGCTCCGACGCGCGCGCCATCACCAGGCCATCAAAGCGATCCCACTGCGCCGAGCGGTGCCCGGCGGCTTCGACCGCGACGACTTCATCATCGACCACCCTGCGCGCACCGCACGCTGTCCCGCTGGTCACACCGTTACCATCACTGATTCTGGCAGCGCAACGTTTCAACGTCACTGCAACGGTGGCTGCCCGCTCCGCGATCAGTGCACGACCGCGAAGACCGGCCGCACACTCAAGATTCGCGAACACGACGCCGAACTCGTCGAAGCTCGACGTGCCTGGCACGACGGCGACTTCACCGACGATTACCGCCGATGGCGGCCGATGGTCGAACGATCCATCGCCTGGCTCGTCGCCCACGGCCACCGCCGCGTCCGCTACCGCGGCGTCGAACGCAACCAACTCGGTCTCTCGCTCCGAATCGCCGCGATCAACCTCCGCCGACTCGTCCACCTCGGCCTCACCCGCGGACCCACCGGCTGGGCGCTGCACTAAAGAACGGGCCCAGGAGCTGACAACGAGGGAACCACTCCAACGGCATCAAGCCACCAGGGTGGCCGGCTTCTCACCCTCAAACACCGGCTCTTCGGTCCGTCAATAAACCTGGGCCCGCAACACCAGCCTACGAACCAACCCCGTCCCGCGAAAGCGCCTTGTTCAACACCGTCCTAGAGCGGCGTCGCGGTGAGAGGCCCTCCGACGCCCCAGGAGTCGGACGGCAGCGGGGTCCCGTCCTCGAGCAACGCGCGCCGAATCGAAGAGAGCTCAGCGGGCGCCATCTCGCCGAGCTTGCGCCAGTGCTCACCGACGCCGCCGGCGGCGCACCACAACTCGTCCCCTCGAAGGGCACCACCCAGCGGGCACCTTGCCGAGCCGCCGCTCGCCCGAGTCGCGTGACCTTCTCTTCGTGGTAATGCCCCTGGCAACGGTCCTCCAACACCGTGACGGGTTCGCCGAAGTCGCACAGGATGTCGAGCGTCCCATCGGTCGAGCGGTTGTCCGCCACGACGACGCGATCGACACTCCCCGCGGTCACCGCGTCCGGCGACCCGTGCAAGCACGATGGGCTACTGCGCGGTTGCCTTCGCCTCGGCTTCTGCGTCGCGCTTCGCGTTCTCCGCGTCCTGGGCGGCGATGATCGCGGGCAGGTCGGCGGGCTGCCAGCCTGCGACGAGCTCCTCCCCACGCAGGTCGTACACCGGACGGTCGAGCTCCGTGAGCAGGTCGAGGCTGTAGGCGACCCGGCCGGTGAGAGTGTCGGGGTCGCCCGCGACGAGCGCCAGCGCCGCTTCCGCCATCGTGTCGAGCGGTTCGAAGTAGATCTGCGGGAACCACTCGTTGCCCACGAGCGTGGCGGTGGCCGCAGCCCGCTGGGGTGACAGGGCGTTCACCTGGATGCCCTGGCGGTGCGTCTCGACCGCGAGGCTCACCGTCCACCGATCGAGCATCGCCTTGGTCGATCCGTACGCGGAGCCGCTCCGCGCCGGCGCGCTGTGCGGGAACGGCGGACCCGGCGGCAGCTCCGCCGACCGCGAGCTGATGTTGAGGATCGCGCCGCGTCGCCGTTCGCGCATCCCGGGCAGCACGTGTTGCGCGAACAGCCACGACGACCAGTTGTTCACTTCCTGGACCTTCTGGAGCTGCTCCATCGTCCACTCCTCGAACGGCTTGTAGCCGCCGAGCGCCGAGTTGTTGACCATGACGTCGACCGGCCCGAGGTCACGTTCGACCTCGGCGATGAGCGTCTCGCGGCCGCCGTCGGGCCGCGAGAGGTCGACGACGTACACGCCGCCGGTTGACCCCGCGGCCTCGACGAGAGCGAGCGCCTGCTCGAGGCCGGACCGGGTGCGGGCCGCGATCGCGACCTTCGCGCCCTCGGCCGCGAACCGCTCCGCGATCGCGGTGCCGATGCCACCCTTGCTCGCGCCGGTGACCACCGCCACCAAGCCGTCGAGATCACGACCCATCGAGTAGCTACCGTACCCGCGGCCCGCGAACGTCGGAGAGGGCGAGGGATGGCAATCGAACTCAACTACGAAGGAAAGGTCGTCCTCGTCACCGGCGGCACCCGCGGAGTCGGACGCGGGATCGCGCAGCGTTTCGCCGACGTCGGTGCGACCGTTGCGGTGTGCGCTCGCAACGAGGTCGACGACCTGCCCGGCGACTGGAAGTTCCTCTCTGCGGACTTGCGCGACGGCGACGCTGCGTGGGCGACGATCGACTCGGTCGTCGAGCAACTCGGGCACATCGATGTGCTCGTCAACAACGCGGGTGGCGCTCCACCGGCCGACACCACCACGGCGCCGCCGCGCTTCTCGGAGCGCGTCCTCGCACTCAACCTCCTCGCGGCCGTGTACTGCTCACAGCGGGCGAATCATTGGATGCAGGAGGGCGATGGCGGCTCGATCATCAACATCAGCAGCGTGAGCGGCTTGAGGCCGTCTCCGACCTCCGCCGTCTACAGCGCCGCCAAAGCCGGGCTGGTGAACTTCACGATGACGGCGGCGATGGAGTGGGCGCCGAAGGTGCGCGTCAACTGCGTCAGCGTGGGGTTGATCCGCACCGAGCAGTCGCACCTGTACTACGGCGACGAGGAGGGCATCGCGCGGGTGAGCGCGACGATCCCGATGGGCCGGATGGCCGTGCCCACCGACGTCGGCGATGTGTGCCTGTTCCTCGCGTCATCCCTCGCCGCGTACGTGACGGGCGCCAACATCCTCGCGCACGGTGGCGGCGAACCCCCGCCGTACCTCGGAGCCGCCGCCCCCTGACCCGGAGTCAGGGGTGCTGGCTGGAGACGGAGACGATCTCCCCCGTCATGTAGCCGGAGTAGTCGGATGCCAGGAAGACGATCACGTTCGCGACCTCCCATGGCTCGGCCCAGCGGCCGAACGCCTCACGTGTGGCGAGCTCGACGAGCAACTCCTCCGTGGTGACCTTCGCGAGGTTCTCGTGCATGGCAAGACTCGGCGCGACCGCGTTCACGCGCACGCCATGCGGCGCGGCTTCGATGGCTGCGCTGCGGGTGAGCGCCATCACGCCTGCCTTCGCCGCGCTGTAGTGCGCCTGGCCCGCCTGCGCACGCCATCCCATCACCGACGCGTTGTTGACGATCGCCCCGCTCCCCCGCTCGTACATGTGACGGAGCGCGGCGCGTGTGCAGCGCATCGTGCCGTTCAGCGTGACGTCGAGGACGACCGACCATTGCGCATCGGTCATCTCGTGCAGCTGCGCGGTGCCGCCCATGCCGGCGTTGTTCACGAGCACGTCGATGCCGCCGAGCTCCTCCACGGCCGCCGCGAACAGCGCCTGCACGTCGTCTTCGCTCGTGACGTCACACTGCACTCCGAGCACACCGAGTGCGGCGGCGGACTCGCCGAGCCTCCGCTCGTGCTTGTCGCTGATCACGACACGTCCGCCCTCCTCGACGCAGCGCTTCGCAGTGGCGAAGCCGATCCCCGTACCCGCGGCGGCGGTGACCAGGACACCCTTCCCCTCGAGGAGCGCATGGCCTTCGACGTAGGGCGGTGCGCTCATGTGGTGCCCGGTGCCGACAGCGCGCCCACCGCCATGTCGACGAGGTTGGCGACGAAGGCTTCGTGCCCGAGCGACGGGTCCGGGCCGTCCTCGAGCGCGCGGGCACGCATCGCCAGCGTCTCGGACACGAGCGCGAGGAGGATCGTGACGCGCTCGTGCCGCACGGGCGGCGCCAGGTGCCCGAGCCTGCTCTGGATATGGAGCAAGACCTTCTGCGCGCCGGTGGGACCTCCGGCGATGTCCACGTCCCACAGGTCGAAGAGCCCGACGAGCTGCTCGACGATGCGCAGGTACTCGCGCCCGTCGGGCGTCGCGAGCTTGTGCGCGAACGGGATCACGAGCGCTTCGACCAGCGAGCGGAGATCGTCGAGCTTCCCGGTGCGGGACAGCTCGGCCAGCATGACGGCCCGTTCGTCCTCGATCGCGCCGTCGTGGCGCGCCGTGATCGCGACCAGCAGACCGTCGCGTCCACCGAAGTGGTAGTGCAGCGCCGACGCGTTGCGCTGCCCTGCAGACTCGACGATCCGCTTCAGCGGGACCTGGTAGATGCCGTCACGCGCGAACATCTGCTGCGCGGTTCGCAGCAGCGTCTCCCGCGTGTCGGTCGCGTCACGAGCCATAGGCGTTCGCGAGCGTAGCGATCGCCTCGTGGAACTCGGCGATCGTCTGCTCGATGATCTCCGCGACCGGCTTGATCTCGTCGATGCGGCCGGCGACCTGACCGCCGAACGCGAACGCGGCGTCGAGGTTCGCCGTCGAAGTAGAGGTCGAGCATGTCTGTCGAGCGCCGGCCATCGGCACCGGGTCGTGCGTCTCCTCGCGCGCCTCGCTGTACGGCGTCGCGAGCACGCGGAAGCCGGGCTTGTGGAAGCGGTTGAGGAACACCGTGCCCGTGTCGGCGGTGTCGACGATGAGCTTCTTGTAGTTGTCGTGCACGGGCGACTCCGCGGCGGACACCATGCGCGTGCCCATCTGCACGCCCTCGGCGCCGAGCACGAACGCGGCCGCCATCGACCGGCCGTCGCAGACGCCACCGGCCGCGATCACGGGCACGTCGACCTGCGGAGCACACCAACGGGAGCAGCACCATCGACGACGACGTCGCGCGCGCCTTGAACCCGCCGCCCTCGCCGCCCTCGACGACGATGCCGTCGACACCGGCGTCGATCGCCTTCAACGCCGAGCGCAGGGTCGGCACGACGTGGAACACGGTGATCCCGGCGTCGTGCAGCGTGCCGGTGAACACGGTCGGGTCGCCGGCCGACGTGGTGACGAAGCGCACGCCCTGGTCGTGCACGAAGTCGACGATGCGCGGGATCGCGCACGAACAGCTGCGCGATGTTCACGCCGAACGGCTTGTCGGTGAGGTCGCGCATCTTGGCGATCTCGTCGCGCACCTGGTCGAGCTGACCCGACGACGTCTCGATGATCCCGAGCGCGCCCGCGTTCGACACCGCCGACGCGAGCTGCGCCCGCGCGATGTAGCCCATCGGTGCCTGGATGATCGGGTAGTCGACCCCGAGCAGCTCGGTGACGCGGTTGCGCATCGGCATCCGCCTCTCTAGGCCCCCGGGGGAGCCATCCCCTCCGGCGCATTGTGGAAGTAGCAGAGCTCCTCGACTCGCTCCTTGATCCGCCAGCCGTCGGAGGTTCGGACGAGCTTGTCGTGATACCAGACGCCGACGAAGAACGTGCGGGGCGGGCCGTCCATCTGCTCGAGCACCATCGGGTTGTGCAAGATCGACGTGGCCGTGGCCGAATCACCGTCGACGACGATCTTGCTCGTGCCCACCATGTGCTGGAACGACTTGAACATCGGCATCGCCTGCGCGAGGAACTCCTTGGTCGACCGGAGATCGCCCGACGCTCCCACCGGTCTCCGAGTAGTCGATGAACGCGTCGGCGGTGAAGACGTCGTCCAGGCCGTCCCACTGTCGCCGGTCGATCGCCTGCGTGTAGTCGACCAACAGCTCTTGGATCTCGAGCCGGTCCGAGATCTCCTGCAACGACATCGTCATGCGCGGCCTCCCGATCTCCCTGCCACGAACCGGCGTCAGCAGAGGGGGTATAGCACCCTTTGTTGACGCCAGTTCGTGGGGGGTGGGATCGTGCGGCCCGTGAAGCTGGGAATGATGCTCGGCGCGTGGTCGGGCGCGAACCTCGCGGTGCCGGTCGAGCGCGTGAAGCTCGCCGAAGACCTCGGCTACGACTCCGTCTGGTCGAGCGAGGCGTACGGCGCCGACGCGCTCACCCCGCTCGCGTACCTCGCCGCCGTCACCGACCGCATCAAGCTCGCCACCGCCGTCGTGCAGCTCGGGGCGCGCACCCCCACCGCCACCGCGATGGCGTTCTCCACCATCGAGGCCCTCGCCGGACCCGGCCGCGTGATCGTGGGTCTCGGATTGTCGGGGCCTCAGATCGTCGAGGGCTGGTACGGGTCACCGTGGGCCAAGCCGATCGCCCGCACGCGCGACACGGTCGCGATCATGCGACAGGTCTTCGCACGCGAGGGGCCGGTCGCGTACGACGGCGCCGCCATCTCGCTCCCCTATCGCGGGCCGGGACGCGACGGGTGTGGGGAAGCCGCTCAAGTCGATCCTCCACACCAACCCCGACACACCGATCTTCATCGCAGCCGGCGGGCCTGCCAACGTCGCGCTCACCGCCGAGGTGGCCGACGGCTGGCTGCCCATGGGCCTCACGCCGTCGAACGCACACACGTACCGGCCAACCCTCGAACTCGGTGCGGCACGATCCGGCCGCTCGCTCGCCACGCTGGAGATCCAGTCCGGCTGCAGCGTGCGGATCACCGACGACGTCGGCGCGGTCATCGCCGCCGCGAAGCCGCAGCTCGCCTTCTACGTTGGCGGCATGGGCTCGCGCGACCAGAACTTCCACAAGGACGCGATGACACGGCGCGGCTACGGCGATGCCGCGAACCGCATCCAGGAGCTGTTCCTCGCGGGCAAACGCGAGGAGGCCATCGCCGCGGTGCCCGACGAGTACGTCGACGAAGGCGGGTTGTACGGAACGACGAAGCGCATCCGTGAGCGGCTCGAACCGTGGACGAGCTGCGGTATCACCGGCCTGACCGTCACGACGGACCAGACCGAAGCGCTCGAGCTGATGGCCGATCTTCTCGAGACGCACCCGTGACCGATGAGCCGGTGACGGGCGACTGGGCACCGATCCTCGCCGACCTCGAGCGCCGGCGCGCGGAGGCGCAGGCGATGGGCGGACCGGAGCGCGTGGCTCGTCATCACGCGCGCGGAGAGCTCGACGCGCGGCAGCGACTCGACCGGCTGTTCGACGCGGGGACGTTCCGTGAGCTCGGCGCGTTCACGGGCGGAATCACCGAGCCGGGCGCGCCGCCCGCGGCGGCCGACGGCCTGGTCGCGGGGATGGGCATGATCGACAGGCGGCCCGCGCTCGGCGCAGCCGAGGACTTCACCACGCTCGGCGGTTCGATCGGCAACGGCGCGTCGGACAAGCGCTACCGGATGTGCCAGCTCGCGCGCCAGGAACGCGTGCCCCTCGTGTTCATGCTCGAGGGTGCCGGTCATCGGCTCACGAACGCGCCCGCCGGCCGCCGGCCGAACGACCTGCAGGCGCTCGCCGAGTTGTCGGGGTTCGTGCCGATGGTGTGCCTCGTGCTCGGCCCGTCGGCGGGGCACGGTGCGCTCACCGCGCCGTTGTCGGACTTCGTGGTGATGACCGAGGCGGCGTCGCTGTTCACGGCCGGGCCGCCGCTCGTGAAGGCCGCGATCGGCGAAGACGTCACGAAGGAGGAGCTCGGTGGGCCGCAGGTGCACGTCGAGATGTCGGGCGTCGTGCACAACCTCGCGAAGGACGACGAGGAAGCCATCATGCTGGCGCGCCACTACCTCTCGTACCTGCCGCGCAGCGCGTGGGAGGCGCCGCCGCGTCGTCGCGAGGGCCCCGACACGGGTCCTCGCGTGCTCGACGACATCCTCGAGATCATCCCGCCGAACCCACGGCTCCCGTACTCCATGCGCGACGTCGTGGAGCGCCTCATCGACCGTGACAGCTACTTCGAGATCCAGCCGCGCTTCGGTCCGTCGCTGATCACCGCGCTCGCGCGGCTGGGCGGCCGGAGCGTCGGAGTCGTCGCCAACGACCCGTCGGTGCTCGCCGGGACGGTCGACAGCGACGCGGCCGAGAAGGCGGCGCACTTCTGCGACGTTGCCGGTGCGTTCCATCTCCCGATGGTGTTCCTCGCCGACAACCCCGGCGTGCTGAGCGGCACGGCAGCCGAACGCTCCGGGGCGCTCCGTTACGTAGCCCGCATGTTCGTGGCCCAGCACCGGCTGCGCGTGCCGAAGCTGCACGTGACGGTACGGAAGGCGTTCGGGTTCGGCTCGTCGGTGATGGCGATGAACCCCTTCGACGGGCAGACCATCTCGCTCGCGTTCCCGGCCGTCACGCTGGGCGCGCTCCCGCCGCAAGTGGCGCGGAGTCCGCCAAGCTCGACGACGAAGCGCTCGCGCGCGCGGAAGCGGCGCAGGCGTCTGCCTCGTACCGCAGCGCGAACTCGATGTCGTACGACGACGTGATCGATCCCCGAAACCTCCGCAACGCGTTGCTCGACGGTCTCACGTTGAGCGACAGCCGCGCGACCGGTCCGTTCGAGCCCACGCAGCGCCTCGGCATCGACCCCTGAAAGCCCGCCGCGGTAGGGTCGGCGCGATGGCAGACGAGCCCGATTCCGACGAGCAGGCGGTCGACGGACCGCCCGGGACCACCGCCCGCCCGCAGACCTTCACCCGCGACCTCGAGAGCACCCGCCGCGCGCTGGAGTCGTGGTTGGCGGCGCGCGCCCCGACGCGCGCAGCGTCCGGATCCCGCAGCTCGACATTCCGGCCACCAACGGCATGTCGACCGAGACGCTGCTCTTCGACGCCGTCTTCGACGAGGAAGGCACGGAGCGCACCGAGCCGCTCGTGGCACGCGTCGCGCCCGACCCCGCGAACGTGCCCGTGTTCCGCGAGTACGACCTCGAGGGCCAATTCCAGATCATGCGGCAGGTCGCGTTGCACACGTCGGTCCCGGTTCCCCGGGTGCACTGGCTCGAGCGTGACACGAGCGTCCTCGGCGCGCCGTTCTTCGTGATGGAGAAGCGCTACGGCATCGTTCCCCCCGATCTCATGCCCTACCCGTTCGGCGGCAATTGGCTCTTCGACGCCACTCGCGAGCAGCAGGCCGAGGTCCAGAACGCGACCATCGGCGTCATCGCCGAACTCCACGGGATCGACGCGCCGGAGGAGAAGTTCCCGTTCCTCGACCTGGACCGGCCCGAGCCCACCGCGTTCGGCCGTCACGTCGGCGACTGGACCGCGTACTACGACTGGATCGTCGCCGACGGGCTCCGGTCGCCGCTGCTGGAGCGCGCGCTCGCGCGGATCCACGACAGCTGGCCTTCGCAGGAGAGCACCGCGGTGTTCAACTGGGGCGACGCGCGGATCGGCAACGTGATGTATCGCGACTTCCAACCGATCGCGGTGCTCGACTGGGAGATGGCGGCCCTCTCGCCGAGGGAGCTCGACCTGTCCTACTGCGTCTACATCCACTGGATGTTCCAGGACGCGGTGCAGCGCTACGGCGGTGGCGCGGGAGCGGGGATGCCACACTTCATGCGACCGAGCGACGCGCTCACGGAGTACGAGCGCACCACCGGCTACTCACCGCGCGACTTCGAGTTCTATGCCTTGTGGAACGCGACCCGCTACGGGATGATCTCGGCGCGGATCGGCCGTCGCTCCGCGTTCTTCGCGGAAGCGCCGGTGCCCGACGATCCCGACGACTTGATGATGAACCGCGATGCCATCGAGCGCATGCTCGCCGGCACGTACTGGAAGGACATCGACTGATGGCGAATCCGTTCAGCTATGAAGGCAAGCGCGTCGTGCTCACCGGCGCGTACTCGGGGGTGGGTGCCGCCCTCCTGGAGCTGCTCGACGCCCTCGGCGCCGATCACATCACCGTGATCGACGTGAAGGAACCATCCGGTCCGGCGAGCACGTTCATCCAGACCGACCTCAGCCGCGAGGCCGCGGTCGACGCCGCCATTGCCGCGATCAACGGACCGGTGCACGTGCTGTTCAACAACGCGGGCGTCGCGGGCACCATGCCCGTGAACACGGTGATGGCGGTGAACTACCTGGCGGTGCGGCGCCTGACCGAGGGACTGGCACCCAAGATGCAGGAAGGAAGCGCGGTGGCGATCACCGCGTCGATCGCCGGCGGCCAGTGGGCCACGCACCTTGCCGAGATCCAGGAATTGCTCGCGGTCGACGGCTGGGACGCGTCGCTCGCGTGGATCGATGCCCACCCCGACCTGTTCGCCGACGCCTACTCGGTGTCGAAGGAGTTCATGCAGGTCTACACGATGATGTCGGCGAGGGCGGCGCAAGAACATGGCATGCGCATCAACAGCGTGTGCCCGTCGCCGATCGACACGCCGCTCCTCCCCGACTTCAAGGAGACCATGAGCGAGAAGACCATCGACTGGTGCATCGAGCAGAGCGGTCGCGTCGCGCAGCCGCGCGACATCGCCATGGTGCTCGCGTTCCTCGGTAGCGACGCTTCGGGATTCGTGAACGGCGTGAACCTCAACGTCGACCTCGGCTTCAACGCAGGCATGGCGATGGGCCAGCTCGACTTCGGCGCGTTGATGGCCTGACGAGCATTTCTGGAGCGCCGCCGAGCCGGGTCATTCTGATCGCAGGGCGACGGCGGGTCTGGTCTGCGCAGCTGCCCGTGCGGGGAGCAACGCGATGAGGTTCACGGCGGCGAGCGCGCAGGGAATCGTGACGAGGAGCGCGTGCACCGGGATCGGCGGGATCGTCGAAACGCCGAGGCCGTCTGCCACTTGGCGCCAGACGAGGCTGCCGATGATGACGCCGGCGGGGATGCCGACGATGAGCCCGATGCTCGCGAGGGTCGTTGCTTGCCAGGCGACAGCGGCGCGTATCTGGCGGCGGTCGAAGCCCAGCGTCTTGAGCACGGCGAGTTCGCGACGACGACGCCGAACGCTGGTGACGAGCGCGTGTCCTACTGCGAGGAGCGCGAGCACGGCGAGGAGCGCGGCCAGGGTTGCCGTGAGCCATTTGACCTTGCGGAGGCGGTCGACCTCGACGGGGACCGAGGGTCCGAAGGGTCGTTCGACCTGGGGGATCGCGGCGACGCGTTGTTCAACAGTCGAGAGCTTGGCGCCGGGGGCGACTCGCGCGATGAGATAGGAGGAGCCGTTGTTCGTGTCCGTGCGCCTCAGGAGCGGGTCGAGACCGGCGCCGGTGAACGCTGCGCGGTTCGCCAACGGTCAGCTCGAGGTCCGCAGTTCGGCTGGACGCGTTGAACCGCGCCAGCGCCGACTCCGAACGGCGAGCGCCGGCAACGGTCGACAGCACGAGTGCACCAACCACCCCGACCAGCAACGTGAGCACCGCGACGCGCCGCCACCGCCGCCGGATCTCGAACGCCGTCAGCATCCGGACGGCACCCATGTCTTCAGCTCTCGCCGAACATCCGGGAGCGGGCGAAGCGACGCATGCCGTGCGCGCTGAAGTTGTCGTGGTGCTCGCCCCATGCCTCGACGCCGTCGATGTTCCAGCGCACGAGTGAGTTCCACCCGCACAGGTTCTCGTTGAGGAAGACCATCAGCCGGTTCACGCACTCGCCCTCCGCGTGCAGTTCGTGCCCGTGGTCGTCGACCGCCGTGACCCGCACACGGACGGGCGCGCCGGTGTTCGCGTCGCGCTCGAGTACCTCGCGGTTCCCGCTCTTCAGACGCACGACGTCGTTGTCGCGCATGAAGAAGCCCATGAGCAGCGGGTACTCGGGCGTGACGTTCGCCGCGATGCCCTGGAACGCCACGTTCTCGGATGCCGCGAAGAAGTACGGCGATTCGGAGGCTTTGAAGTCCCCCGCCGACATGAGGTACTGCGAGAACTGCGAGCGGCTCCCCCACGACCGGTCGTGCGCGCCGTAGGAGTTCACCGGGATCGTCTCCCCGCGCAGCTTGATCGCGCCCTCGAAGCGCCCGACCTGGTCGAGATGGCCGCCCGCCGGCCCTGCGTTCGCGGTGGCGAGCGGCGGCATGATCCCGGTGAACGTCAACGAGATCGAGATCTCGTCACCGTCGGGGTCGTGGTAGCTGAGCTGGTACACCATCTCGTCGTCGGTGCAGCGGTAGCGCAGGCCGTTGGCGAGCGTGAAGTCGGAGAGCGGGCCGTCGGGCATCGGGAGGTGCCAGAACTGCTTGTAGTAGCGGCAGTTCCAGGTCTGGTCGCCCTGGTGGTCCCACAGGAGCACGGCCGCGGAGCACACGCCGAGCGACGGGCGGAAGAACGGGTACAGCCAGCCCGACAGCTTGCGGTCGGGCACCCCGAACGCGAACCAGTTGGTCTCGCTCCAGTACGGGTCGTCGTTCGTGGGCGGATGGAACTCGTCGTTCGGATGCAAGTTCGGGCCCCCTCGTTGGTCGGGCGCACAGTACCGTCATGCCCGAGAACCAGGCATCATGTGGTTCACGAGAGGGGTCGGTCATGGAAATCCAGCAGCTGGGACACGTCGTGCTCCAAGTCCGCGACCGTGAGGCGTCGGAGCGCTTCTACACGGAGGTTCTCGGGCTTTCGGTCGCGGCGCGCATGGATGCGCCGCCGATGACGTTCTTCACGCTCGGCAACCATCACGACTTCGCGATCATGGCCGTCGGGCCCGACGCACCGCCGGCGCCTGCAGACAGCCCGGGCCTCGCCCACGTCGCCTTCAAGGTCGGCGACTCGACCGACGACCTCCGTCAGGCGAAGGCGCACCTCGAGGCGAGCGGGGTGGAGATCGGGATGCTCGCGGACCACACGGTGACCCAGAGCATCTACTTCGACGATCCCGACGGAAACACGATCGAGGTGTACGTCGACTGCTCCGACGTGTGGCGTACCGATCCGCAAACGGTCGCCACCATCGCGCCGCTCGCGCTGTAGCTCGGCCTATCGCGCGCTGCGGATCAAGTGGCCCGGCCGGGCGCCGGTGTCGACGCCGTCGCGACGGGTGACCTCGCCGCTCACGATGGTGGCGACGTAGCCGCTCGCACCCTGCAACAGGCGTGCACCACCGGCAGGGAGGTCGTAGGCCATACGCGGCATGTGGAGCGTGAGCTTGTCGAAGTCGATCACGTTGAAGTCGGCCTTCTTGCCCACCTCGATCGAGCCACGGTCGCCGAGCCCGAACAGCGCGGCGGTGTCGGTGGTCTGCTTCTTCACCACGTACTCGAGCGGGAGCTTGCGCGCCGCGGTAGCGGTCGCGCGCCCAGTGCGTGAGCATGAAGGTGGGGATCGACGCGTCACAGATCAGGAGGCAGTGCGCGCCGCCGTCGGACAGACCCGACACACCGGCGGGATGCAGGAGCATCTCGCGGATCGCGTCGTGGTTGCGGTCGACGTAGTTGAAGAACGGGAGCATGAGCAGGTGTTGCGCGTCGTGCTCGAGCATCACGTCGTAGAGCTTCTCGAGCGGGTCGACCCCGGCGGCGGCCGCGATCGCCGCGATCGTGCGATCGGCGGTGGGCTCGTAGTCGGGCGGGTCGCCGAGCGAGTAGATCCGGTCGAGCGACGACTGCATCAGCGCGCCCAACCCTTCGAACAGTGCGGTCGGGTCGGGCGGAAGGTCGCGCTCGGCGAGGATCGCCGCGCGCACGTCGGGCTTGGCGAGCTCGGCCGCGAGCTCTTCGCGCGGGAGCGTGTCTCGGAGTGCGCGGTACGTGGGCCGGCGAGAGAAGGCGTGACGGCTCGGGAACCCGAGCAGCATCCCGAAGGGCCGCGCCGCGACCTGCGGGTACACCGGCGCACCCGCATCGGTGGCGCGGATCGACTCGTCCATCAGCTCACGCCAGAGGTCGGGCGCGGCCTGCACCTGCTCGAGCGCGAACGACACCGGCATGCCGATCGCGTCGGCGAGCCGGCACATCCAGTCGATCTCGATCTTCGGGGCCACGATGTCCTCGCCCGCCGCGCCCATCGGCGCGAGCTCGAAGACCGCCCGGCCGCCGGCAGCCATGCCGCGCCCGAGCGCGAAGAGCTCGTCCTCGGCGGCGAACGTGCCCGGCACCGGACGCCCGTCCATCGCCCGGTGGCCCAGCGTGCGCGACGTCGAGAAGCCGAGCGCGCCGGCCTCCACCGCCTCACGCACGATGACGGCCATCGCCGCGATGTCGTCGGGAGTGGCCGGTTCGTTCGCCGCGCCGCGCTCGCCCATCGAATAGGCGCGCACCGCGCCGTGCGACACCTGCACGCCGACGTCGATCGCGAACGTGCGGCGGTCGAGCGCGTCGAGGTACTGGGGGAACGTCTCCCAGCTCCAGTCCATCCCCTCGCTCAACGCCGTACCGGGGATGTCCTCGACGCCTTCCATCAGCCCGATGAGCCACTGCTCGGAACCGGGGCGTACGGGCGCGAAGCCGACGCCGCAGTTGCCCGCGACGATCGTGGTGACGCCGTGACCCGACGACGGCTCGAGGATCGGGTCCCACGTGGCCTGACCGTCGTAGTGCGTGTGCACGTCGACGAACCCGGGCGTGACGAGCATCCCGGTCGCGTCGATGGTCTCCGCGGCTTCGCCGTCGAGCGCGCCGCGCGCGACCGCGACGATCACGCCGTCCTTCACCGCGACATCACCGTCGAATCGGTCGGCGCCGGTGCCGTCGACGATCGTGCCGCCGGTGATCTTCAGGTCGTACATGCGGGCTCCCAATCAGGGTGAACTGGTCAGACGAAGTCGAGTTCCATGATCGCGCGCTTGAGGCCGAACACGAAGGCGTTGGGGATCTCCTCGATCTCGGTGCCGGGCTTCACCCGCAGCGACCGGACTCGACCGACGAGCTCCTCGAAGAACACCCGGATCTCGAGCCGGGCCAGTGCCGCGCCGAGGCAGAAGTGCGTGCCGAAGCCGAAGGCGATGTGGTGATTGGGCTGCCGGGTCACGTCGAAGCGCTCGGGGTCGTCGAAATGAGCGGGATCACGGTTGGCCGACGGGTACATGAGCACCACCTGCTGACCCTTGCGGATCGTGGTGCCGTGCATCTCGTAGTCGCGGTTGGCCACCCGGCACATGTTGTGAATCGGCGTGACCCAGCGGATGAACTCCTCGGTCGCGACCGTCAGGTCGGCGCCGTCCTTGAGCAGCTGCCACTGCTCGGGACGCGCCACCAGCTCGAGCATCGTGCGGGCGATCACCGTGCGCGTGGTCTCCGCGCCGCCGTCGAGCACGAGCAGGCAGTCGGACAGCACGGTGTGGACGTCGAGCGGTTGTCCGTCGATGCTCGCCCCCGTCCAGATGCTCATGATGTCGTCGACCGGGCACGCGCGCTTCTCTGCGTACAGCTCGCCGCACGCGGTGTAGAACTCGGCCGCGGCCACGATGACGTCGTCGGTCGCGTACCGAGGGCCGCCGCCGCCGAGGATGGTGCGCTCCGACCAGTCCATCAGCTTCGGCCACATCTCGTTCGGGAACCCGAGGAGGTCGCCGATCATCATTGCCGGGAGCGGCGCCGCGAGCTCGTACACGATCTCCGCTTCGCCGCGCTCGGCGACCGCGTCGAGCAACGCGGTGACCGTCTCGCGCACATGGTCTTCCCAGCGGGTCACCGCCTTCGGCGTGAAGCGCCGCGCGACGAGCTTGCGACGTTGCGTGTGGAGCGGATCGTCGATGCCGATCATCGCCGGATCGGCGGGCAGGTTGGGGCGGTACCCTCCCTTCTCCCGATCGGAGCTGATGAAGATGTCCTTCGCCTTCTCGATCTCGAGGATGTCGTCGTACCGTGAGATGCCCCACAGCTCGTTCACCGCGTCCCAGTAGACGGGCGCGTGCTCGCGGAGCCACGCGTACGTGGGGTACGGGTCGCTGATGTAGAGATCGCCGTCGAGGAGGTCGATGGAGCGATCCGCCGCCTCGGCCGTCACGACCCGAGCGGCTTCCGAGCGAGCATCACGTCACGTCCGAGGCCCGGCTCGATGAACGCGGTGAAGTCGGGGCCGCGCCGGAGGTGGTGCCCACCGTCGACGTCGATGATCTGGCCGGTGATCCATCTCGAGTCCTCGCCCACGAGGAACCGCGCGAGCGCGGCGACGTCCTCGGGTTCGCCGACACCTGCAGCGCGGCTCTCTGCCATCGGCGTGTTCACGAGGTAGCTCTCGTAGACGGGCCCGTCCCTCGGGATGCCCTCCATGATCTCGGTGGAGATGAAGCCGGGCCGAATCGCGTTGAAGCGCACGCCGGTGGGTCCGTACTCGTCGGCCGCGTTCCGCACGAGGGCTTCGAGGCCGGCCTTGCCCACCGGGTACGCGCCGAACCAGAGGTGCGTGACCTCGCCGGCGATCGACGACATGCCCACGAACGATCCGCGTCCCGACTTCACGAGATGCGGAACCGTGTGCTTCATCGAGAGCAGCGTGCCCAACACGTTCAGGTGCAGCACCCGCGTGAATTCCGCGACGTCCTGCAGGTGCGGAGGCGCCATGCCACCGCCGCCACCGGCATTGGCGACGACGGAATCGAGCCCGCCGGTGGGTGCGCACGCGAACTCGACCGCCGCCTTCACGCTGTCCTCGTCGGTCACGTCGGCAGTGATGTACTGCACACGGCCGCCGTGGCCGGCCGCGTCTGCGATCACCTTCGCCGCGTCGACGAGGCGCGACTCCGTGCGCCCGACGATGGTGACGGCCGCACCGTCGGCCGCGAGGCGCGCCGCGCACGCTCGCCCGATTCCGGTACCACCGCCGGTGACGAGCGCGCCGTAGCCCTCGAGACCCCCACTTGGTTGTGTCACTGCGGTGTCCTCCTCACGCGAACACTTTGTGGCCATCGAGGTAGTCGAGTTCGGCCAGCGTGGTGCGCGGCGCCTCCAACGCGATCGCCTCACGCACGCGTTTCACGTCGATCGCGGTGGAGAATCCGGGGAGCCAGTCGTCGTGGTGCGACAAGATCACCTTCGGGGCCCGCACGAGCGACACCTGCCGCGCGACGAAGCCGGCGAGAGAGCCCTGCACCGGCTCACCGTCGACGTTGCCGCGCCCGGCGGCGGCGAGGATCGCCACGTCGGGCCGCAGGTCGTGCAGGATCCCGCTCCAGTGCCCCGACGTGTCCTGGTAGAGGAGCGTCCCCTCGGGCGTGTCGATCATGAACACGAGCGCGCCGCCGTCGCCACGGGCGTCCTGCTGCGACACCATGAGATGCTCGACGGCCCCCGGCGACAGCGACCCGGCCATCAGGCCTCGCATGTCGCCGAAGCGGGCGAGGCGCTCCTGGTGGGTCACCCCGAGATCGCCGAGGCACACCGCGTCGGCTTCGAACATCCCTCCTGATTTGGTCCAGACGCACGAGTGCTGGGACGGGTAGACGTTCACCATCACGTCGTCCGACAGGCGAATCGGCTCGCCGCCCGCGACCGGCATCAGCTGCTGGACGGGCACACCCTGCTCGGCCATCACGCGAACCGACTCGTAGGACCCGACGATCGTCGCCCCAGTGTTCCGAGCGATCCGCTCCGCACCCCACAGGTGATCGAAGTGCGAGTGCCCGACGAGGATCCAGTCGGCGCGGTCGACGTCGTCGGCGGTGAGGCCGGTGCCCGGAGCGTCCGGCGCGCGGTCGATGTAGGCATCGAGGAACACCACGAGGTCACCGACCGTCAGCCGGAAGGTCGCGCAGCCGTACCAGTCCAGCGTTGCCGTCACCCGGGAAGCATCGCGCAGGACCGCGGTAGCGTGCCGACACAGCATGAGCGACCAATTCGACCCGTACGCGCCCAGCTCCGACGATCGCTACGCCGCAATGGCGCAGGTCCGTGCGTCGGGTGGGATCGTCGAGACCCCGGCCGGTTACTACATCGCGACGGCTGCGGGAGTCTCGACCGGGCTCCAGGACGTGGAGAAGTTCGTCGGTTCCTTCATGGACACGAGCGCGCTCGACGAGGACGACGTGATGATCTCGGCGATCCCCGAACCGCGTCACGGGCGAATCCGCCGGGTGATCAACACCGTCGTCGCCGCACACCGGACGATGCAGAACGAACCGTTCATCCGGGAACGCGCGCGCGAGCTCGTCGTGCGCGCCGTTGACCGTTCGCACGCGGGAACCGTCGACCTCGTCGAGGTGTTCGACCCGCTGCCGGCGACCGTGATCGCCCACCTGCTCGGCGTTCCCGATGAGTTCGAGAATCGGTTCCGCACCTGGTCCGACGAGCTCCTCGAAGCCCAGAACGCGCAGGGCACCGGATCACTGTCCGACGCTCATCCGGAGTTCGCTCGCTTCGTGCAGAACCTGATCGACGACCATCGGGCGATGGACGACCCACCCGACGATGTCGTGAGCCGCTTTCTCGACACGGACATCGACGGTGACTGTCTCTCCGACCGCGCCGTCCGCACCCAGATCATGTTCCTCATCGTGGCGGGCAACGAGACCACCAGGAATCTCATCGGCAACTGTTGCCACGTGCTCGCGACGCGACCCGACCTGTTCGAGCAGATCCGCCGGCAGCGGGAGCTGATCCGGCCGTTCGTCGAGGAGTCGCTCCGGCTCGATGCGCCCGTGCAGGTGCTCGCGCGCTCGGTCCTCGTCGAGACCCAGATCGAGGGTTGTCCGCTGCACGTCGGCGATCGCGTGGTCTTCGGGCTCGCGTCGGCGAACCGCGACGAGGCCGTCTACGACGATCCCACCCAGTTCCGTCTCGACCGCACGCGCATGCGCGAGCACCTCGCGTTCGGAACCGGCCCGCACGTCTGCCCGGGGGCGTCGCTGGCCCGACTCGAAGCCGCCGCCGTCATCGACGAGATCTGCGAACGCGTCGGCACCCTGCGCCTCGCCGACGACTACGTGGCCGACCCGAACCCCGTGTTCTGGGCGAACGGCCACCGCTCGCTCCCCGTTGTGCTCACCCCGAGCACGTAGCCGGACGTGCGATCGTGGCAACATGGCCGGCATGAGCAGTGAACTGGTCCCCCGCGAGGGTGAACGATCGCTCGACAGCTTCGAGGCGTCACTGGCCGCCGAGCGGAGCGCCGAACGCACGCTCATGCGCACGATCGCCAAGTCGGTTGCCATCGGGATCCCGGTCGGCATGCTGTTCTTCATGGCCCTCTTGGCCCTGGCGATCGGTGGCCAGACCGAGTGGTACGTGATCGTGGGGCTCGGCGCCATCCTCGGCATCGTGGCCGCGGTGCTCTTCGGCATGCTGGGTGGCGTCACGCTGGTCGCGCACACCCTCGACGACGTCGACCGAGGGATCACGAGCCCCCCGTCGCACTGAGGCGCAACCGAGCAACGTCCGGCGGGCGGTCGTAGGATTCGCGCCCATGGAAGACCGACTGACTCCCGTTCTGTACCTCGAGATGACCGCAACGGCCCCCGACGACTACGCAGGCGGGCGGGTCGAGGAGGTGCTCGCGCTTCCAGGTGTGGAGCGAGCCACGTGGTGGCGCAACGTCTACCGCGACCGGCCCGACCTCCCGCGCGAGCTTCCCGAGTTCGACACGCTCGGCGTCTACGAATGCGACCCGTCGTTCGCGGTTCCACCCGCCGCCGACGGCATCACCGGTCACCACTTCCTGCGCACTCCCCGCCCGGGCCAGGGTCGCCTCACCGGGAAGCCGACCGTGTCGCTCTCGCTGGTGCTGATCAGCCCGTCGACGCCTGCCGAAGCCCAGTCGCTGCGCGACTGGGGTGACTTCGTGCACCTGAACTACATCGTGGAGGCGGGTGTCCCCGGCTACACGATGATCACGCCGTACGAGAACGCGACCAAGGGCGACCCGCGCTACCTGCACTTCTACGAGTTCGACGACCCCGACGCCGAGGTCACGTTCAAGCGGATGCGGCCGATGGTCGAGGCCCGCATCGGCAAGTGGGGCACGCCCGAGTGCGAAGCATGGGCCGTCCACCCCGCGCTGCGCATCATGTACGTCAACTCGTTCTCGCTCGTCGGCGAGAAGACGCGTTGATGCGTCCTCCCTACCGGCTCCCACCAAGGAACTCTTCGACGGTTTCGCAGATGTAGGCGACGTCGTCGTCATCGAGGCCGTGGTTCGAGGGCAGGACGAGGCCCTGCTCCATCACGCGGTCGGCGTTGGGGTAGCCGCCGGGCGCGGCGCGGTGCGGGACCTCGGCGAACGCGGGCTGGCGGAGCGCGTTGCCGGTCCACACCATGCGGGTGTCGACGCCGTGCGACTCCATGTGCTGCTGGAACTCGGCGCGCCGCACGCCCGACTCCGGGCGGATGAGGATCGGGAACATGTGCCAGCCGGTCTCGAGCCCCTCGAGCGTGCGCGGCAGCACGAACACGTCGGGCGTAGTGGCGAAGTACTCCGACAGCAGCGCGAAGTTGCGCTGCCGTCGCGCGAGGTTACCCGGGAAGCTTGCGCAGCTGCACCAAGCCGAACGCCGCGCAGATCTCCGACGGCTCGAAGTTCCAGCCGACCTCGTCGAAGATGAAGAGGTTGTCGTACTCGAGGCCGTCGATCCGGTCCCGAGATGCGGAGAAGAAGCGCTTGTCGCCCTTCTTCGATCCCGAAGAGCTGCAGCTCCGAACGCCGGCCCCACCGCCGGAGCAGCAGACACCGGTCGACGAGCTCGTCGTCGTCGAGCAGCACCATGCCGCCCGTGCCGGCGGCGGTGATGATGTGCGACAGCGCGAAGCTCGTGACGCTGATGTCGCGAGCGCGTGCCGGTCGGCGTGCCGCGCAGCGTGGCACCCGAGCGCGTCGCACGAGTCCTCGACCACCGTGAGGCCGTGCCGGTCGGCGATGGCGCGGATGCGGTCCCAGTCGGGCGCGTTGCCGATGAGGTTCGGGCGCGAGGATCGCCTTGGTGCGCGGCGTGATCATCGCCTCGATGCCGTCGACGTCGATGTTGTAGGTGTCGGGCTCGACGTCGACGAACACGGGCACGAGCCCGGCGCGCACCATCGGCGCGATGTCGGTCGAGAACGTGACGGCCGACGTGATCACCTCGTCACCGGGCGAGCAGCCGAGCAGCTCGACCGCGAGGTACAGCGCGGACGAGCCCGAGTTGCACATCACGCCGCGACGCTTGCCGAACAGCTCGGCGACGCCCTGCTCGAACGCCGGACGTTCTTGCCGATGCGCAACGCGGTCGGCGGCCCGCGCAGCACCTCGACGACCGCCGTCGATCTCCTCCTCGTCGTGGACGCTGCCGGCGTAGTCGATCCGCCGCATCCCGACTCAGCCGTCCAGCTTGAAGACGCGCATCGCGTTCTCGCGGAGGAACCTCGGCCACACGTGGTCGCGGAACGGCACGTCGGGCATCTCGGTGAAGATGCGCTCGAGGCTCAGGCCCATCGGGTAGTAGCCCGCGTACATGATCTTGTCGGCGCCACGGGTGTTGGCGTAGTCGATGATCGCCTTCGGGTAGTACTTGGGCGCGAACGCGCTCGTCATGTAGTAGAGGTTGGGCCACTTGAGCATGAGCTTCACCGCGAGCGCCTCCCACGGCTCGGCGCCGTGGCGCATCACGATGCGCAGCTCGGGGAAGTCGTAACAGACCTCGTCGAAGTGCATGACGTCCTGGCACGCCGACGGGAACCGCGGTCCCGCGATCCCGGCGTTCGAGATGATCGGGATGTCGAGGTCGATGCACGTCTGGTAGATCGGGTAGTAGCGCCGGTCGCTCACCGGCACCTGCGGGTTGCAGCCGGCCGGGAACGTCGTGACCGCCTTGATGCCGTGCTCCGTCGTGCGCGGCGCGGATCTTGCGCACCGCGCCGGTGATGTCGTTCGGGATCGACCTCGATGCTGGCGGCGAAGCGGTCCGGGTGGTCACGGAGCGCACCCGTCATCACCTCTCTGCCCAGGCCGATGAGGCCGATGTCGACGCCCCACTTGTCCATCTCGGCGAGCGTGATGTCGACGGGATCGTCGCCCTGCGTCGAGACGGTTGGGGATGTCCTTGAACATGTACTCGGCCGGCATCTCCATCTCGCCGCTGCCCGAGTCGCGCAGCATCGGCCGCAGGTAGTCGTAGGTGCGGGCGTGGTCGGCGACCGGGAAGCTGATCATCAGGTCGACCGCGCCGATGTCGGTGGGCATCGTCATCGCCGGCTCCTCCTCGGGTTGGCGGGGACAGCGCGCGGACTGTAACGGGGCCGGGCGTGACTTGCCCCGGGGTACCGCATGTCCGATAATCCGTCGGAATTCGGTACGGAAACCGATTCCTCCAGGGGGGCTCGATGACTCGTTCGGGGATCTTGCGCTCGCGCGTGCTCGTGCCGGCAATCGTCTGCGCGCTGGCGGCTGCAGGGCTCACCTCCGGTCCGGCCTCGGGCGCGAGCGGAGGAGCCTTCGATCCGGGCATCAACGGCCCCGCCGCCCTCAAGAACCCCGACTGCGACGCCGCCGCCAAGCACATCAAGTTCCCTGCGCTCGCCGCACCCGCCTGCGTGAAGCCGTGGAAAGACGGCGCCAACAACGGTGGGAGCACCGCGCAGGGTGTCACCAAGGACACGATCAAGGTCGTCGTGCTCTACACCAACGTGATCCAGGACGCCCGGAGCCCCGCCAGCCTCTACAAGAACCAGTCCACCGGCGGCTTTTCGAACCAGCGCGACACGATCATCGACGCCGACGCCGTCTACGCCAAGGCCTTCGAGACCTGGGGGCGCACGGTCGAGTACGAGTTCGTCCTCGGCACCGGCGCCGACGAGACCGCCCAGCGCGCCGACGCGGTCTCGGTTGCCGCGAAGAAGCCGTTCGCGGTGTTCGACGCCGCGATCCAGGGTGGTAACCAGTCCACCGGCGGGCTGGTCTTCGAGACCGAGGTCCAGGCACGAGGCGTGCCCCTCGTACTGGGCACCGGCGGCGCGCCGCCGCAGTCGCCCAAGGAGGTTTCGAAGGGCGTCGCGCGCAACGCGGCGGAGTTCGCGGGCAAGTCGCTCGTGGGCAAGAAGGCCGAGTACGGCGGCGACGCCGTGAAGACCAAGACCCGCAGCTTCGGCATCCTCTACCAGTCGGGTGACAACGGCTTCGACATCGACTTCTTCAAGTCGGAGTTCGCCAAGCACGGAGGCAAGATCGCGGCGAACGGAGAGGCCGCGTTCAACGTCCCGCCGGGCACCGCGCAGGCCGACGCCCAGACCCTCGCCGGGCAGCAGATGCCCACGATGATGGCGCACCTGAAGGAAGCCGGCGTCACCACCGTCATCGACGTCCTCGACTCCCGGCTCGGCCTCGCCGCCGCGCTCACCGCGGCGACGGGCGCGGAGTACGAGCCCGAGTGGTTCATGGCCAGTGGCGGCCCCACTGGCGGCGGTGCATTCCCGACCGACCTCGACATCATCCTGCGGGTCGTCGACCAGGAGCAGGCAGCCCACTTCTTCGGGCTCGACTGGTTCCTCCCGTACGTGAAGGACCCGGTGACGGCCACGCCGTTCCAGTGGTTCTGGGGGACGAGCAAGGGCAGCACCTGGTCCGGCGCGCAAGCGATGGTCGGCGCGCTCTACACCCGCATCCACCTCGCGGGACCGAAGCTCACCGTCGACAAACTGAAGCCGGGCGCGCTCCCCGTGCCCGAAGTCGGCGGGTACTACAGCAAGAGCGTGCTCACGGTGTCCAGCGGCCCGATCGGCAAGGACGGGATCGCAGTCCGCGACGCCGCGCTTGCGTGGTTCGACCCGACGAAGCACGCCACCGACCAGGCAACGTTGTCCGTTGGTGACGGCGCATGGATGTACCTCGACGGCGGCGCGCGCTACGTGGCTGGGCACTGGCCGAAGAACAGGAAGGGCTTCTTCGACAAGACGTTGTCGACGACGGTCGCGGAGTACGTGGACCCGCCGGCGTCCGAGCCGCAGGTACCCGACTACCCGTGTACCAGCTGCCCGAGCAGCGGAGGAACCTCGCCGGCACCCTCACAGCTGAGTTAGTCCCGTTCCAATTTCGTCACGGCGTCGAGCGACGCCGCGCGTCTTCGGCTAGCTTCCGCGCGCTGGAAGATCGATTCAGGAGACCGGGCTTGACCGCGGATCCCGAGCGCGACTCGCACGAGCAGCCCAGCGACGCGTCGGCGAACAGCGTCGTTCTGTCCCTCGACAGCATCAGCGTGCGGTTCGGCGGCATCGCCGCGTTGAACGGCGTGAGTCTCGACGCGAAGGCCGGCGAGGTGCTCGGCATCATCGGCCCCAACGGAGCCGGCAAGACCACGCTCTTCGACGTGGTCTCCGGGATCCGCGCACCCAACGAGGGCCGGGTCGTGCTCGACGACAACGACATCACGTCCAAGTCATCGGTGCAGCGCGCGCGGCGCGGGCTCCGGCGCACCTTCCAGCGCGTCCAGACCTTCGGGTGGCTCACGGTGGAGGACAACGTCCTGACCGCCCTGGAGTGGCACGGCGGCGGCGGCGGATTCCTCGCCGACCTTGTGATGTTCCCCACGCGACGCCTTCGTGAACGTGACCGGCGGCGGCGCGCCGAGGAAGTGATCGAACGGTGCGGACTCACTCCGGTCCGGACCGAGCTCGCGGGTTCGCTGCCGATCGGCATCGCGCGGATGGTCGAGTTCGCGCGAGCGATCGTCGACGAGCCGAGGCTGCTGCTCCTCGACGAGCCAGCGTCGGGTCTCGACGAGACCGAAGCCGAGCGGCTCGGAACCCAGATCGACGCGGTGCGCGACGACACGGGCTGCGCGGTGCTCCTCGTCGAGCACAATGCGGGCTTCGTGATGCAGCACAGCAACCGCGTCGTCGTGCTCGACCTCGGCACCGTCCTTGCCACGGGGCTGCCCGACGACATCCAGCGCAACCAGCTCGTACGCGACGCCTATCTCGGCGAAAGCAGCTGAGCTCACGGCATGGACAAGTTCGTCAGCCTCTCGCTCTCGGGTCTGGTGACCGGCGCGATCTTCGCAATCCTGGCGTCGGGGCTCGTGCTCACCTACATCACGTCGGGCATCTTCAACTTCGCGCACGGGGCGGTCGCATTCGCCACCGCGTACCTCTACTGGGAACTGAACTCGGGTCTCGGGATCCCCATCGTCCCCGCGCTGATCATCGCGGTCTTCATCTTCGCCCCGACTCCTGGGTCTCCTCCTCGACCGGATCCTGCTCCGGCGTCTCGCGCGCGCGCCCGTGTATGCCCGAATAGTCGGCACCATCGGTCTGCTCGTCGCGCTCCCCAACCTCGTGCAGTGGTTGATCATCTCCGTGGGAAGCGACGCGCTCGGTTGGAATCTCAAGACCAACGAGGACCTCAGCAGCGGCGTGCACGTTCCCGGCGTCGGGCCCACGCCGGCGAACCAATACCGCCTCATGAACCACGTCGCGCTCGACAGCGACCAGATCGCGGTGTTCATCGTCGCCGCGCTCTCGGCGATCGTGCTCTGGCTCGTGATCCGCCACAGCCGCGCCGGGCTCGAGATGCGGGCGGTGGTCGACCGCGAGACGCTGGCCAGCCTGCGCGGCGTGAACGCGGCGCGAACGTCGGCGCTCGCGTGGACGATGACGATGGTGCTCGCCGGATTCGCCGGCGTCCTCATCGCGCCGATCTTCCAGCTCCAGGACACGATCATCACCTTCGTGGTGTTGGGATCGCTCGCGGCAGTCGTGCTCGGGGGGCTGCGGTCGATCCCGATCGCGTTCGCCGGCGGCCTGCTCCTGGGCGTCGTCGTCAACTACGTCGGGGGGTACAGCGACGAGTTCCTCCCCGGCTGGCTCAGCCGCCTGAGCGGGCTCAGGTCAGCGGTGCCGTTCGTGCTCGTGATCGTGTTCCTGTTGCTGTTCGGGCGCGACCGGTCGCGCCGCGCCGGCACCGTGGCGGACGAGAAGCCGCGGCCCGATCACCGCGAAGGCCTCCCCGCATGGCGACGCCGGCTCCCGTGGGCGATCTTCACGGTTGCGCTGGTCGCGTTCTCGCTGCAGTGGTTCCAGTTCGGCCCGCTGAACGTGTTCGGGCTCTCGTTCTCACCGCAGGCCGACACCTACGACCAGACGGTGATCGCGCAGGCGCTCGTTATGGGCATCATCTTCTTGTCGTTCGTGGTCGTCACCGGCATTGGCGGCATGGTGAGCCTCATGCAGGCGTCGTTCGCCACCGCCGGTGGATTCGCCGCGGGGTGGGCGCTGAGTCGCGACTGGGGCATTGACATCCCGGGCATCGCCACGCACGGACAGATCAACTTCGTCTGGGCGCTCGTGCTCGGAACGCTGGCGGCCGCCGCGCTCGGGGCAGTCGTCGCATGGCCACTGAGCCGGCTGGGAGGAGTCCTCCTCGCGCTCGGCACGTTGGCGTTCGCGTTCGTCCTGGCCTTCGTTCCCTTCGCGACCGACGCGGTGGGCAAAGGTCAGCTCGGCTGGACGATCCGCACCCCCACGATCGACATCTGGGGCGTGAACTGGGTGCACGACGTCCTGATCGACGGCGACCAGCCGAAGATCGACCTCGCGCAGCTCACCGACCAGATCCTCGTGTTCCTCGTGCTGTTCGGACTCATCACGCTCGTCATCCACGCGCTCCAACGCTCGGCGTCCGGTCGCGCCGTGCTCGCCGTCCGGAGCACCGAGGTCGCCGCCGAAGCGTCCGGCGTGGCGGCGAATCGCACCAAGATCCTGATCTTCGCCCTGTCGGGCGCGATCGCGGGATTCGGCGGTGTGCTGCTCGGGCTCTACAGCTTCAGCTTCAGCAACACGAGCGCGCCCCCGTACATCGGGCTGTTCTGGCTCGCGCTCGCGGTGACGTTCGGGATCCGTCGCCCGGGCGGCGCTCTGCTCGCGGGATTCGCGCTCGCCGTGGGGCCGGCCGTCTTCCACTGGATCGCCGACTCCGACCTCGTCGGCGGCGGGACCGCGAGCGCGCTCATCGCCTCGATCTACTTCGTGCCCATCCTGTCGGGCATCGGCGCCATCCAGCTCGCGCAGGAACCCGACGGCATCCTCGCGCTCGTCGGCCAGCAGCGGCTCCGGAAGAAGCGCGAGAAGGACCGCGAACGCGCGGATCACCGCCGCGGAGGCCGCCGCGCACGACGGGACCGTCCCCGACCACGAGACGCTGCACACCACCGCGGCGCCGGTGACGGCCTCCGGGTCGCCGAACGGTGACGCTCTCGCGGGCAGCGACGCTGGCGATGGACGGCATCGTCGCCGGCTACGGCGACGCCGAGGTCCTCCACGGAGTCTCGCTCCGACTCGAGTCGGGCAAGGTCGTCGCCTTGCTCGGCGCCAACGGCGCCGGGAAGTCGACGTTGTGCTCGGTCGCCGTCGGGACTCGTCGACGCGACGCTCGGAGACATCAAGCTCGCGGGCGACGACATCACGCACTCCTCGACGTACCAGCGTGCACGGCAAGGCCTGCTCCTCGTTCCCGAAGCGCGTGGCATCTTCCCCGGGCTCACCGTCGAGGAGAACATCGCGGTGCTGCTCCGCGACCCGAAGCTGCGCGACAAGGCGTACGAGCGCTTCCCGATCCTCCTCGCAACGCCGGAAGCAGGTGGCCGGGCTCCTGTCGGGCGGTGAGCAGCAGATGCTGAGCCTGGCGCCCGCGCTCGCCGACCCGCCGAAGGTCCTCGTCGCCGACGAGCCCACCCTCGGACTCGCACCCCTCGCGGCCGAGGCGGTGATGCAAGCGATCCTCGAGCTGCGCGACGCGGGGACGGCGGTGCTCCTCGTCGAGGAGCACGCACAGAACGCCCTGAAGGTTGCCGACACCCTCGCGTTCATGGAGCTCGGGCGGATCGTGTGGCTCGGCCCACGCGCCGACGCCGACATGGAGCTGCTGGCGAGCGCGTATCTCGGCAGCGCGAGCCACTGACGCCGGCGAAGCGATGGCCGCGACGCATCGCTCCCCGCTTCCGCGACGCGCAACGACACCGGCGCAGTGGTCGAGGCGCTGCGCGAGCACGGTGCGGTGCTCGTCGACCGAGCTGATCGATCGCGCCACGGTCGACGCCGATCAACCGCGAGGTCGACGACGCGGTCGCCACGGCCGAGCCGGGTCAGAGGACCGTCAACGACGCCATCCAGGCGTTCTTCGGTCCCGCACACCAAGCACGTCTCGTCGCTCGCCGCGGTGTCGCCCACGTTCGCCAACGAGGTGATGACCCACCCGACCTACCTGGCCGCGTGCGACGAGATCCTCCTGCCGCAGTGCTCGCGGTACCGGCTGAACCTCGGTCACCTCATCGTGCGCGGGCCCGGAGCCGAGGCGCAGATCCCGCACCGCGACGAGGACGTCTGGCCGCACTTTCCGCGGCCCCACGCCGACATCCAGGTCGCGTCGATCCTCGCCCTCGTCGACTTCCGTGCCGAGAACGGCGCGACCCGCGTCGTGCCGGGAAGCCACCGTTGGGAACGCGACCGACGACCCGAAGCCCGACGAGATCGTCGACGCGGTGATTCCTGCGGGTGGAGCGGTCATCTACCTCGGTTCCACGATTCACTTTGCGGGCACCAACTCGACCGAAGACGAGTGGCGACGCGGACTGCACATCAGCTACACGCTCGGGTGGCTGCGCACGGAGGAGAACAACGTGCTCGGCGTACCGCCGAGGATCGCGCGGCAGCTCACGCCCGACGCCCAGGCGCTCCTCGGGTACGCGGTCCACGACGCCATCGCCGACGGCGGCGGCTACCTCGGGATGGTGCACATGCGCGACCCGATGGAGCTGCTCGAAGCGGGCGAGCTCGACTGACGACGCGCTGCGCAACGAGAACGGCGGCCCGGCCGGAGCCGGACCGCCGTTTCGTCACTCCGTGCGGTGCACTCGGAACTCAGCTCCGGAACTTGCTCTGCACCGGGTAGGTCTGCGTCGTGCACGCGTACGGCGAGGCCACCGTCACCACCTTGCCGTCGCTCGCGACCAGCGCTTGGCACGACGGCGTCGGGATCACGTGCGAGGCGGGGTACTTCGTCGGGCCGATGAGGCCCTTCACCTGGAAGGTCATCTTCGACGCGGCCGCCTGTACCTTCTCCGGCGTGGGATTGGCGCCCGCCTTCTTCAGCGCCTGGATGAAAAAGTCGGCGGACACGTAGCCGGCGAACACCCCGGACCCGACCTGGGTACCCGGCTTGATCGCGTCGACGTCCGTCTGCATCTGCTTCGTCGCTGCCGTCGGCGTCTCGGGCGGCTGACCGCTCTCGAGCATGAGCGCGCCGCCGAACGCGCCGACCAACGCCGGGTCGAACAGTGCCGACATGAACGTGCCGGAGTAGCCGCCGGCCTTGATCTTCGTCCACACGTCGATGCACTGGATCGCCGCGAGGCACACCATCGCGTCCGGAGCCTTGCCGCCGTCCGATGTGGTCAACGCCTGCACGTACGGCGTGTAGTCGGCCACGGGCGGGGGCGGGATCTCGCCCTTGGAGTAGACGACCTTGAAGCCGGCGCCGGCGTACGAGGAAGCCTGGAACCCGGTGGAGTCACGCCCGGCCTGGGTGTCGGTCGAGAAGATCGCGATCGTCGGGTTCTTCTTGCCGGTCTTCTTGGTCACGATGGCGTACAGCTGGTTCGCGCCGATGCCCGGCATCCGCTTCGGCTTCGCGGGCACCAGGCAGCCGTTGAACCCGAAGCCGTAGAGCGCGGTGCTGGGCTTGGGGCTGCAGTACGTGTCGTCGAACGCCCAGCCGAAGTACGGGACGTGCTGCTGGTTCAGGTAGGCGCCGGCATTGGTGTCGGACAGGTCCGGAACGATCGCGAACACGCCCACCTGGGTGACGAGGCGCCGCGACTCGGTGAGCGACTTCGCCGGGTCCTGCTGGTCGTCGGCGAACTCCTTGTAGTCGATCTTGATGCCCTTGACCTCGTTGTTGTCGTTCGCGCGCTTGAAGCGGGCCTGCGCGCCGATGGACGCGGCGGGGTCGAACTGCGCGGCGATGCCGATGCCCGCAACCGTGATCGTGCCATTGCTGAAGCCCCGGACCGTGGGAGCGCCCTGTGCGACCCCGGGAGCGACGAGTGCCGCAGCGATGACCGACACGACCGCGAGCACACCGACGCGCATCACGCGCTTGGTCTTCCGTGTGGACACTTGATCCCCCTAGGTTCTCACGGACGGGCTACTCGACGAGCGCCGGGCCCTCCTCCAGAATGCACGCGGACACTACCTTGATCGCTGCGCGATGTCTCGGCAGGCACACAGACTCACGTCAACGGGAACTCTTCACCGACGAGTTTCTCGGACAGCGCCCAAAGACGCGCCGCCCCCTCGGGATCCCGTGCCCAGGGCGCATGCTCGTCGGTCACGTGGCAGTCGGCGAGGTACGTGCCGCCCCGGTTGTCGAGCTCGGCAGCGGTCGCAGCCCACACCGTGGTGGCTGCTCCCTGCTCGACGGTCTTGCGGGCAGGCATTCCTCCCGACGGGCTCTGCTTCGCCCGCTCCATGAGCGCGGCCATGTCGTCGCGGGTCATGTAGCGCCCGAGCTCGGTGGCGATCATCCCGGGGTGAACCGCGTAGGCATGCACGCCACGATCGGCAAGGCGGCGGTCGAGCTCCACGCTGAACAGGATGTTGGCCGTCTTCGACTGCCCGTACGCGGCGAACTTGTCGTAGTCATGCCGCTCGAAGTTGGGGTCGTCCCACACGATGTCGGACCCGACGTGGCCACCCGAGCTCAGGTTCACGACCCGCGAGGGCGCGCCGGCCAGGAGCGCCGGCACGAGGAGACAGGCGAGCAGGAAGTGGCCGACGTGGTTGGTGCCGAACTGGAGCTCGAATCCCTCGGCGGTGTGGTCGAACGGCGTGTACATCACGCCCGCGTTGTTGATCAGCAGCTGGAGCTCGTCGTGCGCGTCGAGATACCAGGCTGCGAACGCGCGCACACTGTCGAGTGACGTGAGGTCGAGCATGCCGACCTCGAGCTCGGCGCCGGGCACACGCTCGCGAATCGAGTCGGCGGCCCCCCGCGTCCGGTCGGCGTTCCGGGCGGCGAGCACGACGTGAGCGCCGGCGGCGGCGAGCGCACGCGCGGTCTCGACCCCGATCCCGGCGGACGCGCCCGTGACGACGGCGCTGGTGCCGCCGAGGTCGACGCCGTCGAGCACGTCGTCGGTGGTGGTCTCGAACCCGTAGCTCATGCCTTCGCCTCCCGGGTCGCGTCCTTGATGGCGCGGACGAGCTTCGCGATGCCGTCGTCGCTCGCCGCGTAGCCCGGGAAGTAGCAGCACACACGCTGCGAGACGTCGCCGAAGCGGCGGGCGATCTCCTGTGCACACTCGTCGGGAGTCCCGACGACCGCGAGCGTCCGGACCATGGTGTCGTCGATGAGGCCCGCCATCTCCCGCCACTCGCCGCGCTTCGACATCGCGTTCAGCTCGGTCTGGAGCTCGCCCCATCCTTCGACGTCGAGCACCGGTCGGTACGACGGCGTCGACCCGTAGAACGAGAGCAGCCCCTTCACGCCGTTCGTCGCGGCGACGATCTCGCTCTGGGTCTCCCCCATCGCCACGATCGCTTCGCAGATGATCTCGACGTGCACTTCGCGAGCGGTCTCCTCGTGCAAGCCCGCGCGCGACGGCAGGCATCGTGCGCTCCTGCAAGTGCCGCGCGCTGTTGAACGGCATGACGAGGATGCCGTCCGACACCTCGGCCGCGATCTCGGTCATGCGCGGGCCGAGCGCACCGACGAGCACGGGAGGGGTGCCGTACGGGTTCGGACCGGGATCGAACGTCGGCGTCATCAGCGTGTGCGTCGTGAACTCGCCGCGGAAGTCGAGGCGCGCCTCGCCTTCCCACGCCGCGAGGATCGCCTTGATCGCGAGCACGATCTCGCGCATGCGCGCTGCGGGCCGTGACCATGTTGCACCGAAGCGGCGCTCGATCTGAGGCTTGATCTGGGAACCGAGGCCGAGCCGGAACCTCCCCTTCGACAGGACCTGGAGGTCGTAGGCCGCGTTGGCGAGATGCATCGGGCTGCGCGAGAACGCGATGGCGACGTTCGACATGATGTCGAGGCCGGCGTGCGCGGCGGCGTCGGCTGCCAGCACGAGCGGGAAGAACACGTCGTGTTGGCCCTCGAACGTGAAGATGCCGTCGACACCGGTGGCCGCGAGCTCACGCGTTCGGCGGGCAGCGTCCTCGAACCTCCCCGAGAGGAGCACATCGACCTTCACGCGTCCTCGCGGGGCACGTCGAACCGCTCGTAGTAACGGGAGAATCGCTCGGCCACCTCGGCACGGTCGAGGCCGAAGTCGGCGAGGCGATACGAGTGCGCGCCGTGCATCCCTTGGGGCCGCTCCTCCGAATGGGCGCGCATCGCGTGCTCCGCCTCTGGCGAGAGGTCGCGACCGAACGTCGCATACATGTCACGCACCGCGCCGACCGGATCGTTGACGAGCTGCTCGTACGGCATGTCGTGGAACACCGCGTCGGGGTTCGCGTCCCGGAAGTCGAGCACGCGGTTGCACATCTCCTCCACGAGCATCGGCCAGTGCCCGGCGATGTACTCGTGATGGTCGACATCGCTGAATGTCCCGCTGAGCGACTCGACGAGGCTCAACACCGACGCCACCGCCTTCACCGGGTCGCGATGCGTGACGACGAAGCACGCGTCGGGATACGTGTCGGCGACGGCGCCGATGAAGTGACAGTGCACCGGCGTCTTCAACTGCCAGCGACCCGGGCACTCGGACTGGAGGACCTGCAACACCTGCCGGTGGTAGGCGTAGGCGGGGTGCGCGTCGGCCGCCAGCATCCAGGCGTCGTAGTCGGGCACGTTGAAGCAGGTGGAGAGGCTGGCGGAGAGGAAGTGCTGGGCGAGCACGACCGAGCACTCGATCGGCTCGTCGGGCGGGTCGTAATGGATCGCCTTGAATCCGGGATTGATGGCATCCATCATCCCGGCGCTCGCGCGCGCAGCAACGAATCGCGGATCGGTCGCGTAGCCCTCCTCGGTGGGCGGCGGCACCGACTGGCTCGCTTCCCAGCCCAGGAGCGAACGGTTCTCGCGGTCGCACGCGAGCAGCTGGCTGAGCGCGGTCGTCCCGGTGCGGGAGAGGCCCACGATCACGATCGGCTCGCGGATCGTCTCCGTCGCGAGCTCGGGGTGCTGCTTGTGCCAGTCGGTGACGCGGAGCCGGTTCGTGAGGTTGCCGCGCAGCTGCCCGTCGAGCACGCCGAGCCCGAGCGGCGTCAGGCCCGCTTGTGTCGTGCCCGAGGCGTAGACGCGCTCGAGCCCGTCGCGGAACGAGGGGTGGCCGAAGTCGTCGAGGCCCACCGCGGCCGACACCTCTTCGAGCATGCGGTCGACGGCGGATGTCGCGTCCTCGGCCATGCGCGTCACGTCCAGTCTCCGAGGTCGCCGAGCACGTCTTCGGTGCGCGCGAGCTCGTCGGGGTCGGCGGTGGTGGGAACGAGGAAGAACTCGTCGGCTCCCGCGTCGCGCGCGTTCGCGACGGTGCGCCTCAGCGCGGCGGGACCGAAACAGGTGGCCATCGACGCCGCGCCCTTCCCGATCTCGTCGCCGAAGATCCTGAGGTAGTCGTACGCGTACGAGCGCAGTTGCTCCTCCGCATGCGGTCCGAGCGCGTACCAGACGCTCGACGAGCAGTGCGGCGGTTCGGCACGCCCTGCGTTGCGCCACGCATCGCGGATCTGCGTGAACGCGGCCGCCATCACGTCGCGGTCGCCGTCGAGGGTCCACGCGCCGTCGATGCCGGCCGCCCAGCGCGCGGCGCGGGCGATCCCCTTCGGGCCGAAGACGCCGGCGACGAGTGGCGGGCCGCCGTTCTGCACCGGCGGCGGGCCGACCGGATCGGCTCCCTCGAACGGGGGCTCGCCGTTCCAGATGCGCCGCATGGTCGCGACCTGCTCGTCCATGCGGGGGAACCGGCGCGCGAACGGCGCGTTGATGGCCCGGTAGTCGTGCTCGCGTCCGCCGATACCGACGCCCATGGTGAGCCGTCCACCCGAGAGCACGTCCACCGACGCCATCTGCTTGGCGACGGCGACCGCGTCGTGGGCCGGCAGGATCACGATCGTCGTCCAGAGCCGCACTCGCTCGGTGAGCGCGGCAGCCGCGGCCAACTGCACCGTGATGTCGTGGCTCGTGTACGTGATGCGCTCGGGCACCGCAAGGCTCGTCCACAGGGGCCCCTCGTCCACACCGCGACACCAGGCGAGCACGTCGCCGCGCGCATGCGGGAGCATCGTGGGCAGCGTCATGGACAGGTCCACGAGTCGGGAAGGTATGGTCCCCTCCCGACGACCGCAAGACGGGAGCCCAACTGCGATGAAGCGGGTGACATGAAGCTGGGGGTCGTGTTCGGGTACTGGGGTGCATCGCCGCGTCCCGGGTTCGTCGAATTGGCGCAGGACGCCGAGCGTCTCGGATACGACTCGGCATGGGTGGCGGAGTCGTGGGGCAACGACGCGTTCACGTTCGGTGCATGGATCGCCGCGCACACCGAGACCATCAAGATCGGCACCGGCGTGGTGCAGCTCGCGGCGCGCACGCCCACGGCGACGGCGATGGCCGCCGTGACGCTCGACCACCTGTCGAACGGACGTCTGATTCTCGGGCTGGGCGTGTCCGGGCCGCAGGTCGTCGAGGGGTGGTACGGCCAGCCGTCGAACAAGCCGCTGGCGCGCACGCGCGAGTACGTCGAGGTGATCCGCCGCGCGCTCCGGCGCGAAGGTCCGCTCGAGTTCGACGGCGAGTTCTACCCGCTTCCCTACCGCGGGCCCGGCAGCGTCGGCCTGGGCAAGCCGCTGAAGATCATGACGCACCCGCTGCGCTCGCGACATCCCCATCTACCTCGGCGCCGAGGGGCCCAAGAACGTCGCGCAGACCGCGCGAGATCGCCGACGGCTGGCTCCCGCTCTACTACTCGCCGTACCGACCGGAGGTGTACGCGGACCAGCTCGAGGGCGCGAAGGACGGCTTCGAGATCGCGGCGTTGGTCACGGTGAGCGTCACCGACGACGTGGGCGCCGCGCTCGCCGGTGTGCGGAGCGGGCTCGGCTTCTACATCGGCGGGATGGGCGCGAAGGGGCAGAACTACCACACCAAGCTCATGGCGCGGATGGGGTACGAGGAAGAGGCGCTATCGCGTCCAGGACCTCTTCTTCGAGGGCAAGCGCGAGGAGGCCATCGCGGCCGTGCCGGAGGAGTTCGCCGACGAGATCTCGCTCGTGGGTTCGCCGGCGCGCATCCGCGAGCGCTTGGAGGCGTGGCGCGCGAGCCCGGTGACCACGTTGTTGGTCGGCGGGCGCGACGCCGAGCAGCTGAAGGTCGTCCGCGACCTGGTGCAGGACTGAGCAGCCCGATGCCGAACGTCACCGTCGACGACGTTGCGCCGCACGTCAAGCAGATCACGCTCAACCGGCCCGAGCGGCTCAACGCCCTCAACTTCGAGCTCACTGCCGACTTGCACGACGCGCTCGACGCGGTGGGCCGCGACGCCGACTGCCGTGTCGCCATCCTCTCGGGAGCGGGCCGGGGCTTCTGCGCCGGCCTCGACCTCAAGGACTTCGGCACGCCGCCCGCGCCGGGCGAGCACCCGCACGTCCACGCCGGAATCGGCGGCCAGGAGTTCATGGCGAATCTCACCGTGCACATGCGCGCGACGCCGCAGATCATCCTCGCCGCGGTGAACGGTCCCGCGTACGGGGGCGGGCTCGGGATTGCCGCCGCCGCCGATCTCCGCATCGCCGGGGAGTCGGCCACGTTCTGCTCGGCGTTCATCCGCACCGGCCTCACCGGCACCGACATCGGCGTGAGCTACACGCTTCCGCGCCTGCTCGGCGCGTCACGCGCGTTCGACCTCATCGTGACCGGGCGCACCGTCGACGCGGTCGAGGCCGAGCGCCTCGGTCTTGTCTCTCGCGTCGTGCCCGACGACGCATTGCACGACGAGGCGATCGCGCTCGCGTCGCAGATCGCGGGCTACACCGCGGTCGGTCTCCGGATGACCAAGGAGGTCATGTGGGCCAACCTCGACGCCCCGAACATGACTGCCGCGATCGCGCTCGAGAACCGCAACCAGACGATCGCCGGGCGGAACCCCGAGGTGCAGGCCTACATGGACGCGTACGTCGCGCCTCGGAGAGGTTGACCGCCGGTGGCCCACTTCTACCACGACGTCGCGATCGCCGGTGTGTTCAACACGGAGCAGGCGCGCGTGCTCGACGGGCACGACTCGCGGTCGATCACGTTCGAAGCCGGTCTGGGCGCGATCGACGACGCCGGGCTCACGATCCGCGACATCGACGGCGTGATGGGCCAGGGCGGCAACGACTTCCTGTACTGGGCCCGGCTCGGACCGGTGTGGCGCTCGGCGTCGGGCTTCGGCCTCCCCGGGATCCTCGACGCCGCCGGCGCGATCGCCGCCGGCCAGGCCACGACGGTGCTCCTCAGCGCGGGCTCGGCCGGCGTGTACACCGAGCGCGCGTCCACCGCGCCGTGGACCCGCCCCGCGAACGAGTTCGTCGCTCCGTTCGGCATGTTCACCGCCGCCGAGTTCGCGCTCATGGCGCGTCGCCACATGCATCTGTACGGCACGAAGCCCGAGTCGTTGGCCACGGTCGCGGCCACGATCCGCAACAACGGGCACGTCAACCCCGAGGCCGTCTACCACGGGCGCGGGCCGTTCACGCCGGAGGACATCCTCGACAGCCGGATGGTCGCCGACCCGTTCCACCTCCTCGACTGCTCGATGACGTCGGAAGGTGGGTGCGCGATCGTGCTCACCACCGCCGAGCGCGCCCGTGATCTCCCGAAGCCGCCCGTCTTCGTCCTCGGCGGTAGCACCGACCACTTCGGGCCTTCGTACCAGCACCCGCCGGCATGGGACCTCGGCGGCAACAAGCGTGCGGATCTCGTGGCGGGAACGGTGGGCCGCCGCGCGCGTCCGAAGCCGCGTTCGCGATGGCCGGGTTGGGCCCCGCCGACGTCGACGTATGCGAGTTCTACGATCCGTTCTCGTTCGAGATCATCCGCCAGTTCGAGGCGTTCGGCTTCTGCAAGGAAGGCGAAGGCGGCGACTTCGTGCTCAGCGGGATCATCGAGCCCGGCGGCCGGTTCCCGATCACCACCGACGGCGGCCTCATGTCGTTCAGCCACGGCGGCGCGATGGTGCAGTTGCTCCAGCGCGGCATCCGTGGCGTGCAGCAGGTACGCGGCGAGTGCACGACGAACCAGGTCGAGGGCGCCGAGGTCGCGATGTGCACCGGCGGCGGCGCGGGCGCGCTCTTCAACGACGTGCTGCTTCTCGGCAAGGAACCGGCGTGACCCTGCTCGTGCCGCAGACCGGCGACATCCCCGGCCCCTACCCGAGCGAGCTCTCGCAGCCGTACTGGGACGGCTGCGCGCGCGGGGAGCTGTTGTTCCAGCGCTGCGCGTCGTGCGGCCTCGCAACGCACACACCCGCGATGATCTGCGCGCACTGCACGGCGCGCGAGCTCACATGGGAAACGAGCGCGGGAACCGGCTCGGTGTACAGCTGGACCACCGTCTGGCGTCCGCAGACGCCCGCGTTCGTCGTGCCCTACCAGCCGATCATCGTCGACGTCGACGAGGGCTTCCAGATCCTGTCGAACCTGATCGGATGCGAGCACGACGCCGTCCACGTCGGCATGCGCGTCGCCGTGGACTTCCACGCCATCTCCGACGGCACGATGCTCCCCTATTTCCGTCCCGATCTCTGAGGTCAGAACCCATGCCCGTCCCCGACCACGTCGCGATCGCCAACCTCGTGTACCGCTATGCGGAGCTCATCGACGCGGGCGACTTCGACGGCATCGGTGGGCTGTTCGCCGACGCGGTGATCACCGCCGAAGGTTCCGACGTGTCGTGGCGTGGCAGTCAGGCGATCACCGAGATGTACGTCGACGGCACGCGCCGCTATCCGGACGGCACGCCGCGCACGAAGCACGTCACCACGAACCTCGTGATCGAGGTCGACGACGCGCGCGAGCTCGCGACCTGTCGCTCGTACTTCACCGTGCTGCAGCAGACCGACCCGGTGCCGCTCCAGCCGATCATCGCCGGTCGCTACCACGACGAGTTCCGCCGTGCCGTCCACTGGTCCTTCAGCCGCCGTCACATGATCGTCGACCTCGTCGGCGACCTGTCCCGGCACCTTCTCTTCGAATATCGCCGCCCCGAGTGATCGACCGCAATCAGCGCTCGAGGGCGGCGTGGCTGTTCGAGTACCGCCGCCCCAACTGACCACGAACCGAGTGGGAGGACTAGTGACGGGACTCCCAGACGCGGCGGATGCCGTCCTTCCAGGTGACGGTGCAGGGGCCGGTGAACGACGCGCGCTTCGTGTCGCCGGCGATCGAGCCGCGCAGCGTGCCGGGAGTCTCGATGACGTTCACGACCGCGTCCGTGCCCGTGAGCTCGCCCATGTAGCGCGCCCACTCCTGCACCGCCACGCCCTCGTCCCCGCGCCCAGTTCACGACCGTCGCCGGCACGCTCGCGGCGGCGAGCAACGCCTCGGTCTGCGCGTTGATGTCGTCCTGGTGGATGAGGCTGTACGGGCACGGGTCCCATCGGGTGGTGATCGGGTTCCCCGCCGCGGATCGCGTCGAGGTGCATCGTGGGCAGACCGCCGTTCGGCCCGTACGACGCGTTCATGCGCGCGATCACCACGGGTAGGCCGAGCGAACGCGCGCAGTACCGGGCGACGGCCTCCTGCGCGATCTTCGACATCGAGTACGTCGGCGAATGCGCGGCGTTCACCTCGCCGATCGGATCGGTCTCGAGGAACACGTGGAGCGGATCCTCTTGCGGGCGGTACACCGAATGCGTCGACATCACCAACGCTGCTTTCGCCCTGTGGCAATGTGCCAGGAGGAGCCCCGTGCCTTCGGCGTTCACGCGGATGGCGTGGTCGAAGTCGAGGCCGGGGCCCATGAACGCGGCGAGGTGCAGCACGTACGTGAAGTCGTCGGGCAGCTCGGAGAAGTCGCCGTCGCCGACGTCGCACACGAGGGTGGTCACCCCGATCGCATCGACCTGCTCACGGGTCGCGGGATCCCCGAAGCGCGCGATCCCCCACACCTCGTTGTCGCGAGCGAGGTACTCCGCGAGCGGGAACGCGATCTGACCGGCGGGGCCGGTGAGCAGGATCTTCTCGCCGGTGAGCACGGGCTCAGGTGGCGACGGACCCGAAGTCGGCGAAGCCGCTCGGCGACGTGCCGGCCCACGTTGGTGTGCTCGAACAGTCCGTAGCCCTCGGCGCCGTTGCACGTGGCCTTGCCCACGTGGTCGAGCATGCCGAAGCCGAGCCGCGCCAGGATCTCGGGATCGTTCAGGTCGTAGGTGACGCGGTCGACCCAACCTTCGCCCATCCAGCGGCCGTGGTTCCAGTCGTCACCGCCGTACCCCGAGCCGAGGCCGAGCGCGACGAACCCGAGCGTCTCGAACTCGATGTCGAACGGCTTGTGGTTCTCGTCGCGAAGGTGCATCACGGCCCGCTCCGGGTGCCGCGTGCCCGATCGGTACGAGATCTCCACCTCGGGCCAGCCGAGTTGCTCGACGCGACCGTCGGGCCACACCCGCACCGCCTCGTTGATGCCGCGGTTGCCGTCGCCGTCCTCCTGCGCGATCGCGAAGAAGAAGAAGTCGTCGAAACGCGTCGGCGTGTACAGCCACCAGAAGCTGCGGCCTCCGGGAGTCTGGTCGGGCCTCCCGGGCGCGGGCTGCTCGCCCACGGGGCGGATGCCCCACGAGCGGTCACGGCACCCGACCCACACGTCGGGCGAGACCTCCCACTCGTCGGCGTCGACCTTCATCCAGCCCTCCCAGGTGCCGGCCTGCGCGAAGCGCGCCGCGTCGAGGATGATGCGACCACCGGCGCGTGTCTGGTGCCGGGGCTCCTCGTCCGCGGGGAACGAGGCGTTCCACGTGAGGTCGAACGTGATCCCCTCGTTCTCGGCGTCGCACGTGAGGCGCAGCTTCTGCAGCGGCTCGAGCACCTCGATCTTGTACGGGCCCACTTCCTGCACCCTGCGGTCGTCGCCGAGCGCGTCCGACATACGCACCGCGACCTGCTTGCCCGGCGTCGCGATGGTGGCGTACGCGTCGATCACACCCAGGTTCGGGTACACGCCGAGGCCGGTCACGAGGAACACTTCGCCGGACCGATCCTGAGCGTTCCAGTACGAGCGGTCGTAGGAGTTGCGGTCGCTCGACTCCATGTAACGCATGGACATCGGCACCTGGTGAACTGGGTATTCGTCGAGCGGGACGGGCACGGCGGTCCTCCTGGGTCGTTGCGTTCTCGGGTCAGGTCAACGCATCACAAGGCCGCCGTCGGCAGCCAGCACTTCACCGGTGATGAAGCTGCCCGCGTCGGAGACGAGCAGGAGCGCGGGCCCCACCATCTCGTCGGCGTGGGCGGCGCGGTGCCATCGGGCGGCCGTCGCCATCCGCTGCCTGCGCCTCGGGTGGGTTGTTCCGCACCATGTCGGTGTCGACGGTGCCCGGCGCGAGCGCGTTCACCCGGATCCCGAGCGGCGCCCACTCCCGCGCCATGCGCGCGCGTGAACGCCATGCAGCCCGCCTTCGCCGCCGAGTACATCGAGACGTTCGTCGACGCGAGGAACGCACCGGCAGAGAGCACGTTGACCACCGCGGCGTACGGACTCTCCTTGAGATGTGGCAGCGCAGCCTGGACGAGGAAGATGGGCCCGCGCAGGTTCACGCCGAACGACTTGTCCCAGGCCTCGCGCGGTGAACTGCCCGAGCGGCAGCGTGAGCGCGGTGGCCGCGTTGTTCACCACGATGTCGAGGCGGCCGAAGCGGTCGACGGTCGCGTCGACGAGTGCCTGCACGCCGTCGAGATCGCCCATGTGGGTGGCGCACGCCCATCGCCTCTCCACCCATGGACTCGAGGTGGGCCTCGGTCTCGGCGCAGGCGTCGGCCTTGCGGCTGGCGACGACGACCTTGGCGCCGGCCGCACACGTAGCCCTCGGCGATGGACCGGCCGATGCCGCGCGTGCCCCCGGTGACGATGGCGACCCGGTCGGTGAGGTCGAACAGCGTCGCCAGCTTCTGCCTGTCCATCAGGGTCGACTCCGCTCCGGCGTCCCGGCCATCCGGCCACGCCTTCGCTGCGTCTCCTTGTTCATGGTTGTGGCATCGTGGTCGACCCCTCGTCGTGTTGTCAACGCGAACGCCCCACCTGGGATCATCACGGGATGCTCGACTCGAACTCATCTGGCTTCTCGGACCGGTACGGCCCGTGGGCACTGATCGCGGGGGCGTCGATGGGGATCGGCCGCGCGTTCTCGCACGAGGCCGCCCGGCGTGGGCTGAACGTGGTCATGCTCGCTCGCGGCGAGGAATTGCTGCGGCAGACGGCCGCCGAGGTGCGCGAGGAACACGGCGTCGAGACGCGTCCGGTTGTCGCCGACCTCGCCGATCCGGCGATCGGCACGGTCCTCGGCGCAGCGACCGACGACCTCGAGATCGGCCTCTTCGTCTACAACGCGGCCATCGCGATGCACGGGCGATTCCTCGACGTCCCGCTCGACGATCAGCTCGCGAGCGTCGCGGTGAACTGCGCGACACCGGTCATCCTCTGCAACCTCTTCGGCAGGCCGATGGTCACGCGCGGCCGAGGCGGCATCGTGATGGTCAGCTCCAACGGCGGTATCGCGGGCGCGATCAACTTCGGCACGTACAACGCCGGGAAGGCGTTCGAGTGGATCCTCGCCGAGACGCTGTGGACCGAGCTGCGCGACCACGGCGTCGACGTCACCACGATCATGGTCGGACCCACGTACTCACCCAACTACGCCGCGTTCCAGGACACGCTCGACCCCGCGCTCGCGGGCAACCGTGACTCCGACAGCCCGCTCGACCGTGCTCGCGCTCGCCTGCTCGACCCGTCGACGCCGGAAGAGGTCGCGGTCGCGTCCTACGACGCGCTCGGCGCCGGGCCGGTGTGCTTCGCGCACTCCGACGACGAGATGATCTTCCGCGGCACGTTGGCCCTCCCCCGCGACGAGGCCGTCGCCGTGTGGCGCGGCCTCCAGGAGACGTCGACTCGCACGCCCGACCGCATCGCCCGGTAGGCGGACTTGCCGCCGACCGGTTCGGGGGAAGGTGTCGTACCCATGGGGTTGAATGGGTGAGATGACTTCCCCCACGCGGCAGCTCACGTTGGGGCCCGCGGTCGCGGGTGATCTCCACCCGGCCCTCGCCGGGTTCCACCCTGCCGTCGCGGAGTGGTTCCGGCGCCGCTTCCCCGAAGGACCCACCACGCCACAGGCGGAGGGCTGGCCGCACATCGCGGCGGGCCACGACACCCTGATCGCGGCGCCCACGGGGTCGGGCAAGACGCTGAGCGGGTTCCTCGTGTGCATCGACCGCCTGTACCGCGCGCACGAGCTGGGCGAGGAGATCGAGGGCTCCACCCGCGTCGTCTACGTGTCACCCCTCAAGGCGCTGGCGGTCGACATCGCCGAGAACCTCGAGCGGCCGCTCGCCGAGATCGTCGCCGTCGCCGCGGAGCTCGGTCTCGACGCGCCCGAGCTGCGTGTCGCGGTCCGCACCGGCGACTCCACGAGCTCCGAGCGCGCCGCCATGCTCCGACGGCCACCGAGCTTCGTCGTCACCACACCCGAGTCGCTCTACCTGCTCGTCACGAGTGCGCGTGGACGCGAGCTGCTGAAGACGGTCGACACCGTCATCGTCGACGAGATCCACGCGGTCGCGCGCGACAAACGCGGCGCGCACCTCGCGCTCACATTGGAACGCCTCGAAGCCGTCTGCGACCGCCCGCCGCAACGCGTCGGCCTCTCCGCCACGCAGCGTCCGATCGAGACGGTGGCGCGCCTGCTCGTGGGGACCCGCGAGATACCCGCGATCGTCGACGCCGGCCACCAACGCAACCTCGACCTCGCCCTCGAGCTGCCCGAAGGTGAGCTCGAGGCGGTCATGTCCGCCGAGCAGATGGGCGACGTGCTCGACCGTATCGCCGAGCTCGTGGGCGAGCACCGCACCACGCTCGTCTTCGTCAACACGCGACGGCTCGCGGAACGACTCGCGCACCAGCTCGGTGAGCGCCTCGGTGACGGTGCGGTGTCCGCGCACCACGGCAGCCTGTCGAAAGAGCGCCGCTACCGCGTCGAGAGCCGCCTCCGCGCCGGCGACCTCCGCGCGCTCGTCGCCACCGCGTCGCTCGAGCTCGGCATCGACATCGGCCCCGTCGAGCTCGTGTGCCAGATCGGCTCACCGCGTAGCATCGCAACCTTCCTCCAGCGCGTGGGCCGCTCCAACCACAGTCGGGCGGGTACACCGAAGGGTCGCCTGTTCCCGACGACCCGCGACGAGCTCGTCGAGTGCGCCGCGCTCCTCGCTGCCGTGCGCGCCGGCACGCTCGACGCGATCCAGCTGCCACGCCTGCCGCTCGACATCCTCGCGCAGCAGATCGTGGCCGAGACCGGCGCGCAGGAGTGGCGCACCGACGATCTCTTCGCGCTCGTGCGCCGCGCCGCGCCGTTCGCCGAGCTGGCGCGCGCCGAGTTCGACGAAGTGGTGGCGCTCGTTTCCGACGGCATCCAGACCGGCCGCGGCAGGCGCGGTGCGTACGTGCACCACGATGCGATCAACGGCGAAGTACGCGGCCGCAAGGGCGCTCGGCTCGCCGCGCTCACATCCGGTGGCGCCATCCCCGAGAACGGCGACTACCGCGTCGTCGCCGAGCCCGACGACACCTTCATCGGCACCGTCAACGAAGACTGGGCGGTCGAGTCGATGGCGGGCGACATCTTCCTACTGGGCACCCACTCGTGGCAGATCCGGCGGATCGAAGCCGGGGTGGTGCGAGTGCGAGACGCCGGCGACGCCGCGCCCACCGTCCCCTTCTGGATGGGCGAGGCACCGGCGCGTACCGACGAGCTGTCGGCCGAGGTTTCCGAGCTCCGCAAGCAGGTCGACGGCTTCCTCGAACGCGGCGATCCCGACGGCGCACGCGCGTGGCTCATCGACGTTGCGGGCATCGGCCCCGAAGCGGCGACGATGGTCGTCGACTACTTGGCGGTGGGCCGCGCCGTGCTCGGCGCGATGCCCACGCTCGAATGTCTCGTGCTCGAACGGTTCTTCGACGAGACCGGAGGCATGCAGCTCGTCGTGCACTCGCCCTACGGCGGGCGCATCAACCGCGCGCTCGGCATCGCGCTCCGCAAGCGCTTCTGCCGCACCTTCAACTTCGAGCTGCAAGCCGCGGCCACCGACAACGCGGTCGTGCTGTCGCTCGGCCCGCACCACAGCTTCCCCCTCGCCGATGTGCCCCGCTACCTGAGCAGCCGGGCGATCGACGACACGCTCGAGCACGCGATCCTCGACTCCCCGATGTTCCAGGCGCGCTGGCGCTGGAACCTCAACCGCTCCCTCATGGTCCTGCGCTTCCGCAACGGGCGCAAGAACCCGCCCCCCATCCAGCGGATGGAGGCCGACGACCTGATGGTGGCGGTGTTCCCGCAGGCGGCGGCCTGCCAGGACAACGCGGTCGGCCCCATCGAGATCCCCGACCACGTGCTCGTGCGCCAGACCATCGCCGACACGCTCTACGAAGGCCTCGATGCCCACGGCCTACGCGCGTTGCTCGAGCGCATCGAGGACGGCCAGGTCACGGTGCACTTCGCGGAGACGACCGAGCCGTCGGTGCTCTCCCACGAGATCCTCACCGCGCGGCCCTACGCGTTCCTCGACGACGAAGAGTTCCAGAACCGTCGTACCAACGCGGTCACGTTGCGGCGCGGGTTGTCGGTCGACCTCGCGTCGATCGGCGCGCTCGAGCCCGCTGCGATCGAGCAGGTTCATTCCGAGATCGAACCCGAGCCGTCGACGGCCGACGACCTGCACGACCTGTTGAGCTCGCTCGTCGTCACCCGCGGCACGCGACGCGTGGCGCGAACCGTGGGACGAGCTCGTCGCGCGTGGCCGAGGGCGCCTGCTGGAACGCGCCGGCAGCGAACTCTGGTGCACCACGGAGGCATCCGCCGACGCCGCCCGCGCCTTCGCCGGGGAAGAGGATGCGATTGCCGCGGCGCTGCGCGGCCACCTCGAGATCGCGGGCATCACCTCGGTCGACCGGCTCGCCGACACGACCACCCTGACCGTGTCACGCGTCGAAGCGGGGCTCGCGGTCCTCGAACACGAGGGCTTCGCGTTGCAGGGCCGGTACACACCTGACGCGCCCGACACCGAGTGGGTGTCGCGTCGCCTGCTCGCCCGCATGCACTCCTACTCTCGCCGCACCCGTCGTCAGGGCGTCGAGCCCGCCACCCCGCAAGACTTCATGCGCTTCCTCCTGCGGTGGCAGCACGTCGCGCCCGGCACCCAACTCACCGGGGAAGCCGGCCTCGCGGCCGCGCTCGAACAGCTCGAGGGCTACGAGGCCGCCGCGGTCGCGTGGGAGCCCGACCTGCTGGCGCCGCCGGCTCCGCAACTACGACCCCGCCTGGCTCGACCGCCTCTGCCACGACGGCGAGGTCGGTTGGCTCCGGCTCACGCCACGCCGCGCGACGACGCCGACTCCCCCGCCGGTTCCCCGTCGAAGGCAACTCCCATCGCCATCGCGTTCCGCAACGATCTCGGTTGGCTGCTCGAAGCAGCACGCGCCCGCGGCGACCCCTCGGAGCCTGCCGTGGGCGCGACCGCCGAAGTCGTCGAGGTACTGCGCGAGCGCGGCGCGTGCTTCGCGTCCGAGCTCGGTGAAGCCACGAACCGTCTGCCCGAAGACATCGAGCGCGCGCTCTGGGACGGCGTCGCGCGCGGGCCTGCTCACCGCCGACGGCTTCGGCGCGATCCGGGCCCGGGTGAGCGGGAGCCGCAACGGCGCCGATGCTCGCCGGCTGTCGCGGCTGCTGCGCGGGTCGCGTGCGCCCGGGCCCGCCGCGGGACGCTGGTCGCTCGTTCCCGCGACCGGCGCCGACATCGACCGCGACGAGCTCGCAGAGGCGGTCGCCGAGCTGCTCCTCAACCGCTGGGGTGTCGTGTTCCGCGACCTCGCGTTCCGCGACTCCGTGCGCTTCCCGTGGCGCGACATCCAGTGGGCGCTCCGTCGGCTCGAAGACCGTGGCCTCGTGCGCGGCGGACGGTTCGTCACCGGCTTCACCGGTGAGCAGTACGCACTCCCCCATGCGCTCGAGCAGCTCACCCAGGTGCGCAAGCTCGAACGCTCCGGAGAACGCGTCATCCTGAACGCCACCGACCCCCTCAACCTCGTCGGGGTGATCGTTCCCGGCGCGACGGTCCCTGCGATCCGCACCCGCCGGGTCGTGTACGTCGACGGCGTGCCCGAGGAGCCCCGGGAGCTCGCTACCGCCGAGGCGCGCAGCGCATGACCGCGAGCGAACAAATCCGACGATCCGTCGAAACCCTCCGTTCGGTCATGCAGTTCCGGCCGATCGAGCTCGATCCGGTCGCGCGTCGCCTCGCGCGCGCTGCCGACATCTCCGACCTCCGGAAGATCGCACGCCGGCGCCTCCCGCGTGGCGTGTTCGACTACGTCGACGGCGGCGCGGAAGACGAGATCACGCTCACCGCGAACACCGCCGCGTTCCGCCGGATCGAGTTCCGGCCGCGGGTACTCCGCGACGTCGGTATGGTCGATCCTTCGACCACCCTGCTCGGACGTCCGCTCCCGATACCCCTCGTCCTCGCCCCTACCGGGTTTCCGCGCAGCGTGCATCCCGACGGTGAGCTCGCCACCGCGCGCGCCGCGGCCCGCGCTCACCTCCCGTACACCCTCTCGACGCTCAGTACGTATTCGATCGAGGAGGTCGCCGCCGCGGCCACCGGTCCGCATTGGTTCCAGGTGTACGTGTGGCGCGATCGCGCCATGGTGAAGGAGATGATCCAGCGCGCCGCGGCGTCGGGATACGAGGCGATCGTGGTCACCGTCGACACCGCAGTCCTCGGTCGGCGCGAACGTGACGTACGCCGCGGCTTCACGATGCCGCCCCAGCTCGGGTTCGACACCCTGGTCGACGGCGCCCTGCATCCCGCCTGGACCTGGCGTTTCGTCCGTTCCGATCCCGATCCGATTCGCCAACGTGGTCGGGCGCACCCCCGGTGACGGCAGCGGCCCGGTCGACATCTCCGACTACGTCAATACCCAGTTCGACCCCTCGCTGTCGTGGCGCGACATCGACTGGATGCGAGGAGTGTGGGACGGACCCATCGTGATCAAGGGCATCCAGACCGTGGCCGACGCCAAGCTCGCAGCCGACGTCGGCGTCGAGGCCATCGCGCTGTCGAACCACGGAGGACGCCAGCTCGACTCGTCACCGGCCGTCATCGATCTGGTCGAACCGGTTGCCGAGGCGGTGGGTGATCGGCTCGAGGTCATCTGCGACGGCGGCGTGCGCCGCGGCGGTGACATCGTCAAGGCGGTGGCCCGCGGCGCGCACGCGTGCATGGCCGGACGCGTCCACCTCTACGGCCTCGCGGCCGGCGGCGAGCGGGGCGTCGAGCACGCGTTGACGATCCTCGACCGTGACGTGCGGCGCACGATGGCCCTCGTCGGCGCGAGGACCGTCGGCGACATCACCCGAGATCTCGTGTCGTAGCCACTTTGGTCACCCCGGAAACCGGCCGATAGCACCGAGCATGAGCGCAGCGCTCCGCTACGTCGTGCTCGACCTCGGTGGCGTCGTCTGTCGGTTCGATGCCGACACGCGGCTGCGTGCGTTCGAACGGATCACGGGGCGGAGCGCGGCCGAGATCCACGCCGCGATCTTCGAGTCGGGCCTCGAGCACCAGGCCGAGCTCGGTGAGCTCGACGCGGCCACGGTCCGGTCGCTCCTCATCGCCGCGCTCGGCGGCAACTTCGACGCCGACACGCTGCGGGCCGCGTGGTCCTCGCGTTCGACCCCGACGACAAGGTGCTCGCGCTGATCGACCGGCTCGCGTGGCCCGCGGTGCTGTTCACCAACAACGGGCCGATGGTCGACGCGTGTCTCGATCACGAGCTGTTCAGGGTGCGGGGACGGTTCGCGCACGTCTTCCTCTCGTGGCAGCTCGGTGCGACCAAGCCCGACCCGACGGCGTTCGACGCCGTGGCGAAGCAGCTCGAGGTCGACGGCTCGCAGCTGTTCTTCGTCGACGACTCAGCTGAGAACGTCATGGCCGCGCGCGCGCTCGGCTGGCAGGCCGAGATCTTCAGGGATGCGGCCACCTTGGAGCAGCAACTCCACGAGGTGGGGGCACTCAAATCGGCGTAGCCTTCGGCGCGTGACCACCGCTCGGACCCTCGGCCACCTTGCGCTGTACTACCGATCCGGCGACGAGGCCGCGTCTCGTCGGCTGCTGGAAGACCTCGGTTGCACCCTCGTCGACAACGGCCCACGACCCGGCGCCGACGGCTTCTGCACCGTGCTCGTCGACGACGAGACCGCAAACCACGCCGACAACATCCTGTTCCTCGCGCCCGTCAGCCCGAAACAGGAGGAGCTCGAACGCGCGATCCGCGAGCAGTTCGGGGTCGATGCGGCGGCCGACGGACCGGCGACGGCGTTCACCGACATGAAGCGGGACTCTCCCGAGACGGCGTCGCACTTCGCCATCCGGTACCGCGAGCTCGAGGAGCTCGAGAACGTCCTGCGTGCGGTGGAGGCCGACGCGGCGGAGGGTGGCCCGTTGCACGGACGCGTCGAGCTCACCAAGTACCGTGCCCGACCGGACCTCGATCCGGGTGTCGACGAGCGCATGGCTGCATCACCAGTGTTCAGCGGCGACGAGCCCCGGGCGTTCGCCAACTTCTGGATCCAGTGTTTCGTGAAGACCGACCTGTTCGGCTACGGCATCCTCGCGTTCGGTCAGACGATCGAGCTCGACTACGTGTTCGAGCCCTTCGTCGCCGAACCGCCGAAGTTCGGTCGTTAGGGGCGAACGGCCGCGAGCCGGGTAATCCCGGCTCGCAGTGAGCGACCCATCATCAGGCGAGCAGTCTCCGCAGGCGCTCCAGCCGGTCGTCCCAGTTGGCGCCCTCTTCGGCCATCCACTGCGCGGCGTCGGCAAGCGGAGCGGCGGTGAACGAGTACCGCACTTCCCGACCGTCTCGCGCGGAGGTGACGAGCCCGGCGCGTCCCAGGACCTGCAGGTGTTTGACGACCGCCTGACGGCTCACGGGAACGGTCTCGGCGAGTTCCGTCGCGGTGACCGACTCGAAGCGCGCGACTTCACCGAGCACCGAGCGGCGTGTGGCATCGGACAACGCGGAGAACACCGCGCCGATCTTGTCGTCGCGCGTCGTCATGCGATTGCGAGCATCGCGTCGGCACGCGTCTCGCGGACGCGCACGATCGATTCGCCGTTGCCGCCGTCGTCGACCGTGATCGTGACAGTGCTGGCCGCGCCGGCGTCGGTCTCGGGCCACCACCGGAAGGACAGTTCGTGTCCCTCGTCCACGGCGAACACGAGCACTCGACGCGCCATCCGGTCGGGCGACCGGAAGCTTCCTCGTGCACCCGGGCGCACCGCGAGATCGAGCTCGCCCCCCAGCCACCGCCCGAGCTGCTCGGGGTCGGTCACCGCCTCCCACACCGCCTCGGGCGGGCTCGGCAGCCGCGCCTCCCTCTCGACGTGCTTCATACCACCCTCCGCCTCAATCGCAACCGTTCGGTTGCACTTCGCCGACTCCCGCGCCAGAATAGTGCAACCACTCAGTTGCGTCATCCCGGAGGTTCCGATGTCCCAGCTTCTCGTCCCCACCGTCCTCGAGCAGAGCCCCCGCGGCGAGCGCGCCTTCGACCTGTACTCCCGACTGCTGAAGGACCGCGTCGTGTTCCTCACGGGCGCCATCGACGAGCAGATCGCCAACCTGATCGTCGCCCAGTTGCTGCACCTCGAGTCCGACGATGCCGACAAGGACATCAAGCTCTACATCAACAGTCCCGGCGGCGACATGAACGCGCTCTTCGCCATCTACGACACCATGCAGTTCGTCCACGCCGACATCGAGACGACCTGCGTCGGGCAGGCGGCGTCGGCTGCGGCGGTGCTGCTCGCCGCCGGCGCGCCCGGCAAGCGCAACACGCTCCCCCACTCGCGCATCCTCATCCACCAACCGCACGGCGGCGCGCAAGGGCAGTCGGTCGACATCGAGATCTGGGCGCGCGAGGTGATCGTCCAGCGCGACCACATGGTCGAGATCCTGGCGCGCCACTCGGGCCAGACCGAGGAGCGCGTTCGCCAGGACATCGACCGGGACTACATCCTCCGCGGCGCCGACGCGGTCGCGTACGGCCTCGTCGATCACGTCATCGAGACCCGAGAGCTCCACCCCACCGCGGTATCACCCAACGGCTCGAAAGCACGGTAGTCACGCTCACGGCATCGCCACGCCGCCGTTCGGGCGCAGGATCTGCCCGGTCATGAAGCTGGAAGCGTCGGACGCGAGGTAGAGCACGGCGTAGGCGATGTCGTCGGGTTCGCCGACGCGACCGAGCGTCGACCGTTCGCGCATTGGCGTGGTGACCTGTTCCTTCACGGCTTCGTCGATCGTGCCGTCGGGCTGACGCCAGTGACGGCTGGTCATGCCGGTGATGATGAAGCCGGGAGCAATCGCATTGACGCGCACGCCGAGCGGCCCCACTTCGACTGCCAACGTCTTGGTGAGCTGCGCGACCGCCGCCTTCGCCATCGCGTAGCACACGATGTTCGGCGCGGGCACGTCGATGGCCCCGGACGACATATTGATGATGCTGCCCGAGCCCTGCTCGATCATCACGCGCGCCGCCGACTGGCAGCCGAAGAACACGCCCTTGAGGTTCGTGGCCAGCACGCGGTCGAGGTCGGCCTCTTCGGTGTCGACCACGAGGCTCTCGTGGATGATGCCGGCGATGTTCCCCATCACGTCCAGCCGTCCGTGGTCGGCGACGACGCTCCGCACGAGATCCTCCACCTCGGTACGCATCGCCACGTTGCACCCAGCCGATGTGGCGTTCCCGCCATCGGCCACGATCGACTTGGCGATCGCGGCCGCGCTGTCGGCGTCGAGATCCGCGCACACGACGGTCGCTCCCACCGCCGCGAGCATCTGCGCGCTTGCCGCACCGATGCCGCTGCCGGCGCCTGTGATCACCGCCACCCGACCATCGAGATCGAAGCTGTCGCGCGGATCGATCATGACGGGTCGCCTCCGCTCCGGCGTCCCGGGCATCCGCCCACGCCTCCGCTGCATCTCCTCATGATGGGTCGCCTCCGCTCCGGCGTCCCGGGCATCCGCCCACGCCTCCGCTGCATCTCCTCATGTTCCCTCCAGTGCGTCACGGACGGCACCACCGAAACCGGCTGCGAGGACACGATGGCCCTCGTCACCGGGATGGATGCCGTCGGGCAGATGGTCGGCCTCGAGCAGCGCGCCGCCACGCACGAGCGTGAGTGCGCCGTCGCCCGCGGCGATGCGTTCGAGCGTGATCTCCTCCATCGCGACGCGCAGGTCGCCGAGCGTGGCGCCGAGCCGATTGGGGCTGGCTTCGGCGTCGGGTCGGAGCACCGGGCTGGTCACGACGATCGGGATCTCGGGATGTCCCTCGCGCACGATCCCGAGGAACGCGCGCGTGTTCTCGCGGAACATCGACGACGAGAACGGGATGCGGGTCCAGCAGTTCGTGCCGTGCGAGATCGAGATCACTTCGGCGTCGAGCTTCCCGATCTGCTCCGCCGACACGATCTCGCCCCGGGCCGCGCCCGCGTAGCCGAGGTTCACGACGTCGAGCTCGTAATCGCGACCCGCGACGGCCGGCCACGCACCCAGGGGGCCGGACGCGATCCAACCTTCCGTGATCGAATCGCCGTACGCGATCCAACGCGGCTGAAGTGGCGCCGGCTCGATCGCGCCGCCCAGGGCGCCGATCGAGCGCACGATCGGCTGCATCCCCTCGGGCAAGTACACGATCGCGCGCTCGTCGGACACCTCGCCACCGAGCCCGAGGCGGATTGTGCCGTCGCCGAGCGCCGCCGGCTGCTCGTCCACCTGCTTCCCTGCGCGCACGACGACGAACGTGGTACCGGCGCCCGGGCCGCGATATCCGAAGTCGTCGGTGCGCGTCGTGTAGACGACCTCGATCGCCTCCGCGTCACCGACGAGCTCGAGCCGGACACCCACCGGAAGTCGCGCGGTGGCGACGGTGTCGCCGGGCAGGCGCGCGAGGTCGTCGGGATCGGCCCGCGGGTACGGGATCTCGGCGGTTCCCGGCCACGCGCAGCCGCGTACGTATGGCCGCACGTCGTCGGCACCGGTCACAGGTCTGCCATCGGGTACGGGAACTTGGCCCCGACCCCACCGTCGACCACGAGCGTCTGCCCGGTGACGTACGCCGCGAGGTCCGACGCGAGGAACAGGATGGCGGCTGCGATATCGGCCGGTTGGGCGACGCGCCGCAGCGGCGTGTTCGTCGACGTTCCGCGCGCGGCCCTCGTCGCCGAGGAACGCCGAGACACGGGGCGTCCACACCACGCCGGGCGCGACCGCGTTCGACGCGGATGCCGGACGGGCCCAGCTCCACCGCGCCCGTACGCACCAGCGACATGAGTCCGGCCTTGGCCGCGCCGTACGCCGAGTGCCGCGGCGCGGACGTGATGCCCGACACCGACGCGACGAACACCATCACGCCACCACCGCCCGCCGACATGGCACGACCCCCGTGCTGCATGGCGAGGAACGCGTGGCGCAGCACGATGTCGAAATGCCAGTCCCACTCCTCGTCGGTCATCTCGGTGAGGTTGGCGTAGCGCGCCATCCCGATGATGTCGACGACACCGTCGATCCCACCGAGGCGCGCGTCCGCCCGGGCGAAGAGCGCTTCCACCTGGGCTCGATCGATCGCGTCCCCGACGAACGACTCGCCGCCGACCTCCGTCGCGATGTCGCCCGCCAGATCGGGGTCGAGGTCGACGCAGAGCAGGCGCGCCCCGGCCGACGCGAGCGCGTGCGACGCCTGACGCCCGATGCCCTGGCCGGCCCCGATCACGACGAATCGACGTCCGTCGAGACGCAGCAGTCCCGGGTAGTCGGGAACGGGTGTGTCGTCGGTGCGGGTCATGAGGCGAGTGACGCTCGCGTCGACGCTGACGTCGCGCTGCTCGAGCGCCGGGATGACCTCGGTACCGAGCAGCTCGATCGTGCGCATGACGGTCTCGTGCTCGAGGTGCCCGAACTGCACGTAACAGATCAGCTGGTCGACGCCGAGCTCGGCGTAGTGGAGCATCTTCTGCAGGCAGTGCTCGGGGTCGCCGACGATGATCATGTCGGCGTCGCTGAATTCCTGCGCTTCGAAGTTGCCCTCGATCTGGCGCTTGAGGAGCGGGAAGATGCTGTCGCGTTCGCTCTCGGGAATGTTCGGGAACTCCCATTCCAGCGTGAACTCCGCCAGGTTCTTGTACCACCACCACACCGAGTCCCAGATTCCGTTGGCTTCGCACTGGGCCATCGTGTCGGCGCAGTGCACGAGCGTGTAGGCCGCCACCTTGTTCGTGATGACGCGGGTGATCGGCTCCGGGTTCGCGGCGGCCTCGCGGTACTGCGCGATGTGCTGCGCCATCCGGTCGAGGGGCTGGAGGATCGAGAACGACAGCAACCCGAGGCCGAGCCTGCCCGCGACCGCGGCGCTGCCGTCGGAGGTCGCCGCCATCCAGCACGGCGGGTGCGGGTCCTGCACCGGCTTGGGCGTGACCATCCGGCGCGGGAAGTCGAGGTACTTGCCGTGGAACTCGAAGTACTCGTCTTCCCACATCTGCACGACGGCCCGGATCGCCTCCTCCCACTGGTCACGGCTCTCGTCGCGGGGCACGTGGAAGGCGGTCTGCTCCATCGGCGTGGACCGGCCGGTGCCCCACTCGATCCTCCCCTCCGAGAGGATGTCGGCCGTCGCCACCTTCTCGGCCACGCGCATCGGCGGCGTGAACGCGTGCGGCATGAGCGTCACGCCGAACCCGAGCCGCAGGTTCTCGGTGCACTGCGACAACGCGCCGATGATCACCTCGGGCGCCGGCGAGTGCGACCGCCCCTCGCGGAAGTGGTGCTCCACGTGCCACGTGCAGTTGAAGCCGAGCGTGTCGGCGAGCCTGATCTGTTCGATCGCCTCGCGGTAGGCGCGCTGCTCGGCCTCGCGCTGACCGTAGGGGTGCGGCTTGGACCACGGCTTCGGCACGTCGATCTCGTAGAGCAGGTCGAGCTTCATCCGGTCTCCTCGTGCGCGGTTGGCGCCCGACGCTACCGCCGTTGCGCCGGTCAGATATCGGCGGCGGGCTTGATGACCTCTTCGGCGAAGAGGTGCGTGGCCTCGATCTTGCGGCCGACCTCGGTGCCGCGTTGCGCGCCGGCGATGGTGCCGTGATCGTCGGGAATCGCCTGCATCCACGGCACGCACATCATCCCGGTGACGCCGATCGCCGACATTCGCTCGCACACCTCGGGCGTGGGCACCGCCTGCACGCCGAGGATGATCTCGAAGGGCTCGTTGACGCGGCCGGCCGCGTCGAGCTCGTTCTGCAGCAGGCCCACGTACCGCTCGCACTCTTCGATCGGGTACGCGTTGCCGAGCCAGCCGTCGCACAAGCGCGCCGCTCGACGCAACGCAGCGCGGGAGTGGCCGCCGCACCAGATCGGCACCTGCTTCGAGGGCGACGGCTCGATCTGCAGCGGACCGAAGTCGTAGTGCTCGCCGTGGTACTCGACCCACCCTCCGCTCCACAGCTCGCGCAGCGCGGCGACCATCTCGTCGAGGCGACGACCACGGTTGTCGTACCGCTGCCCGGTCTGTGCGAACTCCTCACGCATCCAACCCGCGCCGACGCCGAGGTTGACGCGGTTCTCCGACAGCACCGCCGCGGTGCCCACCTGCTTGGCGACGGTGAAGAGGTCGCGCGCGGGCGCGATGTAGACCGACGTGCCGAACTGGAGCCGCTCGGTGACCGCCGCCATCGCGCCGATCGTGACCCAATTGTCGGGCCACGCGGTCTCCGGCGGCCAGATCGGCTTGCCGTCAGGCGAGTAGGGGTACGGGGTCGAGAGGTCGCGCGGGTAGAAGATGTGGTCCGACATCATGATCCCGTGCACGCCCGCCTCGTCGGCGGCCTTCGCGAGCGGCAGGTAGTGCTCGGGCGGCGAGAACGCCGTCGACGCCCAGAACTTCATGCGATGCTCCTGGTTGCGGCGAGAACTGCGTCAGCCGCGCGCGGCGACGTTGCCGCCGGTCTCGGCCCAGGTCTTGCCCTGCTCGACGTCGGGATCGTGCGGGAGCCCGAGCAGGCGCTCGGAGATGATGTTGCGCAGCACCTCGCTGGTGCCTCCGCCGATCGTGAGCGCGGGGCTGAACAGGAATCCGCCGGCCCACTGGTACCACTCCTGGCCGAGCGACGGGCTCGACGTCGAGCATCCCGTGCGCACCCATCAGGTCCTTCGCGAGGTTGAACACGCGCTTGCCGTGCGGGTCGGCGAGCGCCTTGCGCAGCGACGCGTCGGGGCCCGGCTGCTTGTTGACCGCGGCCGAGATCAGCGCAGCTGTGATACCGGAGGATCTCGCCTTCGATGTACGCGTCGACGAGGCGCTGGCGCAGCACCGCGTTCGGCGCGCCGCCGCGGTCACGAACCAGCGCGACGAGGTCGTCGCGCGCTCGGCCCGTGCCCCCACTGCAGGCCTCCGCCGGTCGAGAGCGACACGCGCTCGTTCGCGAGCGTGGTCTTCGCCATGCCCCAGCCGAGGTTCTCCTCGCCGATGAGGTTCTCGGCCGGCACGCGCACGTCGGTGAAGAACACCTCGTTGAAGCCACCGCCGCCGGTCATGTTGCGGATCGGCCGCACCTCGATGCCCTCGAGGTTCATCGGAATGATGAAGTACGAGATGCCGACGTACTTCGACACGTTCGAGTTGGTGCGCGCGATCAGGATGCCGTACTTGGCGTGCTCGGCGAGCGACGTCCAGATCTTCTGGCCGTTCACGATGTAGACGTCGCCGTCTCGCTCGGCGCGGGTGCTCAGGTTCGCGAGGTCGGAGCCGGCGCCCGGCTCGCTGAACAGCTGGCACCACATGTCGTCGCCGGTGAGCATCGGCCAGATGTAGCGGTCCTTCTGTTCGTCGGACGCGAGCGCGACGAGGATCGGGCCGCAGTGACCGATCCCGATCGGGTTGATCGGCTCGCGCCACTCCTGCCCGCCGCATTTCGTCGTCGATGATGAGCTGGAGCTCGGGATCGGCGTCGAGCCCGTAGGGCAGGGGCCAGTGCGGCACGACATACCCGGCGTCGACGAGCTGCCGCGGCGTGGGGCTCGGGTGTTCGGTGAACCAGGCCCGCACCTCGAGCCGGCGCGGATCATCTTCGGCGGGAAGGTCGATCTCCATAGGGGGATTGAAACAGTCCGCGGGGGTCGCGACAAGTCAAAGATGTCAACATGGCCCGTGGGCGCCCGCCTGGTGGTGTTCGCCCCCGACGGCTCGCTCTCGCCGGGGGCGCGCTCGAAGGCTGCGAGCTCTTGGGAGAGCGAGTAGTGCCGGCATGATCTTCGAGTTGCTCGATCCCCACGACGCGCTCGACCCCGATGTTCAGGGGATGTGGTGGGCGCCGATCGCGCTCGGCGGAATGCCGCATCCACGCGACAGCTTCCGGCTGGCGACGTCAGCGCAGTTGTGTGTCTCGCGAGCACCCAACCTGGATACGACACCACCGCGCTTCGGTGGCACGGGTTCGAGCTCCAAGATCTGTACGGAGCCCTCGCGCCGGTTGACTCCGATGCGGAGTGGTTACGCGTCACCGAGGCAGCGGCCGCGACGCGCGCCGTGCTCGACGACGGACTGGGTGTGATCGTGCACTGCGCCGGCGGTACCGGACGGACGGGCACGGTCATCGGCGCGGTACTCGTGTCGCTCGGCGCGAAACCGAACGCGGTCGCGGCGTGGCTCGACGCAGTCCACAAGCTGCGGGGAAGGCCCGGTTGGCCGGAGTCGCCGTGGCAGGCCGAGGCCCTCCGGGTGCTCGCGTGAGCGGCGTGCGGTAACCGTTACTCGGAAGCGAGCGCGCCCGCTGCGGTGAGGTCGTCGATCTCGTCGGGCGAGGTCGAGCCACTCCGCGTGCACGTCGCGGTTGTGCTCCCCGCGTCGCTGTAGCCGCGCCGTCGACGCCGATGATCGCGCCGTCGGAGCGCCACGTGGTGGAGAGCATCGGGCGTGAACCTGCCACCCACGATCGCGGCGGATGCCAGCTACAAGCCTCCCGGGCTCAATCCGGGTTTCCCGGCGAGCGACCAACGCCTGCCGTTCGAGATCCGCCAGTACATGTACGCCGTGGTTCCGGGGATGGTCGACGGCCACTGCAACGCGCACGTGTAGCGGACTCACACCGCTTGGTGGTTCGCGGCTTGAACAGAGGAGGTGGCCTGCCCCCTCTACCTGCGGCGAAGGTCGCGGTCAGTAACTCGAAATCGGTCAGAGAGACTCCGCCCTTCTGGACCCCCGTGGACCCTCACGGACCATCTGGTCGACTCCTTGCCCACAACGATGGTCGGAACGACGTACCCTTCGAACGCCTCGAGAACTTCCGTTTCGAACCGGTCCATCAACTGGTCTCGGGCCACGGTGTGCTCGACGGCTCCGTGATCGGCAAAGCCTCGCTGCCAGCGCCGTAGCTCCGCATCGGCGCCGAACACCAAGCGGAGCGGGAAGAGGCATTGTTCCCACTCCAACTCCGCCGTGCTGAGGTCGAGCTCGACCTCATGCGGTGTTCGCACTTGACGAGCCTCGGGCACAGAGAAGATCGCCTCGTCGCGATCAACATCCGGATCGAGGGCAGCATTGATGTCGATGTAGTACCAGCGATGCATCGGCTTCTGGTGAACGTCGTGGGTCTGCACGACGTGACCGGACGCAAGTACCTGGTAGAGACAGCTCATGCGGTGCTGCCCATCGAGTAGCAACCGCTCGGGTTCCGTCGACGACGAGGGAGCGCCGGCGAGGGGAGCGGTCTTGAACCGCACATCGGGGCTTCCCGTCTCGAGCAGCGTCACCGAGCCAATCGGATAGCTCAGCGAGACGCTGGCGAGGAGGCTCTTGATCCCCTCGTCATCCAAGATCAGCTCCCGCTGGAACTCCGCAACCTGGATCCTGCCGTCGTGCACCTCCTCGAGCAGTCTCTCGAGGGACTCCTCGGTGGCGTCGCCGGTCGTCGTCGCTGCCACGGTCGAATTGTCGCATGAGGTAACCGCGGCCAATGACACGTATCGCGGTGCGCCCTGCCCTGCGCGTTCGTGTGGACCTTCTGGGACGGCTTTCAAACCCTCCCGAAATCCTGGAAACCGTTGCGGGACAAGGGGTCAGGAGCGCGCGTCAGGCTCACGAAGAGCCTCCGATGCAGGCGATCTGCTCCTCCGTCGCCTCCGAATCCGACGTTGAAGAGGTTCCGGGACGGCTTTCAAACCCCGCGCTGGCGACAGACACGCCGCCGTCGCTACAACCACCTCACCGGGTCCAGCGGCGCCTTTCTGCTGCCGACCTCAACGACATCTGCGCGAACTACGTCGGCGGCTGCTCGATCGACGAGCTGGCCCGGTCACACCGTGTCAACCGCACAACGGTCATCAAGCATCTCGACCAGCACGGCGTGCCCCGCCGCCGCGTGGTCAGAAAGCTGACCAACGCCCAGGTCGCCGACGCGGCAGCCATGTACCGCGACGGCCACTCACTGGCAACCGTGGCCAACGAGTTCAACGTCGACGCCAGGACCTTGGGTCGAGAGTTCCGCAAGGCCGGAATCGCCATCAGACCCCGGCCGGGGTGGGCTTACTGACCTCCAGGCGAGCCGCTCACCGAGCCCCTGGGCAGGCCGCGATCGACAGGCGCGCCGACCTCACACAGGTAACGCCGGTTCCGCGCTCGCCGACGAAGTCTTGCGGTCCGTCGTTCTCACAACTGTGCGGATTGTGCCGGGGCGTGGCGAAGCGGCTCTGGTTGGGCTGTGCGATGCTGCCGTGGTGGACATCACCAGCTTGAGCGACGCCCCTGGATACGACAGCGACCGACCGCTGGCGAAGCCGCTCATTGAGGGCTCGCAGTCCAACGTCCGGCTCATTCGGCTCAGTCCGGGCCAGACCCTGCCTCCGCATCGTCACGGCGAGTCGGACCTCATGCTTTTCGTTGTGGAAGGTGCAGGGGTCCTGCACACGAATGAGGGCCCGGTTGCATTCGGGGCGGGATCTCTTGCGTTCTACCCGTGTGATGAAGAGTTGCGCGTGTCTAACGAAGCCGAGACTGGTCTCACGCTGCTTGCCTTCCTCGCTCCGCCCTTCCCGCCTCGCTCCGAGACATGAGTCGGCGACCTACACCCGCTGATCTTGATGCCTGATGGCCGACCGTCGCGAGGCGCCGGGTGAAGCAACACGCACGCCGGCACAGTCGGGGATCTCACCGGAGACGGCTCGGAGCTTTCGGTCGCAATTGACGAAGGGCGAGGACGTTGTCGATCCGACGACGTGGGCGGGCTCGATTCCACAGGTGCAGGGCATCGCGCCTCGCGTGCGTGTCGGGCGCAGCAGGTGGTTCAACCTGCTCTGGTTGCTGCCGATCGGGTTCGTGGTCCTGATCGTCGCGGTCGCGGTCGCGAAGGGTCTGCGCAACGTTCCTGCGGTCGAGCGGTTCATCGCCCGCTACCCCGGCACCATCGAGGCGGCCGCGGCACCGCGACTCCTGGTCTTCCCATGTGGGTCGGAGTGCAGCACTTCTTCAACCTGTTCCTGTTGATCTTCATCATCCGGTCCGGCCTGCAGATCCTCAGCGATCATCCGCGGCTGTATTGGACGAGGCACAGCACGCCGGGCAAGGACTGGTTCCGCATCCAGAAACCTGTGCCCCAGGAACCCTTGTGGACGGCGAAGCAGGATTCGATCAGCCTGCCTGGACAGGTCGGTCTGCCGGGTATCCGGCACTCGATCGGGCTCGCACGCTGGTGGCATCTCGGAACCGATTCGCTCTGGCTGCTGAACGGTCTCGTCTTCTACGTGCTGTTGTTCACCACGTCCAGTGGCGGCGCGTCGTGCCGACCACGTGGGCGGTGTTCCCCAACGCGGTGTCGGTGCAGATCCAGTACTTGTCGTTGCAGTGGCCGGCCGAGCACGGGTGGGTCGCGTACAACAGCCTCCAGCTGACTCGCGTACTTCGTCACGATCTTCGTCGCCGCACCGCTCGCGCTCATCACCGGGCTGGGCATGTCGCCTGCGCTGTCGACGCGCTTCAAGCGGCTCAGTCGCGTGCTGAGCATCCAGACCGCCCGATCCCTCCATTTCCTGGTGCTTGTCTGGTTCCTGGTGTTCATCGTGACCCACGTCGTCTTCGTGTTCACGACCGGTCTGCGCGACAATCTCAACCACATCTACGCGGGGCGCGACGACGACAGTTGGATCGGCTTCACGGTCTTCGCGCTCTCGATGGTCGTGCTCATCGTCGGCTGGGTTGCGGCGACGCCGCTCACGCTGCGACACCCGCGTGTCGTGCAGCGTGTCGGGTTCGCGCTGATCGGGCCGGCGCAGCGGTTGTTCGAACATGTCGATTCGACAGCGGGCGAGTACACCGAGCGCGACATCTCTCCGTATTTCTGGCACAACGGGAAGTACCCCGACTCCGAGGAGTACAAGGCGCTCTTCGATGGCGGCTTCGCCGACTATCGGTTGCGCATCAACGGGCTGGTCGACAACCCCGTCGACCTCTCGCTCGAGGAGTTGCGCGCGCTGCCGCATCACGAACAGATCACGCAGCACTTCTGCATCCAAGGCTGGTCGGGCGTCGCCAAGTGGGGCGGCGTGTCGATGCAGACGATCCTCGACCTTGGTCGCCGAAGCCCGAGGCCAAGTGGGTCGTGTTTTACTCATTTGGTGACGGTCCCGAGGGAGGCATCTATTACGACGTGCACGCGATCGAGCAGATGCGCTACAAGCTGACGATGCTCGCCTACGACATGAACGGCAAGCCGCTGCCGCCGGACCACGGCGCGCCGCTGCGGCTGCGCAACGAGACGCAGCTCGGGTTCAAGCAGGTGAAGTGGATCAAGGGCCTGGAGTTCGTCGCCGACTTCGCCGACATCGGCGGCGGCTACGGCGGCTACCACCAGGATCACGAGTTTTTCGGGTACCGACAATCCATCTAGAGCTCAACGTCGCCGCCCGCATTTGGTTGTTGGGCGACGAGTGGTGCCGTGCTCTAGCTGATTGACGTCTGACCGACGTGCGCGCGATCAATCGACCGACAGCGGCAATGTGATCCCCACGTCGTAGACGAGCGTGTCGTCGGCGAGGCGCACACCTTGGGTCGGGACATGGGGAGTGAGACGGCCATCGTGCATGAGGTGGACGACGTCAACGCCTCGAACGAATACGAGATAGTCAGCGAGCAAACGACGATGGCAACGCCACCACACCGACTCACTGCACATCACGGTCGTCCGCTTGCTGCTGGCGAGCGCCAACAACATCCTCGACGCCTGCGAGGAATCCAGGCATCCCCATGTAGTCGGCGTAGGCACGGAACGCATCGTTACGGAGCGCCACGTGCGTCGATCCAGAGACCGGTCGGCGTCGACCACCCAATTCGCGAATCCAGACGTAGCCGATGCCGACCTCTGGCACCCACCGCTCCATCTCTTCACGACTGAACTGCGGGTTGCGGCGGCTGCCAGGAAATGACCGCACATCAGCCACGCAACTGACATGCGCACCGTCGAGCAAGGAGGCGAACACTTCGGCAGGGAGCGTGCCGTGTCCGACGGTGTACAACGTTGTCATCGCAGCGATCTGGGCGCACCCAATCTCACGACGACATCGTACGGTGCAGGCCTGAAACGGTTGCGCGAACGAGACGGAGACCTCGTCGTGGACCTGGGGATCACTCCCGGAATGAAGGTCCTCGACCTCGGATGCGGCGACGGCACCACCGCGTTGCCGTCCGCGAGGGTCGGTGCCGACGTGCTGGGCGTCGACATCGCGAGCAACCTCGTCGAGGCCGGAAATCATCGAGCCAAGGAAGAGGGTCTCGCGAACCTGAGCTTTCAGGAAGGCGACGCGTGCGACCTGGTGGACCTGAGCGACGACTCCTTTGACCTGACGGTCAGCATCTTCGGCGCCATGTTCGCACCCAAGTCGTTCGACGTGGCCAAGGAGATCGTGCGGTGACGCGGCCCGGAGGTCGGATCGTCATGGGCAACTGGATTCCGGGCGACCCGACCTTGGTGGCGCAGATCTTGAAGATCAGCGCGTCAGTACTCGCCGCCGCCACCCGAAGGATTCGTCAGTTCGGTGACGTGGGGGATCGTCGACGACGTCGTCGAGCGCTTTGTCGCGGCTGGGGTACCCGAAGCCCGGATCTCGTGTGAGCGCGACACGTTTGTCTTCGAGCTACCCGTGCCGCCGTCGGAGTTCCTTGCGTTGTTCAGGGACTCCTACGGGCCAACGATGAACGCGTTCGAAGCGGCAGCGGCTAGCGGTCGCTCGGATGAGCTATTCCGCGAACTTGAAGTTCTGTTCAACGAACAGAACCAGAGTCCGAGCACCGAAGCGACCTCGGTCCCCGCGACCTTTCTCGCGCGTGACCGTAGCTCGCGGAGCCCGCCCCGTCGAGCGACATCCATTGCTTGCATGCCCGGCACGGGGGACCGCCTCGACCTCCGCTATGCGCGTGGGGTTTTGAAAGACGCGACGAACATGCCTGAGCGACCGGACACGCGAAATGCCGTCTGACCTGTGCAAACGTTGTGACTCTGACAACGTGTGGACCTTTCGGGACGGCTTTCAAACCCTCCCGAAAGCTTGGAAACCGTTACAGGACAAGGGGTCGGGAGCTCCCGCGATGCTCGCGAAGAGCCCTCGAAGCAGCCGATCTGTTCCCCCACCGCCTCCGAATCCGACGTTCAAGAGGTTCCGGGACGGCTTTCAAACCCCTCGCCTCGCCCGGTGCAGCGACGGCTCTCGGCTGCCGACGTCGACGACATCTGCGCGAGCTACATCGCCGGGAGCTCAATCGACGAGCTAGCCCGGTCGCACGGCGTCCACCGCACCACGATCATCACCCATCTCGACCAGCACGATGTGCCCCGCCGCCGCGTGGTCAGAAAGATGACCGACACCCTCGTCGCCGAGGCCGCAGTCGAATACCTCGACGGCCACTCCCTGGCGATCGTGGCCAACAAGTTCAACGTCGCGATCAGGACCCTGCGCCGCGAGTTCAGCAAGGCCGGAATCGCCACCAGGCCGCGCCAAGGATGGACCTACTGACCTCCAGGGGACCCGCTCACCCGGCCCGTCGAGGACACGCCCAAATAGAGAGGACACGCCCAAATAGAGAGGTGGGCCGGGCGCAGAACGCCGCACATCTGGAGCCCGTCCGACAACAAGGCACCAACCCCCACGGACATACCTCACAGCAGTACGCGCTCCGAGCGTCTCACCACAAGGTGACGCCCCCCCCCATGCCAGTGTTGGTAACACACCGCACGACCGCGCCTCGTGGACCAGCGAAGCCGTGTAGGCACCGCAGTACGCCAGGAGCCTTGACCGGCTGGTTTCGGATCGGCCTCACAGGGCGATCCGTGCACCGGTGTGGTGGTGGCACGAGGTCGACGGGCTTGGTGGCCTCCTTGGCCACGGACCGGGGTGCAGTCACACTGTGATCAGGGTGGGCAAGACTGCCGGGTCGTCGGAGGGGTTGATGGGGCTGTGCGACTGCGACTGCTAGCTCGCGCGTCACCGTGAGGCGGGTGCTCCGGGTCGCCTGGTACCGCTTCCGGATCACGTTCCGGCGTCGGTGGGGCGGCTATCTCGCGTTGGTACTTCTCGTCGGGTTGGTGGGTGGCCTGGCGATGGGTGCCGTGGCTGCGGCGCGGCGGACGCAGTCGTCGTATCACGCGTTCTTGGCGAGCAGCAATCCTTCTGACCTGAGTGTGGGAGACGCGCTGTACGACCCGGCCGACGGGTACAACGCTGGCTATGACCCGGCGATCATCCACAGGATCGCCCGCTTGGCGCATGTGAAGCGGGTCGAGAGCTTCGGCGAGCTGAACAACAGCGCGTTAAAGCCGAACGGCGCCGAGTTCAACTTCACTGGACCTCCCCTCGACGTGGGAATCGATGGCAGCGTCGACGGCCTGTTCATCAACCAAGACCGTGTCGCGATCACTACCGGTCGGATGGTGGACCGCGCCCGGGTCGACGAGATGGTGGTGTCCGCGGATGTCGCCAGTGCACTCCGAGCGCACGTGGGTTCGGTCATTCCGATGGGCTTCTATACCAATGCGCAGGAAGCTGAGCCGGGGCCCAGCGGTAGCTCGTACCGGCCACATCCGTACCTGCGTCTCGACGTGAAGCTGGTCGGGATCGGCTTGCTCAACAACGCGATCGTCCAGGACGACGTCGACGCCACTGGTTCGTCCTTCGTGCTGTTCACCCCGGCGTTGACCGGCCAGCTCACAACGTGCTGTACGCAAGACACGGTGAGCAATCTCCGGCTCGACGGCGGTAGTCGTGATGTCCCGGTCGTCGAGGCCGAGCTCGAGCGGCTGAATCCTCGCTTGAGCCACTTCTATGTCACGTCGATCGATGAGGCGAAGATCGAGCGGGCGATCAAGCCGGAGTCGATCGCGTTGGGTGTGTTCGGTCTCATCGCCGCGCTGGCCGCGTTGCTGATCGCAAGCCAGATGATCGGCCGTCAACTGCGCGTCGACGCCGACGCCCTCGACATACTCCGCGCCCTGGGAGCGAGTCCCGCGATGACCGCGACCGACGGCCTCATCGGCGTCGTCGGTGCCGTTGTCGTCGGCGCGCTACTTGCGACAGGAGTCGTGGTTGCTCTCTCGCCGCTGTCCCCGATCGGCCCGGTCCGGCGGGTCTATCCGACTCGGGGCATCGCGTTCGACTGGACCGTGCTCGGTCTCGGAGCGGTCGTGTTGATCATCGTGCTCGGCGTGATCGCGGTCGCGTTCGCGTACCGGGGGGCGCCACACCGAGTCGCCCGTCGATCAAGGTTGGTCAAAGCGCCACGTTCCCGCGCTGCGTGCGTCGCCGCCACGTCGGGCCTCCCGCCGTCGGCAGTGACTGGGGTGCGTTTCGCGCTCGAAGCGGGCCACGGTCGCAACGCGGTGCCGGTGCGTTCGGCGATTGTCGGTGCCGCGCTCGCCATGATCGTCGTGGTCGGCACCGTCACGTTCGGGACCAGCTTGCACACCCTTGTGTCGCGACCCTCGCTCTACGGCTGGAACTGGGACTACGTGCTTTCGGGCGGCGGTGGCGTCGGCGCCGTTCCTCAACAACAGTCCGCCACTGCACTCGACCACGACCACGACGTCGCCGCCTGGACGGGCGTCTATTTCGCCATCGCACAACTCGATGGCCACGCCGTACCCGTCCTCGGCGGAACCCCCAACGCGCGGGTTGGACCACCGCTGCTGTCCGGTCACGCCTTCGACCGGCGCGACCAGGTCGTCCTCGGTGCCAGCACGCTGGCCCAACTACACAAGCACCTGGGCGACACCGTCGTTGCGAGTGGCGGTTCCACGAAACCAGTGCAGCTGCGGATCGTGGGAACCGCCACCATGCCCACGATCGGCGGCAGCGGGTCAAGTCTGCACGCGCGAGATGGGCACGGGGGCGCTGCTCTCCTACCAGCTGATCCCGGCTTCTGTCCGCAACCAACTCGGCAACGTTCCGTCGGGCCCCAATGACATCTTCGTCCGTTTCCGGCCGGGCGCGAACCGCGCCAAGGCACTCCAAGCCTTGCACAGCATCGCGACCAAACTGAGCCTGCCGACGAACTACGGCGTCAACGTGCTCCCCGTGCAACGGCCCGCCGAGATCGTCAACTACCGCTCGATGACCACCACCCCGCTGTTCCTCGGCACGGCTCTCGCCGTCGGTGCGATCTTCGCGCTCGCGCTCACGCTGTTCGCTTCCGTCCGACGACGCCGACGCGACCTCGCGCTCTTGAAAACGCTCGGCTTCACTCGCCGTCAACTCGGAGCCGTCGTCGCCTGGCAGTCGACCGTTGCGGTCGCGATCGGCACCGTCGTCGGGGTACCCGTCGGCATCATCGTCGGCCGCGCGCTTTGGGACCTGTTCGCCGACGCGATCCACGCTGTACCCCGCCCGAGCGTCCCCGCGCTCACGATCGCACTCATCGCGCTCGGCGCGCTCGTGCTTGCCAACATTGTCGCGGCCATCCCCGGGCGCCAAGCCGCCCGCACACCCACCGCGCTGCTCCTCCGAGCCGAGTAACGAGATGGCAATGCGCTGTAGCCGTACGCCGATGGACCCCGCGCCACGATGTCACGGCCTGGCCCGAAACAGCCCGAAGTAGCAGGCACACAGAACGACGGTCGGGTCCGAAGCACAAACGCACGCGCAACCCGAGGCTCGCGTGCCTCAACGGCTCAATCAACCTGCACATCCCCCGCGCCATAACTGCCTGATCCGGGACACACAGCGGATACGCCACTCCACCCAGAACGCGACGACAAAACACTCCCGGCAACGCGACCTCGGAGTAGCGCAGAACGGCACATTTCGCGCACTCGCCAACTTCCGGAGACCGTCCCAAGCTCGGCTGCAATCGGGGTTTGAAAGAAGCGATGAACCGATTTGAGCGACCGGACACGCGAAACCACCCGTGACCTGCCCAAACGTTGCAAATATGGCAACGACCCGTGGGCGATACGGGACTCGAACCCATGACCTCTGCCGTGTGAAGGCAGCGCTCTAACCAACTGAGCCAATCGCCCGAAGACGTTCGAGGATAGCCTCACCCCTCGACGAGCGAGCCGGACCAGGCGGAGGTGGAGCTGTGCCGAGCGCGAGCGACGTCGAGACCGATCTCGCGATGCCGCTCGCGGAGGCGATGTCGACGCAACGCGCGATCCGCCGGCTCCGACGCGATCCGGTCGACGACGATGTCGTGCTCCGCTGCATCGAGCTCGCCACCCGCGCGCCCACCGGAGGCAACCGTCAGGGCTGGGAGTTCGTGGTGGTGCGCGACCCGGAGGTGAAGCACCAGCTCGCGCGCCTCAACCGTCAGGCCTGGTCGGTCTACCGGCGCCTGGGCCGTCGGCAGGCCCGCGGTGACCCGTCTACCCGGAAGATCGTCGCCGCGGTGCAGTGGCAGGCCGACCACTTCGAGGAGGTGCCGGTGGTGGTGGTCCCGTGCCTCCACGGCCGGTCGCCCGTGTTCGGCTCGGCGTGGCTGGCCTCCACGTACTACGGCTCCATCTACCCCGCCGTCCAGAACCTCCTGCTGGCGGCCCGGGCCGTGGGCCTGGGAGCCACGCTCACCACACTCCCGCTCTGGTCGGTGGGCCTCGCCCGCCGGACTCTGGGCCTTCCCCGGACGGTCACCCCCGTGGCGGTGGTCCCGCTCGGCTGGCCCCGGGGCCGTTACGGCCCCACCACCCGCCGTCCCGTGGAAGAAGTGGTGCACCTCGACCGTTATGGCCATCAACCGTTCCCCAGAACGGCACGCGCCGCGGCTCCGGCTGCGGCAGAATAGAGGAGTTCCTGACGGCGCCAGTTAGCGCCGATGCGGGGTTCTGGCGCTCCAAGGCAGGTGCCATGGCTAGAAAAGGACGAGCTCGGCGCTTCCGTGAAGCACGCGAGCTAAAGCAGGGATTCGACGACGGCCTCTTCGCCGAGAGCAACCGCTCGCTGGCCGACGTCGACCTCGACGACAAGGTCGAAGACGAAGACGAGGAGCTCGAGGACGCCTGGGCCGACGAGTGGGACGATGACCCACTCGACGACGACGATCCGCTCCGCGAAGACGATCGCCGGGCGGCGTCGTAGTCACCGAGTCTAGGTGAGGCGCGGGTCGACCTTGTCGGGGTCGACGTCGTAGCGCGTGATCGCCTCGTGCACGACTTCGTCCTTGATCGCGTCGGTCTGCGCGAGGCCCTGCAACACCGCGATGACGATGTTCGGCGCGTCGACCTCGAAGTGTCGCCGTAAGGCGGTACGCGTGTCGGAGTAGCCGTAGCCGTCGGTGCCGAGTGCCACGAACGGTTTCGGCACGAACCGGCCCACGCCGTCGGGCACCGCCTTCATGAAGTCGGTGACGGCGACAACCGGACCGTCGGCGTCGCGCAGCAACTCGGTGACGTACGGCGTACGCGCCGGCTCGGTCGGGTGGAGCCGGTTCCAACGCTCGGTGGAGAGCGCGTCCTCACGGAGCAGCTTGTACGACGTCGCGCTCCAGACGTCGGCCGCGACATCCCACTCGTCGGCGAGCAGGCGCTGCGCGTCGAGCGCGGCGAGCATCGCGGTGCCGCTCGCGAGGATCTGGGCTCGGAGCGGACGCGTCCCGTCGACCGGTGCCTCGCGGAACCGGTAGAGCCCGCGCACGATGCCCTCCTCGACGCCCTCCGGCATCGGCGGCATCGAGTAGTTCTCGTTGTAGAGCGTGAGGTAGTAGAAGCAGTCCTCCGGTTCCTCGCCGTACATGCGCTCGATGCCGTCGCGGACGATCACGCCCATCTCGTACGCGAACGCCGGGTCGTAGGCGCGGCAGTGGGATGCGCGGTCGCGAGCACATGACTGTGACCGTCGCAGTGCTGGAGCCCCTCGCCCGCGAGGGTCGTGCGGCCGGCGGTGGCGCCCAGCAGGAACCCGCGGCCGCGCTGGTCGCCGAACGACCAGATGAGATCACCGATGCGCTGGAACCCGAACATCGAATAGAAGATGAAGAACGGGATCATCGGCTGGCCCCAGGTCGCGTACGCAGTGCCCGCGGCCGTGAACGACGCCATCGACCCTGCCTCGGTGATTCCCTCCTCGAGGATCCGCCCGTTGCGCGCTTCGCGATACGAGAGCAGCAGTCCGGCGTCGACTGGCTCGTACATCTGGCCGAACGGCGCGTAGATCTTGTAGTCGCGGAACAGCGCGTCGAGACCGAACGTGCGCGCCTCGTCGGGGATGATCGGCACGATGCGCGTGCCGATACCGGGGTCTCGCAGCAGGTTGCGCAGCAGCCGCGCGAACGCGGTCGTGGTGCTCGCCTGCACCTTCTCTCCGGTGCCGGCGAGAACATCCGCGTAGGTGGTGTCGGCGGGGAGCGTGAGCGTTCTTCTTCCGCACGATGCGCTCGGGCACCGGGCCGTCGAGGGCACGCCGGCGCGCGGTCATGTACTCGTACTCCGGCGAGTCGAGCCCGGGGTGCCAGTAGGGCGGGTCGCCGTCTTCGAGCTCCGAATCGGGGATCGGGAGCTGGAGCCGGTCGCGGAACACCTTGAGCTCGCCGGCGGTGAGCTTCTTGATCTGGTGCGTCGCGTTGCGTGACTCGATCGTGGTGCCGAGCGTCCACCCCTTGATCGTCTTGGCGAGGATCACGGTGGGGCTGCCCTCGTGCTCGACGGCCATCTTGTAGGCGGCGTAGAGCTTGCGGTAGTCGTGACCCCCGCGCGGCAAGGTGCGCAGCTCGTCGTCGGAGAGGTGCTCGACCAGGCGGCGGAGCCGCGGGTCGGGCCCGAAGAAGTGCTCGCGGATGTAGGCGCCGCTCTCGACCGCGTACTTCTGGAACTCGCCGTCGACCGTGCTGTTCATCTTGTTGACGAGCACACCGTCGACGTCACGCATGAGCAGCTCGTCCCAGCCGTGACCCCAGATGACCTTGATCACGTTCCAGCCCGCGCCGCGGAAGGTGGCCTCGAGCTCCTGGATGATCTTGCCGTTGCCGCGCACCGGCCCGTCGAGCCGCTGCAGGTTGCAGTTGACGACGAAGATCAGGTTGTCGAGCTGCTCGCGTGCCGCGATCGACAGCCCGGCCATCGCCTCCGGCTCGTCCATCTCGCCGTCGCCGACGAACGCCCACACCTTGGCGGCACTGGTGTCGGCGATCTCACGATGGAGCAGGTAGCGGTTGAAGCGCGCCTGCGCGACCGCGTTGAGCGGGCCGAGCCCCATCGAGACGGTCGGGAACTCCCAGAAGTCGGGCATGCGGCGCGGGTGCGGGTAGCTCGGCAGGCCACCGCCGTCGACCTCGCGGCGGAACCGGTCGAGATGCTCCTCGGTGAGCCGGCCTTCGAGGAACGCGCGAGCGTAGATGCCCGGCGCCGCGTGACCCTGGAAGAAGACCTGGTCGCCGAAGCCACCGTCGCGCTTGCCGCGGAAGAAGTGGTTGAAGCCGACGTCGTAGAGACGCTGCCGCCGACGCGAACGTCGAGAGGTGACCACCGAGGGCGTCGAAGCGGTGGTTCGACCGGTCGACCATCGCCATCGCGTTCCAGCGGATGTAGGCGCGGATCCGACGCTCGAGCAGCTCGTCGCCCGGGAACCACGGCTCCTGCTCCCGCGGGATCGTGTTGATGTAGTCGGTGCTGACCATCGCCGGCACGCCCACGCCCTGCTCGCGCGCCCGTTCCATCAGCCGGGCGAGGAGGTAGCGAGCACGGGCCCGCCCACCGATGTCGATCACCGAGTCGAGGGAATCGAGCCACTCCTCGGTCTCTTGCGGGTCGACATCGGGGAGCTGGTGCACGAAGCCGTCGATGAACACAGGCGCCTCAACAATGGTTGCGGGGTTCGTTCCAGGTTATGACCGCCCGCAGCGCGCAGATGTCACATCTCCATCAGTCTTCGGCGTCGAGTGCCTTCAGCACGGTCGCCGCGATTCCCGGACCGTCGAGCCCGAGGTTGGCGAGCAGATCGGCGGGCTTCCCGTGCGGCAGGTACGCGAGCGGCGTGCCGAGGGTGATCGTGGGCGGCACGGGCTTGCCGCTGTCCATGCGGGCGAGCGCGGAGACGATCGCGGTCCCCACTCCCCCTTCGGCGATGCCGTCCTCGGCGGTGACCACCAGGTCGTAGCTGCCGCGCGTCGGCCAGCATTCTGCCGTCGAGCGGGACGATGCGAACGTCCCACACCGCCGCGTGCACGCCACGCGCGTCGAGCAGCTCGCAGCCTCTTCCGCGGCCTCGACCATCTTGCCGACGGCGAGGATGCAGACGTCGCCGCCGGGCCGCACCTTGCGCGCGCGCGCGTCCGCGACCCAGTTCTGCGATGCCGACGTGGCGCGCGGGCGTCTTCGGCCAGCGCAGCGCGACCGGGCCGTCGATGTTCGAGCGCCTCGTTGAGCATGACCGCGACCTCTTCGTACGACGACGGCGCGAACACCGTCATGCCCGGGACCTTGGTGAGGAGCGCGAGGTCGTAGAGACCGTGGTGGCTCGGGCCGTCGTCGCCGGTGATGCCGGCACGGTCGATGCAGAAGATCGACCGGCAAACCGTGCAGGCCGACGTCGTAGACGATCTGGTCCCACGCGCGGTTCAGGAACATCGAGTAGATCGCGACGACGGGGCGAAGGCCGCGCATCGCCATGCCCGCGGCCGCGGTGACCGCGTGCTGCTCGGCGATGCCGACGTCGAAGCAGCGATCGGGGAATCGTTCGGCGAACGGCAAGCAGGCCGGTCGAACCGGGCATCCCCGCGGTGACGGCGACGATCTCGGGGTGGCGCGCCGCGAGATCGACGAGCGTGTCGGCGAACGCGGCGGTGTACGACGATGCGCCGCCCTTGCCGTGCGGGCACGCCGGTCTCGGGATCGAACGCGCCGACGTCGTGGAGACGCTTCTCGTCGTCGGTCTCCGCCGGCGGGTAGCCCTCGCCCTTGCGCGTGAGCACGTGCACGACGACCGGGCCGTCGTGCTGGGCGGCCTCGCGGAACGCAGGCTCCAGCGCGCCGAGGTCGTGGCCGTCGATCGGGCCCGCGGTACGCGAGGCCGAGCGCGCCGAAGAACGCCGACACATCGCCGGCGTCGACGCTCGACGCGGTGAGGCGCGACACCGTGGGCGCGTAGCAGCGGCCGTTGTCGTTGAGGACGACCACGACGCGCCGACCGCTGTAGCCGAGGTTGTTGAGCGCCTCGTACGCGAGCCCGCCGGTGAGCGCGCCGTCGCCGATCACCGCGACGACGTGCGTGTCGTCGTCACGGGCTCGCGTCACGCGCGACCGCGAGACCGAACGCGTAGCTGAGCGACGTGGACGCGTGGCTGTTCTCGACGAGGTCGTGCTCCGACTCGGCGCGGGACGGGTAGCCCGACAAGCCGCCGGCCTGCCGCAGACGCGGCAAACCCTTCGCGGCGTCCGGTGACGAGCTTGTGCACGTAGGCCTGGTGACCGGTGTCCCACACGAGGCGTCGCGGGGCGAGTCGAACACCCGGTGGAGCGCGAGGGTGAGCTCGACCGCACCGAGGTTGGAGCCGAGGTGGCCACCGTTCGTGGCCACCGCGTCGATCAGGACGGCGCGGATCTCCGCCGCCAATTCCGTCAGCTGCGCAGCGTCGAGTCGCTGCAAGTCAGCCGGGCTGTCGATGTTGTCGAGGAGCACGGCGTCCTACCCCTGCGTCCGGCTGCGTCGCGGTCGGGACGCGGCTGATGCTACTTGGGGGACTCGCGCCCCCGCCTTTCCGGGAGATCAGCACGGCCGCGCCCGACAGTGGTAGACGGGTACCCGAACTTCACCCTGTTCATCGAGTGGGAGGCACCCGTGAGCGTGGTCCGCAACATCTTCGAGAGCATCGGCGCACTGGCGCTGCTCTTCATCGTCTTCCTGGTCGCGACCTTCCCGGTGACGTGGCTGCTCATGCTGTTCCTCGGCAACGCGGGTGCGGCCCTGAGCTACTGGGCGGTGCTGCCGCTCGGGGTCGTCGTGAGCCTCATCATCGGCGCGGGGACGTCGGGCGGCTACAAGTACTGACCTGCCGGGCGCCCGGATTCAGCCGACGACGCGGGCTCCGATCGCCGCGCTCTCCTCGAGCGTGATCTCGCCGGCACACCGATCGAGGAGCGAGTCGCGCACGGCGAACGCCATGGCGCACGCCTCTGCTTGCAATCGCGACGGGGCGGGCAGCTCACCGCTCCATGCGAGCGAGCTGCCCGCCCCGCCGTCGTCCATACAGTCCTGCTAGACGACCGTGTTGTCGCGACCGCCGTACACGATCAGCGCGTAGAGCACCAGCGCCGCGAGGAAGACCTCGACCAGCGCGGCCAACGGGAACGCGAAGATCCACGTCATGTTCACGATCATCGCGATCGAGGCCGCGATGATGCCGATCCAGCGACCGAACTGCGAGCGGCCGAACACGAGGAAGCCGGCGAGCAACACCAGGATCCCCCAGATCAGCATGATCCAGCCCCACGTCTCGACGTTGGCGTACATCAGCTGGCTGGCAACCTGGGCTCCGACCGTGTCCTTGTGGTCGAGTGCGTTCAGGCCGTTGACGATGTCGAGAACTCCGACGATGATCAGCATGATCCCGGCGAAGCCGATCCAGCCGGACCCGCGCTCCTCCATGGTTGACGCCATGGGCGTACCTCCCCTTCCGATTTGGCCTTGTGACGCCGGGCCCGGAATTGGGCCCCGGCAGCCGGGCCGACGCTAGACCGATACGGGGTGGGCGTGCCGGATGTGCGCGGAACGCCCTATTCCTGCCCGAGGATCGGGCCCCCGAGGGCGGCATCGTGGCACCGGCTGCACGAGCGCTGGCTGCAGCGCGTGATCCCGGGGTCGGCGCGGATGGCCGCCGCGGCACGCTCGACGACATCGGCCGCGCGGAAGCAGCGCCACTCGCTCGACGCCGACGCAGCACGCGCGATCTCGATCGGTGCCAGCGCCGGTGCGAGCTGTTCGAACCCCTCCGAGCATCCCCCGCTCTCGACCATCAGCGTGCGCCCGTGGGCGTCGAGCGCCCAGCGCCGGAACTGGGCACGTCCCGCCACCTGCTCGGCCCAGTGCAGGAGCGTCATGCGCGTGAGCCCGACGCCCACGAGCAGGATCGCACCGGAGTGCTCGGCGAGCGCACACAGGGGAGCGTGCACCGACGTCGCCACTCTGCCCACCGACCAGGACCCGTGCGAGCGGCCCGATCGCGGCGAACGACGCGACGGGGTGATTCCCGCGCCGGCGATCCGTTGCGCGCGAGCACCGCGCGTGGGATCGCGCCCATGTTGCGGTCGATCGCGTTCGACGTGACCGAGAAGACGCCGTCGTACGCCTGAGGCGCGACGTTCATCGAGTAGTCCCAGCCGTTGCGCGCCGGCCGGAGCCCCGGCACGTGGTTCGTCGCGAACCCCCACGAATGCGTTGGAACCAGCAGCGTGCACCCGGCGCCGAGAAAGGCATCGACGAACGTGTCGGCACCACCGTCGAGACCACCGAACGACCGCAGCGACGAATGCACGCCCACGGACCGGCCGCGGAGGCCCAGCTCGTCGATCGCGGCGGTGAGGTCGTCAGCGGCGACAGCCATCGCCCCCATCATGCCCGGCGGCGTAGGGTGAGCGCGTTGACGCGCCCGCTCGAGGAGGCATCGCGATGACCGCTGCGACCACCGACACCCGGTTCCGCTTCGTCGACGCCGACGGCCATGCACTCGAACCACCCACCGGTTTGCAGGAGTTCTCGCCGCCGGCGTTCCGCGACCGCGTCTGGCACGTCGAGACCGACGCCGACGGACAGGAGTGGGTGGTGGCCGACGGCAATCGCCTTCCGGCCAACGTGTTCTCGCTCGCGGGAGTGGCCGGGCTACACGGAAGAGGACAAGCAACGCGCGCTCGAAGGCGTGTACACCTACGGCGAGGTGTCGCGTCGCAGCTGGGACGCGAAGCTGCGGATCGAGTGCATGGACGACGACGGCATCGACGTGTCGGTGCTGTACCCCACCCAGATGCTCGCGATCCAGGGTCACCCCGACGTCGACTACGCGGTGCAGAGCTGCCGCGCATACAACGACTGGCTGTCGGACCACTGCGCGCAGGCGCCCGGCCGGCTGTACGGCGTCGCGGTGCTCCCGCAGCAGGACATCGAAGCCGAGCGCGGCCGAGCTTGCGTCGGATCGCGAAGCTGCCCGCCATGGTCGGCGGGCTTCCTGCCGCCCGAATCCCACCGTCGACTGGAAGCCGTTCAGCGACGAGGCGTACGACCCGCATGTGGCGTGCCGCGTGCCGACACGAACCTCGCGCTCGGTTTCCACCCGTATCTCGACGCGATGCTGCCCGGCGCGGCGATGGGGCTCCGCATCGGGATGTTGCGCATGGAGACCGAGTTGCGCAAGCAGATGCCCGACATGGTGGGCAGCGCGATCCCGGGCCTTCCTTCCAACATCGACAACATGGCGTTCTCGCAGGCGATCGCGAATCCGGTCGACATGATGACGTCGATCACGTTCATCACGATGGGCGGCGTGTGCGAGCGGTTCCCCGACACTCGCTTCGTGTTCCTCGAGGCGAACGGCGGGTGGATCGTGCCGTGGCTCGAGCGTCTCGATCATCACGCGCACGAGTTCCCGTGGGACATGCCGGGTCTCACGATGAAGCCGTCGGAGTACTTCCGCCGGCAGTGCTACATCAGCTTCGATCCCGACGAGTCGGCGCTCCCGCTCGCGGCCACTTCGCCCTTGTGCGGCGCGGACCGCATCGTGTGGGCATCGGACTTTCCCGCACCCGACGCGAAGTACCCCGGTGTCACCGAGCGAGCTGATGGAGGCCACCGACAGCCTGAGCGAGAGCGACCGGCGCCTGATCGCGGGCGAGAACGCGCTGCGACTCTACGGGCTGGCGTGACGCTCCACCGTCGTACCATGGCGGCCCGATGGACGTCTCGACAACAGCCATCGACGGGCCTGTGCGTGATCCAGGTGAAGGCGATCGAGGACGAACGCGGCGTGATCCGCGAGTTCTACCGCGAGTCGTCGTGGATCGCGTCGGGGCTGCCGTCGCTCGGTCGGTGGGTCCAGCTCAACGTCACGGACACGCGCCGCGGCACGGTCCGCGGCCTCCACGGCGAAGCGATGCACAAGCTCGTCGGAATCGGTCGGGTGAGGCGTTCGGCGCGTACGTCGACCTGCGGCGCGATTCGGCCGACCTTCCGCACGGTCGTGACGGTTCCGCTCACGGTCGCCACCCAGGTGCTCGTGCCCGAGGGCGTCTGCAACGGGTTCCAGCCCACGAGCGACGGCGGGTGCACCTATGTGTACTGCTTCGACGACGAGTGGCGGCGGGGATGAGCGGCGTGGCCGTCAATGCACTCGATCCCGCGCTCGGCATCGACTGGCCGCTGCCGGTCGACCCCGACGATCCCGTCCGCGATCTCGGCCAAGGACCGCTCGCTCCCGACGCTCGCCGAGGTCGTCGGCGATACGTAGTCAGTCCGGCCGAGCCACCGCGAGGCCGACGCCCCTCAGGCGCGCTCGTAGCTCCAGATCGTGGTCCTGGTGCCGAGCAGCACGAGCGGTGCGCGCCGCACCTCGCGGAGCGCGTTCGGGAGCGTGGCCTTCGGGACGGAAGGCGTGAGCACCACCACCCGTCCCTTCGGCCGCGTCACCCTCGTCATCTCGGCGAGCACGCGCCCGAGCCAGACCGCCGGATCGCCCTCCACCTCGTACTGGCGCCCGAAGGGCAGGTTCGTCACGCAGGCGCCCGCGGAGCCATCGCGCACGGGGAGCTCGCGGGCGTCGGCCAGCACGAGCGGCGCTCGCGCGTTGCGCCGAGCCACGCGCAACGCCGCGGCATCGAGGTCGCTCCCCCGCGCCTGCCAATCCCGCGCGGCCGCCTCCTCGAGGATGGTTCCCGAGCCGCAGCACGGGTCGAGGAGTGCGCCACGCGGCTTGCCCGCGAGGCGGACCATCGCCGCTGCAACCGTGGGCCGGAGCGCGCCCCGCCGCTCGGCCTCGCGGCCGCCGTGTTGGCGCATGCTGACGTCGGACACGCGCACGCCGGCGACGAACGAGCCGGGCCGGTACTCGAGCACCCACAGCTCGATCTCGGCGGGATCGGCGACGCGCCAGCGTGGGCAGTCGCGCCGCACGAGCTCGGTGAACGAATCGCGCAGGGCGGTGCGCTTGAACGAGCGCTCCTGGAGCACGCGCACGATCACCCGGAACGTCGCCCGGCCGTCGATCCGAGAACCCACGGCGCGGCGCGCCCGCTCGCGCCTCCAGATCCTCCCTGCGATCCAGCGCGGGTTGTCGCCGTCGGAACGCCGGCCACGACCGATCTCCACGAGCAAGTCCTCGATCGTGCGCGCGCCGTCGACCGCGGCATCGGGACCGCGCTCGAAGAGCACGACGTCGGACCGGCCGTCGTTCCCGTACGAGCCGACACTGACGCCGTCGAGCGCCCTGAGCTCGTCGCGGACGATGCCGCTGAGTCCCGGCACCGCGAGCGCGACCATGCGCGACGCCATGCGCGGTGAGGTTCCGAGGAGGCGCTTGCCGCTCAGATGCGACGGGGGATCTTCGCCAGGCTCTCGTCGTCGAGCGGCGTCTGCACCTCTTCGACGGTGGGTCCGACCTCGTTCGCGAGCGGCACGAGCTTCTCGACGTCGAACCCGTAGAGCTTCGCCGCGTTGCCGGTGAGCATCTCGTAGGTCTCTGCCGGCGGGATGTCGTGGAACGCGTAGCGAATCCGCTCGATCGAGTACGGGTGCGTGCCCTCGTCGTGCGGGTAGTCGCTCCCCCACATGATCGCCCCGAGCCCGAGCTCCTTCCGCGCCGCGACATCGGCGGGACCCGCCATGCTCGCGCCCATGTGGCAGCTCTGGTGGAACATCTCGGTGGCCGTCATCGTGAGCGGCATGTCGTCGGCCGTGTAGCGCATCTCGCCGCTCGCGCCGCTGCCGACCCGCTGGATCAGGTTGTCGAGCTGTTCCAGCATCGGCACGACCCACGCACCACCGAGCTCGGTGAGGCAGTACTGGAGCTTCGGGTGCCGTTCGAACACACCCGAGAGCAGCAGGTGCACGAGCGGGCGCTGCGAGTAGAAGGGGATCTCGTTCATCTGGAGCAGCGCCGCGCCCGGACGCTTGCCGTAGGTCGGCGAACCGGTGCCGCTGTGCGAGTTGACGACGACGCCGAGGTCGGCGCACACCTCCCACAGCGGGTCGTAGTGCCGGTCGGTGATCGGCGGCATCCACGTGACGTCGGGCGCGAGCGTGGGCAGCAGGATCCCGCCGCGGAGCCCGTGCTCCTTGATCCAGCGAACGTCGTCGATCGCGTCGTCGATGTCGTTGAGGAAGATCTGGCCGATCCCGGCGCGCCGCTCCGGGAACTCGCCACACCAGTCGACGAGCCAGCGGTTGTGCGCCGCGGATCCCGGCCAGCCGGTGCTCGTACGTCTCGGGGGTGGGCTGGGGCGCGAAGAGGACGAAGTTCGGGAAGAAGGGCGGCACGGTGTTGGGGAACACCACTTCTCCGACCACGTGGTCGCGTTCCTGGTCGCCGTTGCGCTTCTCGTTGTCCCAGTTGCGGATGCGGTCGTCGGTGGCGCGCAGGTCCTTGTAGGGGTTCTTGTACTTGTTGCGCCACGCGTCGAAGTCCTCGAGGTACTCCTTCTCGAGGTACTCGCGATAGACGGCGTGGCTCGCGCCGGCGTGGCAGTCGGCCGAGATGATCGGGTAGTGGTCCGTCGGCTTCAGGTGTGCCGGATCGAGCGTGGTGGTCGTCGCCATGGGTGGGTCCCCCGTCTGCGTGTTCGGCGTGTCGCAGATCGTAGCCAGCGGGGCCTCATCGGCGGACATTGCGTGGCAATCCATCGGCGGGGTGCGGACGTACTGTCTGTAGGAAAGCGCTCACAGCAGCGCGGATGTTCGGAGGTTTCAGGATGCCACGATCGACGATTCGTAGGTCCGAGGTGCGCGCCGCGCGCCTGCGATGGGTCGTAGTCGTGTGCTGCGGTGCCCTCGCGCTGAGTGCCTACGGATTGGGCAGTACGGACGCGTTCGCCAAGTCGTCGAAACCAACGGTCGCGGTCGCCAAGGTGGCCGGCGTCGGCACCATCCTCGTCGATGCGAAGGGCAAGACGCTCTACACGCTCACGAATGCCGGCCAGGCCGTGCCCTGCACCGGACAATGCGCGGCTGCATGGCCGCCGTTGCTCGTGAAGGCCGGTTCAACCCCGAAGGGCGCGAAGGGAGTCACCGGGCTCGGCACCGTGTCGGGAGGGCAGCAGGTCACGGTCAAGGCCGTGCCGGTCTATCGATTCGTGGGCGACACCAAAGCCGGTCAAGCAAGCGGCGAAGGAATCAGCAGCTTTGGTGGTGTCTGGCACGTCGTCAAGGTCGCCGGGACCGGTAGCAGCAGCAAGTCACCCACGAAGTCCTCGTCGTCCACGAGCGGCTACGGCTACTAGTCAACTCACCGAAATGGAACGACTCGGTGCTGCCGTCATCGGCACCGGCTTCGGCGCGCGCGTACACGTTCCCGCGCTCCGGGCGGCCGGCGTCGACGTCGTGGCCCTCGTGGGCCGCGATGCGGAACGCACGGCGCGCCGGGCGGGGCGCGTCGGCATCGACCACGCGTGCACCACGCTGCGAGAAGCGCTCGCGTTGCCCGGCGTCGACGTCGTGACCATCGCGGCGCCGCCCGCCGCGCACGCCGAACTCTCGCTCGAGGCGATGGCCGCCGGTCGGCACGTGATCTGCGAGAAGCCGTTCGCGCTCGACGCCACCGAGGCCGCTGCTGTGCTCGACGCGGCCCGCGGCGCGGGCGTGGTGCACGCGCTCGGTCACGAGTTGCGGTGGCTGCCGGAGCGGGTCGCGATCTTGAACGCCCTCCGAGCGGAGGCGATCGGATCGCCCCGGATGGTGTCCGTCGTCGACTTCGTGTCGCTGCTCACCAATCCCGCCATCCGCATGCCGAACTGGTACTTCGACGCCGACGCCGGTGGCGGCTGGCTCGGGGCCTCGGGTTCGCATGCCATCGACATGGTGCGACTCTGGCTCGGCGAGTTCGAACACGTCACCGCGGCGACCACGGTGGTGCATCACGACGGCGCGGGTGGTCGCACCGGCGCCGACGACTCGTTCGTCCTCCAGTTCCGCCTGCGCTCCGGCGTCATCGGCGTGATCGAGCAGACGGGTGCGGCGTGGAGGAGCGCCGGCCACACGATCGTGACCGGCACGGCGGGAACGCTGGCGATCGAAGGCGGTCGGGCCTGGCTCGCCGACGGTGAGGGCCGACGCGCACTGGACGAGGCGGCTTCGGAAGGAGCGTCGGATCAGTCGGGTGCGCTCGAGCGCATGACGAGCGCCGAGCTTCCCGCGTACACACAGCTGTGCGCGGCGTTCGCCCGTGCGATCCGCGGCGAGGAACCGCAAGGCGCCGTCCCGATGCCGACGTTCGTCGACGGCGTCGCGACGATGGCGGTCATGGACGCAGCGCGGCGATCCGCGGCCGAGGGGGGCGCGCCGGTGGCACTCGGCGCGTCATGACGGTCAGCGATCGTCGGCCATACGTTCAAGCGTGGACTCGAGTCATGTGGGCGGTAGAGGATTTGAACCTCTGACCCCTTCCGCGTCAAGGAAGTGCTCTCCCCCTGAGCTAACCGCCCGTGGGCGGGTCACTGTAGCGTCCGGCCGTTCCGTTCCCTACCTGGTTCCGAGCTATTCCGTCGCGATTGCCTCGAGCACGTTCAAACGCGACGCGCGCCACGCCGGGAGCACCGCCGCAATCACGCCCGCGATCACCGCCAGGACGAGGAACAGCACCACCTCCAACGCGGGCACGCGGAACACGCTGAGCCCCTGGTCGCGCAGCGCACGCGAGAACGCCCATCCCCAGAGCACACCGAGCGCGACTCCGACCACCGCACCGACGACTGCGATCACCACCGACTCCCAGCGCACCATGCGTCGTACCTCGCGCTGCGACATACCGACGACCCGGAGCAGGCCGAGCTCGTGCGTGCGCTCGAACACCGACAAGGCCAGCGTATTCACGATCCCGAGGATGGCGATGATCGCCGACAGGGCGAGGATCGCGACGAGCACCGTGAGGAACTGATCGACGGTGGCCAGCTGCTCGTCACGGAACTCCGCACGGCTCAGCACCGAGATGTTCGGAAAGTCGTTGCCCAGCGCTCGCTCCATCGACCGCCGCGCGGCGTCGTACTCCCCCGCCTTGGCCTTCACGAGGACCGCCGTGTCCTGCGAGGTGCCGACACCCGCGTCGACGACACCACCGGACACGAGGAGAGGGATCGCCTGCCCGAAGATGCCGATGAAGTTCGAGTTGCGGTACACGCCCCGCACCCGGAGACCCAGGGTGCCGCGTGCGAGCTGCAGCGGGACCGTGTCGCCCGTGGTGAGCTTGTGGGCGCGGGCGGTCTCGTCGTCGACGAGGATCCCGTCTTGCGCCGAGGTCGGCCGCGCCACCACTCACGAAGTCGAGCGCGACCACCTTGGTCAGGCCCGACGGATCCACGCCACCGACCGTCTCGACATCGCCATCGATCGCGCCGTCGGCGAAACGAAGCGGCACGACCGCTTCGAGTTGCGGTAGGTCGCGCAATCGGCTGGCAACGTCACCCGAGAAGCCGGCAAAGCCGTCGGACTTCACGACGTAGTCGGCGCGGAGCCCCGCACCCGTGTCCCGGCTCACCGACGCTTTCGCCGACGCGCCGAACGTGGCCGTGAGCCCGACGAGCGCGAGCCCGATCACCAACGCCGAGGCGGTCACTGCGGTGCGGCGCGGGTTCCGCATCGCGTTGGCGCGCGCCAGGGTCCCGCTCGGACCGAGCACACGCAACGGCCAGCCCACCGCACCGGCGAGCGGGCGCGCCACGGTTGCCAGGAGCACGACCACGCCGACGAGCACACCGAACGCGCCGAGCGCGACCACCTCGACCTGGTCGAACACACCCGTGACCCGTCCGGCCCGGGCCAACCCGTAGGCGAGCAGCGCCCCACTCACCGCCGTGACCACGATGCCGACGACGACCCGGCGGCGGAAGTCGGCGGGCGCACGCGGCCTCACGTCGTCGATGGCCGCGACCGGCGGCACCCGCGCGGCACGCAAGGCGGGCAGCACGGCAGCCGCGACCGTCACCAGCACCCCGACTGCGAGCGACACGACGATCGTCCGGCCGAGCAGCACGGTGGACGTCTCCGGGAGCTGGAGCCCGATCGTTCGCAGGAGCTCGAGCAGCCCGACGCCCAACGCGATGCCCACCACGAGCCCGAGCACCGAAGCGATCGCACCGACCACGAGCGCTTCGAGCACGACCGACCACACCACCTGCGCGCCCGACGCACCCATTGCCCGCAGGAGACCGAGCTCACGTGTGCGCTGGGTCACGAGGATCGTGAAGGTATTGAAGATCACGAACGCGCCCACGACGACGCCGATCGCGGCGAAGCCCAGGAGTGCGTACGTGAAGAAACCGAGGAAGTCCCGGACGGGTTCGCCGACCTGCTTGACCGCTTCGGGCGCGGTGAGCACCTCGAACCCGGCGCCGAGGGCGCGCCCGAGACGGGCTTGGAGCACCCGGGTGGGGACGTCGGGATCGCGCTGCACGTAGATGCGGTCGAGCGCCGCCGGCGCGTCGAATGCCCGCTGGGCAGTACGAAGGTCGAACGCGGCGAACGTGACCGCACCGAAGTCGGATCGGTCACCGAAACCGAAGAGGCCGACGATCGTGAAGTCCTGGGCGGGCCCGCGCAGCAGCACGCGCACGTTGTCCCCGACGGAGAAGCCGTGGTCGCGTGCGGTGGCGGCGTCCATGGCGACCTCGCCGGCGCGGCGCGGCGCGCGACTCACGCCGTCGTCGACGAGCCGGAACGGACCGTCGGCGGTCCACGACGCGCCGAACGTCGGGGGTCCGCCTCCACCGATGCTCTCGCCGTCGCGACCGACGAACTGCGCGTACCCGGTGACAAATCCCTCGGCCCGTGCGACACCGGGTACCTGGCGGACACTGGCGAGCGTGCTCTCGGGAATCCGAGGGGGGTCGCCCCTCCCGAGCGGCCGAGGTCCCTGGACCTGGAGATCCACGCCCGAGAGGGTCTGGGAGAACACCGCGTCGAACGAGCGCTTGACGGTGTCGGTGAGGACGTAGGTGCCGCTCACGAAGCTGACCCCGAGCAGGACGGCCATCGCGGTCAGCGCGAGGCGGACCCGCCGTGCGAGCAGCCCCCTGATCGTCGCCTTCCACATCGCTGACGTGCGCTCCTGACGATACGACCACCCGACGGCGCCCCATCATCGCCGGGCGGGGCCCGATTTCCGGGGCACCCGTCTCCGGGCCTCGTGGAACGTCGACCCGGGACCCGCGCCGAATGAGCCTTCACTCGGTGCGCGAATCGGACGTTGCGGACCTCATCGGGTCGTGGCGGTGGTCACAACGGCAGCCCGTCCTCAAGGCGCCGCATCGGACGGGCCGATGAACACAGCGACCACGTTCAGTGAGGGCGGCGAAGGCGGAGGGGAAATGGCAGCGACCACGCGGCTACGGAAGCGGATCGCCATCGTCGTCATGGCCGCGGCCATCGTACTGGCAGCGGCGGCGTGCGCTCCCCCCGCGCCTCCGGACGCGTCGGGCGCGCCGAGCGATCCCTACGTCAACGCGCTGTTGCAGGCGATGAACCAGGACCGCGCCAACGCAGGACTTCCGCCGCTCGGGAACAGCCCCAAGCTGCAGAACCTCGCCGCCACCTGGTCGCAGCAGATGTCGATGGACGGCTACCTGCACCACCAGGACCTCTCGTCGATCCTGTACAGCGGCAACTACCCGGAGTTCCACACGCTGGGTGAGAACGTCATCGAGGCGCCAGGGAGCTTCAGTGCGCAGCAACTCGAAGCGGCATGGATGAACTCCCCGCCGCACCGCGCCAACATCTTGAACGGCGGATACAACACGGTCGGGCTCGGCACCTTCCAGGGATCGGACGGTCAACTGTGGTCGACCGCCGACTTCGGCGGCTGACCTCCGGCTCGCGTCGTTCCGAGCTCCTTCGTCACCTCGTCGGCGACGCTGGTGCCGGCGAAGAAGGCAGGGTTTCCGGTCGCCCAGAGCGACACCGCGTTCTCGAACGTGAGCGCGCGGAAGTCTGCCTCGGTGGCGTATCCGTCTTCGACGAGCTCCCATGCCTCGGGCAGGACCTCCCGCACGTCGGGTACGTCCCAGTGGCCGACGTCCGACGCGAACACGGCGCGAAGACGTGCGCCCAGGGGGTTGCGACGGGTGTCGAACGCGAGCGCGGTCATCGGGTCGTCAGCCTCGCATCCGAAGTGGAACTGCGTCGTGTAGGTGTCGCGGATGTCTTCGGCGGTCTCGACGCCGGAATCGGCGAACTCGTCGATCGTCGCCGGGTTCTCGTCGGGGAGGCTCAGCGGACGCAGCGCGTCGTCGAGCTCGTCGAGCCGTTGACGGTACGCGTCACTGCCATAGCGCTCGAACAGTTCGACGAGTAGCGCGCGGTCGAGCGTGGCAGGGTCGTACTGGCCGATGGCATCGCGGTTCCGCTTCTCCCAGTGCGCGATCAGCGCCGCGTACTGAGAGGCCGCCCACCCGACGCCGCCCTCTTGGAACGCGAACCGCAGTGACGGGAACCGGTGCGGCACCCCACCGAGGAACAGTGACCGTGCGAGTGTCTCTCCGGCGGTCGCGAACATGCCGATGTGGTTGTAGACGTAGCTGCTCACCGAGCTGTGCGTGGGCCAACCCATCGACGCCGTATGGAACGTGGGCGACACACCGAGCTCCACGCACTTCGCCCACACCGGGTCGTAGTCGTACACGCTGTCGACACCGAGCGTGTCGAGCCAGCGCGCGACGCGTGTGGGAGCGTCGAGACCGGGTATCGGCCGGGAGATCGGGCCTCCGAACATGAACGCCTTGAGGCCGAGCTGCGATGTGGCGAATTCGAGCTCGGCGATCGCCTCGTCGGGCGTGTGCATCGGGATGATCCCGACCGGCGTGAGCCGCGGCGGAGTGCTCGCGGAACGCTTCGGAGTAGAAGGTGTTGAACGCGCGCACGATGGCGCGTCGCAGATCAGCCTCTTCCTGCTGTGCGGAACCGAGCCCGTACGTTGGATAGAGAATCGCGTGGTCGATACCCATCTCGTCGATCCGCTTCGCGAGGAGTGACGGGAGCAGCGCGGTGGCGCGGTCGAGCGTGTTGCGAGCCGGTAGTCCCCACCACGAGATCCGGATCATGCCCGCGCCGCGCATCTGCTCCACGCCCAAACCGCGCATCGCGGATGCACTGCCAGTGGTGCGATCGAGCGCGGCGACGGCGTCCTCACCCGCCTGCTCTTTCAGGATGTCGCGAACGAGCGGGAGGTACTCGATGGCGTGGCCGTCGGAGTCGATCACCGGATGGTCGAGGCCGGCCTTGATCCGGCGCACCTCGTCGCTGGGCACGAACTCCATCCGGCCGAACTCTATTGCGGCTCGAAGAACCCCCATCGAAGTCCGAACCTGGGCCACGAACGGATGTGCGAGGCTTTGCGCACGACAAGGGGGGCGTGACGGACAACCACAAGGTCCGGGCATTTGCCGGTTGGGTCGCGTGCGGCGCCGCGTTCTACATCGCGCTCCAGCTGATCTGGCCGACGCCGCTCGGCATCGTGGTGTGGGGTCTCGTGATCAGTTCGCTCACGGCGCTGCTCGCGTTCGGGCTCGTGCTGATCTACCGCTCCCATCGCGTCATCAACTTCGCGCAGGCCGACCTCGGGGCAGTTCCGGCGAGCCTCTGCGTATCGCTCGTCGTTCTGCGTGGGTGGTCCTACTGGGTCGCGGTGCCCGTTGCCCTTATCGCGGCCGTCGCGCTCGGCTCCGCGGTCGAGTTCCTCGTGATCCGCCGGTTCGCGCGCGCCCCGCGTCTGATCCTGATGGTCGCCACCATCGGGCTCGCGCAACTGCTCGCGGGAATCGGGGAGGCGATCCCGCAGTTCTTCAACGCGTTCCTCCCGCCGCAGACCCTGCCGCTGCCCTTCAGCTTCCGCTTCGAGATCAAGCCGTTCATCTTCCACGCGGGCGAGCTCATGACGGTCATCGCCACGGTCGCCGTGACCGCGCTGCTCTACGCGTTCCTGCGATACACGAACCAGGGCATCGCACTCCGGGCGAGCGCGAGCAGCGCCGACCGGGCCGCGCTCCTGGGTGTGAACGTCGGACGCATTCACAACCTCGCGTGGGTGATCGCGACGCTCATCGCGACGATCGGCATGATCCTGCGCGCCGGCGTACTCGGACTCCCCCTCGGTTCGGCGTTCGGGCCGCAGATCCTCCTGCGCGCGCTCGCCGCGGCCGTGATCGGCCGCATGGAGAACCTCGCGGTGATCTTCGCCGCGTCCTGCGGCATCGGCATGGTGGAGGTCGCGATCCTGTGGAACAAGGGATCCGGCACGCTCATCGACCCCGCGCTCTTCGTGATCGTGCTCGGAGCGCTCTTGCTCCAGCGCCGGAGCCGTGAGTCGCCGGTCGACGACCAGAGCCTCTCGAGCTGGACCCATGCTGCGATCGTGCGACCGATTCCCCGTGAGCTCGCGCGTCTGCCCGAGGTGCGGTGGGTGTTCCGCGCGTTCCGACTCCTCTTCGTCATCGCCCTCTTCGCGCTTCCTTCGATGCTCGACGATCGCTACACGAACCTCGCCGCGGCGGTGGTCATCTACGCGATCATCGCCGTCTCCCTCGTGCTGCTCACTGGATGGGCCGGCGAGATCAGCCTCGGCCAAGTGGCGTTCGTCGCGATCGGGTCCGCGGCCGCGGGTGCAGCGAACGTGCATTGGCACCTTGCTCCGGTGCTCAGCTTCCTCCTCGCGGGACTCGTCGGCGCCGCGGCGTCCGTCGTGATCGGGATACCGGCGCTGCGGATCCGCGGTCTCTTCTTGTCGGTGACGACACTCGCGTTCGCGGTTGCTACGTCTTCGTACCTGCTGAACCACGACTACTTCCGGTTCCTCCCCGATGCGCTGACCGACCGGATCGTGCGGCGCCCGGTGTGGACACCCTTCGGGTACATCGGCATCGCGAGCGAACGCCGCTACTACTACGTCGCGGCGGTGGGGCTCATCCTCGTGCTCCTCGCAGTGCGAGGGCTCCAGCGCTCGCGGATCGAACGTGACATCGTCGCGACACGCGACAACGAGCGGGGTGCGCAGGCGTTCGGGTTGAGCCCGGCCCGCGCCAAGTTGCTGGCGTTCGCGCTCTCCGGCTTCTTTGCGTCGTTCGCGGGTGGGCTCCTCGTACTCCACCAGCAGGCACTCGGACAGGAGATCTTCGCCCCGATCGAGAGCCTGCGCGCGCTGACGATGGTCGTGGTCGGCGGGCTCGGCTCCGTGGGTGGTGCGATCGTCGGTGCGGTGTTCATCAAGAGCACCGAGTGGTTCAACGTGATCGTGCCGCAGCGCTTCCGCTATCTCTTCACGTTCGCGGGCAGCGGTATCGGCTTGCTGCTCGTGCTGTGGTTGCTACCGGGCGGGTTCGGATCCGTGCTGTACGGCGTGCGCGACTCATGGCTGCGCTTCGTCGCGCGGCGGCGCAAGATCGTCGTGCCGGCGTTCGTCACCGACGCCGGGGTGTCGCGTCCGCCCCTGATCCGACGCCCGGTCCGGTTCCGGTTCCGGTTGCGTACACACCAACCTCCGGCGGCCCGGAGCATGCCCGCATCGTCCGGTCTCCTCTCGGCCACCGACGCGCCCGTCGCACTGGCGTTCCGCACCGTGGACGTTGCCTACGGTCAGGTGCAGGTGCTGTTCCGCACGAACCTCGAGGTGCGTCGAGGCGAGACGATCGCGCTGCTCGGCACGAACGGCGCAGGCAAGTCCACCATGTTGCGGACCGCTTCAGGATTGTTGTCGCCGTATCACGGAAGCGTGTGGTTCGACGGGATCGACATCAGCGGAATGCCGCCGCACAAGATCGCCGCGCTCGGGCTCCTCCACGTACCGGGCGGCCGCAGCGTGTTCCCGGCCCTCAGCGTTGCCGAGAACCTCAAGGTGGGCGCGTGGATGCGGCGCCGAGACCGCGCGTACGTGAACGCCGCGACCGAGCGCGTGCTCGACCTGTTTCCGACCCTCCGCGACCGGCTCGACGAACCGGCGGCCGGCCTCTCGGGTGGTCAGCAGCAGATGCTGACGATCGCGATGTCGCTGCTCGTCGAGCCACGAGTGCTCATGATCGACGAGTTGTCCCTCGGCTTGAGCCCGCTGCTCGTCGAGCAGTTGCTCGACGTCGTGCGGCGGCTCCACGAGCAGGGCATCACCGTGATCGTCGTCGAGCAATCGGTGAACACCGCGCTCAGTGCTGCCGATCGCGCGTACTTCCTCGAGAAGGGGACCATTCGCTTCCACGGCCTGACCGCCGACTTGCTCGACCGCCCCGATCTCCTTCGGTCGATCTTCCTCGAAGGCGCGGCATCCCGTGCACCGACACCGGGACTCGGAGGTGAAGTGCACCGCGTGGCGGCGGTCGAGCGGGAAGATGGAACGACACGTCGCGTCGTGCTCGCGACCGAAGGCCTCACGAAGCGCTTCGCCGGTGTCATGGCGCTCGACGACGTCGCGATCGAGCTGCACGAGGGCGAGATCCTCGGGCTCATCGGTCCGAACGGCGCCGGGAAGACCACGCTCTTCGACCTCGTGTCCGGGTTCCTCGTGCCCGACAAGGGACGGGTCGTCCTCGGAGGCCGCGACCTCGCGGGCGTGCGGCCGCCCGCCCGCGCGCGGTTGGGCCTCGCACGCTCGTTCCAGAACGCGCGGCTCTTCGCATCCCTCACCGTGCGCCAGACGCTGTGCGTCGCACTCGACGACGAGCTCGAGCTCTGGGACCCGATCACGGCCGCGTTGCACCTGCCCAACGTCGCGAGCGCCGAGCGACGGCTCGGGCGCCGCGCCGACGAGCTCATCGAGACCATGGGCCTCGGCGACTTCGGCGACAAGTTCGTCGCCGAGCTCTCCACCGGTAGTCGGCGCATCGTCGACCTCGCCGGTCAGATCGGTGCGCAGCCGTCGGTGATCCTGCTCGACGAGCCGTCGGCGGGCATCGCGCAACGCGAGACCGAGGCGCTCGTTCCGATGCTGCTCCGGCTCCGCGACCTCACCGGAGCGAGCCTGCTCGTGATCGAGCACGACCTGCCACTCATCATGTCGGTGGCGGACCGGATCGTCGCCCTCGACCTCGGTCGTGTCGTCTGCGACGGCGACGCCGAGCGCGTCGTCAACGATCCCCAAGTCGTCGAGTCGTACCTCGGCGCGAACTGGGACATGACCGCGTCGTCCCAACTCGCGGGCCGCACCCGCTGACCAACCAACTCGCGTCAGCTGAAGGGTTGGTGGGCGTTCTGGCCGCCGTTGATGACGAACTCCTGACCCGTGACGTACCGCGCTTCGTCGGACGCCAGGTAGAGCACGAGGTAGGCGACGTCGATCGGCTCGCCGAAGTACGGCAGCAAGATGTTGTGCTCGAGGGTCGCGCGCTTCGCCGGCGCGAGGTTGGTGTCGGCAGCGGGAGTGAGGATGAGGCCGGGGACGACCGTGTTCGCGCGGATGCGATCGCGCCCGCACTGCACGGCGACGGACCGGGTGAGTGCGTGGAGGCCCGCCTTCGACGCGCTGTAGGCCGAAAGCTGAAAGTCGCCGAGCTTCGACGAGCCTGACGACATGTTCACGATCGACCCGCCTCCACCGGCGCGCATCACCGGGATCGAGTGCTTGCAGCCGAGCATCGCCCCGCGCAGGTTCACTGCCATGACGCGTTCCCATGTGTCGAGCTCCATGTCGGCGACGGCCCGGTCCTTCGCGAACTGCGCAGGTTCGGTGAGCGCGGCATTGTTGTGCATGATGTCGAGCCGCCCGTACTCACGCACCGTTGCGGCGACCATCGCCTCGACCTGCTGTTCGTCGCTGACGTCGGCGGGGTTCGAGATGGCACGTCCGCCCAGGGCGGTGATCGCGTCCGCGACACGCTCGGCTTCCGCACCGCGGATGTCGTCCACGCACACCATCGCGCCCTCGGCAGCGAGCAGGTGGGCAGTTGCCTCGCCGATCCCGCTCCCGCCACCGGTGACGATCGCGACCTTTCCGTCGAGCCGTCCCACACCTCGACGCTAGCGACTCTCGCTCGCGGGCTGCTCGGCTACTCGGCACGCAGCACGACGCCGGGACGGGTACGCGTCGCGAGCCACGCGGGAATCGCCGCGATCGCGTTCGCGACGAGCAGGGCAACGGGAATCATGAGGAGCAGTGGCACCCAGGCAACCTTGGGCTCGGGCACCGCGCCGAGCCCGCCCGCGAAGACACTCCACGCGAAGCGTCCGAGGAGCGCGCCCAGAGGAAGACCGATGAACAACGCGAGGGTGACGAGAGTTGTCGTCTCCCAGAAGAGCGTGAGCCACACCTGACGGCGCACGAAGCCGAGCGCTTCCAGAACGGCGAGCTCGTGTCGACGTCGACGCACCGAGCTCAACAGCGTGTGCGCCAGCGTCGCGGCGGCGAGGAATGCGAGCAGCGCGCCGAGCACGGTGGGCAGCCCGGTGACCTGCTCGAGCTCCTGCAACTCGCGCGGTTGCCCGGTTGCGCGCGTCGGAACTGGGTCGAGTGCGCGGCGCAGATGCCGAATGTTGGCCGGGACGGCAGCGTCGCTCCGGAAGCGTACGAGGAACACGTTCCGTTGCGCCTCGGGAAGCACCCGCCGCACGCCGGCGTACGTCATGAATACCCCATTGCCGAGTCTCCCGGTATCACCGAACTCCGGGAAGACACCCCGACCGACGACCCGCAGTCCGGTTGCGACGTTCCCGAGCCGCAGCACCGCGATGTCACCGACGTTCAATCCTCCGCGGTCGAGCGTCGACGTCCCGAGCAGCACCTCGTTCGGACGCTTCGGCACACGACCTTCCAACACCGTGGGTGCGAGCGTCGCGCCTCGTTCCTGTGACATCCCGAGCACGTCGACGCGCTGCAACCCGAGCTCGGCTTGCGTGACCGTGCCCGCGGCGAGCGCGGACACCGTGGGATCTTGTTCGAGCGCGGGAATCAGCGAGCTCGAGAGGTCGGGAAGCGCGGGCGCACCGCTCCTTGCGCTCCAGTTCCAGCCGTACAGATGTGGCGTGTCGAGGAGATGACGGAGACCCGCCTGGAACGACCAGAGCCCTGCGAGAAGCACGACGGTGAGCGTGACACCGATCACGCTCGTCCACACTGGCACCGACCGCGCGCCGCGCCCCGGGTCGAGCGCGAATCGCATTCCCGCGTCCGCGGTGGGCGGCAGACTCAGACGATCGATCGCTCGCACCGCGGGGGACGTTCGTCGCGGGAGCCTCGCATTGGCCGTGACCCGAGTCACGCGCCACGCCGCGAGCAGGCGGAGGCCGACGACGACACCGACGACGGCAAGGAACCCGACGCCGAGCACCCCCATGTCGACGTCGACGCCCGTGTTCAATTCTGCCGTCCACGCGATTCCGATCGGCAGCAGCGGCGAGATCGCGATCGCAACGACGAACGCGAGCAGCGCGGCCACGACGCCCGTGATGAGACCGCGCGCGCCGGCGAGCACAGAGAGCCGGCGCCGCTCCATCCCGAGCGCGTACAGGATCTCGTCGTCACGCGACTCCGAATAGGCCTGACGGAGCAGACCCTGCGCGACGACGAACAGCAACGCGACGAGGACGAGCACCGCCACCAGTCGCAGGGCGATCGCCTGCGCGCGGATCGCAGTTTCGACCTTCGGCTGTTGCAATGGGCGGCTCACGATGAACCCGACCGGCGCGCCGTTTCCCAGCCGCTCGACGCCCTTGGCGAACGCGTCGAGCAACTCGGGGCTCTTCAGGCGGACGTACATGAGCGGGCTCGACACGAGCTGGTGGCCGTAGCGGCGACCGAACTCGGGGGTGAGGTGCAACGCGGGCGACAGGTCGGGTCCGAGCGGCGGGAACTCGATCGGGGACGCCTCGATGCCCGTGATGTGGAACGTGACGTCGGGCCCGTCGGCGAGCGCGTCGATCGACGTGCTGTTCGCGGCGGGGTCGCCGCTCAAGCGGCTCCCGAAGTTGCTGAGGAGCTCCAACGCCGTGACCTCGAATTTCGACGCCCGGACGAAGCGCAGACGGACGGTGCTCCCCACCTCCAGGTGCAGACGGTCGGCGAGCACGAAGCTGGCCGTCGCCTCGTTCACCCGATCGGGGTTCGCCGGGCGGCCGGAGACCATGGACCACCGCTCCATGGCCGTGCCCAGCCGGCGGTTGTCGGGGATGATCGGGAGCAGGTCGGTCGGGCCGACGCGACGGCCGTCGCCGGTGCGACCGGTGAACATGAGGCTCACGCTCGCCCGCACGCCCCGCTCGAGCTGAGGGAGTCGCTCGACCTCGTCGAGATCGACCGCGCCGGCGAACCTGCCCTCGCGGAGCACGAACGGGCTGTTCCCGCCGACGAGCACGTCGGCGGCGCGCATGGCGTCGACGAACTCCGGATAGGCGTGGGTGGTGCGCGTCGCGCCCGCGAGGAGCCCGAGCACCACGCCGCCGCCGAGGCCGGCAACCAACGCGACGCCCAGCCAGGCCGCCCAACGCCTGCGAAGCTCGGCTCGCAGGCGCGCGAGCACCGCCGCCACTCGAGCTCCTTCTCTCCGCTCTCGGCTCCGCCGCGGGGTCGGCGGCGCTCGGCCAAGCTAACCGCGCGCCATCGGGCCCGAACGCGCGGCACGATGGGGGCGTGCTCGTGCGCCCGTTGCGTTCACTTCGCGCCGTCGTCGCCGCCGGGTTCGTGCTCGGCACCTCGACGATGCTCCCCGCTGCCCCCGTGGGCGCGGCCGTCGCCGCGATCCGGATCGCATCGAAGGACTTTGCCGGTGCAGAGGTGCTCTCGCAGCTGTACGGCCAGGCCCTCGCGAACAGCGGGGTGCACAGGTCACGTTCCATCCGGACATCGGCCCGACCGAGGTCACATTCGAGAAGCTGAAGCAGGGAGCGTTCGACGCGTACGGCGACTACCAGGGCACGTTGCTCGAGTACCTCGGCGGCACACCCAGCAACCGGAGCGAGCGCACGTATGCCGCGCTCGAGGCGAAGCTCAGCGCGATGGGGCTCGTTGCCAGCAGCCCGGCGCCGGCCATCGACGTCAACGGCTTCTATGTCATGCGGAAGACCGCGACGAAGTTCAAGCTGACCACCATCTCGGACTTGAAGAAGGTCGACCGGAAGCTGGTCATCGGAGGGCCACCGGAGTGCGTCGACCGGCCGTTGTGCCTCGGCGCGAAGTCGCAGAAGCTCTACGGGCTCGACTTCAAGGCGGTGAGCAAGCTCGATGCGGGCGGGCCCGAGACGCGCACGGCGCTCGAATCGGGTCGCATCGACGTGGCCGTGCTGTTCACCGGGAGCAGCGTCGTTCCCCGGAACGCCGTCCTCCTGCGTGACGACAAGGGCCTCCAACCCGCCGACAACCCGGTGATGGTGCTGCGGAAGGATGCGGCGACACCCGAGGTGCTCGACGTCGTCGACGCGGTGTCCGCGGAGATCACCACTGCCGCCTACCGGAAGCTGTCCCTCGACGTGAGTGTCCGGCACCACGATCCCGCCGACGTCGCGGCCACGTTCCTCGCCGACAACAACCTGCCCTGATCACGCCGCGTCTTCGCGTCCGTTACCTTTGTCGCGGATGGCGGACGCGTGCACGCACCTCGACACGATCCGGGCCGTGCCGCCCGGCGACACCGGCTGCCATGAGTGTCTCCAGCTCGGCGACGTCTGGGTGCACTTACGGCTGTGCCAGGCGTGCGGTCACGTTGGCTGCTGCGACCAGTCCAAGAACCGGCACGCCACCGCCCACTTCCACGAGACCGGACACCCGATCGTCCGGTCGTACGAGCCGGGCGAAGACTGGTTCTGGTGCTACGTCGACGACCTGCTCTTCGAGATCGACGGCGCACCTCCAGCGCCTGCCCATCCGTAGTCGGCACATCCGTCACCGCATGTGCGCACGCGTCAGCGGCACTTCGGGATCACCTGCTCACCCCAGAGCCGGATCGTCTCGAGCTGCTGGTCCTGGGTGAGCGTGCCCATCTGGATGAGGCACATCACGTCATCCACGCCGGCGTCGGCAAGACGCTGCACGTAGCCGACTGCGGTGTCGGGATCACCGATCGCGTGGTCGAGGTTGTAGAGCAACGACGCCGCGGAGGGAGGCGCCTCGCCCCTCCCGATCGCCGCCTGCGCAGCCGCGAAGTGGTCCTTCATGAACGCGATGTTGTCGACCTTGTCGGTGCCGTGCGCCGGCGCGACGCCGTTCGGTGCGGCCCAGTGACTGATCGCTTCGGCGAAGAACCGCAACGCACGGGCACCGACGCGGAGCGCCTCGTCACGGTCCTCCATCAGGAACGACGGGCACAGCGCGACGAGATCGTCGTTGACGTACCCGGGTGAAACGCACTCGTCGGCATTCCGCGCCGCGCGTTCCTCGTCGAACGCCTTACGAAGATGCCCGATCGCTTCAGGTCCTGCGAAGCCCAGAACCATCGGGCCGACCCCGTACTGCGCCGCGCGCTTGACCGTCTCCGGATTCGTGCACGCGAGGTAGAGCGGCGGGTGCGGCAGTTGGACGGGCCGGGGCACGATGGTGTGCCGTGGACGACCGGGCGGCGGATGGATCGTGAGCAGTTCGCTCTCCCACTCGATCGTGTCCTCACGCCAACAGTGGCCGATGAAGGTGAGCGCCTCCTTCACTTGCGCGGTGGAGAGCTCGGGATCGACGCCACAGAGCGCCATCTCCTGCGCGGTCGCCCCGCGCGCCGCCCCGAGGTTGAGACGCCCGCCCGAGATGACGTCGAGCATGGCCGCGCGCTCCGCGACGCGTACCGGGTGGTTGTAGCCGAACGGCATGCACACCGCCGCGTGACCGACGCGGATGCGTTCGGTCTTCGCGGCAACCGCCGACAGGAAGATCTCCGGGGCGCTCATGTGCGAGTACTCGACGAGCGAGTGGTGCTCCACCGCCCAGACCGCGTCGAAGCCCACTTCCTCGGCGTAGACCGCCTGCTCGACGCAGTTGAGAATCTGCTGACGCTCGACGTCGGGAGTCCCGAACTCGACCTGGGCCTCGAAGATCATCGAGAACTTCATGCTCTCCCCTTCCGGGTGGGGCGGCGGGTCACGGGCATCCTCGCGCATTCTCCCCAGCGGTAGCCTCGTGTCGCGTGATCGTCAACGTCGACCAGGCGAACAGCTGGAACGGGAACGAGGGCGAGGCCTGGGCCGCGCACCAGGATCGCTACGACACCGCGGTCGGCGGTTACAACACCCACTTGTTCGCCGCGGCGCGTATCTCCGCGAACGAGCACGTCCTCGACGTCGGCTGCGGCTGCGGCGAGTCCACGCGCGGCGCCGCGCGCGCCGCCGTTTCCGGTGCCGCGCTCGGCGCGGACCTGTCGGCGCCGATGCTCGCGCGAGCCCGCGAGCTCGCGCGCCGAGAAGGACTCCACAACGTCACGTTCGAACAGGCCGACGCGCAGGTGCACTCGTTCGAGGCGGGCGCGTTCGACATCGTGATCAGCCGGTTCGGGGCGATGTTCTTCGGCGACCCGGTCGCGGCGTTCCGCAACATCGGCAGTGCGCTGCGGCCCGACGGGCGGATCGCGCTGATCTCGTGGCAGCCGCTCGCAGAGAACGAGTGGCTGACGGCACTCCGAGGCTCGCTCGCCATGGGCCGTGCGTTGCCCGAGCCGCCCATGGGCATGCCCGGGCCGTTCGGGCTCGCCGATCCCGACGCCGTTCGGGAGACCTTGCACGACTCGGGCTACCTCGACGTCGACGTGGCCGGACTCCGAGAACCATTCGCGGTCGGCGCGGACGCCGACGACGCGTTCGGTTTCGTGGGCGAGATCCCGGTTGTGACGGGGATGCTCCAAGACCTCGACGATGCGAGTCGGGCACAGGCACTCGAGCGGGTGCACGCGATGTTGGTCGCGCACGAGACCGCCGACAAGGTGGCGTTCGGCTCGGCTGCGTGGCTCATCACCGCACGGCGCGCCTGATTCCGATCCCTCCCGGGATGGGCGGCTCGGCTTGGCCAGTGCGGCGGATCCCTCGCTAGCGTCGCGCGACCGGGCGCTCGGCCCGACTCCACGTCACACCGGGGGTATCAACCATGGGTCTCTTCGACGGCAAGGTCGCGGTCGTCACCGGCTCCGGCCGCGGCATCGGGCGCGCCGAGGCACTGCTCCTCGCTCGCGAGGGCGCCAAGGTCGTCGTGAACGACCTCGGAGGCTCGGGAGCCGGGGAAGGCTCCGACCAGACGCCGGCGCAGCAGGTCGTCGACGAGATCAAGGCTGCCGGTGGCGACGCCGCGGCGAACTACGACGACTGCTCGAGCTGGAGCGGTGCCGAGGGCATGATCAACCAGGCGATCGAGGAGTTCGGCGGACTCGACGTGCTGATCTGCAACGCCGGCATCCTGCGCGACAAGATGAGCTTCAACATGAGCGAGGAGGAGTTCGACTCGGTGATCCGCGTTCACCTCAAGGGTCACTTCGCCCCCTCGCACTTCGCGGGCGGGTACTGGCGCCAGAAAGCCAAGGAGACCGGCGAGCCCACTGGCGCGGCGATTGTCATGACGTCGTCCGAGGCGGGCCTCTACGGCAACGCCGGCCAGGCGAACTACGCCGCGGCGAAGGCGGGGATCGCGTCGATGGCGATCGTCCTCGCCCGTGAGCTCGAGCGTTCGGGGGTGCGGGTCAATGCGATCGCACCCGTCGCCGCGACGCGCCTGCTGGGGACGGTCGGTGCCGGCGAGGAGCTCGCGAACGATCCGGCCATGTCGCCCGAGAATCCCGCGGCCGGCGCGGTGTGGCTCGCGTCGCCGCTGGCCGACGGCATCAACGGCCAAGTCCTCAAGATCATGGGCGGCTACGCGCAGATCGTGCGGGGATGGACGCCCGCGAGCGAGATCGAGACCGACGAGATCTGGACGATCGAGGCGCTCGACAAGGGTCGCGCCAAGCTCTTCGCGGGTCTCGATTCGGGTCTGAAGCCGTTCAGTCCCGGCAAGATGTAGGGAACACGCGCGACCCGACCGGTTCGGCCGCTCATGCCAAGAGCCGCTGCACGTCCTGGAGATGGTGGTGACCTTCATGGGCGACGTTGCGGATCATGAACCGCACGGTGATCTCGCTTCCGGCGCGGGTCACGACTCGGTCGAGGTCGCGCACGCTCAGTGACCGTGCGCGCGTCGCGAAGCGTGTGGTCTGCTGCTCGAGGCTGTCGAGCACCTCGTCAGGATCGGCGTCGTTGTAGCTCTCGTTCCGCGCGATGGCGTCGGGATCGGGCTTCGCCCGCAGCCGCGATCACCTCCCGCAGCGGCGAACGCCGCGCGGTACTGCGGACCGAGATTCCCGATCAGGTCAGCGGCTTCCGCAATGGCCAGCCGTGCCGGATCGAGCCCGCAATCCGGGCATGACGGGTTCATGGCGTCAACACCGCATCCATCGACTGTTCCCGATTGATGATGGACGGTAGCAGTCACACGCTCGACCGAGGTCGGCCGGTGGCCCGCGCCGTCGGCTTCGGGTAGCGTGTTGCGGATGCGGCGGGCGTCAACTCTTGTGGGTGTGCTCGCCCTGCTCGCGATCGCGGCCGCCGCGTGTACGCCACCGGCTCCCGCCCCCGCTCGTCCGGTAGCGAGTACTCGACCCCCTCCACCACCGCCTCCTCCTCCTCCTCCCTTGCCGAACGCGCCCGGCGGCAGGGCCTCCGCGACGATCGGCGTCGACTTCGGCGGCACCCGCGGCGTCCAACCCATCGACTTCCCCGACCCGTTCGTGCTGCGCGTCGACGATCCCACCACGTACTACGCGTACTCGACCGGATCCGGGTTCACGATCGTGCAAACGATCAAGTCGAGCGATCTCATCCACTGGAGCTGGGTCGGGGATGCCTTTGCCCAGCCCGGGCAGAGCCGGTGGGCCGAGCTCTTCGGATTCACGTGGGCGCCCACCGTGCTCGAGCGACCTGCCAACGCTCCGAGCCAACGGTTCGTCATGTACTACACATCCCGGTCGGTCGTGGCAGGCACGGCCGGGTACCAGTGCATCGGCCGGGCAACGAGCGCCACCCCGCAAGGACCCTTCACCGACAACAACAGCGCGCCGATGATCTGCGACAGGGGCCGGGGGGGCTCGATCGACCCGAACCCGATCGTCGTGAACGGCAACGTCTACCTGCAGTACCAGAGCGCCGGCATCCCCGGCACCGAACCGAGCAGGATCTGGGGCGCGCCGCTCACGCCGGACGGGCTGAACATCGGTGGGGCCACCCAACTCCTGCAGACACTGGTCCCGAGCTGGGAGCTTCCCGCCATCGAGGGTCCGTCGATGATGCCCGCTCCCGGCGGCGGCTTCTTGTTGTTCTACTCTGCCGGCGACTGGCGAACGGCCAGCTACACGGTCGCCGTCGCCTGGTGTGCAACGCCGACAACGGCGTGCACGCGTATCTATGCGACGCCGGTGCTGTCGACGCGCGGCAGCATGGCGGGTCCCGGCGGCGAGTCCGTGTTCCAAGATGGAGCGGGCAGCTGGTACATGGTGTTCCACGCGTGGACCTCGCCGTTCGTCGGCTACCCGGCGAATGGCAAGCGCTCGCTGCGGATGTTGCCGATCAGCTTCCCGAACGGCGGTCACAACCCCGCGGTCGGTTAGCTGCGTCGCACCGGGACGGCTGAACCCCCGAGCGTCACAGATCGTGCTAGAGAGACGCTGCCACACAGCACACCGAGTCGGTATCCGATCGAGACCAGGGGGGACCATGAAACGACGTCTGATGGGTCGCATCGTCGTGGGCGTCTGCGCCACGGCGCTCGGCACGATGGGACTGGGGATAGCGGGTGCCGCCGGCGCGGCCAGCAACCCGAGCGACCAGTTCAAGAACCTCAAGCACATCAACGCGCCGAGCCCCTGTAAGAACGATCCCGGTATCAGCGACACCGAGATCAAGATCGGGAGCATCGTCCCCACGTCGGGCCCTTCCGCGACATTCTCGACCATCTTGGATGGCATCAAGGCGCGCTTCGCCAAGGCGAACGCCGAGGGCGAGTTGGGGAAGCGCAAGCTCACACTCGTGAACGAAGACGACGCCGCTGATCCAGCGCGCAACGTCACTGCCGCACAGCAGCTCGTGGAACAAGAGAAGGTGTTCGCGATCATGCCCGAGAGCGGAGCGGGCGACGCGAGTGGCAAGTACCTCCACGACCAGGGCATCCCGGCCGTGGGGTGGCAGCTGGGCCTGGCCGTGTACGGCACCTACACGAACTTCTTCGGCATGCAGAACGCCAACGTCAAGGACATCCAGACGCATTACGTGGCGCGTCCCATCGAGGCAGTGAAAGCGCTCGGCGCCAAGAAGATTGCCGTGATCGGCAACTCGACGGGGAACGCGGCGACGTTCGCCGAGCAGAACGCCGACTCGGTGAAGAAGACCAAAGGCCTCAAGCTGGTGTACAAGACGACGGACATCCCGGCGGGCACCACCGAGTTCGGCGCGGTGGTCGACCAGATCAAGAACTCGGGCGCCGACACCGTGTACACCACAATGGCCGTCAGCGATGGCATCGCCCTCGTGAACGCGCTGAAGCAGGCCGGCGTGACCCCGAAGATCATTGTGTTCCCCGGCGGTTACGCCCCCGCGGTCCTCAATATTCCTGCGTTCGACAACGCGTACTTCAGCCTCGAGTTCGCGCCATTGGAGACCACACCCGAGCCGCACGGCATCGCCGAGTTCAAGAAGTGGATGGCACAGACTGCTCCTGACTCCGCGCTCGGCCAGACCACCATGGTCGGATGGATCTCGGCGAACACCCTGATCGAGGGGATCAAGGCTGCGGGCGTGAGCTGCCCCACTCGCAAGGCGTTCATCAACAACCTGCGCTTGGTGAAGGGGTACACGGCCGACGGGCTCTTCCCGCCGATGAACTTCGCCGACGTCTACAACCGGCCGTTCTTCTGCGCCTACTACATCCAGGTGGTGAACAAGCAGTTCGTGCCGCAGTTCGGCGGCAAGCAGTTCTGCGGCAAGAAGGAGATCGTCAACAACAAGATCCTGAAGGTCCTCCCTACCACCACGACGCCCGCTCCCACGACCACCGCGGCACCGTCGTAACCATCGTCACCGTGTGAGGCCGGGGCCGAGCGTGGAAGCGTTCGGCCCCGGCCGCGTTCCTCAGACCTGGAACCGGGGAAGGGAGAGGGGTGGCGCCGTACATCATCTCGGGGCTCGTCGCCGGGAGCATCGTCGCGATCTCGGCGCTCGGCCTGCTGATCACCTACAAGTCGTCACGCGTGTTCAACTTCGCGCACGGTGCGATCGCGTATTCCCTCGCAATCTTCTATTACTACCTGACTCGTCGGAACGGCTGGAGCATCGCAATCGCGGCGCCGTTCACCATCTTTGTCGTCGCGCCATTGCTCGGGCTCGTCCTGTACTTCGCGCTGTTCCGCCGTCTCACGCACGCGACGCCCACCGTGAGGCTGGTATCGACCGTCGGGCTCTGGGTCGCGCTGCCGGCTCTGGTCAGGATCCTGTTCACGTTCGCGACCGACGACATCTTCCAACCCGAGGGTCTCATCGAAAATCCTGCCGATCCGAACTTCCTGAAGGTCTTCGGCACCTACATGAACACCAACCAGGTCGCGGTGATCGTGAGCGCGGTGGTCATCGTGGTCGCCACATCGCTCATCCTGCGCTACACGCCGATCGGGTTGGCCACTCGGGTGACCGTCGATCACCCCCGCAATGCGGAGATCGCGGGAATCAACACCGAGGTTGTCACTGCAGGCTCGTGGATGGTCGGCATCATGCTCGCGGGCTTCGCCGGAGTCCTGCTCGGACCGATCGTCGGGCTCACCGAATTCCAATTCACGCTGCTGCTGGTGGGGTCGTTCGCAGCCGTCGTGGTCGGCCGGATGTCGAGCCTGCCGCTGACGTTCGCCGGAGCGATCGCCATCGGCTTGATGCAGCAGCTGTGGGTGAAGTACCAGCCTGACGCGGGCCTCTTCTCGGTCGGCGTCTCCGCCAGCATCCCGTTCGCGGTCATGCTCGTCTTCCTCATCTACTACAGCTTCACCTCGTCGGGCCTCCGGCGCGAGGCGTTCGAGATCGACCGCCGCAGCGGCGGGGGCATCCACGGCGACGCACCCCCGCTTCCGCCCGCGCACGGTTGGCGACGGTTGCTCGGCCCGGTGATCGCCGCCATTGTGCTCGCGCTGCTGCCCGTGCTGTTCGACAACTTCTGGATCTTCGACCAGTTCTGGATCGGCGTGTTCGCGCAAGGTCTGGCGCTCGCGATCGTCTTCCTCTCGTACACGATGGTCACGGGCGAGGGCGGGATGATCTCGCTCTGCCAGATCACGCTCGCGGGCATCGGTGCGTTCGCGGCTGCGCGGCTGGCGGCCGAAGCCGGATTTCCGGCGTGGGCTGCGATCCTCGTCGGCGCGTTGATCGCGGTGCCGTTCGGGCTCCTGGTTGCGCTCCCCAGTCTCCGGATCGGTGACCTCTACCTCGCGCTGCTCACGCTCGGCTTCGCGCTCCTGATCGAGCAGTTCGTCTGGATCCGTTCCGAGTACGACAACTTCGGCGCGGGCCTGCCGGTACCGCGACCGTTCAGTTTGGAGATCACGGATCGAATACAGATGTACGCGGTGCTGGCCGTCGTCTTCGGCGTCATCGCGCTCTTGATCGTCAACTTGAAACGGGCGACCGCCGGGCTGGTGTTCGCGTCGATTCGCTCGAGCGAACCCGCGTCCCTCACGAGCGGCATCAGCATCGTCCGAGCGAAGCTCATTCTCTTCGCGACGAGCGCGTTCGTCGCGGGGCTGGGTGGCGCGCTGTACGCGTCGGTCGTGGGGAGCGCCACGACTCGGTCGTTCAACGCTTTGATCGGCATCGTGTGGCTCGCGGTCGTCGTCACGTGGGGCGTGCGTTCGGTCGTCGGCGCGCTCCTCGCCGGGATGATCTTCGCGATCGCGCCGACGCGTCTCGCGATCATCCTCATCCTCGTCCTCTTCTTCATCGCGGGCGGCCTCTTCGTGCGCCTGCTCCTCAGCAAGCAGGGTCGGACGCCGCTCGGCGCACTGGCGATGGCGGCGTTGGTGGTGCTCGCGTTCGGCGGGAGCGCGTGGATGTGGGACAACATGACCAACGACGACACCGTGAGCGTGATCCTCGTGCTCGTCGCGCTCGCAGCGGCCCTGCTGATCATTCTTCGGATCATTCGCATGCCGGTCGCGCAGCGCGCAATACCGATCGCGATCTCGGTCGTCGTGGCGATCCTCGGCGTGTACCTCGCCGTCCGCGCCGCCGGGCTCGAGCTCGGCGATCACACCGCGGACGTCCCGACGATGCTGTTCGGGCTCGGGGCGATCGGGCTCGCGCGGGAACCGCGTGGGGTTCTCTACGACATGGTCAACCGGCAGCGGCTGCGCCAGTTCCGGGAGGCGGAGCGCCGCCAAGAGGACACCGCGATCCAGGCCGAGGTCCACGAACCCGCCGGAGTCGCTCCGTGACCGCCACACACTCCGACGCCCAACGACTGGACGGTACGCCCGTCCCGCTGCTCGCCGCCGAGAACATCGTCATGCGCTTCGGCGGCGTGCAGGCGCTCGACGATGTGAGCCTCTCGGTGCCGCACGGATCCACGGTCGGGCTCGTGGGACCGAACGGCGCGGGCAAGACGACGCTCTTCGGCGTGCTGTCCGGTCTGCTGCGCCCACGGAGCGGACGCGTGCTGATGAACGGTGACGACATCACACGACGGAGTCCTCAGATGCGGGCGCGACGCGGACTCGCCCGTACGTTCCAACGGATGGAGCTGTTCACCGAGCTCACCGTGCGCGAGCACCTCGTCGTCGCGCGGCGCGTGCACCAAGGCCGGCAGAGGTTCACCGGCTTCTTCCTCGACATGACCGGGTTCGGTGAGCGCCCCGGTCCGGGAGAAGCGGACGCGGTCGGAGAGATCCTCTCGTTGCTCGGGCTCGAGGCCGTCGCCGACCGCCCTGCCGTCGCCGTGCCCCTCGGCACCGGTCGCCTCGTCGAGGTGGGCAGGGCGCTGGCTTCCGAGCCTTCGGTGATGCTGCTCGACGAGCCATCGTCAGGACTCGACGTCCACGAGACCGAGCAACTCGGCGGTGCGCTACGCCGGGTCCGTCGGGATCGCGGCACCGCGTTCCTCCTCGTGGAGCACAACGTGGAGTTCGTCCTGGAGCTCTCGGATCGGGTCAGCGTCCTCGACTTCGGCAGCGTGCTCACCGAGGGCACACCCGACGAGGTCCGCGACAACCCCGAGGTCCAGGCCGCCTACCTCGGAGCACCGATCGGCATCCAGAGGGGGGAATCGTGACGGCGGACACCGCCACCGCTGCGCTGCTGCGCGTCACCGACCTCGAGGTGGCCTACGGCGAAGCGCGCGCACTGTTCGGCGTGTCGTTCGACGTGCCGCGCGGGCTCGGTCACCACCGTGCTCGGCGCCAACGGAGCCGGCAAGTCGTCGCTGGCGTCGGCGATCGCGGGCGTCGTCACGCCTCGCGCCGGGCGCATCGAGTTCGACGGCGACGACATCACCGGGAAGTCGCCGCACCGAGTCTGCAAGCTCGGACTCGCGTACGTACCGGAGTCGCGCAACCTCTTCCCGCACCTCTCGGTGCGCGACAACCTGTGGGCCCAGCTGCGGTTCACGGTTCCGCGGTGCGAGCGACGCGAGGCCCTCGAGCGGGCATTCGAGCTGTTCCCGATCCTCGCGGAGCGCCGACGTCAGCAGGCGGGCACGCTGTCGGGCGGCGAGCAGCAGATGCTCAGCCTGGCGCGTGTGCTCGCGGCGCCGCCGAAGTTGCTGATCGCCGACGAGATGTCACTCGGTCTCGCCCCATTGATGGTCGACCTCGTGTTCGAGTCGCTCGAAAGGGCGCGCGACGAGGGCGTGACGGTGCTGCTGATCGAGCAGTTCGTGGAGCGGGCGCTGGCCTTCGCCGACGACGCGGTCATCCTCCGTCACGGACTCGTCGGCTGGCACGGCCACGCCGCGACGCCGGCAACGAGCTGCTCGCCGAGTACCTCGGCGGCGAGACCGCCTCGACGCTCTGAGTCCCGGCCGTCAACTCATGCGGACCGGCACCTCGTAGACGTCGCGCTGGGCACCCGACTCGGGATCCACCTGGAACACGATCACTTCACCGAGCCCGGGTCGAGACGTCGTGAAACCGGCCGTGAAGGCGAACGTGCCCCACGTGCCGGTGCCCGCCGTAGCCGTGGTGAACCCTTCGGTGAGGATCAGCCCGTCGGGATCGGTGACCGTGTAGTTGACGGTGGCCTCGAACGTGTTGCTGATGCCCGACACGGCGACGGGCGAGGTGACCGTCGCCCCGGGCACGGGTGCCTCCACGAGGATGGACGGCGTCACGCCCTCGAAGTCGGCACGGGTCAGCCCGCGCGGGGATCCCCTCGCCTCCGATGGCGTCCACCGCGCGCCCGTCGATGGTGACGGTCACACTCTGGACCGTGTCGAACTGGGTGAGCGTGAACACCACTTGCGCGACGCGCAGGCTCATCGACAGGCTGCCTCCGCCGCTCTCGAAGCGTGCGTCGAAGTCGACGGTCGCCTCGCCACCACGGATGTCGACGCCGAGCAGCTTCGTACCGGTCGGGATCTCGGAGTGCATGCCGAGATCGCGTTCGAGCTGGTCGGGGCCGCTCAGCAGGGCCTCGAGCGCGCCGCGCGCGACGGCCGGGGGCTCGACCATGCGGCCGGCCGTAGCGACCTTCTCGTCGCGCGCGAAGTAGACCCGCACGGCCACCAGGCGTGCGGGTGTGGTCGTCGATGTCGACCCTTGCGTCGAACCCGGCGCCGACGTGGCCGGAGTTGCCGTGGTCCCGGGTTTCGACGGCTTCGCTCCCTGGTCCCCGCTCTCACCGCCACACGCGCGCGGCGATCGCGAGCACGACCAGGAGCACAACGACCCGGATCCTGCGCATGAGGCCAGTGTGGACGCCGCGATCTGGCAATCGACAGAGCCGAAAGTCCGTGCTGCACTCGGCGGGCGGCATGGAAGTGGGCGGAGTCCCCGGAGTGAGCACGCCCTCCCCGGCGCGGGTCAGGTGACGACGATGCGGGCGGAGGCCACGTTGGGAAGGCGTCGGAACTCGGCGTTCACGTCTCCTTCGCGGTGCGAGCACACCCGAGCGGTGGCGAAGTGCGTGCCGGGCGCGTCGTAGGTGTGGGTCCGCGACAGCTTCACCGCGACGTCGGTGCCGTCGACGTCCTCGCGGACGGGGAACGCGCCCTGTCCGTCGAGGTCCCACTCGACGGAGATGATCGTGCCCATGCCCGCGGGCACCTCGGCCACAGCCTCGAGGTTGACCGCCTCGCCCACCTTCACGTCGGCCCTGACGCCACCATTCGCGGCGACCGAGACGACCGGCTGGACTCCACCCCGCGCGTCGGCGGTGGCGGGCAGGGAGACCTGTCCGTGGGAGTACTCGAAGGCGGTGCTCGGCGGCGCCACCCCCTCCTCGACCCAGCGGATCAGGTCGACCAGCCCCTGCTCGATGATCGGTGTGTAGTCGATCAGCCACGTCGACGTCGCCCGAGTCGGCGAGCTGGGCAGCATCGCCGGGTTGATGTGCTCGGCGTTCTGCGTCCACTGCAACCGGAACTTCTCCGCGGCCGCGGCCGGACCCTGAACCTGCTCCACGGCCGCTTCGTAGACCACGCCCTGCGACGGCCAGAGCGACGAGTCGTGGGTGTGGTGGACCCACAGCAACTTGCCCTCGTAGTGACCGGTGTAGGGCACGCCCATCAACGGCGACATGAACGGAACCGGGTGCTGCGGGTAGATCGGCACGCCGTTGAGCTTGAGCCCGTCGAACTGCGGATCGTCCATCACGTGATGGCGGTGGAAGTAGCAGAACGCGAGGAACTTCCGGTTGTCGACGTGGACCTCGTCGCCCACTTTCACGCCGTCGAAACGCTTGAGGTTCGCCTCACCGCTGCCGTCGCACATGAACACGTCGCCGGCGGTCGCCATCGTGTAGAGCTGGCGGCCCTTCGCCTCGCCGCTGAGGAGCTGGACGCCGGCCCCGAGCCGGTAACCGTCGGGGAGGCCCGCAATCTCGATGGCGAAGACCTTGTCGGGGGTGTCGCCACCCATGATCGTCGCCATCACGCGCGCCATCATGAACTCGGTGCCTCGTAGGCCGGATCGGTCACGAGATCGTGCACGGTGATGACGTTGCTCACGGTCGTGACGACGTCGATGACGTCGTCCTCCACCGCCGACGGCAGGTCGTGACCGATGTACCCGGGCTCGGTCCAGAACTTCGGTGAAGTAGGTCGGGTCCTGCTCGACGAGGAGGTCGGCGATCGACGTCCACAGCCAGATCTGACCCATCGGGGAGAAGATCATGTGCTCGTCGCCGAACGGGAAGCCCTGCTCGTAGAGGTAGACCAGCTCTTCGCGTTCGTGGCTGTTCAGCCGTCGAACGGGTTGCCACTCCCGCCCGGCTGCATGGCGTCGACGAGGTGCGGGCTTGTCGCCGTGGCGCAAGAGTCCGCTGCAGGTTGAACATGCAGGCGAACGCGATCGGCTGGCCGCTCTTGACCTTCTCGGTCGCGGGGAACGGCACGACGTTGCCGCCACCCATGAACGGGAGCGCGCCGTCGAACACGTCGGGCGCGTCTCGAGGCACAGCGGCGATCGTCGGCCGCCACCGCTCCCACCCCATACGTAGCTGTGATGCGGCGCTTCGCCGTACACCTGCGCCGCGACGTGCTTGGAGAACCGGGCGGTCTCGGCGGCAGCGCGCCAGCCGTAGATCGTCGGGTCGTCCCCGCCCTTCGGATCGATGTCGTCGCCGATGTGGCCCATGTTCGACTCGACCATGTAGCCACCGAGTCGGACGTGGAGCGCGAGTCCACCGATCAGGTCGCCCATGGCACCGCCGAACGCTGTCCTCGTGGCCGGCGTGCGCGCCCTTCGAGCGGCATGATGGCCGGCCCTGCCACTCCTTCTCCTGCGGGAAGTAGATGGTGAATCGGGTGTCGCAGTCGGCGAAGCCGCCGTGGACGTGGCGGTACGGCAGCGGCGTCTCTCGCCACTCGTCGACGTCGACGTACGGCGCTCCGAAGAACGAGTCGGTCACCTCGTACGACGCGCAGTCGATGCTCGAAGGCTCGTTCATGGATCCTCCCGGACGAGTGGGGCGGCACCAGCCGTGGACGTGCCGACCCTATCCCGAAGGAGTCAACGCCGTTCACCTGCCCGTCCGGATGGGCCCCGCCGGCCTCAGCCCTGCTGTGGGCGCCGCCGGCGGGTGGCGTGAGCAGGACCCGCCCCGCTGCAACGAGAAACCCATCACCGAGACTGCGCCAGGCCATTGGGTCCGATTGACCGCCAGCTCCGAAGTCGAAGGTGGCGCGTCCGAGTCGAATCCTGGAGGTCGAACGGGCCTCAGCGGCGGCTGAGCTGCGCAGACAATGGAGCGGACGACGGGATTCGAACCCGCGACCCTCACCTTGGCAAGGTGATGCTCTACCAACTGAGCCACGTCCGCGTGAGCCAAGCAGGATCAGCGCGCCTCCCCGATTCGGCCGCCCGACAGTGCCATGCTGACGCCCCGTGAGCGAAGGCGCACACCCATCGGAGCGCCCGCCGACGCGCCTGGCCGCGGCGGCACTCGTGGTGGCGACGGTGCTCGCAGCCGTCGCCGGCTTCGTGGACGCGGTCGGCTTCAACCGACTCTTCGGTGTGTTCCCCTCGAACCAGAGCGGCAACGTGGCGTTCCTCGGAATGGCGATCGGTGGCGACAGCCCGGCCGCGGGATGGCGCTGCGCCGTCTCCATCGCGGGTTTCGCGATCGGTACCGCGGCGGGATTCGTGCTCGGACATCGGCTCGGGCCGCGACGCAAGGGCCCGACGCTCATCGTGGTCGAGCTCGTCCTGCTCGTGATCGTCACGATCGTCGCGGGACGCGTCGACGGCCACGGCCTCGCGGGCGGGTTCACCGGCCTCGTGTTGGTATCGGTTGGCAGCTTCGCGATGGGCATCCAGACCGAGGCCATCCGGCGCGTGGCCGGTGTGGCGATCGCCACCACCTACCAGTCCGGGGCCGTCGCTCGTATCGGTGAGGCGACCACCGGCCTGTTACGACGACCGACCACTCCGTCACGATTGGTCGCGCCGCTCCCGATCCTCGCTGCGGTGCTCGTGACGTACTGCGGTGGCGCGGCCCTCGGCGCGACGACTCCAGGACGCTGGAGCTGGCCGCTCACGCTGCCCTGCATCGTGCTCGCGCTGCTCGTCGTCGCGTGGTGGTGCCTGCCGCGCTGGTTCTCCGCCATCGACGAGGACCTCGAGAGCGATCCTCACTGATCGAGGGCGCGGACTTGCTCGTTCGCGGCGCGGAACCGTCTCGCCAGATTCGTGGCGAGGTTGCGGTAGATCGTCGTCATCATCTGCGGAAAGCGGTCGGCCAACGTACGAAGGTCGTCGACGGCGACGCGCGCGAGCACCGAGTCGTCGTCGGCAACGACGTCGGCGGAACGGTTGGACTGGTCGAGCATCGCCAGCTCGCCGAACGCGACACCGGGGCCGATCGTGGAGAGACGATGCGTGCGTCCGCCGTCGAGCTGTACCTGCACGTTGACCCTGCCCGACAGCAGGAAGAAGAGCGAGTCGCCTTCGTCGCCTTCGCGCACGATCGTGTCACCGGCGTTCGCGAGCTCGAGCTCCACGAGATCGTCGATGGCCGCGATCTCCGCATCGGTCAGACCTTCGAGCAGCTCCTGCACGGCGAGCACCGGCGGCGGCTCGGACAGCTTCGTCGCCCGCGCGCTCGAGCAGCGCGTCCTCACAGCACTCGAGCGCAGCATCGACGCTGGCACAGGAACGTGCACCGAGCGCAGACAGCGCACCGAGCTGCGCGCTTCGGCCAGACCGTGGATCGACGTGGGCAAGCACCAAGGACACGACGGCGTCGTCCAGCGCATGCTGGAGGTCGACGAGCATCTCGATCGCGGCATCGTCGACGCCACCGACGCGGCGAAAGTCGAGCACGACGAACTCGACATCGTCCAGCTCTCCGACGACGTCGCGGAAGACGCGTTCCATCGACGCGAAGTAGAGGTCGCCTTCGAGCTCGTACACCACGATGCTCTGACCGGCACGGACAGGATGTCCTGCGCCGGCCGCGTCGCGAACCCGATTCGACCGAGCCTGATCGCCGCGGTAGCTCCGGCGGATGACCGCGGAGACCTGCGGCCGGAATCGGAGCGGGTGGAGCGAGAAGTCGGTCGCCAGGCGTCGACACGCCTCGATCCCGCGCACGCTGTTGCCCTTCGCGTCGAGCGGCGGCGAGTACACGCCGATGCCGAGCTGGCCGGGCAGCACCGCGACCACACCGCCGGCCACGCCACTCTTGGCCGGGAGGCCGACGCGGTAGGCCCATTCGCCGGCGAAGTCGTACATGCCGCACGTGCTCATCACGCTCAGCACGCTCTCGACGCATTCCTCGTCGAGCGCGCGCGCGCCGGTGATCGGATTCAGCCCGCGGTTCGCGAGCGTCGCCGCCATCACCGCGAGGTCGCGGCAGTCGACCAGGAGCGAGCACTGCCGGAAATAGAGGTCGACGATGTCGTCGACGTCACCGTCGACCATACCGAAGCTGCGCATCAGGTACGCGAGCGCTCGGTTCCGGTCGCCGGTGGCGCGCTCCGACGCGAGGACCCGCTCGTCGACCTCGAGCCGTCGCCCCGCGAAGTCGGCGAAGCCTGCGAGGAGCCGCTCGAGACGCGCGTCGGCGTCGACACCGTCGATGAGACCGGTCGTGACGATCGCGCCGGCGTTGACCATCGGGTTGAACGGCCGGTTCGTCGCGTCGACCGAGATCGCGTTGAACGCGTTGCCGGACGGCTCGACGCCAACCCGTTCCATCACCTTCTCGCGCCCGTGCTGCGGAGATTGCCAGGCCGAACACGAACGGCTTCGAGATCGACTGGATCGTGAACTCCAGCCGGCTGTCGCCCACCTCGAAGAGGTGGCCGTCGGTGGTGACGACGGCGATGCCGAATGCGTCCGGATCGGCGCGGCCGAGCTCGGGGATGTAGGTCGCGACGTCGCCGTCGGTGTTCAGTCCGAGCTCGTCGTGCAGGTCGCGGAGATAGCCGAGAACCGGGGAGGTCGGTTGCGACCGCGCGGAGTCCGCGTGCATGTCCACCATCTCACGCATTGCTGCCCGCCTCCCGAACGATGCCGCCAGCACACTCCTCGCACGTGGCAACGGCGTTGCTCGGCAATGACGACTTCGTTACCCGCGACTGACGCAAGCCTGAACACCTGGCGTGCGGCGACCCGTGTCCAGCAGCCAACGGCTACGAGCCGGGTATCCCGGCTCGCAGAGAGCGACCCATATTCAGGAGCGAACGGCCGCGAGCCGCGGTGCCACACACGCGGCGACGATGGCGAGCAGAGCGAGCCGAGTCGCTCGCCAGCGAGCGAACGGCCGCGAGCCGGGTATCCCGGCTCGCAGAGAGCGAGCGAAGAGTCAGGTGCCCGCGAGGCGGGCGACCACCGGCGCGAACGCTTCGAACACGTCGTCGCCGATCACGACGTACGACACACCCCACTCCTCGCGGCGCGCAACGAGCGTGTCGCAGACCTCGTCGACCGTGCCCACCAGCACCGTCCCGGACTCGAGCGCGTCGTCGGCTTCGATCCCGAACGCCGGCGCGAGCGCCTCGGCGAGCACCGCGGGCGTCGTCGGTGATCGCAGCCATGAAGTAGCGGATCTGCAGCTCGATCTCGTCGAACCGCTCCCCCGCGCCGTCGCGCACCCACTCGATCTTCTGACTCGTCAGCGCGGCGAGCGTGCTCCGGGCGGCGTCCGCGCCCACCTCGCCGGCACGCAGGTTGGGGTTGATCCCGACGATGTCGGCGTGCCGGCCGGCGAGCGTGAGCACGCGCTTCCCCCCCCGCCGATGACGATCGGCGGGTGCGGCTGCTGCACCGGCTTCGGCAGCGCGTCGTACCCGCGGATCGAGTAGTGCTCGCCGTCGAAGTCGAACGGCGCCGTCCGCCCAGCAACCCTTCACGATCTCGATCGCCTCGCCCGAGGCGCTCGATGCGCACGCGCGGTGGGAGTCGTACGGCAGGTCGAGCGCGGTGTAGTCGGCCGTCATCCATCCGGCACCGATGCCGAACTCGAGCCGGCCGTCGGACAGCAGGTCGAGCGTGGCCGCTTCCTTGGCGACGACGGCCGGGTGCTTGTAGTCGTTGCCGAGCACGAGCATGCCGACGCGCAGCGTGTCGGTGACCGCGGCCGCGACCGAGATCGCGACCATCGGCGCGAGCTCGGTGCCCACGAAGTGGTCGGGCATGAACAGCGTGGAGTAGCCGAGCTCCTCCACCGCGCGGGCACGGTCGCGCCAACCCCGCGCGATCAGCCGGCCTCGACGCCTGCACCCCGAAGCGGAACGGGCGCGGCGCGTTCATGCTCCCGCCGTCCCGGTGCCGAAGCCGCCGGTGGAGCCGAAGCCGAACGTGTCGCGCGACGTCGCGTCGAGCTCGTCGACCTCGACCCACTCGACCGCCTCGACCGGCTGGACGACGAGCTGGGCGATGCGGTCGCCGCGCTGACGGTGTACGCCTCGCTCGGGTCGGTGTTCACGAGCAGCACCTTCAGCTCGCCGCGGTACAGCGGGTCGATGAGGCCGGGCGTGTTGAGGCAGGTGACGCCGTGCTGCAGCGCGAGGCCCGACCGCGGCAGCACGAAGCCCGCGTAGCCCGGCGGGATCGCGACCGCGAGTCCCGTGGGAACGAGCGCGCGACCCCCGCCGGGCGCGAGCGTCACGTCCTCACGGGCGTGGAGGTCGAAGCCGGCGTCGTCGGTGTGCTGCTGACGCGGAAGCGGCAGGTCCGGATCGAGGCGCGCGACGCGGATCTGCACCGCTACTCCGCGAAGTCGCGGGCGAGCTCGGCTCGCTGCTCGTCGGTGAGCTCGGCAACGGCGCGGTACTCGGGATGGTCGACGACGATCCGTGCGGGCGCCGCGGCGAGGAGCTCCTGCTGCGCCGGCGTGAACGGGAACTTGAGGTAGTGCACGGTCGCGGTGACGTCCTCGCGCGTGAGGCGCTCCTCGTCGTCCGGGACGGCGTCGACCTGCGATCCGTCGGCCAGATCGAAGCGCACCGCGTGCTGGATGCCGACGAGCTTCGGGAGCCACTCGCGCAGCTTCTCGGCGTCGGTGAGCTCGATGAACAGCGTGCCCGAGAGCTCACCGTCGTCGGGAATCAGCTCGTTGTAGGTCTCGACCTCGTCCGCGATCGCGTCGTCGCTGAGCATCCGCTCGGCGCGCGCCATCTCCTGCACCTGGAAGCGCATCGTGTCGGTGTTCTCGAACACGATCGTCACGAGGTCGCCGAGCGCGATCCGGCGGCGCCGCTTCATGTCGATGATGTCGGCGCGGAACTCGCTCGCGCTCGCGCTCGTACGCGCGATGGTCGGCGATGTCGTCGACGGTCAGCTTCCTCATGACCGGCAGCTCGATCCCGTAGGCCCGCGCCAGCACCTGCAGCGGGTGCGACGGCGTCTTGTCGGTTTCTTCCTTGATCGCGGTGTTCGCGAGGTGGCAGTCGCCCGCGACGAGCTCGTCGTCGGACTCGCGGACCGTGTCCATCAGCGGCTTCGCGACCCGCCTGGCCATCTCGACGTTCTCGGCCCGCAGCCCCCACGTGCCGTCGATCGCGGAGCACCGCTCGACCACGTGACCTTCGCGCCGGTGAGCTCCATGAGCTGCTTGCTCTTCGGGCCGATCTGCTGCGCGCGGTAGTGACACGCGGCCTGCCAGAGGATCGAGCCGTAGGTGGTACCGTCGAAGTTGGTGTCGAGCGGCTCCTCGCGGTGCCGGGCGAGCAGGTACTCGGACGTGTCAAGGTGTGGTCGGCGACGAGCCGGGCGTCGTCGGTACCGAGGAAGTCGGGGTACTCGTTCTTCAGCACGTACGCGCACGTCGGCTGCGGCACGACGATGTCGTTGCCTTCGCGAACGCGTGGCGCGAGCAGCGCGACGTTGTGCTCGGCGTGCTCGTGGAACTTGTCGACGTCGCCGGCGTCGAGCCACGGCATCCCGCAGCACACCTGACCGTCGGGCAGCTCGCACGCGATGCGGTTGCGCTCGTAGACACCGACCAAGGCCTTGCCGATCGACGGGTCCTGGTACTCGACGAGGCAGGTGGGGAAGAGCGTGACAGTCGCGCGGGCTCGGCTGGTGGCGTCGCCTGCCGATCGCGGAACCACTTCGAGAACCGGACGCTCGCGAAGGTCGGGAGGAGACGATCCTTGGCGATGCCGGTGACCTTCTCCATCACGCCGCGGGCGATGCCCACGTTGTTCATACGGTTCACGACCGGCGCGAGGGTTGTGGCGAGCTTGCCTTGCAGGTCCGTGCGCGCGAGCAGGCGGGCGCTCGGCGAGACCTTGGCCTGCACGTGGTGGACGGCGAGCGACCGCAGCATCAGCCGCGGAAAGTCGATGACCCACTCCTGCTGGCGCTCCGGCGTGTACGGGCAGATGACGTAGCAGAGCTTGCACTGGTAGCACTCGTCGACGACGCGATCGTGCTCCTTGTCGTTGAGGACCCTCACGTCGTGCGCGCCGTCTTCGTACGCGTCGATCATCTGGAACAGCGACTTGAAGCTCGGGCACAATCGCACGCAGACGCGACAGTCGCTGCACACCTGGAACGTGCGATCACGTTCGGCGCGCGCGGCTATGGGATCGAGGTAGCTGAGATCGTTCGGGTCATAGAGCGACATCGTCGGCTCCCGAACCGGCGCCGGCAGGCCGGCCTACGACTGGTGTGCCGACGCCAGTTGGATCGGGAAGAGTCAGGAGACGTTCTCGAGGCCCTGGGTGAAGCGGCCGGCGTGGCTCTTCTCGGCCCGCGCGAGCGTCTCGAGCCACTCGCCGATCTCGTCGAAGCCCTCGTCGCGCGCGGTGCGCGCGAAGCCCGGGTACATCTCGGTGTACTCGTAGGTCTCGCCCTCGATCGCCGACTTGAGGTTGTCGACCGTCGCGCCGACGGGAACGCCGGTCACCGGGTCGCCGACCTCGGAGAGGAAGTCGAAGTGACCGAACGCGTGGCCGGTCTCGCCTTCGGCGACCGAGCGGAACAGCGCGGCCACGTCGGGGTAGCCCTCGACGTCGGCCTTCTGCGCGAAGTAGAGGTACCGGCGGTTTGCCTGGCTCTCCCCCGCGAAGGCCTCCTTGAGGTTCGTGTGGGTCTGGGTCCCGTTCAGCTCGGGCATCGATACTCGCTTTCTGGTTGGTCGGCGGATTCTTCTGAGAGCTCGTCAATTCGCGGTCGACGTGGCGCACGACTCGCAGACACCGCGGAACACGACCTCGACCGCCTCGATCTGGAACTCGCGGCGATACCGGGCCGGCACCCGCAGGTCGGCGACGTCGAGGAGCACGTCGCGCACGTCGCCGCATCGCGTGCAGACAAGGTGGTGGTGCGCGTGCTCGACGTTCGGGTCGACGCGGATGGCACCGGTGCCGACGTCGAGGACCGCGACCTCGCCCATCGCCTCGAGGTCGTGGACGGTCTGGTACACGGTCTTCCGCGAGATCGTGGGCATCTCGGCGCGCGCAGCCTCGTAGAGCGATTCGACCGTCGGGTGTGTATCGGCGCCGTGGAGCAGGCGGAAGATCGCCTGTCGCTGCGGCGTGACGCGGTAGCCGTGCTCCCGAAATCGGGCGGTGAGCTCGTCGACCGTCTTCACGGGCGCCAGGTTATCAACACGGATTGTTAGCTGGAAGCCCTCCACGCCAATTTCTCCACCCCCAGGTCGGTCCCGTGCTTCCCTGTGCGAAGATCGGCTCGTGAACCACACCGCGCTCGTCACCGCCCCCTTCCGGGGCGAGGGTCTGGCCACCCTCGAGGGCCTTGCCGACGTCGTACTCGACCCGTGGATCGATCAGCAGCCCATTCGGCTGTACAACCCCGAGCAACTGGCCGCCCGAATCGAGACCGAGGGTGCCGACCTCCTCGTGGTCGAGTCCGACTCAGTCTCCGGACCCGTCTTCGACCTGCCGCTGCTCGCGATCGGCTCGTGCCGCGGTGATCCGACCAATGTCGACGTCGCGGGCGCGACCGCGGCCGGGATCCCCGTACTGCGCGCGCCCGGCCGCAACGCGGACGCCGTCGCCGAGCTCGCGGTCGCGCTTCTCTTCGCCGTGACCCGAGGGATCGTTCCCGCCGACAAGGACGTGCGCGAGGGTGAGACCTTCCGCAACGGCACGATTCCCTACCAGCGCTACCGCGCGTGGGAGAACGCGGGCAAGACCGCCGGGATCGTCGGGTTGGGCGCGGTCGGACGTGCCGTGAAATGGCGGTTCGAGGGTCTCGGCATCCGCGTGATCGCGCACGACCCGTACTCCGAGGACGCGACGCACTCGCTCGACGATCTCCTCGCCGAATCCGACATCGTGACGATGCACGCGATGGTCACGCCGGAGACGACCGGCATGATCGGCGCCGCACAGTTCGCGCGCATGCCGCGCGGGCTCGGTGTACCTCAACACCGCGCGAGCTGCATTGCACGACACGGACGCGCTCGTCGACGCGCTGCGGGACGGCCCCCTGGGCGCTGCCGGCCTCGACCACTTCGTCGGCGAGCGGCTCCCTACCGATCATCCGTTGTGTTCCCTCGACAACGTCGTGCTCACCCCGCACATCGGAGGGCGCGACCTACGACACAGAGGCCAACCACTCGCGCGTGATCGCGAACGGCCTCGCCGAACTGTTGACGGGTGGACGACCCGACAACCTGGTGAACCCCGAGGTGCTCGCGTGACTGCAACCCGTACCAACACCGACGTCAAGGAAGAGCTGCTGGCAGTCGCGAAGGAGATGCTCGAATGCGGCCTTGTGCACGGAACCGCCGGCAACATGGCGGCGAGGTTGCCCGACGGCAATGTGGTGCTCACACCTTCGTCACTCGACTACCGCACGATGACGCTCGCCGACCTCGTCGTCTGCGACCTCGAGGGCAACGTCGTCGAAGGCGAACGCAACCCGACGTCCGAGAAGATGCTGCACTTGAGCGCGCTCGGGCGTCAGCCCGATGTCGACGCGACGATGCATTGTCATGCGAAGTACTGCACGATGTTCGCGCTCACCCGGAGACCCATACCCGCCGTCATCGAGGAGGTACTGGTGTTCCTCGGCGGCGACGTGCGGGTTGCCGAGTACCGGACGACCGGTTCCCTCGAGCTCGCCGACGAGGTGTCGTCACATCTCGCTGATCGCGCGGCAGTGCTCATGGCGAACCACGGGCTCTTCGTCGTGGGTCGCAGTCCTTCGCACTCACTGGAGCTCGCGCAACTCGTCGAGCTCACGGCCGAGATCGTGTGGGGCGCGTCACTGCTCGGCAAGATCGTGCCCCTCCCCGACGAGATCGTCGAGAGGTTCTCGAGCTACTACCGAATGGGACGCGGCCCGCGCTCCTAATCGCGCAGGTCGCATTCTGTAGATTCGACTCGTGGGCCACACCGACGCCAAGACCGTGAGCCCTGCGCGCTCGCTGCGCAGGGCTCTATTGGACACTCCTCGCCATCGTGCTCGTGGCGAGCGCGATCTCGATCGTCGTACACACCCAAATCTTCCCCGCTTACTCGTGGAACCGGGACGAGCCGGTCTACTTGTGGCAGGTCCACGCATTGCGGGAGGGACAGGTCTTCACGAGCGGCGGCGGCATGCCGCTCTTCTTCCAGCCGTGGCTCAGCGGCATCAGCGACGGCATGTACTTCTCGCAGTACACGCTCGGGTGGCCGCTGCTGCTCCTCTCCGGCGACGTCGTGTTCGGCACCGCGGCGGCCGCGATCGTGTTCGGCACCGCGCTCGCAGTCGTCGGGACCTACTTCCTCGCCCGCGAGCTCACCGCGGATGCCCGGGTCGCGCTCGTCGCGGCGGCCGCGCTCACCCTGTCGCCGATCCTCGCGATCCAGAGTGGCCTGTACCTCGGCTATCTCTTCTCGCTCGGGCTGGGCACCCTCTTCGGCGCGGCGTTCCTCGCCGGGCTTCGCACCGCAGCGGCGCTCGCTCCTGATCGTCAGCGGCGCGCTCATGGGCTACCTGTTCATGACCCGACCCTTCGACGCCTTCCTGTGGGCCGCGGCTTTCGGCGCCTACAGCGTCTTCGCGTACTGGCGCGACTGGCGCACGCTCGCCGCGGTGCGCTCTGGGCGGCGCTCGGCTTCCTCCCGCTCCTCGTCGCCACGCTCGCGTACAACCGCTATGTCACCGGGAGCTTCACGCAGTTCCCGATCACCGCCGCCGACCCACGCGACACCTTCGGCTTCGGTGTGCGGAGCATCGGCAGTCGCTGGTCGACGACCGCCTTCAGCGGCACGGTTGCAGTGAAGGGCGTCGGGAGGAACGGCGTCGAACTGCCGCCGTTCCTGCTGGGCAGCTACCTGGGCGTTGCGGTGGCGTTGGCCGGATGGTGGATCCGCCGGCGCGAGCGCAGCACCTACGCGCTGCTCGCCATCGGCCTCGCCTTCCCGATCGGCTACTTCTTCTTCTGGGGAATCGCGCTGTCGGCGAACTTCGCCCACGTGTCAGGGCCGTTGTACTTCATCCCGCTCGTCGTTCCGCTGTGCATCTTGATCGCGATCGCGCTGACCACCGCGTCGCACGAACGGCGACGTGCTCGCGATCGGAATCGGTGTGGTCCTCGTGGCCACGACGGTCCCCTTCTTGGTGAACAAGCTCGAGAACAACAATGCGATCAGCGAGGCTCAAGTGCCCTGGCGCGATGCGGAAGCCGTCTTCCGCGGGCGTTCGCTCGTGTTCGTCGAGGACTCGGGGCCCTACCTCGTGCACCTCAACCCGTTCTCGGCAAACACGCCCGACCTCGACGGCCGGATCCTCTACGCGACCGACCGGGGTTCCGAGAACCTCGACCTCATCGCAGCACGGCCGCGCCGCCGCGTCTATTTCGAGCGCACGAATCTCACCACCGAAGAAACCCTCAACAACTTCGACCTGCCCATCCCGACAATCACCGTGACCGAGATGCACATACAGCGTGCACCGGCCCTCACGTTGCACGTGCGCGTGACCAATCCTTCGGACGACCCGATCGTGGTCGCCTACCTGAAGGTGGGGCAGCGCGTGGAGCAGCGCACGCTGAGCACGTCCGCGTCCAAGGGAGACGCGTTCGAAACGGAGTGGCGGGTGGCGCCGCCGGAAGCCGCCCTCACGATGGATGCGGTTCCGCTCGACTCCCCGACACGCACGGTCGTCGTGGGCGCGGGGTCGGGCGTGACCCCCGAGAGTGCGCTCACGCCCCGTCAGGTACGAGACCGCTTCTCGTACCGCATCGCCGGCACGTCGGTCGAGATGCTCACGCCCGGCCGCACGTTCACCGCACGGCAGAAACACGACAAGAAGCGATTCACGTTGCACCGGGTGACGACGTTGCCGTCTCTCTCGGTCGACGTCTCTCCCGCAACCACCACGTGACGAGGTCGGTCGCGAGCAGCGCGACGGCCAGCCACGCGAGGTCGTCGAAGCGCGTGATCCGCGCGAACACGAGCGCGAGCGGCGCGCCCGCGGTGAGCAGGATCCGGCCCCGAGAAACACTCGCGGCGAGCAACGCGGCGACCCCGACCACGATGCCGATCCAGGGTCTCGAGAACAGGGCGGTGCCGATCGCCGCGCCCAACGCAAGCACGACGAGGGCCGCGGTCGACGGCGTGGTTCCCGAATACTCGAACGGCGACCACCAGGCTGGTTGGCTTGCAAGACCTTCCGCGGTGGGAGGCGCGCGCCGCGGCGGCGCCATCCGACGATCACGAGGATCACGCACGCGAGCACCGCGACGACCGACAGGGCGAGGCCGAGCCACACGAATCGTTGCGGTGTCCACCGCAGCTCCATCGTGAACGTCCCCGCGCCACGGGGCGTGACGAGCCAGCCGTTTGCAAAGCCGTTGACGAGCTGCCGTTGACCCACCGAGCCGGAGCTCGCGCTCGCCTCCCAGCCGTCGTTCGCGCTCTCACCGAGGACCAGCCAGAACGGTGTGCCGTCAGTGCGCACCTCCAGGTGGTAGGAGTCGGGACTCGAGCCCGTGACTCGGACGATCGCGCCCGACTCGCCGAGCGGCGTACCGAGCGTGGTGAGCGGCGTGGCTCGGCCGGCGGCATCCGACGAGAGGACCACGCGGTCGACGTCGATGCCGGTGTCGAGACCGGGGGTCGAGCGGACGGTGTTGCTCCCCCGGTCGAGGCCGATCGCGCCGGTGCACGTCGTGATCGCCAACCCGCTCCGCGCCTGGGCCGCGGTGCCGACGATCCGCACCGGCACCGGCGCGTCGTTCACCTGGAGGAGGTCGTTGCGGCAGGCGGGTGACAACGCTCCCGCGGGCGCCGGCACGGGAACTCCTGCGAGCCCGACCTCGGCAATCGCCACCGGCGCCTCCACCTTCGGGCGCTTCGAGACAACCGTCGTGAACTTCGGGCGCACCGCGTCGACGACGAGGCGGAAGCGCCGGCCCGTGACCGGGGCGAACGGGATCGCGACCCGGCGCGTGGTTCCCGCACGCTTGCCGTCGACGAGCGCCGGGACCGTGAAGGAACGCGCCGGCACGCCGTCGGCCTGCAACGTGAACTGGGTCGGTACCGAGTGGCGCCCGTCGGCGACGAGGGTGAGGTCGACGTGATCCACCGTCAACGGGGCCGGCAGGTCCACGTCGACGAACCGTCCCGGCTGGTATCCGAAGTTCGGCGTCCATGCGGTCTTGGGGTCGCCGTCGAACACGCGTGATGCCCAGCGCGTCCATGTCGCCGGCCAAGTGATCCGACGACGCGTACTCGGTACCCGGACCGGTGGTTCCCAGGATCGTGTCGAGCTCGGGATCGGCGGCGTTCGGGTCGACGCGCGCCGTGCCCGACAGCTCGAACGACCGCGCGTCGGGCAGGACGAAGCGGCGATCGAGGGCGATCTCTTCGTCCTGCAGTTGTCCCGGGTCGTATCGCAGCCGCGAGAGGACGACGTCGAGCCGGTGGCCGATCGCGCCCTTGCCGACGCGTCGCGCAAGGTCGACAGGGAGCCGGACCGTCTCGCGGACGCGCACGTTGCCGAGGCCGATGTCGGTGAAGCCGACGACACGCGGGACCGGGTCGATGTCCGGGATGTCGACGCTCCGGATCTCGACCGCGAGATCGCGCACCGTTCGCTCGGGAAACGTCACGACCTGACCGGCCGCGGTGCGCGATTCCTGGCCGAGCTCCACGTCGAGGGTGTCACCGCCGTCGAAGTGGAGTCGCACGGCGGCGATCGACGCGCGCACCAGGGAGCTGCGCGAGCGTGACATGGTCGGTCCGCACCGGTTGGTCCGGGTGGATCACGATGCGGTCGCCCACCGCGCTTCCCGCGACCCGCCACGCCGTGCGCGGGTCACCGTCGAACGCGTTGGAGGGACGGTCGGCCGTGACTGCGTAGTCCGTGGCCCCCACTTGACCGCCGTGCTGCTCGACGACCGTGCGCGACGAGTCGCCGCTTCCCGGGAAGGGCTCGAGCCGGAACACGTCATCGCCGTGCGGAGCGGTTTCGCCCAGCGCGTTCGGTGTACCCAGTCTCGTCGCGGGTCCTCGAGAAGTAGTGCTGGCTCCGCCTTCGGTTCGAGTCGGTGAGCACGAGGTCGGCGTGGGCGCGCAGTGCACGCGCCAGCGATCGGTCGTCGAGCGCGGCCGACTCGAGCACGAGCTGGTCGCCGTCGATGAGTCCCGCGGCCGCCGCGTCGACGATGCCCTCACCGTCGCCGGCGAGCAGCACCGGTTGCGCGCTGGGCGCGGCATGCACGATCGGCACCGCGTCGCGAACTTCGAACAGCGCCACCGGCGGCGGATCCTTCGCGTCCGATGGGATGCGCAGCTCGACGTCGTCGAGCATGGGCAGCTTCTTCGACGCACGGTTCGGCTTCGTCACACCGAACTGCTCGGGTGACTTCAGGCCCGGCGCGAGCGGCTGCGTGAGGAGCGACCACAGGAGCCGGGGCCGTGGCGTGTCGAACCGCTCGTACTCGAGGTCGGAGCGCAGGGAGATCGTCCCCACGTCGGTGAGCCGCGCAAACGCGGCAAGCGACGCCGGCTCGAAGGTGCCCTCCTGGAGGCGATGGTCGAGCGCGTCGAGCAGGTTCACCGACGGCGGCGTGCCGGCAGGCAGCACCTCGCGCGCGACGTACGGACGATCGATCAAGTCCGGAGTGACGGGCTCGATCGTGTTCCCCCACCGGTACGCCGAGAAGCTGCTGCCGGGAATCTCGAGCACCCGCGTGGCGTCGCCGTCGCGCTGCAACGCCGCCGCCGCCTCTTTCCAGTACGCGGGCACCTCGCTCGGACGCGCGATCGCTCGACGACAGATAGCCGACCCGCCAGACGGGCAGGAGCGCGAGGATCGCGAGCACGCCGACAACGGCCGCGGCCAGCAACTGTTGGCGGTGCGACGAGAGCGCAGCGACACCGGCGGCGAGCAGCCCTGCGAGACCGAGCACGACGAGCGGCACGACGCGCGGCGTGTTCCGGAGCGCAAGACCGGCCGAGGTGTCGTTGGCGAAGATCTTGAAGACGCGCGCCGTACGGCGTCGAGTTGGACGTAGGGAAACGCCCCGACCCCCACAACAGTCCCCACGACGATCAGCAGTGCGAAGTACGCGCGGTGCCGCCAGCGGGTGACTGCAGCCGCGGCCAGCGCGAGCGACCGGTATCGCAAACGTCGCGAACACGACGAGATCGTCGTGCAGGTAGTCGGATGCCTGGTCGAGCGCGAACCCCAGCCGGTCGACTCCGTAGAAGTACCAGTTCCCGAGGCCGCGGAGCAGGTCGGTGGGCGACGCTGCGCTCACCGACGGTGCGCAGCGTCTCGGTGAGCTGGAGCACCGGGAGTCCGTACGCGCCCTGGGTGCGGAGTCCGACCAACCACCAGAACGACACGCCGATGGACAGGAGCGCGATCCGACCGGTCGGCGCGGCAGAGGCGAGGGCGCTCGCGCGTCCGCGACACGCGTGGAGGACGAGCCACAGCCCGGACGCGATCGCGACGAACACCAGCGACGAGGACGTGACGCTGCCGACGGCGAGGACGATCAGCGCGAACAACGCCGGGTCGCGCCATCCGCCGTCGCGCACGCGCGCGGATCGTGAGCCCGACGAGCCACGGCAACGCTGCCCACGCGAGGAGAATCACCGAGATCCGCGCCGTGAACGCGAGCTGGTACGGCGTGAGCATGTACACGAGCGCGCCCGCGAGGGCTCCGAGCCGACGGGTGCCGAGCATCGTGAACAGCCACCGCGCACCGAGCGCGGCGAGGAGCGAGATCGGTGCCGAGCCACAGACGCTGCGCGACCCAGTCGGGCACCCCGATCGCGTCCATGAGCCAGAAGTACGGCCCCATCGGGAACAGGTAGCCGATCTGCTGGTGCGGCACGGTGCCGATCCCGACGTGGGGATCCCACAGGTACGGCGCGCGCGAGAGCAGCCGACCGGGATCGAGGTAGAGGTACTGCTTCGTGTCGGCGCTCACTTCGCCGGGCGACGAGAGCAGGAAGGGCACGTAGGCCAGCAGCGCCAAGCCAACGACTTCGAGCAGACGACCGCGATTGGCGCCACGTCGCCGCGGCCGGCGCCGCCACAGCCCCCATTCCGACACCGATCGTAGACGTGAGCTCGCGCGCGCCAATGTCGGCTGCACGGCTGCACACCGGCTTCGGAGAGTGCTCGGTACACTCCGTCCGCATGGCGGCGGTCGCAGCAGGTTTCGACGCGCGGCCTGAACCGCCTCTGCCGGCTCCGCACGAGCCGCACGCGGCTCCGTCGTGGTTGCAGAACAACTGGCCACTGCTCACGCTCACGGTGGCGGCATTCGTCGTGGCGATTGCTTCCCGACACCTGATCTATCCCGCGTTGTCGTGGAACCGCGACGAGGCCACCTATCTCTGGCAAGCCGACGCGCTGCGCGGCGGACACATCTTCACCGCCGACGGTGGTATGCCATCGTTCTTCTGGCCGTGGCTCGCCGGGCTCCACGACGGCGGCTTCTTCTCGCAGTACACGGTGGGGTGGCCACTCGTGCTCGTCGCCGTCGACACCGTCTTCGGGTCGCCCGAGCTCGCCTTGGCGGTCGGCACCATCGCGGCCGTCCTCGGGACGTACGTGTTCACGCGTGAGCTCACGGGCAACCGGCAGCTCGGGCTCGTGTCCGCGACGCTGATGATCGCGTCACCGATCGTGCTGCTCCAAAGCGGCGTGTACCTCGCGTACCTCTTCTCCCTCGGCCTCGGCTTGTTCTTCGGTGCGGCCCTTCTGGCAGGTCTCCGAAACGGTTCTCGCCTGCTGCTGCTGACGTCGGGTCTGCTGCTCGGGTGGATCCTCCTCACCCGTCCGTTCGACGCCGTGCTGTGGGCTGCACCGCTCTTCGGGTACGCGGCGGTGGTCTGCTGGCGCGATTGGCGCCCGCTGCGACGCGCGGTGCTCTGGACGGCGGTCGGCTTCCTTCCGTTCCTCGCGTTCACCCTGCTCTACAACCGCCACGTCAGCGGCAGCTCCACACAGTTCCCGATCACAGCCAAGGACTCCCTCGACACGTTCGGGTTCGGGCCGCGCCGTCTCATGCCGATCGCCGAGATCTTCGACTACACGGTCGGGCGCGGCATCCGACGTGTCGCCCACAACCTCCGCACGCTCGCCCCGTTCTTCGTCGGCGGTTGGCTGGGGGCGGTCGTCGCCGTGATCGGCATCTGGCTCCGTCGCCGCGACCGCACGACGCTGGCGTTGCTCGGCATCGCAGTCGCGTTCCCGATGGGGTATCTCTTCTTCTGGGGCAATCTGTTGTCGAGCCGCGCCGCGTCGTTGTCGGGGCCGGTGTACTACGTGCCGCTGTACGCGCCCGCCTGCGTGTTCGTCGCCACAGTGCTCATCGCGCTGTGGAAGCGACGGAGGGCAGCCGCGATCGGGTTGTGCGTCGTACTGGCCGGATTGACCGTCCCCTACGCGATCTCGAAGATCGATCCCAACCACAGGATCAGCGCCGCGCAGGAGCCGTGGAAGGATGCAACGCGCTCGATTCAAGGCGACGCGCTCGTGATCGTGGAGAACTCCGGCCCGTACCTCATGCACCTCAACCCGTACTCGGCCAATTCGGCCGACCTCCTCGGCCGGATCCTCTTCGCAGTCGACCGTGGCGCGGAGAACCTCGACCTCATCACCTCCCATCCGGACCGTGCGGCGTACTTCGAGCGCACGACCGATCCGGGGTTCGACGACCCGGTCATGTACCACGACGCTCCGGTACCGAGCGTGTCGCTGATCCCGCTGCAGGTGCTGCACGGCAGCACCGCGACGCTGCGCGTCCGAGTCACGCACCGGAGCGACGCACCGGCGCTCGCCGTGTACCTGCAGGTCGGCGACCGGGTCGAGCGGCGGGTGCTCTCGACCACCGCGAGGAGAGGCGACACGTTCGAGACCGAATGGACCGTGGCACCGGCCGGCTCCGCCGCAGGAGCTGCCGCCGGCGCGGCGCCGCTCGACGCGCGGCTGGGCGAGATCCGTATCGGGGTGGGCTCGGCGGGGACCGTCGACGGCGCGCTCTCGGGCAAGCAGATCGTGGAGCAGTTCTCCTACCGCCGAGACGACGACGGCACCGTCGACGTGCTCTACCCGGGCCGCACGTTCACGGCCGAGAAGCGGCGCCGCACGCTCGACCTCACGGAGGTGAACCGGCTGCCCGGCCTCGACGTCCAGATCACGACGACTCTGTAGTTTCGGCGCTCCGGCGTCGGGACCGTACGAGCTCCACGAGTGCGTCCGCCCCGAGCAGCAGCACCGCGAGCCACGCGAGGTTCGCGACCACGCTGAAGTGGTCGACCCAGAAGAAGCCGTACGCGTATCGATGCCGGTGCTGCTCGACGAGCACGTACAGCGCAGTGATCGCGACGCATGCGGGCGCACCGATCGTCAGCAGCGCTCGCAGACGCGGCCGGAGCAGCACCGCGGCGGTGCACGCTGCCACGATCACGCCGACCCACCAACGGGCAAGGAACGCCGCCACGAGGCCCGCCGAGATCGCGCTCACAGCCGTGCCGCGCCGGCTGACACTCACACCCGCCGCGACGAGTGGGTTCGCCAAGTGGGGCTGTCCGTCCAAGGCCGCGGTCGCGTCGGTTCGGGCACCGCGGCGCCGCCACAGCGCGAGCGCGAGACAGAGCACGAGCGTCACGCCCGAGATCGCGAGCGCGATCCACACGGGGCGTTGCGGTGTCCACTCCAGCGTGATGTCGAAGCTCGATGCATTCGGAACGACGAGCCAGCCGTTCGCGTAGCCGTCGACGAGCGTGGAACCACCGGCGTCCTCGCCCGCGACCGTCGCCTTCCACCCTGCGCTGTTGCTCTCACCGAGCACGAGCCAGAACGGCGTACCGGGTTGCGCGCCGGTGACGTGCAGCTTCTTGTTGGTGCGTCCGTCATCGACCACGCGCACGACGGGCCGATCGGGCTGGCCTTGCGCGCGCTCGGCCGACTGCGTGAAGTTCGCAAGCGATCCTTCCGGGCCCAGCGCCATCGCGGTGCCATCGGACTGGGACCCGAGCACGACTCCGTCCACGTCGATGCCGGTCGTCGTGCCGGGCGTCGACCGCACGATGTGGTCGCCCTTGGCGAGTGCGATCGACGGGTCGCACGACTGCACGTCGATCGCGCCGCCCGACTCCGCCTGCGCGGGATCGCCGACCAGTCGGACGCTGACCGGCGCGCGGTCGACGGCGACGAGGTCGGTGCGGCATGCCGACGGGAGCTGCGCGGGCATCGGCGCGCGCAGCACACCCGGCATCCCCATCTCCGCGATCGCGACCGGCATCACGATCGGCTGGACCTCGTGGTACTCGATCGTGGTCACCGGCCTGATCGCAGTGACCGTCACGCGAAGATCGTCCCCGGTGACCGCATCGAACGACACGGGCACGCTCACCACCGCGTTCTCGGCCGTCCGGTCGGTCACCGGCGGCAGGTCGACGGTGCGCGATTCGCCGCCGGCGTCCACCCGGATCTGGGTCGGCACCGAGTGGCGGCCGTCGGCCACGAGCTGGAGATCGAGATGGTCGACCGTCACCGGCTCGGGCGCCTGGACCTCGACCCACTGCCCGACGGGCTCGCCGAACGCGGTGCTCCAGGCGGTGGCCGGATCGCCGTCGAACGCCGCCGATCCGCGCGCGCACGTCGCCGGGAAGGTGCTGCGACGCGCGCACGGTGATGCCGCCCGCGTCGGCGCCCCGGATGCCGAGCACGGCATCGAGTGCGTCATCGGGGGCGGCGGTGGCGAGGCGCGCACTTCCGCCCAAGCCGAAGCTGCGTGCGTCGGGTACGCGTAGCTGACGCGCGATCGCCTCTTCGTCCTGCGAGTACCGAGGAGGGACGACGACGTTGCGCGATCGGCTCATCACGAATACCAGGGGACGATCGGTTGCGAGCGAACCAGCGGCGTCGACGAGATCCGTCGGCATTCGCACGGTCTCGGTGACCCGAAGATCGTGTGCTCCGGCCGCGTCGTCGCGCAGCCGGATCTCCGCGAAACCCACGTTGTTGCTCGCGGGATAGTCGAACGAGTCACCCACATTGGTGTCGTCGACCGTGACCTCGAAACGGTGGAACGTGCGGCGGGGGAACGTGATCGTCTCGCCTTCCGCAGTGCGCGACGCATCGTGGAGGTCCACGGTGACCGGGTCCTTGCCGTCGAACGTGAGCGTGACCTTCGTGAGGAACCGAGTGCGTGGCCCCACGAGCGGCTGGACGAGGTTCACGTGGTCGGCCGTGATCGGCTGCCGGCTATCGACGCGGATCTTCTGCCCGATGACAGAGCCGTGGTCGCCGACCTCCCAAGCCGTGGCAACGTTGCCGTCGAACGCACGCGCGCCGCGCATCTCCGGCCAATACGTGATCAAGTTCCCGATGCCGGTCGTGCTCACTTCCACGTTGGGTGAGAGCACGACGGTCTGCGTGTCGGAACCTGCACCCGGGAACAGGTCGAGGCGCGCATCGCCTTCGTCGTTCGTCAATGTGCTCTCGTCGACGCGCTCGGTGGGACCCTCGATGTCCTTGATCGCGCCCCACCGCCGGCCGCGTTTGCGGTTGGAGTCCGTGACGACGAGCACCGCGCCACTGGTCGCGATCTGACGTCGCAACGCGGCGACGTTGTCGGCGAAGGACCCGGAGTAGAGCACCGCGTCGCGCGCGTCGAGTCCGCCGATCCCCGCGAGATCGACGAGGCCCTCGCCGTCGCCCGACACGATGAGCGGCGACGAGGCGGACTCGGTCCGCACGATCGACGGCGCGCCGGCCACCGGGAACACCGACACCGGTGGTGGCTCGGCCGCTCCCGGGGACTGCGCCAGCGCCAGCTCGTCGATCTGCGAGTAGTGCAACGCCGGACGCAATCCCTTGCCGTAGCCCTTCGGCGTCCCGAGCCCGGCCGGCACCGGCCCGGTCAGGAGCGCCCACGTTGCTGCCGCCCGCGGCAGGTCGAAACGGTCGGTCTGGAGGTCGGCGCGGTACAAGACGTCGCCGACGCTCATGAGCCGGGCGATCGGCGCGATCGCGGCGGGATCCAGCACGCCCTCTTGCAGCCGCCGATCGAGGGCGTTCAGGAGATCGGCCGATGCCGGCGATCCCCACGGCACGAGCTCGCGCGCGACATAGGGCCGATCCGTGAGACCCGGCGTGATCGGATCGACGGTCTCCCCCCAGCGGTACGCCGCGAAGTCGGCACCCGGTACCTCGAGCACCCGTGTGTCGTGCGAGCCGGCGTCGAGATCGGAAATGGCGGCGGACCAGTACGACGGGATGTTCTCGTCGCGCTGGAGGCTGTTGCCGTAGAGCGATCCGTTCCAGAGCGACGGAAGGTTGACGATCGCGAGCACGATCACGAACCCGGCGAGCACGAGACCGCCGATCCGCATGCCGTGCTTCGACCATGCCGCGGCGACGGCGTTGACCCCGAGCCCGAGCAGGACCGCGACGCCGAGCGCGACGAGTGGGACCGCGCGAGCAGTGCTGCGCAACGCGAGACCGAAGCTCGACGACGCGGCGAACGACTTGAAGAGGCGTCCGAGCACGGACGGAGCGTTGTACGGGTTGGCGCCGACGGCGGCCGCGAAGCCCACGAGCGTGACGAGCACGAAGAAGCCTCGGTGGCGCCATCGCACGAGCCCGGCAGCCGCGAACGCCAGGAGCGGCAACGCGTAGCTCGCCGCAATGAGCCAGAGGTCTTGGGTGTAGCGGACGCTCGGCTCGATCCAGGGACTGATCTTGTCGCCGCCGTAGAAGAACCAGTAGCCGAGGCCTCGCAGCACCTCGCTGGGCAGCGATGCGTGCGACACGGTCGCGAGCGTCTCCGTGAACTTGAGGATGTCGAGTCCGTACGCGCTCTGCGTCGCAAGCCCCGTGATCCACCACAACGACGCGAGGATCGTGAGCACGGCGATCTTCGAGATCGTGTCGAGAGTGCGTCGCCAGTCGACTTCGTGGGTGACGAGCAACGCAGAGAGCACCCACAGAACGGGAACGATCCCGGCGAACACGAGGGCGGTCGCGTTCACGCTGCCGACGACTTGGACGACGATTGCGAAGATGGCCGGGTACTTCCAACCGCTGTCGTCGCGGAGCGCGCGGATGACGAGCGCGAGCATCCATGGAAGCCCCGCCCACGGCAACAGGATCACCGAGAGGCGCGCCGCGAAGTCGAGCACGTACGGCGAGAGCATGAAGACGAGTGCGGCGACGACAACGCCAGGGCCACGCACGTGCAGCGTTCGGAGGAGGTACAGCATCCCGAGCGCTGCGAACAGCAGCACCGTCCCGAGCCAGAGCCGCTGCGACACCCATGCCGGCACGCCGACGGCATGCATGACCCAGTAGTACGGCCCCATCGGGAACAGGTAGCCGATGTTCTGGTGGCTGACCGTGCCCAACCCGATGTTCGAGTCCCACATCGACGGGGCACGTGCGAGGAGCCGGCCCGGGTCGAGGTAGAGGTAGCTCTTGGTGTCGGCGACGACGCGTCCCGGCGAGGTTCGGAGCAGCGGAACGTACGCGATCGCCGCGAGGACGGCGTAGCCCAGCCCGCGCAGTGGACGGTTCGCGACGCTCACAACAGCTTCCGGTTGCGCGCGTGAACGGTGCCCGTCGAGCGTCGCCGTCACCGGCTGGAGCGACGCCGGATCGCGGCTTGCGCGAGCACCTCGAGGGTGCCGCGTGCCGTCGCCTCCCAGGTGTATCGGGTCGCGTGCTCGCGGGCGCCGACCGACAGCCGCGTCGCGCAGATCGGGATCGGAGAGCACCGCGTGCAGCCCGGCGACGAGGTCCTCGCGCCCGTCGGCGAGCAGCCCGGTTCTCCCCTCGACGACGGCGTCGACGAAGCCGGGAACGCGCGTCACCACCGCCGGCGTGCCGCACGCCGCGGCCTCCGTGACGATCATGCCCCAGCCCTCGCGTGACGAAGCCATGGCGAGTACCCACGCGCTCCGGTAGAGGTCGATCACTTCGTCGTCGTCGATGCGGCCGGGAAGACCGATCCAGTCTTCGGCGCGCGCGGCGCGGATCTGCGCCTCGAGGTCGGGACGGCAGTACCCCTCTCCCGCGATCACCGCGCGCAAGGCAGGGTGCCGAGGCTTCAGCGCGACGAGCGCGGCGATCAGCATGTCGAAGCGCTTCACGGGAACGAGACGGCCGACCGCGACGACGAGCGGCGCGTCGGACTTCTCACCGCCCGGTGTGAACTGCGGGTCGATGCCGGGCGGAACGACGGCCACATGATCAGGGCGAAACTTGAGGTCGTGCACGAGCTCCTGCTTGCTCGATTCCGACAGCGTGACGATCGGGGTGCGCCGATAGATCGGTGGGGCGACCCGCGACTCGATGAAGTTCCCGAACGCGGCGAGCCGCGGCGGGAGCGTCATCCTCCACATCTCGGCGTGCACATGGTGGAGCCAGGTGACGTTCGTGGTGCGCGCCCAGAGCGGCGAGAAGAACGGCATGCCGTTCCAGATCTCCACGAGACCGTCACGCCCTCCGTGCCAGCCCATCATCTCGCTGAACGCCGCCCGCGGGAACACCAGGTACCGGCCCGCTTTGCGAATGACGCGGTAACCGTCGCGCCAGCTCACCATCGGATGGTTCGCGGCGTACGACGTGCGCATCGTGACCTCGATGCCCGCTTCCGCCCAGAGCGCGGCGATGTTCGCCGCGTGTACCTCCGACCCGCCGGCTTCGGGATCGTCGAGGTCGCGCCAGGCAAGCATGCTCACGCGCTCGATGCCGGCCTCGCCCGCGATGTCGCCGAGCTTTGCGACCTCGGCATCGTGGCCGGGGGCAACGGCCCGCTTGCGTTGCGGCGCGCGCGCTCTCGACGGGGTCGGATCATGGCCGAGGAATCGTAGGCCGAGGGCGAGCGCGAAACATGGCGGGGCCGCCCGTGCTCAATAAGCTCCGAGGCATGACCCGCCTGACTATGGGTCGCTCACTGCGTATCCGGGATACCCGAATACGCGGACGTTCGCTCACCGGTGAGCGTCCGATGGAGGGCGCGACTCCGGACTCGCTGCTCGCGTTCCACGCCGCGGGCTACCGCGAGATCCGCGCGCGGCTCGGTGCCGGACTCGTCCTCGACGTGGGGTGCGGCGTGGGCGTGGAAACCGCCGAGCTCGCCGCGTCCACACGCACCGTGCTCGGGATCGACTACAGCGCGGACACCGCGGTCGGCGCGGCGCGGCGGTTCGGCGCGAACGGCCTGCGTTTCGCGGCCATGGACGGCGCGAAGCTCGGCGTCCGTGACCACGCTGTCGACTGGGTGTGCTCGTCGCACATCATCGAGCACTTCATCGCGCCCGAACAGCACGTTGCCGAGCTCGCCCGGGCGTGCGCGCCTGGCGGTCGGACGTTCGTGGTCACACCGAACCGGCCCGCCGACTTCGAGAACCCGTTCCACGTGTACCTGTTCGAGGCGCCCGAGCTCGCGTCGATGCTGCGGCTCTTCTTCCACGACGTCGAGGTCCTCGGCCTCGAGGGCTCGTCCGAGCTGCACGAAGACTTCGCCCGTCGCCGCGCGAGCGGCGAGCGCCTCTTGCGCCTCGATCCGCTGCGCATCCGCCGGCGCGTCCCGAGAAGTTGGTACGTGTGGGGCTACACGCACGTGCTGCCGGTCGTGTACCGCGCGCTCGGGTCGTCGACCACGGGCATCGGCTCCGGCATCGACGACTCGCATTTCTTTCTCACCGACCGGATCGAGTCGACCACTCCGGGCCTGTTCGCGATGGCCTCGCGCCCGCGCGTCTGACCGCTCAGTCGGGAACGCGCGCGGTGGTCGTGAAGCGGCCCGACAAACGCTCGAAGAGCGAACCGGAGCCGCTGCCGTTGCGGAGCGCATCGATCCAGTCGAGCCACTCGCGGCGGCGGCGCCACCCCACCTCGGCCAGCCGGCGGCTCACGGAGCGGCGCATCGGCACGTAGCCGAGCTCCCATGGCACGAGCAGAGCCCAGAACGTGATGTCGTCGCCCGCGCCACCGGGTTTGAGATGGATGGCAATTCGCATCGAGCCGTGCACGACGTGCACGAGACGCTTCTCGATCGCGTCGGCGAGCATCGCCTCGTTGACACGCACGATGCTGGCCGTGTCGGGCGGGGGCTCCGACAACCGGTACACAGAGCCGCGGCCGAAATCGAGCACCCAGAACGGCAACGGCGACGACGGCACTTCGAACACGACCGGGCGGCGGAGTGCCAGGCGTCCGATGACGCCGGGCGGGAACGTGTGGAGGAAGCCGTTGAAGTAGTCGGCGAAGCGCGCGTAGTCGAGCGTCACTCCTGCTTCGGCCGCGTCTTGCGCGTCGATGCGCGGCTGTACTGCGCGCGCCAGCTCGTCGAGCCGCGAGTCGCGCTCCGAGTACCAGTCGACGCCGCCGTGCTCGAAGCCTCCCGCCGAGCTCCAACGGTCGCCGGGATCCATCTGCACGGCCTCGGTGGTCGAGTCGGGCGCGCGCCGCGAGAACTCGGCTACCACTTCCCCGGGCGCAACCAAGAACCGGTTGACGTGGCGGCTCTCGGGATGGAGGAACGCGACCATGCTCCCGAACGGCACACCGTAACGGGGCGCGAGCTCGTTCACCACACTCGACCCAGTCGTCGATGTAGCTCTCGCGGGTGATCAACTCGAGATCGGCAGGGTCGTCGGCCGTGTAGCACGCGGGGTAGCCCTGCGCGAACGAGTAGCTCTTGAAGACGAACGTCGGTCGCCCGAACTCGTGGCGGAGCTGCCGGAGCGCACGGCCCCGGATCTTGCAGTCGTTGACGTCGACGAGCACGTCGTCGCCGTCGGCGATCGACGAACACCGTGTCGTCGATGCCGTACTGGTACGACGCGACCCGCACGTCCGGGTCCGAACTGGACGACCTGCGCGTGCGGAAGCTCCATCACCTCACCGAAGCCGAGGCCGCGCACCTCCCCCGCGATCACGTCGACGCCGAACCGCGGGACGAGCACGTGCGCGCCGGCGATCGATCCGCCGCATCGACGGGTAGTGGAAGTGATCGAAGTGATGGTGCGTGAGGTACACGTAGTCGGGGGCCAGCCACTCGGGTTCGGGCGCGGGTGTGGGCGGGTAGTGCCACCACGACCGCCAGTAGCACGAGCCGACGAGCCACGGATCGACGAGGATCGAGCCCGCACTCGTCTCGACGTAGAGGCAGGAGTGCCCGATGACGGTGAAGCGCATCCGGTCAGGTCGCGGCGCAGGTGCCTGGGATCGAAGTGCTCGACGTCGCTGGTCGCGGGGGTGGCCGGCAACTGAGCCAGTGCCTCGAGCTGCGGCGCGAGCCACCGTGCGACATAGGCGGCGCCGTCAGCCGTGAAGTGCACGCCGTCGTCGCGGATCTGCACACCGCCGAGGGAGTCCGTGTACTTCCCACCCGGTGAGACGTACTTGTTGAGGTCGATGAGCGTGTAGCGACCCGGGTGCGCGACCAGGAAGTCACGGTAGAGCGCGTTGATCCGGTCGACCCGCCACGGGTCGTACTCGGGCCAGTCGTGGCCCGTCTGGCCGACGAGCTCCGGGCGGTACAGGAACGGTGTCGTGAGGATCACGACTCTCGCCCCACGCGACCCGAGGAGCTGCGTGGCCTGATCGAGCTCGGAGAGGAAGTAGCGATCGAAGGCGACGTCGCCGGGCGTGTACCACGTGCCGTCGATCTTGCGATCGAGGAGGTCCCACGCCCCGGTGAGCAGCACCACCACGTTCGGATGGAACGCGTCGATGTTGGCGAGCCAGCGATCGTTCCAGTCGTCGCATGTTCCCGGCTGTTCAGAGAGCTGGAGGCCCATGTCGACCTCGCCGAGCCGCAGCATGCCGCAGCCGAGCGTGCCGCGGTTGACCGACACGATCTTCGGGTCTTGTTGGGAGATGCGGTCGAGGCCGACGCCCAACGACAGGGCGATCGAGTCGCCCAGCATCAGCACGTTCGCCTGCTGCGGCGCAACTCCCGAGGGCTGCGCGTTCGCGTCCGGAGCCGGCTTGGGAGCCGGCTTTGGAGTGGGCGTCGCCGCCGGTTTCTGCGCGAGAGCCTGCTGGGCGGCACTCGCCGGCGACGTGCTGGCGCCCATCGTGGAGAGCACCAGCGCGACCGCGAGCGCGACCGCAACCGTGGGCGCGACGAGCACCGGCCGCGGGATGCGGATCACACCGCGGCGGAGAGGTCGCTCCACGAGGTAGTACGACGCGGTCGCGAACGCGAACGTGGTGCCGATCCGTGCGAAGAGGAGCGCGTTGCCGTCGAGGCCGGTGCGCGTTCGCGGTGATCGTCAGGTAGATCGGCCAGTGCCAGAGATACAACCCGTACGAGATCATCCCGATCCAGCGCAGCGGGTACCACGACAGGGCGCGGCCCAGGAGACCACGGTCCGGTTGGGTCACCGAGACGATGACGATGACGACCGAGAGCGATGCGAGGAGGAAGCCACCGCGGTACAGCAGGTTGCTGCGTTCCGACATGTTCGACCAGAGCCACAGCGTGTAACCCGCACCCACGACGGCGAGCACGCGCAGCACGCGCTTCATGAGGCGCGTGCGTACCGGACCGTGCAGGTACACGAGGATTGCCGCGACCGCGCCCATGAGCAGCGACTGCGCGCGGGTGTCGGTGCCGTAATAGACGCGTGACGGGTCGGTACCCGGCGAGTAGAGCACCGCCATCAGCAACGCCGAGCCCAGCATCATCGCGAACGCCGCGGCGAGGAGCCCGCGCACCGAGCGCGTGAACCACAGCACGCCGAAGACGATGAGCGGCCAGATCAAGTAGAACTGCTCCTCGATCGCGAGCGACCACATGTGCCGGAAGGGCGAGGGCTGCGTGAACTGGTCGAAGTACGACTGGCCCGCGAAGATGAACTTCCAGTTCGCCACGTAGCCCAGGGTGGCGAAGCCGTCGGAACGGATCTTCTCCACCTCGGCCGGCGCGGCGAACACGGCGGCGTACAGCACGATGCCGAGCATCACGAGGAGCAGTGCCGGCAGCAGGCGGCGGGCCCGACGGACCCAGAACGCCTTGAGGTCGATCCGACCGCGCCCGCTCCCCTTCCACTCCGTCACCAACAGCGTGGTGATGAGGAAGCCGCTCAACACGAAGAAGGCGTCGACCCCGAGGAAGCCGCCCAGCGCCCACGACTGCGAGGCGTGGTAGAGCATGACGCTGCCGACGGCGAACGCGCGGATCCCGTCGAGCGCGGGCTGATAGCCGTAATGGGACGCCTCGGATGGCGGGCGCTCCGTCAGCTCGCGGGACTCGGATGCGGCGATCGGGCCCACGATGTACCCAAGCCTATGTGGGCGCCGAATATTTCGGAGAGCGTTCGGCACGAAAGGTCACTGGTAGCGTGCGAGCGCATGACGGCAGCGCCCAGGCGGTTTTTCGCCCGACTGGCGCTGATCGTGGCCGGTGCCGCGGCGTGGCGGATCTGGTACGTGCTCGGGCCCGTCACCGATCGGATCGACCGGCTCGCGGGCGACGAGTTCTTCTACAGCTGGCAGTCCCGGTACTTCGCCGAGGGACGCTGGTTCACGAACCCGTTCCTCCTGCACAACCAGCACGTGAGCGCGCCCACCGCGCTCCACCCCCCGCTCTACACGGTGTTCCTCGCGATCCCGTCGGCCCTCGGGTTCCACACGCCCACCGAGCACCGCATCGCGACGGCACTCCTCGGCACCGGCACGGTCGTCCTGATCGGCCTCCTCGCCCGGAGCATCGCCGGCGATCGCGTCGGGCTCGTTGCCGCGCTGCTGGCTGTCTTCTACCCGCCGCTCTGGTCGAACGACGCCGTGATCGGGCTCGAGACGCTGTATTGCTTCCTGGTCGTGCTCGCCTTGCTCGCGGTGTACCGGTTCTGGCGGGCACCCACGATGTGGGGCGCGGTGGCCATCGGAGTGCCCCTGGCGCTCGCGTCGCTCACCCGTTCCGAGGGGATCATCCTGTTCGCGCTCCTCGGCGTGCCGACGGTGCTCCTCACCCGCACGTGGGACTGGAAACGGCGCTTCGAGGCCCTGGGCGCAATGGCGTTGATCGGCCTGTTGGTGATCGGTCCGTGGGCCATCCGGAACCTCACGACCTTCGAAGAACGGACCGTGCTCGGTACCGGCTTCGGACTCGTGCTGGCGTACGGTAACTGCGACGCGACGTACTCCGGCCCTAAGCTCGGCTACTGGGACAACACCTGTCTCCGCGAGTACACACCCGGCGTCGAGGAGTCCGTCTTCGACAAGCAGGCACTCGACCAGGGCACCTCGTACATCGAAGAACATGCTGGCCGCTTGCCAGCAGTCGTGCTTGCCCGCATCGGCCGCATCTGGGAGGTCTATCGGCCCGTGCAGAACGTCGAGCTCAACGAGTTCTTCGAGCGGCGCGGCACCCAGACCTCGTGGGCGGTGCTCGTCAGCTACTACCTCCTCCTGCCGTTCGCGATCGGCGGGCTCGTGGTCATGCGCCGGCGGCGCGTCCCCATCTATCCGATGCTCGCGGTCGTCGCTCGCGGTCACCATCACGGTGACGATCGGGTTCCCCGTCACGCGCTACCGCGCCTCGTTCGACTCGATCACGCCGGTACTGGCTGCGGTCGCCCTGGTCGCGCTCTGGGAGCGGTGGCACCGGCGCACCCCCGACGCCCACGACGAGACCGGGGCATCCCGCGCACCCGTACCCTCCGCCGCGCCGGCTGAGGTGGCGGGATGACCACCGCCACCCGCACGGCGACCGACACTCCGGCCACCGTCGAGGCGCCGCCCGAAACACCCGCCGCCCGCCGCGCCCGACGCGTTCCTTCGCAGTCTGGCTCGGGGCCATCGCCGGTCTCGGCCTGGTGATCCGGTGCCTGAACGTTCTGTGGTGGCGGGAGACCACGGACCGAGTCGGGTTCACCGGATACCGGCTGTGGGGCGACGCCTGGTACTACCACTACCAGGCCAATGCACTCGCCAAAGGCTTCTTCTACGTCGACCCCGTGGCCTGGCACCTCTTCGGTGTCGAGCGTCCGAGCGCCGGGCACCCACCGCTGTACACGCTGTACCTCTCGTTCTGGTCCGAGCTCGGCGTCGACAGCGTCACCGGACACCGGCTCGTGTCCGGGCTGCTCGGAGTGGCCACCATCGTCACCATCGGGCTGCTCGGCCGGCGCATCGCGGGACCGTTCGTCGGGCTCGTCGCGGCGGCGATCACGGCCGTCTACCCGTTCATGTGGATCAACGACGGCATGCTCATGTCGGAGTCGCTCGTCGTGCTCATGGCTTCGCTGGTCCTCTTCGCCGCATACTCCTTCGCCGCGTCGCCCACGACGCGCAGCGCGATCGTCCTCGGAGTCACCTGCGGGGTTGCCGCGCTCACGCGGTCGGAGCTCTCCCTGCTGTTCCCGATCCTCGTAGTCCCGCTCGCGCTGCTCGTCCGTCACACGGGCTGGAAGCAGCGCATCAAGCTGGCGGCGGTGAGCTGCGTGATCGGCGGCCTCGTCCTCCTCCCGTGGATCACGTTCAACATGCTGCGCTTCGAGGAGCCCACGTTCCTGAGCACCGGAACCGGGAGCGCGCTCTCGGCCGCGAGCTGCGACGAGACCTACTACGGCACCAAGATCGGCTACTGGGCGAGCTGCTTCCAGGGCCCGTGGCCGCCGAACACACTCGACGAATCGCAGCGCGACCTCGCACCGCGCGACGTACGCGATCAACTACATCGAGGATCACAAGTCACGGGCGCCGCTCGTGGTGGCCGCCCGCGTCGGTCGAATGTGGGAGGTGTTCAAGCCGGGCCAGACGACCGCGTTCGAGTGGGCGCTCGAAGGACGCGGCCGTGCGCCGTCATGGGTCGCGCTGTTCTTCTACTACGCGCTCCTGCCGTTCGCGGCGGTCGGTCTCGTCGTGATGCATCGGCGCAAGATCACGATCTGGCCCGTGATCGCCCTCGCGATCTCCGCCACCATTGCGGCCGCGGTCACCTTCGGGCTACCGCGCTACCGCGCTCCGGCCGAGATCGGCCTTGTGCTCGTCGCCGCCGTCGGCATCGGCGCCGCGTGGCAGAGGTTGCGGCCCCGCCGGGCACCGGTCGACGACGGCCCCTGACGCGCTGTGCCATCCGACAACGAGCTCAACAACGCGCTGCTCGCGGCGGAGCTGCCCAATGCGCGCCTCCTCGACACCGCGTACATCCACTGGCTCTACGACGAGAACCCGTACGGACCGGCGGTCCAGCGCAACGCCGACGACGACGGCCAACGCGTCGCGCACTACGGGATGATCCCGCAGCGCTACCGCGGGCCCGACGGTGTCGTCCCGGCCGGCTTCTCGCTCAACGCCGTCGTGCAGACGGGCGCCCAGCGCAAGGGGTGGTTCCGCCAACTCGGGCCGGAGGTCTACGAGGGCGCGCGCGAGGCCGGGTGGCAGTTCGCGACCGGCGTGTGCAACGACAAGTCGATCGGTACGGTGATCAAGTACCTCGGTTGGAAGACACCCGGACCGTTGCCGGTGCGCGTGTGCCCGCCCGGCCTACGGGCAGGCGACGTCGAGAGCCACGCGGTCGATGGCGCCTTCTTCGCCGGCCCGTTCGAGCGGCTCGCGGCCGGGCTCGACGAGACGCCGGTGCGCACGTGGACCAACTCGTACACGCCCGAGTACCTGCGCTGGCGGCTCGCGTACTCCGCACGTGTCGTACGCGGTGCACGCGAGCAACGAGCTCGTCGGTGTGAGCACCACCGACAAGCGGTTCGGAGTCCGGGCGGCGGTGATCCTGAAGCTTCTCCCGCGGCGGGCCGGTCGGGGCCGTTGCGCGCCGACGCGATCGTCGCCGCCGCGTGCCGCTTCCACCGCGCGCCGTACGCCGTGTACGCCGGATTCAACGAACACGTGAAGGTGCGCGGGATCCAACCGCCGCGCCGGTTCCAGCCGTCTCCGCTCCATCTCATCCTGCGATCACTCTCCGACATCATCGACCAGGATGCACTGTCGATCGACACGTTCGAGTTCCTCGACATGGACGCGTACTGATGGCCGTCGGACGCCATCACCTTCACCCTCGACCTCGAGGACCACCGCCCGGCTGACGCGCCCGGCGACAGCGAGCGCTACCCCGATCTCACCCGTCGCGTGCTCGACTTCCTCGACGCCGCGCGGTGTGCGCGGCACGTTCTTCGTAGTCGGCGAGATCGCGGAACAGCGACCCGATCTCGTGCGCGAAGTCTCGCGGCGCGGACACGAGATCGGGCTGCACGGCTGGCATCACGTTCCGCTGACCGAGCTCGACCCCGAACAGATGCGCGACGGCATCGCGCGCGGGAAGGCCCTGCTCGAGGACCTCACCGGCGGTGCGGTGAACGGGTTCCGCGCGCCGATGTTCTCGCTCGTGCCACGATCGCGTTGGGCGGTCGACATCGTGACCGAAGCCGGATTCACCTACTCGTCGAGCGTGCTACCGGCCCGCAGCCCGTTGTTCGGCGACCCGTCGCTTCCGGTTGCTCCGTTCCGCTGGCCGAACGGCCTGGTCGAGCTGCCGTGCCCGGTCGCGCGCCTGGGTCCGTTCGGGCTCCCCTATCTCGGCGGCGTCTACCTGCGCGCGCTGCCGCGCTGGGTGTCGAGCGCGGCGCGGCGCGGGTTCGGCCGCAACCAGCTGCTCTGGATCTACTGCCATCCGTACGACTTCGACCCCGACGAGCCGTTCTGGGTGGTCCCCGACGCCGGGCAGCTCGGGAGCCGCCTGCTCTGGTACAACCGGCGCCGCACGTTCACCAAGGTCGATGCCCTGCTCCGCGGCGGCGGCGGGCCGCCGCTCGACGAGCGCGTCGCTACGTTGGGTCCGCTTCCCACGTTCGAGCTCGCTACGCGATGAACGACGGCGACTTCTCCCAGCTCGAGATGGTGCACCGGCTCCCGGCGGCGACCCTCGTCGACCGCTTCGAGTACCTCCGCGAGCTCGGCGCCGGGCGGCGCGTGGTCGCACGTGGGCTTCGTCGACGCCGGCTGCGCAGACGCGAACGCCGGCGCCGGCGCCTGGCTGCACGAGCACCTCGCCCGCGACGCGCGCGAACTCGTCGGTCTCGACCTCGACACGGCGGGCGTCGAACGTGCACGCGCCCAGGGCTACGAAGCGCACGTCGTCGACTGCCGCGACGCCGAGGCGGTACGCGCGCTCGGCCTCGGCGCCGCCGACGTCGTCGTCGCCGGCGAGGTCATCGAGCACCTCGACGACCCCGGCGCGTTCCTCGACGGCCTCCACGCGCTCGTCGCGCCGACGGTCTGCTCGCGATCACGACCCCGAACGCCACCGGGCTCGTGAACGCGTTCGCGTCGCTCGCGAACTACGAGGTGAACCATCCCGACCACGTCACGATGTTCACGTGCCAGACGCTCGACGCGATGCTCCGTCGTCACCGATGGAATCCGATCGAGCACCGCGTGTTCGTCCAGCAGGTGAAGGCGAAGACCGACGGCTCGCTGCGGGCTCGCGCCTTCACCGGCGGCGCGCGCGCCGTCCTCGGGCTCGAACGCTTGCTCGCGCGCTTCGGACGTCCGTACGTGGCCGACGGTCTGATCGTGCGTCGCGCGGCCCGCCTGACCCAATTCGGGCGTCAGCGGGGGTCGCCGCCGAGCCGTTCCTCGATCTCCTGACGGAGCAGCGCGTGCTCTTCGGCGAGCGAGCGGGTGCGGTCTTCGAGGCGCGAGAGCTCCCACGAGAAGTGGAGCACGAGGAGGAGCAGGAAGCTCAGCGCCAGCAGCATGAAGGTGGCCGGCGGGTAGCCGATGCCGAACAGGTCGGACAGCCCCACGAGCAGGTCGGGGAAGATCGCGAGCACCGCGAGCGCGAGGCCGATCGAGAACCACAGCACCGAGTACTTCGCGCGCAGCTGCCGGCTGCGCACGAGGTGCACGATGAACACGATCACCGCGGCCGCGAGCACGATGATGAGGATGTGCGCTTCGGTGCTCATCCCGGCCACCTCCTCGCGGTCGGCGTTGCGTCGCGCCCGCTGGCCGCGGCTGGTGGTCGACACGACGAGCACGACGATCAGGCGCACGTAGTAGTAGACGAGCTTGAAGCGCCGCGTCGACGGCGCGCCGCCGGTGCGGCCGCGCATGTTCACCGCGACCTCCTCCACCCGGAACCCCGCGTTGCACGCCAGCACGAGCGCCTCGACCGAGTCCATGTACTCCACCGGGTACGTCTCCGCGAAGTAGTCGAGCATCGGTCGCGAGAACGCGCGGAAGCCCGAGCTGGTGTCGGTGAACTGCTGGCGCACGAGCACGCGCACCAGCCACTGCAGGAACTTCATCGCCCGGCGGCGCATCGCGCTCACCTCGTAGGTGACCGCGCCGCCCTCGGCGAAGCGGCTGCCGATCACCATGTCGGCACCGTCGTCGAGGCGATGCGAACAGCACCCCGACCGCGAGCGGGTCGTGCTGGCCGTCGGCGTCGAACTGCACCGCGCGCTCGTAGCCGTGCCGCACCGCGAACGCGAAGCCGGTGCGCAGCGCGCCGCCGATCCCGAGGTTGAACGGGAGGATCGCGACGAACACGCCGGCCTCGCGGGCGACGTCGGCGGTGCGGTCGGTCGAGCCGTCGCTCACGACGAGCACGTCGTGTTCGGGTGTCTGCTCGGCGAGCTCCTTGAGCACCGCGGGTAGCGACTCCTCTTCGTTGTACGCGGGGATGATCACGAGCGTGCGGGTCATTGCGTACCTACGGAATCTCGCTGCCGACCGAACACCAATGACCACCGGCGGTCCTTGAGCCGGAGGAAGGGCCGTTCGATCAGCAGGTAGCTCACCGACGCCGCCGCGATGGACGCGACGAACGTGAGCCCGAACACGGTGGGGAGGCTGCCGTAGAAGTCGCCGCTCGTTCCCGCGGGTGCGAGCCACTCCTGGATGTTCGTCATCAGCGCGAGATGGAAGAGGTAGAAGCCGAGCGACACCGTGCCGAGGAACACCAGTGGCCGGCTGGCGAGCACATGCCGCGCCCTCCCCCTCGTCTGGTCGCCGAACATCGCCGGCGCGAGGAGGAAGAAGGCGAAGACGCCGAACAGGAACCATCGGAACCAGTACTCGGCGCCGTACTGGCCGGGGATGACCGGCGCCCGGAACGTGCAGCAGGCCAGGCCGACGATGCCCGCCGTGATCCACGACACCACGGGGTGGTCGCCGAGGAAGCTGTAGGAACCGCGGGACGCCGCCGCCCGCGTGCTCCCATGCGCTGAAGGTGGCCATCGCCATCCCGATGGCGAAGAAGTCGATCCAGTTCGGCGGCCAGATCGTCGCGACCCGCTCCCACGACGGGTGCGCGGTGAGGAAGTAGAGCCGGAAGAGCTGGCCGAAGAGGTACAACCCGAGCGCGACGAGCAGCGCGTGGCGGATCTGCACCGCGTGCGCCCTCCGCGCACCGAGGCGGATGAGCCAGAGCGCGATCAGCGGGAGCATCAGGTAGAAGACGAACTCGGCGGTGAGGCTCCACGCCTGCGGGATCGCGTAGTCGCCCTCGTGGCCGGGCCCGCCGCCCAGGGCGACGTTCTGGCTCGCGAACGGGAACAGCAGGAAGTAGTAGAGGAACGCGTTCTTCACGCCACCGAGGAGCTGACCGAGGAGCACGACGCACACGGTGAGCGCGAACCAGTAGCCGGGAACGACGCGCAGCACGCGCCGCCGCAGGTAGGTGCGGATGCGGATCGGCGGCTTGGCGTCGAGCTGGCGGGCCACGAACGGCCGGAACAGCAGGAAGCCCGAGATCACGAAGAACACCGCGACGCCGACGTCCATGCGCTCGAGGATCGCCTGCAGCCAGCTCGGAAGGTGTGCTTGCACCCACGGGCGCGTCGCGAACGTCGCGTGCACGACCAGCACCATCGTCATCCCGAAGAATCGGAACGCGTCGAAGCAGGGAAAGTGGAGCGTTCTGCCCGACTCGAAGCCGGCGGCGCCGATCTCCGGCGACGATGCCGCAGGAGACGTCATGTCACCCCCGCGCGGCGGGTTCCTCGGCGTCGTTCGCGACCTCTTCGTGGTACTCCTCTTCGACGTTCACCGACCAGACGTCGTGGTTCGCGCCGAAGATGTTCTCGACCGAGAGCATCGCGGTGAACATCGAGTGGTCCTGGTTGTTGTAGCGGTGCATGCCGTTGCGGCCGACCGGATACACGTTGGGCGCGTGCTCGTCGAGCCACGCCGCGAGCTTGGCGACGTTCTCCTTGTAGTGCGCGTCGTAGAACGGGTACGCCTTCGGCGTGCGCACGACGTAGCCGGCTTCGACCTTCGACGCCGTCGAGCAGGCCGATCTGCTCGAGCTCGCGCTTGCCGGTGTCGATGAGGTCGTCGTCGGTCATCGTCCACCACTCGTCGCCCTCGTTCACGAAGAGCTCGAGCCCGAGGCAGGTGCGCCCGTCCTTCACGAGATAGGGCGACCAGCGCCCGAAGTTCTGGATCCGGCCGACCTTCACGTCGGCGTCGTTGATGTAGATCCAGTTGTCGGGGAAGCTGAACTCCTCGGGGACCACGAGCGCGACCGTGATGAAGTCGCGGTACCGGAGATCGTCGGCCGCCTGCTGCACATCGGGCGGGACGGGCGGGTCCATCGCCCGGAGCAGCGCGCTGATCGGCATCGACGAGATCACGTGGGTGCACTCGTACCGGTTGCTCACGCCGCCGTTCATCGCGGTGACCGCGGTCGCCCGTCCGTCTGCGTGCTCGATCTTGGTGACGTTGGAGTCGAACACGACCTTCGTGCCCTTGGCGGTGACGAGCTCGGTGCACCGCTCCCACATCATCCCGGGGCCGTACTTCGGGTAGTTGAACTCCTCGATCAGGCTCGTGACCTGCTTGCCCTTGGCGCGCTTCATGCGCATCTTCTTGGGCTTCAGCGCCTCCACGACCGCGCGCACGATCGACAGGTTCTTGATGCGCTGCGCGCCCCAGTCGGCCTGGATCTCGGTGCAGGGAACGCCCCACACCTTCTCGCTCTGCGTCTTGAAGAAGTGCTCGTAGAGACGCCAGCCGAAGCGCGACGCGACGAAGCCCTCGAGCGTGGTCTTGTCCTTCGGCGGCTTGATGCGCACCCACAGATACGAGCCCATGCACCGCGCCGCCTCGACCGGCCCGAGGTTCTTGAGCGCGTTCATCGCGACGATCGGGTAGTCGTAGAACTTCTCGCGGTAGTAGATGCGGCTGAGCCGCGGACGGCGGAGGAAGTCGTCCGGGCCGAGGATCTCGAACCACAGGTCGTCGACGGGCTTCACCTTGGTGAAGAACCGGTGGCCGCCGATGTCGAAGCGCCAGCCGTCGCGGACGGCGGTGCGGCTGATGCCGCCGACGACGGTGTCGGCCTCGAGCACGGTGGGCGCGACCCCCCGCTTCGTGAGCATGTAGGCGGCGGTGAGGCCGGCGGGACCGGCACCGATGATCACGACGTCGGGGGTGGCCGCACCAGGATCGGCCGAGTCGTTCGGGATCTGCGTGTCAGTCAAGAGAACGAGGCTCCGGTCGGAGAGGACGCGAGACCGTCCCCCGAGTTCGCGTTCGGGGAGTTTACGACCCGCGACCCATCGGCCACGGGACGGAACCGGTCCGCGAGCCGATCGAGGAGCCGGTCGACAGCCACGGCGGAGAGGACGACGATGCTCACCTCCGCCGGAACCCGGAACCGGACGAGGCCGTAGATCACGGCCGCGGTGATGGTGACGAGCACGAATTGGGCCACGAGGGGCGTGACGGCGACCTTGCGCCGTCGGAGGACCACTGCGCCGGCGACGGTGAACGGCACCAGGAACCAGAACGACGCGAAACCGAGCCAGGACGCCCAGACGTCGCGGCCCTCACCCCGGTTGTAGTCGGCCATGTAGCCGGGCGCATAGAGGCTCCAGACCCGCCCGATCCGCGCCGCGACGACCACGGGCAAGCGGCCGACGTGGTCGGTCATGTAGTCGAAGCCGCTGTCGGCGGAGGTCGTTCGACAGCGTCGACGCCTCGAGCCCGAGCTCTCGGAGCGGCTCGTCGTACGCCCGCACAGCCTTGGTTCGCCCAGAGGCCGGTGCCGCTGCCGTAGTAGGAGCCGTGGTTGTTGGCGCCACAGATCGTGAGGCCGTCGTTGGTCGAGAACAGCACCGGCTCGTCGAATCGTGTGAGGTTGGCGAGCAACCACGGACTCACGACGACGAGCGCCCCCAGGCACGCCACGACGAACAGCAGCACCCGCCGGCCGACGGAAAGCGAGCGGGCGAACAGGGCAACCGGCAGCACCATCGTCGGGAGCAGGAGCCCGAGCTCCGCGCGCGCCAGCATCGCCAACCCGCACGCGGCACCGAGCAGCGCCGCGTTCTGCCAGGTTGGTGTTCGGCCGAACCGGTACGCCAACAGGATCGCGAGCGCGACCGCGCCCGTCGCGAGCGTCTCCGACATGATCAGGCCGTCGTTCATCCAGAGGTTCGGGTACAGCGCCGCGATCACGGCGGCGACGAGCCCGGCGCGAGCGCCCGCGACCGTGCGTCCCGACCAGGGCGATCAGGACCACCACGCCGGCGCCGAAGACGGCCATCATGAGCCGTTGGGCGAGCACGTGCCCGCCGCCTTCGTCGACCTGCTCTGCCACCCAGGAGGTGGGCGCGAGTGCGACCGCCGTGAGCGGCGGATGCTGCGCGGTCTGCGAACCGTCACGTGGGTCGGTGAACCAGTTCCCGCGGGCGAGCTGGTTGGCGGCCACGTTGTAGTAGATCTGGTCGCCCTTCCGGGACTCGTCGTGCTTGGCCACCACGACGTAGCCGACCCGCAACGCGAGCGCGGCGAGCACGATGAGCAACAGGCTGCGCCAGAAGCGAGGCGCGAGAGGGGCGATACGTCCACGTTGTATCAGGCGACATGCCCCGCCGCGCCGCCAAGCCGGCACGGTCCGCCTCGCGGCCCGCCGTCCTCAGTGCATCTGTTGCGTCACCGTTACTGCGAAGCCCACGAACAACGGCACGAGGAGCAGCGCGAGAGGGAACCGTGCCTCTCGCGCGCCGAGCCAGCGTCCGCGTGGAGTGCCGACCATCAATGGGATCAGCACGAGGAGCGGGACGAAGTAGCGCGCCTGGATGCCGCTGATCACGTCGTTGCCGGGTGTTGTCCAGTACACGTAGTTCGCGGCGAACACGAGCGCCGTGCCGATCGCGAACAGCACGAGCACGAGCCCCCGCTCGAACCATCGGAACGGGCGCGGCTCGTCGCCGTCGTGCTGGATCGAGATCACCACGAAGATCGCGATCGCGACCGCGATCACGATCCCCGGCCAGTCGGTCACCGACGGGCCCACGCCGAACAGTCCCTTCATCCAATCCCAGAACTGGTCCGGAACCGTGCGCACCGCGTCGGCCACGAAGTGCCACGGCGCGGTGAGCAGCTCGTGGCGCCGCGCGGCGGATCGGGCGTGATGCCGAAGTACGTCGCGTCGGTGCGCCACAGATCGCCCACGACCTGGTTCCACACGACCGACACCACCACGCCCGAGCGCGGCCGCCGGCGCGAGCGACCACAGCTTGGCGCGGCGCTCGCGCGAGCCGAGCAGCGGCAGCAGGTACAGCCCCGCGATCACGACGTACACGGGCTTGCACATGCCCAGCAGCGCGCTCGAGCAGCGCGGCCTCGATGACCAGCGCCTTCGGTGTGACGCCGTCGGGCGGGTCGAGCGCGCGCAGCGCCGACGACACCACCAGCACGGCGACCGCGGTGGTGATCGCGTCGTGCGACAGCGACGACGCCGACTGGAACACGGCCACCGGGATCAGCGCGGCCGCGGCGAGCGCCCATCCGCCGCGCGGCGAACGGCGGATCGCGAACGCGACGATCGCCACGTACACCGCCAGCAGCACGATGCGACCGGCGACGAGCATGCCCGCCCACGCCGGCTCCCAGCTCGCGCGCGACGAAGAGCGTGGCCGCCTGCGGCAGGTACGGCACCGGTGACCCGAAGGTCGAGAACGTCACGAACGACTCGTTCGACGACCGGCACTTCGGTGGCTGCTGCGATGCCGGCGCCGGCGCGCCCGGGTTCAGCGCGTGCGGGAAAGAGCGAGATGAGGTGCTTGAAGTACGCCGCCTCGTAGCCCCGCATCTCGCCGAGGAGCTCGTTCGGCAGGCACGCGCCGCTGAACTCGGAGTTGCCGATCTTCTCGGGCACGAACTGGCCGGTCGAGATCTGGTAGCTGCGGGAGAAGTGCGCGGGTTCGTCGATCCCACCGAAGTACGGCACCGCGAACACCAGGTAGCCGCCGACGACGACCGCCAGCAGCACGAACGTGCGCATCGGGTCGCGAAACAACGCGACCACCCGAACCATCAGGTCAGTGTGCCGTCACTGGGTGTCGAGGATGAGCACGCTGCACGGAGAGTGGTGCGACACCGTGTTCGGGACGCTGCCGAGGAAGCGGCGGCCACCCTGCATGCCCCGGTTGCCCACGACGATCAGATCGGCCTGCAGGTGCGCGGCGATGTCGCACAGCACCTCGGCCGGGCTCCCGAACCGGGCATGGGTCTCGATCGTGACGCCCTCGCGCGCCGCGTCGCGGGCCGACTGCTCGAGCGTGCCCTCGAGCTGCTGCCGGGCCTCCTCTTCCCACTGCAAGCCCGCCGCCGCCGAGCTGGAGACCGCCATCTCCGACGCCGCCATCGCGGTGGCCGCCATCGGCTTCTGCACGCTCACGATGTGCAGCGTGGCGCCGTCCTGCGAGGCGGCGAGATCGGCGGCGGCCACGACCGCGCGCATCGCGCCCTCGCTGCCGTCGGTTCCCACGACGATCGTCTTGAACATACGGGGGGTGACGCTAGCGCCGCCCCGGGGTGGTGCGCAGCAGCGCCCGGATCTCGGCGACGTGGTAGGGCCCCCGCTCCGGCAGCGTGACGGTGCCGAGGTCCTGGTCGGCGAGGTGCGAGCCCGTCGAACGAGATGACGGGCCCGGCCTTCCCACACGACGAAGAGCGCGACGACGTAGTCGCCGCGACGGAGGAACGTGACGGACACGGGCGCGGCCGCACTGCCGGGATCGGAACGGACGAGCGTGGTGCCGTCGCCGAACGCCCACGCGTAGGCGATCGGGTGCGCGACGACCGTGACGTCGAAGCCGCGCAACGACACGCTCGCGACGGCGTCGGGCAGCGCGTTCCCCCAGAAGAAGGTGGCGAGGCGCGTGATGCCGGGCCAGCCGAGTGTCCCCGGGGGGCTCGCATGGACCGGTCGTCCGCGGCAGCGGCGTCTGCTGCCAGATCTCGGCCGGCGACGGCGGCTCACCGAGCATCGGTGCACCGGGCCGGACGCACCGCGGCACCACGATGAGGAACCCGGGCCGCGTGCCGACTTCGTACACGAGGTCACCGAGCGCCACGGCGTCGGGCGGCACGAGCAGGCGTTCCAACGAGACCGCGCCGGCGGGCACGTCGATCGGAGCACCGGAACCGAGCACCTCGCCCGATGACGACGGTGGGACCGGGAATCGGACGGATCCGATCTGCGACCTCCGGGGGAACCGGTCCCGGGAGGAGCACGCACGCCATCGAGGACGGCTCGCGCTCCCACATGAACAACGACTCGACCGACGGAGCCCGCGCCGGCACACCCGCACCCGGGAACGACCCGCGGCCGAGATCACTCGCGGTCGCACGGACGTAGTCGGGCCCGAGCTCTCCTCCACCCGTTTGCGCGCCGGCCGGCGATGCCAGGAGCACGAGGGAGGCGATCGCGCGACAGCGCGGTGGCGATCCTCATGACGACCGCCGGGGTGTGGCGGTGGCAGCGACTTCCACCTCGAAGTCGCCGGGGCCGAAGAGTCCGAGCAAGCTGAAGCCGACGCGCCCGTGCACGACGACCGTCACCGACGACTCGGTGGCGCGTACCTCCGCCGCCACGCATCGCGGCTCGGTCGAGCTGCCCGGCGAGACTGGTGCGTGCGCGGTGCTCCGCGACGGCCGGAACGAGCGCAATGACGCCCGACCCTCGGTAACGGCGTTCGTCGATCGCGGAGGCACCAGCGAGCGCGGCTGCGTCGGCTCCTGATGCGAGCGCCCGGCGTGCGGAGAACGACCTCCACAGGTCGACGCTGATGCCCCCGAGGGCGAAGAGCATGAGGCAGAGACCGAGCAACCAGAGGGTGATGGTGCCCCGCTCGCCGGGCCGAAGGCGATTTCGCGCTCATCGGACGCTCCCGTAGCGGTCGACCGGTTGGCGATGCCGAGCCGTCCAACTCCACGCGCCGACGCTGCCGAGTGCGGGAAGGTGGACTGCGGGCATGCGGACCGTCACGTTCACCTGCACATCGTCCCCGGGCGCGAGTGGCGCATCCGGCACGCAATCGAGCTCGACCCGCAGGTCGCCGCGGTCGAGGGCCAAGTTCGCGGCCATGAGCTCAGCGAGACCTTGTGCCGCGACCTGGTCACAGAACCCGTCACGGGCAACGAGCCCGCGCGACCTCGCGGACGATCGCGCGGCCGGTCGTCTGCCGTTCCGACCAGGTCGGGATCGTCAGCACGACGACCACGACCGGCAGCAAGAGCACACCGATACCCAGCGCGAGCTCGGTCGCGACGAAGCCGCCTCTCGCGGCTGACTGCTCTCCGTCACGGATCGTGCTCCTTGATCGCGGTGCCTACGAGGACGAACGACCAGTCGGGCACGACACCGGGGAGCCAGCCGTGCAAGACGACGGTCGCGTCCGCCGCGGACGGTGCCGAAGTCGTCTCGACACAGTCGACGTGCACACCGGCCCGCATCGCGCCGCCGAGCAGGTCGTCGAGAGCGTCGCTCGCCCGTCCGCTCGCACTCCCCGGCCGACGAGTCGACCGGCGCCCCGGCTCGCGCTCCCTCGTCGACCGCGGCGCGGACCGCACCCCGCGCATACAGGTCGACGACGAGGTTGGCCAGCATGACGAACACGACCAGCGACGAGCGCGGTCGCCATGACGAACTGGACGGTCGTCATGCCCGCGTCGGTTGAGGTCAGACGCGCAGCTGGCCGCGGATCCAGTCGACGATGTCGAGCCCGAGCGTCTGGAGCACGGCCCAGATCGCGACGAGCGCCGCGATCCCGAGCGCGGCGTTCCCGAGCAGCTCGGCGGTGGTCATGCCCTCCTCGCTCGGCACGCGTGCGCGGGCCGAGAACCATGTGTACCAACGAGACGATCATCCTGAGCTCTCCTCTGTCGATTCGCGGCGGGGGTCTGTGACTCGTGCGCAGACTGCGCCATCACCGGCTCCCGAAGACGATCGACGGGCAGCGGCGCGGCGATGAACAGCAACATCACCGGCGCGAGCACCGCGATCGTCGGGACGAGCATCGCGGCGCGGCGCTTGGTCGCGGTCTTGCGGATCTCCTCGCGGCGCGCGTCGCGCAGGTCTTCGCTCAGCGCCCGCAGCCCCGCCGCGAGGTCGACGCCGCGCTCGGCTCCGGCTGCAAAGAGCTTGTACGTGCGGGCGGCGGCCGGTTCGGGCGTGAGCTCGGCGGCGCGGCGGAAGGCGGCCGGCTCGGCCGTGCCACGCCGGACCGCAGTGAGCACGGCGCCGAGCTCCTCGACCGACCGCGCCCGAGCCGCGGTCGACGAGTCGCTGCACGGCCTGGATCGGACCGGCGCCGGTGCGGACGTTCATCGCGAGGAGCTGGTTCACCGTGTAGAGCTCGAGCCGGATCCGCTCGCTTCGATCACGAATCGCGCGGTCGATACGGCCGCGCGATCGCGACACGCCGAAGACCGCACCACACGCGGCAAGCCCGAGCGTGGCGAGCGGAGACCGGAAGACGACGATCCCGCAGCCCGCACCGGCGGCGCCGAACAACGCCAACCGACTGCGCGACACGCGTGCGGTAGTCGTCGGGCGTCACGCCGACGTACCCGGCCTGCCGGAGCGAGAGCGCGAGCGACTCGTCGCTCCGGCGTTCGACGATGCCGTCCGATGCGGGTTGCGATCGCGAGGAGCGGTGGCGCGAAGAGCTGATACAGCCAGCCGCCATGGCTCGGTCGCGCCGGCTGCACGAGCGCGCTGACGTCGGCGTCTGCCACCGAAGACGCGCCCGCGTCGCCACCGTGTACGGACGCACGCGCGGCGCCAAGCGCGGGGCGGGCCGGACGACGAACGCGGATACACCCGCCGCCGCGAGCCCGGCGCCGGCCACGGCGATCGCGAACAAGAACCTGCCGGTCACGCGACGTCCACAGCACGGACGCGCGCACCGCCGAACACTCGCTGCTCCTGCTGCGATCGCCCGAGACGACTGATCCAGACGTACCCGACCGCACTCAGCGCGCCGCCGACAAGCACGACGAGCAAACCGGCGGTCGATTGGTAGAAGTCGCGGAACGCGCCTGCCGCGCATGGTGAGCGCGACCAACACGAACCACGGCAGCACGAGCACGGCCCGCGCGTTGATCCTCATCTCGAGGCCCTCGGTCTCGATCTCGTCGAGCACCTTCAGGTCCTTCGTGGTCGCGACGACGAGATCCTCGAGGATCTCCTTGACGATCTGACCACCTCGCTCGTACGCGAGGATGAGCACCTCGATCACGCGGTCGCTCGTCGGGTCGGCGAGCTCCTCCTCTGATCACTTCGAGCGCGGGCACGGTGCCGAGCATCCGGGAGTTCGACTCGAAGCGGGCAAACGCCGCGCGGAGCGGGGCCGGACCGGTCGCGGCCAGCTCGACCAGCGCGCCGGTGAGCGATCGGCCGGCAGCGATCGACGCGCACGAGATCACGCAACCCGTCGGGCCACGCGGCCTGCACCTCGCGCAGCCGCGCCGCGCGGCGGCTGCGCGTAGTACGCGCGTGGGAGCGACGCGACCGCGACGGCCGGGACCGACCGCGACCAGCGACCGTGCCCGTGACGACCGTGCCCGCGACGAACGCGCCCAGCCCGACGAGGACGCGAGCCGGCCCAGAACTGGAGGGGCGAGAGCGCCGCGCCGGCTTGCGCGAGCCAGAGCTGCTGCGCGCTCGACCGCGCGGTCGTTCCCGACGCCAAAGATGCGGACGCGGCGGCTGGCCGACGAGCGTACCCGGCGACGCAGTAGCAGAACACGCCGACGCAGGAGCGCGGCAGCAAGGCTCACGAGTGCCGCTCCGCGGCCGGCGACGATCGCGTGAAGCGGCGCGCCGGGCGACACACGCGCGAGACGCTCCTCGAGCCGCGACGGGAGCGCGCCCGTCCACCGCAGCGGGGTCGCCGAGCCGCGTCGCGGACGAACAGCGGCTCGACGGTGAAGTCGTCGCGCAGCGCGGGAACGACCGCGGCGATCTCCATCACCTGCCGTCGCAGTCCCTCGGCGTCGCCGCTCGACGATGTCGTCGCGGTCGACGTGGATCACGACGTCGAGCGACTCGGAGAACACCTTGCGCACGATGCGCTCGGTGACGTTCTCGCCCGCCATCAGCGCGGCGTTCACGAGCGCGTCGAGCGCTTCGGCCGCACTGTTGGCGTGCACGGTGCACAGGAACCCGCAGCCGGCGTTCACCGCCCGGCTCAGCTCGAACGCCTCGGCGCCGCGCACCTCGCCGACGACGATCCGGTCGGGTCGCATCGCGAGCACGAACTTGACCAGATCGCGCATGCTGATCTCGCCGGTGCCGTCGAGCGCGGGCGGGCGCACCTCGTAGTACGAACCGTGGGTGATCGGCACCGCGAGCTCGCGGATCTCCTCGCAGGACCGCACGCAGTGGCTCGGGCGGCGCCGCCGCGAGCAGCGCGGCGGCGAGCGTCGTCTTGCCCGCGCCCGGTTCGCCCGAGACCGCGACCCGGCTGCGGAGCTGCATCAGTGCGCCGAGGAACGCGGCGGCCTCCGGGACAGCGAGTCCCGAGCACGAGGTCGTCGAGCGTGACGTTGCGCACGACGTAGCGGCGCAGCGTCGCCGACAGCCGGTCGCCGATCGGCGGGATCGCGGCCGTGAGCCGGGCGGTACCGTCGAGCACGCGCGCCTGCACCATCGGGTGCTTCGTGTTGAGCTGCCGGTCGGTGGCCGCGAGCAGCCGCTCGATCATCTGGCGGTTCTCCTCTTCGCTGGTCGGAACGGTGAGCCCGCGGAGCCGCCCCGAGCCGTCGAGATACGAGACCCGCGCACCTTCGACGAAGATCTCCTCGACGTCGCGGCGCGCGATGAGGTCGGTCAGCGGGCCGAAGTCGGTGATCGACCGCAGGACACGGTCGACCATGACCGCCGGCGAGACGAGCGGCAGTTCCTCGCCGAGCCTCGCGAGCCGCTGGTACTCGTCGACCGCGTGGTGCACCTCGAGTCGAACCTCGTCGAGATCGCCCTCGGACCGGAGCCGCCGCCGCTCGATCCGCGCGAGCACGTCACGGCGGATCCCGTCGTAGGCGTCGACGGTCACGGCTGCACTCTGCTCATGCAGCACGCCTCGATCTGCGCGACCGCCGCACCGCGCGACCTGGGCGGGCAGCGCGCGGAACGGCGGTCTGCGCGACCGCGGCCACGCAGGTGGTGAACGGGCCACGGGAAACGAGCTCGCCGGCCCAGGCGGCGCGCTCGACACGCCGGTCGCCCGGGACGAAAGCGATGCTTGCGGGTGTGAAGGTGCGGCAGATCTCGGCGGTGAGTTCGGCGCGCTGGAAGCGATCGACCGGGGCTCGGTTCAACACCAGGTGCACCGGTGTCCCGTTCGCCGGCGGCGCGCCGACCCACGCCAGGAGGCGAGTCACGCCGACAGGGTTCGCCGCGCCGACGCCGACGAGCACGCCCGCCTCCGCGACGACCGCCCGGGCCATCTCGGCTTCCGGCGCGCCCGAGACCTCGACCAGCACCGGTGACCGGAGGTGACCCAGCGCGTCGAGCACGTCGAGCACGTCACGCGGCCGGATCTGAGCGGCCGCGGCGAGACTGGGAAGACCGCACAGCACGTCGAAGGCTGGCCGCCCTACCGCGACGAGCGCGGCCGTGAGATCGCCCCGTGCGTACTCGACGGCGTCGACCGCGCTCCTCAGGTTCGGCTCGATCGGGAGGCCGAGCCGCGTGGCGGTCGACGACGCGATCTCGTCTGCGTCGACGAGCACCGGTCGTTCGCCGCGCGCCGCGATGGCCGCGGTGAGCCCCAGCGCGATCTCGCTGATCCCGGCGCCCGATGGACCGGTGACGACCGTCGGACCGTTCCGAAGCGAGTCGGGACCGATGACCTCACGATCTCGCGGCTCGGCGAGACTCCCCGGCATGAGCGCGGCAATCACCTCGACGAAGTCGGCGACCGGGGCGTCGGAGGGAATCGTCGCATCCACACCGAGCGCGGCGAGATGCTCGCGCCCGGCGACTTCGTCGGGATCGAACACACCCAGCACACACCGGGTGCGGCAGTGGACCGCGTCGACGAACGGCTTCGTGAGACCGGGCCACCGATGGCTCACGACGAGCGTGTCGTACTCGTCTTCGAGTGCGAGCGTGGGCTCGAGGACGATCTGCCGAACGCGCGCGCCTCCGTGGTCCGTGAGGTGCCGGTGCAGCCGTTCGACCCAGAGCTCGGGGGAGAAGACCAGGGCGATGGTGGGTTCCACGCTCACCGCTTACGGCTCGACGTCGGATGAGGTGCCGACGCGGTCGAGTGGCTGCGGGGCGGTGCCGGCCGAGGACAGGGCGCCGGTGGTGCGGGCGATGGAGATGTCGCCGTCGGCGATCGCGGCCGCGAGCAGTTGCGACTGTCGTGCGTTGACCGCGATCGTGACGGTGAACGGGCTGCTCGTCTCTCCGATGCCGCCGCGTCCCTTCGCGTCGACCGCCAGCACTTCGGCGTCGCGCACGATGATCGACACCTGGCGGTCGCCGGCGAACAACACGTCGACGCGGTCGCCCGTAGCGAGCCGCCCGCCTACCGCGCGCGCGGGATCGATCGGGATGCTCATCGCGCGCAGCCCGGCCTTCGCCGCGCGCGGGCGCAGTTCTCGACGGATGACGGGCTCCCCCGACGCGATGGTCGCCGTCGCGATCTGACCTCTCAGCCCGCGCACGTCGCCCGCGCGGACGAAGGTCGCGAGGAGCGCGTGTCCCATCTGCACGCGCTCCTCACGGAAGTCTCCGACCGAGACCGTCTCACCGGCGTGGATCTCGTGCGCGGCGACCGCGACTTCGACGCCGCCGGGATCGTGCCGTAGGGCCGCGATGCCCAAGACCATTCCCAGCAGGCCGGCCACGACCATCACGAGATGGCCGGACGAGAAGCGCGCGGTGAGCTTGCGGCGGGGCACCCCCGGCGTGCCCCGCGCCTCTCCGATCGGCAACGCCACCATCGACGTGGTTTCTCCCGCAGCAGCTCGAACAGGTTGTCCGGTTTGGACAGTTCGGTCAGTCTGCACGATATGTGCGAATCGGTCAAGTGGGATTCTTCCGACATTGTCGAGGGCTGCGGGTCTCTCCGCTCCAGGGCGCGGCTGTATGTCAGAGTGCGATAGCTAGGGCATGACCGCGAAGGGCTTCCTCTGATCGTCGGTCATCCGTACACTCGACCGATGCCGGATCCGGATCCGCAGAACGCCTTTCCGCCCGTGCTCACCACCGCGATGGCGGCGGAACTGCTCCAGGTGCACGTCGAGTACCTGCGGCGCATGGTGCGCGAGGGCCGGATCCCGTGCCATCGCTTCCCCGGCGGGCGCGGCATGCGCTTCCTGCGCGACGAGTTGCTCGAGTGGCTCGCCACCCTCCCCGGAGCCGATCAATCGGCTTCGACCGGCCGTGGCGAAGGCGTGCGAGCGAGCGCGAGTGGGGGGAAGATGTCGCGGTGAGCACGCTGCACGCGCCGCGTCACGAATACCGCGACTACGCCGAACTGCTCGAGGACTATTACCAGCGAGGCTGGACCGACGGCCTGCCGGTCGTGCCGCCCACGCCGGAGCTCGTCACCGACTTCGTCGCCGCGGCCGAGCTCGATCCGGATGTCGTCATCGGTACCGTGCCGACGCGCGAGGTCACCGTCACCGCCGAGCACGTGGCGATCAACGCGGTGATGGCGGGCTGCAAGCGTGAGTACATGCCCGTCGTCGTCGCGGCGGTGCGGGCACACCTGCACGAGAAGGGGAACTGTCACAGCACAACGGGCACACTGTCGGGCGCAGCGCAGGTGGTCATCGTCAACGGACCGGCGCGCACGCGACTCGACATCAACTGCACCGCGGGCTGCTTCGGGCCTGGATGGCGCGCGAACGGCACCATCGGGCGCGCGCTCCGGCTCGTCATCCGCAACGTGTGCCGTTCCATCCCGAACTTCCTCGACCGCGGATCGTTCTCCACCCCGGCCCGCTACTCGTTCTGCTTCGGCGAAGACGAAGAAGGCAGCGCGTGGATCCCGATGAGCGTGGAGCGCGGCATTCCCGAGGGCACCAGCGCGGTCACGGTGGCCTCGATGATGACGATGGGTTCCGCGCTCGACCTCACGAGCCGTAACCCCGAGGGGATCCTCGACACGATCGTCCGCACGATCCGCCGAGCGCGGCACCGCCACCGACGTCTGGTTGGGCGACAACACCAACGTCGTCGTCGTCATGGGCCCGGAGCACCGGCGCTTTCTCGTGGAGGCCGGCTGGTCGAAGGCCGACGCACGGGCGTACCTGTTTCCGCGGCTGAAAGCCGAGCAAGGGCCCGGCGAGGGCCGGGTGGGGCTCGGCAAGCCCGAAGGGATCCTGCTCGTCGCCGCCGGCGGCCCGGGGATGTCGGAGACCTGGGTCCTGTTCCCCCACCTGGCCTGGGCGATCACCGAACCCGTCGTACCCGACGTTGCGGACCTGATGCGATGAAGGCGGGCGCGAGGAGGCCACCATGAGTGACCAGCAGCCGTTGACCGGTCTCGACCCCACGAGCGGGCCGCTCCCCACCGCCACGAAGCGGCAGGCGCCGCGGCTCGCATCGCTCGACGGCGCGGTCGTCGGCCTCGTCTCGAACGGTCTCGGCGAGAGCGATGCCCTCCTCAACGCCGTCTACCGCGAACTCGAGACGCATGCCGGCGTGCGCGCTGCGGTGTTCGTGCGCAAGCCGAGTGTGTCCGTGCCCCCCGAGCCGATGGACTGGGAACGCCTGATCTCGCAGGTGACCGTGGCGGTGGCCGGCTTCGGTGGCTGAGGCTCTTGCAGTGCGCGCAGTTTGCGCGACTCGGTGGAGCTCGAATGGGAGAAGGTACCGAGCGTTGCGGTCGTGCACGAGTCCATGCACGGCACCGCGAAGGCCATGGCCCACGTGAGCGGGATGCCCGACTACGGCTTCGTCACGGTGGGGTACCCGCACATCCCGCTCGCGGTCTGGACACGCGACGACATCGACGAGATCGCGCGCGGCTCGCCCCGCAGCTGATCGAGCGGCTCACGGTCAAGCCGTAGAAGCGCGTCATTCGGCCACGGGTCGTACCCAGGCCATGGCCGCGAGCGCGATCACCGCGCTGGAGCCGTCGCGTTCGTGCCCGGTCACGTGGTCAGCACCTACCTGTAGGCGTCCGCGTACGATCCCGCCCGCACTCTGCGCGCCGAGCTCGACGTCGCGTTCGTCCATCTCGAGCTCGAGCAACCGTGCTCGGAACGTGGTGACGCGCTCGCCTCGCGTTCCGCCGGCGCGCGCTCGTTCGACGACTCGCACGACGACTGGCGTGTGCGCGTCGACGCGCACGTCGACACGACCATCGAGTACGTCGATCGCGACCAGGTCGTCGCCGACCGCGCACACGCGGCCGGTGAAGGTCGCGTGCGGCAGGCGGACCGCGACGGTGTCGCCCCGGTGCATGCACTCGCGCACGACGTCGAGCAGCGTGCGCTGATGCTGCCAGTGCTCGAGCGCGGCACGGGTCCACTCTTCTTCATCGGCGCGCCACTCGGCGCGGACGGCGGCGCCGGCATCCCCGAGCCCGGCGCGGTCGAGCGGATCGGTCACGGCGTCATTCGACCACGTACGCGGGCGCCGGGCGAGCGCCGGGGCCCGCGACGACCGGGGGGTATGGGCGCGCGCACGATGTGCTGCCGGCCTCCGGTACCGTGACCGGATGCGGTCCCCTGCCCCCCGGGCCGTCGCCCTCACGTGCCTCGTGGGTCTCGCGATCATCGGATCGGCAGTCACCGCGAACGCCGGCGACACACCCACGCCGCGAGGGCGCGTCCGGCACTTGCACTTCGAGTTCGGTCCGCTCGACATCGAGCCCGGCCAGAACGTCGTGCAGACCAACAAGTTCACGATCCCCCAGCCCACGATCGACGGCTGGATCGTGGGATTCAAGCCGAACCTGAAGCTGCCCGACGGTACGACACCCCCCGTCGACCAGATCCACCTGCACCACGGTGTCTGGGCGACCGGGACGCGCTTCGACGCGACGGCGTTTCCGCTCCCCGAACGCTTCTTCGGCGTCGGCGAGGAGAAGACCCGGCTCGAGCTGCCACCGGGCTACGGCTACGCGTACCAGCACACCGACTTCTGGTGGCTCAACTACATGATCCACAACTTGACCGACAAGCCCTACAAGCTGTCGATCACCTACGACGTGGACATGATCCCGTCCACCGATCCTCCGCCCGGAGGCATGAAGGACGTGCACCCGATCTGGATGGACGTGCAGAACGGCAGCTTCTACCCGGTGTTCGACGTGATCAAGGGCTCGGGCACGAACGGCACGTTCACCTACCCGGATCAGGCCACCGACCCGTACGCGGGCGGCACGCCGAAGAACGAGTGGACCGTGGATCGGCCGGGCGTGCTCGTGCACACGTTCGGGCATCTGCATCCCGGCGGTCTGCACGTCGACCTCGACCTCGAACGCGGCGGCACGGACGCACACCTCTTCAGCTCGACCGCGAAGTACTACGAGCCGGCGGGCGCGGTGTCATGGGACGTGTCGATGACCGCAACGCGCAAGGACTGGGCGGTTGCGGTGCAACCGGGCGACGTCCTGAAGATCAGCGCGACGTACGACACGTCGCGTGCGTCGTGGTACGAGTCCATGGGCCTCGCGGTGGTGTGGATGTACGACGGCCCGGGCGGCGACGACCCGTTCGTGAAGAAGGTCGACAAGCCGGGCGTGCTCACACACGGGCACCTGCCGGAGAACAACAACCACGGTGGGAAGACGACGACGCTCGCCGACCCGCGCAAGGCCGCGGACGGCGGCGCGACGTCGTCGGTCGACATCGCCAACTTCCTCTACGGGTCGAGCGACCTCACCGCCCGCGAGCCGGTGCCCACCGTGACCCAGGGGCAGTCGATCACGTTCGACAACCTCGACGCCCAGGGCGAGAACGTGTGGCACTCGATCACCGCGTGCAAGGCGCCGTGCACCGCGACCACCGGCGTCGCGTATCCCATCGCCGACGGCAGCATCCCATTCGACTCCGGCCAGCTCGGCAACGCGGGCTTCTTCGGGATGGCCGATGTGAGCGTCGGCGTCAGCATCGCCATGACCATGCTGTTCCTGGCGTTGTGTCTCGCCGCCATCTGGTGGATTTTCAAGACCGGCTACCGTCTGAAAAGTTAGGCGCGTTAAGTGCAATCTGAACTTTGAGGCCATCTGCAATGGACGAGACGACGATTGACTCCGCCGCCATGGCGCGCTTGGCGAAAGCCTTGGTGTTTATTTGCGGCGCCGATCATCCGACGACGGTTGCGCTCCGGGCCGCCGCAGAGAGTGGCTCGGCCCGCGACATCAAGAATGCCCGCGCGGCGTTCCTGAGGCTGAAGACGAGCGAGCGCCGGGCCGCCTTGGCCATGCTCGGGGATTGATCGAGTGCTTTCCGGGCTTTTGCGCCTCGGCCGCGCCGCGGCGCCACCCCTCGGTGCGACCGAAGGTGGCGGCCACTGCGATCCGGCTCCTGGTCCGGGCGGGATTGTTTCGAAAATTCAGTGACTTTGCCTGGAGCGCTCCCGGGATGTCAGGCTCGCCGGCGGCTTCACAATCGTGCCACTCCCCCTTTGAAGGTTCCTCCCGATCCCCTATACTCCAAGTGAGAATAGCTGAGCAGGTGAGGGGGGCCGGCCTTGTGCCGGATGTTTTAACGACCAATATATACTCACTATGAGCATTATTGGTTCGAAAGAGTGGAGTAGGGCAATGACGACGACGCAAGCCTCGGCCGTAACGCGCGGCAGGAAGCTCAAGCCGGCACGGGAGCTGCGGCCTACTGTGCTGCCCGATCTTGCCTACACCCCGGAAGTGGCGCGCGAGACGGCGCATCTCTACGAGCGCGTCGCCCGGGTGATCCCGCCTATCGAGTGGCCGGGCTTCGCCCCTTACATCGTGGCCATCAACGAGCTGAAGCGGTCGCGCAACGCCGTGGTGCTCGCCCATAATTACATGACGCCGGAGATCTTCCACTGCGTCGCCGATGTCGTCGGCGACTCGCTCCAACTTGCCCGCGAGGCGGCCAAGAGCGACGCCGATGTGATCGTGCAGGGCGGCGTGCATTTCATGGCCGAGACCTCCAAGCTGCTGAATCCCGACAAGATGGTGCTGATCCCGGATCCGAGCCGGCTGCTCGCTGGCCGCCTCGATACCGGCGCCGATGTGCGCGCCTTGCGCGAGGCCAATATCCGGGCGTCCCCGTCGTGACCTATGTCAACACCTCGGCCGAGGTGAAGGCAGAGTCGGATATCTGCTGCACGTCGTCCAACGCCTTGCGTCGTGGAGTCGATCGGCGCCGAGCGCGTCATCCTTATCCCGGACGAGTATCTCGGCGAAATAGGTGGCGACCCAGACCAAGAGTCGAAGTCATCACCTGGAAAGGCCATTGCGAGGTGCATGAGAGCTTCACGGCCAAAGACCTTCGCACCTATCGGGAGACCGACCCGGGCGTGAAGATCTCGCCCATCCGGAATGCCCGCCCGATGTGCTGGCCGAGGCCGATTACATCGGATCGACCACCGGCATGATCGGAAGTGGGTGCAAGGACCAGCAGACCGCAGCAGGTGCTGATGGTGACCGAATGCTCGATGAGCGACAACGTCGCCGTCGAAGCGCCGAAGTCGCAGTTCGTCCGCCCCTGCAATCTCTGTCCGCATATGAAGCGGATCACGCTGCCGAAGATTCTGGAGTTCCTCGTCTTCCTCAAGGAGGAGGTGACGGTGCCCGCCCATGTCGCCGACCGGGCGAGGGCCGCGGTCGAGCGCATGGTCAATCTCAGCCACTAAGGGCGGAGAGGCGCGTTCCATGATCAAATCCACCAGGCCTGCCCCGTCGAAATCCCTTCATGGGGCGCCTGGCGGCGTGGTCATTGTCGGCGCGGGCCTTGCCGGCCTTTTCACGGCGCTGAAGCTCGCACCCATGCCCGTGACCGTGGTCTCGGTCACGCCGTTCGGCCAAGGCGGCTCGAGCGTCTGGGCCCAGGCCGGCATCGCCGCGGCGCTTGCCGAAGGCGACAGCCCGGAAGCCCACGCCGCCGACACCATCCGCGCCGGCGCCGGCATCGTCGACGAGAAGATCGCCTTGCTGCTCGCGCGTGAGGCGCGCGACCGGGTCGAGGATCTGCTCCGCTACGGCGTGCCCTTCGACCGGGACCTCGAAGGCCATCTCGATCTTGGCCGCGAGGCCGCCCATGGCGCCCGCCGCATCGTCCACGTCAAGGGCGACACCGCCGGCCGCGCCATCATGGCGGCGCTGACCGCCGCGGCCCACGCCACGCCGTCGATCCGCGTGCTACGAAGGTCTGGGCTGCGCGCGATCTCGTCATGCGCGATGGACGCGTCGCCGGGATTGAGCTCGCGCGCGCTCGCGCCGGTCGCCTTCACGCCAAGTCTGGTGCTCGCGCTCCGCGCTGTCGTGCTCGCCACCGGCGGCATCGGCCAGCTCTACGCCGTCACCACCAATCCGCGCAGAATCGCGCGGCGACGGCATCGCCATGGCCGCCCGCGCCGGCGCGATCGATCGCCGATGCGGAGTTCGTGCAGTTCCATCCGACCGCGATCGACGTCGGTCGCGACCCGGCGCCGCTCGCCACCGAGGCGCTGCGCGGCGAAGGCGCACGTTCTGATCAATGGCCGCGGCGAAGCGTTTCATGTCGGGCGCTCCATCCGATGGCGGAGCTCGCGCCCCGCGACATCGTCGCGCGCGGCGTCCATCGCGAGATCGATGCGCCGGCCGCGGCGCCTTCCTCGATTGCCGCACGCATCGGCGCGGACTTCGAGGAACAGTTCCCGACGGTCTTCGCCGCTTGCCGCGAGGCCGGCATCGACCCGGTGCAGCGAGCCGATCCCGGTCGCGCCGGCGGAGCACTATCACATGGGCGGCGTGCTCACCGACGCCGACGGCCGCGCCACCCTCGACGGGCTGTGGGCCTGCGGCGAGGCCGCGTCGACCGGCGCTCACGGCGCCAACCGCCTGGCCTCGAACTCGCTGCTCGAAGCGGTTGCCTTCGCCGCGCGGGTCGCCGAGGACATCGGCACTCACTTCCCCCAGGCGCGACTGGCGACTGCCGCCGCCCTGCCGGAGCAACGGCGCCGACCCCGATCCGCCCCCCGCCGACATCGCGCTCCTCCGCCGCACGATGACCGTCATGTCGGTGTCGTCCGCGATCGCGCTGGTCTGGAAAAGGCCCTCGGCGTGATCGCCCGGATCGAAGCCGCTGCGCGGGCGCCGCGTCGGCAAACATGCTTACCACCGCCCGCCTGATCGCCACCGCCGCGCTGCCCGGAAGGAAAGCCGCGGCGGGCACTACCGCACCGATTTCCGCCAAGATCCCGACTCGCGCCGCGGCGTCGCCGGCACGTAGACGACGCCTTGACGATGGTCGATGCCCGCCTGGAAGCGTCGCCGGCGGGTCGCACCGGCTGAATGAATGGCCACGGCAGACATTCCCGTTCTGCCTCTTGCCGTTGTCGTCGACGCGCGTGCGCGTCGGCGCTTGCCGAGGATCTTGACGGCGACGGGCGATATCACCGTCGGCCGCCATCGATCTCCGCCGATGCGCGCTCGCCGCGGCGAGATCGCTGCGCGTAAGCCTGGCGTCATCGCCGGGCTGCCGATCGCGGAGGCGAGTTTCGCGAGGTCGATCCGTCGATCCGGTTCACGCCGCTCGTCCGCGACGGCGACCGGATTGCAGCCGGTGACGCCGCTCGCCCGGATCGAAGGCAAGGCGCGCGGCTCCTTGCCGGCGAGCGGGTCGCCTTCAATTTTCTCGTGCCACCTTTCCGGGATCGCCACGGCGACCGCCGCGTACGTCGATCGCCGTGAGTTACACCGGCGCGAGAATCTCTGACACGCGCAAGACGACACCCGGCCTTCGCGCCTTCGAGAAAGTATGCCGTACGCTGCGGCGGCGGCGTCAATCATCGCTTCGGTCTCTACGATGCGGTCCTCGTGAAAGACAACCACATCGCCGCGGCGGGAGGCTTGGCTGAGGCGCTGGAGCGCTTGCGCGCGCGCACCGGGCATCTCGTGAAGATCGAGGTCGAGGTCGAGACCCTCGCTCAGCTCAAGGAGGCTCTACGCTTCCGGTCGATGCCGTGCTGCTCGACAATATGGATCTCGCCACGCTCGCCAAGGCCGTGGCTCTGGTCGACGGCCGTGTGACGACCGAAGCGTCCGGCGGCGTGACCTTAGAGACTGTTCGGAAAATCGCTGAGACCGGCGTCGACCTGATCTCGGTCGGCGCGCTTACTCACTCGGCGCCGCGGCTAGACTTATCGCTGGAGTGGCGGCGATAGCGACCTGGCTCGACGAGGCGAGAGACATCGTCGCCGCGCTTGGCGATGGCGCGGAGGCGCCGGCGATGGCAGGGGTGTCTGACGCCGCCTGCACGACATAGGGCTGCTCGTTCCGCTTCTTGTAGAAGATGTGCCGGCCGATCGAGTCGATCTTGTTCATGGCGCTGGCCCAACCGGGCAGCACGTAATCGGCATGGTAGTAGGTCGAATAGCCGACCTCCGGGCAGCCAGACCTGGCCTGAGGTGATCTTGCGGGGAGGTCCTGGGCGAGCGCCCGAGTCGAGAATCCTGCCGCGGACATGTCGGTGTGCCCGTCACAGGCGAAGGAGAACTGGCAGCCTGGCGCCATCTGGCCCTGATATACGACGCCGCAAATCGTCTGCGGGAATTGCGGGCTGCGCACCCGATTGAGGATGACCTGGCCAACGGCGATCTGGCCCCGGACGGGCTCGCCGCGGGCCTCGAAATAGATCGCGGT